>NZ_JAGXTQ010000004.1:0-527118 GCF_018334135.1 Pseudoalteromonas sp. BDTF-M6
TCCGCCGCTCGTCATCTTCTAGCAAGCTAGAAATGTTACCGCTCGACTTGCATGTGTTAGGCCTGCCGCCAGCGTTCAATCTGAGCCATGATCAAACTCTTCAATTAAAAGTTTTTTGAAACCGAAGATTCGGCGCTCAATGAATACTGTGATGATATCTTTCGATATCGAATTGACTGTGCTGAAACAAGTAAACTTGTTTCCGTTGGTCACTCACTTTCCATTTAAGGAAAAAACATTGAGACTCTAAATTTGTTTGCCTCATCTAGCGAACTAGAATCGGCTGTTAGAACTCAATCTGTACGAGTGCCCACACAGATGATTGCTTCATATTTTTAAAGAACAGTCCGGTTACCCGGTTTCGAGCTGCTTTCGCGTCTCGAGGGCTGTGCATTTTACTCAACCCTGATTTGTTGTCAACACTTAATTTTGAGAAAGTTTAAAGCTTCTTAAAACTCAGTTTTACTTGACTCCCTGAGTCGCTAGCGCCTCGCTATGCGTTGCTGCCTGCCGTCTCAGTGGGGTCGCATTATAGGGAGAAACGATTTCAGCGCAACCCCTTTTTTAAAGAAAATTGCGAAAAATAGCCTTTTGCGTATCAATTGATTAATAAGCACCCAAAACCGGATGTTAAGTAGCCAAATTCTGGCCTTGTTATGATTCTTCCGTGGCAGGACTACTAAGTATTGAACAACTGCGGTAAAGATCAAGGTAGGAATCTAAAAATAATAACGGCGAGTCTAAGCTCGCCGTAGTCATATCTATACCTATATATGTAGGCACTCAAAAATAGCCCTAGTAAAGAATGCTATATAGTTTTCTACGCGATGCCGCCGCCAAGGCATCCCCCTCTGGTAGGCTGGCGATAATATCAAGATAGAACTTCTTCGCATCGGCAAAGTTAAGATCTTTCTTTAGCACTAAAAATAAAGTTTCGAGCGCTTCAGCTTTACGGCCGGCATCATTAAAAGCCACCGCCAGTTTCACCTTAAGCTCTAAATTATCGCCTTGCTGCTCAATTTCCTGCTGCAACGTGCGGATCTCTGGAGAGTCTTGTGCTTGCTCTGCTTGCTCTAGCTTTGCTTTGATATTGTTGTAGTAGGCATCCTGCTCCGCCAGCGCTATGGTATCAAGCAAGGCTTTTGCATCCTCTAACTTATGTATTTGAATACAGATATCGGTCAGCACCAGCTTGATTCGGGCGTTCTGAGGATCTATTTCATAGGCTTGCTTCGCATATTTAAAGGCATCATTCAGGTTGTCTGCCGCTAACGCCGCTTTAGCCTGCTGTAATAACGCATCTTCCGGCTGTGGCAGGTGCTTTTGCAATGCTTCTTTTATTTGTTGCTCACTTTGCGCTCCTGGCAACATATCTACCGGGGCCCCACCTTTTAATAGCACTAGGGTAGGTAATGCCTGCAGACCAATTTGCTGTGCCAACTGGCTGGCCAATGCTTGCTGAACGTCACAATCCAGGGTAGCAACAATAAGGTGCTGCTGATATTGCTGCGCTAAGCCGTCTAAGATACGTGCCTGCTCTTGGCATTCGGGGCTCTGCGCCGAGTAGAAGCTCAAGGCAACGATATTATCTTCGGAAGTTTGTCCTAAAACCTGCTGAATATTTTCCGCAGTAAGTTGAATTTGATTCGTCATGGTTAAGTTGCCATCTATTTAGAATTAGGCTTTGATATGGAGTCAAAGATCACAATTACAAGTGTAAGGAATATTATGGGTTTTCTGCAAAATATGACAATAGCCAGCACGGCCTTATTATTAACCACGGCATTACCCGCCAACGCCGCAATTGAGGTTAGCAAGCGCCTACCCGAGTTGGAGAAGCTCTACTTAGACTTACACCAATCCCCAGAGCTATCCTTACAAGAACAACAAACCGGTAAAAAAATCGCAAAACAATTAAAGCGCCTAGGCTTTGAGGTCACCTCTGAGGTGGGTGGGTATGGCGTGGTTGGACTGCTGAAAAATGGTGATGGCACTACTATTATGATCCGCACCGACACCGACGGTTTACCCATTACCGAACAAACCGGTGTTTCCTATGCTTCTAAGGTGAAGGTACTAAATGAAGACGGCACTCAGGTCGGCGTGATGCACGGCTGTGGTCACGATATTCACATGACCAGCTTTATTGGCACCGCCGAGCACCTGGTCGCCCACAAAGACCAATGGCAAGGCACCCTAATGATGGTGGCTCAACCCGCTGAGGAGGTCGGTGCCGGCGCCAAAGCCATGTTAAACGAAGGACTCTTTAGCCAATTTGCCAAGCCGGATCATATTTTGGCCTTGCATGTCAGCGCGAGTGTTCCTGCTGGCAAAGTGGCGCTGAAGCCCGAATACACCATGGCCAGCGTCGACTCCGTTGATATTCATGTCAAAGGCAAAGGCGGCCACGGTGCTTACCCGCATACCACTATCGACCCTGTGGTGCTCGCTTCTCGTATCGTGCTGGCCTTACAAACCATCACCAGCCGCGAGCTCTCTCCTCTTGAGCCTTCGGTAGTCACCGTAGGTTCAATTCACGGTGGTAGTAAACACAATGTTATTTCCAACGAGGTCAAACTCCAGCTGACATTACGCAGCTATAACCCAGCGGTACGTGAACAACAGATTGCGGCGATTAAGCGCATTACCGCGGGTATTGCCGCCAGTGCTGGGCTTGAAGAATCACTTTACCCCGAGGTGGTGGTTCATGAGGCCGAATCCATCCCTTCGACCTACAACAATCCGGAGCAAACCGCGCGCGTCACCCAGGCCATTAAAGCGGCCATTGGCACCGATAATGTCGAGTTGACCGAGCCGGTCATGGCCGGTGAAGACTTTGGTTTGTATGGCCGTACCGAAGACGACTTACCCATCACCCTATTCTGGTTGGGGGGTGTCAACCCGGATACATACAAGGAGGCAATGAAAAACAATACGCAGTTACCGTCATTACATTCAAGTAAGTTTGCCCCGGATTACCAAAAGGCAATTCCAACCGGGGTGCGCGCCATGAGTAATGCGGCATTGGCCTTGTTTAACGAAAACTAAGCCTTGGCTTTGCCGGAGGCTGTGCCATAGGCTTTACCGCTTTTGGGGCGCGGGCTTTTTCTTCTCGCGCCCTTAAACTTCCTTTTCACCTGACTCTTGATATGCGAAAACTGGCGACTGTCGCAGGTTTTTGCTTCCTCAATTAACGACCCTAACTGTCCAACAAGTGGTTGCATAAAATCATCATATTTCAGCTGCTTCTCTGCAATTTGCGCCAAGGCCATTTCCCAATGGGCGGTCATATCCGGTGTCGCTAAGGTCGCAGGCAAGGCATTGATCAGCGCTGCTCCCGCCTCGGTGGCAACGATAGTCTTGCCAGTGCGCGCTAAAAATCCCCGGGTAAACAATAACTCGATAATGCTGGCGCGCGTCGCTTCCGTGCCCAGGCCATCGGTTTCCCGCAGGACCTTGCGTATCTCCGGGTCTGTTACAAAGCGGGAAATGGCGGTCATCGCCGCAAGCAAGGTGGCATCGGTAAAGTGCGCCGGCGGGGTGGTGTTTTTATCTAAGCGACGCGCATTCTCACACAATACCTGCTGACCAAGAGTTAATGGCGGCAAAGTCTGCACTTCTTTATCTTCTTTATTGGGCAATAATACCTTAAAGCCGCGTTCGAGTTCCTCTTTGGCCTTGGTAGTGAACTTGCCGCCGGCTATCTCTGCTTCCACATCGGTTTGATGGTAGCGGTAGGCCGGCATAAATTGCATCACGTACTGGCGACAGATCAGCTCATAAACACGGCGCTCCGTCTCGGAGAGCTGCGCCGACGTCTTTTTATTGGTCGGCACTATGGCATGGTGAGCGGCGACCTTGGCATCGTTAAAGCAACGCGCTTTTCTAAACGGATCCACTGTGGCCAGCTGCTCTTTAGAAAATACGCCATTGGCAATCACGCTATCGATAATGTGCGGCGCCTGCTGAAAATGATCCTTAGGCAAATACCTATTATCCGAGCGTGGATAGGTGATCAAGGTGTGTTTTTCATAAAGACTTTGGCACGTATCAAGTACCGCTTTGGCTGGCAACCCGAAACGCTTGGCGGCATCGATTTGCAGTGCCGACAGGTTATAAGGCAAGGGCGCCTGCTCTTGTTTTTCAGCCCTTTTGACCTGAGTGATCAATCCATGCTGCCCCTTGATACGGGAAACAACGTTATCGGCCAAGGCCTTGACTAATACCCGACCCTGTTCGTCCTGATAAGGTTGGCAGGCTTCGCTGGGTTGCCACTTTAAGGTAAAGCCTTGTTGCTCTTGAGTGCGCATCAGGGCTTCTACTTCATAGAAGGGCTTGCTGACAAATTCTTTAATTTCTTGATCCCGCGCTACCACCAAGCCAAGGATGGGCGTTTGCACCCGACCAACGGAGAGCACCCCCTTATAGCCACCTTTTTGACCCGCCAGGGTATAGGCCCGGGTGAGGTTCATGCCAAACAACCAATCGGCTCGGGAGCGCGCCAAGGCCGAAACGCTGAGTGGAATAAATTCCGCGATGGCACGCAATTGCCCAAGGGCTTTTTTCACCGCAGGTAAGTTTAAGTCGCTGATCAACAAACGCTGGATGCTTTGCTTTTGAGCCGCGCTCAATTTAACTTGAGAAATGACCTCATCGACTAAGAGTTGCCCTTCCCTGTCGGGGTCGCCGGCATGAACAATTTGCGAAGCTTGCTTGATCAGCTTTTTAACCAAGGTAAGTTGTTTGCGGGTTTTGCTCTTGGCCTTGAGTTGCCATTGCTGTGGCACTATGGGTAGATGCTGTACTTGCCACTTTTTATAGGCGGCATCATAGTCATCGGGCTCTGCCTGCTCGAGTAAGTGGCCAATGCACCAGGTTACGCAATCGCCGTTGCCCAGCTCAATATAGCCGTCTTTTTTGTTATGAGGTTTAGGCAAGGCGGCGGCAATGGCACGCCCCAGGGAAGGTTTTTCAGCGATATAAAGCTTCATAGCAAAAATAACTGTTCATCCATACAGTGAAGAACAGTGTAGTGCAAAACCCTTGCTGAAGAAAGCTTAATTGGCGACGGGAGGCTTAGCGCGAGCTTTTAACCAATAAACGATAGGTAAATAGCAAAGCACTATGGTGGCAATATTGATTACGGGGATAATCGTTTTGAACAGGTAAGCACTGTTGTAACTTAAATCCCAAAGGTGTCGGTCGGCTAATCGCCACATTTGCAAAAAAGGCACCGCAACAACAATCAGCTGGCCCATGATGCTTTGCCACAAGTGGACCTTACCGCGTACGCCCCAATAAGCAATGATGGCCATCCAGGTTATGTCATTACCTGCCCAAATAACATAGCGCCAGAACTTTTGCGTATCCCAGGAGAATATCCATTCGTGGATCAGCGCGCCGTATAAGAAAAAGCCAGCGGTCAGCAGCGCAAAGCGTATGCCTCTGACATCTTTAATAATGGCAAGAACAACAATCGCCGGCACTATCAGTGCCGCCGAACTGTTATTGAGAAGCAGAAGAAAGTCTTCGAACCAATCTGGCATAGTTAGGCCTTAGGTAAACCTTAGGTACACCTTAGGTACACCTTTGTTAACCCTGAGGCTGCTTTTGTTCTTGATCCTGGCCCTGACCGTCTTCGTGGTCGGTTTTGTCATCAGAGCCACCGCCATTACCCGGCATATAAGCAAACTTGTTTAAAATAGTCATTCCTTCTCCTACTGTTTGTTTCTAAATCGTAAACTAGGCATAAAATAACGAATTTTTTCAACAAGTGCCAATACTTACTGCACAACTTCTATCGGCTCCGACTCTTTCGCCTTACCCTGCATAATGGATATTTCTACGCGACGGTTACGCTTACGGTCTTCATCAGTTTCATTGGGCACCAAGGGCCGGGTATCGGCATGACCGACCACCACCATGCGGTTTTTATCAAAGCCCTCTACCTTTTGCATCTCGGTGGCAACGGCTACCGCCCGCTTGGCACTGAGATCCCAGTTATTGGTATAAAGCTCATTAGCGACCTGAAAATCATCGGTGTGGCCGGAGACGGTGATCTCCCCGGGCACATCTTTGAGCAAGCGGGCAATGTCATGCACTATGGGCTTAAATTGCGGCTGCAAAAACGCACTGCCGGATGGGAAAGAACCATTTTCACGAATACGAATGATGATCTGTTGACCAAGGGATTCCAGCTCGATGGCACCATCGATAATTTGTTGCTCCAGCTGCTGGGCTATTTTCTTCACCAGCTCATTGACCCTTTCTTGATCCGCCGTGGCAATCGCCTGCTGTTGTTCTTGTTGCTCTTCTGTGCTCGAAGATTCACCGCCACGCTGATCGCCGCGTTGTTCCTGGCGACCACCGGCCGAGTCTTCATCACCGGCCTGGAACTCCAGCATTTGCTGGGTCATCTCCGTGGTTTGCTGCTGAATGGTCTCAATGGGGGTAGGTTCCGGTCGCCCGGGCTTAAACTCCATGGCGATCACACTGGTGCCCTTGGGGATATCTTTGACTTCCAGCTTGTTTTGCACCCCGAAGGCAAACTTCATCGAGCCGGCAATCTGCTTAAATTTCAGTACATCCATTTCCGAGAAGGCCAGCAGCAGCACGAAGAAGCACATCAACAGCGACATCAAATCGGCAAAGGTCCCCATCCACTGGGGTAACCCGGGAGGAGGACATTTACAAGGTTGCTCGTCGGACATACTCATTCCTCGCTCATGCCTCTGTATCTAACTGACGCTTAGACTCGGCAAGGTAATTCTTTAAAATGCCCTCGATCACCTTGGGGTTTTGACCGTCTTGAATTCCCAAAATCGCATCGAGGATCAGGCGCTGATTCAGCTCTTCTTCGTCTTTACGCAGCTCCAGCTTAGACTGGATGGGGATGGCTATGACGTTCGCTAAAAAGGCACCATACAGGGTTGTTAACAAGGCCACCGCCATGGCCGGGCCAATGGCCTTGGGGTCATCCATATTCGAAAGCATGGCCACCAGACCGATAAGCGTACCTATCATGCCCATGGCGGGGGCGATATCCCCGAGTGCTTTAAATAAACCGGCGCCCTGCTGATGGCGCGCCGAGGTCAGCATAATGTCTTTTTGTAAGGTGGCACGCACCACGTCGGCATCGTGACCGTCAACCAGCATGTCGATGCCCTTACGCATAAACTTATTGCGGATATCCGCTTCTTCCAACGCCAAGAAGCCACCTTTACGGGCCGAATCCGCCAGCTCTACGGCTTTTTCAATCAACTCATCCGGCGACTCTATCTTAAACATAAAGGCCTTGCCGGCCACCTTACCTATGGCAAAGAACTGCCCCATGGTGTAATTAGCAAGAACGATAAACAGCGAGCCACCAAAAACAATCAGTACCGATGGGGTGTTGTAAAACATACTTACATCGCCACCAAGTACCATAGACATGACTACAAAGCCTATCGCGCCGAGAATACCAATAATGGTTGCTAAATCCACACGTCCTCCACCCACAGTTACTGCATTTCGCACCTCTTTGAGCCTGGCTCGGGTGCTTAATACCAATTTTATTAATGCCTTGCCCAATCTAGCGAACCAAACACCGGACTATCTGCGTTAAAAATCATTCATACAGAGCGACTGTATGTCATCATTTTCGCCTTGTTATCCCGAGTGTTTATCTGTCGCTATCATTGCTCATTTCATCAATGCAATTGGTATAAAAATTTGCCGCTATTATAAATACTCTTAGGCTATCGGCAACTGATGCAATTACTTAACCCTTTTATTTAAAATTCTGCGCATTAGAGCAGGCTAAAATCATCACCTCCTTTGACCTAGTCACGGAATACCCCTAAAATTGGCGCTCTTAGCAATTCAGTAACGAGAGCGCAGGCAATGGCACAAAAAAAACCAGAAAACCTCACCTTTGAGGACGCAATCAACGAACTGAGCCAAATTGTCACCGAGATGGAACAAGGCGATATGCCGCTTGAACATTCTTTAAAGCAGTTTGAACGCGGTATCAGCCTGGCCAATGCCTCGGCGCAAAAACTGGATCATGCGCAGCAAAAGGTGAGCATGCTGATGAGCAATGATCTCGACGGCGAATTAACGCCTATGGACCCTCAAGAGTAATAGTCACTGTGGAATTAAAACAAGCCTTAGCACAAGCGCAACAAGACGTAGTACACACCCTAGAAAGCTATTTCCACAGCCAGCAAGACGCTCAACCTCGGATCCTCGCGGCCAGCCAGTACAGCGTACAAAATGGCGGCAAACGATTGCGCCCATTTTTGGTTTATTGCGTCGGCACCATGCTCGGTGCCAACAAGAGCGATCTCGATAAGGCCGCCGCGGCCATCGAGTGTATCCACAGCTATTCTCTTGTGCATGATGACCTACCGGCCATGGACGACGATGAATTACGTCGCGGTCGACCCACTTGCCATATTGCCTATGATGAAGCCCATGCTATTTTGGCCGGTGACGCACTGCAAAGCATCGCCTTTGAATTACTGAGCGCTAACGACTTTAACATTGAGGCGGGCGCACAAATCCGCCTGGTACAAAGCTTAAGCCGCGCAGCCGGTCTACTCGGTATGGTGGGTGGCCAGGCCTTAGATATCGCCGCCACCGGCAAAAGCATCAGTCTCAATGAGCTTGAGCAGATACATAATGCCAAAACTGGGGCCCTCTTGAGCTGCGCCATCGAACTTGGCTATTTATGCGCCCCTAAAGGCGACAATAAGACCGAAACGGCATTACAACAGTACGGTAAGGCCATTGGCCTGGCGTTCCAGGTGCAGGACGACATTCTGGATATTGAAGGCGATACCCAGACCTTAGGCAAACCGCAAGGCTCGGATGTGGCCGCCAACAAAGCAACCTACCCGGCTCTGCTCGGTTTAGATGGCGCTAAAGCCAAACTGAAGCAGCTCTATGACGAGGCCATTGCGGCCCTCGACAGCCTGCCCTATGACACCAAGATGCTGGCGCAACTGGCGCAATACATCATCGCCCGAGATCATTAAAAATTACTACAGATGGCCGTGCCCATTTTGATATACTCGGGCCATCGCAGTGAAGGATAATAAAACGCATGAATTTGGATAGTAGCAAGTATCCCCTTTTAAATCAGGTTGATGAACCTGCACAACTGCGCGACCTAGCACAAGATAAGCTCGGCGCGTTTAGCTATGAATTGCGGGATTACCTACTGAACTCCGTATCACAAAGCAGTGGTCACTTTGCCTCGGGTTTAGGCACGGTGGAACTGACTGTGGCGTTGCATTATGTCTATAACACGCCGTTCGACCGCTTGATTTGGGATGTGGGTCACCAGGCGTACCCGCATAAATTGATCACCGGTCGCCGCGAGCAAATGCACACCATCCGCCAAAAAGATGGCCTACACCCCTTCCCTTACCGAGGTGAAAGCGAGTACGACACCTTTAGCGTCGGTCACTCAAGTACCTCTATCTCTGCGGCACTGGGCATGTCCATTGCCGCGCAAAAAGAAGGGAAAGGACGTAAAACCGTGGCCGTAATCGGCGATGGCGCCATTACCGCTGGCATGGCATTCGAAGCCATGAACCACGCCGGTGATGTAAAATCGGATATGCTGGTTATCCTCAATGACAATGAGATGTCTATCTCGGAAAACGTCGGCGCCTTGAACAATCAATTCGCCCGTATTCTTTCCGGTAGCTTTTACACCAATATTCGTGAAGGCGGCAAAAAATTGCTCTCCGGACTGCCACCGGTAAAAGAGCTGGCCAGTCGCATGGAAGAACACCTCAAGGGCATGGTGATCCCAGGTACCTTCTTTGAAGAATTAGGTTTTAACTACATCGGTCCTATCGATGGTCATGATGTTAACATGCTGGTCGACACCCTGCGCAATATGCGCAACCTTAAAGGACCCCAGTTACTGCACGTAAAAACGCAAAAAGGTAAGGGTTATAAGCCCGCCGAAGCCGATCCCATCGGCTATCATGCGGTGCCTAAATTCGATCCCAGCGAAAGCGAGCTGCCCAAGTCTAAACCCGGTGCGCCAACCTTTTCCAAGGTCTTTGGCGACTGGCTATGCGACATGGCCGCCGAGGACAGCCGCTTAATGGCCATCACTCCGGCAATGCGTGAGGGCTCGGGCATGGTGCGCTTCTCGAAGGAGTACCCACAGCAATATTTTGATGTTGCCATTGCCGAACAGCATGCGGTGACCCTGGCCGCCGGTTTTGCCTGCGAGCAGTTAACCCCCGTGGTGGCGATTTATTCGTCCTTCTTACAGCGCGCCTATGATCAGCTGATCCATGACGTGGCACTGCAAGAGTTACCGGTTTTATTCGCCATCGACCGTGCCGGTGTGGTCGGCGCCGATGGTGAAACTCACCAGGGCACCTATGATTTAAGCTTCTTGCGCTGCATTCCCAATATGGTGATCATGGCTCCGGCCAACGCCAATGAATGCCGTAATATGCTTTATACCGGCCATAAGCTAGATAAACCCGCCGCGGTGCGCTACCCCCGTGGCAGTGCCGGAGAGGGTGAATTCGATGCGCAAATGCAGCAGCTGGAAATAGGGAAAGGTCGTGTTCTGCGTCAAGGCAAGGGCGTGGCCATACTGTCTTTCGGTACCCTGTTGGAATATGCCGAGCCGGCCGCGGAAGCCCTCGATGCCACCTTGGTGGACATGCGCTTTGTTAAGCCGCTGGATACGGCGCTTATCGATGAACTCGCGGCCACCCATGAGCACCTGGTGACTCTGGAAGACAACGTTATTGCCGGTGGTGCAGGCTCCGCAGTGAGCGAGTACCTGGCGCAAAGTAAGCAGCTTAAGCCGGTACTGCACTTAGGCCTGCCCGATGTCTTTATCAAGCATGGGACGCAGCAGGAAATGCATGCCGAGCTCGGCCTGGATAGCGCCGGCATAGAGCGACAAATTAAAGCCTGGTTGGCTTAACTAATACAAAGTCGAAAAAGGAGCGATATCGCTCCTTTTTTATGTCTTTTTCTAGAACTAGCTAAACCTAGCTAGCGCATCCAAATCTTTATATCCGCCAACGAGGTACTTTGCAGGGTCGCTATCTGCTCATCGAGGTTCTCGCTTTGCTCGAACTCGAAGGCATCAAGCTGATCATCGAACTCGATATAGGCACAGCCATCACCGCCGCGCTTTTTAACCTGGTGTAAGGCGATATCGGCAAGATTTACCGATGTTTCCCAACCGATCACCTGGCCGCCCAGTAAAGGCATGGGGTAGCAAGACCAGCCCAGCGAGGCGCTGAGGTTAATCTTTTTCCCATTGGGGAGCAAAAAGCCCTTGTTAGCGATAGACTTACACAAGTTTCGAGCAAACAGATTGACCTGATCCAGTTCGAAGTCACGAAGCAGCAATAAGAACTCATCGCCGCTCCAGCGCGCCACATAGTCCGATCCTTGCGTACAGGAGTTAAGCAAGGTAGCCATTTGCTGCAGGCAGCTATCACCGCTCAGTGGCCCATAGGCATCGTTGATCCGCGAGAAGTTGTCGATATTGACGATGACCAGTACCAAGGCTCGGCCCTGCTGTTGCAAGGATTCCGCATTGCGCTGATAGTGCTCAATATCCTTAGGCAGCTGGTCGAATAAGAAACGACGGCTGCGCAGTCCGGTAAGCTCGTCGGAGTGGCTCACCAGCTTTAACTGAGAGTTCACCTGATTCAGCTTGTCGTTGGCTTCGCGCAGCTCTATGGTGCGCTCTTCAACCAGGCTTTCCAACGCCGCCTGCTTACGGCGCTCCTGCGCCCTAAAGACCCACAGCAGCAGATACAAGATAAAGAAGAAGCAGGAAACGATCAGCAAACGGAAATAAATGGTTTCATCGAAACGACGCGGCACGGTAAAGGCGTACTCGGCGCTGCTGGCCTCTTGCCAATTGCTACTGGTGCGCTTGGCCTCGAGCTTAAAGGTAAAGGGCCCGGGTGGTAAATTGGTATAAATGGCCTCGCGACGATGGTTAGCATAGCGCCAGTCATTGTCCAAACCCTGCAACTGATAGCGAAATTCCACTTCCGCCGGCGCATAAAAATCGATGGCGGTGTAACTGATGGTCAGGTCGCGCTCATCGGTATCAAGCACGGGGTTTTTACCCAAGGCACCGGTAAACAGAGTGCGTCGTGGCGTGGCGATGCTTTCCACCTGAGGCGCCAATGCATCCTGGCCAAACAACTGCACGTTCTTCGGAATTTCCACCACCCCTTGCAGGCTGGGGTACCAAATCGAGCTGCCGTTGTCGGCGACCGCATCATGACCTAAACCGGCACAACACTGACTGGCCTTACCGTCTAATTGGCGGTCATAAGAAGAGATCACCTGCTCCACCTGCAAGTTGCCAATCTCATCGGAGAATTGGCCCACCGGCATGCGGTACACCCCTTTCATGGTGCTGACCCAGACCCTTTCTAGGTCTTTATCGTAGTGCAAACTAAAGATGGAACCGTAGGGTAAACCGTTGGAGACATCAAGCTGATGCCAGCGCCCCTTGGTACTGCGGTAGAACAAGCCGTCATTGAGTGAACCAACCAAGGTGCCCACCCCATCGATTTCCAGGATACTGGTGACATAAGCGCTCTCCAGGGCAGTATTATCACCGGCACGCTCTATGCCTTTATCGGAGAAGATATAACCGCCCTGACTGGTACCAATCAAGCCATACTTCCCCTTATCTACGACAAAGGTAATAAATTTACTGTCGAGTACCGCATTATAAGTAAAGGGAGTCAGGCCATTGTAGCCGAGGCGATACATGCCCCGACCGGTACCAAACCAAAGCCCACCGGCGCTGGCCTCGCTAATGGCGAACACTGGATTAAGGCGCAGCTCACGGGCATCTATATTGAAGAGTTCTTCATTTTCAAAATACAACACGCCGCGGTCGGTGGCGATATACAGGCGATCGCCGACAAAGTGCAAATCGTGCACGGCACTGCGTCTGAGCTTGGCGCGGGGGATGCGATTGACGAAGTTATTGTCCTGATCGAAATAGCCAACCCCGGAGCGGTTGGCGACCCAAAGTTGCCCCTTGGGAGAGAGCGTCAGCGCCATCACCGCTTCGGTCATGCTTGACAGTGCATTGTGGCGCTCTACCCGTCCGGCATGAGCTAACCACAGGCCTTCGCTAAAACTGGCGAGCCAAATATTGTTTTGATCGTCGCGGTAAATATCGGAAAACCAGATACTCTGATCCAACGCCGCCGGCTCCACCCACTGCCACTCTTTGGAATTATCCCGATACAAAAGTCGGCCATAGGTGGAGATCCAAAGCGCCCCATCGGAGTCGCTCATAAACTTATAAACGGCTGCGTTACTGGCGTTTGGCAAAGCAAAAGGACGTAATTCGTCATCGATATCGAGGAAGTAAGCACCGAGCTCGGACGCCAGATAAAGGGTGCCTTCAAGCCAGGCCATATCATGAATAATGGTTTGTGCCAGGCGCTCGGGCAAGGTCACCCGGGCGGTGATTTTTAAGCGCAGTCGAGATGACGAGGACGACATATTGGTTAAACGTAACAGGTAGTTTTCACTGACCAGCCAGACCCCTTGCGGCGCCAGCGCCATCTTGCTCACCGAAATCTGATTGATGGCGGTTAGGCGGCTTTGCATACGGCCGCTGCGGCGGCGCTGCTCTTCATCAAGGTGAAAGGCAATTTGGTTACGTTCGATATAAAACAGTTCATTGGCGGCGACCCAAATATTGCCCTTGTCGTCTTGCAATATGTCGCGCACCGGACCGCCGATACCAAACTGAAAGTAGTTCATGGAATCCGGATCCAGTACCGAAACCCCTTTTTTGGTGCCGATCCACAGCAGACCTTCTTTATCTATCAGCAGCTTGTTAATGGCATTGCTGTTTAAAAAGTTACTGTTTTGTTCGTTAAAGTTGGTGAAATGATCGCCATCAAAGCGGCTGAGACCGAATTGGGTGCCGACCCAGATATAACCCTGGTTATCCTGGGTCACACTCTTTAAGGATTGCGACGGCAAACCATTACGGGTATTCCACTGTTTAACGACATAATCGGTAATCGATGCCGACGCCGTTGACGTGATCAGCGTCGCCGCCAGCAGCAAAAGTGACTGTAAAAACCGCAGCAATGTCACACCCATGTTCAAAACTTATAGTCCAGGCAAATAACCTACTTTAATTAACGCCTGTAGGCAAATGAGAGAGCAGATCCCGGCCAAAATATCATCGGCCATGATCCCCAATCCGCCATGCAAGCGCTTATCCAGCATGCGAATAGGGCCAGGCTTGGCAATATCAAAGAAGCGGAACAATAAAAAGCCAACCACCAGGGTTTGCCAATTCAGCGCCGCGCCTATCATGGTGATATAAAAACCGGCCACTTCATCCCAAACGATCGCCGGGTGATCGTGTACACCCAAGTCATCGGCGGTTTTACCACAGGCCCAGATTCCCAGCACAGAAATGACCACGGCAAAGACCAGCTGTAGCCACAGCGGAAAGTTCATGGTCATAAATATAAACGGCAAGGCGGCAAAGGTGCCTACCGTGCCCGGCGCCTTCGGGCTTAAGCCAAGACCAAAGCCAAGACCAAAGAACTGGTGGCCGCGGCGCAGATTATAGGTGTTACTGGTCATGCTTAACATGCGTCTTCCTCGGCAAAGTGTTCAAACCCCATGGCGCTGATATCGAGCTTGTGCTCGCCATCAAAGACGTCGATTTTCCCTTCGCCACCGCGGATCTGACCTATGCACACGGCATCGATACCATATTGATTGAGCTTGTTATCAAGCATGGCCTTGTGGTTTTCCGGTACCGTATACAGAAGTTCATAATCGTCGCCGTACGCCAATAGATAAGGCCACTTAGCCTCGCCTTGGATACTTTGACGGAACGCTTCCGTGGTCGGGATCTTATCGGCCTGTATGGTGGCACTGACTTGTGACATCTCGAGGATGTGTTTTAAGTCCGCCAGCAAACCATCAGAGATATCGATGGCGGCACTGGCATAACCGCGCAATACCTGCCCCGCGGCAACGCGCGGCGTTGGGTACTCAAGCTTATGAGTTAATTTTTTTTGCCACTCGGGGTCGATGTCGAGGTGTTGCTTACGCGCTTCCACCGCCAGCCCAGCATCTCCGAGCGGACCGGTGACATAAATCCAGTCACCCGGTTTGGCACCGCTGCGAGTAATGGCCTTACCTTTAGGAACCGTACCCTTGGCGCAGACGGTCACCGTAAGTGGCCCTTGGGTGGTATCGCCACCTATTATCTGCACGTTGAAATACTCGGCAATTTCATGCATACCCGCGGTGAACTCTTCCAGCCATTGCATATCGGCATGGGGCAAGGTTAAAGCCACCGAGACCCAAGCCGGCTCGGCGCCCATGGCGGCCAAGTCGCTGAGGTTCACGGCGATGGCGCGATGCCCTAAAGCCCGTGGAGGAATGTCCTCAAAGAAGTGTACGCCACAAACCATGGTGTCTGTGGTCACCGCTAATTGGCTGTTCTCCGGTACGGTGACGATAGCGCAATCATCCCCTATCCCCAAATTGACGTCGCGACGAGTGATGCCACGGCCTTTGAAGTAGCGATTAATTAATTCAAATTCTTGCATACACAAAAAAGCCGGCCTGGGCCGGCTCTCCTTGTTGTCAGGTACTTAACTACGCAGTTCCTTGACCGCCTTATCAAGCACGCCATTAACGAATTTATGGCTGTCATCGGCACCAAATGTTTTTGCCAATTCAATGCCTTCGTTAATCGCCACTTTATAAGGTACGTCTTCACGGAATTTTAACTCGTAAGCGCTCAGACGTAGAATGGCTTTCTCTACCATATCAATGTCTTCGTATGGACGTGTTAGGTGCGGAGCTAAAATGGTGTCCAACTGTTTAAAGTTAACGGCCACGCCACGTGCGAGATCTTTAAAATACTCCACATCGACCTTAGATACGTCGTTCTCAATCAACATATTCTGTTCGATGTCGGCAATGGCATTGCCACTCATTTGCCAAGAGTAAACGGCCTGGAGGGCCAATACGCGCGCTTTGCGTCTAGCTGCTGGTTTCACTGTGAACCCTTAAATTTTGTCTAAAACATTAACCATTTCTAGGGCACTTAGTGCAGCTTCGCCACCCTTGTTGCCCATTTTTGTACCGGCACGCTCAATGGCCTGCTCGATGCTTTCCGTGGTTAATACCCCAAAAGCAACCGGTACATCGTATTCTAGCGATACTTGCGCCAGACCCTTGTTCGACTCACCGGCAACCAGGTCGAAATGTGGTGTGCCACCACGAATAATTACGCCCAGAGCGATAATGGCATCGTGCTCGCCTTTAGCGGCAAGGCGTTTAGCCACAAGCGGTAACTCAACGGCGCCCGGTACATAAACCACGGTGATGTCGTCGTCACTGACGTTGCCAGTGCGCTTTAACTCATCCACCGCGCCATCAAGTAGGCTGCTGCCAATGAAGTCATTAAAACGTGAAATCACGATGGCAAATTTTTTGCCCGGTGCAAACTTGTTACCTTCAATAATTTTCATCTATAAACCTTAATTGATATTGCCAACGCGTGATGCGGGGCGAACTAGGGGTATCGCAAAATTGCCGCGCATCATACCATAACTGAAAAAAAATAGCTGCTTATTCTGGCTGTACGTAATCAACCACTTCAAGGTGGAAGCCCGACAGCGCGTGATACTTCTTCGGCATACTCATCAAGCGCATCTTGGTAATGCCCAAATCCGCTAAGATTTGTGAGCCAATACCTACGGTACGCGATGTGCCTTGAATCTTACGATGATTCGCCTGCTTACCCTCGTCTTCCATAGCAAACGCCTTCACCATGGCTTCGATGTCTTCGCTGCACTCTTGTTTGCCTAAGATCACCAAGACCCCGCCCTGCTCGGCGATATACTTCATGGCCTTGGAAAGCGTCCAGCTGCGATCGGCACCGCGATCGGAAAGCAGAATATCGTTAAAGGTGCTTTGCAGATGTACACGCACCAGAGTTGGGTCGGTAATTTCGCCCTTCACCATAGCGTAGTGCAACTGGCCGTCGATGGTGTCCTTGTAAGTCACCAGCTCAAACTCGCCATGTTCAGTCGGCAGCTTACACTGCGCCACCTTCTCTATGGTGGTTTCATTAAGGTTACGGTATTCAATCAGATCGGCAATGGTGCCCATCTTAATGCCGTGCTCTTTGGCGAACACTTCCAGTTCCGGGCGACGAGCCATGGTGCCATCCGGATTAAGGATTTCCACAATCACGGACGAAGGCTCAAGACCCGCAAGACGAGCTAGATCACAGCCTGCTTCGGTGTGACCGGCTCGAGTTAATACGCCACCCGGCTGCGCCATAATCGGGAAAATATGACCTGGCTGAACTATGTCTTCAGCAACCGCGCCTTTGGCCACGGCGGCCTGTACGGTACGGGCACGGTCGGCGGCGGAAATACCGGTTGTCACACCCTTGGCTGCCTCGATAGACATGGTGAAGTTAGTAGAGAACTGAGCGCCATTGTTTTTAACCATCAGCGGCAGGGCCAATTGCTCGCAACGCTCCTGTGTCAGCGTCAAGCAAATCAGGCCTCGGCCATAGGTCGCCATAAAGTTAATCGCATCAGCACTGATGTGCTCGGCGGCAATAATCAGGTCGCCTTCGTTTTCACGATCTTCATCGTCCATCAAGATGACCATTTTGCCATTTTTAATGTCTTCGATGATCTCCGCTGCGCTATTCAAACTCATATATTGCCCATTATGTGTTATTTGATAAATCCAGCCTGAATGAGCAGGCTTTCGGATACTGTTGATTCTGCTTTCGGAGCTTGCGCTCCTTGAATAAGGCGCTCCAAGTAACGCGCTATTTGATCGACCTCGAGATTGACCTTAGTGCCAACCTGAAATTCGGCGATCGTTGTTTGTGCCAGCGTGTGCGGCACAATCGTTAATTTAAACTGGTTACCGTCGATTTCATTGACGGTCAAACTGGCGCCGTCGATGCACACCGAGCCCTTGTAGGGAATGTACTTCATCAGCGCTTCTGGCGCCGCCAGCCAATATTCGATGGCGCGGGCATTAGGGCTGACCTTAACCACCTCGGCGATGCCATCCACATGGCCGGAAACCAAGTGTCCACCCAAGCGCGAAATCGGCTGTAGAGCCTTTTCTAAATTGACCCGCTGGCCACGCTGATAGTGCGCAAAACGGGTCAGTGACAATGTCTCTTTTGACACATCGGCACTAAAGCCATCGCTGAATTTTTCGGTGACCGTTAAGCAGACGCCATTGGTGGCGATGCTATCGCCAAGCGCCACATCACTCATGTCTAAGTTGTCACTTTGTACGCGCACGCTAAGGTCGCCATCAACCAAGGTGAGGGAGCTGAGTGTGCCCGTTGCTTCAATAATGCCTGTAAACATGGCTATTCTACTCTAAGTTGCTCTAAGGTAAGGCGAATATCCTCACCAATTGGGGTCATATCGCTAAAGTGCATGGTCGGCACCTGCGCCATTGCCGTAAATGGGCCCATATTTAACAGCCCTTTGGCATCGCTGCCCATTAATTTTGGCGCAATATAAACAATGTAGCTATCAATGAGTTGCTGCTGTGCCATGGCACCAGCCAGGGTCGCGCCCGCCTCTAGCCAGACGGAGT
The DNA here is from genome assembly GCF_018334135.1 of Pseudoalteromonas sp. BDTF-M6. Classification (NCBI taxonomy): domain Bacteria; kingdom Pseudomonadati; phylum Pseudomonadota; class Gammaproteobacteria; order Alteromonadales; family Pseudoalteromonadaceae; genus Pseudoalteromonas; species Pseudoalteromonas sp. BDTF-M6. Next base: position 18,658 of record NZ_JAGXTQ010000004.1, read on the forward strand.
TAATTTCGCTCTGCGCCAGCTGTGCAAGCAAGGCATCGAGATTGACCTGGCCATTTTCAAGGCCATCGCACACCAACTCGGTTACATTGTTGGGCCACACGGGCGGTTTATCAAGCTCTTTGGGGTTAACACCTGCTGTGCTTGAGCGCACTAATAATATCTTGCCTGGCTGTTGAAAAAGCGCAAGATCCGGAGTCAGCCGATAACGGCTATCTAAGATCACCCGCAGCGGTTGACGCACCTGTGGCAACACATATTCGCTACGCTGGCTGTCGTCTAGGCGCACATTAAGCTTGGCATCGTCCATCAACACGGTATCGGCACCACTTAAGATGGCACAGTGCTGGGCACGCAATAGGTGAACATCTTTACGCGCCTCGGGGCCGGTGATCCATTTACTCTCACCATTGGCCAGAGCGGTTTTACCATCGAGGCTGGCGGCCAGCTTACAGGTGACATAGGGACGTCCGCTGCGCATGCGTTTTAAAAAGCCCAGGTTTAACTTCTCGGCTTCTTCACCAAGCAAACCGGATGCGACCTCTATGCCCGCCTCGGCGAGCATCTTCATGCCGCGGCCACTGACCTGCGGATTAGGGTCTTGCATGGCGCAGATCACTTTCGCGACCTTGGCCTTGATCAGGGCGCCGGCACAGGGGCCGGTGCGACCGGTATGACTACAGGGCTCAAGCGTAACATAGGCGGTGGCGCCTTGGGCATTATCACCCGCCGCCGCCAAGGCGTGCACTTCGGCGTGTGGAGTACCCGCCTGTTGGTGAAAACCTTCCCCTATTACTTGGCCATTTTTAACCAGAACACAGCCGACATTGGGATTGGGTGTGGTGGTGAATCGACCTTGATAAGCAAGCTCAATGGCTCGGCGCATATAGCGCTTATCGTCCGCACTGAAGGTCATCTTAATCTCCTAGGCGGGCGATTTCTTCACCGAATTCACGGATATCTTCAAACGAGCGATAGACGGAGGCAAAGCGCACATAAGCAACCTTATCTAAACCTTTCAGCGCTTCCATAATGCACTCGCCAATCAGTTGTGAACTGACTTCACGTTCACCGGTGGCGCGAATTTGTGACTTGATTTGATGCACCACTTCATCGACTTGTTCTGTTTTTACTGGTCGACGCTCTAACGCGCGGTGCAGGCCATTTTGCAGCTTGTCTTCATTAAAAGGCTCACGGGAACCATCACGCTTGATCACGCGCGGCATCACCAACTCGGCTCCTTCGAAGGTGGTAAAACGTTCGTGACACTCATTGCATTCGCGACGACGACGAACTTGGTGGCCACCACCGACCAGGCGTGAATCAATAACCTTGGTGTCTTTAGCGCTGCAGAAAGGACAATGCATAGTGAATGGGATTCCTGTAGATAACAAAAAGGCCGCAAAAATTGCGGCCTTTATCATACACAAATGTTTGTGTAATAGCTATTTCACACTGTTATGCGTAAACAGGGAACTTAGCGCAAATCGCTTTCACTTTTTCTTTCACTTGTGCCTGAACATCTGTGTTGTCGATGTTATCAAGTACGTCACAGATCCAGCCCGCTAGCTCTTTCGCTTCGGCTTCTTTGAAACCACGACGAGTGATAGCCGGAGAACCGATACGTAGACCCGAGGTTACAAACGGTGAACGTGGATCGTTTGGTACCGAGTTTTTGTTTACCGTGATGTTGGCATTGCCAAGAGCGGCATCGGCATCTTTACCCGTGATGTCTTTATCGATCAAATCAAGAAGGAACAGGTGGTTGTCGGTTTTACCCGATACTACCTTGTAGCCGCGCTCTTGTAGTACTTCAACCATGGCTTGAGCATTAGCAACAACTTGCTGCTGGTATGCTTTAAATTCAGGCTGCAGTGCTTCTTTGAAAGCAACCGCTTTAGCTGCGATTACGTGACATAGAGGACCACCCTGGCCACCTGGGAATACGGCGCTGTTTAGCTTTTTGTAGATCTCTTCATCGCCACAGTTAGACACGATTAGACCACCACGAGGACCGGCTAGCGTCTTGTGCGTTGTGGTTGTTACCACGTGTGCGTAAGGCACTGGGCTTGGGTATACGCCAGCGGCAATAAGACCGGCAACGTGAGCCATATCAACAAACAGGTAAGCACCTACTTTGTCGGCGATTTCACGGAAACGTTTCCAGTCAACGATACCTGAGTAAGCAGAGAAACCACCGATGATCATTTTCGGCTTATGCTCAAGCGCTAGCGCTTCAACCTGATCGTAATCGATTTCGCCGGTTGCTTCGTTAAGACCGTACTGGATTGCATTGTACATCTTACCTGAGAAGTTTACGTGTGCACCGTGAGTAAGGTGACCACCGTGCGCCAGGCTCATGCCTAGTACCGTATCGTGTGGCTGAAGAAGTGCCTGGAAAACAGCAGCATTTGCTTGCGAACCGGCGTGCGGTTGTACGTTTGCGTACTCGGTGCCGAATAGCTCGTTAGCACGGTCAATGGCCAGTTGCTCAACCACGTCAACATGCTCACAACCACCGTAGTAACGCTTACCAGGGTAGCCTTCTGCATATTTGTTGGTTAGTTGTGAACCCTGCGCTTCAAGTACGCGTGGGCTACAGTAGTTCTCAGAGGCGATTAGCTCGATGTGCTCTTCTTGGCGAGCTACTTCTGCGTTCATCGCATTGGCTAATTCTGGGTCAAAGTCTGCAATGTTCATGTTACGTTCTAACATGCTGTCTCCTAGGTGCAACGTGATTGTCGATATGAAAGGCCGCTATTGTACGCGTAAACGGCGCGTTTGCCTATTGGCTAAGGGTGAGGTTATTTAAACAGGGATTGAATTTTTTTCACAGCCCTAAAAGAATGATATTTTTTAATCTCACACATAAATATTTTAAATAAAAAATAAGAAGTCCATTTTTATTACTAATGAAAAAAGCGACTCTTTAGAATTAAAGCCGGTAATTTATCGCTGTGATCGATTAAGCGCCCGGCAATCACATGGACTACCCCCTGATGATGCTCCACCACCCCTTTGACCTCCAACAGACGCGCCGTTAAAAACGCCTTCTGCTGTGCCTTGGCGGTGGCCAGCCAAACCACCACATTAATATTACCGGTATCGTCTTCCAGGGTTAAAAAGGTCACCCCCGCGGCACTGCCCGGCGACTGGCGTCCGGTAACCAAACCGGCGATGGTGACACTGGCGCCATTGCGACATTGGCTTAATTCGGTGGCCTTCTTAGCATTGATAAACATCCCTTGTTGGCGTAAATAGGTTAACGGGTGCGCTCCCATGTTCACGCCCATGCTGGCGTAATCTTCCAGGGTATCCTGTATGCCACTGGGCGCCGCTAAGGCAGCCTGTGTTTCTTTCCCTTCGACGGCTTCCTGCTCAGCAAAAAGAGGTAAACGCTGCTGCTTATCCATTATGTGCCAGCGGCTGTTAAACCTGTCCTTGGCAATGGCCGCCAGGGCATTGCTGCTGGCGAGCGTTTCCAGCTCCCCTTCGAGTAAGCCATGGTGATACAGCTCGCTAATGCTGTGATAGCCCGACTTGGGGCGCTGCGCAATCAACTTGGCTGCACTTTGCGCACTGAACCCCTTGATACAGCAAAAACCCAAACGCACGGCGAAGTGCTCGCCCTGGCGTATTACCTGGTGCTCCCAGGCGGAGTGATTTACATCCACTGCCAGTATGTTTATATCGTGACGCCGAGCATCCTGCACCAGTTGGTCGAGAGAATAAAAGCCCATGGGTAAACTGTTGGCCAAGGCGCAAAAAAACACCTCAGGATAGTAGTATTTAAGATAGGCCGATACATAGGCCAAGACCGCAAAACTGGCGGAGTGGGATTCGGGAAAGCCATACTCGCCAAAGCCGCAAATTTGCTGGTAGATGCGCTCGGCAAATTGATAATCATAACCGCGCTGCAGCATGCCATCGATCAGTTTTTGTTTGAACTGGGTGAGCTCGCCGTCACGTTTCCATTTGGCCATGGCGCGGCGAAGTTGATCGGCTTCGCCGCCACTGAATCCGGCGGCGACCATGGCCACCTTGATCACCTGCTCCTGGAAAATAGGCACCCCGAGGGTGCGTTTTAACACCTGCTCCACCTGCTTGGAGGGATATTCCACCGCTTCATCACCATCGCGTCGGCGTAAATAGGGATGCACCATGTCCCCTTGAATCGGCCCGGGACGGACGATGGCAATTTGGATCACCAGGTCGTAATAACAGCATGGCTTTAAGCGCGGCAGCATACTCATTTGCGCCCGCGATTCGATTTGAAACACGCCAACGGTGTCGGCCTTTTGCAGCATTGCAAACACCTGAGGATCATCCCCTAGGCGGGTAATATCGGCAATGCTCAGTGTATGCTGATAGTGCTTTTCTAATAGCTTAAAGCTACGTTGAATGGCGCTCAACATGCCCAAGGCCAGCACATCAACCTTAAGCAGCTTCAGGCTTTCTAAATCGTTTTTATCCCACTGGATCACGGTCCGTTCGGCCATGGCGGCATTCTCAACGGGCACCAGCTCATGCAGTGGTCCTTCGGAGATCACAAAGCCACCCACATGCTGCGACAGGTGCCGAGGAAACCCTTTGATTTCATCCACTAAACGGAAAAAGTGTTGATTGATGGTCGCCTCCGGGTCGAGACCAAGCTGGATCAGCTGCGCCTGCCATTGCTCGCCACCATGGCGGCGATTGAGCTGCTTAATGTAGTAATCGAGCTGAGTATCACTAAAACCAAGGGCCTTACCCACATCGCGCATGGCACTTTTTAAGCGATAGGTGATCACGGTCGCGGCCAGGGCGGCGCGCTGACGACCATATTTTTGATAAATGTATTGGAACACTTCCTCTCGCCTTTGGTGTTCAAAGTCGACATCAATATCCGGCGGCTCGTTACGCTCTTTGGAAATAAAGCGTTCGAACAAAACATCTATCTGCCTTGGGTCGACGGCGGTAATTTCCAGGCAATAGCACACCACAGAATTCGCCGCCGAGCCGCGCCCCTGATACAAGATGTCACGGCTTTTGGCGAATTGCACTATATCGGCAATGGTCAGAAAAAAAGGCTCATACCCCTGCTCGGCGATAAGCGTTAGCTCTTTATCTATGGTGGCTTGAATCGCCGCCGGCGGCGCGCCATTGAAGCGTTGCCGTGCCCCTTGCTCAACCAAAGATTTGAGATGTTCGCTGGCACTGATGCCTGAGGGCACCAATTCGTAAGGGTACTGATAACTGAGTTCATCCAGGTTAAAGGTGCAACTTTTAGCGATTTGTTCGCTCACTGCCAACTGGGCCGGACTAAAGAGCTTCGCCAACTTGTCCTGAGTGCGCAAAGCCCGCTCGGCATTGGCCAATAACGCCTGACCTAACGAGGATACGGTTTGCCCTTGCTTAATGGCACTGAGCACATGCTGCAAAGGCAGACGCTCTGGCGTGTGCATTAACACGGCACCAAGCGCCACTTCCTTGATCTGCCATTGCCGGCTCAGGGTTCGTACATAGGCCAATTGCTCAGGTTCAAAGCCATTGAGCTCGCGGCGCACGCCTAAGTAGAGGTGTTCGCCGTAATGACGTTGCAGCCAGGGTCCCCACTTTTTATCCGCCGCTTTCGCTGCTTCACTGCGCCCGTGTACAAGCCAGATCAGGATGCAGCCCTTCAGGGTTTTTAAATCCCATTCACTGAGTTGGTAGCGGCCTTTTTCACAGCGCCTGCGAGCATTGGTGATCACCCGACAGAGCTGGCTGTACGCCGACTTGCTGGGGCACAGCACCACGAGCTCTAATTGCTCATAACAAAGGTAACTGCCAACAATCAGCTTAATGGGCAATTGATGCGCTTTGATGTGACTGTGTGCCCTGACCACCCCCGCGACCGAGCATTCATCGCATAAGGCCAGGGCACTGTAACCCAGCTCTGCCGCCCTGCCTACCAGCTCTTCCGGGTGTGAGGCACCGGTTAAAAAGCTAAAGTTGCTTTGACAAAATAGTTCACTATACGAGCCAGCCATCAGGCAAAGTACCCCTGTATAAACCAGTCCTTGTGTTTATCCCTAAACACCCAGCACAACTGGCCGCGACTGTTTTCAGCGATATAATAATCGCGCTCTAACTGCTCCCGCTGCCACCAATGACTTTGAATCCGCTCCGGGCCGCGTAATAAACATAATTGCTCCTGCAAAGGCGTGGGCGTGATCATAAAATTGGGTCGCAATAGGGCCTGCGCCGATGCCGCCATATCTTCTTGATAAGGATGCAAGGTGTCCTCCTGCACCTGAGTAAATTCGGGAATATGAGCGCGTCCCGGTTGCAGACGATAGCAGTGCTGCTGCCCTAAACGGGCATTGAGCATATTCAGCAATTGCTGTTTAGCCAGCCCTTGCTGGCGTTTGGCAAAAAGGTTTTCGCTGTGGCCGTCGGCGCTGACTAATTCCTCGCACTGTAAACGGGTGGCGATGACCGGCGCTGCTAAGTGTAAAGCCGCCAACTTAATGTCCAGCAAGGCCAGCCAGGGAGCCAATTGCCCTTGAGGCTCAACACTGTCTAACAATAATTGCTGTGTTGGTTGCTCACGAAAAAACAAGCTAAAAGTGAGGCGTTGAGTATGCAATTGATGCTGACGCAAATAGCGACACAGGCGCTCGCATAACTGAGTTAACGGCAGCAATAACCGCGCACAGTCATCGATTTCAAAATTCAGCTCCTGACTCTCGCTAAAGCTCTGTGTCGGTTGGTACAAGCGATAATAGCCCGACTTTTTCGCCAGGCTCGCATGGGGCAACTGCCCCTGTAGGCGAGTTAAATAATCCACCACTTCATAATGAAAGCGCTGACGCAACTGATGTATGGGTAAGGCCTGAAGCTGCTGTACTTGCTCAATTCCTAGGCGCGCCAATTGCTGTTTATACTCGGCTCCAAGCAAGAGACTCGATATCCCAACCCGAGCCAGGTGCTGCTGGCAAACGCTTGCATCATCACTAATAAAGTTCAACCTTTCGCGGGCCAGCACCTCAGCCGCCTCCATGCTCGCCCCCGAGGCATAATAAAAGTGCGGTACAAAAGCACGAATGACTGGCTCTAAGGCGCGAAAAAGCTGTTCACTGCTAGGGTAGAGCGCCCGCATACTGGTGGCCACAAAGATCAGGCAATCACTGCTGGCAAATATAATATCGCCACAGACTTGATAGCAGTGCGCCGCGAGCTCTTGCAATAATTGCCGCTCCAACTCAGGCTCATAGGGATACACTTGCAAGGTGGCGCACAGCGCTGCGGCACTGGCCAGCCCCATGCCCAGGCGCACACCCAGACGCTGCGCCGCAGCATTTACTTGCACCACATGCTCTTTGGCCACCAAGACCGCCGGCTCCTGCAACTGCCGACGCTGCAATTGCAAGTGCGCACAATACACAGCCAAATACATTTACCCTACCTCACAGTGCTGGGCAGCCGGTTGCAGCTGTGCCATAGATGATGCCATTTTTTTGTGGCTATGGCGGAGAAAGGGCCAGAGTTGCACCTTGCTCAGGGTCACCTCGCCACGGGCAAAACGACCCTGTTGACGCAATAAGGTAATCTGTAACCCTTGTTGCTGCTGTTGTAAACGCATGCTTAATTGCACCGGTAAGGCCGAGCTTTGACATTGATAATCCACCAGCACCAAGAGCGCCTGCGAGCGCTGGCACGCCAGGCTAAAACGACGCGCCTGAGTAAAAGACAAGCCCTGATGCCACAGCCAGACCAAGGCGCAACTGCTGCTGCGGCTACATTGTTCGGCGGCCCACAGCGCGTGCGCCGTGCTTTGCGGGCGTAAAATCAGTAAGCGAGCAGGAGCAACACCTTGGGCAAGCAACCATTGGATACAGGGCTCCGCCGGCGGATTAATGAGCACCACTAGGCCTTGCTCACGCGCCTTCACCAGTGCCCCCTGTAGCAGGGTAAACTCACCGATGGCCGGCTCACTGCTCAGATGGATCACCCCACTGTGCGGCCACCCGCCGCCGAGCAGCCGATCCAGGGCCGAAAAGCCACTGCTCAGGCACGGCTCATCTTTCTCCGACACACAGCCACGCTCTTGATTAGCGCTGAAGATCAGTCCTTGATGGTGCATCGCTGCTAAAGTTGTGTTCATCCACACCACCTGAAAAATACTGTATATAAATACAGTATAAATGATTTTCGCGGATGCACAAAGGATCGATTTTATTCGAGCAAAAAGACAGGTGCAGAGGCTTGCCAGGAGGAGGAAAACAAAAAAGCCCAGCGTGTTGGGCTGGGCTTGTAAGAAACTGAAGAAGCTAAAAACACCTTATTACGAATTAATAGCCAGGCATAGTTTGCTAATACCGTCGAGTATTCGGGTGCTGTAGCGATGCAGCAAATCAGCGTCGATGGCGCGGATCGCTTTATTTTGTACCGCCGGGATCATGCCCCATTGTTGCCAATGCTGGGTCTGTTCAGCGGCATTTTTTTCACTGCTTAAAACAATAATATCCGGCTTTGCCAGAGCGACATTTTCGACGCTTACCTGCGGATAGTCGGTGCTGTTATCGGCAAACACATTCTCGCCGCCACACAGGGTAATCGCCTTGCCAATCAAGGTGTTGTTATTGACCGTCATCATGGGCGCCGACCAAAGCTGATAAAACACCTTGGGTCTTTGTTCCTCGGAGCGCTGATAATCGTGTTGCAAGCGCTCATAACCTTGCTCGAATTGTGCGGCCACCCACTCGCTCTGGGCCACATTACCGGTGAGCTTTCCTAGTTGTCGCAACTCGGTGGCAATGTCCTCCACCCCTTGTATGTTACTGATATACAAGGGCACCCCTAAGCGTTCCAGGGTTTCCACATCGGCGGCCTTATTGCCGCCTTGCCACACCACTACCAAGGTGGGTTTTAATGCCAGTATTTTCTCTATTTGCACCCCGTAATAGCCGCCGACACGAGGCAAGGCCTTGGCTTGCTCCGGGTAGTCGGCATGATCGACGCTGGCCACTAGGTGCTCGCCGGCGCCTATGGCATAGAGGTTTTCCACTATATGGGGAGAAAGGGCGACAATACGCTGCTGTACCGCCGTAGGCTCTTCACTTGCAGCCGTACTGGCAAAAAAGAACACCGTAAAGGTCGCTAACCAGCGAGAAATGGCCATTAGTAATCAAACCCTGCGCGTGCCTTAATCCCGGCATCGAAGGCGTGTTTCACATTGCGCACCTCACTGACGGTGTCGGCAAGCTCCACTAAACGACGATGGGCACCGCGCCCGGTGACGATCACAGATTGCATTTTCGGTCGATTTGCCAGCGCCTCCAGTACCTCATCTAAATCGATATAGTCGTAGGTCAACATATAGGTGAGCTCATCAAGCAGGACCAGATCTAGGCTCTCATCGGCAAGAAATTGCTTGGCCTGTTGCCAGGTTGCCTGCGCCGCCTGAGTGTCGGCCTCACGGTTTTGCGTCTCCCAGGTAAAACCGGTTTTCATCACCGCGAAGGGCACCCCCACCTGCTCCAGCAGGTTGCGCTCGCCACACTCCCACAGGCCCTTAATAAACTGTACTACCGCCGCTTTTTGCCCATGACCGACACAGCGTGCCACGGTACCAAAGCCCGAGGTCGACTTGCCCTTGCCATTGCCGGTGATCACCTGCAATATGCCCTGCTCCGTTTGCGCCTGCTCAATACGCTTATCCACTTCGGCCTTTACTTTTTGTTGGCGCTTTTGATGCTGCGCATTTTTATCCGTCATGCTACGACTCCATGAACTAAATTATATTACTGATATCAAGGTGCTACTCTCACCTGCTCGACACCGCCATGCAACCGATTCACCCCACGCATAGTTAATTGCGGGAATAATGACAATATCGCAATGGCCAAGGTGCCCATATTCTACCCCGTTTTATGAATGCGGGCGGCAAATATCAAAAAATGGCAACTAAGTCTTTATTATTAGGTGAAATATTTCATCTGATTACAAATAGTGGTAATCCCGCAACTCGCGACTAGGCTTGATTAAAGGGCAATAAACGGAACCTTGTCATGCACGCCTATAAAGATCAACAATCCACAGCCAATAGTAATCAATCTCCCCTGTCAGACGGCAGTATTGCCGGCTTGTTCGCCCACCAGCAACAACGCAGTTTACTAAAGCAACAGCTCAGCACCCAAGTTTTACCAACACTCACAAAAAAAGAACTACAAACACTTAACGCCGGCACCGCTGCCACCATTTTGCAAGCACATAAACCAAGCCGCGAGTTGGTTACCCCGCTTTTTAATTCGCTTTTTACGGCCTATAACGCCGTCTATCAACACGCCGATATTGCCAAGGCCGAGCGCAGCCAGCAGTTTATCAGTAAGCACGGCCTGGTGATGGCGCCGGATCACTGTATTCACACCATTAAAGATGGCTTACGGGTGAGCGCCTATATGCGCGCCATTGACAAGGCCATCACCGCCTTATTTGGTGGCGGCCAGGAAAAAATCTTTATCGCCTACCCCGCCTGCGGCCCCTTTGCTCCTTTATTGTTGCCGCTGTTAAGTCACTATCAACGCCAAGGCATAAGTGGCGAGCGGCTGCGCATCACTCTTATCGATATTCAACCCGGGGCCATCGCCTCACTGCATAAGCTGATCACCGAGTTGGGGCTGCAAGAATACATACAGCAAATGTATTGTGGTGATGCCTGTGCTTACAACGCCCCAATGCTCTTCGATCTGGTCATTGTCGAGGCCATGCAACATGGCTTTAGTCGGGAAGGACACTTCGCCATTGCCCATCATTTTGCTCAGCAGTTAAGTAACAATGGTTACCTTATTCCGCAGCAGGTCGATGTTCACGCCATGCTCAATATAGCCCAGCTTGAGTATGTGGAGCAGTGGCGCAATGAGGGTCTCAGTGCCCAGCAACTCAGTGAAAAATTGGCGGCCATTAGCCAACAACGCACCGAGCTCGGCGTGGTCATGTCGATCACGGCACAAAGCCTCAGGGCCATAGCTCCTAGCCAGATTGAACAACAAGCACTGCTTGGTGCCGCTACCTTGGTTCTGCCTCAGCTCGCCGAGCATGCCAATAAACAAACCCTGAGTCTGTACACCCAGATCAGCTTATTCGCCGATGAGCGACTCGGGCTGTATGACTCGGGGATCACCCATCCGCTTCCAGATCTCAGTGTCTGCATCAACTTTATCCCACGCGATCCGCAGGCGGATGACACCTTGGCAAATTCTGGCGACACCCTGAAGTTTTACTACAGTTTAAGCGGTCTTCCCGGCTTTTTGGTCATTAAGGAATAGGCAATGAAGGAACAACCCAGGACTCTTGTGTATGCCAGCAGCCTGTTTGCCTGGCCCTGTATTGAGGCGCTATTTGCCACTGAGCAGCTTGTCGGGGTGATCACCCCGGACCCGCAAACATTGGGGCACAGACAAGAGCCTTTGCTGCAGCTGTTGAATCAACTGCAAGCCAATGGCATTCCCTTTGAAGTGGTATGCAAGGAGAAGCTGCATTTAATTCCCAGCCACTTACCGCACTTTAACGCCGATCTTGCCCTGTGCCTGGGCTTTAGTCATTTATTACCGCAACCGGTACTCGAACATTACCGGTTAGGAATTTATAACTGCCATGCCTCTCCATTGCCCGCTTACGGGGGAAGCGACCCCATCTATTGGCAGCTGCGCAACCAAGAAACCCACAGCGCCCTGACCTGGCATGCCATGAACGAGCACTTCGATAGCGGCGACATTCTGCTGCAGCTGCCGCTGCCCCTTAGCAATCAAGATACCTATGCCAGTTTGGTTCAGCGCTTCGCTTATTTGGCTCTTAGCAGCCTGGAACAGCTTTTTCACCAGCTCACAACCGCTATGGTCGCACCGCCGCCACAGGGACAAAGAGCAGACCAAACAAGTGCTGTGCCGGAATTTATCGCACTGGATTTTAGTGCCCTCACCGCGGCGCAAATTGAGGCGCTCACACGCGCTCATAATGGTCACTATGGTCGGGTGCTGCTCAATATTAAAGGTATGGCGGTCGAGCTTATTCAAGTCAGCCTGGCCGATTACCCGGGCTATGGCACGGCACCGGGCACCATAGTGATGATTTCCTCGACGCAGGGACTGGTCGTTAATACGCAGGATGGTTGTATCCGCCTGGATATTGTCGCCTGCGAATTAGGCGTTATGAGCGCCGAACGTTTAGCACAATTAATTTACCTCGATGCCGGTGAGCAGCTGCAACGCCCACCGCACCCAATACAACAGCAAGTATAAGGACAACTACCATGGACCCCTTTATCGCTCAAATTCAGCCCTTTGGTTTTAACTTTGCACCAAGAAACTGGGCCACCTGTGATGGGCAATTGCTGCCTATCACCGAGTACACTGCGCTCTTCTCGTTAGTAGGCACCAACTTTGGCGGCGATGGTCGCACTAACTTTGCACTGCCCGACCTGCGCGGCAGAACCGCGGTGAGCCAAGGCTCTGGACCGGGTCTTACGCCTTGGACCATGGGCCAAAAGCGCGGTGCGGAAACACATATCTTATCGGTGAACGAGCTTCCAGCTCATACCGCCGAGGCTAACCTTAACGGCGTAACGGGAACCCTGAGCGCCACCACGGATGGCGGCACCACGGAAACGCCGCAAGCTGGCTATGTACTTGCAACGACCGTAGCCGGAGATAGCCGCAGTGATACCCCGGAAAAAATCTATGCCCCCAGCAACAGCGCTACCGAGGTCGCACTAGGGGGGGTCACCCTCAGCGGCAGCGCCCCGGTACAGAGCCCGGGCAATAGCCAGGCCTTTAATATCAGCCAACCCAGCCTTGGAGTGAATTACTCCATGGCGTTAGAGGGTATTTATCCATCCAGAAGCTAGACTGTTTTATCAACAGGAAGTAACTCGGTGGCGTCACAAGGCGCCACCCTTTTGCGTTTATAAAGGTAGGAACAACAATGACGCAGTATCATTTTATTTCAGGCTTGCCCCGCTCCGGCTCCACGCTGCTGGCCGGTTTATTAAGACAAAATCCCGCCTATCACGCCGCCATGAGTAGCCCGGTGGCCCCACTGATGGCCGGATGTTTGGAGCAAATCGGTGCCGGCAGTGAATTCGCTCCTTTTTTTAGCGAGCAAAAACGCCGCGCCCTGTGCCAAAGCCTGGTGAATAGTTACTACAGCGAACACGCCGATAAGCAGGTGATCTTCGATACCAATCGTATCTGGACGGCACGCATGCATCAGCTGGTAGAGCTGTTTGACGATTTTAAGGTGATCTGCTGTGTTCGCAACCCTGCCTGGGTGATGGACAGTTTTGAGTGCATCTATCGTAAAAACCCCTTTGACTACAGTCGCATGTATTCCCCGCAAAGCCGGCAAACCGTATATACCCGCTGCGAGTCCATGGCCCATCATCAGGGGGTGTTCGGCAGTGCCTGGACGGCCTTGAAAGAAGCTTACTATGGCGAATATTCGCAGCGCTTATTGCTAGTGGATTACGACTTACTTACCCAGCATCCGGCGCGCACCATGGAGCTGCTCTACCAGTTTTTAGACTTGCCGACGTTCGATCACGACTTTAATCATGTGGAATATGAAGAGGGTGAATTCGATAGCAATATTGGCGTCAAAGGCCTGCATACGGTCAAAAAAGAAGTCAAATTCACCCCAAGGCGCAGCATTCTTCCGCCCGAGTTATTCAACAAATACAGTGACATGGCATTTTGGCAAGACACGTCGGGCACACAAGCCAGTCTTATCTGCGCCACAGCCCCCCAAGGAGACACCTATGCATCATTTTAAACTCAATAAGGCCGCCGCCTTGCTGATGCCCTTGGGCTTGAGCGCACTCCCCGCCTTAGCCGGGGCCTACGGCGGTTATATTCGTACGCAACAACAGCGGCACACGCCACCGGTATCAAAAACGCATGGTCTGAATGACGATAACGCCTTATTGATCAACACCATGCAGGGCAAACAAAAGCCGGCGACACCAACGACCTTAAAGCTGCAAAAAGGCATCCTCCTTCCCGAGCCCAGTGCACAGCCCTCCTACGCCAAGGTCGAGCTAGAAAAAGGAACAATTAGCCATGAGGTGATGATCATTGACGCCTCGCTGACCGACAAGTCCACCTTTTACAAGGCCCTCAAACCGGGCATAGAAGTGATCGAAATTGATGATCAGACGCCGATTTTTGCCCAGCTCAATCTCAAGCTGGCTGCCTATAAAAGCCTCGATGCCTTACATTGGGTAAGCCATGGCTCACAGGGAAGCATTCATGTTGGCCAACAACAAATCAGTGCCGCCAGCCTCAATGATTATGTGGCCGATATAAAACGCCTCGGCGCAAAACTGAGCGCCGGCGCCGACATTCGTTTTTATAACTGTAATCTGGCCCAAGGCGAACAAGGTATTGAATTTATAGAACTCCTCAGCGCCCAGACCGGTGCCGACATCGCAGCATCAAATGACCTAACCGGAGCCAGCGATAAGGGTGGCGACTGGCAACTGGAAATCGTTCAGGGCGATATCGACAGCGAATCGCCCTTTGATGCCCTGGCCTTGCGGGATTTTAGCGATGTGCTGGCCGCCTATGATGCGGACAGCTTTTGCCCTAATGTCGACCCAGATGACTCCGAGTGCAATAAGCCGGCTCTCTCCAGTAATGGTAACCTGGCAGCCACGGGGTCGGGACCTTATATCAACCAGTTTGGCGCAACCAAGTCCCTTTATTCCCCTTCCAACCCGGCATTGGCAACGGCCTACATAGAATTTACCAAGGCCGCCAGTTACACCAACTTTGACCTGGATAACCTGACCTTGGAGGTAGATGGCACCTGCGATGTAGTGGTGACCAATAACGCTGGCAATACCCTGTTCTCGGGCAATATTTCCACCGGTGTGGTGCCAATCACACTCTCTGGTAACACAAGCAATCTGACTTCTTTTAGAGTCACCAGCAGCAATTGCTCAAACAATACCAATTATCTGGGGGTGTATGCGTTCAATACTACGCCCTCCAATAGCGCGCCAAGCATCGCCAACCTAAATGGCGATAGCCTCAATACTTTTTCAGGCAGTACGGTACTCTTGGATCAGGGCACTAATGCCACGGTCAGCGACAGTGACAGTGCGGATTTTAATGGCGGCAACCTTACTGCCACCATTACCTCGGGTGAAGATGCCGCCGAAGATCTGCTCAGTGTCGATACCTCGGGCGCAGTATCCCTGTCGGGCACAACGGCGGGCAGTAACCTGTCGGTGTCGGGAACGGTGATCGGCACGCTCGCGAATAATATCGCCGCCGGCAACGACTTTGTCACCAACTTCAACGCCAACGCCACCCCGGCTAGAGTACAAACCCTGTTACGGGCCCTCAACTATGAAAATACCGACTCAGTCAGCCCCACCACGGGAGCTCGAAATGTACGTGTGACGATCAATGACGGCGATGGTGGCACCTCGGCGAACCAGGATATAACCGTTACCGTATTAGCGGCAAATAGCGATGGTAATTTAAGCGCCGCGACTGGCGTCATTGAACCGGTCGCCCTGTCCAGCACGGTCGACACCAGCGGCGAAGCGGCTAACCTCTTTGACTTTACCTTAAGTGATGGCGGCAGTGGCGATAACCTGGCCATGGCTGTGTCGGCTATCCGGGTGCATGTCATGGGCACATCCACCGACAATGATCGCGCTAAAGTGACCTGGCGATTAAATGGGCCCGATGCCCCCAATGTTTCCGGCGTATACAATGCCGCTACGGATGTGATTACCTTCCCCGGTTTGAGCATTTCCATCGCCGATGGCGGCAGTGAAGTCTATACCATCAACGGCTATTTCAATGACAATACTAACCTGGTGGAAAAGCGGAACTATGTGCTCACTATCGATGGCGATACCGATGTCACCTTAGGTGCCGGTACACGCATGGGGGTAACCAGCCCAATCAACAATGGTACCGGGTCACCCATAGAGGTCTCGGCCACCCGGCTGCGCTTCAGTACTCAGCCGTCGGGCAGTGTCTCGGGCAGTGCGCTTATGACACAGCCCGTTGTGACAGCCACCGACGCATTTGGAAATACGGATACCGACTTTAGTGAAACCATTACCCTGAGCGAAGGCTCGGCCGGTGTACTCACTAATGCCAGCGCCAGCGCCAGCAGTGGTATCGCTACCTTCAGTGGCCTGACCTATACCGCCACCGCCGACCAGCAAGCCTTTACGTTAACGGCCAATGACCAAGACGGCGTTGGCAGTGACCTGCCCAGTGTCAACGCCAATGCCGTTACTGCTGATGTGGTGGCCACTAAACTGGTGTTTAGTACCGAGCCCGCCCCCACCTCAATACCCGCATGGCAAAGCACCAGTTTTACCACTGTGCCCGTGGTGCAGGCGGTGGATGCAATTAACGTGGTGGATCAGGGCTATAGCACCGACATCACGCTCAGTGAGGTCAATGGCCCAGGCACCGCCATAATGACGGCAACTGGCGATAACGATGCCAATGGCAGCACGGTTTCCCTCACCCCGAGCTCAGGGACGGCCACCTTCACCTCTTTGCAATTAACCTACAGCCCCGCCGGAGCGGATTCGGAGGTCTTTAACCTGCAGGCCTCATCGGGGAGCTTGGCCAGTGCCAACAGCACCGCGCTCACCGCCTTGGATACCATACCGCCGCGAGTCACCGGTATTGCACTTGTTGGTACTCCCCCAGCTAATGCCACGCAAATCAGCTACCTAGTAAACTTTGACAGTCACGTCCAAAATATTTCCAGCGATGATTTCGCCCTGACCACCCTCAGTGGCGATGCCAGCGGCTCCGTGGCCATGGTGTCGGCATCAAGTGGTAGCAGCGTTACGGTTACGGTCAACAATATGGCGGGCAGTGGCACTTTACGCTTGGACCTGAAAGCCAATACAGACATAACCGATGATTTGGGCAATGGGAATGGCAACAACGGTTATACCCCGGCCTTTACCGGGGGCGAGGTGCATCAGCTTGACCTAGCTGGGCCCACCATCAACACCCTGAGTATTGCCGATACCGCGCATAAGGTCGGTGATACGGTCAGCGTCAGTATTAACGCCTCCGAACCCGGCGCCAGCCTGGTTTCGGGTACGGTGAACGGCTATGCCCTAAGCGGCTTTAGCGATTTAGGCGGTGGTAACTACAGCGCCGAGTTTACTGTTGTTGATGGCGGTCAGGATATTGCCGCCTCTGCCGACGTGCCCGTAAATCTGGTGCTGGCCGACGGCTTAAATAACCAAAGCAGCTATACCACCCCAATCAGCCAGGCCAATGATGCCATTTATGCCAACCTGCCAGCCATTAGCCTAAGCAGCGATACCAACAGTATAGATGAGGCCGGGGGCGTGGCGCAGTTGACCGCCACTATAGGCAATAGCCTGAATAATCAGTGGCCGGAAGATATTGTCGTCTCCTTAAGTTACAGCGGCACCGCGGCTGTGGACACGGATTACAGTCGCTCGCCGAGTATCACCATTGGAGCCTTAACAAGCTCGGCAGATATCGCCATTACCGCCATCGACGATGCCATCACCGAGGACGAAGAAACCATTATTGTCGATATCGCCTCCGTCGGTGGCGGGGGCGTTGAGGACGCAACGCAACAAGTCATTATTAGTATCATGGATGATGAGAACCTGGCACCTGTCATCAATACCACCAGCCTGAGCACCGAAGAAGACACCACGCTCACGATGGAGCTTGATATTAGTGATGAAACTCCCGAAGCCATAGAATTAAGCGTCAGTACCGAGCCCGCACACGGCCAGATCACCATTAATGGCATAACGCTCAGCTATACGCCGGATGCCAATTTTAATGGCCAGGACAGTGTCACCCTGATCGCCAGTGACGGTCAGCTGCAAAGTCAGCCAACCAGCATACTGATCACTGTCACCGGCGAAAATGATGCGCCCGTGGCCGAAGATGACGTTATTTCCTTGGCCCGCGCCGAATCCGGAAGTTATTTCCTCGATGTATTGGCTAATGACAGCGACCCGGATAGCGAGGATCAACTGACCATCACCTCGGCCAATGCCGAACTCGGCGAGGTCAGCATCAATGATAACGGCCTGCTTTACACCCCAATCGCCGGACTCAATGAAACCGTCACCCTGAACTATCGCGTGGTCGACAAAGCCGGGGCGGCAGACAGCGCCACGGTGCGCTTTACCCTCTCGGGAGAGTTACCTGCGGATACGCCGCAACTAACGGTGCCCGCCGATGTGGAGACCAATGCCACCGGTCTCTATACCAAGGTGAATCTAGGCATTGCCACGGCGGTGGACAGCACGGGGCAGTCAATTCCGGTCCAGCTGCTTGAGAACCCGATGTATTTTACCTCCGGTGAGCACAAGGTGTATTGGCAAGCCACGGACAGTGAGGGCCGCAGCGCCCTGGCCGCCCAGCATATTCGAGTCCATCCGCAGATCAGTTTTGCCGCCGACAGCACCGCCAGCGAGGGCGGCAGCCATAAGGTTCATGCCTATCTGAGCGGCTCTGCGCCCAGTTACCCCCTGGTGATCCCTTATAGCGTCGGTGGTAGCAGTGACAACAGCGATCATTCCCTGATCGATGGCGAGCTGGTATTTCATTCCGAGCACAGCACCCTGAGCATGGATATTTACGATGACAACCTGGATGAAGGCGATGAAACCATCATTATCAGCCTTTCAGAGCAAAGTAACCTTGGTGCCCGCGGTGAACACAGGGTCACCATCAGCGAAGCCAATCTTGCCCCTGGGGTCACCATAAAGGCGCAGCAAGGGCAGCAAGCCCGCACCCTGTATCGCCAGGATGAGGATATTCAGTTACATGCTCAGGTGACAGATGCCAATCACGACGATAGTCATACCTACTCCTGGCAGGTGGAGCCGGCTCTGACCCTGAGCGATACCCATAGCGCCGAGGTGACCCTGGCCGCCAACAACCTTGTCGAAGGGGTGTATAAAATCACGGTGACGGTCAGTGACAATGGCAGTCCAGCCTTGAGCACCACAGTACTGGGGCAACTGGATATTCGCGCAACTGTGCCGCCACTCGATGAGGGCGACAGCGATGGGGATTTACTGCCGGATCAGGAGGAAGGTTTTATCGACCTCGATGGCGATGGCGTCAGTGACCACCTCGATGCCCTGACGCCATGTCATCTAATGGCGGCGGTGGCGGGTCAGGAGCAAGACTTTATCCTCGCCAGCGAGCCGGGAACCTGTCTGCATACTAGCCCCTATGCCGACAGTGCCCAGGCCGGTGCTCGGTTAAACCCAGAAGCTCTCAGCCCGGACCCAGATGGGCGTCATGTAGGTACCCTCTATGGCGTAGTGGTGTCTGCATTAGCCACGCAGGGCAGCAGTGTCCAATTGGTCTTGCCCCAGCATCAGCCGGTGCCGGGCAATGCCCAGTACCGCAAATTCGTCTCCTCGCAATGGCAGGACTTACACCTCGATGAGCGCAATGCGGTGGCCTCGGCCTTAGGGAGTCGCGGTTATTGTCCGGCGCCAGGCAGCGAGCAATGGCAAGCCGGGCTTAACCTTGGCCACTGGTGCGTGCAACTCACCCTTGAAGACGGGGGCGCCAACGACGGTGACGGCATGGTTAACGGCTATATAGACGACCCCGGGGTGATAGCCCTGAGCGTACAGGGTAACCAAGCACCGGTAGCCAATGATGATGCCTATCGGGTACCGCAAGACAGCGATACGTCATTGAATGTACTGAGTAACGACACCGATGCCGATGGCGACGAACTGCAACTACTCAATGTGGAAAGCACTCTGGGTCAGGCGGAGATCCTCGATAATCAGATACTCTATCGCACTCCAAGTCAGTACCTGGGCATGGATACCCTGCTCTACAGCATTGCAGACAGCCAAGGCAATACACACAGCGCCAAGGTACAGGTGAACATAGCCGCCAATCAGGCGCCAATTGCCAATGATGACGAGGCCGAAACCTGGTATCGCACCACGGTGACCCTGGATGTGCTTAGCAACGACAGCGATCCGGAAGGGCGCGCCATCAGGGTGGTCGAGGCCAGCAGCGAACAGGGCGAGGTCAGCATCAATGCCGACTACAGCCTGAGCTTTACGCCTATGGATCAATTTAGTGGCACCGCCACCGTCGACTATGTGATTGCCGATGAATTTGGCGCCCAAGCAGCGGCCAAGGTCATGGTGAAGGTGGCCGAGCCACAACCGCCCGTCGAGCCGCCCAAGCGCAAGCTTAGTAGCGGCACGGTCAATCTTTATTGGCTGCTGTTACTAGCTGGACTGCTGGCCACTCGCCGCACTAAACGCAGTTGAGCCCTGGTGCCCCGCCTAACCGCGGGGCCCTATTAAGTCTCTACTGACGTTGACGTTGCTGTATGTATAGCAGGGCAAAGAAAAACGCACTGCCAAGGGCCGCGGTGATCACCCCTATGGGCAACTCCTGATTGGTCAAGGTGGTCCGAGCCAAGACATCCACCCAGAGCATAAACAAGCCTCCGCAAATAAAGCTCAGCGGATAGACTTGGGTGCTGCTAAAGCGCCCGCTAAGACGCACCAGATGGGGGATCATCAAACCGACAAAACCGATACCGCCGCAGACACTCACCAGCACGGCGGTGATTAATGCGCTCAGCAACAACATAATAATCCGCAGCATGGGCACATTCACGCCCAGGGTATGGGCACTTTCATCGCCCAACAAGAGGGCGTTTAGGGCACGGCGCAGCACCATCACCAGCGCCAACACCAGCGCCAACAACAGGGCAAGAGGTAACAGCATGGCAAGGTTGGCGCGGGAAAAACTGCCCAAGGTCCAAAACACCACGGCGCTGATCGCCTGCGGATCGCTAAAGTACAGCAGTAAGCTGGTGAGGGCGCTAAAACCAAAGGACAGAGCCACGCCGCACAGCACCATGATGGAGTTTTGCATATAGCGCAGCGATAAGGCCACGGACAGCAACAAGGCGGTGGCCAACATAGCCCCCACAAAGGCACTGAAGGTCAGCATAATACCGGCACTGATCCCAAGCAAGGTCATGGCCACCACCACACCCAAGGCCGCACCGGAGGAGATGCCAAACAAATAGGGATCGGCCAAGGGATTACGGGTTACCGTTTGCAACATGGCGCCGGCCAAGGCTAATCCGGCCCCGGCCATAAAGGCCAAGGCCACCCGCGGCACCCTGAGCTGCCAGATAATCTGCTGCCACAGGGGGTCGCCCTCACCGCCGAGCACCGCCAGTAACTGCGACCAGCTGATATTAACTGCGCCCAGTTTCAGGGCCCACAAAGCGCTCAGCGGCACAATAAAGATGAGCGCGGCGATAACGAAATTACGCTGCCTGTTCATGACTTCTGACGCTCATATCTGTTGTGCCTGTCACTGTAGTAATAATGCACCAGGGGCCAGTGCTCGGGGTTTTGCGGATGGACGCCAACCTGGGTACAGACGCCGAACACCTCGCTCAATAATGACTCGGTGATCACCGTTTTCGGCGTGCCATTGGCAACAAGCTGGCCACCATTGAGGACCAGCAGCTTGTCACACATGGCGGCTGCGAGATTTAAATCATGGAACGAGGCCAATACGGTTAAATTTAATGAGCGCACCAGCTCCATCAGTTCGATTTGATATTTGATGTCTAAATGACTGGTGGGCTCGTCCATTATCAACAATTTGGGCTGCTGTACCAAGGCCCGGGCAATATGCACCCGTTGCTGCTCACCACCGGACAGTTGCGCCAGCAATTTGTGCTGCTGCGTCGCCAACCCCACATCGGCAATGGCCTGCTGGACCCGCGCCTGTGCCTCAGCGCCCGGCCCCTGCCACGGCGCCAGTGCGGGCAACAGACCCAAGGCGACGACCTCGAGCACAGTCAGTGACATATCGCTTGGCGCTTGCTGCAACACCACGGCGATATCCTGCGCTAAGGCACGCGGTGCCATGTCTTGAATGCAGCGACCATTGAGGCGTATGGCATCCTTGGCACTGGCGTAATAGCGATAAATACAGCGTAATAAGGTCGATTTGCCGGCGCCATTGGGGCCAAGTAAGCCAATAAACTCGCCTTGCTGCAAGGTAAAACTGATGCCATCGAGCACCTGCCGCCCCTGCAAACGACACAGCAACTGCTCCACGGTCAGTAAAGAATGATCAGACACAACACCCACTTAGGTAAACTGGCAAAGCGACTATTATGAGAGCATTGCCAGATAAAGTAAATTTTGTCTATCCAGACGTCCGCTCTAGCTGTGTATGTTGGCGCTGTAACCATTTAAACAAGGCGCCCAAACCAACCAGGGCCAAGCCAAGACCGATAAAGGATAAGGCCCGCAATAGTCCGGTTAGATTAGCCATATCGACCAGAAACACCTTGGCGATCACCAGGGCTAATAAGGCCACACCCACACGCTGAAGGCTCAACTTGTTAAGCGTCAGACTCACGGCCACTAAGGCGGCGCCGAGCAGTAACCAGATCACCGAATAGCTATAGAGCTCCGCATCTTCGACGCCAGCAGAGAGCTGGATAAAAGGCCCCTGCCAATATTGCCGCACCAGGGCATTAATAAAGACGAACAAGTACAGACCCGCAGCGCCTAACAACACTCGGCTTAAGCTGGCTTGAGTAGGTGGCAACAGATAACTCAGCCACAATCCAACCGCAGCGGGCAGGAAGTAATACAGCCAGGCGTAACTGGTAAGCAGCGACTCGCCCATGGGCACGGCACTGAGCCAAGGGTTGTACTCAAGCCATAACTGACTCTGCAACAGTGCCGCAACAGCCAACAGGATACAGCCAGCTATGGTATAAAACTGCGCCATGGTTTGCGCCGCCCTGGCACGATACAGATAGACGCAACCGAGTAGTCCCCAGTTGATGCTGAGCACCAGTTTCTCGATTAACGACAGATTGTTTAAATCAATGCTATGACCCACCAGTGCATAACTGGTCAGTGTACTTATCCACAGTGCCAGCACATGCAAAATAACCCCAAGCAACCAGGGCCTTAGGCTTTCACTGGCAAAGAAGCGATAGCTGATGGCGAACAAGGCGGCCACACTCGGGTATAACCACAAGGAAGGCTCACTCAGCTCGGCGCCAAGCGGGGGCTCAATAAACAACAGGGTTAAGCGCGCCGCCACCAGGGTGACCAAGGCTTTAAGCAGCCAGGATGGGATGGGCTGCGCAAAGCGCTTGCTCAGATAACTCATCAACACCACCTGAAGCGCCAGTGCCAGGGTCAAGGCGTGGGTGCCGAGCACCAGGGTCGCCGCAAACGCCAGATGAGCATTGATGGCGCACCAGTAAATCATCTGCTGCAGGGTATTGCGAGTACGGTTGGCAAGAAACACCAAAAAGGCGCCGGCCAGCAGCAGCTCGAACACCCAGAACCATTTCACGTCATCCAGCCAGGCCTGTGGCAAGACCAAATAAGCCAATACCAGGGGCACCAACACGGCACCTCCGGCAATAAAGCTAAAACCCATATGCTGAGGTGAACGACTGGCAAAGACCGAGCCAAAGGCTAAAAACGCCACCATGGCGATTTGGGCCTGCCCCAGCGCGCCATGAAACATCAACAGACCATCATGGTTCAAATCGACCCCGACCGGATAAGGCTGATCCAAGAGCAGCGCCAACAACACAGCACTGAGAACCGGCCAAAGCTGCCAGCGGGTATTCAGCAAGGCCGCCACCGCAAACAGGGCGCTTAGCAGCCAAAACTGCATACTTAATACACTCATATCCTGGCCATTTGAGAAGATCAGGGTGGCGCCAAAGATCGCCAGCAACAAGATATGATCCGGCTTTTGCAGCACCAGGGATTTAAACGACCAAACCCTGTGTTCAAGTTGCGACAACAAGAAACCTAGGCGCGGGATCATGATCAACAGCACCACGCTGATGGGTACAAAAACAACCATGGCCATGGCATGCTCACGAGGAATATCCAGGGCGATAAACAATAGCCACAATAGATGGAGCGCCCAGATGCTGTACCACAGCCACATGCGCCTGACCTTGCGCACCACAAAGGTTAAATTCAGGGTCAGCACAGTTAAATAAATGACCAGTTCCAGGTAATTAGCCGCACCGGTCGACACCCACAGCGGCACACTGTAGGCACCCAACATGCCGACAACGGCCAACAGCGGGCCATAACGCAGCGCCGTCCAACTGGCCGCCACCGACACCAGAGTCAACATCACAAAGGCGCTGCCGGGTGTAAGCAGCTTATAGCTCACCAGCGCCAGGGCGGTCAGCGCAAATAAACTGATATAGCCACCCGCTGCCAGCGCCGCCGGCACATAGGCAATCATGGCGTATTGCGCCTCGCTGTCGCGATAGAATTTACGGTGTACATACTCGGCGCTAGCCAACAACAGCAGGCCAAAGGCGGCACCTAATGCCAGGCGCGCGGTGACCGACAACAGGCCCGCTTCAAGGGAGTAAGAAACAAAGAAAATACCGCCAAAGGCCAGCGCCAGGGCGCCAATCCAGACCATCCAGTGCTCTTTAAACTGGGCGCTAAAACGCTGCCATAAACTGGGGGTGGCCGGACCCGCCGGCAGGATTGGAGCCGCTTTTTCGGGTGCAGGAGACATACCTTGAGAAGTAGGAGCCGAAGGCGCGACCGTCTTTTTTGTTGAGGGCTTGGTTGAGGGCTTGGTCGAGGACTCGGTCGAAGATTCGGTCTGTGACGTTGTCGAAGACTTTGTCACAGACGTTGTCACAGACGTTGTCAATGACTCAGCTTTAGCGCTTACAGTCGCGCTTGCAGCCGCAGCGCTGCTTCGAGCCGTTGCAACCGAGTCGGGTGATGCCTTCGATGATGCCTTCGGTGGCACCTGTGATGACACCTGTGGTGATGCCTGAGGTGCAGCTTCCTTGCCACCGACGGCGGCCGCACCTGGGGCGGATTTGAGTTGCTGTTGTAGTTGCGCCAGTTGACGCCTGAGCTCACCTATTTGTGTGAGCGCGATTAACCCGCACACACTGCCGATCACTACAACCAGCATCAGCAAGCCTATAAAAGCGATCATTGTATCCATGGCCTAGCCTTAAGTTATTGACTAGTTTAACTATACTCACAAAAACGAAAAAGAAAAGCTCGCCGCGCCAGGCCTTATTTTTAGCTACATTCGGCTCTTTACTCTGGTCGTTGCCTGGGCATTGGCCGGATCATCGGGCCAAAAATGTTTCGGATACCGCCCCTTCATCTCCTTTTGCACCTCGCGATAACTGCCCTGCCAGAACTGCGCCAAATCCTGGGTTAATTGCAGTGGGCGCTGTGCCGGCGACAGTAACTCCATTAATATCGGCAGCTTGCCCTGTGCCAGCTTGGGGCTTTCGGTGAGGCCGTACACTTCCTGCATACGCACGCTAAGCTTGGCCGGACCATCAAGTTGATAGTGGATTCTATGGGTGGCGCCGGAGGGCACGGTTAACTTGCTAGGTAACAGCTGCTCGAGCTGCTGTTGCGCCGGGTAATCCAGCAAACTCAGTAAGGCGGGACGATAATCGAGTTGCTGCAGTTGGGCCAGCGACTGCACCTCACTCAGATAGGGGGCCAGCCACCTAGGCGCCGCCGCCAATAAGCTCTGCTCATCGCTATAGGTAAAAGGCGCGCCCAGCAACTGCCCGGCCAGCAATAGGCGCGTTCGCAACTGCTGCGATTGTGGGTGCTTAAACAAGGCCCAGCCCTGCTTTTGCACCTGCCCGAGCCAGGCCTGACACTTCATTTGCGGACTAATGGCTACCGAGGAGGGCTGACTGCGCAGGGTAATGGCACCCAGTTTAAAGCGGGTTTCATTGGTGAACTGCGCCGCCTTGTCGTTAAACTCACACACCTGTTGCTCGCTAAATAAATGCGGCAACTGCTCCTGTAATTGCTGGGGGCAAAAAGCGGTGGCAGAAAAGATCCGCTGGCCGCCTTGGCCGCCGACCTCGGCAATGGCCAGATAGTCTTCATCGAGCCAGTGCTCAGCGGATGCCTGCACTCCGGCGCCATTACTCATCAGCATGCCCTGACCACGGCGCTTGGCCAGACGATCCGGGTACGCCAGCGCCACCACCAAGGGCAATAAGGACATAGGCAGGGATTGGCACTGTGCCAACTTGAGCCTTTGCTGCCAATACCTGAGTTGCTGGCGAAATGCCGGATGAGGTCGATGCAGCTGCGCATTGAGCGCGGTGCTGAGCTCGGCGGCTGTGTTAATGCGCGCTTCCATCAGGGCGACAAAATGGACGGCCAGCTGCAAAAAACCCGGCCACTGATATTCAAACTTCTCGGCCTTATATAAAAGATGGGCAAAACGCAGTTCGGTGCCCATGGCATGCATGGCGCGCGCCTGGGACGATAATTTGTCGCCCTCAAGTACCTCCAGCATCTGCAATAAGGCCTGCGCCTGTTGTTGTTGTGCCTGGGTTGGCGGGTCCAGCAACTGCAGCTCGCCAAGACTGGCGCCCCACAGCTTGGCTTCGAGTAACAAGGGGCTGATATCACTGGTGAGCATCTCGGGCGCATCGTGACTGGCGCGGCGTTCAAGCTGCTCTTTGGCACCGAGGCGATAGACCACGCCGGGTTGCAAGCGCCCCGCTCGTCCGGCTCGTTGGGTGGCGGAGGAGCGGGAGATATTCACGGTTTTGAGCTCGGTGACCCCGGTTTTTAAATTAAACTCGGCGGCGCGACGTTTGCCGCTGTCCACCACCACGCGAATGCCGTCTATGGTTAAACTGGTTTCCGCCACATTGGTGGTCAACACCACCTTACGCTTACCCTCGGGTGCCGGGGCTATGGCCTCTTGCTGCGCCTGTTTATCCAGCTCACCATAGAGCTTACGCACCTCGATGTCGGCCGCTAAATCCGCCAGTTGCTCGCCCACGCGGTTGATCTCGCGCTGACCCGGCAAAAACACCAACACACTGCCCTCTTGCTCGCTCAGCGCCTTCTTCACCAGCGGCGCCATGGCCTCTAACCAGCGCTCGCTTTGCGCCAGGGGTTCATAGACCTCGTCGATGGGATAACTGCGTCCCTCGGCAGACACCATGGGACAATCGAAAAACTGCTGATAACACTCGCCATCCAGGGTTGCCGACATGATCAGAATTTTAAGGTCTTCCCTTAACAGCTGGCTTTCCAAGGCAAAGGCCAGGGCCGTGTCGGCGGCCAGGGAGCGCTCATGGAATTCATCGAAAATCACCAGGTCGACGCCCGCTAACTCGGGATCGCTTTGCAACATGCGGGTGAGCACCCCTTCGGTGACGATTTCCAGGCGCGTGTCGGCACTCACCTTGGTTTCCTGACGCAACCGCAACCCCACGCTTTGCCCCACCCGCTCGTTTTGTTGCGATGCCAAAAACTGAGCAATATTGCGCGCCGCTAAACGCCTGGGTTCAAGCATAATAATGCGTTGAAAGTGGCCATCGCGCAGCAATTGCAGCGGCAGCCAGGTTGATTTACCGGCACCGGGTGGCGCTTGTAATAAACACAAGGGGTGAGTACTGAGTTGTTCGATTAGCTGAGGGTAGCTTTGTTGTATTGGTAGCACGACGGTCACACTGAGCGATTCATGGCGGCTATTGTATGCCATTGTCCGCTTGGTTTCACGACCCTAATCGATAGCCACATCGTCGTCGAATACGACCCGGTTTTTACCATTGCTTTTGGCCAGGTATAAACGCTTATCAGCAATGTTCAGGCAATGATCTATGCTCTCACCGAGCTGACGTTGGTGAGCACCTATGCTCAGGGTCATATGCAAGCTGTGGCCCTCTGTGTGCAGGGCGTTGTCCTGCAGATGTTGCATTATCTGTGCGGCAACCCGTTTGGCACTGCGCGCCGCGGTGTTATGCACCACCAGCAAAAACTCTTCACCGCCCCAACGAGCGACAATATCGTCGGGCCCGGCCTGCTCCTTTAGAGTCGTGGCGATAAAGCGCAACACCTGATCGCCCACCTGATGCCCATAGCCATCATTGATCTGCTTAAAATTATCGGCATCGAGCAGCATATAGACGGCACCGGCGCCGAAACCGGGCTGAGTCAGGCATTCCAGGGCATAACGGCGGTTACTGAGCTCGGTCATGGCATCGGTGCGCGCCAGTCGTTCATTAATCTGCAACTGCTGCATCAAAGCGCGGCTGTATTTATTGCGGTAGTACTCGTAAAAGCCAGCCAGCACACAGAGAATGGCGAAACACAGCATCACACGCGCGGGAAAATGGTAATTATCGTATTGGTACAGGCCTAGGTTTGGCGTAAAGACAAACAGCAGCAACACCACCACGGCCAGCAAAATAAGGTCCACCACCCCTTGCTTTAAACCGCGAATAAAAAAGGTCACCGGCGAGACGATAAATAACCACAGCGGTCCGGTACCATGGCTGCCTCCGGACACCACCAGGTATGACATCAGCGCATAAAGGGAGTACAGCATCAGCACCGAGATAAAGGCATCATGCTTTTTTATCACAAAGGGCAAGGCAAACACGACTACGGCGCTGGCCAACAGCAGGCTGAGAAGCAGGTAGCCATCGAGGTAACTGTTGATGGCCATGATCAAGGAGGTACAGGCGCCAATCGCGGCAAATACACGTAAAAAATGGGCCTTATCGGCATCGGCGGCATTAAAGGTATCTTTCACTGATCCGTACTACTTTTCCCTGTTATTCGATAACTTACTGTATCATAAAAACATTAATGCCCAAGTTCTGGGTTGTTAATATTTGTTCAGGGCGCATTGATGGCATAAAAAAGGCGACCTAAGCCACCTTTGTTTATTCGCTGTGAATCATCCTAGTAGTCGTAGCCCAGATTAGGCCCGAGCCATCTGTGCGCTTCGTCCAGCGTCATACCCTGGCGCGCGGCGTAATCTTCAACCTGGTCGCGCTGAATGCCCGCCACGGCAAAGTACTTGGAATCAGGATGGCTGAAATACCAACCGGACACCGCCGCACCCGGCCACATGGCGTAAGAAGAAGTCAGCTTCATGCCGATGCGCTCTTCGACATTCAACAAATCCCAAATTTTGGACTTTTCCGTGTGCTCCGGACAGGCCGGATAACCGGGTGCCGGGCGAATACCCTGATAATTTTCGCGAATAAGCTCATCGTTGCTGAGCGCTTCATCCGTGGCGTAGCCCCAATGTACCTTTCGCACCTGCTCATGCAGATATTCGGCAAAAGCCTCGGCAAGGCGATCGGCCACGGCCTTAACCATGATCTTATTGTAGTCGTCGCCCTTTGCATCGAAGGCTTCGGCCAGCGCGTCTTCTTCCAGGCCACCGGTGACGGCAAAGGCGCCAAAATAATCCGGCGTGCCCTTGGGTGCCACATAATCTGCTAAACAATAGTTGGCAAAGCCCTTTTTCTCGGTTTGCTGACGCAACTGACACGAGCGTAACAGCACCTCGGTACGGCTTTCATCGCGGTATATTTCGATGTCGTCACCAACCCGGTTGGCCGGGAACAAACCTATCACGCCTTTTGGCTGTATGCTGCGCTCACGGGCAAACTTATCGAGCATGGCATTGGCATCGGCAAACAGCGACTGCGCCTGCTCGCCCACCACCTCGTCATTAAGAATGCGTGGATACTTGCCCGCCAGCGACCAGGTCATAAAAAACGGGGTCCAGTCGATATAGTGACGCAAGGTGTCTATGGCCACATCGTGGAACTCCTGCACGCCCAGCTTACTGGGAACCGGTGGCACATAGTTTTGCCAGTCCAGCTTGGCATGGTTGGCCCGTGCCTGCTGTAAACCAATGGGCTTGGAACGTGGCTTTTTACGTGCCTGTTGCTCACGCACCTTCTCGTACTCGGCCTTGGTTTTAGCCAAGAACTCCGTTTTGGCGGTTTTGCTCAACAGGCTGGAGGCCACGCCCACGGCGCGGCTGGCGTTATTCACATAGATCACACCCTTGTCGTATTGGGGCTCAATTTTCACCGCGGTGTGCGCCTTGGAGGTAGTGGCACCGCCAATCAGCAGCGGTATCTCAAAGCCGCGACGGGTCATTTCCTTGGCCACATGCACCATCTCATCAAGGGACGGGGTAATAAGGCCGGATAAACCGATAATATCGGCGTTTTCATCGATGGCGGTTTGCAGAATTTTCTCCGCCGGCACCATCACGCCCAGGTCTATCACCTCATAGTTATTACATTGCAGTACCACGCCGACGATATTTTTGCCTATGTCGTGCACATCGCCCTTTACCGTGGCCATGATGATTTTACCGTTGGTCTGCCCTTCTTCCTTTTCGGCTTCAATATAGGGGTCGAGATAGGCCACTGCGCGCTTCATAACCCGTGCCGATTTCACCACCTGAGGCAGGAACATCTTACCGGCACCAAAGAGGTCACCGACCACATTCATGCCATCCATCAGCGGCCCTTCGATCACCTCAATGGGCTTGGCAAACTGCTGGCGACAAGCCTCTGTGTCTTCTTCAATGTAGTCGGTGATGCCCTTCACCAGGGCGTGCTCCAGGCGTTTTTCCACCGGCCAGGTGCGCCATTCAAGGTCTTCCACCTTTTCGGCCTGCGCCATGCCCGAGTATTTGGGCGCCAGCTCAACCAAGCGCTCGCCCGCCCCCGGGTCTTTATTGAGAATGACATCCTCAACCGCATTGCGGAGCTCTTCGGGAATATCGTCATACACCGCCAGCTGGCCAGCATTAACTATGCCCATGTCCATGCCCGCTTGAATGGCGTGATACAGGAATACCGAGTGAATGGCTTCACGCACCGGGTTATTACCACGGAATGAGAAAGACACATTCGATACGCCGCCGGACACCTTACAGTACGGCAGGTTTTCTTTGATGCGGCGGGTGCCCTCAATAAATTCCACCGCATAGTTATCATGCTCTTCGATGCCCGTGGCCACGGCAAAAATATTGGGGTCGAAAATAATGTCTTCCGGCGGAAAGCCGAGCTCGTCTACCAAAATACGGTAAGAGCGCTCGCAGATTGCAAACTTACGGTCGGCGGTTTCCGCCTGGCCGGTTTCATCAAAGGCCATCACCACCACGGCGGCGCCAAAGCGTTTCAGAATTTTTGCCTGCTTGCGGAACGGCTCTTCCCCTTCTTTGAGGGAAATTGAGTTCACAATGGCCTTACCCTGAATACACTTGAGGCCCGCCTCAATCACCTCCCATTTGGAGGAGTCGACCATGATCGGCACCTTGGAGATATCCGGCTCCGAGGCGATCAGATTAAGAAACTTTACCATTGCCGCCTTGGAGTCCAACATGGCTTCATCCATGTTGATATCGATCACCTGAGCGCCGCTTTCTACTTGTTCGCGGGCCACATCCAGGGCGGTTTCATAGTCTTCTTCCATGATCAGGCGCTTAAAACGCGCCGAGCCGGTGACATTGGTACGCTCACCGACATTGGTAAAAATGGCTGTATTGGTCATAGCTAAGGCCCCTTAATTCAAGTTACAGGCTTCAAGGCCACTGAGACGCATGCGCACCGGCAGCTCGGGGAGTGCTCGTGGTGCGGTGTTCTTTAAGCCGTCGCTAAATGCTTTGATGTGCTCGGGCGTGGTACCACAGCAACCACCGACAATATTGATAAAGCCCTGCTCGCCCCAGTCGATGATCTCCTGAGCCATTTCTTCGGCTTCCAGGTCGTACTCGCCGAACTCGTTAGGCAAACCGGCATTGGGGTGCACCGAGGTAAAGGTTTCGCAGACGGTGGATAACTCCTCCACGTATTGGCGCAGCAGATCCGGGCCTAAGGCGCAGTTAAGGCCGATGGAAAGCGGCTTAATATGACGAATGGAGTTATAAAAGGCCTCGGTGGTTTGCCCCGACAGGGTGCGGCCCGAGGCATCGGTGATGGTGCCGGAGATCATCACAGGCAAACTGGTGCCAGCCTGCTCGAAGGCCTCTTCCACAGCAAAGGCCGCCGCCTTGGCATTGAGGGTATCAAAAATGGTTTCGATCAAGATCAGGTCGGCACCGCCTTCCATCAGCGCCAAAGTCGACTCGATATAGGCCTCAACCAGTTTATCGAAGGTAATATTACGATAACCCGGGTCGTTCACGTCCGGCGAGATGGAGCAGGTCTTGGACGTGGGCCCAAGCACACCGGCCACATAACGCGGTTTATTCGGCTCTTTGGCGGTAAATTCATCGGCCACCTTGCGGGCTAAGCGCGCCGACTCGAGATTAATCTCGCGGCTAAGGCTTGCCATGTCGTAGTCTTCCATGGAAATGGTGGTGGCGTTAAAGGTGTTGGTTTCAATGATATCCGCACCGGCCTCAAGGTATTCGCGATGGATTTGCGCGATCACCTCGGGTTGCGTCAGGCTTAACAGGTCGTTGTTGCCCTTCACCAGCACATGCCAGTCTTTAAAGCGCTCGCCGCGATAGTCGTTTTCCTCAAACTTATGTTTTTGGATCATGGTGCCCATGGCGCCATCGAGAATTAAAATACGCTGCTTGAGGGCCGCTTCGAGGGCGTGACGTTTATTCGGCATAATTATCTGTCCTTACATCCTGGCTCACCAGATTAATATCATAGGGCGTGGTTTGATACACGTAGTAGTTTAGCCAATTGGAAAATAACAAGAAGGCATGGCTTTGCCAGGTTTTCGACGGTTTTAGCGCCGGGTTATCCTCGGGAAAATAGTTTTTCGGCTTAGCCACATCCAGGCCCTTGTCGACATCCCGTTGATACTCTTTTTGCAAGGTATCGGCGTCGTATTCCGGGTGCCCGGTCAGGTACACCTGCGAACCGCTTTGGTTTTTAAGTAAGTAGGCACCCACTTCCTCGGAGCCTGCAAGCACCACCAGCTCTTCACGTTCGGCAATTTTATTGATATCGATATGACCATAACGGGAATGCGGCACTAAAAAGCGATCGTCAAAACCACGGGTGAGCGCGCCATGGTCGAAATAACACTGGTGCTCAAACACCCCACATAATTTGTTGGCCTGGAGTTCGCGTTTCAGGCCATGATGATGGAACAAACCTGCGTGAGCCGCCCAGCAGCTAAACAGGGTGGAGGTAACATGGTGCTCGGCCCACTCGAAAAACTCCTGTAATTCCTGCCAATAGCCCACCTCATCGTACTCAAGATGAGCCAGCGGCGCGCCGGTGATGATCACGGCATCATAGTTAGTGTCTTTCACATCGCTGAAATAGCGATAAAACATGTCCAGGTGCTGCTCGGAGTTGGCGCTGGATCTATGGGTATCAAGACGCAGTAAGTCTACATTGACCTGCAAGGGGGTATTGGCCAGCAGGCGAATAAACTGCACTTCCGTTTCCACCTTATTCGGCATCAGGTTCAATATGGCCAAACGCATGGGCCTGATCTCCTGTGTGCTGGCACGACTTTTTGGCATCACAAAGACATTTTCTTGGCGCAATTGCGAAATCGCCGGCAACGCATCCTGAACCGTAATAGGCATAGTCAACTCCAATGCAAATACTAGAAGGGCTATTATGACCGTCGCGCTGGAAATATCAACCTCTAGATGTTTAGACGTCTATATAAATTTTACAGCGCGCTTCTCCCTTGCCATAATGCCGCGCGTCGAAATAAGTATAAGGGGCTCAAGGTGGGATTAGGAGAATTAGCGGCAATCAGTGCCGCCATAGTTTGGGCGTTTTCTACCCTGCTCTACAAAACCTTTAGCCATCACCTTTCGCCCTTACAGCTCAATGTCAGTAAAGGCTTACTTGCCTCGCTGATGATGGTCGCAGCCATTGTTATCACCGCAGACTCTAACATCCCCCAACAAGTCGCCGCCTGGGGTTGGTTGATTGCCGGCGGCATTATTGGTATCGCCATCGGCGACAGCGCCTACTTTGGCGCCCTGCGCAATATAGGTCCGGCGCGTACTCTGGTCATAGAGTCTCTGGCCCCCGCCTTGGCGGGCATACTCAATATCCTGTTGCTGGGACACTACCTGTCCACACTGGCCTGGGTCGGTATCATCGTCACCACGGTCGGAGTGGTGATTGCCATTCGGCCACAGCATGCCTTACCCAATGTTGATAAGCGTCACTACTTTATCGGCGTGTCCTTGGCGCTGCTGGCGGCGCTGTGCCAAGCCACCGGCATGGTAATGTCCAAAGGAGCAATGAACCTCGAGTCCATGAGTAGTTTGTGGGCGGCGATGATACGTCTGGTCTCGGGCACCCTCACCGTGGCCTTGGTGGTGGCGCTGGTCAAACACTCGGACCTGTATCAGGCAATCCGCCTTAAAGGCATAGATAAGAAGCATTGGTTATTAGTAGCGGTATTCTTCGGCACCTTTATCGGCCTGTGGCTGCAATTAGCCTCGGTAAAATACACCGACCCTGCCATAGCGCAAACCCTCTTTGCCACCGCCCCGTTAATGGTGATGACCTTCGGCTTTTTTAAACGCGAGCCGGTGAGCGCAAACATGATCCTTGGCGGTATTTTAGCCCTGGCCGGCGTCGGTATTTTGCTGGCAAATTAGACGGCTAAAAACGCGGCCTTTCGTTGACGCTTTTACCCTAGAGACTCTACAATAGCGGCTGATAATTTTAGTCATATTGCAAAGGCTCCTTTCATGGTTTTACCTGATAAGTTTATTTTCTCGATGAGTCGAGTGTCTAAGGTTGTGCCACCAAAGCGCACACTTTAGGAAGCTAAGTAAACATTTAAAAATAAACTGCGATTTTTCACTTAGCCCTTTGTTTTAATTGTTATTTTTAATTTTTTCATTAAAGACCGCCATTTGTTAGATAGCGGCACTGACTCGACTTGCATATTACTTTTTCTGTGAGTGCTGCTTGATATCCATCAGCTGCGCGTCAAGCTCTCCAGCTTTTACGGCATCAATCACAGTGTCTATCACTACCAACAGCTGATCTTTAGCGCCAACAGAAATCGCAAACTTGCTCTTTGCAAGCTCTAAAGCTTTATTGCCGTATCTCACTTCAAAAAAGTAATCACCTTTAAGGCTATAAAACCATGGACGTACCTTCCTTACCTGCTTTACCTTAGTTTTGTTCCCCTGCTCGTCAGTTTGGAGCTTTTCTCTGTACACGGTAAAAACTTCATTCTCTAATTCACATCGAGCAAACTCTCGCTGCTCTTCAAGACGTGTAATCAGCTTATTTTGCCGCAGCACGACAGGATCTTTAAGGTTGGAAATTGGGCTAGCGGTAATATTCAGTGTGCTTAATAGAGCTTTGGTCATCTCGGACTCCTTTGGTTGGTATTTGTGCAAGCTTAATGTCTAACCGTGGGATAGAGCGACCTCATTCAGGCTTTTGGTAGTAAAAAGCCATCTATTCTCAATGCATTACGATTATTCCTTTAACAGTTCTTCGAATTTTATAGAGTGGCTTTTGATCGCCATTTTAAGCAACTCGTATGATTCTGTTATCTGTAATTTGTCATAGATATTGCTTTTATGGGCATGTACTGTTTTCGCGGCAATATTCAATTCCTTAGATACTGAAGTAACCGAGTATCCAATTGCCAAAAGGTTAAAAACGTCCCTTTCCCGCTTCGTTAACAGTTGCATCTTAGTAGCAGCAGTACTGTTTAAGTTGAAACGGATGTTTTTAATGATGTCGGAACCTAAATAACTACCACCACTTAGGGTATTGCTAATTGCCTCAAGGATTTCATCAGATGCATATTGCTTTGATAAGTAAGCGTCAGCCCCGAGGTTAATTGCTTCGCTGACATATGGGTCGTTGTCGTACATGCTGACAACGATTACCTTTGCCTTGGGCGAGAAATGCTTAATCAGTGGAATGAGTTCTAATCCGTTTTTATCCGGTAGAGATATGTCGATAATGGCAACATCAAATGTGCTTTGCGCAATGACTGATTCGGCTTGTGAAAAACTGGAAGCTTCTAAGGTAACCGTATAAGAGTCATTCAACTCCAGTAAGCGTTTGAAACCTTCCCTTACGATAGAGTGATCGTCTACTAATGCTATCTGGACCATCAGTTCTAACAAATCCTTGTACGTTAAAACTTCTATTAAAGCGCATACATACGAGCAAAACAATCTGAATTGCTCTACGGTGCGATTGGCTTTATTGTAGTACCCCCGTCTTCACTTATAGCTCATTCGAGAGCAGGACATACTGAACGCGGTTCTAAGTTCCTGGCAACATTCAGGTAAGTTGGACTTGCGCAAGCAACAAGGACGATTCGCACAACAAATGAAAAATATTAGTTACAGATATCTTAGCCTTTCCGTGATTATCTCGGTTAGCTATTCAATGCTTTGGTATCACTCTTGGTACTTACCTGTAAACTTTGCAGTGATCGACAATACTGCGAGTTGGTTTCTGCCCGCAGGCTACCGTCTTGCAGCCTTTTTATTTGCCCCACGAAAATATTGGCTCGCTATAATTATTGGGGAATGGAGTGCTATCAGGCTAATAACCGCCCAACGCGGTGAGATTGATATTCTAAGCGATATGATCGCAACTACGCTTCCGGCGTTAATCTATTTATGCGCCGCACATCTGTATTTAAAGGTTTATAAAACGCCCTCATTAAAAACCACGAAACAGGCGACTGGTTTACTATTAGGTAGCGTTCTTTCTGCAACTTTCACATCGGCAATTCTGAGTACGAGCATGATATACCACGGTGAGCTTGCAACGATCCCATCAAGTGAATTGTTCACTCAAAAGCATGTACTCAACATCATGGCATTTGCATTTGGTGATATCATCGGCGTACTCCTCATTTTGCCGCCAGTGATCCTATTCTTTGAGTATTTTCGTAGCGAAAAAAACCCCATTCGACAAATCAGCTTCTCTCTGACTTTTCAGCTTCTCATCGCACTGATTTTTGCTTTTGCTGTCGTCACTAACCTTCACCAAATCCCTTTGTACTACGTCAAGATTCTTTCTGTGACGTTAGTCATTGCTTCAACTCACAAATGGGGTTGGAAAGGCGCGGTGCTAAGCGTACTTATCATGTGCATTCTTATCGTATATACATCACTGCTATCGACTGAGGCTATCTCCGTCATTGAAAACCAAGTCTACTTAATCACAATCGCATTTACCTCCCTCGTTCTGGGGGCATCCATTACCGAGCAAAGCAATTTAAATCAGCAATTACAAAAGCAGAACTCGGTACTTAACCACCTGAATAACAGTTACAAACAACAAGCCAAAAAAAATCAGCAGTTAGCTGCAAAGGTTGTTGAGATTCAAGAAAAAGAGCGCAAGAAAATTTCAACAGAACTCCACGATGACATTGGACAAACGCTGACAGCGATAAGGACTGAAATAACCATATTAGAGCATGTAACGAACGATGAGAAAGTACGTCTGTCTGCGTCGCATTTGCGAGAGCTATCAAATAAAGTTTATAACGTGACCCGTAACTTAATCACATTGCTGCACCCAAGGGAACTGGATGAATTAGGGTTGGAAAAAGCATTGAAAAGCAAACTGTTAACCCAATTGCTTAGTCTTGCTCAGGTAAATTACCACTTGAATATCGAAAGCGATCTAACGGCTTTGTCTGACGAAAAAAAAATCGCCGTTTACCGCATCGTTCAAGAATCCTTTAACAACATTGTTAAACATGCCGATGCAAATAACGTATACGTTGATATTTCAATTCACCAGCACCAACTAGCACTATCCATCAAGGATGACGGCAAAGGCTTTGAAGCTGATAACAAAGCATTGTGGAACGACCGATTTGGCCTACTGGGTATCGAAGAAAGAGCTTTAGCATTGAAAGGAAACCTCTGTATCAAAAGCTCTGCGCAAGGAACAAACCTCCAGCTAAGCATCCCAATTTCCTAGGAATTATTCCTAGCCAGACTAGGAATTTCGGGGCTTCATTTAGTAGCATCAAGCTGTGAAAATAATAACCAATTTATGTTTGAAAAAATAAATTTTAAAAACTTTTCAATTGGTTATGCAACGCCTACTGAATGCACAGGGAGATATAATATGAAGAAGCTTTTACTGGCAAGTGCAATTACCCTTGCTCTTACCGGCTGCGGTGGCGGTACAAATTCAAAAACAACCCCGCCTGTTGAGTTACCCCCAACCACTCCCCCACCAGTTACAGTTACTCCCACGCCACAAGAAGTTTTTTCAGCGATTGCAGAAACAGTGGACGGCAGTAATTATCAGTATGCTCGATTCGACATAGTCGGTGATTCCAAAATGATCATTTATCGTGCGACAAATCTGAACACCATTACTAACGGTGTGACTGATGCTGATATAGAAAACGCTGTCCTAGTCGATTACAGCGACCCGAACAACATTCAGACAACGAATATGGGTATAGGAACCATTGCACGCGGCACTGTGGTTGCGGACTTTGACGGCGATAGTGTTAATGATTACTACGCATACAGCCATGGTCACGAATTCGGGGCTGGTGAAAATCACGCTTCGGAAGGTAACAATATTGTCTACCTAAGCTCACTTCAATACCAAGGTAAAGTCGTTGGCAATGGATATACTCACGGAGCTTGCGCCGGTGACTTTAACAGCGATACTTTTGTCGATATCCTTGATGTAAATGTATACCGCAGCAGCCCATTAGTACGTTACAACGATGGCAACGGTAACTTCACAGCTTACGATACGCCACTTGAACTCCGTGAACCGATACAAGAAAACTTCACTTCATGCGTAGCAATTGATACTAACAACGATACCATCGACGATGTGGTGCTTGGTCGTAATGCAGATAACAACCAAGATGTAAACGGCCATACAGTATTGCTTGGTGGAACCGATAGCCTCACATTCGGCTACGAAACAGACGTTATACCATATGATCACGCTGTTCCTGATGGGGCACCTTCTACACTAAAAATGTTTAATGTAAGCGACCATTATGTGATTGCGTTGGTGTCAGACTACCGTACCGATTGGGCTGACTTACTTGAAGTAACAGATAATGGACTGTTGTTGATAGACTCGGTTACGCTTAGCTCCGATGCTACATCACACGATGCAGAGTTGATTTATGGTGAAATGGTCATATTCAACTCACATACATCAACATTGGAAAACTACTATACGGAAGCGGTATCTCATATATCGATAGTAGATAGCAAACTAGTAGAAGCTATCAAAACCCGTTAATCATTACCATAATGACTGGCTATCGAACGCCTTTCATTGAATATAAGTTAACAAATCGAGTAACCAACATGAGATTAGTTCTATTCGCAACATTCGCTGTAATTGCATTAACTGGGTGCCAGATCACTACCGGCCCTTACTCTGAGCAAGTTTATAAAGATGGAGTGTACGAGTTCAAAAACGATTATACAGGAACTCATAAAATGGACTTGTATCTGAGTCCAAACAACAAAAATTTCATAGGTGAGTACGAGTTAAACAATAACACACCTTATAATGTGCAATACAATGAAGAGTTTGTATGTTTTGGAGAGAACGGTAAGTTTTTACCGTACAACTCAGAACGATATCTGCCTAGTGATAATAATTGTTACCGCATTGAAGAACGACATCATAAAATGATTATATCATCTGAAGAATATCAAATAAATTTAGCCAAACGTGAAGCAAAGCGTAAAGCAAAAGAAGAAGCTGAAAAAGCGAAACGAGCTAAATATGCAAACGTGAAGTTTGATACATTTAAGCCAGCTGACCCAACCGACCATTACTGCAAAACACTAGCTAACAACGCACAAACTATATATCAAAACAGAATGCGTATAACCCATATCGATGCGATACGCGCCGCTTCAACAGCTCACTACCAAATGATAATTAATGCTATCTACTATCGAGGCTATGTACCAAATAAAGATGCTGACCTGCGAGACTGTTTATACTATTCGAAGTGAGCCCCTAATAGACCAATCAAAGGGTGCTAGAGGCTCAAATAAAAGATCGTCAAATGACTTTTTGCACCCTATTTTTACAAAATTCGTTAATACTAAATCGCACCTGCTCCGCTAACCACAACAATTTATCTCTCACGCTCAATACCGCAAGATGCTCTTTACTGTTAAGCAAAGCAGCAAGCCATTTAAGCGCATATTCCAGTGTTGACAATACACTGATACTAGGCTGCTCGTTACGGGCTAATATTACGCTGCTGTAATAGCTTTTGCTCATCCCTAAAAACTCAGAGCTAAATTGATATTTTGATTTGCATAAATTCATCGATTTCAACTGCAAATAAACGTTCTGTAATTGCATAGTTCCTCCTTTACACAGGGCTCTCATACCCTGTTTTAGCTATTTACCTAAATTTCGTTATTGCAGCAGCTAAAAGATTCGTTTCCTGAACGAACAGAATAAGTCTTATCTACCCATTCCTCGAAGCCTAATCGGACTCCAGTTAAAACAACGACTCTTGCACAGTTTTTCGCTACTGGAATAGCGAATAAAGATAAATAGATGCATGTATAAGTACGGAGAAATGCATGTATAAAAAAACACCAGCCAATTTGAAATTACAGCAAGAACTTATCGCACAAGTCACCCAAGCTAAGTTTGAACCTGATTTAGCTTTAAATTTAACGCTGTGCAGCGTACCTCTAAACGAACAAACCAACCTTCACGACAAGTCAGTCACAGAAAAACAGTTTGAAATACTGGAAGACAATTTTAAGCGATTCATGTGCCACTTAAACGAGAGTTGTTACGGCAGAAACTGGTACAGGCTGAAACAACGAAACCCTGATAAAAGCGTGCAAATAATCGCCTTTATTGAAGTCAAAAATCATCAGTTTCATTTCCACGGCGCAGCGCAAACGCCACCCCACATAGCCCAAAACGACTTTGAAAATCAGATTTTAGAACATTGGGCTAAAACAAAATATGGTAGCAAGCATGAGAATCTTGTAGAACCGATTTATGACGTTAACGGATGGCTTAGCTACATCACTAAAGACTTACAAAAACACAATAACCTAGGCTACGTTTCCTACTCCAATTTTCGCTAAGCTCGCTGCTGAAGCATACTTCCTACGACAAGGCGAAAATTCACAAGATGAACTGTTTTTACTGAACTTGATGTTTAGTAGCGAAGCGTGTCTGTTTCACAATGATTAGTAAGCAAGTCAAAGATTACAATTATTTGGTTAAATAGCCCTTAAAAAGAAAGCAATGATACAAAAAGACAGATATGCGCAGTTTACGAAGCCTATCTGTCTTGCAGTAGCACTTGGCTGGCTTGCTAGACAGGCAGTGAATCATACTAGTTAAAGCTTAAACTGAACCTCAAGCTACTAAATGCCTTACGTTATGCCTTGTTCAATTAAGACGAGCATTATTTTGCTATCTAGTATCCCGCTTTCATCAAGTGCCTTTTAAAAATGTTTGGAAGTATTTCTTTGTTGATAGCAGCAAGCGCTTTTTCGGCAGAGGTATCCATTTTCTTGACCTTGTTAGAAATAGAAAGGGCTACAGACCTGTTAATTCCACAGCTCATCAATTCTAGAACAACAGGGTCGTAACTACCCAATTCAAGCATAGATGGTAGATTTAGAATGTAGGCATTCTCTTCGATTTCTTCTTCACTAAGGAAGTAGGAAATCATGTCAGACCACAGCATGAGGTACTTCACCGCAATAAAGGTTAAATTTTTACTGATGTGGGTGGTTATATTCCGCGCCGCTTTATCAACTGCATTTTCATCACGACTATTTTCGCCGATAAGATCAATAATAAAAAATTTGTGTTTCTTGCCAGACATCCAGCG
Source organism: Pseudoalteromonas sp. BDTF-M6 (assembly GCF_018334135.1). Classification (NCBI taxonomy): domain Bacteria; kingdom Pseudomonadati; phylum Pseudomonadota; class Gammaproteobacteria; order Alteromonadales; family Pseudoalteromonadaceae; genus Pseudoalteromonas; species Pseudoalteromonas sp. BDTF-M6. Next base: position 60,353 of record NZ_JAGXTQ010000004.1, read on the forward strand.
ATGTGCATCTCTTACAAGACGTCCGATATTAACATAATCGTCCTGGGAAAAACCGTTGCTATTGAGCTCATATTCGATATTGAAAATATCGTTTAGCCTTCTAAAAACGCTTAAGAATTGGTAGTAGTAGCTTTTTTCGGAGAAGGCAATATTCTCCGAATTTTCGCCTCCTTTGCTCATAGGTTTTCTACTAATGAGCCAATTGGCAACCCCTTCCCTCTCTAATGAGCAAAAGAGCTTATTCTGAAGCATAGGATCAATAAATGGGTTGTTTGCTATAAGTTCTTGTGGTATTGACATACCACAATACATTGATTCTAATTTACTAGTGAATTCTTCGATCTTTTTAGATGTAATTCCAGAAGTTGAAAGAATTCTATCAAAGTGACTTCTGTCTGTTTTAAAAATTGACCTTAAGTAAGACAGATTCCCATGGATATTTTTATCCCCAGTCATCTCACGAATCTGTTCACTAGACATATCAGCAATGACAGAAAGGTGATCTTCATTCTTCTTCAAGAAAAGATTTGAAGATGTATCAACCTTTTTGTTTACATCTGTTTCAAGCCTTTTGCTTCCCCACTCATCATCTACAACATCTATACAATAAATTTCTCCGTAGAGATTGGTGCTTGCCCTCCCTGCACGACCAAGAAGGTTTAAGAAATCAAAGTCAGGCATATCGTGCTTATCAACTTTGGGGCTTATTACAATAAGTCTATCTGCGGGCAGATTCACGCCTTGTAGCAAAGTGGATGTACAAACAATATTCTTGATAACCGATTCCGAATAGAGCTCCTCTACTTCTTGTCTCGCAATATCTGGAAGTCCCGCATGGTGATATGCAACTCCAAGCCTTAGGGTTCGTATGAGTGAATAATCTGGATGTACTTCTTCTGATAGAAAATCAATAAGATCTTTAACCCTAGAATCAGCTGCATCGATAATTTTTGAGTTCTTTGAGGCTATGACAGGGGCAATTTTGCTTGCCCATTTTTCTGCACTACTTTTCCTTGGTGCATAATAAATATTGTGCTCTTCTGGAGAAAACATATCTGCAATAACCTCTAGCGCTTCTCCTTTGTTTGTTTTTATCTTCGAGTATAGGGATTTTTTCAGCTTTATCTCGCCCGAGATAATTCTTTGAGTTGGACTAGAAATCTTATAACGGGCTACCTTTTTACTTGGATAGAAAGTGAGAGCAGAGCGAACCTGAAACACTGGAGAAGAGAGTGTTTGGTGGTCAATAATAGAGATATTACAAATTTTCTTAATGCTGTCGGAAAGTGAGCGTATAAATGGTCCAGCAACGACCAGCTGTGTAGAAGCCCAAGTAGAAATTACTCTATATAAAATGTTCTCAAAGACCACCCCCCTAGAACCAGCTTCAATATTATGTACTTCATCCATGAATATCAGTTCTGGTGGGGTAACATTTTTATCTTGTAGAAGCTTTAGGCTCCTCTCAGGTGTTAGCACATAGATCGTGGCTAGATCATCTTCTTCATTAGCTATGTAGGTTGTATATACGTGCGCCTTTTCATGGAGCTGGGTCTTCAGCACGTTACTCACTTGGTTTATCAGTGCTTTTGTGGGTACAATGAAAACTATATTCTTCGCGCCACCTTCCACCAGTTCGAGAATATATTTTTTAATGATGAAAGATTTGCCCGCTGATGTTGGGGCAGAGATCGCAATGTTCTCGCCAGAATTAAGAGACTCCCAGAGTTTTTTTTGAAACTCAGTAAAGAATATTTTTGTGTTATCGGAAAACTCGTGCTCTAGCGTAGCTCTGTGTGCTGCAAGCTCAAAATTTAGAAGCGTTCCATAATCACTGAGAGTGTTTTCTTTATGAAAGAGTCTGGGTATATGGCTGCTGGTAATCAGATTTCCAGCTCTTGACTGCAGGATATAGCACGCACGTTTGTATATTTCATTTTCTTTGTCGGTCAGATGAAGCAAAGCACCAAACGCATTAGCCATATTACGTTCTTTATCATCACCACTAAGAGCAGCTATCGAAGCGAGCCAAGTGGCTTTCTTTATTTCATCACTACCAAGATCAATTTGTACGCTATCTGTAATTTTGTCTTCGAGAAATAGCTTTTCCAATAGCTTGTCAAACACTCGAACAAAGTCTTCATGATTTGCCGCTTGAGAATATATCTGTGTCATATTATTTAGTTACCAGATGATACATAGTCTACTCCGTGAATTTCCCTGTAGAGCGCGTGTTTGAACTTGGATACATTAGTTAACGGCATAAGAAATACGTCGATGTATACCTTCCTGAGTTCTGAATAGTTATTTAACTTCTCACTGAGAAGTTTTTGTATCTCTTTTGACCTACCAGTTAGCCAGTCGCTAAACATCTGCTCTGCTTCATCTTTGTTCTTTGCACTTTCTTCGATCGAACTAATTTTACTGGATTCGAAAACAAGAAGGACTGGATGTGCTTTGATGCACCCCTTGTACTGTTCAGTTCCCGGGGTGAAAGCGTGATAAAGGCTTTCAGCATCATCTAGTGATGAGAAATTTTCTGAAATATTCGAACGAGCGATGAACATCTCATGACCTAGTTGGCCTGCACTATAGTTATCGTAAAATCTATTCAGTGATTCTAAGGCATCATCCATTGCACCTGCAGCCCCTTGATGAATCTTGGATTCCCCGATCAAAATAGCCAGCTCATCTTTGTAATCACCAAAAAAAATACCATCCCCACCTTTAACTTGGTCATTCGTATTAGTAATGAGAGATAGTTTATGGCTCACAAGAGGGGTATTGAGAAATTTCTCTGTCAAAAGATATAAGAGCAGTTCTCCGTACTTCCCATCCATATCTGGGTTTGTCTTTCCGAAAAATTTCATTGCTTTTTGGAATGGAGTTTTCCCTTCATCGCGAAGGTTTGCTAACTGTTTTTCATCAAAAACATAATGCTCTATTGATTGAGCCATAGCTTCAGTTAAAGAAAGGATTTCTTGTTGAGTACCTGAAAAGTCTAAGGAGAAGAATCGACAAACAGTTTTCTTATCCTCAAGAACAGAGTGAACGTTAAAATGATCATCAATCCATGAATGCTTGCCAGTTACAAGACTTGGCCAATTAATTGCCTTTAATTTATCCATATTGTTCGCTTAAGATATTTACGAGTACTAGCCCTTGCCTCGTTACAACAGAAAGTCTAATCGGTTACTTAGCGCGAACTCCCTGTTAAGGAGCTGTCCATAGCCAACTTTTTCTCGCGAATACATTTTTATTCACTAATAGCAATAAGCTATCAGGTGTTTTACCCATAAGCAATCGTGGGATCTTCTAAAAAACAAGCCGTTATTTACTCAAACCAAGATCAACAACTAGCGCAGAGACAACTAACTGATTTTATTGTGCTTGAATTAAGAAAGGGTCAGTTCGTGCGCCCATGCTTCTGACTGCTAAAAATGATACGGAAAGCTCATCCGCGATTGACAGAGTTACTTTTTGTGGTACGATATTTGCCTGTTGGTCATTTATTAACTTTGACTTACTACAAAACGATCATTTACCGAATGCCTCTACAAGCAGCGGAAACCTACATATAGGTTTTAATTTTCTCTTGTGCCTCTTCAAAAAGAATCAAATGCATTGAACTTAAAACTTAAGTTTTGCTTTTTATTAATTTTTAAAAGGTACAAATATGAAAATATTTTTATTAAACGATTTAAATTCCGCCTTACGCACATCCGTTAAAATCACACGCTCATTCAATGTTGATAATAGCTACGACTGCCATCAATTTAACCTTGAATTTGAGCCTGTTCAAAGCAAAGTGGTTGCTCAAATTTCATCAATCCTAGCTTTTGGTTTCTTAGCTATTGAAAGAAATTTCTTTGACTGCACCTCGAACCCGACACTAAACGAACTTATAAAGAACAAACCAGATCCATACGAAGTATGCTCTAGTGTTTTAGATAATGTACTTAAAGATCTTGCAAGCAATATCAGCGCATCAGGCTCCATTAGCACGAAAGAAGCATTGGAAGATTATTGTGACGAGATATCGTGGGATGCCTGTTTGATACTTGCTATCAACGACTACGAATACAAATTCAAGATCTGCATCGACTACCCAGATTTTTCAACCAGCCCCAAGCAGATTGCCAGCAAATCCAACATAAGTATTGAGTTGAATGAAGTAAAGGTTCTTTCTGCTACAGATCCGAACAGCGATTGCATCACGGCTTTAAGCCAACTTCACTCTTGCCTAGTTTGCTTATTCGAGTAAACGACGGGGTATCAGATCTAAGATTGGCAATGTAAAGCTGCCAATCTTACAGCAAAAAGCCTTGGCTTTACCCAATAGCAATTGCTACATCCTCATACCAATTCAACAGCCGCTTTCAGCATAGCATCATTAACATCAATATAGCGCTGCGTTGTACTCAAATTCTGATGCTCAGCCAAAGTCATCAACACCTTAGCTGATACGCCACGATGAGCCAGGTTAGTAATAAATGTTCTACGTCCGCTGTGACTTGATGCGCCGTTAATGCCCGCTGCTGCATAAAGCTTTAAAAATACCTGACACAAAGAGTTACCTGAAAACGCTTTGCCTTTTTGAGATCGTATCAACGGCAGCTCAGGGTTTACAGACGATAGATTATTTTCACGGTAATAAAGCTCAAGTGCGGCAATCAGCTTTTTGTTAAACACAACGGTTCTGCTTTTTCGGCCTTTCGTTTGATTGGCACTAAGCATCACAAAATTATTGACCATCCCTGATTCACTGAACACATTGTTAATTTTTAAAGCTGCAATCTCTTTGACGCGCAACCCTGCAAAATACGACAAGCTCAGCGACATAACATTGCGACTAGCATGACGCCCTGCATTTGTAACAGCAACTACCCTTTTAAACTCTTGTTCACTTAATGTCTTAGCCTGCTTCATTGTATCCCTCTCAAAAATATCACTTTTTGTTGTTTTAAGTATATTTTCTGATGTTCCGCTTGGACGACCAAAAAAGATCTAGGCTTTAGACATTAAAAATCAATTGGTTAGCAAAAAATATAATCTTTCATATATTTGACTATATTTTTGAGTAGCGAGCTACCGGTGATAAATAAAGTAAAAGGAACACCATGCGCTTTTATGAATTGGATCCAAAGCACCGGCTTTACGAAACTGGCGATCTCAAAGAAGAATTTTATGCTGCGATTGCACCTACTTGGCGGCCTTACGACGATAGTTCGCGCCCACGCTTGACTTTACGCAAGTTAAGAGCTATGAGACGCCAGCGCGATAAAAATACAATTGCCGACATAGAGCACAAACAGCTAATAAGGCAAATGTATGGTCTCGATAACTGCGAATCACCTAAACAGCGTGACAGGCATGACTTGCTCAACGGAACTCGTGACGCTGGTTAAATAAGCCTTACATGGATTCATATTAGCTTTAAAGGCAGATCAGCAGAACCTAGCCAATTTGTAAACCGCGCCTCATGAAGGGCGATTTACACCAGCTATGTCGAGTCAGAAATTGAATTTAAAAGATAGGTTAGGAGCTAAGCCGCAAAGTAATAAACTCGGGATGTGGCTCTAAAAGAGTAAGGAAGGGTTTACCTGAGCTACGACTTTTATTGTACCAGCCATACAATAAAAACCAGCTACCATTTAATTCTTTACATGGGTCATCGTAAGAAAGCTTACACTTTGTTTTGAGGACTTTAAAAATGTCCTTTGGTATCTTTATTGATAGATCTAAGGAATCTTCACCTGTATTTAACCAAACTGTCCCATCAATACCTTCATTAGCATCCCAAATAGGCCCCCAAAAGAAGGTAGGGAATTTGCCTGGAGTTAACTTCTCCATATAGTTGGAGAATTTTTCAGTATTGTAAAATGCATTTCGAATCGGCTTTGGTACCCCAAAAACTTTGATATGGGCTGTACTTCGTGCAAATTGCGGATCTTCCTTTAAGGTCTTGAGTAGTGTACTTAAACGCCTAGACCATTCACTTTTACCTTCACCTGAAGCTTCACCATACTTACGGTATGCACCTCTTTTTTTCTTTTCGATATCGCTGTCGTCTTTTGGCTTGTGTGGATTTACCGGCTTCTCGCCTAACTCAAAGTTAAAATCGACAACGTAAACATCGCCTTCATTCTTTAAGGCTTGGACAGATTCATAACCTTGTGTACTGACCTTTTCACTCTCAGCGCTTCTTTCTGGACAGATAGATCCGTCAACTAATTGATGGACACTTCTACAATGCGGTGCTCGTCCATTGGACGAACGTGCCACATAGGCTGCTTTTTCGAAACAACCCGAGCAGTATAGTTTAGTTCTGACTCTTGCTAATTCAGTTCGTTCGAGTTTCTCTAGCCGTAAAGCACTGTAGTGGTTATCCTTGGGTTCCGTGTGCGGTGCGCCACTTTTAGAATAAATAACAACTTCCATTCAATTCCCTATAACTTGGTTTTAAATGCTTCAAGCTAAAGTCGATTAATAAATAGATTTCAGACCTGAGCACTACTTGTTTTTTAGTGCATATTACAACCAAACTACCATGGATTTAAGACCTGTTAGAACCCCAATGCGAACTTAATTTAATTCATTTGCTTATGTAATATGCCTTCATTGTCGCTTTTAGAAATCCAAGTTTCGGCTTTTGTATCAAACCAAATAGCTCGAAAATAGCCACTCTTAAATTTCAATCCATATATTATGACGGCACGGCTTTTACCTGTTCGCAACTCCAAATGTTCAATAATCTTCTTTGCATTACTGTCACCTTTCAGATTTTGCTTCATTTGGTTGAATTTGGCGGGTGAAAGCCAGTCACCATATCTATAGATAGTGATCCGTTCAACAAACCTTGGTAGTAAGTCTCGCAACTTCATGCGTATATCATCGGGTATGGAGTTGTCCTTTTGCATTTTTAGCAACTTAGCAAACTCTATTTCATCGGTTGTTTGAACGTGCGTATTGGCATCGATTTCCCGTTTAACGGCATCAAGCTGCACCTTCGCAACTGCCAACGAGTTTTCAAATTCGTTTTTGCGCTCTATATACCGCCCTTTTGAAATCTCTTCGTCGAGGTACAAATCTTCAATTTTAGTCAACTTTGACAGCAAGGTAGTTACTTGATTCTCTAATGAATTGACCTCAACATTCAGAGCTGTCATATCTGTCACACTGGGTTTGAAAATAGCGTCAAAGTTAATTTTATCTTTGCAAAATTCAATTATCACACGCTCTAAAAACCTTACGGGTGCAGAACCGCCAGGACAGATATCCCCACTAACTTCATTTTTAGCATACGCAGTACACCGAATCGCTGAGCGCCTACCTGTATTGAAATTTTGAATACCGCACTTAGAGCCACAATAACCGCAAAAACAAAGCCCTGAAAAAATATTAAGTGGGTGTTTATATCCGCCAGTCGTTCCTTTGGGTCGGTTTTTTCTAACCTCTTGGGCAAGATACCATTTCTCCTTGCTGACAACTGGAGGATAGTAGTCTGAGCGACGGGATTCGTTGTCTCTACCGATATTAAATATGCGCTCACCAATTACTGCGGGATTCACTAAAATTTTGGTGACGTAAGACTCTCGCCAGACGCGGTTAGTTTTATCTTTACGCCTATGATCAAATTCAGGCCATGGCTCTACATTTTTATTCAACCATGCCGTAATAGCAGTAGCGCCTTCCCCTTGAATGTACTTATCAAATATCACCTCAATTACTTCTTTACGGTCAGGCATTATTTCAAAACCGACAATTTTGGGTTTGTTCCCAGATGTGTCGTAAACTTTCTTTATCCAATTTGGTAGCGCGCCAACGGCAACAACTTCGCCCTTTGCTATTTTATTAGCATAGCTTGCTAGTGTTCGCTCTGATCTTGATTTTGATTCTTTATTCGCAGCTTCGGCTTTAGCTGCCGTTGCTATAAACCCACCAAAATCTCCAAGCATTTCACTGGTCAATGTTTCATTACTTGAGCTGTAGTGCAATTTGACGCCAGTATCCAGCAGCTCTTTCATCTTGCTTAGTGAGCCAAAAAAGTCTGTTCGACTAAAACGGGTCTGATCAAACATAACTATCACCGACCCTTTGGGATAAAGCCCAGCCTTAGCATTTTCGATGATGGTTGAAAGGTTATTACCTTTATAAGCAGAACCAACCTCAACAATATCGTCTAACCGCCTAAAGTTGTCGCTCTTCTGAAACCTTTCTATTGCTTGATTATTGACGTGCTTTTGGTTCTCTAAACCAGCTCCATCCGTTGACTGTTCGCTAGTCGAAACCCTACAATACGACAATATAATTTTTTGCATAATTAAAAGGTTCCTTCATGGTCTTACCAGATAAATTTATATTCTCGATGAGTAGAGTATCAAAGGTAATTTCTACTTCCAAACGCACCATCCTTAAAGACATTTCTCTACACTTTTTCCCTGGCGCAAAAATTGGTGTACTTGGTCTAAACGGCGCGGGTAAATCTACCCTGTTGCGCATCATGGCCGGCGTTGATAAAGATTTTGAAGGTGAGGCTCACCCTCAACCGGGCGTGAAAATTGGTTACCTGCCCCAGGAGCCTCAGCTTGATGAAAGCAAAACCGTGCGTGAAGTGGTTGAAGAAGCGGTCAGCGAAGTTAAAAACGCCCTGACTCGCCTTGATGAGGTATATGCCGAATACGCCATGGAAGACGCGGACTTTGACGCCTTAGCCAAAGAGCAAGGTGAACTCGAAGCCATTATCCAGGCCCATGACGGTCACAACTTGGACAACGCCCTGGAGCGTGCCGCCGATGCCCTGCGTTTACCTGCGTGGGATGCGAAAATTGAACACCTTTCCGGTGGTGAGCGTCGCCGTGTAGCGATTTGCCGTTTGCTACTTGAAAAGCCAGACATGCTTATTCTCGACGAACCAACCAACCACCTAGATGCAGAATCGGTAGCCTGGTTGGAGCGCTTCCTACACGATTACGAAGGCACAGTAGTGGCGGTAACCCACGACCGTTATTTCCTTGATAATGTAGCCGGTTGGATCCTTGAGCTTGACCGTGGTGAAGGTATTCCATGGGAAGGCAACTACTCGTCTTGGCTAGAGCAAAAAGATGCCCGTTTGCAACAAGAGCAAAAGGCAGAAAAAGCACGCCAGAAGTCGATTGCTCAAGAGCTTGAGTGGGTGCGTTCAAACCCTAAAGGTCGCCAAGCCAAGTCTAAGGCGCGTATGGCCCAGTTTGCCGAGCTACAGCAAAGCGATTACCAAAAGCGTAACGAAACGAACGAGCTGTTTATTCCACCGGGTCCACGCCTGGGCGATCAGGTTATCGAGGTTAAAGGTCTGAACAAGAGCTTTGGCGATCGCCAGTTGATCGACAACCTGGATTTCAACGTGCCTAAGGGTGCCATCGTCGGCATTATCGGTGCTAACGGTGCCGGTAAATCGACCCTGTTCAAAATGCTAAGCGGTGAAGAGCAGCCGGATAGCGGTGAAATCACTATCGGTGAAACCGTGGAGCTGGCCACCGTGGATCAGTTCCGTGGCAATATGGACGAAACCAAGACCGTATTCCAAGAAATCGCCGACGGCCAGGACGTGCTAAAAGTGGGTAACTTCGAGTTCCCAAGCCGTGCCTATGTGGGTCGCTTTAACTTTAAAGGCAACGACCAGCAGAAGTTTGTTAAAGACCTCTCTGGTGGCGAGCGCAACCGTTTACACCTTGCCAAACTGCTTAAGGCCGGCGGCAACGTCTTGCTACTGGATGAGCCTACCAACGACCTGGACGTAGAAACTCTGCGCGCCCTGGAGAATGCGATTCTAGAATTCCCGGGCTGTGTGATGGTAATTTCGCACGACCGTTGGTTCCTGGACCGCATCGCTACGCATATCCTGGATTACCGTGACGAAGGTCAGATCAACTTCTTCGATGGCAACTACACAGAGTACGAAGCCTGGTTGAAGAAAACGCTGGGCGCCGATGCGGCACAGCCCAAGCGTATTAAATATAAGAAAATTGGTTAATTAACCAATTGCAAAAGCCCCAGCAATGGGGCTTTTTTGTGCTTAGGTCCCATAGACAAAATTACTCGGCGCCAGCTAAACTGAACAAATACCCTGCTTTTTAGGAATGCTTATGCACGAGCGTCGCCACTTTACCCGGGTGCTGTTTCACCGCCCAGCCCTAGTTACCGACCATCAAGAACACTATCACTGCCAATTACTCGACCTCTCTCTCAAAGGTGCCCTGATCAGCCACCCGGAGAACTTCCACCCCGCCCCTGGGGCAGAACTGCGGCTGAGCTTTACCCTCGCCGACACGGATATCGACATTCAGATGAATACCGAAGTCGCGCATATCGAACAGCAGCATATAGGTTTACGCTGTACTCTCATTGACTTAGACAGCGCCACTCATCTCAAACGTCTTATTGAACTTAACGTTGGGGATGATAAGCTATTGCACCGAGAGCTGGTACAGCTGGCCTCGGTGGAACAACAATAAAATAGACTCAGTGAGAGCAGCAATTATGATCATGGAATCCATGCAAGGGTTTATTCCCTTTTTGATGTATTTTGGCCTTGGCTACCTGTTGGTTTTGGCGTTTTTGTTTTTATATACCCTAGTCACCCCCCACTGTGAGTGGACCCTGATGAAGGAAAACAATGCCGCCGCCGCAACCGCCTTTAGCGGTGCCTTTATTGGCTTTACCCTACCGGTTGCCAGTGCCGCCGTGAACTCGGTATCCATTATTGACTTCGCCATCTGGGGTGTCATTGCCGGTGTCATGCAGCTTATTACCTTTTTCTTAGTGCGCCTTTATATGCCTAAATTATCGGAGAAAATTGCCGACGGTCATATGAGCGCCGGTGCCTTCTTAGGTATTGCGTCACTTGCGACCGGGATCCTTAACGCTGCTTGTATTACCTACTAAGGAGCAGTGATAATGAAAAGGACTAATAAGTTAAAACTGACCCTGATGCTTGGCGCCACGGCAGGACTCAGTGGCTGTGGCGATCCGGACGAGTCGGCCTTGCTCTTTAGCGATGCCGACGACTGCATGAGCTTTGGTGTTGAGCAGGACGTGTGTCAGGCACAATACCAGGAAGCCCTTGCAAATCATGCCATTGAAGCACCAAAGTACGTCAACGAAGGCCTCTGCGAGAATGACTTTGGCTTTGACCAATGCGAGCAGGAAGGCAGTATCTGGCGCCCCATTATGGCCGGCTTTATGATAGCCGCGGTGGCCGAGGCGGTCGATGAAGGCCTCGACCTGATGAAAAAGAAAAAACGTAAAAAATACGCCTATCTGGGTGGCGGCTACTACTCGGGCGCCAAGCCCCTGTACCGCTCACGCGATGACTTTTTCAGTTTTCGTAACGCCAACAACGACTATATCGGCTCGGTGAATAATCGCGGCACCACCATGGTGAAAAAATCTAAAATCCACTATACCAGCAAGCCAAAATCGGTCACCCGCTCACGCGGTGGCTTTGGTCGCCGTGCCGCATCACGCAGCAGCTTTGGTGGTTAGATGTTTCGCCAACCCATCACTGAGCGGCCAGACCTGGCCGCTCAGGCCGCTTACTTCGGCTTCGAGTTCTGTAATATCGATGGCGAAAAATACTGGGACGAAAGCGCCTACTATCAATTTACCCTGAAGCAAATTGAAAACGACCTGGAAGACCCGACCAACGAACTGGAGCAAATGTGCCTGGAATTGGTCGACAAGGTGGTTCGAGACGAATACTGGTTAAAGAAATTCGCCCTGCCCGAGCGTTTTTGGGATCTGATAGCCACAAGCTGGCACAATAAAGAACCCAGCCTCTATGGCCGCATGGATTTTAGTTACCACGGCACAGGCCCGGCTAAACTGCTGGAATACAATGCCGACACCCCCACCTCCATTTATGAGGCCGGCTTTTTCCAATGGTTGTGGCTGGAACAACAGGTGGACAGAGGCGTGTTGCCAAGGCGTGCCGATCAGTTCAATAGCATTCAAGAAGCGCTGATCAACCGCTTCAACCATTTTAGTAGCCAGGATGCCATCCACTTTGCCCACAGCCGCGACTCCATCGAGGACAAGGGCACAGTGGCATACCTACAGGACTGTGCCTATCAAGCCAGTATGCCGACGGTCAGGATGGCCGTGGAAGACATAGGTATCGATACCAAAGGCCAGCTCACCGATCTCGAAGACACGCCAATCGCCCAGTTGTTTAAGCTATACCCCTGGGAGGAGCTGTTTTTAGATGAATTCGGCCCCCAACTGTTAAGCTCGGACACCCTGTTTGTGGAGCCACCCTGGAAGGCCGTGCTCTCAAATAAGGCCATTTTGCCGCTGCTGTGGCAAATGTTCCCCGGCCACCCCAACTTACTGCCTAGCTATTTTGCCGGGGAGGAAGGTGATGGGCTTGAGCAGGGCTATGTCAGCAAACCCTTATTCAGCCGTGAGGGGGAAAACATCACCTGGGTACACCCCAGTAAGGGTCGTGTTCATCAAGGCGGCAGCTACGGCGGTGAAGGCTTTATTACCCAGGCCTTAGCGCCCCTGCCCGTGTTTGCCGGCAACCACACCTTGATCGGCTCCTGGGTGGTAGGTCATAAAAGCTGTGGCCTGACGATCCGCGAGGACAATGGCCCCATTACCAAGGACACTTCGCGCTTTGTACCCCATATTATTTTGGGCTAAATATCGGACACAAAAAAACCGCTTACTAAAGCGGTTTTTTTATCGACATTAAAGAATCTGATTCTCTTTCCAGGCCTGCTCTTTGGCCATGCGCTTTTTACGCTTGTCGCACGGGTCGTCGCAGTCACAGGCTTTTTCAATGCCTACAGAGCCCAGGCCACCACAGCTGCTGGCCATTGATTTGCGTTGAACGATAACACCCACCGCCATCGCCGCGATAATAATCAAAAGCAGACCAAAGGTAAGAAGAAATAGCTGCATTGTCTGTGCCCCTTAAAAATGACAATCAACGGCTGAGTCAGCCACGGGCGCTATTATACGCCCGCTTTAACCTGACTACAAATATGGCTTAAACGCCGGACTTGAATAGGTTTTTAAACCTTCTGGCGTTTTGCTGATCAAATACACGGGTAAGTTATTGGCCTCGGCATAGGCTTTGGCTCGCTCCGTACCCATTACCGTTAGCGCCGTCGCCAGGCCGTCGGCGGTCATGGCGCTGGGGTGTAACACGGTCACAGACACCAGGTCGTGCTTGATTGGCATACCGGTTTGCGGGTCGATCAGATGGGTGTATACCTCACCGTCCATCTCGTAGAAAATACGATAATCACCGGATGTGGCCACACCTATAGAGCCTAATTCAAGTGCGCGATGCATTTTGCGTTCACCCCTAGGCGCATCCGGCTGCTCAATGGCAATCACCCAGGGCTTGTTACCGGGTTTTTGCCCGGCTATACGCATCTCGCCGCCAATCTCCACCATGTAGTTGGTGATGCCCTGCTGCTCAAGTAAGTCTGCCACCTTATCGATACCAAAGCCTTTAGCGGTCGCCGAAAAACTCAGCTCCAGGCCGTCTACCGACTTAGCTAAGCCCTGCTCATTGAGAATCAGCTTATCGACGCCGATATTGGCAATCATGGCATCGAGTTCGGCTTGCGTTGGTCTCTGCGTTGGGCGCTTATCCGGACCAAAGCCCCAGAGATCAATCAAGGGTCCCATGGTCACATCCAGGGTCTTGGTAGAGAAGCCCAAGCGAATTGACTCGGCCGTCACGGTGCGAAAGTCGGGGCTGATGGCCATCACCTCACCGGCTTTCAGGCGATTAAACTGGTTGATTTCCGAGTCGGGAATATAGGTCGACATGGACTGGTTTACGGCTTTTAAGGCCTGCTCTATGTCACCATGCAGGTTAAGAGTCGCCAACTGCTCGCCTGGGGCATAAAGCTTGATGTTATAGGTGGTGCCCATGGTTTTACCGTGCAGCAGTAACTCTTGCTGCTCGGGCTCACCGGCCTTATCACAGCCGCTTAGTAAACCCAGGGTAAGGGCAAAAAACACCAGGGTCATAACACGAAGAATAGGTTTCATCTGCAATACTCGCGTGAGAAAAAGAAAAGGCTCCCTAACCTTAGCTAGGAAGCCCTTATACCTAATGTTAACGACTATACATCGTTAAATTAGCCGCCGAAGTCATCCAGTAGGATGTTCTCGTCTTCAACACCTAAATCTTTAAGCATGTTGATAACGGCCGCATTCATCATCGGTGGTCCACACATGTAGAACTCACAATCTTCAGGCGCATCGTGGTCCTTCAGATAGTTGTCATACAATACGTTGTGGATAAAGCCAGTGTAACCTTCCCAGTTGTCCTCTGGTTGAGGATCTGAAAGAGCTACGTGCCATACGAAGTTATCGTTTTCAGCAGCTAGGCCGTCGAAATCTTCTACGTAGAACATTTCTCGCTTAGAACGTGCACCGTACCAGAAGCTCATCTTACGCTTAGAGTTAAGACGCTTAAGCTGGTCGAAAATGTGTGAACGCATCGGTGCCATACCTGCACCACCACCTACGAATACCATTTCTGCGTCTGTGTCTTTGGCGAAGAATTCACCGAATGGACCAGAAATAGTGACCTTGTCGCCTTCTTTCAGTGACCAGATGTACGAAGACATCTTACCGCAAGGCAGGCTTAGGTTGTTTGGCGGCGGAGTCGCAATACGTACGTTAAGCATGATGATGCCGAACTCTTCTGGGTAGTTAGCCATTGAGTACGCACGGATTGTTTCTTCGTCAACTTTTGACTCTAGGTTAAAGAAGCCAAAACGATCCCAGTCTGCACGATATTCTTCAGGAATATCGAAGTCAGCGTATTTAACATGGTGAGCAGGCGCTTCGATCTGAATGTAACCACCGGCACGGAAAGGTACAACCTCACCTTCAGGGATAGCTAGTTTCAGTTCTTTAATGAAGGTTGCCTTGTTATCGTTAGAGATAACAGAACATTCCCACTTCTTGATACCGAAGATAGACTCTTCAAGTTCAATTTCCATGTCGCCTTTAACGGCAACCTGACACGCAAGACGACAGCCATGACGGGCCTCACCTTTTGAGATGTGGTCAAGCTCGGTCGGTAGGATATCACCACCACCCGATTTCACATCTACGCGACACTGGCCACATGAGCCACCGCCACCACAAGCAGACGATACGAAAATACCGGCATCCGCTAGTGCACCAAGTAGCTTACTACCCGGTGAAGTTTTAATTGCTTTCTCAGGATCGCCATTGATCCCGATGGTGACGTCACCTGTGGGTACTAGCTTAGATTTAGCTGCGATAATAACTAAAACCAAGATAACCACGATAGCGACGAATACACCTACGCCTAAATATACCTCAAGCATGATTTCTCCTCGCTACCTTATAGTGAAATACCAGAGAATGACATAAAGCCAAGACCCATAAGACCTACGGTGATAAAGGTAATACCTAGACCACGTAGACCGTCTGGCACGTCTGAATACTTCATCTTCTCACGGATACCAGCAAGCAATGTGATTGCCAGTGCCCAACCTACACCTGAGCCCAGGCCGAAAACCACTGACTCACCGAAGTTGTAGTTACGCTCTACCATGAAGGATACTGCACCGAAAATCGCACAGTTTACCGTGATCAATGGTAGGAAGATGCCCAGCGCGTTGTATAGCGGCGGGAAGAACTTATCCAGAGCCATCTCTAGGATTTGTACTAGGGCAGCAATAACACCGATGAAGGTTAGGAAGCGTAGGAAGCTTAAGTCAGCTTCAGGGAAGCCTAACCACTCAAGTGCGCCTGGTGCCAATACCGCATGATAAACCACTTGGTTTACCGGTACCGCAATACCCAGTACGAAGATAACCGCAATACCTAGGCCTAGAGAGGTTTTTACTTTCTTAGATACAGCTAGGAAAGTACACATCCCCAAGAAGAAGGCAAGCGCAAGGTTTTCAATGAAAACCGCTTTAACAAATAAGTTAAGATACTGTTCCACAACTCGCCCCTTATTTCGCTTCTACTTGGTCTTTCTTATAAGTACGAAGTACCCAAATGAATAGACCGATGATGAAGAATGCACTTGGTGGAAGGATCAATAGACCCATAGGCTGGTACCAGCCACCGTTTTGCACCAGTGGAATGATTTCCACATCGAATAGTGAACCTTTACCGAATAGCTCACGAATGAAACCAACAGTCAGTAGTACTACCGAGTAGCCAAGACCGTTACCGATACCGTCTAGGAAAGACATCAGAGGCGGCGACTTCATTGCGTATGCTTCGGCACGACCCATTACGATACAGTTGGTAATGATTAGACCAACGAATACCGATAGCTCTTTTGCAGTGGCATAAGAGAAGGCCTGTAGCACCTGGTCAACCACGATTACCAATGAAGCGATAATCGTCATCTGTACGATGATACGAACGCTTGATGGGATCTGGTTACGGATCATCGAGATAAACAAGCTTGAGAATGCTGTTACCAAGGTCAATGCGATTGACATGATCAAGGCATTTTTCAAGCTTGAAGTAACCGCCAGCGCAGAACAAATACCTAGTACTTGCAGGGCGATTGGGTTATTGGCGAAGACAGGTCCAAATAGAACCGACTTCATTTCTTTAGTATCAGCCATTATTTCAACGCTCCTTCACGTACTTTCGCAAGGAAAGGACCAAAGCCATGATCGCCAGTCCAATAGTCAACCGTGTTATCAACACCGTTTGACGTCAGTGTTGCACCAGATAGACCATCAACTTGGTGAGCATTCTTGGCGCCGTTTTTCACTAGGTCAACAGGCAGCTCTTTTTCTTTCCACTGTGCAGTCCAAGTTGGGTTTTGGATTTCACCACCCAGACCTGGCGTTTCATTGTGCTTGTAGAAGATGATGTTTTTAACAGTTTCACCGTCGTTTTCTAGCGCTAGGAAACCGTACATTACACCCCAAAGACCGTAGCCCTGGATAGGTAGAATGATAGAGTTTACTGAGCCATCTTCGGCGCGGCTAATGTATACCGGCGCTTCAGTAGTACGACGTTGAATACCCGCTTTATCTTGATCTTTAGTTAGCTTGATGCTCATTGCCGCATCGAACTTACTTTTCTCAAAATCGTAGGCTTTAATCCAAGCGCTGCGAGCGTCTTCGTTGTCAAACTGCACCTGTTGGCCATTTTCAACATTTACAACCAGGGTTTCGATGTTTTCATCGAACGTAGATTGAATGTTTTTAACGCCGTCAAAACCAGCTGCGGCTAGGATATTGCTTTGAATATCTTTAAGCTTGTTTTCTTGCTGTAGTGGACGCAATTGTACTGATGCAACCGATACGATAACCGCACACACCAAACACAACGACACTACTACACCAAGCGTTTTACCGATTGATTCGTTATTACTAGCCACGTGCCAATCTCCTCTTGATGTTTGACTGCGCTACGAAGTGGTCGAATAGCGGCGCGAATAAGTTAGCAAACAGGATTGCTAGCATCATGCCTTCTGGGTACGCCGGGTTCACTACGCGGATCATTACCACCATGAAACCGATTAACGCACCGTATGCCCACTTACCTTTATCAGTGAATGACGCTGAAACCGGATCGGTTGCCATAAAGAACATACCGAACGCGAAACCACCTAGCACCAGGTGCCAATGCCAAGGCATAGCGAATGCTGCGTTAGTTTCAGAACCGACGAAGTTAAGTAGCATTGCCGTTACCACCATACCTAGGAAAGTACCTAGTACGATGCGCCACGAAGCAATACGCACATAAATAAGGAATAAACCACCGATAGCGATAGCCAGTGTCGAGGTCTCACCTACAGAACCTTGAATGAAGCCGTAGAAAGCGTTCAACCAAAGATCCATGTTGGCATAATCCAGTGCACCAGTAGCCGCTTGGCCTAGGTAAGTTGCACCAGAGAAACCGTCAACCGCTGTCCATACCGTGTCACCTGAAATCTGCGCAGGGTATGCGAAGAATAGGAAAGCACGACCCGCTAGTGCCGGGTTTAGGAAGTTACGGCCAGTACCACCGAATACCTCTTTCGCAATGACAACACCGAAGGTAATACCTAGGGCTACTTGCCAAAGTGGAATAGTCGCCGGCAGGATTAGCGCGAAAAGAACAGAAGTTACAAAGAAACCTTCGTTTACTTCGTGCTTACGAACCGAGGCGAATATCACTTCCCAGAAACCACCCACGATAAAGGTCGTGGCGTAGATAGGTAGGAAGAAACAGGCGCCGTAGAACATCTTCGCACCCCAACCCGACTCAGCGGTTAGTTCACCACCGAACAGTTGGAATAAAGCTACTTGCCATGAATCGCCAAGTGCAAAGCCGTTCGCTAGTGCGTCAGCCGCTTGGTGACCAATGTTGAACATGCCAAAGAACATGGCAGGGAACGTTGCCATCCACACTAAAATCATAATACGTTTTAGGTCGATGTTATCGCGAACGTGAGTACCGCCTTTGTTTACATAACCTGGGGTATAGAAAATAGTCGCAACTGCTTCATACAGGGCGTACCATTTTTCGTGTTTACCACCGGCTTCAAAATGCGGTTCGATATCTTCTAAAAATTTCTTCAAGCCCATTTTAGCCTTCCTTCTCGATTGTTGTCAGGCAGTCACGAAGGATTGAACCGTACTCGTATTTACCCGGACAAACGAAGGTACACAATGCTAAATCTTCTTCGTCTAGCTCCAATGCGCCAAGCGTAATTGCGCTGTCTAGATCACGTGAAATAAGGTCACGTAATAGTAGCGTAGGCAAAATGTCTAGCGGCATTACACGCTCATAGTTACCGATTGGTACCATGGCACGCTTTGAACCACCCGTAGAGGTAGTCATGTTGAATAGACGACTTGGTGCTAGGTGACCAAGGAAGGTACGCGTTACTGAGAACTTGTCGCTACCTGGCGCAATCCAACCAAATAGTTCTTTCTCACGGCCTTCAAGCAGTACCGACACTTGCGTGTGGTAGCGGCCAAGGAACGCGTGTGGACCGATGGCGTTAGTACCAGAAAGCACCGAACCAGAAATAACACGGTTGTCACCGTCTTCTAGCTCGCCCGCTACTAAATCGTCTAGTGCAGCACCCATGTGGGTCTTAACTAGGCGCGGGTTCTTAACGCGAGGACCGGCTAAAGAAATCACACGATCGGTGTAAATTTCGCCACTTAGGAAAAGGTGACCGAAAGCAATCACGTCCTGGTAGCTTAGGTGCCAAACCTGCTTAGCAGCAGATACTGGATCTAGGTGATGGATGTGAGTACCAACAAGACCAGCTGGGTGCTTACCACCAAACTCATGGACTTCAACAGAAGCAACCGATGAGCTAGGTACTTGCGCGCCTGCTTTCTTACATACGTACACTTTACCTTCGGTTAGGCGTGAAACCACGGCCAGACCGGCTTCGAAAGCGTCAGCATTTTCGGCAATCACAACCACTGGATCAGCGGCTAGCGGATTGGTGTCCATGGCAGTTACGAATACTGAGCTAGGCTTAGCATCTACCGCAGGAACTTTGCTGAAAGGACGAGTACGTAGTGCGGTCCATTGACCAGACTTAACAAGTTGATCGACAACTGTGTCGCGATCTAGGCTTGCTAATTGGCCTTGGTCGAACTTGGCAAACGTTTCTTGCTCAGTGCCATTGACTTCAATAACAACTGATTGCAGTACACGTTTTGCACCACGATTGATTTCTTTAACTACCCCGGCGGCCGGTGCAGTGTAGATTACGCCAGGATTCTTTTTATCTTCAAAAAGAACTTGGCCTTTCTTGACTTGGTCATCCACACGAACTCGCATGGTTGGACGCATGCCGATGTATTCTTCACCTAGCACAGCTACTCGTTTAACGGGTTGACCGTCATGAATAACTTGCTGAGGTGCGCCCTCTATCGGTAGATCCAGACCTTTTTTTATGTTGATCATACGCACTTGCATTACATTAAAGGAAAGAAACTTAAAATCTTACCAACCACGCTGCTTAGCATCGGCCGACTGGCGCCAACCCGCGTTGTCAATGTAAGGCCGATTTCCCCTTTGCGATGCAAAAAACATCAAAAATGAGCAATCAACAACCTACATCATTAATACAAACGGTATAAAAGAGCACCTATGTCGGTCAGTGTTCCAAGCAACGCAGCGAACTTGTCACATATCTGCCGAATTTTAACATCATTCACGGCGACTATGCGAGTTAAAAAGTAAAAATTATCCACGGATCCCTGGTGCTCTCGAATGAATAAACTTCAATATAGACCAAAGTCTTAATTTCGCGTGTTCATTTGTAACTAATTACTTAGTAGCACCACCGGGATACAAAAAAGCCAGTCTTGAGACTGGCTTTTTTAGCAGATACAACCCAATTAAAGCAGGTTGTTGATGGCTACGTCCGGGTTTACATCCGCGTCATAGTCAACGCCGGCTAAATCAAAGCCGAATAGGTGTAAGAACTCTTTGTGGTAACCCACGTAGTCGGTTAGCTCGTCGATGGTATCGGTATCAACCGTATCCCAAATTTTCTGGATGCGCTGTTGCACGTCATCTTCAAGCTCTTTGTAGTTTTGGAACAGGTGACCGCCGTCATCAAAGCGTGGCGTTTCACCGTATAGGTTTTCTTTGAATAGCGCTGTAATTTGCTCGATCGTGCCCTCATAGGTACCGTCTGCCTTCATCACTTTGAATAGTGCTGAAATGTACAGTGGCATAATTGGAATGGCCGAGCTTGCCTGCGTCACTACTGCGTTTAGTGAACTTACATAAGCTTCGCCAGACAGGGCTGCGGTCGATGCTTTGATCTCTTGTGCCGCACGGTCCAGGTCTTCTTTGGCTTTACCGATAGTCGCATGACCATAGATTGGCCAGGTCAGCTCTTTACCAATATAGGTATAAGCGGTTGTTTTGAAGTTATCGGCTAATACGCCCGCTTCGTTAAGAGCATCGATCCATAGCTGCCAGTCTTCACCACCCATCACTTTAACTGTGTTGGCGATTTCTTCTTCGCTGGCCGCTTCAACGCTCACTTCGTCGATAACACGCTTTGAGGTATTCAGGTTCTTAGTCGTTACACTCTCGCCGATAGGCTTAAGCGTTGACGAGTAAGTTTCACCGGTTTTCGGGTCGGTACGACGCGGTGATGCCAGTGAATAGATAACCAGGTCAACTTTACCCAGTTCATTCTTAATGGTGTCGATGGTTTGTGCTTTGATCTCATCAGAGAAGGCATCACCATTGATGTTCTTAGCCCAGATACCGGCTTCATCGGCTGCCTGTTGGAAAGCGGCGGTATTGTACCAACCTGCTGATGCTGTCTTTTTCTCGGTACCTGGCTTTTCAAAGAACACGCCCAGTGTTTTTGCGCCATGGCCAAAGGCCGATACGATACGAGATGCTAGGCCGTAACCTGTTGATGAACCAATAACCAAAACATTTTTTGGACCCTGGCCCAAGTCACCTTGGCTTTTTACATATTCTATTTGTTGTTGTACATGTGCCGCACAGCCTGCAGGGTGTGCGTTGGTGCAGATAAATCCACGGATTTTAGGCTTAATGACCATGATAAAATTCCATATCGTTGCCGAAAAATTAGCGCTAGTGTAGCGACTATTCTCCACTACACAGGTCTGATGACTCGCGCCGAGTGTTTAATTATCAAATTTAGAACCACCTAAACAGCGCGGCGACTCTGGGGCTTGCCCTTGCTTTTCGCTGAACTCTTCAGGGGTATAGGCATGAATAGCCAGCGCATGAATGTGCTCGCGCAGCTCCTCGGCCAAAATTTCGTTAATGGTGCGGTGACGTTGCAACAGCCGCTGACCGGCAAATTGCTCGCTGACTACCACCACCTTAAAGTGTGATTCGCTGCCGCGGGCATGCATATGGCTTTCATTTTCAACCCGCAGGTGTTTGCAGGGGAGCCCTGCACTGAGCTTTTGCTCGATACGCGTTTGCATAGACATAAATAACGTACCTGCCAAATAGTTAGGTGCCGCTACTATAGCAAAGTCGAATCAATGTGGCGAAAGGTTAAATTGATACGCCCCTGGGTGACCTTACGTTGCTTTGGCAGGCTATGGGCGTAGTAGCGCTGACTTTGCCCCTTCATTATTAGCAAGCTGCCATTGATCAAGGCCAGGTCGGTCACCTCGCCACTGTCCCTACGGCGTAACTTAAACTTACGCAACGCCCCCAAGGACAAAGATGCTATCACCGGCTCGGGCCCCAACTCGGGCTCATCGTCACTGTGCCAGCCCATGCAATCGAGGCCATGGCGATAGTAATTAATCAACACCGCATTAAAGTGACACCCCAAGGCGTGATTCAGTCGCTGGCGCATGGCATCAAGCTCAGGCAACCAGGGCACAGGCTCAAAGCGCTGCTGGGAATATTCATAGGCACTGTCGGCATCACCCATATAAACCTGTAAGCGAGGAATAGGGTGCCACTTGCCAAACACTTGAATGCTAGGTTGCTGCCAGGGTAAATTGTCACGTAAATGGGTAAACAAGCGCTGTGCCTTAACCTCATCAAGGGCCTGAGGCTGATAGCTAAACATGCCTGCTGGCAAGCTCGCCGGTAAGCCAGTCGGTAGCAAAGAGGCCAATTTGCCGCTGTTTTGGGGGTGGGTGTTGGCACGCATCGTGATAAACTAGCGCCATTGTCAGTTAAACCTAAGTGCTCATGATAACATCAGCTCAACTAGGTGGTAATACCTACCACTTACATCGCTTGCCTTTACAACAGAAAAACCGCAGCCTGCAGGCGTGGGACGCGGCCGATGAATACCTTATCGACTATATTAACGAGCATCATACTGATGCCAAGCGCTTGCTGATCCTCAATGATGACTTCGGTGCCCTGGCCTGTGCCTTTAATCAATTAACTTCAGATTCAGTTAGTGATTCGTACATTGCTATGCAAGCATGGCAGCATAATCTGAAAGAAAATAACTTGAATACCGCGCAACTTACGCCGCTAACCAGCCTTGAGCCACTTGCCGACGATTACGATCTGGTGATCGGCAAAATACCGAAAAACAGCGGTTACCTTCAGCATCAATTGGCGCAACTGTCGCACACACTGAAACCGGGGACCCCTGTGGTCCTCGCGGGTAAGACCAAAGCCATTCATACCTCGACCATTAATTTGGTGGAGCGTTATATCGGTCCCGCCAGCACCACCTTGGCGCAAAAAAAGGCGCGCTTGATCACCGCCAATATGCATAATAAGGCGCAGCAAAGCCCGTTTCCCAAACGCTGGCAACTTGAAGGCAGCGACTTCACCTTGGTCAATCATGCCAATGTCTTTTCCCGTGACTCACTGGATATCGGTGCGCGTTTTTTCAGTAATTACCTGCCACAGTCGAAAAAGCCAATTCGCATTATCGACCTTGGCTGCGGCAATGGCGTAATAGGCCTGCAAACCCTGCTAAAATGCCTCGAAGCGCAGGTGACCTTTGTCGATGAGTCGGCCATGGCGGTGGCCTCGGCACGCCAAACCATCCTAGAGAACCTGCCCGATGAACTGCATCGCTGTGAGTTTATTCATAACGATTGTCTGTCTGGCTTTGCCGCCCAAGGCTATGACCTGGTGCTCTGTAACCCGCCCTTCCATCAGCAAAATGCGGTGACCGACCACATCGCCTGGCAGATGTTTAACGACGCCAAAAAAGTATTGCGTCCCGGCGGTGAGCTTCGTATCGTAGGCAACCGACACCTTGATTACCATGAAAAACTAAAGCGCTTATTCGGCGGCTCCAAGCTCCTTGGCTCAAACAAGAAGTTTGTCGTGCTAAGCGCAAAAAAAGTAATAGGATAATTATGTTTAACCGTTTTTCACTGCTGGCCATTCTTGCTTTGAGTACGGCACTTACAGGATGTAGCAACCGTTCGGCACAGGCCATCTTGGACCCGTTCTACCAAAGCGGCCAGCTTACCAGCTATAACCAGACGCTATCGCTCCAGGTGATTGACCAAAGAGCGAAAGCACCGACCATCTCCATCGCCCAGGGCGATAAGCGTTATTTAATGTCCACCCCGGATTTAAATAACAAGATGCAACAGGTCTTTACCCAGGCACTGCAGGCCAATGGCGCCCATATCAGTGCCATGGCCAGCACCCAGATGCAGGTGGCAATTCACACCTTAAACGCCACCGTGATGCAAAATACCGTGGACCACTACAGTGAGGCGCAAATCGCCCTGCAGGTGTTCGTCGAGCGTAATGGTAGTCAGTTCAATAAAATGTATAATGGCCAAAGCCAGTTTCGCGGCCCCTTTGGCTATGATCAGGCCAAGGTCGAGGCGCAACTAAATAAACTAATCGAACAGCTTGTGGCACGCATTATGAGCGACCCCGAGCTTAACTCATATATGCAAAAGGGAGCGATATGAACACTCGCCTCATCAGTGCCTTTTTTACCCTATGCTTATTGCTGACGCCGCTGGCGCACGCGGCGGTGCAGGGTGAATTTGTGCAAAAGAGCAATTTATTTCCCCGCGTTGAATTTACGACCAGTTTAGGCAAGATCGTTGTTGAGCTCGATCGCTCACGCGCGCCGCTGACGGTGAATAACTTTCTGACCTATGTACAAGACGGCAGCTACAAGGGCTCGGTATTTCATCGTGTTGAGCGCGATGAAGAAAACGAACGCGATTTTGTGATCCAAGGCGGCGGCTACGACAAAGACTATGACGGCCTGCATGAAAATGACCCCATTTTCAACGAAAGCGGCAGCGGCCTTAAAAATGATATGTACACCATTGCCATGGCCTATCAAGACCGCAAACCACACTCGGCCACACGCCAGTTTTTCTTCAACATGGATAACAATGACCACCTTAACCCGGGCAGCGACTGGGGTTTTTCGGTATTCGGTTCCGTGGTAGAAGGCTTTGAAACCTTGGATAAAATCATGCGTGTTGAAACCGATTACCAAGAAAAGATCGGCTACTCCTATGTGCCCAAGCAAGCGGTGATTATTTATGATATCAAGGTGCTAGAGGCACAGCCGTACTAACTCTATCAGGGCGAGTCTAATCGCCCTTTTTCTTCTCGCTAATAATAAGAATAAACATGAGCCACACAGCCCTCTCTTTACGCGATTTCACCCAACATTTTCGCGACCGACGCCTGGTCACCGTGTTTATTTTTGGTATCAGCAGCGGCTTTCCCTGGGTGTTGATTGGCTCGGTCATGAGCGCCTGGCTTAAAGACGAAGGCCTAACTCGCTCGATGATCGGCCTGTTTGGTATGGTGTTTGGCGCCTACTCCATTAACTTTTTATGGTCGCCACTGGTTGACCGGGTGCGCATTCCACTGCTCACCGATTGGCTGGGTCAACGCCGCAGCTGGATTTTGTGCTGTCTCTGCATTGTGTTTGCTGCCACCCTGAGCATGGCGTTTGTCGATATCAGCGAGCAACTCTTTGTTATAGCTCTGCTGGCACTGATTATTGCCATCGCCTCTGCCACCCAGGATATTGCCATTGATGCCTACCGTATTGATATACTGGCCGAAAATGAAAGTGAAAAAATGTCGGCGGCGGCGGCCATGGCAACCAGCGGATGGTGGACCGGTTATGCTCTGCTCGGCGCCATGCCCTTTTATGCCGCGGATATTCCCGGGGTGGATTGGCCGGATGTGTATTTGGCATTAGCGATTATTGTCGCCCTGTTGATCGTCTATGTATTCTTTGCCCAAGAGCCCGAGTCGAATCGCGAACATGTGCATGCTCAATTAGAGCAACAGTATCAGCAACAACTCGGTAAACACGCCACCGTTTTACCACATTGGGTGAATATCGTAATAGCCTGGCTTGGGGTGACCATTATAGAGCCGCTGCGCAGCTTCTTTACTCGTAACGGGGTTAAAACCGCCCTAGCCCTGTTGGCCTTTATCTTCCTCTTTAAGATTGGCGAAGCCTTTTTGGCGCGTATGTCCATCGTCTTTTATAAAGAAGTGGGCTTTAGCAACTCGGATATCGCCACCTTTTCCAAGCTCGGCACCGCGGTGCTGACCATTATTTTTGCCTTTTTAGGCAGCCTCTTTAACAGTCGCTTCGGCATCGTAAAGGGCTTATTTATCAGTGGCGTCGCCATGGCGGCGTCAAACCTGATGTTTTCGTGGATTGCCGTTGCGGGACCTAAACTCTCGCTCTATGCGATGGCCATAATTCTTGATGGTTTTACACAGGCTTGGTCTTTGGTGGCCATGGTGGCCTTTATTTCCATGCTTTGCGACCGTGCATTTAGTGCTACTCACTATGCCTTACTCGCCTCTTTGGGCAATCTTGGCCGCACCCTGCTATCGGGGTACAGTGGCGTGATAGTCGATGATTGGTTGCACGGTGACTGGTCGATGTTTTTTATTCTCACGGCACTGATGGTGATACCGTCGTTGATATTTCTGTTTTTGATACGTAAGCGCTTGTATCAGCTAGAGCGGCAGTTTCATGAAAATGGAAGGAAATCTAAGGGGCAGGAATAAAACTATAGAGCCCTTCCTGGGCTCCAGAAAATAGGCTTTCAATGCTTATTTAAGTAGCGCTAACCCTTCATAAGGATCCACATCCAGCGCTTCACAGTAACGGATGAATTCAATCACGTCTAAACGACGCTCTTGGTTTTCAATTTTACCGATAAATGAATGTGGTGTGCCCAACACCTGCGCCAAACTGCGCATGGTATGGCCTTTCTCATGGCGTTTATCTTTAAGCCATTTGGTTAGTCTTCCATTTTCCTCGGAAGAAACGGTTTTACCCATCATAATTACATCTCCTACTAGATGAATCGATTGCTGTAAAGTTTCTATAATTATTAGTGAATGAAATTTGCCCGTCTCATTCAGCCAGTATTAAAGCACATGTCCCATTTTAGGTATAGCGTATGTACAAAAGTTTACCTAATTTCGGCGCGAAATAGTTTACATACCTTATAACAATAAAATACTACTGATAAATTAGATAGATAGCTCTAATTTATACGGCGTTCGCTAAGTCTTTAATTTTTCTTTAGAGGGTAGGAATTTTGCGCTAAGATTGAGTTAAATCATCATTTTTGGGGAAAAGATGTTTCGCTTGCTGTTTTTGTTGCCGGTAATTCTGTGCGTCGCCTGGTGGCTGTTTCTTAATGCCAACAATATTCCCCTAAAACAGGGCCGTAAGGGTTTCTTTTATATAATTATTTTCTCAATGTTCGTGTTAGGGTTCTTTACCTTTATGGTGTATATAACGAACAGCGATTTATAATCATCAAAAATAAAAAATGCCGCATAAGCGGCATTTTTTATTTTATCTTTGCACTGCGGTTATACGCTAAAGCTGGCACCACAACCACACGTAGTGGTGGCATTGGGGTTGTTTACGAAGAAACGCGAACCTTCCAAGCCCTCGGTATAATCCACTTCACCATCGACCAGGTATTGCAAACTCATGGGATCCACCACCAAGGTGACGCCATTTTTCACGATTTGCATATCGCCCGGGTTGGCTTCTTCGGCGAAAGTAAAACCATATTGGAAACCAGAACATCCGCCGCCGGTGACATAAACACGCAGCATTAGCGAAGGATTCTCTTCCTCTTCGATCAACTGCTTAACGCGCGCCGCTGCGGCATCGCTGAATTTAATTGGAACTTGCTCGGACATACCGTCTCTCTCACTACCTATTTGCCCAAATTATCTAATACCCGACTAAGTTAATCAAGTATTGGCTGCACCGCCTTCGTTAATCTCGAGCACGGGGGTCACAATACAAAGAAGCAAACCCTGATACTAAACAAGGATTTATTAGGTAACGTTTGATAAACTACTGATAATATAACTTCCCCCTTATTCAGCCTGAGGAATTGGTATGCATCTAGAGGCGCTGAGACGTCGCCTTGCCCGACCAAAAACATCGGCGCAACTGTGCTTATTAGGTATCGCCGCCGGCCTTATCGCCGCGGGTCTGATCATCATGTTTCGCCTCACTATCGTCATAGCGCAAAACCTGTTTCTCGATGATTTTGACGACTTTACCACCATGGGCGAGCTACAACGCTTTTTGCTCCCGGTCGGCGCCGCCTGCGTGATTGCCTTTTTTGCCTACCTTACCGGCTTTAAGCACTACCGCCTGGGGATCCCCTTCGTGATCCACCGCATGAAAATGCATTATGGACAAATGCCGTTTTACAACACGGTCAACCAGTTCTTTGGTGGTGCTCTGGCACTGATCAGCGGCTTTTCGGTGGGCCGCGAAGGCCCCTCGGTCCATATGGGTGCAACCGGTGCCAGCATACTCGCCAATCAATTGCATTTGCCCTATAACGCCATGCGCACCCTCAGCGGCTGCGGTGTCGCCGCCGGTATTGCCGCCTCCTTCAACACGCCGCTGGCGGCGGTAATTTTCGTGATGGAGGTGGTTATTCGTGAATACAAGGTGCATATTTTCGTGCCCATCATGCTAGCGGCGGTAACAGGCGCCCTAGCCACACAATTTGTCTTTGGCGCCGACTCCGAGCTGGCGCTGATAAGCGTAACCCCCTTAAGTTTTTGGCATTATCCGTATTTGGTGATCTGCGGCATGACCTTGGGCGCCGTGGCCTATGCCTTTAATAAAAACCTGATGCTGATTATCCGCACCTTTAAACCCCTTTCCATGTTGCCGCGACTGCTGATTGCCGGGGTTATCGCCGGCGGCATAGGCTATCTGGTGCCCCAGGCCATGGGCTCTGGCATGAGCGCCATCACCATTGCCATGAACTCCCCGGATAATGTGCAACTGCTGCTGACCATATTAATCGCCAAACTGCTGGCCACCTTATTCGCCATCGGTTTGGGGATCCCAGGCGGTATTATCGGCCCAGTCATAGGGTTGGGCGTGGTGATGGGCACCCTGATGTCCTTCTTTGCCCACCTTGTGGCACCGGGCACGGATGTGGCCGGTACCTATGGCGTTTTAGGCATGGCCGGCTTACTCGCCGCCACCTTACACGCTCCCTTAGCGGCGTTAACCGCAGTGATGGAGCTCACCTCCAGCCCGCAAATTATCGTGCCCGCCATGTTGGTGATAGTGACCGCCTATGTCACCGCACTGCAGGTCTTTGGTAATCGCTCCATTTTCTTGCAGCAGCTTGATTTTCAAGGACTTACCTACCAGGTTTCCCCCGCCAAAGAGGCACTGCAAAAGGTGGGGATCATGGCGGAAATGAATGAAAACTTTAAGCTGCTCTACTCCGCCGACAAGGAGCTGATCAAGGAGTCTCTGGCGCACCTTGATGGGCAAACGCCGCTTATCGTCTACGACGAAGACAATGGCTACCGCCTGGCGGAATACGATTTGAACCTGATGTCACAAGAGAACATCAATATTCTCTATGTGGAACTCGATGGAGTAAGCTCACAGGCCACCTTGGCCGACGCCTTTGACATTCTTAAAGACAAACGCAGCGGTGCGGTCTATGTGTATGATATGCACGATGAAAAGGAAATCGTTGGCATTTTACGCTGGGATCAAATTCGCCACATTCTCACCATTCGTAACGCCCTATTATAAAAAGGAAGCACCATGACTTTAGTGTTAGTTTACAAAGCCCTGCACCTGTTTTTTATGGTTGCCTGGTTTGCCGGTATTTTTTATTTACCCAGGCTCTTTGTTTATCACGCCCTAAACGAAGAAAAGTCCTGCAGCGCCATGCTAAAGGTGATGGAGCGCCGCCTGCTTTTTTTCGTCACCCCCTTTGCTATTTTGACCGCGGTATTTGGGGTACTGGCCATCATGGAATATGGCCGTGACTGGTTCCGCGCCAGCATGTGGCTGCACTATAAACTGGCGCTGGTTCTGGTGCTCTATGCCTACCACGGCTATTGCTTTAAGTTGTTGGCCGACTTCAAGCACGATCGCAACACCCGCAGCGACCGTTTTTACCGTATTTTTAATGAATTTCCGGTACTGATCCTCGCGGCCATCATCTTTTTAGCAGTATTGAAACCAGTACTCTAAAAATACCGAAAAATTTGCTATAGTGCGCAGCCAAACGCGGTGGCGTTTAAATGTCGGGGGCGCACATGCAAATTCGCCCCTTGACAGGACACCGAATTATTTACTTTAACGTTTGGGACGACCTCCATGCTACGCTTTCAAGGTGAACACATTCTCTCTGTAAATCAACTCGATAGAGACAGTATCGAGCATATATTTGCAGTCGCAAAACGGATGGAACCTTATGCCAAAAAACAAAAACGCACTAAGGTGCTCGAAGGCGCCATTCTTGCCAACCTGTTTTTTGAACCCAGTACCCGTACTCGCGTGAGCTTCGGCACCGCCTTCAACCTACTTGGCGGTTTGGTACGCGAAACGACCGGTATGCAGAGCTCGGCGCTGGCCAAGGGCGAATCCTTGTACGACACCGCCCGTGTTATTTCAGCCTATGCCGATGCCGTAGCCATGCGTCACCCGGATGCCGGTTCGGTCGCCGAGTTTGCCACCGGCTGTAGCGTCCCCGTTCTTAACGGTGGTGACGGCCCCAACGAGCACCCGACTCAGGCCCTGCTTGACCTTCTAACCATAGACCGTGAGCTGGCCCGTTTTGGCCAAAAGGTCGATGGCATGCACATTGCCCTGGTGGGTGATTTAAAATATGGTCGCACCGTGCACTCTTTGTCTAAGCTGCTTTGCCACTACAAAGATGTTCGCTTTACCATGGTGGCGCCGGATGGCTTGCAAATGCCACAGAGCATCCTCGACACCGTGACCAATGCCGGTCACCAAATCGAACTGGTGGATAAAATGGAAGGCAATCTGGCCGCCGATATCGTCTACCAAACCCGTATTCAGGAAGAGCGTTTCCCCAGCCAGGAAGAAGCCAATAAATATCGCGGTGGTTTCCGCATCAGCCAGGCGATTTACAACGCCCACTGTAAGCCAAGCTCGGTATTGATGCACCCATTGCCGCGCGATAGCCGCAGCGATGCCAATGAGCTGGATAACGACCTAAATAGCAACGACAACCTGGCCATCTTCCGTCAGGTACAAAATGGCGTGCTGATCCGCATGGCCTTGTTTGCGCTAACCCTGGGCGTCGACAACCTGGTCGAGAAACATGAGACCACTGTGCCCTGGTTCAGCCGTAAACGTGAAGATTAATTTGCCAACCTAATAGGAAGCAACATGAGCAAAAGCCAAGATTTATTTACCCGCGCCCAAGCCTCGATCCCCGGTGGCGTGAACTCTCCAGTCCGTGCTTTCAACGGCGTTGGCGGTACCCCATTGTTTATCACCCATGCCGAAGGCGCTTACACCTTTGATGCCGATGGCAACAAATACATCGACTACGTGGGTTCATGGGGACCTATGATTTTGGGTCATAACCACCCGGAAATTAAACAGGCCGTACACGAAGCGGTTGAGCGCGGCCTAAGCTACGGCGCGCCCACTGAAGCGGAAATCGAGATGGCCGAGAAGGTTAAAGAGTTAGTACCTTCCATCGACTCGGTACGCATGGTGAACTCGGGCACCGAAGCCACCATGAGTGCCATTCGTCTGGCACGTGGCTACACGGGTCGCGATAAGATTTTAAAATTTGAAGGCTGTTACCACGGCCATGCCGACTCACTGCTGGTTAAAGCGGGCTCGGGTGCCCTGACCTTGGGCGTACCAAACTCACCGGGTATTCCGGAAGATTTCGCCAAGCACACGCTGACCGTGTCTTTCAACAACCTGGAAGAAGTGAAAGCGATTTTTTCCAAGTACCCAGAAGAGATCGCCTGTATCATCATCGAGCCGGTTGCCGGCAACATGAACTGTATTCCACCGGTTGAGGGCTTCTTAGAAGGCCTACGTGCAATCTGTGATGAATATAAGAGCGTGCTGATCTTTGATGAAGTAATGACAGGTTTCCGCGTCGCCCTAGGTGGCGCCCAGGCTTATTACAATATCACTCCGGACTTGACCTGTTTAGGTAAGGTGATCGGCGGCGGTATGCCGGTAGGTGCCTTCGGTGGTAAGAAAGAAATCATGGATTACATTGCCCCGGTAGGCCCTGTGTATCAAGCTGGTACCCTGTCTGGCAACCCAATCGCCATGGCCGCAGGTCTAAAAGCCCTTGAGCTTCTTAGCAAGCCAGGTTTGCATGAAGAGCTGGAAGCGAAAAGCAAGGCCATCTGTGAAGGTTTCCAAGCCGCTGCAGACAAGGCCGGTATCCCACTTACTACCAACTATGCCGGTGGTATGTATGGCTTCTTCTTCACCGATGCCGACAAGGTAACCAGTTATCAGCAAGCCACTGAGTGCGACTTAGAGCGCTTTAAGCGTTTCTTCCACCTGATGCTTGAAGAAGGTGTATACCTTGCTCCTTCTGCGTTTGAGGCGGGCTTTGTGTGCCAGGCACACGATGACGAAGCCATCGCCCAAACCATAGCTGCGGCCGAGCGTGCCTTCGCTAAGTTATAAGTTGGCAATGAACACTGAAACCGCCCTTGTGGCGGTTTCACACTACTGCAAAGACTTTTGCTTTACCTCTCATCCCAGCCTCTCGCTTGTAGCTCAAAAACCTTACAATCGCTTACAGACAACAACCCACCCGAGATTACCCATTTCAACCCTGTGAGTGCAGCCATAGCATAATGCCAGCGCCCGCACCCTGATGCCAAATCCAACATAATCCTACGTTCCCCAATGGCAACCAGCAAAAATAATTAACTAAAAATTAACATTTGAAATTGCGTTTTGATAATCCGTGGCTATGGTTTAAGTGCTGTACGAACGTGATCAAATTCAAGGGACTTTGTTATTCGCCTTGTTGGCGAAAAACGCCTTTGCTTCGACCTGGTTTTTATAAACAAATCACACGGAGAGTACCTATGACTACCCCCAAAAAACGCCCTACGTTAGTTCCTGCTTCCCTGGCATCCGAAGTCAGCCTACTTGTTAAAGAGTTACCGAATACCGTCTATCATAACGACACCCCCAGCTGCGTGAGTGCCATCGCCGAATTTGCGCCTATGGGCGGTGTGCTCATCGCCTACCCAGGCACCGTAGCACCAAGCCAACCTCAGTTTCCGCCCTCTGGACCGCGCTCATTCGGTATTCCGAATGAGTTGATTGTCCGCATGCAGCAAAATGATACCTCAAACCCCGTCCATATTTTTGTGATGTGTGGCGATGTAAGCCAAAAACAAATTATCGATCAAGATCTAAGCGAAACGGCATCGGCACTGGGTTTAACCTACAACCCTGAGCACCTGCATATAGTTCCCTGGGATACGGATACCTTCTGGACCCGGGATTTTGGACCTTGGTGGGTCCACAACAAGGACTCCGATTATTACGGTATTGCCAAGCATACCTATACCACCTTAGGCGGCGGCGAAGTGGGGTTAGTTGAAGGTGCGGAAAATGTCTCACCCAAGGAAGGCTTGGGGATCTTTAGACCCAATGATGATTACGGCGCCGTCAAATTTTCAGATTTTCTCAACAACCCTATTCGTCAGTGGAATAAGGCCCGCTGGCATAAAGAAGAGCCAACCAGGTTGACACCCATCAAGGTGCATAATTTCTATTATTCCGGCTTACTCGATGTGGGCGGTAACTACATGGTTGATGGTAAGGGCAACATAGCTTCTACCTATCTGGTAGCAACGCAAAATGAGCTACCCACCCACAATGAGGGGGACCTCTATAAAAATGCGCCGGAGATCATCGAGAAGCGAATGCACTATATCCTCGAGCAACTTAATCGATTTATGGGTATTAGCTCTTATCGCGTGCTCGATGACCCCACAGGCACCTACATCGGTCACATTGATTGTTGGGGTAAGTTTTTATCAGAGGATAAGGTACTGGTTGCGCAATCTGAAAATACCGAGATTAATCAAAAACTTAATGACATTGCCGATAACTTCGCACAGGAATATCAGGTCTATCGTGTACTTTGCCAAAACATGTATATTCCTAACGCCGACGAGCCTGCGACAACGGCTGCCTACACTAATAGCCTGATATTAAATAACTTTGTATATGTTCCTCTCTCT
The DNA here is from genome assembly GCF_018334135.1 of Pseudoalteromonas sp. BDTF-M6. Lineage (NCBI taxonomy): Bacteria > Pseudomonadati > Pseudomonadota > Gammaproteobacteria > Alteromonadales > Pseudoalteromonadaceae > Pseudoalteromonas > Pseudoalteromonas sp. BDTF-M6. The sequence continues at coordinate 94,370 of NZ_JAGXTQ010000004.1, forward strand.
GGGAAAGGATACGAAAAATACGATGAGGACGCATTGGCTGCCTATCAAGCTGCATTACCGGGCCATACGGTTATTGGCATTGACAGTAAGCCTGAATTTCCCTGGCTGGGTACCGATGCCATGCATTGTCGCACCCGGGGCGTACCCAGACAGGTGGTCGATAATTGGTTAGCCAGCCTTAAACCAACTCACCCTTAAACCTAACCCTTATAGATGAGGACACTAGTATGAATAGCAGTCACACCCCATATCGAGTTGGCGAATGGCTTCCGCAAGACCAGGAAACCTTAAATGATTGGCTGCGCCAGTTAGCCGCCAAGACCAAGCAGGCGGACTTGCCTTTACAGCCATGCATTCAAGCCTTTAAAGACTACATTGAAGGTGACGCCGGCGCCTTCATGCTCTTTACGCGCATGTTTAATGAACAACCTAAACGCCACAACACACCAATACATGGTGGTGATAGCGGCCCTGAGCCAGCGCCTATTGTCGAAAATTACCAGCAAATGCTGGCCATGTGTAACTACGTGCTCAGCATGGCGCCTGAATTTAACGAAACAGGTCTGGTGGGATTTCCAATTAATGCCATCGTGGATCGGGTGATGGCGACGGAAAGTGGCTACTGCGCCTTTCGGGATCCCACGGTGAACAAGCACTTCAAACAGATCCTTAATGACTGGGGCAACTTTTTAAAATCCAGCGAATCCGTGTCGGTCTTGAATGACTCCCCCACGGGCTGGTTAAGCGACGCCGCCATGGAGAAAATGGCGGGTTCACGTGAGGCATTTATTAGCACGTTTGATTGTGACCCGACGCTGCCTCACTATGGATTTTCATGCTGGGATGACTTTTTTACCCGTGTATTTAAAGCGGATCAGCGCCCGGTCGCCGCGCCCGATGATAACAATGTCATCGCCAACGCCTGCGAGTCTGCACCTTACAAATGGGCAACCAATGTGCAGCTTCAAGATACATTTTGGATTAAAGGTCAGCCCTATTCCTTGCAACACATGCTCAATAACAATGCCGATTACTACCCGGAATTTGCCGGTGGTACCGTCTACCAGGCATTTTTGAGTGCCACTCAATACCACCGCTGGAATAGCCCCGTCGATGGCGTCATTGAAATGGTGGAATTCGTAGATGGCAGCTATTACGCAGAGGCACCGGCAATAGGTGAAGATCCCGCGGGGCCCAATGAATCCCAGGGCTACATCACGGAAATGGCAACCCGGGCCATTATTTATATCAAGGCCGACAACCCCGACATTGGCTTAATGGCGTTTATGGCCGTGGGTATGGCCGAAGTATCAACCTGTGACGTCACGGTGAAACCGCAGCAAGTCGTTAAAAAAGGCGATGAACTGGGCATGTTCCACTTTGGCGGTTCAACCCATTGCTTATTGTTTAGAAAAGGCGTCAATCTCAACTTTAACTTCCATGGCCAGGAACTCAATGAAGGGCAAAATTACCTGTTAACTTCGCCGATTCACGTCAAATCTGAAATTGCCACAGTGGTGCCTAATAAGCACTGAGTAAGTCACAACAAAGGAAGGGCAACCTTCCTTTTCTCTTTAAGGATTGATTATGTGTACGAGTGTAATAGTGGCTGCAAATGCAACGACACACCGACAAAATATTGTCTCCCGAAACGAGGATTGCGAGCGTGATATCTGGAACAAGTATTTTGTCTATCGCCAGCAACCGGAATATGCCAATGAGAAAGTCATTGACGATGGCCTGTGGCACCTGGGTAACGGACTCAAAGTACCAAAACCAACACAGGCATTTAGCTATAGTGCGGCACCAGACTTTGACGCCAATAACGAAGCAAGCAGCCTAATGCCCGCAAAGTTTCTCTATGAAGAACGCGGCATCAATGAGAAAAATGTCGCCATGTCGGCCACCAACACCCTGGCCATGAATGACAAGGCGGCGCTGGCCGATCCCTTGCTTAAACAAGGTGGGATCACCGAGGCCGTTATTCCAACCTTAATTTTACCCCAGGCCGAGTCTGCCCGGCACGGCATTCAATTGCTGGGACAATATATTGAGCAATACGGCAGCGCCGAAGTAAATGGTGTCACCATCGCCGACGTCAATGAAATTTGGTATTTTGAAAATGGCTCCTGTCACCATTGGCTTGCCGTCAAAGTGCCGGCAGACAGCTACCTGGTTGTGGCCAATGCCATGCGCATTCATGATATCGACCTGGACTCACCCGAGGTTCTGCATTCACCTGGGATATACGAGTTTGTTTGCCAACACCAATTATTAGCCGATGCGGATAAACATCATTTTAATTTTGCGAAGGCCTTCGGTGTAACGGGCCAGCCTTATAATGTCGATCGCATTTGGCTTGCTCAGCTTAAGCTCACCCCTTCGTTAGCTCAGCCACCCCGGCAGCAACAATATCCGCTCTTTCTCAAGCCCGACGCCTTGGTGTCTGTTCCCGACGTCATTAGCGTGTTAACGGCCACCTATGAGGGCACCGAGCTTGAGGGTAAGGCAAACCGACCCATTGGTTATGACAAAACCGCTGAAAGCCATATCATTACCTTAGATAAGCAACAACCTCATGAGCTTCAGGGGATGATCTGGCAGGCCGTTAGCACCCCATTGTGTGCCATGTATCTGCCTTTCTTTGGTGCGGTTCAGTCTTTCCCCGCCAGCTACCATAGCGGCACAAATAACTTTGATGCGCACGGCGCCTACTGGGCCTATCGCACCTTGTTCACTTTGGCTTATGCCCATCAACAAGGCGCCGTGTCAGGCATAGGCAATGAAATAAGGGCTCAGGAAGTTGCCCTCTATAATGAGCTGACTCAATTACTGCCAAACCTCGCGGCCATGATGGCAAACTCGACGACGCAGACAATTTCTTTTCTTAATCGCTATACCCAGGGCAACTGCGAGTTGATGCTGCAGTTTGCCTACCAAAGAAGGAATCAATTGATGAATGAGTTGGCGACCCTCGCTCCTGCCACCGAGTAACGGTATCACACTCGCGCCTTCGCTAAGCTCTAAGTACGCTTAAAGCGAACATAAAAAAACCGCCCAGGGGCGGTTTTTTCTACATCCGTTGCACGCCCTTAAGGACGCACACAACTGGGTCTGGGGTTAAATTCGCTGGCCCGTATCGGCAGTTGAATCACCTTGCCACACCCTGGCGGGGCCTGCATACCTGTTTGCTCATTGATAAAGGCCCAACGGATACCGTCGGGACGCTCATCGGCAATGGACTGCGGATTAAGCTGGCGCAGATAACGAATATACAGCTCCAATGCGCCCACCGCGCCGGTCAGGCCGGTGCTTTGGTTATCATCGCGCCCCAGCCAGGCCACGGTCACGGTATTTTGGTCAAAACCGCCATACCAGCTATCGCGCAGATTGTTACTGGTGCCGGTTTTACCCGCCAGCTGTATGGTGGGAAAATGCTTATTCAAACGCTTACCTGTGCCGTCTTTGGTCACTCGCTTCATGCCATATTTAGTCATATACATGGCATCCTTAGGGAAGCGCTGTTGCCACTGCGGCTTGTGCTGATACAGCAGCTTACCAGCGTTGTCGGTCAACGCCGAGATGCTGGTTAAGCGGGTATAGGCACCGTCGTTCGCCAAGGTGGTATAGAGCTGTGCCACCTCGTAACTGGAGAGCTCCAAGGCCCCCAGTAACAGGGAGGGAAACTGGTTAATATGACTTTCCACACCCAGGCCTTGCAAGGTATTGGCCACCTTGTCGACACCAATATCCAGGCCCAGATTCACCGCCGGAATATTGATACTGTTGCTAAAGGCCTTATACAGAGGCAAGGCACCGCGGAATTGGTGGTCAAAATTATCCGGACTCCAGACTTTGCCGCGCTCATCGGTCAGCTCCAGCGGCTCATCATGCAGCAAGGTGCCGAGATTATAACGGGGCACCTGCAAGGCGCTCAGATACACAGCCGGTTTCACCAAGGAGCCGATATTACGCTTGGTATCAAGCACACGGTTAAAACCCGAATAGCGCATATCACGACCGGCAACCAGGGCGGATACCCCGCCTGCCCGGCGATTCACCGAGAGCATGGCCGCTTCAAGTTGCTCGGTTTTAGGACGTTTCTCTAAATAAGGCAAGGACTTGGCAATGGCGTCTTCCATGGCTTCTTGCTTTTGCAGGTCTAGGTAGGTGAATACCCGCACCCCGGCATCCAGGGTTTCCTTATCTGTGAGCAATTCCTTCAACTGACGGTTAACCAGCTCCAAATAGCCCGGATAGGTTTTATCGATATCCCGGCGCATGGGCGCAATGTCCAAGGGGCGATTTAAAGCGGTACGATATTCGGTGGTGCTGATCAAACCATCTTCAGCCATCAGCCTGAGTACCAAATCACGACGCTCCATGGCACGCTCTTCATAGCGTCGTGGGTTGTAGTAAGACGGCCCTTTCACTAAGGCCACCAGCAAGGCAATTTGATCAAACTCCAGCTCGTCGATGGGCTTGGAGAAATAAAACTCCGCCGCCAGACCCATGCCATGCACACCCTTGGTGTATGACTGTCCTAAATAAACCTCGTTTAAGTAGGCTTCAAGGATCTCGTCCTTGGTATAGCGGTAATCAAGGATCAGCGCGATCAGCGCCTCATTGATTTTACGCACCAAAGAGCGCTCTCGGGTCAGATAGAAGTTCTTCGCCAACTGCTGAGTCAGGGTGCTGCCGCCTTGCACCGTACGTCCGGCGCGAATATTGGCGTACAGAGCGCGCATAATGGACCACAGGGAGACCCCGTGGTGCTTATAAAAGTTGCGGTCTTCAACCACCAACAAGGTGTCTTTGAGCAGCTCGGGGAATTTATCGAGCGGCACAAATTCGCGGTCCTGGGTTTCGTCGTTACCGATACGGGCAATTTGCACCGGCTCTAAACGGGCGCTATCAAGACGCTGGCCAATGTTATTTTTTACGCTGGCAACTTTATTGCCGCTAAAGCGCAGTTCAATAATATGGGCTTGTTCATTAGTGTCGGCAAACTCAAAGGCACGGCGGTAAATACGCAAGCGGGTTTTACTTTGCTCATACTGACCGGTGTGGTTGAGTTTGGTCACCTGGGTGTAGTTAAGGCGTTGCAGCTCCCACTCCACCTCGGCCATAGACAGGTATTGTCCAGGGTAAAAGGTCATGGCGCGGGCGTAGACCTGCGCTGGCAACTGCCATTTATTGCCCTCGAATTGTCGGGTTACCTTGGCATCAAGGTAGATCATATACAGGGCCACACTAATCATGGTGACCAAGGCAACTTTCCAGGCAATGGAAAAGAGTCGCTTACCCAGGCGCTTCATTGTTGAAGGCGGTGCGGCCTTGGGCTTTTTCTTACGTTGTTTCTTCGTGGGTGTCTTTTTTGTCGCCATAGGATTGCTAATGCGTGGCTTGAATGAAAAATTGGTGGAAGCTTAGCATACTCACGAGCAAAATTAATTGCTCACGAGTATGCCAAGACAGGGTGCAGGTTAAGGCTAGCGAAGGCTAGCTTAACTGATACTGACTTTTGTTCACGCCCAAGCGCGGGGTTGCGCCCGGTTTGCCTAACGGGTTGATACCCAAAGAGCGTGAATAACCGCGGGTAAGAAGAATAAGAAGCACAGAATAATGTTGATGATTAAATGCTTACCTGCACCGGCTTTGAGAAATACGGCAACGGGCGGGAGAAAGATTGAAAGTATGATCAGCAGTAATTTATTGTCCATGTTCGGAACCTTTTAAAGGGACTGAAAATGAAATTATAGTCATAAAAAACGGCGAGATAAACTCGCCGCGTTAGCCAATATCCTGATATTTAACTCGAACGTACCGAGACAAACTCCGGATAGGCATCGATTCCGCAGTCATGCTGATCCATACCGCTGAGTTCCTCTTCCTCGCTGACGCGGATCCCAACTGTGCTCTTTAAAATTGCCCACACAATCAAAGATGCGACAAAGACAAAGCCGAAGATACAGAAGATACCGATAAACTGGGTGGTATAGCTGGCCTCACCGTTAGACAAAGGCACCAGCATCAGACCTAGGGCACCGCATACGCCATGCACCGAAATAGCTCCCACCGGATCATCGATATGCATTTTATCCAAAGCAACGATGCTAAACACCACCACCATGCCACCGATGGCACCCAGCAGCAACGCCAGTAAAGGTGAAGGCGATGCCGGATCGGCGGTGATCACCACCAAACCCGCCAAGGCACCATTGAGCACCATGGTCAGATCGGCCTTGCCCCAGTAGGTCTTACACACCAATAACGAAGCAATGGCACCGGCCGCCGCTGCGGCATTGGTGTTAAGCATAATTTTACCCACCGCACTGGCATTCTCAGCATCGCTGATCAACAACTGCGAGCCACCGTTAAAGCCAAACCAGCCCATCCACAGGATAAAGGTACCCAGGGTCGCCAGCGGCAGGTTAGAACCTGGGATAGGATAGATTTCACCGTTTTTACCATATTTGCCGCGACGAGCGCCCAGCATTAATACCCCGGCCAAGGCCGCTGCGGCACCGGCGCCGTGTACTATGCCCGAACCGGCAAAGTCGACAAAGCCCATGGCCGATAAGAAGCCGCCACCCCAGGTCCAGTAACCCTCAATGGGGTAAAGCAGGCCGGTCATCACCACGCAGAATACCAAAAAGGCCCAGAGTTTCATGCGCTCGGCTACCGCCCCGGAGACAATCGACATCGCCGTGGCCACAAACACCACCTGGAAGAAGAAGTCCGACTCCAGCGCATGATCGGCGTCACTGGCCTGACTGCCAATCAATGTGCCAAAACTGGGCACGAAACCGCCCTCGCCGTTACCCACATACATGATGTTGTAACCAATCAGCAAATACATGGTACAAGCTATGGCATAGAGGGCAACGTTCTTGGTCAGAATTTCGGTGGTATTTTTTGAGCGCACTAAGCCAGCCTCAAGCATGGCAAACCCCGCCGCCATCCACATGACAAGTACGCCGGAGATCAAAAAGTAAAAGGTGTTCAATGAGAATTGTAATTCAACTATGGTGTTTTCCATGAGTGCGTCCCCCTAAATCGCTTCTTCATCAAGCTCACCCGTTCGGATGCGCACGATTTGCTCAAGATCGAAAACAAATATTTTGCCGTCACCTATTTTGCCGCTGCTGGCAACCCGGGTGATCAACTCCACCACTCGCTCCACATTTTCGCTGCGCGTGGCAATCTCGATTTTAATTTTGGGAATAAAGTCCACCTGATACTCGGCACCGCGGTAGAGTTCGGTATGGCCACGCTGACGGCCAAACCCTTTAACATCCACCACTGTCATTCCCTCGATCCCCAGCTCTGCTAGCGCTTCTCGCACTTCATCAAGCTTAAATGGCTTGATGATGGCACTGATCATTTTCATATAGCCCCCTCGTAGGCGATTCGGTTTATTATTGTCCTCTAGGTAATTTCAACCTTTGTGCCAGAATATTTTTTCTTTAATTAACAAAAAGATAACTTTTTGGGCGCACAAAAAACGCACCACATTGGTGCGTTAAACAAGGGTTTTTGCCAAAGCTGTGCAAGGCACAAGGCCAGAGCCTGTTGACTATGAGGCAATGGGAATAAGCATGGCTACTTTTCCAGCCTCAGACGCCGTCAGCAATACACCATAGGCTTGGCTGCCGCCAAACGTGGGGCTGCTTAACTAGTTAACTTTTAACGTAAACATACGCATTTTCAGGCCAAAATGGACACTTTGACTTTACCCTTCACCACAGTTACGCTGCCGCTTTCCCCTGCCATTAGAGAGCAAAGTTATGGCTAAAATCATCGTCTCCGGTGCCACCGGACTGCTCGGCCGCGCCCTGTTCGCGCGTCTCAACCCAGAACATCAGGTAATAGGCCTTGGGTTTTCTCGCGCCCAGCCGCCCGTAATCAAAGCGGATCTGTTTGATAAAGAGGCTATCAGCGCCCTGTTTGCTGCGCACCGACCGGACTTCTTTATTCATAGCGCCGCCGAGCGCAACCCGGATAAGTTCGATAATGACCCAGAGCACAGCATCCAGTTCAACTGTGCGGTCACCGAGCACATTGCTAAGTGCTGTGCGCAATTTAATTGCACGCTGATTTTTATTAGCACCGACTATGTATTCGATGGTCGCAACCCACCCTATGCAGAAGACGCCGAAACAAGCCCCTTAAACCTCTATGGTCAATCCAAGGCACGCAGCGAAGCCCTGTTGCAAACAGAGTATCCGCACGCAGCCATTATCCGTATCCCGGTGCTGTATGGCGAAGTGAGCCATCTCGGTGAGTCTGCGGTGACCGTCATTGCCGAGCAACTCAAAAACGGCGTAACCCGCTTCGATGATGAGTGTCAGCGTTTTCCCACCGACACCGCGGATATCGCCACAGCCTTGGCCGGCGCCATAGCCACATTGGGTACCGAGCTAGAGGGGATATATCACCTCAGCGCCAATGAGCGTTTAACCAAACTGGGTATGGCCAAATTGATGGCACCGCTGCTAGGTCTGGAGCCGAGCATCCTAAGTGCGGCGGCGGCAGACACAAGCGCTAGCGCAACGCGTCCGCTGGACTGCGCCCTTAAAGACACCCGACTTGGCAAACAGGGAATTGAAATAAAAAGTGATTTTGCTACTCGCATCGCCGAGGTGCTGACACCCCACTTATCGCAATAACTTGTAGTTTCCACTGCAAGCTCCTTTAATGGAGCGAGAAGAAAAAAGAAAAGGTGAATCATGTTTGCAACCCATCTAAAAGCCGTGGCCCTGTCTTTGGCCGTGGTAATCGCCCCATCGGCTCTGGCCGAGGTAGACCAACATAATGCCGCGGCCCACAGTCGCCAAATCGATATCGACAGCAAGGTTATAACCGAGCATAAGGCACGCATTAACGGCGAACGTATTTCTTATCGCGCCGAGACCGGCACTCAGCCGGTGTGGAATGACAGCGGGGATGCCGTTGCCACCTTGCACTATACCTACTACAAGCGCAGCGGTGTGGATGACGATACCAAACGCCCGTTGCTGATTTCATTCAACGGTGGCCCGGGCTCAGCCTCGGTCTGGATGCACCTGGCCTACACCGGCCCCAAGGTGCTAAAAATCGACGATGAAGGTTACCCGGTACAGCCGTATGGCGTAAAAGAAAACCCCTATTCGGTACTTGATGTGGCGGACATTCTTTATGTGAACCCGGTGAATACGGGTTACTCACGCGTGCTGCCAGGCGCCGATGGCAAACTGCCTAGTCGCGATCAGCAAAAAGAGATGTTCTTTGGCGTTAACGCCGACATTAAATATCTGGCCGAGTGGTTAAATACCTTTGTGAGCCGCCACAACCGCTGGCGCTCACCAAAGTTTTTAATCGGTGAGAGCTACGGCACCACCCGCGTTTCCGGCCTGGCATTGGCGCTGCAAAACAGTCAGTGGATGTACCTCAATGGCGTGGTCTTGGTATCGCCTACCGAGATTGGCATCAAGCGTGAAGGTCCGGTAGAAGCGGCCAACCGCCTGCCCTACTTTGCCGCCACCGCCTGGTATCACAAGGCGCTGGACAGCGAGCTGCAAGCCCTGGATCTGGATGAGCTATTGCCTCAGGTTGAGGAATTTACGGTCAACGAATTGATCCCGGCCATCGCTAAAGGCGGCTTTATCGGCGCCGACGAAAAACAGCGTATCGTCGCGCAAATGGCACGTTATGCCGGTGTCTCTCCGACCTACGTAGAAAACAACAACCTGGATATTCCTACCTCATCGTTTTGGAAAGAATTGCTACGCAGCCAGGGTAAAACCGTGGGCCGTCTCGACTCGCGCTACCTGGGCATAGACAAGCGTAACGCCGGTGATCGCCCCGACTATTGGGCCGAGCTAACCTCTTGGTTGCATTCGTTTACTCCGGCCATCAACTACTATCTGCGTGAAGAGCTCAATTATAAAACCGACGTAAAATACAATATGTTTGGTTCGGTGCACCCTTGGGATCGCAGCAACAACAACACGGGTGAAAACCTGCGTTTGGCCATGGCGCAAAACCCTTATCTGAATGTGCTGGTGCAAGCGGGATATTTCGATGGTGCCACCAACTATTTCGATGCCAAATACACCATGTGGCAACTGGATCCAAGCGGCAAGATGAAAGAGCGTCTGAGCTTTAAAGGCTACCGCAGCGGCCATATGATGTACCTGCGTCGCGCCGACTTAGAAAGCTCAAACAACGACCTGCGCGACTTTATTCTCAATGCCCTACCGGCAGAAGGGGAAGCCGCTAAGTACTAATCCCCTGTACTAGGTGTCCCACACACAAACAGCGCCGCACCGAATCAGTGCGGCGTTTTTTTTCGCCATAGACGCCCACCGCGAGGTTTTTTCTTTTTAAATAAAAGGATTTATACTCAAGCCTACCTGTAATCGAGTCGCCGCTGGCACTCCCACCGATCACCATAGGATAGATATGAGTGAACAATATCGTCTGCTCTTTGCGCACCTAGATAAAGAGCAGGACATAGAGCAAGCAGCCCTGGCCCTGCAGCAAAGGCTTAAATTAGCCGAGCAACAGGTAGAGGCGTTTTTTGCCGGTGAGGCGATTTTCCCCGCCAGTGATAAGGCTAAAGCGCTTAAGCAGGCCAAGGTGCTGGCCAGTTTGGGAGTACGAGCTCGTCTAAAGCGCATTGTGGCGCCGGCGCAAACACCCGCAGCCGCGGCGGGCCAAGCCGATGAGCAGGTGCTGGCGGCCCTGGATTACATCACCAGCAGTTTGATCCGCCTTGAAGAGCGCTTAGACGACATGGATCAGCGCTTTAGCGAACACCTGCTGCACCAGCAACAAGGCAATGACGGCGACGAGCTGGCACTGGATCTCAGCCTGGATGAGGAGCTCGACCTTCCCGCTACGTCAGCCACCCGCCATCCGCTGCTAAGCGTGATCCTGGTGCTGATCACATTACTGCTGGCCATACTCGGGGTGAGCTATTTCTATCCCGATCTGTTTAATTTTTAATGTAAGACCGCTATGCAATTTGACGAGCAACGTGTTGACATTCGAAAGCGAATGCGAAATTTACGCAAAAAGCTTACTCCAGAAGAACAAAAAAGTGCCGCAAACGCGCTGAAAATTAATATTTCTCAAGTTATAAAAGACCCTAAAAGCGCTCGAGTAGGCACCTATTTAAGCAATGATGGTGAACCCAACCTAGACCACGTATTTCAATGGCTATGGCAAAATAAAGCAACACCATTCCTACCCATATTACACCCCTTTACCGGGGTGCATTTGCTCTTTCAGAGGTATGAAGAAAATTCACCCATGACCACAAACCGCTATGGTATCTTGGAGCCCGAGTTGAATTGCAGTCATGTAAGCCCCGTTGCGGCGTTAGATTTTATCCTAACCCCCTTGGTGGCCTTTGATAGCCAGGGTAACCGCTTGGGAATGGGGGGTGGATATTACGACCGCACCTTTGCCCAGATACCGCCGGATGCGTCCCATCGCCCTAAATTAATTGGCGTGGCGCACCAATGTCAGCACCTAGATGTGCTGCCGGTGGCCAGTTGGGATGTGCCATTAGATTACATTGTCACCCCAGAGCGAATTTATTGCCCTCACGGGTAGTGGTACAATAGTCCGCAACCTTAGCTATTAACTCATTTGCGAGCACAACATGACTCAAGACGAAATGAAAAAGGCGGCCGCCTGGGCCGCACTCGATTATGTAAAGAAAGACACCATTGTCGGTGTTGGCACCGGTTCAACGGTTAATCACTTTATTGATGCCCTGGCAACAATGAAAGACGATATCCGCGGTGCGGTATCAAGTTCGCAAGCTTCAACCGAGCGTCTTAAGGCTCTGGGTATCGAAGTATTTGAATTAAATGATGTTGATACCTTAGACGTTTATGTTGATGGCGCCGATGAAATCAATGCCGGCAACGAAATGATCAAGGGCGGTGGCGCCGCGTTAACCCGCGAAAAAATCGTGGCCGCCGTGGCTAAACAGTTTATTTGTATCGTCGATAGCAGCAAATTGGTCGACACCCTGGGGGGTTTTCCATTGCCCGTAGAGGTGATCCCTATGGCCCGCAGCTACGTGGCCCGTGAAATCGTCAAACTGGGCGGCGACCCTGTTTATCGACAAGGCGTAGTGACGGATAACGGCAATGTGATTTTAGATGTGCACAACCTGCAGATCACCGATGCCAAGTCACTGGAACAAACTTTAAATCAGGTTGTTGGTGTGGTTACCAACGGTCTATTCGCTCACCGCGGCGCCGACACCGTAATCATCGGCACGCCGGAGGGCCCAACTACACGTTAGAGGAATGAGGAACATGAGTAAGGTATCGTTAGCAAAAGATAAAATTAAGATTCTCTTGCTGGAAGGCGTACACCAGAGCGCAATTGAAACACTAAAGCGCAACGGGTACAGCAACATCGACTATGTCAAAACATCGTTACCTGAAAGTGAGCTCATCGAGCGTATCAGCGATGCCCACATTGTGGGTATTCGCTCACGCACGCAACTCACCGATGCGGTACTGGACGCGGCACAAAAACTCATTGCCGTGGGCTGCTTCTGCATCGGCACCAACCAGGTCGACCTGCAAGCGGCAAAAAACCGTGGTATCACCGTATTTAATGCCCCCTTCTCCAACACCCGCTCGGTTGCCGAACTGGTGCTAGGTGAAATCCTGCTGCTATTGCGCGGTATTCCTTTGCGCAACGCCATGGCCCACCGTGGTCAGTGGTTAAAGACCGCCGAAGGCTCATTCGAAGCCCGCGGTAAAACCTTGGGTATTATCGGTTACGGTCATATCGGCACCCAGCTTGGTATCATGGCTGAGAACATCGGCATGAAGGTGCAATTCTTCGATATCGAAGACAAACTTTCTTTGGGTAATGCCCAGCAGATCCAAAACCTGACTCAATTATTACAAAGCTCGGATGTGGTGAGCCTGCACGTACCGGAAACGCCGCAAACGAAAAACCTTATCGGCACCGCCGAGCTTGCGGTGATGAAAAAAGGCAGCATACTGATTAACGCTTCACGCGGCACCGTTGTGGATATCGATGCCCTGGCCGAAGCATTAGAAGATAAAAGCCTGTCTGGCGCCGCAATCGACGTCTTCCCGGTGGAGCCCAAATCAAACGACGAAGAGTTTGTGTCGCCGCTGCGCCAATTCGATAACGTGATCCTGACACCTCACGTGGGTGGTTCAACACAAGAAGCACAGGAAAGCATTGGCGTTGAAGTGGCCGGCAAACTAGCCAAGTACTCGGATAACGGTTCAACCATGACCGCGGTGAACTTCCCCGAGGTCGCCCTACCCGAGCTGGCTAACCGCAGCCGCCTGCTGCACATTCACCACAACCGCCCAGGTGTGCTCACACAAATCAACCAAGCCTTTGCACAGCACGGCATCAACATCGCCGCTCAGTACCTGCAAACGGATGAAAATATTGGTTATGTGGTTATTGATGTAGACAGCGACCACTCGGAAGTGGCGCTGAAAGAATTGAGTGCCGTGGACGGCACCATTCGTGCCCGTATTTTGCACTAAAGCATCAATGCTCTGATTTGAAAAAGCACAGCCAAGGCTGTGCTTTTTTGTGCCTGTAGATTGATTAATTAGTCCAAGTCGGCGGCGCTATGGCGCTCGCGCAATTGCTCACCTTCGTCGCCCCAAGTGCGATTAACGCGTCGGCCGCGCTGCACCGCCGGGCGTTGTTCAATTTTCTTAGCCCAGGCGAGCAGGTGACGATACTCATGCACGGATAAAAACTCCGCGGCATCGTACGCCTTGCCCAGCACCAGGGCGCCATACCAGGGCCAAATGGCCATGTCGGCAATAGAGTATTCATCCCCAGCCATGTATTCGTTTTGTGCTAGGTGCTTATCTAATACGTCTAACTGGCGCTTGGTTTCCATGGCGAAACGGTTAATGGGGTACTCCATCGGCTCCGGCGCATAAGCATAGAAGTGACCAAAACCACCTCCCACATAAGGAGCACTGCCCATTTGCCAAAACAGCCAGTTCATGCACTCGGTTTTAGCCTGCGCATCTTGGGGAATAAAGGAAGAAAACTTCTCTGCCAAATACAGCAAAATAGAACCCGACTCAAAGACCCGGGTTGCCGGTGAGGTGCTGGTGTCTAACAAGGCGGGAATTTTTGAGTTAGGGTTGATGGCGACAAAGTCAGAGCCAAACTGATCGCCTTCGCCAATTTCAATCAAGAATGCATCATACTCCGCATCGCTGATCCCCTTGGCCAGCAGCTCTTCAAACATAATGGTTACTTTTTGGCCGTTGGGGGTTGCCAGGGAATACAACTGAAACGGATGTTGCCCACGCGGCAAATGCTGCTCAAAGGTTGCGCCGGATGTTGGTTTATTCAGACTGGCCCATTTGCCGCCATTTTCACTATCAAACTGCCAGACCTTGGGCGGAGTATAGGGGGTTGTGCTCATGAATGCTCCTTTGCATTATTTTGCGCCATTGAGCTACTAGACCTATGGTCGAAGCAAAATATTACAAGGGGTAATAAATTCTGAGATTGAGTAAGTCACGGCCACCGCATAACATTGAGTGCGCTTGTATGTTAAAAATAAGTTAAGTGCAAATCACCCCTTTGGTTGCCCATTGGCGTGATAGTAAATTGTCATCTCCCTGGAGGATAAATGGAGCTTAACCAGGTCACCTTACCCGTTAAAAACATGGCAGACGCCGTACATTTTTATCTCACTCTGGGATTCACACAAATCGTCGATACGCCACATTATGCACGTTTTACTTGCCCAGACGGTGACGCCACATTTTCTTTATCTCTCGACGACGGTGAATTCGAAAACCCCACCGTAATCTATTTCGAGCATAAAGAACTGGATGAGCTATACAACACACTCTCGCAAAAAGGCATCCTCTTTGAACAAGCACCAACCGAGCAGCGCTACCTTTGGAAAGAAGCCATACTAAGAGACCCCTCAGGAAATAAAATTAAGCTGTATTGGGCGGGTGAGAATCGTTTAAACCCGCCGTGGAAGGTGGATAAAGGTGCATAACAGACGCAGCCCTCTCACCCCACATAAGCACTAGGCCCACTATGAATCCAACAAAAGTCGTGCGCAGTAAAACCATCAAGCTCACCGACCTACCTAATATAGGTCAGGCAAGCGCTGCCGATCTGCAATTACTCGGCATAGAGCGCCCCGAAGACCTTGTAGGGCGCGACCCCTATCAAATGTACGAAGAGCTCTGCGATATAACAGGCAACAAACATGACCCCTGCGTTATCGACATCTTTATATCCATTACGCGTTTTATGCGTGGTGAAGCAGCAAAGCCTTGGTGGGCCTATACCAAGGAGCGTAAAAATACCTTAGGGAGTTGCTAAGCATCAGCTTGGTATTCACCACACATCAATCGCCACGAATAGAACTGACAAAGAAATCTAGTTATGGAAAATAAAATGAATGATAACGACTCGATACAAATTCTCTCTGAAATTAGAGATGAAATGAAAGAAATAAATGCGCAGATTAAATGGTTGACTGCTAAAGCCGGTGAAGAAATGGCTGAAGATAAAGAACGCGAACAAGCCATGCTTAAAATTGCCGAGCTCGAACATAAGAAATCGAAAAAGGATTTGCTGACCTTTGTCGCCCTTATAGCTGTGCCCCTTGTATGGCTTGCCATTGCAAAACTAGATCTTTTATAAAAGCCACCAAAAATCTATAAATAAAATTAAATACAAACACTGAGCTAAATTCAATCTTAGCCAAGTCATAACCCAATGAGGTAAAAGTGGATCTATTCGATATATTTCAGCAGTACCGTCTTGAGCAAACGAAAACCGAAGCAGCCGAGCGAACGAGGCAGGTTGACCGCAAAGCTACAGATAATCAATACGATATCGTTGAGCTGCAAAGTAAAGTCGACCACCTTTCTCTGGTTTGCATGGCCATGAGTGAGCTCCTCGAAGAGGTTGGCTTTAACCGAGAACTGCTCCTTTCGAAAATGAAAGAAATTGATCTACGGGATGGTACATTGGATGGTAAATTTGCCCCTGCAAATGTATGCGGTAGTTGCGCACGGGTTGTCTCGGCTAGACACTATACTTGCCTTTATTGCGGCACCAAAATTGATAAAACAAGTGCGTTTTAGGGTTACACGATAAGCCGCTTAAAACTAGCGACCTAAGAATTCAGGAAACATAATAAGTTTTTCTCCCTAGAGACAAAGGGTTATTAGCAAGGAGGCAAAATTGAAAGATAAAGAAAAAATTGCGGTATTTATTGATGCCGATAATGCGCCGGCAAAGAAAATAGATAAAGTCTTATCTGAACTAGCACGTTATGGCGTCGTTAACATCCGAAAAGCTTACGGAAACTGGAAAAGCCATAACCTAAAGCCATGGGAAGATATCCTCCATGAGTTTGCTATTCAGCCGGTCCAGCAATTCGACCTGACTAAAGGTAAAAATGCTACCGATATGGCGTTAGTTATCGATGTGATGGATGTCTTATACACTAAAGATATTGATGTAATTTGTTTAGTTTCATCTGATTGCGACTTCACGCCTTTGGTTACACGCTCTTTGGCAGATGGAAAATTTGTGATTGGATTTGGAGAACGTAAAGCCCCCTTAGCCTTCGTAAATAGCTGTTCTCGCTTTTTGTACCTTGATGACGAAGTATCCCAAGAAATTCCAATTCAAAAGCAAAGTAAAAACATTAAAAGTGATACCAAGCTTATAAACCTTTTACGGCAAGCCATTGAAGCCGTAGAAGAAGACGATGGCTGGGCTATGCTTGGACCAATAGGAACTCATATATCGAATCACGCTTCCTTTGATCAGCGAAATTACGGGTTCAAGAAACTAAGTGATCTATTCACGGCGATAGATTTATTTGAAATGAAAAAAACTAATGGCTCTGTGCTTTGGGTCAGAGATAAGAAAAAAGCAAAGCAGCTTAACAAATCAAGGCCGGGGGCGCAGAAAGTTGCATCTTTAGTTAAGGCGTAGACAATTCCCAACATTTCTAATGCTAGCTACATAAAAAGCAGCTCTGAATTAAAAAAAGCCGGATTAATATCCGGCTTTTCCTAAACAAACCCTAAAAGGTTATTTACCCGAGGCCTTTAAATTAAAATACTTGGCCAACTCTTCTGGGTGACCCATCAAGGTCATCATCTGCTCATTAACCTGGGCCACGGTCGTGCCCTCGGGTAAAGACACGGAAACCTTAAACTGCTCGGTGCCTTCGATAAAGCCCAATGCCGCATCACGCAAAGTTTGTGGCGCTGGTGACATGCTTAGATGCTGCTGCGCCTGTTGCTGAAACTGCTCGTAGGTCAGGCCCTGCTCGGCAATCACCCTTTGTATCAGGTCCTTAAGTTTGCCGTTATTGTCCAGCTTAAAGCTGAAGCTTTTCGGCACCAACTCGGTCATGGCCGCCATCAACTGACTTTGCAGTGCCAGTTGCTGTTGCAAATTACCCTGCCCGCTTTGCTCCAGTTCTTCAAATTGCTGACGCAGAGCCATCAGTGCCTGAGAGTTGGTCATGGCAAAACTGAACTCGACATCGGCGAGCTTGCCGGCATTGATCACGGTCTTAGTGTCGGCATCGCCGTTATCGGCGCTGTAGTTAAACTCACTAACCACATTGATACGCTCGCCGTCGAGCTCCTGCATCTCGACCACGACCGGACCCATAAAGGTCATGTCATTAATAGCCATGCGCGCATAATCACTCGGCTGCACCGGGTTGAAGCCGTCTAATTCTATGCTGCCAATATCGGCGAACTGTACGCCATCGGGTCCCTTAACCGCGACCGAATTCAGCGCCAGGCTCTGATTGAAGAGGTTACTACTTATCTCCTTATAGCGTACATCCAGGCCGGTTTGGGCCTGCAGTTGCAATAAGTAGTCGTCGACGTCTTTGCGGGCTTCTTTACTGACATAATAATTAGCGTAGCTATAACCGCCAAATGCCATGGCCCCGAGGGCGGCAACAGTAAGTAGTTTTTTCATGCTAGATCCTTTGGAGCTGTCCGCGCTCCGAGTTAAATTAAGGGCGCAACCCTAAAACAATGCTTCGAGGGCGTCGCTGAGGCTGGCAACCGCCTGCACCTGCATGCCCTCTATCGGCTCTTTCGGTTTATTATCTACCGGTACTATGGCCCGTTTAAAGCCATGTTTAGCGGCCTCGCGTAAACGCTCCTGGCCACTGGGCACGGGACGAATTTCACCGCCTAGGCCCACCTCACCAAACACCACCAGCTCACGCTCTAAACTGTAGTTCTTAAAGCTTGAAACCAGGGCTACAATTAATGCCAAATCGGCACTGGTTTCCGACACCTTTACGCCACCGACCACGTTAACGAAGACGTCTTGATCCGCCACCTGCAGGCCACCATGACGATGCAGTACCGCCAATAACATGGCTAAACGGTTTTGCTCTAAGCCCACGGTCACGCGACGGGGGTTAGCCAACTGAGAATAGTCCACCAACGCCTGCACTTCCACCAACAGCGGACGGGTTCCTTCCCAGATCACCATCACCAAGGAGCCCGGGGTCTGCTCCTGAGAGCGGTTTAAGAAAATAGCGGAGGGGTTTTTAACCTCACGCAGCCCCTGACCCGTCATGGCAAACACACCGAGCTCGTTGACCGCACCAAAACGGTTTTTATTGCCACGCAGGGTACGAAAACGGCTGTCGCTGCTGCCCTCAAGCAAGATAGAACAATCGATACAGTGCTCGAGCACCTTAGGACCGGCCAGAGAACCGTCTTTGGTCACATGACCCACCATAAGTATGGCAATCTGGTTTTGCTTGGCAAAACGGGTAAGGTAAGCGGCGCTTTCACGCACCTGAGAGACGCTGCCCGGTGCCGACTGAATATCGGCCATATGCATCACCTGAATGGAGTCGATAACCATGATGCCGGGCTTTTCACGCAGGGCCAACTGGCAAATTGTTTCCACATTGGTTTCCGCCAAGGTTTGCAGCTTATCGGTAGGCAGGCCCAAACGCTTGGCGCGCATGGCCACCTGTTGCAGCGACTCCTCACCGGTGACATACAGGGTTTTCATGTTCTCGGCCAGGCCACACATGGTTTGCAACAGTATGGTACTTTTACCGGCACCCGGCTCACCGCCGATCAAAATGGCGCTACCCGGCACCACGCCACCGCCGAGCACCCTATCGAACTCGATAAAGCCGGTGGAAAAGCGCGGCAGGCTTTCCAGGTTAACTTCGTCCAGGGTTTGGATTTTAGCTTCTATTTGGCCGGCATAGCCGCTGGTTGCACTGCTGCGGCCGGTGCTTTTAACCGACGGCACACGAAATTCGGTCACCGTATTCCAGGCCTTACATTCACTGCACTGGCCTTGCCAGCGCGCAAACTCGGCACCACATTCATTACATACAAAGGCTGTTTTCTTTTTTACCATATTGGGGGCATAATTTTTGCTTTAATTAGACTTAAACCTTGCGCTTAAGCTTGCGTAACTAAAGAATAAACAATAATTTGACTCTCAGTATAACGGTTTTTCACCGCTGGGTAATGGTTTAATACATGGCTGAAGACATTCTCCAAAAACATCAACCTCTTGTGCAAGAGCTCAAGCAGCACCTTGGCGAAAAGGGTTTTAATACCGCCTTTGACAGCAAGACGGCTGAGCTTTCCAAGGGCGAGCAGTTCCTTATTAAAATGGAGTTAAACCGCCT
Organism: Pseudoalteromonas sp. BDTF-M6; assembly: GCF_018334135.1. Lineage (NCBI taxonomy): Bacteria > Pseudomonadati > Pseudomonadota > Gammaproteobacteria > Alteromonadales > Pseudoalteromonadaceae > Pseudoalteromonas > Pseudoalteromonas sp. BDTF-M6. The sequence goes on from NZ_JAGXTQ010000004.1 coordinate 114,090, forward strand.
GCGCCAACCCTGTAACCGGGTCTTAGATCTGCGTGGCCTCAGCAACGGTGAAATTCAAAGCTACGAATACAATAAGCAGCATCACTTTCTTGATGCCGAAGCCATTGCCGCCTTTGAACTGGGAGTTAAACGCTTTGGCGACTACACCTTGGCGGTGTACGAAATGGTCATGCAACAGGTGCAACAGCGGCGCCAACAACGCCAGCAAAAAGTCCAAGTGGAGCATGACGAGCATGAGGGAGGCCGCCTTATTCGCTTTGCATCCTACGAGTCGCGCCAGCAAGAGCGCATGAATTACGCCATCAAGATACGGGTTCTGGTAAACGAGACACACATCGAAGGCAAAACCAGCGATATCTCTATCGGCGGCGCAAAACTCAAATTACCACGCCACAGCCTGCTCGAACGCGGGCAAACCATCCGGGTGCGTTTTACCGGCCTGGAGGAAGACTTTGAGCTTGGCCTTAAAGACGGTGTGCAATACCAGGTGGTGGCCATAGAGCCCAGCGTCGACAGCGAATTTTACTATGCCCGTTTAAAGCGTGGAGAAGGCCAGGAGACACCGGGCTTCGATGCCTTCTTGGCACGCTTTATCGACGGCAATAAACGCCGTTACAAGGTCAATTTAGACAACACCCTGGATGCGGTGCTCACCAAGGGGTATGAACAATATTATTTGCCCCGTATTAATTCCCTGTTTGCCTTTGTCTGTGAGCAGCAGGGTAAGTTACAGCCGCGGCTGCTATTAACCACGGAAAACAACCTCGACTCCCACACCTATTTCTGTGACGAGGAGCGTCAGTCCGTTATCGCCAGATTGCTCAATGCCGCCCGACTTAATTCGGTACTGGCGCAGCCGCTGACGCAGTCGGGCCAGGTAAAGCACACTCTCTTGTATAGCTTTACCCACAGTCATCAGAATAAGATTTATTTCTACAGCGCCACCGAATTGGAGCTGGCCAGTCATCCTCATTTGCGCGCCTTATTTTTTGCCTTTGGCAGCCGCAAACCAAGTTGGCGCGTGCACAAATTGCAGCTGCTGCCGGTACAAGCTGATGACGCCCATATTCCCCTCTCCCTGCCCGACTCCGCTGGCGATGCCATTGCCAAGCTTAATAAGCCCCCCAGCGCCCGAGTATATAGCTACTTACGGGGTCTAACGTATCTGTGTCTGCTGACTCCGCTGCACAGCCCGGCGCTGACCCAGCGTCTGCGTCGCTATGAACTCGACCGCGCGGCGGTGAATCAATTAAAGGTATTTGGCCACCGCCGCAGTCATACCCCCGAACTTGAAGTGGTGGCATTGGAATACGCCAATCTGCGAGCCCATAGGCGCTATTTATACGCCACCGAGGTTACAGTAACCACGACACAAAACCTCGAGGTCGGTGCCAAATCACTGGATTTCAGTGTCCTGGGCATGCAAATTGAGCTGGCAGAAGGTAATGGCATAAAAAAAGGCGATGTGCTCACCCTGGCCTTACCGCAGTTGCAGCAGATCACCAAGAAGTTCCACCTGGCGCAACTGCCCTACGAGGTAATGGCAATCAGTAAAAGCGGCACCGTTTTAAATTTGAAGGCCTATCAGAAAGGACGGCAGCCTCATGCCGGGGTGTTATTTTTTGCCCAGCTCATCGACAACAATAAAGATAAGCTGCAGCAATGTGAAGAAGAGCCCAAGGTACCAGGACTGTCCAAGGCGCTGCGTAACATAGTGATTAAAAACCTGTGTCAAACGCCCCTGTATTTTTGCAAGCAAGACAACCAGTTGGCCCTGGGTGCCATTGGGCTTGGCCGCTACAGCAACAGTATTCACCGCATTTGGCGACACTTCGGCGAGCTCGGCAGGCACCCGGATTTAAGCGCCTTGTTTAAAGGCCAAAGCCTACAACTGCTCACCGACACCCTGCGTGAGGGTCATCGCCAAGATCAGGCCAAGGCCTTTGATCTCTTTATCCATGTGCGCCCGAAAGAAGACAAAATTGCCGATGCCATCAGCTGTCGTTGTGTGGCCCTTGAGCAAGACTATCAGGCCCTTGCCCCCTTTATTAACGATGCGCTAGATGGAGGCTTACTCTTTGCCTATCGGTTATTTTTATCCAAAACTGGGCGTCCGGATACCAAGTATCTGCTCAGCGAGCTGAAATACATTAGCCATTATGCCCTGCACAAGGCCAAGGAATTAGAAGACGCCCTGTGGCAGGTAGAGGGGGTGAGCGATGCCCTGGCCATAGACGAGCTAATTCCAAGGCTTGTTCATGTGGATATCGGCGCCTACCAGGGTATGGTCGAGCGCCGTACTAAGTGGCTACAGCGTATTGGTTAACGTGCCGGAATAGTTAAAAAGTAAAGCAATTGCGCCAGGCTGCCAGCGGTGATCGCCGCAGGTGCCTCGGCAACCACCTTGGCCTTACCATGCACCGCCACACCTAAACCGGCCTGATGCAGCATCAGCAGATCATTGGCACCATCACCTATAGCCAGAGTCTGCTCCTTGGCCAGACCCAGCTCATCACGATAGGCGGATAAAAAACGCGCTTTTTCCTCGGCGTCGACAATTTTCCCGCTTACCGAGCCCACCAGCACCTTGCCATCGTCATCCAAGGTATTGGCATGAATGCGATCCAGGTGTAAGAGCTTCTGCACATGGGCGGCAAAGGGAACAAAGCCGCCTGAGGCAATGGCCAGATGCCAGTTGTGTGCGCGTAAAACCTCACACACCTGCTCTATGCCCGGCATCAGCGGTAATTGATTTTGCAGCTCGGCCACCAGAGTTAATGGGATCCCCTCTAACTTGGCGACCCGCTGGCGCAAACTGGCGCTAAATTCCAGTTGTCCGGCCATGGCCTGTGCGGTCACCGCAGCCACCTCGTCATAAACACCGCCAAGGCGGGCGATTTCATCAATGCATTCAATGGTAATGGCGGTGGAGTCCATATCCATCACCAGTAATCCGGGCTCACTGAGCTTGGGCGGATTAACCAGCACTGCACATTGCACGCCATTATCGGCGCCATACTGCTTGATTTGCTGCGCCAATTCCGGCGCTGCATCCTGCACGGTAAAGGCAAAGGCGGGCGGCAGGTCGCTGTGGGCTTCAAAGCGGCAAACGGCGCTAAGCTGACCCGGCCATTGCTGCAATTGTTGAACTAAATTAGCCACTTGCATGCCAAGTTGAAAACCGAAAACTAGTACATATGTTGGAGTTTTCGGCTCGGTATCTGCCACCAAAGACGAATGGTCGATGTCATACCAAAGGTTTAAACTTAGCAGATTACTTAAGGACAGATCGTCTTGCTGTGCTAAAGTAGAAAAGGCAATATTAGGCTGTGACATCAAAGGCTCCAAGGCGAAATTTAATCGTGATTACGGCACTGCCAATTTAATCACCGATAGCCGTGAAAGTCAGTAACCACATGAGCGATATGAAAAATAAACAAGTAAAAAATCCGGTGCGCAGCTCACAATGGCAACGCCTTAGACGCTTACTCTTTGCCGCGCTGTGTTTTGTCTTGCTGACCTGGATGGCCTTTAACACCAGCTTCCAGGGTCATCATATGCTCTATCAACAAGGCTATCACAGTGCCAAAAGCCTGTCTCAACAGCTGGCTCTGACCGCAGCCTTGCCGCTGGAACAAAACAATAAGCCACGCCTGGGCGAGTTAACCAACCAGCTCAGCAGCGATGCGGTTATCCAAAGTGCGGTTATTTACGATATGTATGGCACGGCACAGGCGCAAAGCGAGGCCTACAGCCCTTATCAAGCCAGCTTAGGGATCACCCAGGCAACGCCGGGGATCAGCAAGCTAACACAACCCATAGTGGTGCCGATCAACTCCCCACAAGACAACAAACCCATAGGTTTTGCCCGGGTCAATTACCTGCCGCAAACCGCCATAGACACGAGCCACCGTTATATTCATGAGGTCGGTCGCCAGGTACTGCTGATGCTGTTTATTTGCTGCATATTTACCTGGCAGCTTGGACGCGGCCTAAAGCGCTGGCAGCTAAAGCGTTACTTTCGTAAAAAAGCCAAACAGTTCAAATAAAGCTGCTCGCTTAAGGCGTCATAGTCCTGCCTTTGCAACAGCGCCGCCAGGGCGAGAAACACATTGGGTATGCGCTCCGGGGTATTCCTGCGCCCCTGATAACCACACAAGGGCATGCTGGGCGCATCGGTTTCGAGTAGCAGATGCTCGACGCCTACATGGCGCAAAGCTTGCTGAGTTTTTTGTGCTCTGGGATAGGTGATGGTGCCCCCCACCCCGAGCTTAAATCCCGCCTTGACATAACTTTCGGCCACCTGCTGTGAGCCGGAAAAAGCATGGATCACACCACCGAATTTAGGCGGACAGCGTTTAAAGCTAGCGGCGATTAGATCGTGGCTTTGTCTGTGGTGGACAATCAGCGGCAACTCAAATTCATTGGCCAAGGCGATTTGCGCCTCAAATAAACTCTGCTGCTTCTTTAACTCGCCGATACTTCTATCCAAACCACATTCGCCGACGGCGACCAAGATCTCACGGTTTGCCGCTATTAAATCACTCAACTCGGCAATATTTTGCTCTTGATGCTGGGCTAGAAAGTAAGGGTGCAAACCGGCACCGATATAGGTTGCAGGGTATTGCTTGGTGAAGGTAAGCAGGTTTGTGGCTTGGGCCAGGCTCACGCCCGGCACCACAAGGTGTGTGACTCCCAGCGACAGAGCATTGGCAATGCACTGCGCCCTATCCTCATCGAATTCACTAAAATCGAGATGACAGTGGGAGTCAATAAAGCGCATTAGGGGTTTAAGCGCTCGACTTGCCAGCTGTTATCTTGCTGGCGAATATACATAAAGCGGTCGTGCAGGCGATGGGCACCGCCTTGCCAAAACTCCACCTTGGTGGGCTTAACGCAATAGCCACCCCAGAAATCCGGCAAGGGGATCTCACCCTTGGCAAACTTGTTCTTCATTTGCGTAAACTTTTCCATCAGCACCTGACGTGAAGACACGGGTCGGCTCTGACTTGATGCCCAGGCGGCCAACTGGCTTTCCTTGGGGCGGGATAAGAAGTACTTGGCGACATCGGATACCGGCAAAGGCTGGGCTTCGCCATAGACTATCACCTGGCGCTCAAACATATGCCACGGGAAGTGCAGGCTGATTTTATTGTTCTTCGCCAATTCACTGGCTTTACGCGAGCCGGTATTGGTAAAGAAGACAAAACCCTTTTCATCCAGGTGCTTCAGCAACACGATACGCTGCGAAGGCTGGCCCTGCTCATCCACCGTCGCCACCACCATGGCCGTAGGATCGGGAATTTGCGCCTTAATGGCCTGTTCAAGCCACTTTTCGAATTGCGCAATGGGGTCGGCTTCAAGCATGCTCTCATCCAACCCGCCTTGTAAATATTCACGACGAATATCATCAAGTTTCATATCAATTCCTTCTAATTATCACCGCCGCCTAACACAAAAATCGCAAGGCTAAAGCCTCGCCTACAAAGCGAAAAACAACGACCCACAAATCACAGTATCAGCAAGTGTAGGAGTGCTGACAAGGCTTTCAACCGACTTATCCCTAGGAGCATACATAAAGTATGTGATTAGGGTCAGTCGGTTTAACAACGCCGTCAAAGCGAACTACAGGCCGCCTGATTCAGCAAGTGTAGGAGTGCTAGCTAGGCAGAGAAATGATTTATGTCAAGGAGCATACATCTAGTATGTGACTTTGACTCAATCATTTCTCTAACGCAGCTAAAGCGAACTACAAGCCGCCTGATTCAGCAAGTGTAGGAGTGCTGACAAGGCGGTACTCTTTTTTATACCTAGGAGCATACATAAAGTATGTGACTAGTGTTCAAAAAGAGTACCAACGCCGTCAAAACGAACTACACGCCGCTGAAATTACATTTGCTCCATGACTTCAATGCCGAGAAGCTCAAGACCTTGACGTAGCGTCTTCGCCACCAAAGAACAAAGTACCAAACGGCTAGCCTTATCTTCCTCGCTCACCCCCTCTTTCAATACCGGGCAGGCTTCGTAGAAGCTCATATACAGGCTCGCCAGCTCATACAGGTAACCACACAATACGTGCGGTGTGGCGTCACCGACCATTTGATCCAGCACTTCTTCAAACTGCATCAGTTTAATGGCCAATGCTTTTTCCTGTGGCTCAGCAATCACTACCGGCGCCTGATGCGCGGCGCTGTCGATGCCGGCCTTGCGGAAGATACTCTTAACACGAGTATAGGCATATTGCAGATAAGGAGCCGTGGCGCCTTCGAAGCTCAACATGGTATCCCAGTTAAAGATGTAGTCGCTGGTGCGGTTCTTCGACAGATCCGCATATTTTACCGCGCCAATGCCCACTTTAGTGGCGATCTCTTCCTGCTCCTGGTCGTTTAATGGCGACTCGCGCTCAGACAGCTTGGCCTTGGCACGGCTGACCGCTTCATCAAGCAGATCCGCCAGTTTCACCGTACCGCCGGTACGGGTTTTAAACGGTTTGCCGTCTTCACCCATCATGGTGCCGAACGGGCAGAATTCGTAGCTGGTTTCATCGCGCAGTAAACCGGCCTTGCGAGCGGTGATTTCAACCTGGCTAAAGTGCAGACTTTGACGGGCATCCACGAAGATCATGATGCGGTCGGCACCCAGCTTATGTGAACGGTACTCACAGGCTGCCAGGTCTGTGGTCGCATACAAGAAGCCACCACCTGATTTTTGTACGATAAATACCGAAGGCTCGCCGTCTTTGTTGGCCAGCTCATCAAGGAACACCACCTGGGCACCTTGGTCTTCTTTGGCAATGCCTTGTTCGCGCAGCACATCGATCATGCGCTGTAGCTCGCTGTTGTAGGCACTTTCCGCGTAAATATCTTCACGCTTAAGGGTCACGTTCAGCTTTTCGTATACTTCTTCCGAGTGCTTCACCGAGGTATCGATAAACATCTGCCATAGCTTGTCGCAATGAGCATCGCCTTGCTGCAGTTTTACCACGTACTCACGGGCACGATCGGCAAAGCCTTCTTCATCGTCGAAACGCTTTTTCGCGTCACGGTAGAAGCTTTCAAGGTCGGCGAGAGCCACCTTTTCCAGGTCAACGCCGTCATTAAGCAGGTCTTCCAGGTGCGCAATCAACATACCGAATTGTGTGCCCCAGTCGCCCATGTGGTTTTGACGAATGACTTTGTCACCACGGAACTCTAGGGTACGAGCAATGGCATCACCGATAATGGTTGAGCGCAGGTGACCCACGTGCATTTCTTTGGCCAGGTTAGGCGATGAATAGTCAACCACAACCGTGTCGGCTTTCGCATGCTCGGCCACACCCAGTTTGGCATCCTGGTTAGCGCTGGCCACAGACTCGGCCAGAAACTCTGGCTTAAGGTGAATATTGATAAAACCTGGGCCGGCGATTTCAACCTTATCCGCTAAATCGGATACGTCTAACGCATCGATAATTTTTTGCGCTAGTTCACGGGGGTTGGTTTTTAGTTTTTTGGCCGCGCCCATGGCGCCATTGATTTGGTAATCACCGAACTGCGGACGCGTGCTTTGCGTTACCGCTGGATTTGTGCCTTCTTCAAGCCCCGCAGCAAGCATGGCGGCATTGGCTTTGTCGATTAAAATTTGTTTAATGTTCATCGTTGCAGTTACCTTGCAATTGGGCCAACATCACGCTGGCCGAGATAAATTAGGGGCGATTAGTGTTCACGGGTCTCACTGAAGCTCACTTCAGGATAGCGTTCCATCGACAGATTTAAGTTTACACGGGTTGGCGCTATGTAGGTGAGGTTGTCCCCGCCATCGAGGGCCAGGTTCGCCTCACACTTACGTTTGAATTCTTCAAACTTCTTCACGTCATCGCAAGAAACCCAGCGCGCGGTGTTAACGTTGACGCTTTCATAAATGGCGTCCACCTTGTATTCCGCTTTTAAACGCGCCACAACCACGTCGAACTGCAGCACACCAACGGCGCCTACGATCAGGTCGTTGTTGATCAGTGGACGGAATACCTGCACCGCACCTTCTTCGGAAAGCTGTACCAAGCCTTTAAGCAATTGCTTTTGCTTCAGTGGATCTTTCAAACGAATACGGCGGAACAGTTCCGGCGCGAAGTTTGGAATACCGCTGAATTTGAGCTTTTCACCATCGGTAAAGGTATCACCGATTTGAATAGTGCCATGGTTGTGCAGACCTATGATGTCACCGGCGTAGGCGTCTTGTGCACGCTCACGGTCACCGGCCATAAAGGTTACCGCATCGGAAATGCTCACCTGCTTGCCCAAACGCACATGGTTCATCTTCATGCCCTGGCTGTATTTGCCCGACACGATACGCATAAAGGCGATACGGTCACGGTGTTTGGGGTCCATGTTGGCCTGAATTTTAAAGACGAAGCCGGAGAACATCTCGTCTTCTGCGCTCACTTCACGCTCGTCGTCGGTTTTACGCGGCATAGGTGCCGGCGCCCACTCGGTTAGACCATCGAGCATATGGTCCACACCGAAGTTACCTAGGGCGGTACCGAAATACACCGGCGTTAGATCACCGCTTAAGAACATTTCCTCGTCAAATTCGTTTGACGCACCTTGTACCAGCTCGATTTCTTCACGCAGTTGCTCCGCCAGACTCTCGCCTACCGCTTCATCCAACTCGCTATTATCTAGGCCCTTAATGGTACGCACGTCTTGAATGGTGTGACCCTGACCCGTTTGATACAAGATGGTCTCATCGCGGTGCAGGTGGTACACGCCTTTAAACTCTTTACCACAGCCGATAGGCCAGGTGATGGGCGCACACATGATGTTAAGCTCGGTTTCTACCTCATCCAGCAACTCCATTGGGTCGCGAATATCACGGTCCAATTTGTTCATAAAGGTAACTATCGGCGTATCACGCAAGCGGGTGACTTCCATTAGCTTACGCGTACGGTCCTCTACACCCTTGGCGGCGTCGATCACCATCAAACAAGAGTCAACGGCGGTCAATGTACGGTAGGTATCTTCCGAGAAGTCTTCGTGTCCTGGGGTGTCCAGCAGGTTAACTAAGCGCTCATTGTAAGGAAACTGCATGACCGAGGTGGTGACCGAGATACCACGCTCTTTTTCCATTTCCATCCAGTCCGACTTGGCATGCTGGTTGGAGCCACGGCCCTTGACCGTACCGGCCTTTTGAATGGCCTGACCGAACAAGAGTACCTTCTCGGTGATGGTTGTTTTACCCGCATCCGGGTGAGAGATGATCGCAAAGGTGCGACGCTTATTAATTTGCTGTATTAATTCTGACATGCGGTCACTTATGAGCTGTCGACCCAACCACGGCGAGGCGGTTAAGTCGCATTTAAATTATAAAGACATTAATGCCCGAGATTATACCGACTTTAGGGTGTGCACAAAAGCGCCGAATACAAGTAAAAGTGACTTCATGGTCCACCTATGTGTATTATTGCTGAGCATTTTGTATAATTTTTTTGTTGTGGTGATTACCATAACGCGCTCAGGCTATTTTAAGACGTTGCAAGGAGGCGCACACCATGAAGACAAGCAAGCTAAGCATTCGCTTATTGTGGTACATCACCCCGGTGGTGATCTTGCCCTTGCTGTTTCTAGGTGGTTTTACCCTCACTAACGTTACCAGCTCCTCAGAGCAACAGGCGCAGCTGATTGTTAGCCGCTTTGTTGAGCAACAACAAAACAAGGTGTTTCACTCGCTCAATGTCTATCATTCCACCACTGAGTTGCTGAGCACCTCGCCGGTATTGCAAAACTTTTTGCACCAGATTGACCGCCCCAACACCTATTACACCGCCCACCTGGGTGCTCTGCTCGACGTCTTTAGCAGTTATACCGAGGCCTATCCGGATATTCTCAGCATTAACTTTATTTCCAGTACGCAACAAAGTTACGCCTACTTTTCCACAACGCTGCAAAGTGCACCGCAACAATATCCCTTTTTCGAGCAACTACTGACCAGCTCGTTGCGCCGCCAGCAATTTATGGTGCAAGAAGACAATGGCGAAACCACCCTCTACTTTGCGCAAAAGGTATTTGCCCCGGACTACCATTTGGAGCGCCCGGTGCTGCTTGGCCACATCATAGTGCGAGTGCAGCCAACCGTACTTAACACCGCAATTTTAGAGGCGCCTTACAATAACACCTTGAATTTATTGCTGACCGAGCAAGGTAAGGTGTTGTTTAGCTCCAACCATGCGCTGCTGGGTAAAACGCTCAGCAAGCAGGATTTAGAGGCCATAGATCTGTGGGCCGACAACGGCCGCCTTAATGAAATTGTGCTTGAGAGCGTCGATAACACCGAGCGCATGCTCTACGGCGTGCAAATGCCCGATGGCCACTACTTTGTCACCAGCATTCCGAAAAAAATGCTCTATCAGGCCGGAAAGGTGATCAGTCTTATCACCGCGCTGATCGTGCTGATCTCTATCGTCACCCTGCCCGTGTTGATCTTTATCGTTGTGCGTAACTTACTGCTTAACCCCATAGAGCAACTGGGAGCCGCCAGTCACCGCGTCGGCGCCAACGATCTGGCCGTGCGCCTTGATGACAAACGCACCGATGAGGTTGGCCAGTTGTTTAGCGACTTTAACAACATGGTGAACAAGATTTATCGCACCCAGGGCGAGCTTAAGGAATACAAGGACACCTTGGAGCAAAGGGTTGAGGAGCGCACGTTGGAGCTGGAAAAAACCAACAAGGCATTGGAGTTAGCCATTGAGCAGGCGGAGCAGGCCAACCAATTAAAAAGCCGCTTTTTGGCCAATATGAGTCATGAAATTCGCACTCCCTTAACCGCCATCATGGGCTTTACTGAACAGTTGCTGGAGAATAACCAAATAGACGATGACAAGGTGCAACACCAGCTTGCCACCGTACTGCGTAACTCACGTCACCTGCTGGAGCTGATCAACAATATCTTGGATCTATCAAAAATTGAGGCGGAAAAGCTCGCCGTTAACCGCGAGCCGGTGTCACTGTATGAGCTGTTTGACGACTTGAACTCCATAGTCGAGCCCCAGGCGCAACAAAAACAACTGGAGTTTGCCATCAACTACCAGTTCCCCTTACCTAAATACATTAACAGCGACCAAACCCGCATTAAGCAGATCCTGCTCAATATTCTCACCAATGCGGTGAAATTTACCGCCAAGGGTCAGGTGCACCTGGATGTCAGCTACCACGACGATATGATTGAGTGTGTGGTCAGCGACACCGGTATAGGCATCTCGGATCAGGAACTGACCCGTATCTTTAAGCCTTTCGAGCAAGCCGATACCACCACCACCCGTCGCTTTGGCGGCAGTGGCCTGGGCCTGTGTATTGCTAAAAATCTGGCACAGTTATTAGGCGGCGATGTGCGCGCTCACAGCCAACAAGGCGTAGGCAGTCGCTTTAGCATACAGATCAACTGTAACCAGGTGTATGAGGCCCAGGACTTCTACCATGGCGTCGAGGAAATGCAACCGGTTATGGAGCCGATGCCAACCCTAAGCTGGCAACAATTCGACGGTGAAATTTTGGTGGCCGAGGATAACCGGGACAACCAAGCGCTTATTTCCCTGCTGTTGGAGCGCTGGGGGATCACTCCGGACTTTGCCAATAACGGCGCCGAGGCGGTAGAAAAAGCCCTGGTCAAAGACTACCAGCTGATCTTAATGGATATGCAGATGCCGGTGATGGGTGGTGAAGAAGCCACGCAAATGCTGCGCCATGCCGCCTACGATGGGCCCATCATTGCCCTGACCGCCAACGTGATGAAACACGATATCGAGCGTTATTTAGAGGCGGGCTGTGACAAGGCGCTGGCCAAACCCATCGACAAGGAGCAGCTCGAGCATACCCTGGCCACCTATTTAAGTCTGCAACAGGAGGCCAACTCCAAGTGGGACGACATACTTAAAAGCGAACGCTTTTTACAGATCAATGAAAACTACAAGCAAAAGCTCCCCGATTACCTTGAGCAGGTCTTGGCTCACCAGCAAGCCAAGGAATGGGAGCAGTTGCAGGCGGTGGCCCACAGCATAAAAGGCAGTGCCAGCTGCTTTGGTTTTAACGCCGTAGCCGATGCCGCCAGCGAGCTCGAGCTATCGTTGCGCAACGGCGAGTGCGAGCACCACGAATACCCGGTGCTTAAGCTTGAACACGCCATCCGCTTTGTTTTACAACCACAAGCCGAAGCGCCGAAGGGACTCTCTTAAGTCACTTGCCCCGCAGCAACTCAAAAATAAAATTACATAACGAGAACGATAAACTATGGACATGTTTTTAAATTGGGAATCGCCTGAATGGCTTGAACTGGCGCAGTCTTGGGCGGATCAGAACCTTGCAAAGCATGGCCTTGAACCATTAGGTAAACTACAAAAGGTTTCCGGCTGGGCTCTGGGTCAAATCTTTAAGCAAAATACCAACAAGGGTCTGTGCTTTTTCAAGGCGACAGCCTTTTTGCCTTTGTTTTCCAATGAGTCGCAGCTGTGTGCAAAACTCTCAGAACTCATGCCGGAGTATGTTCCCGAGACAATGTTTATCAGCAGTGAAAAACAGTGGATGATGAGCAAGGATTTTGGTGGCGGATTACCCGAAGATGCGGACAAAGGTTTGTGGCCAAAAGCGTTTCAGCGCCTAGCTAGGCTACAACAGCAATCGACAAAGCATACAGATGCACTGATAAAAAGTGGTTGTTTACTTAGGCAAGTGGCTGATATTCCAGAGCAATTAAATAGCGCATTAAACGATACTGAGATAACACGGCACCTTACTGACGACTTTATAATTAACAAAGATGAAATACTACTCAGGGTAAAACAAGCCGTTGAGAAATTAGCAAGTTTTAATATGCCCAATACCCTCGTGCATGGTGATCTGCACATCGAAAATATAGCCCAGGTGAATGGTACTTTTATTTTCTTTGACTGGAGTGATGCCTGTATCAGCCACCCCTTTATTGATGGCACCTACATTTACAGAATGCCCGAAGGCGAAAACAAGCAAAGGATAGTCACAGCATATTTATCTCAATGGTCGGACTTTGGGGACCCTGCAACACTGCGAGACGCCTGGGATACAGCCGAGTTGGTTTGCTATGCACACCAAGCAATATCCTATGCATCCATGAAAAAAGCCCTTAGCTCTGAGCAAATGGTGGCTCTAGAGCAGGCTTTTTTAAATGCTTTTAACAGGCTGCTTGCCAAAAGTTGAACGAAATAAGCTAGGAGCTGCTCCCCATTACGCATCTAATCAGATAAGCGAAACGAGAGCGACGCATTAAGCTGAGGGTGAGGGATAGCAAGGCAACGTTATTGTTAACGGATGCTGGGTGGCTAATCATCACCCATCAAAGGTTTCATCATTAACAAGGCATCTTCGCCATCGGGGTAGTATTTCTTACGCACACCGTTAGTGATAAAGCCATAGGCTTCATACAGGGCGATGGCGGCGGTATTGCTTTCACGCACTTCTAAAAACATCAACTCGGCATTACGCGCAGTCGAGTCCTTAATGAGCGATTGCATCAACACCTTACCCAACCCCTGCCCCTGCTCACTTGGCGCTACGCAAATATCCATCAGGGTAATATCTGGGCCAGCCTGCTCGGCGACATAAAAGCCCAATAGTTTATTGTCGCTAGAGAGTCCGGTGCAGAAATAACGCCCGGACAAACACGAGCGCATCAGCTTTTCACTCCATGGGTGACTGTGACAGGCCCGCTCTATGGCCATCATGTCCGCCACATCTTGTTCGCCCAAAGGCGCCAGCCTATGCATCGATAAGTACCTGCTCACATTCACACAATTGCTGCCACAGGGCCTGCTTATGTGCCACTGATAAGTTGTCGCTGGGAAGGTAAACGCGATTGCCCTGCAATTGCGGTGCGCTCACATCACCCAGGTGCACCTCGCTCCCTGTGGGAAGCAGACGCAAAATATCCTCGGCCAAGGGGCCCGACAAGGGTTGTGAATCTTGGGTTTGTTCACCATCAAGAGGCTGTGTGTCATGCGCTCGGTAAGCTGCACGTAAACGCACCGGCTGTATAGCAAAAATATCGGCTAAGTGTGACTGCATACGGAAATAATTAACTTTATTTGGCGGCTGCCAGTGTAGCGTAAAGAAGCTAAGGAAAGAAGTGGCAGGGGCGGAGAGATTCGAACTCCCAACCGTCGGTTTTGGAGACCGCTGTTCTACCAATTGGAACTACGCCCCTGCAATGTCGACGCATTATAATGAGCTTTTTATAAAGGTAAAGAAAAAATATCGCCGTACCCGTTCAATTGCTTCGAAAATAAACAACTGTAGAAAAAACAGTCCATTTTAGCCGGCTTAATGCGTAAATACCCCGCGCAGCAACTGCTGAGCTCTGGCGATCCTGGGACTACGCAGCGCTCCCGCCCGCCAACACAAGTGATACTCTATCGCCGGATTTGCCTGGGGGCCACCTATGGCGACTAAGCGTTCGTGTTTTAAATCATCACTCACCAGGTACTCGGGTAACACCGACCATCCCAAGCCCGCGAGCACCAGGGTACGCAAGCAACGCAGATCCGGGGCGGTGATAATCTCATTTAAGTGCCCCAAAAATAAACCATTATGGCTTACCCATTGACGCACTAGGGTCCGGCCCAGATCATAGGCCACCAAGGGTTGCTCACTTAATACCAGCTCCAGGTCCTGGCTCATTTGCCGCGCCCTGGCAGGGCTGGCAACCAGGAAAACCCGTTCCTCACCCAATAAACAGTAATCCAGCTGCCCATCTTCCGGAGGCGTTAAACACAGGGCAAAGTCCGAGTTACCATCTTTAAGAAAGGTAAACATGTCGTCATCGTGACTGGGGTGTAAGCGTATTTGCGCCCCAGCATCGGTAAGCGGTTGTAACTTGGGGGCGAGCATACTCGAAAGCATATCTATGGGGCCGTTTATATGTATCACCCCGTCTATTTTGCTGCCGTGTGATTTCATTTTTGCCAACACGCCTTCGGCATAATCCAGGGTATCTCCCAGTTGTATCGCTAGTTCATCGGCAATACGGGTTGGCCGTACCCCGCGTACATGGCGCACAAACAAACGGTGATCCAATTGTGACTCGAGTGAAGCGATATGACTGGAGACCGCAGGTTGAGTGATATGCAAAACATCGGCGGCCTTGCTAAAAGAACGCTGGCGGTAAACCTCAACAAAGGTGCGTAGTTGGTGAATGGACATAAGCTACAGCTATAAATTTAATTATATTAACCCAAGTTTAGATTATTTTTCCTCTATCTGCTTCTCACGCATACTGGGTCCCAACACAGTAAGAGCCAACAAGGTAACCAGTATGATTTATTCAACCACAGCCATTGCCAGTGGTGGCCGCGATGGCAGTGCCAAGCTAGCCGACGATAGCCTGACCCTTACCATGACCACACCGGGTACCAGCGCACCTGGACATAACCCAGAGCAGCTTTTCGCCATGGGGTATGCAGCCTGTTTCGACAATGCCCTTATTCTCACTGCCAAGCGCCTGAAGATGGCACTTAAGTGCTGTCAAACCCAGGTCACCGTGGGCCTGGATAAGGTCGCCGAGCAGTATCTGCTTGATGTGACCATAGATGTTTCAATAGAGGGCCTAGAGCCAACACAGAGCGAGCAGCTTATCGCCCTGGCCCATGAGGTTTGCCCTTATGCAAATGCACTGCGCGGCAATGCCAAGGTGCGCGTTAAAAACCTTGAGCAATCCGCTTGAAGATAAATTTCGGAGTCCTTATGAACACAATGAAAGCCGCCATGTATACAAATATAGGCCACCCCGCAGAGGTGCTAGACGCCCGTGACCTAACCATTCCCGAGCCGCAGGCGGGGGAAATCCGCGTGCGTATGACGCGCTCGCCCATACATAACCATGACATCATGACGGTCCGCGGCGAGTACGGTAGCCTACCCCAGTTGCCCGCCATCGGCGGCAGTGAAGCCGTAGGCATTGTTGATGCGCTGGGTGAGGGCGTTGCAGGCCCTGCTGTTGGCACGCGAGTAAACGTGGCCGGTGCCGCCGGTACCTGGGCCGAGTATTTTATTGCTCCTGCTATGGCGGCGGTGCCGCTGCCGGATAGCATCAGCGACGATATCGCCGCGCAATTATTAGCCATGCCAATGAGCTCGGTAATGGCGCTTAATAAAATCCCTGCCAAAGCAGGTGATTGGATAGTGGTTAACGCCGCCAACGGCGCCGTCGGTAAAACCGTGGCACAAATAGCCAAAGGCCGTGGCCTTAAAGTACTGAGCCTGGTTAACCGTGGCAGCTCCAAGGCGCAACTTGACGAGCTGGGTATTGGCAACGTCTTTGCCATGGACGAAGCCAATTGGTTTGAAAGTGCCCTTGCCGCTATTGACGGCCCCGTGGTCGGCGGTATCGAAATGATCGGCGGTGAAGCCGCCCGTAAGCTGATTAACCTGGTCGGAAACGGTGGCACTGTGTTGTCTTTTGGTGCCATGTCCAACGAACCCATGGCGGTGGATGCGGGCGATTTGATCTTTAAGGAAATCACCGTAAAAGGCTTTTGGGGCATGGTGGAATTCAGCCGTTTAACACCGGAGCAAATCACCGACTCGGTACTGGAGCTGATTGGGCTGGCCGAGCAAGGCGAGCTAACCTTGCCGGTGCATGAAACCTTCGCCATCAAGGACATTGCCAAAGCCGGTGCCGCCTATGACCAGCCGCGCCAAGGCAAGCTCATGATTCAGCCTTAAGCCCGACCAATTCAGAGTAAGTCATTTAAGTAATGTGACGTCAAAAGGCCCCAACCAGGGCCTTTTTTTGTCCGCGCTCAACAAATGTATAAATATAGGCACAAGTGGATTGACACTCTTGTACGCGACTTGCTATTTTCCTTAATGTCCTAGTTGGCATTGGAACGGATGCCAATAAAAATCAAATGGATAGCGCTTTTCCAGGCATGGCTGATGGCCAAGGCGCTAACAAGCTAATAAGGATGTTAAGATGAATAAAACCAACCGCTGGTTGCTGCCCCTGTGCACTTCCCTCGCCCTGCTGGCGAGCACGCCGACTCTGGCAAAGAGTTATCTGAATATTGAAGTGGCCGATGAAATTCTGGCACTGGGAGAGGAATATGAGCTCTCATTGAGCGAGAGTATTATCAGCGATAAAAACCATATGGTGAACAAGAAGCTGCTCACCTTTCTGCCCGAGGACGACAAGGTCTTTTACGAATTTACGCTGAGCATCAAAAAAGGCGAAAAGGTGTGGATCAGTGATGTCTTTGTCTTTAGCAACCAAAAGAATTTTTTAGACTTCAATACCCTGCTTTTTTCAGAGCTGGTTGATGAGAGCGACTTTTATCATCTTGATCACAAAGCCGGATATAACTTCTTTTCTTCCTATTCGCAGCATATTCCAAAGGGCTACGAAAAGTTAAAAGCCGAATACGACAAGGGCCTGCCGCACTATTTTAGTTACACCAGTGCCTCGACCGACTATCAGGCGTACCTAGCAAATATTTACCCCCTGTCGGAAAAATTGAAGAAAGCGGTTAAGGACACCCGGGCCACTAAGGTCACACCCCATGAAGAGGTGATCGAGCGTTTTGTCCGTGCAATCAACAGCAAGCGCTCGGCGCCATTATTAAAATATCGTGACCCCAAGGCCTCACAAAAGAACCAGGATATATACAAGCGAGGACTGCAAACCTTATTTGCCTACTTCGATAAAATTGGCAACCCCAGCAAGTTCGAGGTGGTTCAACATAGGCGCTATGAAAACATCAATCAGCCTAGTGTGGACTACTATCTGATCAATCTGCTTGAGCACAATGGGGCGTTAAGCAATCGGGTAGAGATGGAGTTTTTCTTCAGCGACGTGCACGGTAAACGCTATATCAAGGAATACGATATCACCGGCATTCATTTCGAATAACAAAAAAGGGCTGATTTCAGCCCTTTTTTAATGTTTGCTTATCTCATTGAGAGATAGTCAGGAATTGTTCCCTCTCGAATATCAATGAGAAGAAAATACACCTACATAACAGCTAGTTAGAAAGGTGCTCGTTATCGACACCATCATCTATACCATGCGCAGAATTTTTTTGATTATTTGCTGCTCGTCGACGTTTTAGTTCTGCTTTGGCTCAAGCTGAAGATTCTGCCATATCACGACGAAGCTCTTGTATCTCTTCAACACTAAGCCGTCGTGGGCCCGGTTTAGCTCTATCCACCTTGTACCTCCAACTTGCCACTATAAATTTTAGATTATTTTTCCTACACATCTTGAAAGCCATCAGAAGTGCCCAAAGATTATACAAAGAGGAATAACCTCGCTAAAGAAAAGGATTAAATCAATGGGTTTGAAACCAGGGCCTAAGCCAATAGCCAATAGCCAAGTCGACCGGCAAGCCAGATCAACGTCGACGTGACAACAAAAAAACGCCAGGAAACACTCCGGGCCTAAAACCGAGTAAATCCTCGACCAAGTAACGCTATCCCAATATCGAGTCAGAGTAAGTAGTACTGACTCTTGTTGACAACATTCTGTATGTTGCTATTTCTAAATCGTAAACGCCCAAAGTTAATGTGCCATTAGCCCAAAAAAAAGCCCGTAATGACGCGGACTTAAGTATGATTTAGTGCTTGTTAGTGCCAGACGTTTCCGGCCTAACAATTATTCCCATTCTATTATCAATAGAACAACAAACAAGTTATAAAACAATACCTTGAAGAACAACCCAATCAAAAAAAACCATGAAAAATGCCATGCATCGTAAAAACGCTTCAGATGTCGGATTAGCCTCTTCAGATAGCCAACTCACCCGCATTACCATCACAAACATCCAGCTCAACTAGGAGGCCTCGCGCGGCTTTTACAAAGCATCTTTCGCCAAGAGCTGCATGTTGAGACGCCCCCCCAAACACGCCAAACACCATTTCTGTGTTCACGACAGCAGCAGTCACAGTATTTCCACCGGTGATACTTTTGGCATTTCCTACAAGGTGTTTGACTCGCCTGCGGGCGAAAACCTGTTGTTTGTCACCACCACACATGTGCACTTAGACCCGCTCGCCATTAGTGCCAGCATCGAACGGCTGGTCGCACTTGAACCCAGGTTTATGTACCTGACCCACTACGGGCCGGTGCAGCCGATGACCGCGAATGCCCGGCAGTTACTGGCATCACTGGATGCCTTTGTCGCCATCGCCGAACAACACGCCAGCCCGCTTGAAGGTCGTCACCAGCGCATTGCCGAAGCCATGCTCGACTGGCTGACAACACAACTGGAGACTATCAACCCAGCGGCAGACCTGCAATAGGCCCGCGCCTGGCTGGGCAAATCCAAGTCACTTTGAATCTATTAAAGTCCCGAAAAAGCTGGTGTCCGGGTAACCAAGAACTCTGATAGAAGCATTTTCATCAATAATGACTTCGACCTCGTTAGCGTCTTCTGGCGGCTCCAGAGGAATTCTGCCCCCCGCCAGGTAAATTAATTCCTGATTTGACGAGCCCCTCCAACGAAGATTCGTATTCCTTAAAGAAGAAGAGTAGCGACCGGTTATCATCAAGTCACAATGTTCTCTGAGCAACGCCCAATCCTTGCGTTTTACTAGCTCACTATACGTAAAACCGGTATATAAAACCGTCGAGCAGCCCGAGTAGCGCCTGATAGACCTTAATAACCAACGTGTGCTTGGTGCCTGTTGTAGAGGCTCACCTCCTAGTAGGGTTATGCCATCAATATCCTTGTATTGAAGAATTTCATCCAATAATTGCTCCCGATGTATCAATTGGTTAGGCTTAAATGACCACATCTGCTGATTCCAGCATCCTTCACAAGCTAACGAACAGCCCTGGAGCCAAATAACGTAACGTTTACCAGGGCCATATATATGGCTTTCTGGTTCAATATGGGCAACGTTGAAGTATTCGCCGTAATCTTTGGCCACGGCTACACCATCCGGGTCAGAACCAGTTGGATCTGACCTTTACTGTTGGTAGTTTCCTTAATGGAGTACCCTTGGGCTTTAGCCTTGGCAATAGCCTGCTGGCGCGTTGCTTCAACACGGGCTTTACGTTCTTCTTCAAGGCGAATTCGTTCCTGCTCGACCAGTTTTTCCAGATGCTTTTCATAAGCAGATTCGTAAGCACCACTCACATCAGTCAGAAATCTGGAAACCTTGATATAACCCTTTTCGGAAAAGCGATCGACGGTACGACCTGCGTACTCATCTGAATCATGCATCATTACCCAACGATCTCGCTCAAACCGAAATAGCTGGCGGCCGTTGTAATCACTACGATTCGTTAGAATATCCCCAATCTGAAGTCGATTGAGCTGAACAAGATCAACATCACTTGAAGTGACTCTTTGTGGTTCAGCCCCAAGCGCTGTGAGAGCCTCCATCAGCACTTCTTCAATCACAAATGGCGTAGCGGTTTTGATTACAGCACTCATCAGGATTTACCCCTGAGCGACTGAACCCGAGCCGTTTGTTGAGACTGCTGCTGATGATATTCATCGGTCTTCTTTACGCTGCTGACGACACCTTCCAGATTGAGTAATTCATCCAGCGCCTCCAGACAGCTTTCGCCCTTGAATCCACAGGTTTTGGCGCTAATGGCTCCGTCGTCATCAATGGTCAGGGTAATTTTCTGTTCAGGCATTGGCGGACTCCTTGTCGCATACAATTTTTGCGTTCAAACGTTTTGCATCCTGTCTGGCCTGATTAATCTGAGCAGTATCAAATACCACCAGATAACGATTCTGCTGATATTTACGCAGTTCCGTTCCTTCTACGGGCGGCTCTTCTGATGGCCACAGGAATTGGTTTTCAGCAGCTGTATTACCTTTCAGACCGAGCTGTTTGGCAAAGGCATCAGATGCTTGTTTCGGCTGATATACAAACGATGAACCATGTTCATTCAGTGCTTTTTCTGCTCGCTCCTGTTCAGCTCTGCTGTTATCCAGTGCTTTTTGAGCCTCCTGGATATCACGCTCGATTTTCTTCACGCCTTGTCCATGATCAGCCAAGCAGCGCTCAAAAGCGCTGTAATGCTTTTTCCAGGTTTTGTCTTTAATGGATGTTTTCCAATTGTTAGCCTGACCCACATCCATCGACTGCAGAGCTTCTCGCCTGGCTTTTATACAGGCCTGGCGAGCCTGTTGTGTTAATTCTTCACATCTGGATTTGGCTTGTTGAATAGCCCCCTGTCGGGCCTGCTTTTCCTGCTCATCAGCGTCTTTGGGTGCCGCCTGCGGAATATCAGGCAAAGCTTCTGCAAGAAACTGTTCAAGCTTAAGGTCGTTGATTTCAGTGTTATTCAGCTGATGATCTGTCAGCTTTTCGGCAGCCGAGATCCAGCTAGCTCTGAATTTTTGCTCAACCAGAGAAGTGGCCTCGGGTTTATTCTTTTCCAACTGGTCAAGAGCAGACGACTTCTGCCTTCGTGACTCGTTTGCCGTCAATTGATCAGCTTTTAATGCATCACGACGTTGCTCCCAACGCTGATTCTGTTCGGCCTCGTCCAGCTTCTGCTCGGTGTCGACACCACGCTTGCGAATTTTATCTTGCAAGGTTTCCAGGCGCTGGCGATGTTGCTCTCGTTCCGCTGGTGTTGCGGTAATGACAGACCAATTATTGAGGGCATCGATTTCCTGATTCAGGGATTTCACCGACTGTCCCTGCCCAAGTAAGAATCCCTTGATAAAGCCTCTAAGTTTGTCAGCGATACTGGCTTGCTGTTGATCGATTTTAGACTGGGCGCTAGTCAGCACCTCGAGTCGTTGCTGCCAATCTTTTTCTGAGCTTTCCCAGGCCTGATACAAGGCATCCGGCTTTGCAGACTCAGGGCAGTATGGTGGGTGTACGACCACATCATAATCAATGAAGTGGGCCAGCTGGCTACGTTGCCAACCAGTCACCCCGGATGCCAGCTGCTCGGCATCATCATTCAGGAAGCTGTCGATACTCTGGGTGCTGATACCCTCAAGCTCAATTTCACGAACGTCCTCAACCACATATTCCAGGCCCGGTTGATCAGCGAAACGGAGTCGTTGCTGATAATCGCATTCGCCTATCGCTGTTTTGACTAGATACTGCCAGGCGGCCTCTTCAAAGGCCTGTTCGTAGGCCTGCTCAAGTTTCTGGCTTTGCGCTGCTGATAGCTTCAAGCACCAGTTGGCAGCAGCAAAATCAATTTTATCCGGAAGCAACCAGTTGCCATCGCTCGATAATAACAATGACGGAATCTGGTTATCCGTAAGCGCTACACCAGCACGAACCTGTTCTGCTACTTCGCTGGATTGAGTTCCCAATAACAACCGCCAGCTATCACCGGAAGCACCAAAACCGGAATGAGTGGCCGCTTGCAGATGTTCCAGCGTATCGCCCAGGCAATCGTTCAATGTGCCGCATAGCTGATGGGAGTGGTTGGTAACGACAGCGCCATCCGGATGCTGAACGCTGGATTGCTGCTGGTTCTGTTGCAGGTATTCCTCATTGCTATTTTCCCAGAACAGTTTGCAGAAACTGCGGAAACTGTCATCGATCTGCTGACGCTCCAGCTGGATTCCCCAGGCAGGTTGATCAGCAGATACCAAAGGCTGACCGGACATCAACAGCAGCCCTTGAGCCTGAGTGGTGGAGTGATCTACCAGCACCAAAGTACCTTGCTGGCTCACACCCGTGCGAATCAGACAACGACCAGACAGGGTATCAATCGCCACCTTATTGGCGTTTTTCTCGCCCAACAGCAGATAAATACGAATGCCTTTTTCTGCCTGCTCTTTGATGGCCTGAATCAGCAATTCGTCTTTCAGTTGCTCACAGGCAATCAGCAGGGTCAGACGAGCCATGGAGATAATCCGGCTGAGAAACTCACTATTCCGCATCGGCAAAACGCTACTGAAGTCTGCATCAGACTCCTGTTTGCTGAACAAAGCCGGTAAATGCTCGTGCTGGTAATCGATTCGAAATTGTTCCTGACGAGGTACGATCCGTGTCATCAGAGAGCCTCCGCTACTGTGTTATTGATCTGGTCTTGCAAGTATCGAGGCAGCTCAGCCTCTTCTTTCGGAGTGAAGGTCGGTGAGCCATCAACAATAAATCGGCCACCACTCTCACGAATAAAATCAAGCCCGCTGCTGCATTCCCAGCACCAGGTATGCTCCGTACCGACCAGAATCCAGTAGCGACCGTGGTTATCATTTTGCTTTTGCAGGATTTCGCGCGACCAGCTGTCTGGCAGTTCTGCTTCTTTTCCGTGCTGCCTATCCAGCGTCAACAGCAAGCCATCAGCATCAGTAAAATAAGCAGCCACTGAATTCAGGTTGCGGCTCTGACGTGGGGTATGTACATAACGATCTGAATAGATGAAGTGTTCGATATATTCACCACCTGTCAGCTGTTGCAATAACTCACCAAGATCCAGTAGATCAGTATTTACCAAGCTGATTGGCATCCGTAACTTGCGGCTTCTGGACGAAGTGAGATCCGCCATTGCGGCAACATGCCAATAAGCCTGCGGCTGACTTTCGCGTGAAATCTCTGACAGCAAGGACTGCTGTTCTTTAAGTGGTAACTCAAAGTCATTCAATGCAATATGATCCAGCCATTGTGCCTGATTTTTACGAGCCTCCGGCGATGAGTGGTACTTTCTGCTATAGAAGTCTTCCAACCAGAAACGATGCCAATCTTCAGCATCAGCTTGGTCAGCTGGTTGAATGGGAATATGCTTAGCCTGAACTGACTTAAACCGACCTATAACAGTTGAAAGACCCGAACAATTCAAGCTACCGATCTGTAATTTCTGGACAGCGGATGGATAACGCTGAATCGACTCCAGAGATGCCTGCAAGCGACGGTCTTTAATCAACCAATCGCCGTCGAATTCTCCGGCAATAGCCGCCATGACATCGTTCAGGTGATCACCAAAATCGTCAATGGAGAGAGCCAGAGCTTCTGGGCGTGAGCCGGTTTTGTTCTGCTTGAATTGCAACATATCCAACTGGCCATTTAGGCTAACTAGCGACTGCGAAAAGTCGAGCGTCCATTCAAGCTCAATCTCTGCTGATTTTTCGGGCGAGCAAATCACTTCGGGTTCGAGCGATGCCAGCTGCAGGCTGTAATGCTTAGGCTCAGTCTTGTTACGATCGACAAAGGACTCTTCCAGAACGTTCAGCTGTACAGGCTGCTTTACTTGGAATTCTGACCGAGCTGCGTCCGCTCCTTTTTTCCAGCTTGGCATATTGGGGTCAAAAAATGCCGTATCCAGCTGCATCATGACCGGACGAGTGCCCAGCAACGGATCATTATCTGTGTACCAGATATGATAAAGACCTCGCTCTTTAGCTTCGAACAAACCGCTATCAATAACTTGCTGACCTTTATCCGTGATTCCGGATTCATCCCACAGCGTTTCTCGCTTGAGATATGCCCTCAGTCGAGGCGGCATATCAGCAGGATTGTTTTGCATACTCTTTAACAGGGACACCAGATCGGGGCGCTTCCGCAAAAACGTACATCTGGCGATAATGGGAAAACGCTTTAGCTGAACATTTCGACTGAGCGTTAAGGCTAGTGAGCCTTTTTTGTTTACATTCTCTTTGACAGGCGTGGAGTGGTTTTTAGCCTCACCTGCCGGTTCATTAGCGTCAGCGATTCCTTTCAAGTCTGAAAAGGAACTCATCTGGTGTTTTTTATGGTTACTCATGATCGAGACTTCCCTTTCTTACCTGCATTGTGGTGCGGTTGTTTTTGGCTATTTTCAGTCGAAGCACAGCAGGATTCTGCGAGTTTCTTTAGCTCCAGCGTACGGGAACGCTGAGAGAAATATTCATGATGCCCAACAATCACCAACTGGAAACGGGCACGGGTAATGGAAACGTTAAGACGGTTGGGCGAGTCCATAAAGCCATCACGGTTGGTATTAACCATCGACAAGAACACCACATCCGCTTCCTGCCCCTGGAAGTAATCCACCGTCGCCAACTTGATCGATATGCCTTTGAAATTAAATCGTGCATAACGATAGGCATTACCCGGCAGCTTTTTAAGGGCTTCCCGCAGGGCTTTTTCCTGACCTTTGTAGAAGGTCAAAATCGCAACGTCGAAGGCTTCGCCTTTTTTGTTTTTGCTTTTGCCTTCTGCCCAAGCACAAAACGCCTTCAGCTCTGTTATCAGAGCCTGCGTTTCTTGTTTATTGCTATTGCCCCTGGTTTCTCCCCGAATATCCAGCCAGATATTACGAGACTTATACCTTGTGTATTGCCATGCCCGGTCAGAAGCTGTTTTACCGCCATCCTTCAAAACACCTTGTGGGTAAAATTGCTGTCGAGGGAATGCCGATATATCCGGATGCATCCGATGTTGATAGGTCAGCGTCGTATAGCGTTGGGATTTTTCAGAAGCATCAAAACCCTGATTCAAGGTCGTTGGATCGTCGCTCTTGCGTTTAACCAGTCCATCCCCCGATAGGGCCTCCAGAATCGACGGGAAAGCAATATTTTTGAGTACATGAATTCGGCCATCAGCTGATACTGACTTGGGGAAAAGCCGTTCCAGAGTATCTTCCAGATAACCGGTTTTCTGCTTCTGGTTGGTGGATAACCGCAGCCAGTACTCGCGCTCCAGACGCCAGCACACTTCTTCCGACCATTTAGTGCTGTCGATACGGTCGAGCAACTCTTTATGAACCTGAACGGTATCCTTGTATTCAGAGGTTTTAACTTTAAACGACTTACAGCCAGTTCCCGAAACCTTATGCTGCGCCGCTTGGGACGTGCGGCACCAATCGGGATGCAGTACCAGCATATCGTCAGGAATCCAGCCAGTCAGTTCCCCCAGACAGCTTTCTTCGATAAAAAGTAAATTGTGGCTATATAGCTGTTCAGGATTCAGCTGAATCTGTTTCAAGCCAACCATGTGGCTATTTGCATCACGTCCCGCGTTTGCCATTACGACCAACAGGTTATCCAGGCCCTTGGCAAGTTTTGACAGCGAAGTACGTGTTCGAATTTCTGCAACCAATGCACTTGCAACGTCACGGGTAACAGGCACCGACACTGGATGGGAATAGGGATTCCGATGGTCACCTCGCAGCTCCTCCAGCAGGAAGCAGGCTTGCTGGACAGCAGCAGGAAGGTTCTGACCGGGTATTTTACCTTTTGGTGGAACCAGCATCAGATTATCGAGGTTGGCGACGATCTGCTCACGATCAGTGAACGGCGATAGCTGACGCACGTCGCCTACCAATACCCAGCGTTTGGCGAAGCGGGCAGGCACCAGGAATTCCTGAAAAGTGGTTTTACTGCACTCGTCGATGATCATCACATCAAACGGTGGCTCGCCAGTATCCAGCGACACCTCGCGATCATTGAACAGTCTCAGAATACCGATGGTAGTACCGCAAACCAGATTGGAAGAATCTACCATCAGCTGCTTGCTGAGCTGATCACACCCGTGGATTTTCTGAAGACCACTGAGCATATTATCGAACTGGAATTCTTCAACACCGATGGCATTGTTTTCATCACCGATGCGCAACGGAAAGATCTGTGCCGACAGCGCTGGGTTTTCCTTGATCCGCTCCAGCACATTGTTGATCGCGGCATGGGTCGAAGCTGACAACAGAACACGCTTGCCCTGCATCACCAGCTGCATGATCAGTTCAAGAATGGTGGTAGTTTTACCTGTCCCTGGCGGGCCATCCAGAATGGTGAAGTCCTCATTCGCCAGGGCCTTGGCGACAAACTCGCGCTGACGATCACAACCATCAAAGTTTGGATCCGTCAGTACTGTCCAACTGGACTCGGGAATTTGCTGCGGCTGAACGTCTGGCCAACGGACTTGCCCACGTTTCTGCAGCATATGAACCAGCGGCCAATGGCCTACTGAAGGGCGATTCATCAACTGATTGATGGCATCCTTCTGGCGTTTGAGCTGGCTGGTGTCTACGCTGACACGAATCTCAGTCGTTTTTCCCTGTTGGGATGGATATTCGCTGTTCCAGTTTTTCTTGCCTTTGATATTTCTGGCCAGCAGGATCTGGCGCTCTCCTTGACGTGCTTTAAGCACACGAAAACCGTTATCAAATTTTCGTTCAGTCGAGTCTAGAATCTTGATGTTTTGGTTATCACCAAAGAAGTAATCCAAATCGGATCTACCGGTATCTTCGCCGCCTTCTTTCTCGATCAGCTGAATCCATTTTTCTTCGACTTTGGCAGACTCCACTGTCCAGGATAGCTGAGGAAAAGCGGAGCATTTCAGAACATCAGAATCCTTCAGTTGTTCCGTTCCTCGACTCTCGAGTACCAGAACTTGGCTTTTGTCCTTCTGATCCCCCTTTGTGGCAAGGCTTTCAACCTTCAAATCCCAGTGTTCACTTTGCAGAGAGTGCTCCTGACATTGAAAGTGACCACAACTCAGCCTTGCCAGTTGCTTACTGGTAATGTCGTCCAGCTTATGACCGTCTACCTGAGGCTGTAACTCTGAAAACAGCAACCAACTATTACCTTCGGATTTGGCTTGCCATTGCTTAAGCCTGGATTCGTCCAATCCAGTGATCAAAGTGAAAGGTGTGTCTTGCCCGCCAATGGACAGTTTGCTACCGGCTTTCACATGGCCTTGCACAGTCAGCCCAGCACCATTTTGCCGCATCACTTTACATAGTTGGCCATCAATATAAACAGAGTCCAGCTTGTCAATTTGAACAGCCAGTGGACGCAGTTCCAGCTGATAACCGCTCCATGAGATAGGATCGTCGTCTAATTCAAGGTCAGGCAAATACAGCTGATGATCCGAGGCGCTATAACCATCGTTGGGGATATCTGTCTCTCGTCGTCCTTTACCTTTGCCTTGTCGAATAGGGTCGTCCTCATCCGGGTCAAAATCAGCATCGGGTAGCTCTCCATCAACGGTGAGAATTTCAAACCAGCCTTGCTTACCAGCCACAACTTCAATTTCGCTCACTGGCAACAGTTGCCAGATCAGTTTGTCAGGCTTGAGCTGATAGCGCTTGTTGGCGACAGGCTTCCATTCGCAGCTGACTTCCTTGTTCTCCAGTGCCTTGATGCTGTTATTCAGGTAATGCATAAACGGCATCAGGACACTGTTGGTCTGGCTGGCCAGTTTGGCAGCCTTGAAGCCTTGCTGTTCAAGGGCTGTAAAAAACGGGTTTTCCATAACAAGCTATCCAGATTATTTTTTCACGAAAGGGTTTTCGCCTTCCTGTTTGAGACGGGGCTTTTTACTGCTGGAAAGATCCAGAGCTTCTGGCTCGGCAGAGCTGGCAGGAACTGCGCGCCCCTTCGCCCAAGCACGGGTATCCTGAATCATTTCCGCCATGGTCAAAGACAGTGGAGAGGTGGCCTGAATGGCCTTGAGGATATCGTCCTTGTTTAACTGGTGGCCTTCGTCAAAAGCCAGAAACATGGCCTCCTTGACGGCTTCTTCCAGTTCAGCTCCGGTAAAGCCCTTGCTGGCGAGCGCCAGCTCATCCAGTTCGTCTTGCGTAAAATCATCGAAACGATTTCGGCGTTTCAGATGAATAGAGATAATGTCTTTGCGATCCTGCTGCACCGGCAGATCGACAAAAAATATTTCATCGACACGACCTTTCCGTAGCAACTCTGGTGGTAATTGGGCGATATGGTTGGCAGTCGCGACCACAAACACCGGTTTTTCCTTTTCCTGCATCCAGGTCAGGAAGGTACCCAGCACCCGAGACGTAGTGCCGCCATCGCTTGCACCGGAGCTCTGCAGGCCTGACAGGCCTTTTTCGATTTCATCAACCCAGAGAATACTGGGCGCCAGTGCTTCGGCAGTTTGTAGTGCCGAACGGATGTTAGCCTCAGACTGCCCCACAATACCGCCGTAGATTTTGCCCATATCCAGACGCAACAGAGGCAGTTGCCAGGCATTCGCCACTGCTTTGGCGGCCAGGCTTTTACCTGTGCCCGGCAAACCGAGCAACAACACACCTCTGGGAGTTTCCAGGCCAAAATCACGGGCGTCTTTGGTGAACGACTGACGACGGCGATTCAGCCAGGATTTGAGGTTATCGAGGCCGCCGATATCGTCGAGCGTGGCTTTCGGATGAAAGTATTCCAGATGTCCGCTCTTGCGAATCACCTGCTCTTTTTCTTTAACGATAAAAGGGATTTCAGATTCGGTGAGACGTCTGAACTGGCAAGCGGCCTTTGAGAAAGCCAGTTGGGCTTCGCTGGTTGAGAGACCAAGTGCAGACTCGATCAGAGCGGATGACTCTTGATAGTCCCTGTCGCCCAGTTCATATCGCTGCTTGGCCTGTCGCATCAGAGTTTTGAGGTCATCGGTATCCGGTAATGGCATTTCCATCACCTGTACCTCTTTCTCCAATTCTGGAGGCAGTAAAGGAGCAGGCTGGGATAACACAACAGTGACGTTATTGATTTCACGGCTGGCAACGGCGATCGCAAATGCACGCAAGCGGCTGATCAGGGTGTGCTCGTTAAGGAAATGATGGAAATCTTCCAGCAGCAGGATGAAGTCAGGCTCTTCATCGTCTGCACTGATATCCACTAACCACTCGAGAACTTCTTGAGGCTGTTCCCCCTCATCCGCCCACTCCCAGCAATTGTCTTCGAAATCGTATTTCATCAAGCCCTGGGGCATGTTCCAGATGTAGAGGTCTCTGTTCAGGTCTGTGGCTGCCTGAATGCAACAGGCGCGAATCAGCAGGGTTTCGTGACTGATTATTTGAATAACCGGTGCCGCTGCTTCCGTATTTAGCTTGAACAAATCCCCAAATTTCACTGTCTAACCTCCATGTTGAATTGCCAGTAACTATAACTCATGACAGATGTATATAAGCATTAGAAATATCAAAACTCCGCCAACACCCAAGCGGAGCTTCTGGCCCTGACCCGCTGTAAATAATCCACACAGACTGATCCCGCCGCAATAATCGGCCCCTGTTCATCCAGCACTGGGATACCCTCCAGATGAGCGAGAAATGGCGTCAGCATACTGTCGGCCATGCTGTAGTACTCACCGGCCAGCCACTGGCTCTGGCTCAGCTGCTGTTCAACAATCGCAATAAAGCCACGAGCCGAAAGTTGATAAAGGAGGGTGCGCTCCGGGCGATGGCGCACATGCAGCGGTGCGCCGACACTCGAGCTGGCTTCCCTGCCAACCGGTAACGGCAACATGTTTGCATCCTTGCGAAGTTATTACAGGCTCAGGTTAGCACGTTGAGCAGGGCACCCTGTAATTCCATCTACCAAGCGGCATAGAGCCTGCCGTTGCTAGCCAGTACCGGTCACTCCCACTCGATAGTCGCAGGCGGCTTACCTGAGATATCGTAAACTACGCGAGAAATGCCGTCGATTTCGTTGATGATACGGTTTGAAACCTTACCTAGGAAGTCATACGGTAGGTGTGACCAACGCGCCGTCATAAAGTCGATGGTTTCAACACAACGTAGGCTTACAACCCAGTCGTATTTACGCGCATCACCCATTACACCTACCGACTTAACTGGTAGGAATACAGTAAATGCTTGCGACACTTTATGATAAAGATCTGCTTTATGCAGCTCTTCGATGAAAATCGCATCGGCACGACGAAGCAGGTCGCAGTACTCTTTCTTGATTTCACCCAGTACACGTACACCTAGACCCGGACCTGGGAATGGGTGACGGTAAAGCATGTCGTAAGGCAGGCCTAGCTCTAGACCAATCTTGCGTACTTCGTCTTTGAACAGCTCGCGCAGTGGCTCAACAAGGCCCAGTTCCATATCTTCAGGAAGACCGCCCACGTTGTGGTGTGACTTGATCACGTGTGCCTTACCAGTCGCAGAGGCCGCTGACTCGATTACGTCTGGGTAGATGGTACCCTGAGCAAGCCATTTTGCGTTTACACGCTTGCCCGCTTCTTCGTCGAATACTTCGATAAAGGTGTGGCCGATGGCTTTACGCTTAGCTTCTGGCTCGTCAATGCCTTCAAGGGCTTTCAAGAAGCGCTCTTCTGCATCAATCTTAACTATGTTCAGACCAAAGTGGTCGCCGAACATATCCATAACCTGCTGGCCTTCGTTTAAACGCAGTAGACCGTTGTCAACGAACACACAGGTCAGCTTGTCGCCAATCGCTTTGTTGATAAGCATGGCCACAACCGATGAATCAACACCACCAGAAAGGCCTAGAATAACTTCGTCATCACCCACTTTCTCTTTGATACGGGCAATCGCATCTTCGATGATTTGCGCTGGAGTCCATAGTTTTTCACAACCACAGATATCAACCACAAAGCGCTCAAGTAGGCGCTGACCTTGTAGCGTGTGCGTTACTTCTGGGTGGAATTGAACGCCGTAGAAGCGCTTTTCTTCCCATGACATGGCCGCATGCGGACAAGTATCTGTCTTAGCAGTAGTAGCGAACTGAGGTGGAATGGCTTCAACCTTGTCACCGTGGCTCATCCATACGTCCAGCAGACCCGCGCCGTTTTCACCCAGGTGATCTTCAATGGCGTCAAATAATGGACAGTTACCCACTTTTTCAACCTGCGCGTAACCGAACTCTTTCTTATCAGAGCCGTGTACCTTACCGCCCAGCTGCATGGCCATGGTTTGCATGCCGTAACATACACCAAGAACCGGCACACCCGCTTCGAATACGTAATCGGGTGCACGTGGGCTGCCCTGCTCTACCGTTGACTCTGGGCCACCAGATAGAATGATACCTTGTGGGTTAAATTCACGGATTTGCTCTTCCGTTACATCCCAAGCCCACAGCTCACAATAAACACCAATTTCACGCACACGACGGGCGATTAATTGCGTGTACTGTGAACCAAAGTCTAGGATCAATATACGGGAGTCATGGATATCTTTGCTCATTGCGATCTCATCTAAATTAAATGAAATTGGATTAACGATAATGCTTTTTCGTTAATCAGAAATTAGTAAGGGCTAGCATCTGCGATCGCATTTGCCAGCCCTTGTCTCGTCATGTTTGGCAATTAGCCCAGACGATAGTTTGGTGCTTCTTTGGTGATTTGCACATCATGTACGTGCGACTCACCCATACCGGCTGCGGTAACGCGTACAAAGTGCGGCTTAGTATTTAGTTCTGCAATGGTTGCACAGCCAGTTAGACCCATGGCACTGCGAATGCCGCCCACTTGCTGGTGAATAATATTAGCGATTGGGCCCTTATATGCAACACGGCCTTCAATACCTTCTGGTACAAGCTTTTCTTCTGATTTAGCATCTTGGAAGTAACGGTCTGACGAACCTTCTTTTTGGTTCATTGCACCTAAGCTACCCATACCACGGTATGACTTATAGTAGCGGCCTTGATAAAGTTCAACTTCACCCGGTGATTCTTCGGTACCGGCTAGCATAGAACCAACCATTACCAGTGACGCGCCAGCAACGAGTGCTTTAGCAATATCACCAGAGAAACGGATACCACCGTCGGCGATTACCGGAATATCACGGCCTTGTAAGCCTTCAACCGCATCTGAAATCGCGGTGATTTGTGGTACACCACAACCGGTTACGATACGAGTCGTACAGATAGAACCTGGGCCAATACCTACTTTAACGGCATTTGCACCGGCATCAGCTAATGCAACCGCACCTTCAGCCGTTGCTACGTTACCGGCAACGATTTGTAAATCAGGGAAAGCTTCGCGCGTTGCTTTAACGCGGTCGATTACACCTTGTGAATGACCATGCGAGGTATCGATAAGTAGAATGTCAACGCCAGCTTCAACCAATGCAGCAATACGCTCGTCGGTGCCTGCGCCAACACCAACAGCAGCACCCACACGTAAACGGCCTTGCTCGTCTTTACATGCGTTTGGCTTATCTTGTGCTTTTTGGTAATCCTTAACCGTGATCATGCCTTTAAGTTTAAAGTCATCATTCACAACTAAGATTTTTTCGATACGGTGCTCGTGCATAAGACCTAGAATAGTTTCGCGGTCCGCACCTTCTTTTACCGTTACTAGCTGGTCTTTTTTCGTCATTACTGTCGAAATTGGCTGGTCTAGTTTGGTTTCAAAACGCATATCACGGCTTGTTACGATACCAACTAGGTTGTTATCGGTATCAACAACAGGGAAACCTGAGAAACCTTTATCGTGTGCTAATTCTAAGGCACCTGCGATAGTCAGATCAGCAGTGACAGTAACAGGGTGAGAAACTATGCCCGCTTCGTAAGTTTTTACCTTACGAACATTCGCTGCTTGCTCAGCGATGGTCATATTTTTGTGGATAAAGCCAAGACCACCTTCTTGTGCTAACGCAATCGCTAAACGCGCTTCGGTAACTGTGTCCATAGACGCAGAAACGATTGGCAAATTCAGTTCGATTGTTTTGGTTAGACGAGTTTTAAGGTTTGCTGTATGTGGTAATACAGTTGAATGACCTGGTACTAATAGTACGTCATCAAAGGTTAAAGCTTCTTTAGCGATCCTAAGCATTGGCAACTTCTCACGAATTGGTGATTGGGTGGAGTTGCGGCGGCATTTTATCAGCGATGTACGCATGAGTAAAATAAAATTTGTGCTTTATTTATGATAAACTGCTTCAAGTTTCCCCCAGGCGCTTTATCACTATGTATTCACAATCAAATTCTGCCGCTAACCAGGGCGTTTATACGGTATCTCGACTCAATCGGGAGATCCGTACCATTTTGGAACGTGGCTTTGCCTCGATTGTGCTCACCGGTGAAATTTCCAACTTTGTCGCCCCCGCCTCAGGGCATTGGTACTTCTCGCTAAAAGACGATAAATCTCAGGTGCGTGCGGCCATGTGGCGCGGTAATAATCGCTACGCCAAGTTCCGCCCTAAAGACGGCGATCAGGTGCAAGTGCAGGCGCGGGTGTCCTTATACGAACCCCGTGGTGACTACCAGGTTATCGTTGAGCATATGGAAGCCGCCGGTGAAGGCGCCTTAAAACAAGAGTTCGAGGCGCTGAAAATGCGACTGGCGGCTCAGGGGCTATTTAGCTCGGCCCATAAAAAGCCGTTACCCGGCACCATTAATAAAGTGGGGGTGATCACCTCCTCAACCGGTGCCGCCATCAAGGACATCTTAACCGTACTAAAACGTCGGGCCCCGCAACTAGAGGTGGTGATTTATCCCTGTCAGGTGCAAGGCGACACGGCTCATCAGGGGATCATCGACAAGCTGCAACTGGCCAACGCCCGTAATGAGGTGGATGTGCTGATCGTCGGTCGCGGCGGTGGTAGCTTGGAAGATCTCTGGTGTTTTAATAACGAGCACCTGGCCCATGCCATCTTTAACAGTCAATTGCCGGTGATCAGCGCCGTCGGCCATGAAATCGACACCACCATCAGCGACTTCGTTGCCGATATTCGCGCCGCTACGCCTTCTGCGGCGGCTGAGCTGGTGAGCCCGGACAGCAATCAACTTAGGCAGGCCATACATCATCAAAAACAGCACCTCTACAGTGCCTGGCGTCATCTGCTGCATGCTCGCGCCCAGCAATTGCAGCGACTACAAAGCCGCCTGTCGCAGCAACACCCGGCCAATCAATTGATGCAACAGCAACAGCGTTTGGATGAATTGCAAATGCGTCTGCACCATGCCATGGAGGGGCGTTTAAGCCACCAGCGAGGGCAATTAAACCAGCTTAATATGCGGATGCAGCGCGCCAACCCGGATACTCGGGTGGCGGCGGCGAAATATCAGTTGCAACAGTTGTCGACGCGTCTGGTCGCGGTGCAAAAAGAGCAGCTCTATCAAGCACAATCGCGGCTTGCACAACTGGCAGCCAGGCTCGATAGCATCAGCCCACTGGCGGTATTGGCCCGGGGTTACAGCATTACCAAAAGTGAACAAGGCATTGTGAAGTCAGTGCAGCAGGTGCAACCACAGCAGCAATTAACAACCGTGGTTGCTGATGGGGAAATTATGACTCAGGTGGTTTGCGTTCAACCCAAAAGCTAAGGGAGCCATCGGAGCTCACCGCGCTGGTGCGTTGAAATTGGCGCCACCAGGGCTGTTTGTCTAGGCGTGATTGCAGCTGTCGCCAATCGGTTTGCGGGTCGAGCGTTGTGCCCTCCAAGGCGGAGAACTCGATGCGACACACGGTGCTTTTACATTGCACCTTATCCAGGGCAACCTTGTCGGCAAAGCCTTCACTGAACACAAAGTCACTGGTTTGGGTCTCCGTCAGGTAGGCCCAACTTTCATCACGGGCTTCCTGTTCAAACAGCTGCTGCAGTTGGGATTCCATTTCCTCAGGCCCTTTTAGAGCGCGCTGTAACACCCTTATCTCTTGTTTTGCCTGGGCCAGTTGCTGAGCTAACTGCGCCGCTTCTTCCGAGTTCGGCTCCTCATCTTCAGCGTCAGTACTTTCGGCAAGGGTAGCCGGTGACTCGTCGAGGAATGGTTCGGCCTGAATGGGTTCGACCTGACTGGGTTCGGCCTGAAGCTCTTGGTTACTGTCCGGATTGTCGCTTTCTGCTAATAAAACTGCATCGGCTTGGGAAGGAAGCGCTGCGCTCTGGGGGGCTGAGACCTTAGTTGCCGTCGCCTGTTCGCCGTCGGAAAACAGCGCATAACCGCACCCCAGACCCACAAAAAAGGCCGTAGCAACGGCCATAACTAATTGATTCTTTGCCATACTTTTATATTGATTATTTTTAGAGCATGGCACTAGTATGGGACTTATTTTCCGGTTCGTCATCCAAAAAGTTTTGATTCATGGACTCGGCCGGACAAGGACAATCCGGACGACCCACCACTTTAGCAGGCACGCCAACCGCGGTGGTGTGTGCGGGCACAGGGCTGAGCACCACGGAGCCGGCACCAATACGGGCGCCCTCGCCGACCTCAATATTACCCAGCACTTTGGCACCGGCACCAATTAACACGCCGGCACGGATTTTCGGGTGACGGTCGCCAGACTCATTACCCGTACCACCTAAGGTCACTGACTGCAAAATAGAGACATTGTCTTCAATCACTGCCGTTTCACCGACGACAATACCTGTGGCATGGTCGAACATGATGCCGTGACCGACCTTACAAGCCGGGTGAATATCAACGCCAAACACTTCCGAGCTGCGGCTTTGAATAAAGCGTGCCAGCTCTTTGCGGCCCTGGCGCCACAAGCAATGGGCTAAACGGTGCGCCTGAATGGCATGGAAGCCTTTGAGGTTTAAGATCACCATCAAATAAGTGTCCACCGCCGGATCGCGGTCACGCACCGCTTTAATGTCGTGCGCTACATGGGTCAACATGGCATCGCATTCAACAAAGGCCTGATCGAACAACTCTCGAATCGTAAAGGCAGAAACCACGGCATCGGCCAGCTTATTGGCCACAATAAAGCTCAGTGCCGAACCCAAACAATCATGATTTAGCACGCAAGAATAAACGTGGGATGCCAACAAGGGCTCTTTGGTAACGACTTGATTCGCTTCTTCTCTTAGCTGTTGCCAGATCTCATGACGCATGGCGGTATCCTAGTAGTAACTAACGGCTTATTGCTATAAGTGTAACGGATCTGGCGGCAAACGCGCTATCCCCGAAACTGGCGCGCTGGTTATTAGATATAACTAAATTATTCAACCAGCGTTTCCTCGCCATAGATTATTTCCTCCTGGGGGACATACAAGCTGGGTTTTTCATTACGGTACTGGCTCGGCGAGACGGCAAACCAGCGTTTAAAGGCATGATGAAAGGCACTCAGTTCGCTGTAACCACACAGATAAGCGATTTCACTAAGGCTTAACGTCGACTCCTGCAGCAGCGCACAGCTTTTTTCTTGGCGCAGGGTATCGAGCACGGTGCGATAACTGGTTCCTTCCGCACTCAGGCGCCGCTGCAAGGTTTTCTCGCTCATGCTCAGCATCTGCGCCATGGTTTTACAGCTTAACTCACCGCTGGCCAGCTGTTGTTCTAATAACAGTATCAGTACCTGGCTGATGGCCTTGTGTTTTTCGGCCACTATGCCTTGTTGCAACTGAGCGTGTTCGATTTGGGCATCGGCTTGAAAGTGGATCTGATGGCTGGACGCGCCATATTCGATGGCACAGTTAAAGTACTGCTGCAGTTGTTCGCAGGGTTCTTGGCGCTGCACGCTCACACGGGTGGGCCGCCACTGCTTGCCGGCCACGGTGCGGGCTATTTTGACGCAAAACGCCATCGCCGCCTCATAGCTCTGCGTGCCGATAGCGCCGGTATTCGAAGCAAAATGAAAGCGCAGCTGGGCCTGCCACGGTTGCGGCTCGATAAGCTGGGCATTGGTGGTGTCGCCGATCAGCTTCTGATAACGCAGGATCAGTTTAAAGGCGCTTAGCACACTGTCTTGTTTTAATAAGGCCAGGCCAATCACCGGAATGGCTCTAACATTCATGCTGCCACCGACGGCAATGCCGAGATTCAGCAGCTCACCTCGACGCTCGATGGCCGCTTGCGCCGAATTCCACAAGGAACTGACATTACTTTGTGGATAACGGCTGTCCTTAACCGTTAGGGAATCGAGGGCAATATTGGCGTCATTGAACAAGGTGGTAACGGGCAAACCATGCCACTTGAAGGTTTCGGCCATGGCACTGACCCACCATGATGAAATTGTCCGCATTGCTTGACCTGTAAAATCAATTATAAGACTCACAATAGCAAGCGCAGTGCGAATTTCCAGCATATTGTTAATAAGCGTGCTGATAAGGTGCAGCACCCTTTAGCGGCTGACTATAACAATAATGATCACTGGCACGCTGGTTATTTACTCAACAGGAGAGCGCCCATGGGCCATGTCTCAGATAAAGAAGGCTTTAGCAGCTTTAAGGAATTTTATCCTTATTACCTGCAAGAGCATAAAAACAAGGTATGCCGACGCTTACATGTGCTTGGCAGCACCTTGGTACTCACCGTCCTGGCTGCGGCCCTGCTCAGTGGCCATTATATGTGGTTGTGGTCATTACCGATTATCGGCTATGGCTTTGCCTGGGTTGGTCATTTCTTTTTTGAAAAGAATAAACCGGCCACCTTCACCTACCCGTTTTACAGCTTTCTCGGCGACTGGGTCATGTTTAAAGACATCATCACCCGTAAGGTTCCTTGGTAAAAAGTTCCTTGGTAATAAGGAGTAATAATGAAAGATCAGGTTTCACCCCAAGAATGGCAAGCGCGGGTTGAATTAGCCGCGGCTTACCGATTAGTCGCCCACTTCGGTTGGGACGATTTAATCTTTACCCATATATCCATGCGTGTTCCCGGTACCCAGGACCAATTCTTAATTAACCCCTATGGCATGATGTTTCATGAGATCACCGCTTCATCGCTGATCCGCGTCGATCAACAGTGCAATAAGTTGCATCACAGTGACTACCCGGTGAACCCCGCCGGCTTTACCATTCACAGTTGCATCCATGAAGCCCGTGACGACGCCCATTGTATTATTCACACCCATACCGCCAATGGCGTAGCGGTGTCGGCGTGCAAACACGGGCTATTGCCCATTTCGCAACAGGCGGTGGTGGTGCTCAGCGGTTTGAGCTACCACGACTATGAGGGCATCGCCCTCAATCCGGAGGAAAAAGAGCGCCTGGTTGCAGACTTGCAGGGCAACAACTTTTTGCTCCTACGTAACCATGGCCTATTGACGACGGGGGCGACAGTGGCAGACGCCTTCTTATTTATGTATGCCTTGGAGTCGGCCTGCGCCATACAGGCGCGTACCAACCAAAATCCAGAGCAACTGGTTCATGTCCCACAGCCGATTATCGATGGCATTGAAGGGCAAACTCAGGCGGTCACTAAGGGCCTGGGCGGCGCCTTGGCCTGGCCGGCGTTATTACGCCTGCTTGATGCCAACAATCCCGGCTATGATAGTTAACCATTGACTAGGCCTTCAATAATGGTTAATAAAAAAGCCCCAACATTTGGGGCTTTTTTATTGGCTTACATAGCGATTAAGCGTCGTCTCTCAGTTCCCGGCGGAGGATTTTGCCCACGGTGGATTTAGGCAGCTCCTCGAGAATATGTATGTGCTTGGGTACCTTGTAGTTGGTAAGCTGCTCGCGGCAAAACGCTTGCAACTCTTGCTCATCGACGTCTTGCTTTACGGTGATAAAGGCATGCACCGCTTCGCCGGTGCGCTCATCGGCCTTGCCGACCACGGCCGCCTCAAACACCGCCGGGTGACTTACCAGCACGTCCTCAACCTCGTTCGGATAAACATTAAAGCCGGAGACAATAATCATGTCTTTGAGACGATCAACCACCTTTATGGCGCCATTATCCAGACGAATGCCGACATCGCCGGTTTTAAAATAGCCGTCGGCGGTTAGCGCCTTGGCTGTTTCCTCTGGACGATTCCAGTAGCCCTTCATAACCTGAGGGCCGCGCACCACAATTTGCCCGCTTTCGCCGTCGGCCACTGCCTTGTCATTCTCGTCCCAAAGCTCCACCTCGGTGTCACGCAGCAGCAAACCGACCGTGCCGATTTGCTCCTGTCCCGGCTCGTTTAGGGTGACCACGGGAGAGGTTTCCGATAAACCATAGCCCTCGGATATACTACAACCCGTCACCTTGGCCCAGGCATTGGCGGCGGTTGTGGTCAAGGCGGCGCCACCGGACAAGGTTAAGCGCAAGCTGGAAAAATCCAGTTGTGTGAATTCCTTGGTCGCACACAGACCCACGAACAAGGTGTTAATGCCGGCAAAACAGGTAAAGCGAAACGGCTTAATGGCACTGACAAAGGTATCCAAGTCACGCGGATTTGGGATCAGCACGGAATGATTGCCAGAGGCGGTATTGATTAAAATGCTCAAGGTAAAGGCATAGATATGATAAAGCGGCAAGGGACAAATAAATATCTCGCTGGCATCATCATAGCGGTCAGAAAAGGCTTCCTTGGTTTGCAAGGAATTGGCAATCAGGTTTTTATGCGTTAACTGCGCCCCTTTCGACACTCCGGTGGTGCCACCGGTGTACTGCAGCACCGCCACATCATCTAGCTGCGCACTGGAGCGCGGGTAGTCAACACCCTGCCCTTGAGCCAGCGCCTGATGCCAGGTTACACAGTGCTCGGCTAGGGGGTCACTGCTCTCAAGCAATAAATCCGCGGCGCCGGTGCCGATCACCAGCTCAATCTGCGTCTCGGCCAAAATGGCCTCCAGTTTGGGATACAGATCGCCGAGGATCACCAGGGCCTTGGCTCCGGAGTCATTAAACTGGTGCAGCATCTCCCTGGGTGTGTACAAGGGGTTAGTGTTGACCACCACTAAGCCCAATTTAAAGGCCGCATAAACCACAATGGGGTATTGATTTACATTGGGCAATTGAATGGCAAGACGGTCTCCGGCTCGCAGTCCCTGAGCATAAAAATAGCCAGCCAGTTGCTGTGCCAGTGCATCCACCTGGGCGAAGGTGAGGGTTTTCCCCACGCTGGTAAAGGCGTCCTTGTCGCCATAAGTCTGGCAAGCGGACGAAATAAAGGTATCTAGGTTTTGATACTCATGTAGTTGAGCAAGCATAGGTTTCCTCGCTTTTTATTCTTTTTATTTATTGGAAAAATCATAGCTTGCTTTTGGCTTAATGTATCTAGGTACTATGCCTTGCTCTTTGGCCGCCGCTAACATGGCCTGCTCAATCCAGCCCGCATCCATGATGTTGACGTAGTTGCCGTCAGCATCGAAATTAATATTCGCGCCCTGCACCACCATAAAGGTGTCGGT
The DNA here is from genome assembly GCF_018334135.1 of Pseudoalteromonas sp. BDTF-M6. Lineage (NCBI taxonomy): Bacteria > Pseudomonadati > Pseudomonadota > Gammaproteobacteria > Alteromonadales > Pseudoalteromonadaceae > Pseudoalteromonas > Pseudoalteromonas sp. BDTF-M6. The sequence goes on from NZ_JAGXTQ010000004.1 coordinate 154,767, forward strand.
CAGGCCCTCATTACTCGCTGGAGTATGGAAGGTATGAATGGAACCTCCGGGCTCAAACAAGTAGCTACCCGCCACTTGCTTATCATCCGGATATTCCAGATAGTGCCAACAGCCGCTCATGGTATAGAGATGAACGACGCCGGTGTGGAAGTGCTTAGGTAAGGTTACATTGGGTTCAAACTGCACCCGCAATACCCAAAGCCCGTTTTCAACATCCAACACCAAAGGGTACAGATGCACTCCTGGAAGGGCATTTTTAATGATTTGCTGCTCTTCGGTGTGCACACATAACAGGTGCTCGAGATGATTAACCATATCTGGTAAGGCCATAGTGTGTTCCTCTTGCTTGTTGCTGTGCCTTAAAGGCTTATTATTATTGTGAGTTAAGGGCAGCGAACTGCCCAATTTTTAATCTTGATGAAAGGGGGTCAATGCACCTTGGCGACCCGGCTCAAGGATCACCTTAATGTGGTCATTGGGCTTTAACAGGGTGTTAAAAGCCTCGGCAATGCCGTCCATACCGACCGTTGCCGTACACATTTTTTCCCAGGCGATATCGCCACTGGCGATCATTTGCAACGAGGTGGCAAATTCCTCAACCGAGTAGTAATAAGAGAATTTAATGTCCATTTCTTTGACCGTGGCATAACCAAAGTTCACTTGCGTCATAGCTGTGTGTACGCCGGTGATGACCAGGGTAGAATGGGCCGGCGCACGTTCGATAAAGCCGTTGATAAGCTGATGAATACCAACGCATTCAAAAATCACCACGCGACGGCCCTGGGCCAGGTCACTGGTAAACTTCACTTCATCTTCCTGACTCGGATCAATGGTATGCAAGGCGCCGAATTGCTCGGCAACGTCACGTTTACTGGCCTGCAGATCTGAGGCGACTATCTCTTTCACACCCAGGTGCTTAAGCGCCGCAATGGTCGCCAAACCTATGGTGCCGCAGCCGGCAACCAGAGCCACACAATCGCGGTCGATATCGGCACGATTAACCGCATGTACACCCACAGCTAATGGCTCGGTAATTGTGACGGCCAAAGAGCTTAGGTGCGCTGGCACTTCCAGAAGCAGCTCGGCATCAAGGATAAAATATTCTGAATAGGCGCCACTTAAGCCTGGGGTGACCCCGACACCGGCACCGCCTTGCGTGAGCAAGATTGGTGCACAGGTTACCCGGGTACCGGGCGCAAAACGCGGTGGTGTCTGTGGGCCATAACTCACCACTTCGGCACAAAACTCATGCCCTAACATGATCGGCGCGGAACTTGGCAGATCCTCGGGCAAGGCGCCCATCTTTTTGTAGATCTCGAACACTTCTTCGCCATGGCGAGCTATGTGCAAATCGGAGCCGCAAATACCGCAAGCTAGACTTTTAACCAATACCTGCCCCTCCCCAGGTACGGGAATATCCACGTCAATGTTGCTAATTTGGCCGTTTTGTACTGCCACTGCTGCCATCTTACTCATAGAAGTGTCCTCATTTGACGTTAAATTGATTCGCCCTCTTTTACGCTTAATGAAATAGGCAAGAGGGGACTTTAGATAGTAGTTACAAATCCACGAGGATATCTTGACAAAATGCGACATGGTGATGACATAATACGACATACAAATGACTTCATTGCCGCGGTGACCCATGCCCTATTATGCCCGCATCGGCTCTCTCACCGGCTATCCCGAGCTGGTAGAGCGGCTTGGAGGTGACCCTTGGGACCTGTTGTCACAGGTATGCATCTTGCCAAGGCAATTTACCGATCCGGATCTAATGATCCCCTACAAGCAAATTGCCGAGCTCCTGGAAATGACCGCCACGCAATTGCAGCTCCCCTATTTCGGCGCCCAGTTAGGACAAGAGCAGGGCCTAGCAACGCTGGGCTTGATCGGTGCCTACATAGTGCAAAAGCCGACCTTGCTGCAAGCTCTTGAATGCGGCGCCAAGTATGCCCAACGCCATGCTCAGGGGGTCAACCTGACTTTGGGCGCGCCAAGTGCTGATCAGTGCGAACTGGCCGTTAACCTGCAAATCAATCATCACCAGCAATACACACAAATCTGCCTGCTAACCCTGAGCCTGATACTCAGCGTATTGAAAGACATGCTCGGGGCCCACTGGCAACCCCACCATATTGGCTTTAAACAGCATCTGCCCCTGGCCGCCAAACTGGCGCTGGAGCAACTGCTCGGTTGCCCGGTACAAGGCAGTTGTCGCAAAGACAGCATTGTTTTTAATGCCGATATTCTCAGCCAGCCGCCACTACAGCAGGCCAACCTGCTCGCCGAGATCGTTGAGAGTCAATTTCAGGGTTTTCAGCTACAACAGCATGTCGACTATGTAGTGCTAACCCGTCACGCCATTAACATGCTGCTGCCCACAGGCGATTGCAGCAAGGAGAGCATAGCCAAGAGCCTGGATCTGCACCCGAAAAAGTTAGAGCGCCTGTTAAGTGAACAACACACCTCCTACCGGGATCTGCTGGAACAAGTACGCAAGGATGTGGCCCAACAGGTTCTGACAAGCCAACGCCCAAACCTCACTAACTTAGCGCTAAACCTAGGTTATTCGGAGTTTTCGGCGTTTAGCCGCAGTTTTAAGAGCTGGTTTGGTATGTCGCCGACGCACTATTTGCAAACAATCAACAATAGTAAAAAGTAAGCATCAAACGCTTATGCAAGGCTAAAAACCGAGTTCATATCAAAAAATTAACTTTCTGTTTTTAAGGAAAAACAGGAAAAACAGGAAAAACAGGAAAAACAGGAAAAACAGGAAAAACAGACAAAATGACACACAAAAGGTACAAAATCGTACATTAAATGAATTGCAACAAAACCCCTCCCACCGGTAACTTTTTGGCAACAAAACGAGGTTATCGGCAACACTTTTCACCTAAAGCCAACTGCTCGATTAACCATGAGCGTCACCAAAACAGGAACCAGTCATGACTCGACTATTCAACAAATCCCGCCTAGCAACGTTAATGATGCTAGCCATGGGAGGCTCCGCCCAAGCAGCCACCGAGCTTTCCCCTGCAGAATTACAATTTACCCTGATCACCGGCGAAAAAGTCAGCGCAGTTGTAAAACCGGATGGTCAACTAGGCGGTATTCGCCTGCACGATGAAAATGGTCAAGAGCAGTTAACCAGCGTGTTTCGCAGAGGCGACAGCCAGTATGTGTTAACCGCCAAGTCGCAAAATTTGGTTGATAACCACGGCGTTGACCTAGAGCTGTTTAACATCACCAAATTACATCAGTCCGGCTACGATGATGCCTCAACCGATAAGCTCCCGGTTATTGTCGAATACACGGACGGCACCCTTGCGGGCAGCGCCACGCCCACCACCTTTGAGGGTGTCTCACTCACCGGTGAGCTGGAAATTATTGACAGCGCCGCCTTTGCCATCAGCAAAGACAAGGCTGCACAAGTTTGGCAAAGCTTTAGCAGCGACAGCCGCATCAAAGGCGTCTGGCTTGACGCCATGGTACAAGCACATAAAACCTCACAAGGCAGCGCCACGCTGACGCCTACCGTGCCGCTAACCGGCGCCTATGGCCCACTGGCGGCACAATACAATGGTACCGGTGTGAAAGTGGCCGTACTTGATACAGGTTATGACACCAGCCATGCAGATCTTGTCGGCCAGGTCATTGCCGAACGTGATTTTATTTGGCCTTTTAACAAGGTTGACGACTTCAACGGCCATGGTACCCATACCGCCAGCACCGTTGCCGGTAATGGGGCGGAATCAAATGGCCTATGGGCGGGCGTTGCGCCGGGCGCAGACTTAATCGTCGGCAAAGTGTTAAGCGACGCGGGCGGCGGTTCAACCTACGGCATTCTTAATGGCATGCTCTGGGCCGTCGAAGAAGGCGCGCAGGTCGTAAATATGTCTCTTGGCGGCAGTGGCACCAGCTGTTCTGGTCCACTGGTGGATATGGTTGAAGCGTTAAGCGATAAAGCCCTATTCGTTATTTCTGCAGGTAACAGCTTCACTCGTGAAACAGTTGGTATTCCAGGATGTGCGCCAAGCGCATTGACCGTAGGTGCACTGGATCGTGAAAACAACACCGCCTCCTTCTCATCACGTGGTCCGTCGCCGGATGGCCACTCGGCAAAACCTGATATTGCCTCACAGGGTGTAGATGTTGTTGCCGCCGCTTCAGGTGGTACCGGTGCCACCGCCTATAAGGCGCTGTCAGGCACTTCGATGTCGGCGCCTCACGTTGCCGGTGGTGCAGCCATCGTCATGCAGGCACGTCCCGACTTATCACCACAAGAAGTAAAACAAATACTGACCTCTTCTGCCGTTGAATCCGATGCCCATGTACTTGAGCAAGGCGCAGGTCCAATGGATATCAACCGTGCCGTAGCACAAGCGGTCATCGCTGCTCCCAACAAAGAGCTGGGTATGTTCCGCCATGGCGATGGTTCAAGCTATACAGAGGCGCAAGTCACACTCGAAAACCTGTCATCAGAAGACATCACCCTGAAACTAAGCCTGGATTTAATCGGTGAAGACGGTATCACCAAGCTGCCTGCTACCTTTGCCGGCCTAGGTGAAAAAGAAATCACCATCGCCGCCAATAAAACGGCGCAGCTACCGGTGTGGGTTAACCCCGAAATTGCCCTACGCGACGGTGCCTATGGTGCTATTACGGGTAAGATCATTGGTAAAACGGTAGGAACAGACGATGAGCAGGTGATTGTGCCTATCTCATTCTGGATTGACCAACCGCAAGTGACCTTAGATCTCAATGTGACCGACCGTCGTGGCATGCCCGCTTCGTCACCTTCTAAGGTCTATCTAATCAATGAAGAAGACGATTGGGGTCGCTATATACAACTTCGCAATGGCCATGCCAGTGTAAGCGTACCTAGTGGCGATTACACCGTGGTTGCCCATATCATGACCTTTGATAACGACAGCACCACCTCGGGTTTAGTTGAGTCGGCCACCATGATGGCGGATCTTGATGCCAAGCTGACCACAGATCGCCAGCTTCAGTTTGATGCCCGCGATGCCCGAGAAGTAACCTTTAAGGCGAGTAAGCCATTAGCTACTCAAGGCTTCTCATTCGGCTTCACCTATGCCCTGGACGACAGTAAAAACGCCAAGCTGGCCGCTTATGATCTAGCCCCGGATTACGTCAACAACATGTACGCCTGGTCGCAAGGCCATGACAGCCGCTTCCGCTCATTTGTTACCACCCGTGCAGTGGCACCAGAAACAGAGCTACGCACCCAAGGTGGTTTAGTGCTGGACTATGTAAACCAAGGCGAGGCATTGTCATTCCACGGTGAAGGCAGCGTCGAAGTGGTTGCCGTTGGCGAAGGCGACTACAGCACCGATTGGAGTCAATTTGATCTCGAAGGCAAAATAGCCCTTATCTCTCACCCATACTATGTCACCTCTTACATGGTGCGTAACGCCATGAATGCCGGTGCCATTGGTGTTATTCACTATCGTGGGGGAAGCCATGGTCGTTACAAGGGCAGCATCAGTGGCACACCACGCGTGCCTGTGATTAATATCAGCGCCGAGCAAGGCGAACTATTGGCCGCAGAAGTGGAAGCAGGTAACAACCGCATCAGCTGGTCGGGTATTGCCGCCGAACGCTCACCCTATGCCTATTCGATTAACCACATTACCGATGGTGCGATCGAGTCTGGTCAAATCGTGTTGCAAGAACAAAAGATGCGAAAGGTCACCGCCCAATATCATTCACAGAATGACGAGCGTCCGGCCTGGACAGATGTTATGGCCATGACCCGGAGCACTGGCGAATTCTACTCAACCGGTAGCCCGCAAATGATCATGTTGCCCGTGGAGCGCGAAGAGTATTACAGCGCCACAACTAAGAACGCCTGGACCAATATCGTTATGCCAAGCAGCCGTTTAGGCTCAAATGGTGGTTACTTCGATGGCCCTCGCGTAATGACAGAAGGTGAAGAGCAGACAAGCTGGTTTAAAGGTCCGCGTACCGGTGCCCTACTAACCAACGGCTCGGCAATGGTCGCCCGTCAGACCAACCTGCTTTACTTCCGCTTCGCCACCTTTGGTGATGGCGCAGGTCACGACGGTACCTCAGGTTTCAATGGCAGCTCGGCGGTTGGCGTCAAGTTAGACGGTCAATCGGTTTTCCCGAACAACGGTATGCTTGAAGTACCGCACAGCAATGCCGAAGTTGAACTGACTACCCAGTACTATGCCCGTGGCGTAGGTGAGCGCTCACCTATTAGGGATAACCTGGGCTCATTCTTCCGTGGCGTATACAGCTTCAATACCCATAGTGAAACTCAGGGTCGCCAGGCAGTATTAATGCCGACCTATGATTTTCCGGTGGATATTGAGAACAGCGTGCCTGCGGGTGAAGCCTTTAAGATCGCCTTGGGCGCCAAACTTGACTCAGCAGAAACGGTCTCGCTGAGCGAAGTAAGCGTGCAATATGCTTTTGGCGAGCACTGTTTACCGGAAGGTGTGTCGGCGTACAGCTACTGCCCTGTGTCAACGCGCCTACCTGAAAGCGCATGGCAACAAGCAACCGTATCAATGGTGGATGGTCAGTGGACAGCAACCCTACCAAACAATGGTGCCGCCGGCGAATTTGTTCACCTACGTGTGCAAATGACCGATTCATCTGGCAGCACGGCGTCTCAAACCATGATGCGTGTATACATGCTTGATTAACCCCTTTGTTGGTTCACAACCACAAACCACCTTGTTCTTGTAGCAAGGTGGTTTTTTTGCTTTAGGGCGGCACCTTCAACCCCGCTTTGAGTGGTGACTTGGCAATGAAAATACTTTATTGTGCGGACAAGCATTTTTTGACTCTACAAGCAGTTATATGAGCCAAGCAGTAGTTACCTCAACCTTTTTTGCGACCATCCTGTTATTCACTCTCCCCGCCTGCCAAGCGGAAACGGTCAAAATGTCGAAAAGTGGCATTTGCCATACTCCCGACTCCGCCCACTACCAGCGCACCACAAGCTTCACAACCTATGCCGATGTACCCAGTTGCCTCGATGCAGGCGGCCGCTTACCCAAAGGCTATGGGCAAGAAAAGATCGCCCCTCGTGCCCGTGGTGAGTACAACCGCGATGACTGGCCCCATTGGTTGGATGAAGATAATGACTGCCAGGACACCCGCGCCGAGGTGTTAATTGCCCAATCACAGGCTCAGGTAAGCTTTAACGAACAACAGCAATGTCGGGTTACATTAGGTGCCTGGACGGATCCCTATTCGGGTAAGCAGTTTACCAGTGACGATGACTTGGACATCGACCATATAGTGCCGCTCAAGTTTGCCAGCGAGCACGGCGGTGCCCATTGGAGTCGCAGCGAAAAGGCACGCTTTGCCAACGACATGGACAACCTGCTCGCCGTAGACGACGGCCTAAATCGCTCCAAGGGCGCAAAGGGCCCAACCGAGTGGCTGCCACCCAAACATGACTACCGCTGCGAATACCTCGCCCGCTTCAATGCGGTGATGACCAAGTATCGCTTAAACTACACCGCGCAGGAGCAACGCACCCTAACGAAAATGCGTAGTGCGTGTAGCTAGCAGGAATAACCGCAAAAGTGGGTTAATAATCACAGCCTTGCTCGAAAACTGCTTAACGCTTTCGTTACACAGATGGACCCTGCGGGCAGGGCCCCCCGCCACTTTCGAAGGCCTCTCGCTGACGGGCAAAATGGCAACCATCGCCTAACGGACACCTTCCCCTTCTTCAGGTGTGCGCTTGATACCATAGCGCCCTTAACATTATTGGCTAACCAGGGCGCAGTGGCGTTTTTTCGTCTATCTCAGCAAACGATCACCTAATTTACTCCTTGATTTAAATCAGCACTTGGCTTGAACCATTAGCGTAATATTTTCCAAGGCCTGACGAAGATGCTCATCTTATTGCCATTTGTGATAACTGGTGATGTTGCCATAGCGCAATCATCCTCCTATTTCCACTAGCTAATCACAATCTAATTATCCAAAAGCATAGGGAATTACTTGACCTGTGCCTGAGGCTCGGGTCTAAGCTTTATGTAGGAGTGCAAAACTGAAAAGCCAATAGGAAAGTCGCCAAGCCGGCAAAAAGGCTTGCAACCATGACTAACAAGTTAAGGTATTACACGCTGTTGACATCACTGAGCCCAGTTAAGTCTGTTAACGGTCTTATGCAGAGTAGAGATATCAAGGCCCTAGCTTAGATTAAGTAAGCACTAATCCTGGCTTTAACCTGGCGCGCATCAATGAAGAACAACAGCAAGGTTTTCACTCATATTAGGAGATAAATTATGAGCGATGTAGATCATAGAGTTGGCGTCAAAGAGCATAACTTAGTTGTTCGAAACCTGAAATTAAGAAATGTTACCGAAGAGAACAGTGACGCATTAGTTTCTGAAATAGATAAGGTTTTTGGGATAGATGAAGTAAGTTACAACATAAAAAACGGTGAAATCCACCTTGCCTATGATGCTACTCATATTGATCTGGACGGTATTGAAGAAGTGATCAGAAAACATGGAGCTGATTTGCATGATGACTGGTGGACCCATACTAAAGAGAGCTATTACAAATTTGTCGACCAAAATGTTAAGGACAATGCCAAACATAAGCCTTGGAGTTGTCATCAAGTGCCTACAAAAGCAAACCGGAAACAAAAGTAAACTCACTGGCTAAGAGCTTGCTAACTAAAAAGACGTAAAGCAGGGGGAAGCGATGAAAATTAAAAAGTATACCCTTAAAGCATATGCAATGGGGATTGATACCCACCAAGAGCCTATAGTGTACATGCGCCAGGATTGCCTTATTTGTCACTCGGAAGGCTTTAGCTCAAACGCTCGCGTGCTTTTAGAGACAAACAATAAGGAATTAATTGCCACATTGAATGTTGTTCGAAATGAAAAGTTAGCACCAGATCAGATAGGCCTCTCTGATATTGCAATGGCTCAATTAGATACGTTTGCAGGCCAACACCTAACCATTTCTCATGCCCCTGTTGTTAGCTCGTTAGGCTTTGTAAGGAAAAAAATCCTTGGTTTAGAGTTAGATAAAAAAGAAATAACGCAAATTATTGAAGACATAAGTAAGCACAGATATACCGACATTGAAATTGCGAGCTTTTTAAGTGTTTGTGCGGGAAAAAGACTCAGTATCGATGAAATTGTTTATTTAACTCAGGCAATGGTGAGTTGCGGCAAGATACTGCAATGGGAAGAGCATGAAAAAGTTTTTGATAAACATTGCATAGGAGGACTTCCCGGAAATAGAACAACCCCCATCCTAGTGTCTATCGTCAGCGCCGCAGGATTAATCATTCCCAAAACTTCCTCCAGAGCAATCACCTCCCCCGCAGGCACAGCAGATACCATGCAAACCTTAACCGATGTCAGTTTAAGCATGCAGGATATTAAACGCGTAGTAGACAAAACGGGAGCCTGTTTAGTCTGGGGAGGAGCGGTCAATCTTAGTCCCGCAGACGATGTACTGATCCGCATAGAGCGCTCATTAGATCTGGATGGTGAAGGCCAGTTGATTGCCTCTGTTTTGTCAAAAAAGATTTCCGCCGGTTCGACCCATGTACTAATAGATATACCCGTCGGTGAGACGGCCAAAGTCCGTTCCCAAGAAAATGCCGCACGGCTAGCCAGGCTGTTTACTCAGGTGGGTCAGGCTTGTGGCATTAATGTGCGGTGTCTTATAACGGACGGTTCAAAACCTGTTGGCCAAGGCATAGGCCCGAGCCAGGAAGCGAGCGACATTTTAGCCGTGTTAGGCTGTAAAAAGGATGCGCCTATGGATTTAAAAGAGCGCTCATTGATTTTAGCGGCAAATTTATTTGATTTAGACAATGGACAAGGCATAGAGGCTGGGTTGGAAAAGGCAAAATCAATCCTAGAAAGCGGTCAAGCATTGACTCAGTTTAATAAAATTCGAGCGGCACAGGGCCAAATCAAGGAACTTACCTCGGCTCGGTATAACCATCAAGAAGTTGCTAACAAGAGCGGCTTTGTGAGCCATATCGATAACCGCAAACTTGCCCGGTTGGCTAAATTGGCAGGGGCACCATTTTCCTTGAATGCCGGTTTAAGACTGCATGTGAATGCAGGGAGCAAGGTGGTAAAAGGCGAGCCTTTGTTTACTATTTTTAGTAACAGCACCGGAGAGTTAAGTTATGCGCTTGATTTCTATCAGAACAACTCTGACATCTTTAATATTCAGGAATGAAAAGTGTAATGAGTAAATCAATGATCTTTTCTTTAAATTCTGAGCCCTTAGTTGCAAGCCTAAGCAAGCAATTAGATTGTCCGATCGGCGCATATAATTCACGTGATTTTCCCGATGGCGAGTCTTATCTTCGCATCCAGAGCAAGGTGAAGAATTGTCATTGCATTGTTGTTGCTGACTTATCCCACCCCAACGAGAAATATTTACCGCTTATTTTCCTGCTTGATACATTAAAAGACTTGGGTGCTAAATCCGTTGGCTTGGTAGCCCCTTATCTGAGTTATATGCGCCAGGACAAGCGCTTTATCGACGGTGAGGCCATTACTTCAAAAGTATTTGCTCAGTCGCTTTCTAACCACATAGATTATTTAGTGACTGTGGATCCGCATTTACATCGCTACCACTCCCTGGATGAAATATATTCCGTGCCAAATGTGGTGGTGCAAGGCGCACCTTTACTTGCGAACTGGTTAAAAGGCCAGCCAAACTTGTTTCTGGTTGGCCCCGACTCAGAGAGCGAACAGTGGATAAGTAGCATAGCCAAAGTAAGTGGCCATGCCTACGTTATTGGACAAAAGAATAGACAAGGCGATCGCGATGTTGAGGTAAGGCTGCCGGACTTAGGTGCTCACGAGGGCCAAACCGCGGTGATCATAGATGATGTCATTTCGAGCGGACACACGATTTTAAGCTGCATTGAGGCCTTAAAAAAATATAATGTTGAAGAGATTAAATGCGCCGCAGTGCACGGTATTTTCGCTGATGGCGTAGATGTGCGCTTGATTGCTGCAGGCTTGTCTGAGCTTATCACTACGAATTCCATCACCCATCCCTCAAATGCCGTCGACATTGCTCCCATACTGGCAGAACCCATACTAAGCTGTTTGGCAAAACTGGAAGGGAAACCGTAAAGAAAGCCATATTACCGAGACTGTACAGGCACACTATATAGCAGCAAGGATCTCTCCCAGGATTGCCATTACAACGAAGAAGATCAGCAGCACTTTTAAAGTTTTTTCTGATTTATGAAGAGGCTTGCCCAAACATAACCATGCTATCCCCAACACAATCGCTAACGGAGGAAAAGCAAGGATTAATAGTATGAAAATTATAAATTCCATCATAACTCCATGAGCTTTTAGTGGATAATCCTACATACCTCCATAGAACGTATTCACAAAGCCCTGTAGCTTTTCAGCAAGCCTGGGGATTACATACTTGTGTTGCAATACACTGGGTGGCTTTTCCATTTTAGCAACGATTTCTTCCCTTGGCGGTTTCTGTTAGCTGAAAATCATGCGCTCAACTAAGGCTTTTAAGCTGTCAGGAATGAAGTGCTCTTATTCTGCCATTTGCTGGGTCGCGTTCTCCATCAGCAGGCTTATAAAGCTCGTCCGTGGTCTAGCCTGTTTTACTTGGGTATTCGTAAGCGGGGTGACGATTTTAGCCATAGTTAAGTAGTACAACTTGTATAAAAACCAAACTGTACTACTAAATGTACTACTAAAATTACTGAATGTCCGTAGATGTGGTTGATTTATTTTGGACATAAAAAAAGCCCAATTTTCTAATATATATCAGAAAGTTTGGACTCATCTGGTTCATATCGAACCGAAAAGTGGTACCAGTGGGCGGACTTGAACCGCCACGCCCGAAGGCAACGGATTTTGAATCCGTCATGTCTACCAATTCCATCACACTGGCATCTTTTTTCTTTAACCTTCTCAGCGAGAAGATAAAGAAAAACCACTTCAGAGCAAAGGCTTTTTTTATTTGCCCTCATCTCTATGCCCAGCATTATACAAAGAATGATAAGCGCGGCAAGCGTTTTATGTTATTAATGTGTCAACTGCCGATTATTCAACCAAAGCGGGCTTTTAACCTATCTCACATCTATAACAATGGCCAACGCCCCAAAGTCAAAATGGAAAGCGTCGCCTTTGTAATCACCCTTTGTTACACTGTCGCCGATTTTGTTTGAGAGAAATAACATCATGTCTTTGAATTCTGCGCCTGCGGGCATTGGTCGTCGTCTCGCTTCACTTATTTATGACGGCTTAGTGGTTATTGCCTTTGCCATGCTGACCACCGTGGTCTTTCTGCTATTAGTGCAAGGTGGTGTCTCCTTAGGCTGGATTGCTATGGGCGAGGCCGAAGATGTGGCCGCGCTGATCCAACAAAATACCATCCTCTATGTAATTCGCGATATTCTCTTAGTGCTGGTAAGCATTAGCTTTTTTGGCTATTTCTGGAGTAAAAGCGGACAGACGATAGGCATGCGCGCCTGGCGCTTACAGGTACGCCGTTTAGACGGGTCATTGCCCACATTTTGGCAAGGTGCCTGGCGCAGTTTAGCCGCCCTACTCGGCCTCGGGAATCTTCTGGTTTTAGTGGATTTTAAAAATAAGCGTGCGCTACAGGACTACCTGTCAGGCTGTGAAGTCGTGACCCTATCGAAAGAAGAAAATAAAAAGGTCTATCGCGCCTTAGATTAAGACCTGACATTTCAGAGCGGCCATCTGCGCCGCTCTAATCGTAGGTCAGGCTTTGCCGCCCTAGATAGCAGTAGTTGAGCAATGCAGGTGCAATTGCCAAGAGTCCGACAAACAAGCTCTCAACTTCCTTGACGGCGCAACGCGCCGACCTGTAACCGCTCTTTCATTCAATCTAAACGCTTTCTGATCGCGGCGCTCGTTGTGTAGCATAGCAGCGCTATGTAAACAGCGAGCAACAAAGAGCAGGATGCGTTTAGGCAGTATCAGCCAAAATAATAGAGCATGACGAGCGCTGGAAGTACAAGGCAAAAATGATCGAAATGCCGCAGTTTCCATAGAGCAAATGAGGACCTTGAGACCATTTTTAACGCCGTAATTGTGAGCGCAGTTGCTTTAATTGCGGCGTTTGAGTAGGTAGCTGGCAAACACAATAAAGAGTAGGCTCGGCAGCACGGCACCAATAAAGGCCGGGATCTGATATACGGTCACTATCGGCCCGAAGATGCGGTCGGTTAGGTGGAACACGATACCCGTTATCACCCCCATAACAATACGCGCGCCCATGGTCACGGTACGCAGCGGCCCGAAGATAAAGGATAACGCCACCAATAGCATTACCGCCAACGCCACCGGCTGCATAATCTTGCGCCAAAGGGCGAGCTCATAGGTGCTGGTATCCTGATCATTTTGCTTTAAATACTGCAAATAAGACCAAAGACCACTGAAGGACAGGGTTTCCGGCTTCACCGAGACCACCCCTAGTTTTTCCGCGGTTAACTGCGAGGCATAAAAGTATTCGTCCTGAGTCTGCTCACTGATTTGCAGATCCGACATAAGTAAGGTTCTAACATCACGCAGCATCCAACCGCCATCACGGTTAAACCCTTTGGCCGCAAAGGTCACCCGCTGCAGTTGCAGTTCCTTATCAAAGTGATACATGCGAATGCCATTTAACTGGCCTTGTTGATCAACGTCTTCGATATTAATAAAGACATCGCCGTCTTTGGCCCATACCCCTTGCTGTGCGCTAAACACCTCGCCCCCGTAGATGGCCTGCGATCGCAGTTGCTTGGCGGTTTGCTCAGCCTTGGGCACTCCCCACTCGGCCATGGCCATCATCAACAGGGCCATAACAATGGCGGTTTTCATTACCGAGCCGATGACCTGCAGGCGTGACATACCGGCGGCTTGCATCACCACCAGTTCGCTGTTGGAGGCCAGCGCCCCTAAACCGGTCAAACCACCGATTAACGCCGCCATAGGGAAGAACACCACCACGTCGCCAGGAATACTATACAGGGTGTAGAGCATGGCATCTATGATGTCATAATTGCCGCGCCCGACCGATTTCAACTGTTCGATAAATTTTATCAGGGTGCTGATGCCGACCAAAACCAACAGGGCAAAGCCCGTGGTCTGCATTATGCTACGGCCTAAATACCAGTCTAATGTCTTCATGCTGTGGCACCTCTGCGCTTAAAGCTGGCGCGCAACCAGGCACCCAAGGGGCGTCCCTTAATAATCAAAAATGCACCTATAAATAAAGCACTTAAATGCACCCACCATAAGCCGGCAGAAACCGGGATTTTGCCATCTTCGAGGGCAAACTTGGCGGCATTGAGTAAGATAAAGTAACCCAGATACAAGGCAATGGCTGGCACCAGCTTGGCAAACTTACCCTGGCGCGGATTAACCACACTCAGCGGCACCGCAATCAAGGTCAACAGAGGAATGGATAAGGGAATGGCCAGACGCCACTGAAACTGCGACACAGCCTCGTTACTATCTTGTTTTAACAACTCTGAGGTGGGCACGGCTTCAAGCCTACGACGCTGATGCTCGATGGCCTGTTCGCGGATTTGCACCTGATAGCTGTCAAAATCGGTGCGCTGCACATCAAGCCCCTTGTCTTTTAATTCCACGCGCTGACCCTGACTGAGGATCAGCTGTTGCTCGCCGTTTTCATGCTCTTCTACCTGACCCATGTCGGCATAAACAATCAGCGACTTTTGTACATCTTCGCCGCGCAGCAACTGGGCAACAAAAACGCGATTAAGGACCCGGCCACCGTTATCGATATTGTGAATAAAGACCACGGCTTTTTCGTTACCGGTTTCTTGGAAACGCCCGGCTCGCAGAGCCGACAGACCGGCTTCGGCCTCGGCGCGTTCTTTAAGCTGATATTCTTTTTCGCTGGCCCAGGGCGCCAGGTAAAGGGTCATGGCACCGGCTAAAATAGCCAGCACGGTACTGGAGATCAAGGTTACCCGCACCACATACCATTCACTGACACCACAGGCCTTCAGTACGGTCATTTCGCTGTCGGCATACACCCGACTATAAGCGAGGATAATACCTAGGAATATACTTAGAGGGAGAATCAAGGACGCCAGTTGCGGCAACTTTAAGGCAACCACAGAAAGCACCAATTTTGCTGGAATACTGCCCTCAGAGGCATCGCCTAAAATGACAACGAATTTTTGACTCACAAATATCGTCATGAGGGTAACAAAAACAGCCACCTGCGACTTCAAAACTTCTGCGGTTAAGTATCTAAAAATCAGCAATGTGCGCCCCTAAAAACGTCGTGTTTCACTGGCATAGTGGGAAAATTTGAGTAAACTAGTTATTTTAGTCACTTTATTATATGTCAAGCGGATCAAATATCCTACCTAAGGCATGTAATTGTCTACACTTTAGTTTAGTGGATTGAGCAAACCGTAAATAGTTCACTGGCATATTATAAGTACTTACTCGGTCTGTTGCCGCACAACACACTGGGAGTACCGATTATTACTCTAATTAGGAGTCACAATGGAATTTAGCGTAAAGAGTGGAAGTCCAGAAAAACAGCGCAGCGCCTGTATCGTGGTAGGTGTTTATGAACCACGTCGATTATCACCCATTGGTGAGCAGCTGGACCAGATCAGCGAAGGCTATATTTCGAATCTTTTGCGTCGCGGCGACCTTGAAGGCAAGCCGGGACAAACCCTGTTACTACACCATGTACCTAATGTGCTAAGCGAGCGCGTTCTTCTGGTTGGCTGTGGTAAAGAACGCGAACTAGATGACAAACAATATAAACAAATCATCTCCAAAACCATCAATACCCTAAACGAAACCGGGGCGATGGAAGCCGTTTGTTTCTTAACCGAACAGCATGTTAAAGGCCGCGACACCTATTGGAAGGTTCGCCAGGCGGTAGAAACAACCCAGGATTGCCTGTACACCTTCAACGAATTGAAAAGCAAAAAGAGCGACCCACGTCGACCGCTGCGTAAAATCGTCTTTAACGTCCCAACCCGTCGCGAGTTGACCATAGGTGAAAGCGCCATCGAGCACGGTTTAGCCATAGCTTCAGGCGCCAAGCTGTGTAAAGACGTGGCCAACATGCCGCCAAATATCTGTAACCCGCGTTATCTGGGCGAGCAGGCAAAGTCTCTTGAAACGGAATTCGACAAGGTCACGGTGAACCTGGTTGGCGAGAAAGAGATGGAAGAGCTGGGCATGCACTCATACCTGGCCGTTGGTCGCGGCAGCGCCAATGAGTCGGTGATGTCGGTGATTCACTACAACGGCGGCGTTGAAGATGCGGCGCCTATCGTGCTTGTGGGTAAAGGCCTGACCTTCGACTCGGGCGGTATTTCAATTAAACCAGGCGAAGGCATGGATGAAATGAAGTACGACATGGGCGGTGCTGCCGGTGTTATCGGTACCATGCGCTCAATTGCCGAGATGAATCTGCCCATTAACGTCATTGGCGTCTTAGCCGGCTGTGAAAACATGCCAGGCAGCAACGCCTACCGCCCGGGCGATATTCTTACCACCATGTCGGGACAAACCGTTGAGGTACTTAATACCGACGCCGAAGGCCGTTTAGTACTGTGTGATGCCCTGACCTATGTTGAAGCCTTTGAGCCAGACACAGTGATTGACGTGGCCACCCTGACCGGCGCCTGTATCATCGCCCTGGGTGCCCATGCTACCGGCATGCTGTCAAACCACAACCCGCTGGCCCATGACCTGCTTAAAGCAGGTGAGCAAAGTGGCGACCGCGCCTGGCAATTGCCATTGTGGGATGACTACCACGAACAGCTGGAAAGCCCGTTTGCCGACTTCACCAACCTGGGTGGTCGCGCAGCAGGTACCATCACCGCAGCCTGCTTTTTGTCTAAATTCACCAAGAAGTACAACTGGGCGCACCTGGACATTGCCGGTACGGCATGGCGCAGTGGCGGCAAGAACAAGGGCGCAACCGGTCGTCCGGTGCCTATGCTGACCCAGTATTTAATTAATCGCGCTGGTGTTTCGGAAAGCCCGCAAGATTAATCTTTCGAATTAATCAGCCTTAGCATGTTTAAGCCCCTTTTATAGGGGCTTATTCATTGATGCAAACAGCCGATTGTGTCAAAATTGGCGGATTAACGAGCCGCGTAGAGGACGCAATGCACGCGTTATTTTACCTGCTAGAGCATGCCGATGAGCCGGGCCATGAAGTGCCGGCTCATTTTGATCTTGGCGCCCGCCTTGCGGCGGAGCAATACCGCCAGGGCAAAAGGGTGTTTATTTTTGTTGATAATCGTGACGATGCGCACCTTATCGACCAGCATTTATGGGCGTTTGACGCCGATAGTTTTGTGCCCCACAACCTTCAAGGCGAAGGCTCTCGTGGCGGCGCCGCTGTAGAAATCGGACAAACACCGCCGGTTGCCAAGCGCACCGTGCTAATTAATTTAGCCTCCACGGTGCCCGATTTTATACGCCGCTTCGACACCATTTTGGATTTTGTGCCCGCCGATGAGCGACGCAAACAAATGGCACGAGCAAAATACAAGCAGCTTCGCGATATTGGCGCGCAGCTAAGCACACAAAAAGTTTAGATAGAATTTAGTTAAAGGTTCTGGGCAATGGATAAAACCTACAATCCGCAAGATATTGAACAATCCCTCTATCAAGAGTGGGAAGAAAACGGCTACTTCAAACCAAGTGGCGAAGGCGACGCGTACTCGATTATGATCCCGCCGCCAAACGTCACCGGTAGCCTGCACATGGGTCACGCGTTCCAGGACACCATTATGGATACCTTGATCCGCTTTAAGCGCATGCAAGGAAACAACACCCTATGGCAGGTGGGTACCGACCACGCCGGTATCGCCACGCAGATGGTTGTTGAGCGCAAGCTGGCCGCGGAAGAAGGTAAAAACCGCCACGATCTGGGCCGCGATGCCTTTATCGATAAGATTTGGGAATGGAAAGAACAATCCGGCGGCACCATCACCAAACAGCTTCGTCGCCTTGGCGCCTCGGTTGACTGGGACCGTGAACGCTTCACCATGGACGATGGTCTGTCTGAAGCGGTGAAAGAAGTTTTCGTACGCCTGCACAAGGAAGATTTAATCTATCGCGGTAAGCGCCTGGTAAACTGGGATCCAAAGCTGCACACGGCTATCTCTGACCTGGAAGTAGAGAACAAAGACAAGCAAGGCCACATGTGGAACCTGCGCTACCCGCTTGCTGATGGCGTAACAACCAAAGACGGTAAAGACTACATAGTCGTAGCAACAACACGTCCAGAAACCATGCTGGGCGATACCGGTGTGGCGGTCAACCCGGATGACGAGCGTTACCAGGACCTTATCGGTAAAGAAATTCTGCTTCCTATCGTAAATCGTCGCATTCCTATCGTCGCCGACGAGCATGCCGATATGGAAAAAGGCACGGGTTGTGTGAAAATCACCCCGGCACACGACTTTAACGATAACGAAGTAGGTAAACGCCACCAGTTGCCAATGATCAACGTATTCAACAAGGATGCGGCGATTCTAAGCGAAGGTGAAACCTTTACCTTCGACGGTAAGCCTCTTGAGCTGGATGCACCAATTCCTGAGCGCTTCCACGGCCTAGACCGCTTTGACGCCCGTAAGCTGGTTGTTGAAGAGTTTGAGCAAGCTGGTTTACTGGAGAAAATCGACGACCACAGCCTAACCGTTCCTTACGGCGACCGCTCTGGTGTTGTTATTGAGCCGCTGCTTACCGACCAATGGTACGTGCGTGTAGCGCCACTTGCAGAACCTGCAATCAAAGCGGTTGAAGATGGCGATATCCAGTTCGTACCTAAGCAGTACGAAAACATGTACTTCGCCTGGATGCGCGATATCCAGGACTGGTGTATCTCGCGTCAGCTTTGGTGGGGTCACCGTATCCCGGCATGGTACGACAACGACGGCAATGTCTACGTTGGCCGCGATGAAGCCGAAGTGCGCCGCGACAACAATTTGAGCGATGATGTAGCCCTAAGCCAGGACGAAGACGTACTGGATACCTGGTTCTCATCGGCCCTGTGGACCTTCTCTACCCTGGGCTGGCCAAACAAGGTTGAAGACTTAAAAGTATTCCACCCGTCGAACGTCTTGGTAACCGGTTTTGACATCATCTTCTTCTGGGTTGCCCGTATGATCATGATGACCTTGCACTTCATCAAAGATGAAGATGGCAAGCCACAGGTACCATTTAAAACCGTTTATGTAACCGGCCTTATCCGTGATGAAAACGGCGACAAGATGTCCAAGTCTAAGGGTAACGTACTTGACCCACTGGACATGATCGACGGTATCGACCTGGAAAGCCTGGTAACCAAGCGTACCGGCAACATGATGCAGCCGCAGCTGGCACAGAAGATCGAAAAGAACACCCGTAAGACATTCGCCGACGGCATTGAGCCGCACGGTACGGATGCACTGCGCTTTACCCTGGCAGCCATGGCCTCAACCGGCCGTGATATCAACTGGGACATGAACCGTCTTGAGGGTTACCGTAACTTCTGTAACAAGCTATGGAACGCAAGCCGTTACGTGCTGATGAACACCGAAGAGCAAGATTGTGGCTTCAACGATGCAGAGCGTGAATACTCGCTGGCGGATCGTTGGATCCAAGGTCAGTTCCAGCAAACAGTGAAGACCTTCACCGAGCACCTGGATAACTACCGTTTTGACCTTGCTGCCAACACCATTTATGAGTTCACCTGGAACCAGTTCTGTGACTGGTACCTAGAGCTAACCAAGCCGGTATTGTTCAAGGGCAACGAAGTACAACAACGTGGTACGCGTCATACGCTGATCACCGTACTTGAAGGCCTACTGCGCCTGATGCACCCATTGATGCCTTACATCACTGAAACCATCTGGAAGCGTGTCGCACCCATTGCCGGTATCGAAGCAAACACCATCATGCTGCAAGCCTTCCCGCAGTTCGATGAGAGCAAGGTAGATGCAACGGCCATGGCCGACCTGGAGTGGGTAAAGCAATTCATCGTCGCTATTCGTAACATCCGCGGTGAGATGGACATCAGCCCAAGCAAGCCGCTGAATGTTCTACTTGCTCATGCAGGTGATGAAGATATTCGTCGTCTTGAGCAAAACCGTAATTTCTTAAGCTCGCTGGCGAAGCTTGAAGAAGTAACCGTACTTGCAAACGCCGACGAAGCGCCGGCCTGTGCCACCGCCTACGTTGGCCAGTTGGAGATCATGATCCCCATGGCAGGTCTAATCGACGTTGAAGCCGAGCTGGCCCGTATCGCTAAGCAGCTTGAAAAGGCGCAAAAAGGCTTAGAACAGGTTGAGAAAAAGCTAGCTAATGAGAAATTCGTAAGCAACGCGCCTGAAGCGGTACTGGAAAAAGAAAAGTCTAAACTTGCTGAATTCAGTGATGCGAAAGCGAAACTACTTGAGCAAAAAGCAAAAATCGAAAGCCTGTAAATTAGTCTTTTGAACGAACTTAAAAACGCGAGCCCAGGCTCGCGTTTTTTGTGCCCGAAGAAAAGGTCACTACACTAAATGTTTAAAAAACAACCTTTTGCTTTTTCGTTTTATCATTTTAGACCTAAGATTATATTTACTATCAAAGTGCCTTGGTTGATATAGCAGAGCAAGTATGGCGGCAACAAAAGAGACTGCGAACACATTGAGCCTGACCTCAGAGTCTTTAACTACAGCATTGAAGGATTATTTTGTTGTCGCTCAGGACGCTTTAACCAGCATGGGGTTCATCGTCCAGCTGGCAATCATACTGACCATCTATCTCTGCTCATTTCTCATCGCAGCCAAGCTTCGTAGAAAGGTCACGCCCGCCAAAGAGCCCTCCGCGAGCGGTGCCCATGCCCTGGAATTTGTTGTCAACAAGCTGCTGGCCGTGGTCTACCCCATGCTGGCCATCTCATTTCTGACGCTCTCTTTGCTTCTGGGGGAGCAATATGAGATTGATACCTGGTTAATCAATGCGGTGTTAATTATCGCCGTGTTGCTGTTTTTAAACACGGTTGTTCGTGCCGTGGTAGACGGCGAACACATTGCCGCCTTTATGCGCTGGGTGGTGTTACCCTTGGTGTTCCTGCACCTCGTAGGGATACTCCCACACATTATCGCCGTGCTGGAAACCATCGCGGTCACCATTGGCAACGTTGAAGTTTCTTTTTATGGTATCGGCCGCGTCTTAGTGTTCGGCGTGATCCTGTTTTGGCTGGGCAAAGCCTTTAGAATGACGGGTAAGAAGCTAATACGTAATCAAAAAAAGCTGGATGTCACCACCAAGGAAGTCTTTACCAAGGTGTTTGAGGTCGCCCTCTTCTGTGTCGGCTTTCTTTTGCTCCTCAACATCATGGGTATCAACCTTACGGCACTTGCGGTATTTGGTGGCGCTCTAGGTGTGGGCCTGGGGTTGGGCCTGCAAACGATTGCCTCAAATTTTATTTCCGGCATTATTATCCTGGTGGATCGCTCATTAACCATAGGCGACTTTATAGAGCTAGAAGACGGCAGCAAGGGGTTTGTTCGGGAGTTTCGCATGCGTTATACGGTGTTGGAAACCTATGACGGCAAAGACATACTCGTCCCCAATGAAAAGTTTATCAATTCCCTGATGACCAACTGGACCCACAAGGACCCCAAACAGCGCTACCGCATTGATTTTAGCGTCGCCTATAAAACCGATATCCGCGCCATGTGCGAGATCATAAAAGAAGCCGTTGCCAAGCACCCTCAGGTTATCAGCGGCGAGGATATCCCCTTTGAAGAGCGTCCCGATTGTGAAATCGACTCATTCGGAGATTTTGGTGTGAATATGTTCGTCGAGTTTTGGATGTTCGGCATTGATGATGGCAAAAACCGTGTCGGTGGTGACCTGTTGCTAATCGTATTTGAAACGCTGCGAGCGCATAATATTGAGATCCCATTCCCACAAAGAGAGGTGCGCATACTCGACGATGCACCACCTTCTATGACCAATACCACGCCCAAGTAGCCACATTGACTCAAAGCCCAAAACGCAAAAACGCGAGCCTGAGCTCGCGTTTTTTTATTCTCTCTAAAGCCTAGCGGCCTAAGATGGAGACAATTTCTCGGGTATTTTTAATTAAGCGGATAATGCGATTATCCACTTCAATGGAAATAATACCATCGCGACCATGGGTGTCGATTACACGACCACGGCGGTAGATATCATAATCAAGGATGTCACCCTGGTGATATTTTTTGTGCCAACCCGGAGGCAATGAGCCACCGTTATCAACTTTCTTTTGCAGACCAGGTGGTAGACTGCCTTTGCCCTTACCCTTGTCTTTGTGATCTTTGGCCTGGGCCATTCCCGTCACTAGGCTAAGGCCGATTACGGCAACACATAAATAGCTTTTCATACCAATATCCCTTGTTAAGTCTTTCATTTAGCCTAACAATTTATAATGAACAGACCATGAAGCGTCAACACCTCTCTCGCAACACGCACAAAAAAGCCAAGCAGATGCTTGGCTTTTTCTTATCATAGTTTCTACAAGGCTTAGAAGCTGTAGTTGTACTGAGCACCGAATAGGTAGGCATTACCTTCGGATTCAAAGCCCCATTGCTGACCAAGCTCATCGCTCTCAACAAAGCTCTGTTTTTTACCACGGATAATGCTGGCGCCCAGGTCCACACTTGAGGCTTCATCCAGCTGCCACTCGGCGCCGAATGAGAACCAGAAGCGATCGGTGTCCGGGATAGAAATTGACAGGTGCTGTTGTGATACCGGCGACTCGTCAAAGGCTAAACCGGCGCGCAATTTAATATCGCTGTTAAGCTGATAATCACCACCGATGGCAACACGAATTGAGTCAGAGAAGTCTTCCTGCTTTTCAAATACCGGCTGCTCAACGCCTGGTACAAAGGCTTCCAGCTTGTCGAAGCTGCTCCAGCCGGTCCATACCACGCTGTAGTGCAGGCCGTATTCCTTGTTCAACTGGTGTGAGCCCGAGAACTCGGCGATCGCAGGCAGAGTTAGCTCTAGTGAACCTGGCAGCTCACGGCCCTCAAGACCACCAAAGGCGGCAGGAAGCGAGTTGCGGTATTCACCATCGAAGGTCAGGTCGGTTTCGCTGCGGTAGTGGAAACCTAAACGGTTATAGTCATCCAGGCTATAAGCCACACCCAGGTTCCAGCCAAAACCCGTGTCATCACCCTCAAGGTGCGCTGCTTCAAGGCTGGTAGGGGCACCAAGGGGGTTAGCACCCAAGGTACGCTTTACCTTGGCATCGGCATAAATATGGTTCACGCCCAGGGCCAGGGTCCAGGCCTCGTCAAGCTGATAAGCCACCGACACATTGGTGTTGATGGTCACAATTTCGGTTTCACCAGCGATCTGACCGGCGACATAGTCACCAGCAAACTCGGTAGACAGGCCAAAGTTTGAGAATACGCCAAAGCCCAGGCTTACCTGCTCATTCAGCGGCATAGTAAAGTAACCGGCCGGGATCACCGCGCTTGGCGCAATGCTGCTGTCATCAAGCAACTCGGCGTCAAGGCCATTGTTGGTGCTCTCACCCTCAAGGCTTACATCCGGTTTTACGTACATGGCGGCGATGCTTAGCTGCGCTTTGTCAAACTGCGACATAAGCGCTGGGTTGCGGGCAACCACAGAAGCGTCATCTGCAACCGCCGCTTCACCGGCGTAGGCACGGCCCAGGCCTGAGACATTCTGCTCTGCCAACTGGAAGGCAGCGGCAAAAGATTCGGTTGATAATAGCGCCAAGGATGCCGCTAAAAGGGTCTTTTTAAATTGCATACTTCATTCTCATTGTTATCTTTTTAACTGGCATACACTACATGATCCAATGATAAAAATCTGTTAATTTTGGTTAACAACGCGTAATTTAAAGGCAAAGTTTCGCATTTTTATATCAAAGTTAACACTGGTATGTCCACGCCCAATCAATTGATAATAAATCTCATTTGCATTGACTAAATAAACTCAGTGGTTACACTATTGCCATTATCAATCTGCAGGGCCAGTTATGTTTTACATACTTGCACTTCTCATCGGGGCATTGAGCTTATGTGCCTTTGGCGTCCTTGCCTTGATACGCGCCTGCTACTGCGCCTGCGCACGCCAGGGGCAATGTGATAACCCCGTTGGCAAATACTGGCTGCTGGGCATAGTCAGCCAGCTGGCAAGTTTAGGAGGCTGTGCCTTGGCGCTGCATAGTCACCTTGGCTCTCTGGCCTGGTTTTTAATGATTACCGGTTGCTTAGGAGGCACCTATCTAATGAATCCGCTGAAGCTTCGGCTGCAAGCACGACTGAGAGTGAGCTCAATTGCAAGGAAGCGCGTTAAAGAGACGGCAAGGAGCAACCGACCTAGTTATAGGCCAGGGGTTAAGGCAGTAAATGCTCCTTAAGCAACCGAGCCGGGTTAAGATCAAAGTCGCTACCGCAGGTGGACGCAGTAATTTTAATATCATCCTTGGTGCGGCTCAGGTCGATATCTTTTGGAGTAATATGATGGCGATGTAGAGTATTGTAAAACACCCGCACCTTAGGGCGAATGGGATTGTCGCTGTTGCCCTGCACCACGATGGCCAAACGCTCATTAGTCAACTGCACCAGGGTGCCGATTGGATGAATGCCCACGCATTTAATAAAGCGCTGCACCAGGGCCTGATCAAACAAATCTTGCTGTGCCATTAAATAGCGTAAGGCACCAAGGGGCTCCTGCGCCTGTTTGTAGGGCTTATCGGCAATCATTGCCGCATAGACATCGACAATGGCCAGAATACGCGCTTCGCGGGATAGTTTGTCGGCACCGAGACCGCGCGGGTAACCACTGCCATCAAGGCGCTCGTGATGATTGACTATCATCTCCAACATCATACCTGTGATATGCTTTTGCCCTTTGAGCATGCCTAATCCCAGAGCCACATGCTTGCGCACCGCCTTGAGCTCGAGCTCGCTTAAACGGCCCGCCTTTGACAATATGCCCTGTGGCACCTTGGCCAAACCAATATCGTGCAATAAGGCCGCCAGCGCCATTTGCCTGACCTTATTCATCTCATAGCCGAGATACCGGGCAAAAATCGCGGTGAGAATGGCGCAATTGAGCATATGTCGCCAGGTATAGCTTTGCTGGTCGCGCAATAAAGTTAACGCCGCCATGGCATCGGGGTTACGAAACACCGAATCAACAATGGCATCGGCAATATCGCAAAGCAGCTCCAAATTTACCAGCATTCCGGCGCTCAGGTCATGAAACATGGCACGCAGCTTACCCTGGCTTTGTTCATAGCAGGTGCTGGCGATTAAAAATTCCTGTTCCAACGAGGCCTGAGTAGACTCACTTACGCTTACCTTGGCTGGCATGTCTTCGCTGGACTTGGTGGGTGTTTTCGGAGTATCGGATGGTGCGGTGGTAGGCTGCAAATGACGGGGAATGGCCACCTCGCTTTGGGCAAAGTCGACGGTCAATTCCTCCACCCCTTCTTTGTGCAGGCGCGCAATAATAGCGGGGTCGCGGACCATGCCACGGGTTTTGATTTTAATTGCCGCCCCGGCGACCTGCCTATTGACGCGATCGACAAACATGCCGGGCTTTAACTCGCTAATAGGTAAGGAGATCAACATAAAACAGGGCTAGCAATTGAAGGACTGAAAGGACGTTACCACCAACTAATACTTAAAGTCTAGAATTGGTGGTAAAAACCATCTTTTAGTCTTGGAAGTAAGTACCCCAGCCATCGTATTCAACCTGGTTTTGCTCGGCAATGGCCACCAGCTTGTCTACGTCTTCCATAATGGCATCGGCGTTGAGTTCACACTCTACCACCACATCGAAACCCCAGATGGTACCGCCGTCTTCCAGTTCCAGCTCGGCCGGCTCTTCAACATCGTAACCCAGTTTAAAAGCGGCCAACGCGGCATTTTCCAGCGCGGTAAAGTCTTCGCATACAAAGTGGTGCTCTACTTCGTACAGAAGCTCGGGATTAGAGCCGTCTTCCAGTAAAGACTCAACAATTTCTTCGCTTATTTCGCGCCAGTTTTCCATTTAGCTTCTCTCATTTAATTGCGTCAGCGTTTCATTCATCACCTCATGGAAGTGATCGGCATATTGGCGAACACTCATGGATGAATCTAACAGCTGTGGGGCTAACATTTTGATGTAGATAGTACCATTATCCCAGCGGTTTAACTTAATACATTTATGCGTATCGCTCATCACCACGGGGATCACCGGAATATTGGCGTTTGCGGCGGTATGAAAGGCGCCGGTTTTGAAAGGCAGCAGGCCACGGCCATAGCTGCGCGTCCCTTCGGGGAACATCCACAGGGATAAACCGCCTTGTTTTAGCTTTTCCGTGGTCTTAGTAATGGTGGCCATGGCTTTTTTACGGTTGCCACGGTCAATAAGGATATTACCCGAAAGCCAGTACAGCTGACCAAAGAAAGGGATCCACTTTAGGCTCTTCTTACCCAAGCTCACGGTGTTGCGCTGCAGGGCTCCTGGCAAGAAAAAGATATCATAGTTATTTTGATGGTTGGCAATATACACCGCCGGCTCGCCACTGATGATGGACTCATCTTTTTCGATCACGAGTTTAACACCGAATACGCGCGACGTCGCCGCATACCAGCTACCGATCACCCGTACATTATCGCCATGAAACGGACGCACAAGGCACAACAAAAAACCTGCAATGAAACTACAAGGAATAAATACCGCAATCACCAACAAGCGTAACAATGCCAGCACAATTAACTCCAACTTTCGAGATTGGCCGGCATTATACATAGGCTGATTTATTTTAGCGAACACTTGTACGCCGCTTTTTATTATCTCGCTGCAGCCAAAATACCTAGGGCCATTATTAGGGTCTGTTTATCTTTGCGGTTTACTTTATGTTCAATCTAAACGCATTCTGATGAATATCATCACTGATTTATGTGGTTTAATTCATCCGTGAAGCTTGGTTACATCGCGCATCCATGCGCTCACCTCGCTAAGCTGCGAAGCATTGCTTCGGTCTTGCTCACCTATGTTCATAGCGAGCAACACAGAGCAGGATGCGTTTAGATGAACCCGCAGGGCAGCGCTTGTAGCGCATTTCTACTGTGTTGTTACATGTTCATGTAGAATAACTACACCACACATGTGCCGCCTTGTATAAATCCGCTACAAACTGCTGCAGAAACAAACAACAAAGGTCAACAGACCCTACTTTAGCGCATTTGTAAACATAGCACAGGCTTGTCCTGTGCGCTGCACCAAGGCTGCTTGTTAGGTTGCGGTTTTTATTGGTTAATATTCCCACCTTTAACACCTCCATTGGCTACACTTGAGTCATTAGCTAACGTCACTTCATCTATGTCGGCTGTTGGATGTAGTCCTGATTTTGATACTAAAAGGAACCCCAATGACTAAGTGTCCCGTAATGCACGGCGGTCTGACCCATAACGCCGAGGCCAACACCGACTGGTGGCCAAATACCCTCAACCTCGACATCCTCCACCAGCATGATGGCAAGTCCACCCCCTATGACCGGGACTTCGACTATGGCGCGGAATTTTTAAAGCTCGATCTCGAGGCGGTGAAACAAGACCTTAAGGCCCTGATGACCCACAGCCAACCCTGGTGGCCGGCGGATTGGGGCCATTATGGTGGCTTGATGATCCGCATGGCCTGGCACGCCGCCGGATCCTACCGTATTGCCGATGGTCGCGGTGGCGCCGGCACCGGCAATCAGCGCTTTGCTCCCCTTAATTCCTGGCCCGATAACGCCAACCTCGACAAGGCTCGGCGCCTGCTGTGGCCGATCAAGAAAAAATACGGCAATCGTTTATCCTGGGCCGACTTGATCATCCTTGCTGGTAATATGGCCTATGAGTCCATGGGCTTAAAGACCTTTGGCTTTGCCGGCGGTCGCGAGGATATTTGGCACCCGGAAAAAGACGTCTATTGGGGCGCAGAAAAAGAATGGCTGGCGCCCAGCGATGAACGCTATGACGACGTCAACCAGCCGGGCACCATGGAAAATCCCTTAGCGGCGGTACAAATGGGGCTTATCTATGTCAATCCCGAAGGCGTCAACGGCCAGCCGGATCCGCTGAAAACCGCGGCACAAGTGCGCGAAACCTTCGCTCGCATGGCCATGAATGATGAAGAAACCGCGGCGCTTACCGTAGGTGGCCATACAGTGGGCAAGGCACACGGCAACGGCGATGAAACACTGCTGGGCCCAGAGCCCGAGGCCGCCGATATCAGCGAGCAAGGCCTGGGCTGGATTAACCATACCCAGCGCGGTATCGGCAGCGACACCCTTACTTCGGGCTTAGAAGGTGCCTGGACCAGTCACCCCACTCGTTGGGACAATGGTTACTGTTATTTACTATTGAACTATGAGTGGGAATCGAAAAAAAGCCCGGCCGGCGCCTGGCAGTGGGAGCCCATCAATATTAAGGAAGAAGACAAGCCCGTCGACGCCGAAGATCCCAGCATTCGCCATAACCCGATCATGACAGACGCCGATATGGCGATGAAGATGGACCCCAGCTACCGTGCCATTATCGAGCGCTTCGCCAAGGATTTTGACTACTTTAGCGATGTATTTGCCCGCGCCTGGTTCAAGCTGACACACAGGGATCTCGGTCCCAAGGCCCGCTACTTAGGCGCCGATGTGCCCAATGAGGATCTGATTTGGCAAGACCCTATCCCTGCGGTGAATTATATCCTTAGCAACCATGAAATAGACGAGCTTAAGGTCAAGCTGCTCGATTGCGGCGTCAGCCACAACGATTTGATCAGTACCGCCTGGGATAGCGCCCGCACCTATCGCGGCTCGGATCACCGCGGCGGCGCCAACGGCGCCCGTATTCGCTTGGCGCCACAAAAGAATTGGCCGGGCAACGAGCCGGCACGCCTTGCTCGCGTCCTTGATGCGCTGGAAAAATTACAGGCAGAGCTAAGTAAACCGGTTAGTCTGGCCGATTTAATCGTGCTTGGCGGCTGTGCCGCGGTGGAGCAAGCGGCCCATGCTGCCGGCGTCGCCACCAATGTGCCCTTCTCGCCGGGACGCGGCGATGCCAGTATCGAAATGACGGATGCGGAGTCCTTTGCGCCGTTGGAACCCATCGCCGACGGCTTTCGCAATTGGCTAAAACAAGACTATGCGGTGCCCGCCGAAGAGTTGCTACTCGACCGCGCCCAACTTATGGGTCTCACGGCGCCAGAAATGACGGCGCTGGTCGGCGGTATGCGCGTGCTCGGCACCAATTATGGCGGCAGCGAACATGGCGTGTTTACCAGCAGCGTGGGCGTACTGAGCAATGACTTCTTCGTGCACCTGACCGATATGGCCTATCGTTGGCAAGCGCGCAGCGACGGCCTTTACGATCTGGTTGACCGCGAAACCGACGTAGCCAAATGGACGGCAACCGGGGTCGATTTAATCTTCGGTTCCAACTCGGTACTGCGCGCCTACGCGGAGTTTTACGCCCAGGATGATAACAAGCATCGCTTTGTGCACGACTTTATCAAGGCCTGGTGCAAGGTAATGGATGCCGACCGCTTCGATTTATAAGGTGTCGACTTAGCCACAAAAAAAGAGGGCTGCTGCCCTCTTTTTTATTCTTCGGTTGTGTCTGCCACTTCAGGCTCAGGCGTACTGCCTGCAAGTTCAATCTCGCAGCCATCCACCCTTTGTAAGCCACGGGGCAGTTTATTACCTCGGCGGCCTCGCTCACCATGGTAGTGCTCTAAATCGCTTGGTTTGAGCGTCAGCTTGCGCTTACCGGCAAGCAAGGTCACGCTGGCGCCTTGCGGCACCACGGCCAGTAATTTCACAAATTCCTCACGAGCTTGCACCTTGGCGCTCGGGATGGAAATGATCTTATTGCCCTTACCCTTGGCCAGCTTGGGGAGATCGCGCAGCGGGAACAATAGCATGCGCCCCTCGCTGGAAATGGCCATGCAATAGTCGCTGGCAATATCACCCACGGCAATGGGCTGCAGCAGTAAGCCACCTTTTGGAATGCTTACCAGCGCCTTACCGTTTTTGTTTTTACTGACCAGATCGTTAAATTCGGCCACGAAACCATAACCGGCATCGCTGGCCATCAGCAGCATCTGCTCATTGTCGGCCATCACCGCATGCTCCAAGGTCGCCCCTGCAGCAATATTAAAGCGTCCCGACATGGGCTCACCCTGGCTGCGCGCCGACGGTAAACTATGGGCATCGGTGGCAAAGGCACGGCCACTGGAGTCGAGGAACACCGCTGGCTGATTGCTCTTACCCTTGGCGCTGGCCTTAAATTTATCGCCCGAGCGATAGCTCAAGCCTTCGGCATCGACATCATGACCCTTGGCCACACGGGCCCAGCCTTTTTCGGAAAGCACCACTGTCACCGACTCGGACGGGATCAAATCCTTCTCGCTCAGCGCCTTGGCTTCTTCACGCTCAACCACGGGCGAACGACGTTCATCGCCATAGGTTTCTGCCGCTTCCTGAATTTCCTTTTTCATCAGCGTCGACATGCGACGCTCTGAACCCAGCGTCAGCTCTAATTTGTCACGCTCTTTGGCCAGCTCATCCTGCTCACCGCGAATTTTCATTTCCTCTAACTTAGCAAGATGACGAAGTTTTAAGTCCAGAATCGCTTCGGCTTGTGTTTCCGTTAAGCCAAAACGCTCCATCAACACCGGCTTGGGCTCGTCCTCGTTGCGGATAATGGCAATCACTTCGTCAATATTGAGGAAGGCAACCATTAAACCTTCAAGGATATGCAGACGTGCTAAAACCTTATCGAGGCGGTATTGCAAACGACGACGCACCGTATCACGGCGGAACTCAAGCCACTCGGCCAAAATACTGCGCAGGTCTTTGACCTGAGGACGACCATCGAGGCCAATCATATTCAGGTTAACGCGGTAGTTTTTCTCAAGATCTGTGGTTGCAAACAGGTGCGCCATCAGCGGCTCCACCTTAATGCGGTTCGAGCGCGGCACCACCACGATGCGGGTCGGGTTTTCATGGTCCGACTCGTCGCGTAAGTCCGCCACCATGGGCAGCTTTTTCGCGGTCATTTGGTTGGCAATTTGCTCCAGTACCTTGGCACCCGAGCACTGATGCGGCAGCGCAGTGATCACTATTTCACCTTGCTCAACATGGTACTTGGCACGCATTTTTAGCGAACCACGACCCGTGGTATACATCTTCTCGATGTCGGCTTTCGGGGTGATAATTTCCGCTTCGGTGGGGTAATCCGGTGCCTTTACCAATTGCAGCAGTTCGGCTAATTCGGTTTTTGGTTTATCGAGCAATAAACAACAGGCTTCGGCCAGCTCACGCACGTTGTGAGGCGGAATATCCGTGGCCATACCAACGGCGATACCGGTCACCCCGTTTAAGAGGATATGCGGTAAACGAGCCGGCAATACCAGAGGCTCTTTCATGGTACCGTCGAAGTTCGGCGTCCAGTCTACCGTGCCCTGACCAAGCTCTTTGAGCAGCACCTCGGAGAACTTAGACAAACGCGCTTCGGTATAACGCATGGCGGCGAAGGACTTAGGATCATCCGCCGCGCCCCAGTTACCCTGGCCATCCACCAGCGGGTAACGGTAAGAAAACGGCTGTGCCATCAACACCATGGCTTCATAACAGGCGCTATCACCATGGGGGTGATACTTACCTAACACGTCACCCACGGTACGGGCGGATTTCTTGTATTTTGCCGCCGCCGATAAGCCCAGCTCGCTCATGGCATAGACAATACGGCGTTGTACCGGCTTCAGGCCATCGCCAATATGCGGCAAGGCGCGGTCCATGATCACGTACATGGAATAGTTAAGGTAGGCGTCTTCGGTAAAACGCCCCATAGTAAGCTGCTCTATGCCTTGTTGTGACAAGGTCGTTGTTTGTGTCATTGCTCGTTATCCAAACTTACTTTTTATTGTATTGCACTCGGTAGATGGCATTGGCGTAATCATCGGAGACCAGTAGGCTGCCATCGGGCATTTGCACCATGGCCACCGGGCGACCATAGGTTTGCTCATTTTCCATAAAGCCGGTGATAAAAGGCGTATAGCCCGTCACCTTATCGCCCTCAACCTTGGCGACCATAACCCGGTAACCCGCTTTTTTACTGCGGTTCCACGAGCCGTGCTCGGCCACAAATAGCTGATTTTTAAACTTGGCCGGGAACTGCTCGCCGGTGTAGAAATGAATCCCCAACGGCGCTACATGGGCACCCAAATTAAGGGCCGGCTGCACATAATCGCTCATATTCTTACCCTTACCGAATTCAGGATCGGCAATGGTGCCGCCGTGAAAATAAGGGAAGCCAAAATGTTGGCCAGGCTCGGTGATCACATTGATCTCACAGGGCGGGATATCATCGCCCATCATGTCGCGGCCATTGTCGCTAAACCAGAGATTGCCGGTTTGCGGGTGGTAATCAAACCCCACCGAATTACGTACGCCCTTGGCGATGGTGGTCACTTCTTTGCTTTTTAGGTCCAGTGAGTAAAGCAAACCAAATTCCGGGTCCTCGGCGCAGACATTACAAGGCACACCCACTGGAATGATTAAATCACCCTGGGGGGAAAAGCGAATAAATTTCCAGCCATGATGGCGTTTATCGGGAAGCTGGTCGAATACCACTTCCATTTCGGCCTTATCCAGCTTGGAGTCGATGTCTTTAAAGCGAACGATGCGCTCAACCTCGGCAACATATAAATCGCCATCCTTAAAGGCGATACCGGACGGCAAATTCAAGCCCTCGGCTATCAACACCTGGCGCTCCGCCTGGCCATCTTTATCCGCATCGATTAACGCGTGCACCTTGCCGGCCTTGCGCGAACCCGCATAGACGATGCCGCTGTCTGATAACGCCAGCTGACGGGCATTATCTACGTTTAAGGCATATGGCTCGATACTAAAGCCTTCGGGGACCAATAGACGTTCGGTAATGTCCGTAGCCTGGGCACTGCCCACAAAGGCCAAACCCATTAACGTACTTAAAATTTTCTTACCCATGGAAACCTCTCTCTGTTTATTGGCGCCTTAGCTCGGCGCCCAGATTGCTGTTACTTACAGTTCAACTTCGGCCTTATCGCCATGGTTTTCTAACCATTGGCGGCGATCGCCGGAGCGCTTTTTCGCCAGCAGCATGTCCATCACTTCTTCAGTCTGCTCCGGCTCGTCCAAGGTTAACTGCACCAAGCGACGGGTGTTGGGATCCATGGTCGTTTCGCGCAGTTGCAGTGGGTTCATTTCACCCAAACCTTTAAAGCGCTGCACATTCACCTTGCCGCGCTTTTTCTCTGCTTCGATACGATCCAGGATTCCGGTTTTTTCATCTTCATCGAGGGCATAGAACACCTCTTTACCCACGTCGATACGATAGAGCGGAGGCATCGCCACATAGACATGGCCCTGAAGAACCAGGGACGGGAAATGCTTTACAAACAGCGCACACAGCAAGGTGGCGATATGCAGTCCGTCGGAGTCCGCATCGGCAAGAATACACACCTTGCCATAGCGCAACCCGCTTAAGTCTTCGCTATCCGGGTCGATACCCAGGGCCACGGAAATATCGTGCACCTCTTGGGAAGCCAGGATCTGCCCCGACTCCACTTCCCAGGTATTAAGGATCTTACCGCGCAGCGGCATGATCGCCTGAAAGTCTCTATCGCGTGCCTGTTTAGCCGAACCGCCCGCCGAGTCACCTTCCACCAAAAAGAGTTCGGTGCGCTCGATTTCGCTGCTGCTACAGTCGGTCAGCTTGCCCGGTAGTGCCGGCCCTTGAGTGACCTTTTTACGCACCACCTTTTTTGCCGCGCGCATACGGCGCTGTGCATTACTGATACACAGCTCGGCCAAGAGTTCGGCCACGTCTGTGTGTTCGTTCAACCACAGACTAAAGGAGTCTTTCACCACTCCGGACACAAAGGCCGCACATTGCCGTGACGACAGCTTTTCTTTGGTTTGTCCGGCAAATTGCGGGTCTTGCATCTTCACCGACAACACATAGGAGCACTTATCCCAGATGTCTTCCGGAGTCAGACGCACGCCCCGTGGTAAGAGATTACGGAATTCACAGAACTCGCGCATGGCCTCAAGCAGACCCTGGCGCAAGCCATTAACATGAGTACCGCCCTGGGCGGTAGGGATCAGGTTTACATAACTTTCAGTGATCGACTCACCACCTTCGGGCAGCCATAGCAAGGCCCAGTCGACCCCTTCTGTGCTGCCGCTAAACTCACCGGTAAAGGGTTGTTGCGGAAGGGTTTCATAGCCCTTGGTGGCGTCCTTGATATAGTCTTTGAGGCCTGCCTCGTAGAACCACTCTTGCGTTTCCTTGGTTTGCTTATTGATAAAGCGAATGCGCAAACCCGGGCATAGCACCGCCTTGGCCTTAAGCACATGGTTTAATTTCGTCAGTGAGAAGTTGGCCGAATCAAAATACGAGGCGTCGGGCCAAAAGCGCACCGAGGTTCCTGTATTACGCTTACCCACGGTGCCCGTTACGTGCAAATCTTGCACCTTATCACCATCGGCAAAGGCAATTTCGTAGACCTGACCGTCGCGACGCACGGTCACCTCAACTCGGGTCGACAAGGCGTTCACCACGGAAATACCCACACCGTGCAAACCACCGGAGAACTGGTAGTTTTTATTGGAGAACTTACCACCGGCATGGAGTTTAGTGAGGATCAGCTCAACCCCGGGGATCCCTTCTTCCGGGTGAATATCAACCGGCATACCCCGGCCATCATCGATCACCTCAAGGGAGTTATCTTCATGGAGGATCACATCCACCTTACTGGCATGACCGGCCAGGGCCTCATCGACACTGTTGTCGATCACTTCTTGGCCCAGGTGGTTAGGACGAGTGGTATCTGTATACATGCCCGGACGACGTTTTACCGGGTCCAGACCATTTAATACTTCAATTGCTTCGGCGTTATAGTTCTGCTGGCTCATATTTTTATTCGTTAACAGCCTATGTGGTTAGGGTGATATTTAAGAATCGCGTAATGGCGCCAAAATAGCGCTCAAATCCTACAAAGCGGTGCTCGCCGCCGGGTTCAACAACCTGTCGGCAGAGTTGGTAGTAGTCTACGGCCTGCCTATAGGGTAACACTTCATCACCTTGTTGTTGTAACAAAAACAATAGCTCGGGGGAAGCTAATTGCTCCAAATAAAGTTGTTCCAGCGCCTGCAAATGCGTTTGCTCTAACTGGTAATGATAATCCTGATAAGGATTGTATTGGGCCCCCAAATATTCGCTAAACCGACGCGCAGGATGCACCGCAGGGTTAACCACCACGGCGGGTAGCCCATGGGTTTGCGATAAGTAAGTGGCGTAAAAGCCACCCAGGGAGCTGCCGATCAGGGCGGTGTGCTCATCCAGGTGCGTCTCTAACTGGGCGATGGCCGCTTCTGGATCGTGACTTAAACGCGGCACAATATACTGCCCGGACCAATTGGCCAGGTACTCGCCTAATTGCACCGCTTTTTGCGATAGCTCCGAGCTATTGAAGCCATGAATATAGATTAATTTTCTAGCCATACGACCTGTGTCTTGAGTAACCCGTCCTGCTCCACGCGCAGACGGCGATAGGCCGGGCCCACGCTCTGTTGCTGCCAATCCTGCGTGTGTTTGGTAAATTGAATCGAGGTCGCTGGAGTTCCGTATATAGTTACGCCCTCATAAACACGTTCATACTCGTTATGAGCATGACCATGCACCAGCGCCTGAACCTGGGGGTACTCGCCCAGTAAATCCAACAATTGGGCGCCATTTTCCAAAATGTGTTTGTCGATATAACCGCGCACCGGCAAGGGATGATGATGACCGATTAATATATGCGGCGCGTCACTCTCGGCCAGCGCCGCTTTAATATCGTGCAGGTGCGACTTGCTCACCCAGCCCGACGGCGTGGTGCCCT
Organism: Pseudoalteromonas sp. BDTF-M6; assembly: GCF_018334135.1. Classification (NCBI taxonomy): domain Bacteria; kingdom Pseudomonadati; phylum Pseudomonadota; class Gammaproteobacteria; order Alteromonadales; family Pseudoalteromonadaceae; genus Pseudoalteromonas; species Pseudoalteromonas sp. BDTF-M6. Next base: position 190,730 of record NZ_JAGXTQ010000004.1, read on the forward strand.
TGGTATTGATCAGCAGTAGTTGCGCATAGGGATGGCAAATACGTTTGCAGGCCCGGATTTGCCCTTCACTCATGGCCTGCAAATGGATTAATTCATCATGATTGCCGGGCACCCAGAATACCGGACATGCCAAGGGGCTCTGCGCCACCAGCTCGGCAAATAATTGATAAGACTCGGCCGTGTGATCCTGAGTTAGGTCGCCACCGAAGACCACAAAATCGAACGCTTCCTCGGCCATGGCCGCCAAAGTTTTCGCCAGATGATCGGCGCAGTTAACGTTAAAGTATTCGCCGCTTTTATCGGCAAACACATGACTATCGGTAAAGTGGCCGAAGTGCAGCGGCTTGGCTGCATTAATATGATGTTCTTTAAACCAGGCCACTGCCACAATCCCAATCCAATACCGCCTCTCCGTGCGAAATACAAAACGTTAGCCAGTCGTGTAAAAACGCATTGACCTGATACTTCTCGTCTTTTTGATGCATGCCCGCATTCGGGTAGCTGTAGGTTGGCTTAATGCGGCTGTGATAGTCCGGATGCACCACCTCGGCCACCCGGGCATCGTGATAGATGCGCACATTCATCGGCGGCGTAAACATACCGGCAATGGCACCGCGCACCTGAGTAATACAAATATCCGTGGTGTACTTGGCCATCTGCTCTATATCGACTTGATAGCGCTCATGACGAATATCCAATAAACGCGACGCTCCCCGGCATTGCTGCTCGGGAAGGATGCGCAGCACATTGGCATAATTGCGCTCACATAGAGTTAGATACTTGGGTAATGATTGTATATACCCGGCTTTTCTTTGTACCGTCACGGTTTATTCCACTGCTGTAATATTCGCTGCTCGTTCAGTGCCAACCATTGTAGACTGATCACCGTAGCGGCGTTATCGATTTCACCGCTGCTTAGGCGAGCCAGGGCGTCATCCAAATCCAGTACATGTACCTTAATATCTTCGCCCTCATGATCCAAACCGAAAATCCCTCCGGCCTCACTGAGATCCGTTGGCGCCAAGTATAAATAAAGACGCTCGCTGGTGCCCCCGGGGCTGGATAAATACGACAGCATAAATTCCAGCTCGCCAAGCTCCAGTCCGGCTTCTTCCTGTGCTTCTTTACGCACCACGGCTTGATAGTCTTCACTGCCATCGGCCATGCCGGCGATGCACTCCAGTAACCAAGGACTGTCTTTACTGGCCATGGCGGCGATACGGATCTGCTCAACCAATAGCACCTGACGACTGCGGGGATCATAAGGTAAGACCGCCACCGCATGACCCCGTTCAAATATTTCCCGCTCTATGGTATCGCTGCGACCGCCGGCAAAGAGGGCATGGTTAAATCGGTACTTATCCACTTTAAAGAAGCCATCGAAGACTCTTTCGGTGCTTTCAACCTGCACATCTTCGTTTTTAAAACTACTGATTTTATTCATATAAAACAGACCGATTACGTTAAGTCACAAAAACAAGAATAAACGATACCGTTTACCCTTCCTCAAAATATAAATTCTGTTACACTTAAGCATATATTATTTACGCTTTTGCTTTTCAATATCGTGTCTAAACACGATAACATGCAGATAAATCGCAATATATTCCTAAGGACTGTACTGATAATGAAAAAGACACTGTTGACGACATTGCTAGCGCTTAGCTTTAGCTCTTACAGTCATGCTGAAGACCTGCTCCAGGTTTATCAAATTGCCCTTGAAAATGATCCCGTGGTCCTTAAAGCCAAGGCCAATGCCGAAGCGCAACAGCATAACACAGACCGAGCCTTGAGCGCCTTGTTACCGCAAGTCGACTTCTCTATGGGCTACAATAAGACCGACAGTGACGGTTACGATATCGACACCGATTCGGGCCAATTGATGTCTCTCGATACCGAGCGCGACACTTTTTCTCGTCAGATCAGCCTTAACCAAGCCATTTTCAATTTGAACGCATGGCGCTCTTTGGATATCGCCGACAAGCAAGCGCTGCAACAGCAAACCGTTTACGACCTGGCACAACAAGCCCTGATCGTGCGCGTATCGCAAGGTTACTTCAATGTCCTTAGCGCCATCGATACCCTTGAATTTGTGCAAGCGGAAAAACGCGCCATTGAGCGTCAATTAGAACAGACCAAACAGCGCTTTGCCGTAGGCCTAACGGCGATTACCGATGTCCACGAAGCACAGGCTCAGTTTGATAACTCGGTTGCCCGTGAAATCGTTGCCAAAAACGATGTGGAAACGGCACGTGAGCAACTACGTGAAATCACAGGTAAATACCACGCCAAGCTGGATACCCTGGATACAGACACCTTCTCGACCGTGCAGCCAACCAAGCAAAATACCGATTTCGTTGAGCTTGCTAAGCAAAATAACTTAGAGCTGCAAGTGTCTAAGGCCACCGTTGATATCGCCAAGCAACAGATTGATCTAGCACAAGCCGGTCACTACCCGACGCTGTTTTTGAATGCGTCTTACGGCGATTCCTTGACCGATACCGAAATCAGCACCATGGGCACTACCTTCAACCGTGATCACGTGCCGCGTGAAGATCAAACGACCGTTGGCCTGAGCTTTAACTTGCCACTTTACTCCGGTGGTGCCACCGTGGCATCAACCAAGCAGGCACGTTCTCTGTACGTGGCCGCCAGTGAAGACCTGGAAGCGACACTACGTGCCGTTACCCGCTCGACCATCACCTCATACAACCAGGTGGTATCGGATATCGCTACCTACAAGGCCCTTGAGCAGGCGGTGATCTCGGCGGAAAGTGCGTTGCAAGCAACCGAAGCCGGTTTTGAAGTGGGCACACGTACCATTGTCGACGTATTGGTCAGCACCCAAAACCTCTACAACGCCAAGCGTAACCTGGCCAACGTGCGTTATCGCTATGTGGTCTCAACCCTGGCACTGAAACAAGCGGCGGGTACCTTGACGGCACAAGACCTAGAAGCTATCAATCAGGGCTTAAAAGCACAAAACTAAGCTAATAAACAAAGCCAGCCTCAGCGCTGGCTTTGTTTTGTCAATTTAACGTATACTGAGCGCCATTCGTCATGATAAATATCAACGCTTGTGGTTAACAAAACATCCTTCCAACTGGCTTTTTTTGCCCCGAAATACTGGCCTAGCTGGCTATCCGTTTTCTTACTCTATACCCTTAGTTGGTTACCCCAATCCTGGCAACTGGCGTTAGGACGTGCACTCGGCCGCCTTGTTTATCGCTTGATGAAAAAGCGCCGCAAAATCGCCGAAGTAAATATCGCCCTGTGCTACCCGGAGCTAAACGCCGAGCAACGAGCCGAGCTGGTGCTTAAAAACATGGAAAACACCGGCATGGCCATCTTTGAAAGCGCCATGGCCTGGTGGTGGCCCGATTGGCGTATTAAGCGCATTGTTGGCTCAATCACAGGTTTGGAACACATAGATCAGGCGAATGCCGAAGGCTGTGGTGTACTACTCATGGCACCACATTATTTGCACCTTGAAATGTCATCCCGGATCATGGGCACACAGCGCCACGCTGTTGGCTTTTACAGACCTCACAACAACGCCTTGATGGATTATTTCACCACCAAGGGCCGATTGCGTTCAAACAAATATCTCGTTGGTAAGCGCGATATCAAAGGCCTTTTGAAAGCGCTAAAAGACAAAAATTTCTGTTATTACCTGCCAGACCAAGATTACGGCAGAAAACGCAGCGTTTTTGCCCCATTCTTCGCAGTTGAACAGGCCGCGAGTACTACAGGGACGCTTATCTTTGCATCTGCGAAATACTGTAAAACTCTCAGTATCCTCAGCCGTCGCGATGAAAAGGGTAAATATCATTTAGCGGTGCAACCGGCGCTAGAGAATTTCCCCAGCGGCGATGAGGTGGCCGATGTCACAGCGGTCAACCAACGCATGGAAGAGGCTATCAATAAAGCACCAGAGCAATACATGTGGTTGCATCGACGCTTTAAGACCCGTCCGGATAAAAACGCGCCCTCTTACTACCGCTAAAAACACAGGGCCCTGAATAATAAAAATAATAGGAAGGTAAGCAATGTGGTTTTGGATTAAACATTTATCTTTGGCGGCAATCCTGCTGTTTGCCGCCGGCTACTTTTTACTTGGTGATGGGCCCATGTTTAAAGACCAGCAGGACAATGCCGCCGCTTCCGGCTTATCCCAGTTTTATGCCAGTATTAAAAGCTCGGTTCGCAGTGCCACCGAGCGCGATAAGTATGTGATTGATCTAGGTGCTCCTGGGCAAGATCTTGATGCCCAGCTTAGCCAACGCCTAGGCACGGTGCAGGGCACAGATCTGCGCTGGCAAGGCAGCGTGAAAACTCGCCGCTTTAGCGCTGGCGCTACCTTGAAAAAAGCCCTGTCCGATTTTGCCAAAGAAGAAGGCGTGGTTTTTTACTGGCACCTGGACAAGGACTATGTCATAAAGCATCCGTTTCGCGTCGACGACACCTTTGTAGCCACCCTACATCAGGTGGGCAGAGCCATCGACAGCGACTTTGAAAGCGATGTGCAAACCTACTTTTGCCATCAACAACGGGCCGCGCTTATCACCGAGCGCCCATCCGCCTATGTGCGGGACAACTGCATTAAAACCGTTGCCCGCTAGGGCAGCCTTAGTCGGACTGAGGCGGTGATAACAAGGCCGCCCAAATCGCACTGACGCTGGTTATTTCCTGCTGCACTTCCAACTTAGCCACCAGCTTATCCTGATTACGCAAGCTCAACACATGATACAGGCCTCGGTAATGGCAATAGGCATGGATCAATTGCCGTGCCTCGCTCTCGCTAATGCAATCATAGGCCGCGGCGATTTCGAGAATGCGAATATTATCCGAGTAAGTCACCAGCTGAGGGTGTTGTTCGGCATAGGCCAACACCAAATACTGGGTGATAAACTCAATGTCGGTCATACCGCCATAACCTTGTTTGAGGTCGAACAGCAGCTCGTTATCCCGACTCAGGTGCTGGCGCATTTTCTCACGCATCTGTAATACATCCTGTTGCAACGCCGGGCGCTCCCTGTGTTGCGTCAGTATGCTGTGGCGTATCTCGTCAAAGCGTGCCGCCAGGTCTTGAGCGCCGTAAATCACCCGCGCGCGCACCAAGGCCTGGTGCTCCCAGGTCCAGGCCTGAGTTTGCTGATAATGCAAAAAGCTTTCGATATTAATGGCCAGCAGACCGGATGACCCTTCTGGGCGCAAGCGGGTATCAAGCTCATACAAGATGCCGGAGCTGGTGCGGGTATTGAACAAATGCATCAGTCGCTGCGCCAACTTTAAATAAAACTGGCGGGAGGAAATCACCTTGTCACCATCGGTATTGGAGTCGCCATCATGGTTATGAACAAACACCAGATCGAGATCCGAGTCGTAACCCAACTCCAGCCCGCCTGCCTTGCCGTAGGCTATCACCGCAAAGCCCTTGCGCTCATCGTCCGTGCCCTCGGGACGGCCAAAACGCGCGACCATTTGTTGCCAGGCTAGGTTAACCGCCTGCTCCACAATTGCCTGTGCTAAGGCGGTCAAGTGATCGCTCACCTTCATTAAGGGTAATACCCCGGTGGCATCGGCGGCGGCAATGCGCAGCTGCTGAGTTTGTTTAAATTGCCTAAGGGCTTCCATTTGCAGCTCAAGATCCTGCTCATCGATTCGCAGGAAATACTGACGGATCTCATTGGCGTAGGCATCCAAGGGCAAGGGTTTGTAGAGCTCGGCCGGGTCGATCAGTTCATCGAGTAAAATCGGGTAATGAGCAATTTGCTCGCCGATCCAACGGCTGTGCGCACACAAGCGCACCAGTTGCTGCAAGGCGCCGGGATTTTCCAACAAGAGCTCCAGGTAGGTGGTGCGCGACATGATTTTATCGAGCACATTGGTCACCAGGGCAACCACCTCGCCGCTGGCGCTGATTTTTTGTAACCGCGCCAGCACCTGAGGCATCAACTTATCAAGGGTATCGCGGCCGCGCTTGCCGATAGGCTGCTTGCTCACCCGCTCACGAAAATGCTGCAAAGGTGCCTGCCAACTGGCTCTTTGCTCCGGCTCGGCGATAACATCGCTGAGCGCCTCGATATCACCATGCTCCCAGGCCAACACATAACCACTGTCCACGCTGGCGCTGGGCTCCTGTTCAAACCCGATCACCTGTTCAAATTCAGTGCGAATGCGAACCATGGCGGCATCAATCAGTGCGCGCGCCCCCTGCTCATCGGGCTGCTCCAGCAAATAACTTAGACGCAGCCAATCTTGCTCATTATCCGGCAATTGTTGGGTTTGTTGATCGGCAAAGGCTTGTAAATACTGCTCCACCCGGCGCAACAAGGCATAGTCGTGCCACAACTGCTGATATTGCTCGTCGGAAAAGACAGCCAAGGACGTGAGTGCCTTAAGCGCCTGATGCAAACCCGCGGTCTGTAACTCCCGCTCGCGACCACCGCGAATGAGCTGTAGCGCCTGCACTACGAACTCCACCTCACGAATACCACCGGCCCCGAGTTTAATATTATCGACCAGACCCTTGCGCCTGACTTCCTGAGCGATCAGCGATTTCATCTTACGCAGCGACTCGATCACCGAAAAGTCGATATAGCGACGATAAACAAAGGGTCGCAGCAGGGTATAAAATTCCTGATGGTAGGCGCTGGCGCTGCCAATCAAGCGGCCCTTAAGCATGGCATAGCGTTCCCACTCTCGGCCCTGCTCCTGGTAATAATCCTCCATGGCGGCAAAGCTCATCACCAGCGGACCACTGTCGCCAAAGGGGCGTAAACGCATGTCGACTCGGAACACCCGGCCATCGGCGGTGTGCTGATCCAGCGCCGCAATCACCTTTTGCGCCACCTTGGTATAAAACACCTGAGCCTCAATGCTGCGACGCCCGCCCTGGGTCGACACCGACCGCGGGTAGGTAAAAATCAAATCGATATCGGAAGAATAATTAAGCTCAAAGCCACCTAGCTTGCCCATGCCTAAAATCAGCATAGGCAGGCGCTCTCCCCGCTCATCAAATGGCTCACCGTTGAGCCTGGTCACCTGCGCATAGGCCCAGCAATTGGCGGCATCGATCAACTTATCACTCAACTCGGAGACATAACGCATGGAGTCGGCAATGTCGTTGGCACACACCAAATCCAGGTAAGCCACATGCAACCAATATTGCTGTCGATACAAACGCAAGCGGCGCATCGCCTTAACATCATCCACTTCTTCAAGAGGCTCACTGAACACCTCGGGCGCCGCATAGGAGGCTTGCTGCTCGGGAGCCAATAGCCACTCACCCCAGTGGGGATGGGCGCTGAGCACCTTAAAGGCAAAGTCACTGAGCGCCAGTAATTGCACCAATGGCGACCGCAGGGGCGCCTGCAAGGGCGCCTGCAAGGGCGAGCCCATTTCTTGCGGGTTATATATCTGTTGATAGCGACTTTCACCAAGTTGTTGTAATAACGTGGGAATAGTTATGGCTGCTGGCATGAAATAGCTCTCTTTTAAGTTACGGCCAAGCGTACTAGAATGAAGTCAAAGTTACTCTAATGTAGTCAGTATGACGTATTTTACTTTGTCAAACGAGTCCCTCTACACTTTTGCAATTTGCTTTGCGGCCATTGCCTTAGTGTTGTTTTTGCTGCGTATCTATACTCAGATCAAGGCAAGACAAACCCTCAGTGAAGAGCTGGCCCAGCGCGATAACTTCGCCCTCGGCATCAGCTACGCCAGTTATTTGCTCTCCCTGGTACTGGTCATCGGCTACCTGCTGGACGACTTCTCCCTCGCAGTGATGAAGCAAGCCCCCTGGAAGGTGCCCTTTTTACTGCTGCTGATGTTGCTGTTTATCAAGGTCGGTCAGGCCATACATCGCAAGTGGATCTTAAGTCGTTTTAACGAAGAAAAGGCGATTTTAAAACAAAATGTCTGTGCCGCCATGGTCGACTCCGGCATGCTGCTGGGCAATAGCATAGTGGTTATCGGATTAGTTAACTGGTCACAAACCAATAGCCTATACTCTTTGTTAGTGGTGTCTGTCAGCTTTTTAATGTTGCAGTGCATGTTTGCCTTGGATAGCAAAATTCGCGAGGCGCGCTTTGCTAAATTTAACCAAGGTGCCTCATTGCAGAATAACTTTAATCTGGAAAATACCTCTATCGGCATCCGCTATGCGGGCAAGTCGTTGGGACTGGCGTTGGCCATCTACGCCGGGCTGGCCAGCGCCACCTATCACAGCGGAAAAATGGTTGAAAATGTCTTTACATTGGCGGTGCACTGCGGTCTGATGTGGATATTGGTGATGGCGATGTCACGGGTCGTACTTTTAATCGTGCTCTATCGCGTCAATACCGGTGTAGAAGTTGATCATCAGGATAACGTCGGCATTGCCGCGGTTGAGTTTTCGGTGCACTGCGCCATGGGCTATTTACTGATTCAATTTTTTACCTAAGGCATAAGGGCCTTCATGAATTTAAGCAATTTTCTCCTGCTCGACAGTGACCCTTTGTTAAGCCGTGCCTTTTGCGCCCGAGTTGACAGCTCACAAGTGATCGTTGCCGGTGCCAACACCCGTCACATGGTCAAACTTATGTTTGACCAGCAGGCCAAGGATTATTGCTACTGTGATTTTGAAAATGAAATTAGCGTCGCCGAGCTTTCCAGCTATTTATCGCGTCATCACAAGATTGCCGGCGTGCTTATTTTTGCCGAGGTTTATGAGCACGCCAGCGACACCTTCAAATGGGTAATAGACTCCCTGCATCCCAAACGCTACCTCATCGAACAACATGACCAACATTACCATCTTGAACCTCTAGACACTCCCTTTCGCCACAACCACTTAAGCTGCAATCAGGACCCAGATTCACTTGCGCATTTAGGCGACTAGTTTAGACTGTCGCAAAACCCCCTTTAGAGCATTCATATGAGAGTTCCGCATATTTATGAACCGGCAACCCTAGAGCTAGGCATTGAGCTCGACCTAGGTGATGACGCCGCCGGACACATTGGCCGCGTGCTGCGCATGCAAAGCGGCGATCAGATCAGCCTGTTTAACGGTGAGGGAGGCGAGTATTTATGTGAAATCCTCATTGCCAGTAAAAAGCAGGTGCGAGTTAAGGCGATTGAATTCAAAGACTTCGAATGCGAATCATCCTTGGCTATTCACCTTGGCCAGGTGATCTCCCGCGGCGATAAAATGGATTTCACCATTCAGAAATCGGTGGAATTGGGTGTCAGTGAAATCACCCCCTTATTTAGCGAGCGCTGCGGCGTAAAATTAGCGGCCGACCGGCTTGCGAAGAAGCATCAACAATGGCAGAAAATCGCCATTGCTGCGGCAGAGCAATGTGGACGTAACCAGATCACCACCATACATGAGCCCATGCCTTTGGAACAATGGCTGCAGCAAGTCACCAATGCCACTAAACTTACCTTACACCCCCGCGCCGAGCACAGCATTAAAACCTTGGCCGCACCAAGCTCAGGGGTGCGCTTTTTAGTTGGTCCGGAAGGCGGCTTTAGCGATGAAGAGATAGCCTCAAGCCACAATAATGGTTTTATCGATATCCGTCTTGGCCCACGGGTACTGCGCACGGAAACAGCGGCGTTAACCGTACTCAGCGCACTGCAGTTGGAATTTGGCGATCTCGGCAATTGATTTTGCCCACCGCCAACCCCATTACATAGTTAGAATTTTTTTAAGCGAGCATAGCAATGGCAATAAAACTGGGCATTATTAGCGACCCGATTTCAGGATTTAACATTAAAAAAGACACCGGCTTTGCAATGATGATGGAAGCACATAAGCGTGGTTATGAGCTTTATTACATCGAAATGGACGACCTGTTTTTACGTCAAGGTCGTGCCTTTGCTCATGCCGCCAAGGCCGCGGTGTTTGATAATCCAGAGAAATGGTATGAGTTGCAGCCCCAGAGCGATATTGCCCTAGGTGAACTGGATATTATCCTGATGCGTAAGGATCCGCCCTTTGATACCGAATACGTGTATGCCACCTATATTTTAGAGCGTGCCGAGCTGGAAGGTGCCCTGGTGGTGAATAAACCGCAAAGCCTGCGCGATGCCAACGAAAAGCTCTACACCGCCTGGTTTAGCGAGTTTACCCCGGACACCCTGGTAACGCGCTCGGCCAAGCAGATTCGCCAGTTCCTCGGCGAGCATGGCGACATTATTCTTAAGCCCCTGGATGGCATGGGCGGTGCCTCTATTTTCCGCGTTAAGCAAGACGATGCCAATATCGGTGTGATCATCGAAACCCTGACCGAGCACGGCAGTCGCTATGCCATGGCACAAAATTATATCCCAGCGATCAAAGACGGCGACAAGCGCGTATTGGTAGTAGACGGTGAGGTGATCCCCTACTGTTTGGCCCGTATTCCACAAAAAGGCGAAACCCGTGGCAATCTTGCCGCCGGTGGCCGCGGTGAGGTACGCCCGCTTAGTGATGACGAGCGTCGTATCGCCGAAGCCCTGGCGCCAACCTTAAAAGCCAAGGGCTTGTTGTTTGTTGGCCTGGACATTATCGGCGATAAGCTCACCGAAGTGAACGTCACCGCCCCGACCTGTGTGAAAGAAATCGAGGGCGAAACCGGTATCTCTATTACCGGACAGTTTTTTGATGCGTTGGAGCGTAAGCTCACGCCAGCTTAACCTAAGGTAAGCCTATGCAATCATTAACGAACCACTTTTTAGTCGCCATGCCATCGATGCAAGATCCCTTCTTCAAGCACGCGGTGGCCTACATTTGCGAGCACAATGATGATGGTGCCATGGGGCTGGTGATCAACCAGCCCATCGATGTCACCGTGGGCGAGTTGCTCGACAAGGTCGAAATCGATAACGATAAGAGCAGCCAGGCGGCAGGCCACCAGGTGTTTGCTGGCGGACCGGTGAAAACCGACCGTGGTTTTGTACTGCATACCCCTAAACCCGGCTACGCCTCTTCGCAGGAGCTAAGCTCGGAGATCATGATCACCACCTCCAAGGACGTGCTCGCCAGCTTGACCACCAGCGATGCGCCGCAGGACTTTATTATCACCCTGGGCTATGCCGGCTGGTCCGAAGGCCAGTTGGAGAAAGAGTTGCTGGAAAATACCTGGCTGATCATCGAGGCCGACCCGCAGATCATATTTAACACCCCCATTAGCGAGCGCTGGCACAAGGCCCTGGCTTTGGTGGGAATAGATGCCGACAAACTAAGCCTTGAGGCCGGACACGCATGAACCCAAGCAATAAAACGCCGCCGGGGCAACGCAGTGTGATGGGTTTTGACTTTGGCACCAAAAGCATAGGTGTGGCCATTGGCCAGGAGCTCACCGGCACAGCCAATGCGCTGCGCGCCGTTAAGGCCCGTGATGGCATTCCAAACTGGGAGGATATTCGCGCCCTGGTGAATGAATGGCAGCCCGATTTACTGGTGGTTGGCTTGCCGCTGAACATGGATGGCACTGAGCAAGACCTCACCCACCGCGCCCGCAAATTTGCCAATCGCCTGCATAACCAAACCGGCTTGCAGGTCGAAACTCAGGACGAGCGCCTGACCACGGCGGCGGCCAAGGAGCAGTTATTTGCTTCCGGAGGTTATCGCAATCTGCGCAAAGACAACATCGACAACGCCTCGGCGGTGCTGATCCTCGAAAGTTATTTTTCGGCGGCCTACGGCGACTAAGGGCAGTAAGTTAGTGGGCTGATACAATAAGGGCGACCCTGAGGTCGCCCTTAATTATTTATGCAGGTGTTTTAAAACTTGTCGTCATCGCTGCTTAGGCCGTCAACGGTAACCCCTTGAAGGAAACCAGCACCCTGCTGATCGTTATTGCGCAACTTGATCATTAAGCGCAGATCGTTTGGCGAGTCGGCGTGGTGCAGCGCATCGGCATAGCTGATACGTTTGTCCTGATAATGGTTGAACAACGCCTGGTCGAAGGTTTGCATACCGATTTGCGTCGACTTTGCCATCACCTCTTTAATCGAACCAATTTCACCTTTTTTGATAAGCTCAGCCACCATGGGTGAATTCAGCAACACCTCGATAGCGGCAACACGACCCTCACCGTCCGCGGTGGGTACCAATTGCTGAGCAATAATGGCGTGCAGGTTCAGTGCCAGGTCGTATTTCAGCTTCTCGTGCTTTTCTTTTGGCACCAGGTGCATAATACGGTCGATGGCTTGGTTAGCGTTGTTAGCGTGCAGGGTCGCCACACACAGGTGACCGGTCTCGGCAAACGACAGGGCGTATTCCATGGTCTCTTGTGAACGGATCTCACCGATAAGGATCACATCCGGAGCCTGACGCAGGGAGCTTTTCAGCGCCGCTTCAAAGCTTTCCGTATCCAGGCCCACCTCACGTTGAGTAATAATACTCTTACTGTGTTCATGAACGAATTCGATCGGGTCTTCAATGGTCAGAATGTGACCCTTTTGATTGCGGTTACGATAACCCAAAAGCGCCGCCATTGAGGTCGACTTACCTGTACCCGTACCACCTACAAACAGCACCAGGCCGCGCTTTTTCATGATCACATCGGTTAATACCGACGGCAAGCCCAGGTCTTCCGCATTAGGAATAACCGTGTTAATACGACGAATAACCATACCCGCCTGGTCGCGCTGCCAAAAAGCCGAGACCCGGAAGCGGCCTTCTTCGGTGGCGATGGCAAAGTTACATTCTTTGCTGTTGTGGAATTCATTTATTTGCTTGTCGGTCATGGCCGACTCAACCAGGGTCAAAGATTCCTCGTCGCTCAATACATGGTCGTCCAGCGGCGTGAGCTCACCGTTGACCTTGGCGCTCACTGGCAAACCACTGGAAACAAATACGTCCGACGCCTCTAGGGCGACCATCTTTTGCAGGTGATGTGATAATGGCTGTAACATTGCTGAGTTCTATCCTACATTTGGCCCGATAAACCGAACTGGGTTTTATCATGGGCTTTAGCTTTAGCTGCTTGGGTACTGATAAGGCCACGGTTCAGTAAGTTATGTAAGCACTGATCCATGGTTTGCATGCCGTGGGCGGCACCGGTTTGGATGGATGAATACATCTGCGCAATCTTATCCTCACGGATAAGGTTACGAATCGCTGGAATACCTATCATAATCTCGTGGGCGGCAATCCGGCCTCCGGAGACTTTTTTCAGTAGCGTTTGCGAAATTACGGCACGCAGTGATTCCGACAGCATCGAACGCACCATGTCTTTTTCTTCACCGGGGAATACGTCGATAATACGGTCTATGGTTTTCGGTGCCGAGGTGGTGTGCAGGGTACCAAATACCAGGTGACCGGTTTCCGCCGCGGTCATCGCCAAGCGAATGGTTTCCAAGTCCCGCAGCTCGCCCACCAGAATAACGTCGGGGTCTTCACGCAAGGCACTGCGCAGTGCGGCGTTGAAGCTGTGAGTATCACGGTGCACTTCCCGTTGGTTAATCAAACACTGCTTATTTTGATGCACAAATTCGATCGGGTCTTCAATGGTCAGAATGTGATCGTGTCGATTGTTATTGATGTAATCGATCATCGCCGCCAATGTGGTTGATTTACCCGAACCGGTCGGCCCGGTTACCAGTACCAAACCACGGGGGTTATCCGAGATGGTTTTGAAGATGTCCGGCGCCCCTAAATCGTCTAACGTCAGTACTTCATTAGGGATGGTACGAAACACCGCGGCAGGACCACGGTTGGTATTAAAGGCATTAACACGAAAACGCGCAAGGTTAGGCACTTCGAATGAAAAATCCACTTCCAGATTTTCTTCGTATTCTTTGCGCTGTTTATCGTTCATAATATCGTAGACGAGCCCACTCACCTCTTTGGCTTCGAGCACGGGAATATTGATGCGGCGCACGTCACCATCGACACGGATCATCGGTGACACACCGGCAGAAAGGTGTAAATCCGAGGCCTTGTGTTGCACACTAAAGGCCAGTAATTCGGTAATATCCATAAATAGGACTCCACAACCAACTGATAACTTTATGGTTACAATAGCAGAACGACTCGATGCCGCCTATGACAGAATAGCTCAAGCGGCAAAAAAAAGCGGCCGCGATTATAATGACGTCACTTTAATTGCCGTTTCTAAGAAAAAACCCTTAGAAGATATTCTAGCGGCTTTTGCGCATGGTCACAGAGAATTTGCAGAATCTTATGTACAAGAAGGGGTTGAGAAGGTTCGTCAACTTAGTGAACATAAGAATATAGTATGGCACTTTATCGGCCCGATTCAGAGCAACAAAAGTAAGGCCATCGCCGAACACTTCAGCTGGGTGCAAAGTATCGACCGCGAGAAGATTGCCCGCCGCCTTGATGAGCAACGTCCCAGCAACATGAAACCGCTCCAAGTGTTAATACAAGTTAACATCGACGATGATCCCAACAAATCCGGTTGCCGTCTTGAGGACGTGCCGGCGCTGGCCGCTTTTATCGATAGCTGCAACCAGCTAAATTTGCGTGGTTTGATGGCAATTCCCGCAAAATCAGAAAGCTATGAGGCACAATTACAATCTTTTAAGCAATTAAGCGCTTGCTTTGATAGACTAAAGGACCAATATCCACAGCTCGACACCCTGTCCATGGGCATGAGTGGCGACATGGATGCGGCAATCGCCGCCGGCTCCACCATGGTGCGCATTGGCACCGCCATTTTTGGCGAGCGTGACCAATAGCACCGAGGCGCCGAACATCGAATAACACAAGATTTGAGGTCTATATGTCACAGCAAACCATCGCGTTTATCGGTACTGGAAATATGAGTTACGCCATCATTGGCGGCATGGTGAAAAATGGCTTTGCCAAAGAGCAAATCATTGCCACCAATCGTAATCAGGAAAAACTCGCGAAGGTGGCCGCAGACTTTGGTGTACGCACCACCGCCGATAATATTGAGGCCCTGCAACAAGCCGACATCATTGTTTTGTCGGTGAAACCCCAGATGATGGCTGAGTTGGCACAAAGCTTTATTGCCGCCGGGGTCGACTTCAGCGACAAGGTCTTTATTTCCGTTGCCGCCGGTATCACGGTGAAACGTCTGCAGGAAATGCTGAGCCACCCGGTAAAAATGGTGCGCTGCATGCCAAACACGCCTTCGCTGCTTGGTCGTGGCGTCAGCGGCCTGTATGCCGAGGGCACCAGCGAGGATGAAAACCAGTTTATTGAATCCGTGTTTAACAGCACAGGTCTGGTAGTGTGGGTCGATAAAGAAGAGCAAATCAACGACATCATCGCCGTCACCGGCTCATCACCGGCCTATTTCTTCTTGTTTATGGAAGCCATTGAACAAAAAGCGATTGAGCTGGGCTTTAGTGCCGAGCAAGCCCGCGCCCTGGTACAGCAAACCGCTCTGGGTGCGGCGGAGATGGCCCTGTCCAAAACAGATATCAGCATCGCCCAGTTACGCGCCAATGTAACGTCCAAAGGCGGCACCACCCATGCTGCGGTGGAGCACCTTAAGGCGCATGGCTTAGTTGAAAACGTCTCCGGCGCCATGGATGCATGCATTGCCCGCGCCCAGGAGATGGAGCAAGAAATTTAATTTTTTTATTGAGGCTGAACGCATGAACTCAGTGCATTTTTTAGTTGGCATCCTGTTTGATTTATTCCTTATGGTGGTGCTGTTGCGCTTTTGGCTGCAGGCGGCACGAGCGGACTTTTACAACCCGCTCAGCCAGTTTGTGGTGAAAGCCACCAGCTTTGCCGTTAATCCTCTGCGCAAGGTGATCCCCGGTTTTGCCGGTTTAGACATTGCCTCCCTGGTATTGGCATTTATTGTCGCCTTTGCCAAGGTTACCACCCTGCTGCTGATGTTTGGCGAGGGCTGGAACACCACCTTAGTGCTGATGGGCGGTGTGTTCACCCTAATCCGCGAGGCCTTGCAGCTACTGTTCTGGGTCTTGATCATTCGCGCCATTCTAAGCTGGGTGAGCCAGGGCTATAATCCTATCGAGGCCATCTTCCATCAGTTGACCGAGCCCATGCTACGGCCGATAAGAAAGGTGATCCCTCCCATTGGCGGTTTAGACCTGTCGATCCTTGTGCTGATCATCGCGTTACAATTTTTGCAGTTCTTATTAATGGATTTAACCCGTTAATAGCCTCGGGCGAGCACTAGTTCGCCCGATTTCTGATACACTTAGTTAGTAGACCCTACAGTACTCACAACACAGGAGTGGCAGCTATGAAAGCCCTGCTATACAGCCTAATTTTAAGCCTTCTGTGCATGGCTCCAAGCTATGCGGCGCAAAACGATGTTCAAGGCGGTCAGTTTAAAAACCTTGGCCATTGGCAAGTTCACTATATTGCCTTTCCCTCAACCACAATTTCCCCTCAGGTAGCCCGCAGCTATAACCTGGAGCGCGCCGGTGACAGAGCCCTAATTAACATTTCCGTGCTCAAGAACGACAAGGCGCAAACCGTGGCTATTTCAGGGGTGGCGAAAAACCTTCTAGGGCAAAGCGAGGAACTGGAGTTCCAGGAAATCAAAGAAGGCGACAGCGTTTACTATATCGCCCAGATGCGCTTTGAAGACGAAGAAACCTATCGCTTTGAAATTACCCTGACTCAGGGGACGACCGTGGAAGTA
Organism: Pseudoalteromonas sp. BDTF-M6; assembly: GCF_018334135.1. Lineage (NCBI taxonomy): Bacteria > Pseudomonadati > Pseudomonadota > Gammaproteobacteria > Alteromonadales > Pseudoalteromonadaceae > Pseudoalteromonas > Pseudoalteromonas sp. BDTF-M6. Next base: position 207,322 of record NZ_JAGXTQ010000004.1, read on the forward strand.
CTGCGCTTTCACCAAAAGCTATATAAAGATTAAGAGAGAACAGATGACAACTTGGGTGCTTGCCACCGGCAACAAGGGTAAGGTTGCCGAGCTCAGCGCGCTATTAAGCGACTTACATATCACCATAAAGCCACAAAGCGACTTTGACGTTAGTGATGTAGCCGAGACCGGCACCACCTTCGTGGAAAACGCCATTATCAAAGCCCGTCACGCCAGTGCGCAAACGGGCTTGCCGGCCATTGCCGACGACTCGGGCTTAATTGTTGATGCCCTCGATGGCGCCCCGGGCGTCTACAGTGCCCGCTATGGTGGCCCAGGTGCCAGCGACGGTGATAATATCGATAAACTGTTGCTGGATATGCAGGGGCAAACAAAGCGCAGTGCGCGCTTTTGCTGCGTGCTGGTGTTAATGCGCCATAAAGACGACCCATTGCCGCTTATCTGCCAGGCTACCTGGGAAGGCGAGATCACCGAGCAACGTAGTGGTTATGAGGGCTTTGGCTATGATCCCGTGTTTAAGGTCAAGGGTCTGGATAAAACCAGTGCCGAGCTGACCAAGGCCGAGAAAAACGCCATTAGCCACCGCGGCCAGGCATTACAACTGCTACTTGCTCAATTGCAGGGTTAACGCGTGACCCTGCCTCCATTAAGTCTATACATTCATATTCCCTGGTGCGTACAAAAATGCCCTTACTGCGACTTTAATAGTCACGGTCAAAAAGGACAGCAGATCCCCGAACAGGAATATGTGCAGCACCTGCTTGCCGACTTGCGCACCGATGCCCCGCTTGCGGCCGGACGCCCTATTCACAGTATTTTTATCGGTGGCGGCACGCCGAGCCTGTTATCGGGTGAAGCGCTGCAAACCCTGCTCGACGGCGTGCGTAAACTTACGCCGCTGGCCGACAATGCAGAAATTACCCTGGAAGCCAACCCGGGCACGGTGGAATCCGGGCGCTTTGCCGACTATGTAAAAGCCGGTGTGAACCGTATTTCCATCGGCGTGCAATCCATGCAGCAGGACAAGCTCAAAGCCCTGGGGCGCATCCACAGTGCCGATGAAGCCAAGCGTGCGGCCGAGCAAGCACACCAAGTCGGGCTGCGCAGCTTCAATCTGGACTTAATGCATGGCCTGCCAGGGCAAAGCATTGACGATGCCCTTGGGGATCTACGCCAGGTCATCGCCTTAAACCCGCCGCATATCTCCTGGTACCAGTTGACCATCGAGCCCAACACCCAGTTCTATTCTAAGCCGCCGACCCTGCCCGAAGACGACACCCTGTGGCAGATCCAGGAGTTGGGCCAGGAACTGTTGCGCGAGGCGGGTTATCAGCAGTATGAAATATCTGGTTACGCAAAACCCGGCCATCAATGCCAACACAACTTGAATTATTGGCGGTTTGGCGATTATATAGGCATAGGCTGTGGCGCCCATGGCAAAATAACCAAACCCGATGGCGACATAGTACGCACCGAGAAGGTGAAGCACCCGCGCGGTTATATGGATCTTACCAAACCCTATTTATACAGGCAGTGGTCCGTAACCGACGACGAGCGACCCTTTGAGTTTATGATGAACCGTTTGCGCTTAGCCGAGCCCTGCCCCCTTGATGAGTTTCAACGATACACGGGCTTAGACCTAAGCCAGATTGAAGCTCAGTTACAAGCGGCGCAACAGCAAGGCTTGCTCAGCCGTGACAACACCCATATTCGGGTGACCGAGCGCGGCCATAGGTATCTCAATGAATTGCTGGAAATGTTCGTTTAATAGGGTCTGTTTATCTTTGCGGTTTACTTTATGTTCAATCTAAACGCATTCTGATCACGACGCTCGTTATGATGCATAGTCATTCTATGTACATAGCGAGCAACACAGAGCAGGAGGCGTTTAGATGAACCCGCAGGGCAGCGCTTGTAGCGCATTTCTACTGTGTTGTTACATGTTTATGTAGAATAACTACACCACACATGTGCCGCCTTGTATAAATCCGCTACAAACGGCTGCAGAAACAAACAACAAAGGTCAACAGACCCTAACAATAACTAGGATAAGAACAATGAAATTGACAGGTTTGCTATTAGCAATTTTTTTACTGAGCCCCTGGGCTTACGGCGAAGAAGCAAACCCTGTCATTAAAGACTTTGGTTACTTTTACCAAGTGCCAAAGCATGCCGCCATCACCCCGGATACCCGCTTTAAAATTGCCTTCGATGTGGCCCCTGCGGCCAAAGCCGGTGAGCAGAACAACCACATTAACTCCCTGGCACGCTTTATCAATATGCATGTTGCGCATGGGGTTAAACCAGAAAATATTGAATTAGCTCTGGTTGTTCATGGTGGCGCCTCGGTCGATGTATTAAGCAATAAATACTACCAAGAACGTTTTGGGGTCGATAACAAAAACCAGGCCTTGCTCAGACAGTTACTGGATAACAACACCCAAGTCTATGTATGCGGTCAGTCGGCAACCCATTACCAGATCAGCGCCGAGCAGTTGATCCCCGGCGTACAAATGGCGCTTTCCGCCATGACCGCCCATGCGCAACTGCAGCAACAAGGCTACACAGTAAATCCATTTTAAGGCTGCCTCCCAGGCGGCCATACTACAACAAGATTATTTTAACTTTCGCGGGGCATCAGCCCTCGCACAACAACAAGTGAAAGGATAGGTAAAATAACTATGCGCAAGCTAACACTTATCGCCGCAGCCATCAGCGCCACACTGCTGGCCGGTTGTCAAAATACACAAAGCACCAGCACACCGGCCGCAACGCCGGCGCCGGTACAAGAAGTTGCTCAAAGCGAAGTCGAAAAAGCCAACGCTTTTTTTGAAGAAGTCTTTAATCGCAACATCATGCGTAGCCCTACATTCCAAACTTATATGGGTATTAAAAAAGACTATGATAAGTGGGATGACCAAAGCGAAGAGCGCGCCCTAGAAGACCTGGCATTGGCCAAGGCAGATCTGGAGATGCTGAAAACCATCGATCGCAACAAGCTTGATGCCACCACTGGGGTGAGCTATGACCTGATGCAGCAAAACCTTGAAGAAAGCATTAATGATTTCCAATGGCGCTACCACACCTACCCGGTGAACCAGATGTATGGTACTCACTCCATGGTAGCGGCGTTTTTAATTAACCAGCACAGCATTGCCAATGTGGAAGAAGCCCAGGCGTACATCGCCCGTTTAAACGGCGTGCCTAAGCTGTTTGCCCAGTTGGAAGAAAACCTGGAAATCCGAGCCAGCAAGGGCATCATTGCACCTAAGTTCGTGTTCCCTCATGTGATTGAAGCAAGCCAAAACATCATTACCGGAGCCCCTTTCGGTGGCGATCAGGATTCAACCCTGCTGGCCGACTTTAAACGCAAAATCGATAAACTGGAGATAAGCGCAGAGCAAAAACAAGCCCTTATCGCCGAGGCCACCGAAGCCCTTAACGTGTCGGTTAAGCCGGCTTACGCCAGCCTTATCGGTTACCTGCAGCAGCTTGAAAAGCGTGCCGATGAGCGCGACGGCGCCTGGAAGTTCCCGGACGGTAAAACCTTCTATAACACCATGCTTGAGCGCACCACCACCACCGACCTAACGGCAGAGCAAATTCATGCTATCGGTCTTGCCGAGGTGCAGCGCATCCATGATGAAATGCGTGCGATCAAGGAAAAGGTGGGTTTCGAGGGCGATCTCAAAGCCTTTATGGAGTTTATGAAAACCGACAAACAGTTCTACTACCCGGATACCCAAGAAGGCCGCGATGCCTACTTGGCCGAAGCGGTACGCGTAATCGATGATATGAAGAGTCGTTTAGACGAGCTGTTTATCGTTAAGCCTAAGGCAGATTTAACCGTGAAGGCGGTAGAAGCTTTCCGTGAAAAGTCTGCGGGTAAAGCCTTCTATCAGCAGCCTGCGCCAGATGGCTCACGCCCGGGTGTTTACTATGCCAACCTGTACGATATGGAAGCCATGCCGACCTATCAATTGGAAGCCCTGGCGTATCACGAAGGGATCCCAGGTCACCATATGCAAATCGCCATTGCCCAAGAGCTTGAAGGCGTACCTAGTTTCCGTAAGTTTGGCCGCTTCACCGCCTACACCGAGGGCTGGGGACTGTACTCTGAGCTACTGCCAAAAGAAATGGGCCTATACCAAGACCCTTACTCGGACTTTGGTCGCCTGGCCATGGAACTATGGCGCGCCTGTCGCCTGGTTGTTGATACCGGTATCCACGCCAAACGTTGGACACGTCAGCAAGGCATCGATTTCTACGTAAACAACACACCGAATGCCACCTCGGATGCGGTGAAAATGGTTGAACGACACATCGTAATGCCATCGCAAGCCACCGCCTACAAGGTCGGCATGCTGAAGATAGTTGAGCTACGTGAGCAAGCGAAAAAGGCCCTGGGTGACAAGTTCGATATTCGTCAGTTCCACGACGTGGTATTGAAAAACGGCCCGGTACCATTAAACCTGCTTGAAGAAATGGTGGCCGAATGGGTTGCTAAGAAGCAAGCCGCCTAATCTTACTAATAAGATTGGAATGAACAACGCCGGTTACTGACCGGCGTTTTTTTGTCTGTAAACCCTACTTTCGGCCCCGCCACATCACTAGCCCGGAAACCACAAAGAATACCGGTAATAGGCTCAGCAACAACCAGAGCACCTGCACTAGGGGCCCGGCAAAATCACCGATATGAAACTTGTATTTAAAATTCCATACCTGAGTCGGCAGATTGGCGGCTGCGCCATCGAAACTATTAATCACTTGCGCGCTGTAAGGATTCATCCAGACCCAGGAATAGGCATGGCTTTCACCAGGCTGTTTGAGGCGCAGCGCCAAAGGCTTTTCCGGGCTCTTGGGGAAATAAATGCGAAACAAGGCAGCTTCCGGAAACACGGCCAGGCCCTTTTTAAATGCCTCTTGGAAGTGCGTTTGCGCCATGGGGGTAATGTCGTCAACCTGAGGGCGGGATTCAACCTGCCCCGGCAGCACGGCGTTGACCACAGCCTGCGTCGGCGCCTTCCAGTTAAAGGCAATGCCGGAGAAGGCGATAAGTAGCAATGGCAAGCAGGTATACACGCCGAGCACATGGTGAACCTGGCGGTTGATCACCCGGGCCTTGGCGCGTCGGTTTATCTTCAGGCGTTTTAAGCGTTGCTTGGGCTTGACCCAGAGGTAAAAACCGACCAAAAGCACCAGCATAAAGCCCAGCGCCATGGTTGACACCCAGTTGCGCAGCGGCATCTTGCCCTCGCCGTCGCGCCATAATAACCAGCGATGCAAACCCATGGTAAAGCCGTACAAGGTGTCGTAATAATCGTAGCGATGCAGTACCTCTCCCGTGCTCGGCTCCAGGCTCGCATAACTGCCATCGGCCAGCCTTGCCTGCCAGGCCCAGCGGCTATCTTCCTCTATGCTGATAAACTCTATCTTCTGTCCGCTCTGCTCCTGTACTTTTTGATACAGGGTATCCAGATCCAAGGGCGCCTCAGAGGTGGCGCGCTGCCATAGCTCAGGATTCACCGCCAGTTGGATATCCTTGGCATAGATCAAAAGGGCCCCGGTGAGTGACATCAGCACCAAAAAAAAGCCGATCACCAGCGCCAGGGTCAAATGAATTTTTCGTGCTACGCGTTTCAAACTGCAATTCCATTAGCTAACAACCGGGGCATTTTAAATGATAATTAGTATCATTTAAACTTTTTAAGATGATTCTATCAATTAGTGCGTTAATTTAGCCTTGTGATATAACCGCAAAAGCTGAGGTACAAGAGGAGTAATTGTCGCGGTGGCGATGTCCCCCCCCTAAGAACCCCAAGGGCCCCAGCTATGGGCATGCCTTCGGCCAGCAGCCTGCTGGCAATTACTCTTCTCATCCCTCGTTTCGGATGCAATGTAAGGGGATAAGGCTGAGACATCGAGTACCAAAGTGGGTATTGCTTAAGTTGTTAAAATATCGGAAGTTAGAAAAAGTCATTGCTGGCAAAAGCGTAAGACATTTATTATCAATAGGGGACAAAGCAAGTAGGGAAACTTGTAATCAAACTAACGCTAGCTTTCCTTATATTAATTTCTTAAGTTACAAATGGAGTTTTGATGAGAATAAAGAAAAATATTCTACAGCCCTTTATGGGAGTACTTATATTAGCAGTACTCTGCTTTGGTGCTTACTTTATATTGAGTGAATTCTGGGTATTATTTTCATCGATCGATGCTAAGTTAGGTGCAAGTTTAGTTGCCGCATCCGCAACAATTCTAGTCTCAGTCTTTACTGTCGTCTTTTCAAAGCGTCAAGAAGGTAAACTCGAAATTGATAACCAATTAAGAGAAAAAAAGATACCAATCTATGAAAAGATAATTGAGTTTATTTTTCTTATTACTTTTGCTGATAAATTAGGTAAAAAACAGCCCTCAGAGAAACAGATGATTCAATTCTTCACTGATACAACTAGGGATTTAGTAATCTGGGGTTCAAAGGAAATGGTTGATGCATTTGGTGACTTCCGTGATGGAGTTACAAATATTCCTGATGGGAATAATGCTGAACATATTATGGCAACCGTTGAAGATCTGCTCCTAGCAGTCAGAAAAGATCTGGGACATAAACACAAAAATTTCAAACGTGGCGAAATATTACGTTTGTACATCAACGATATAGATGATTACTTTCAGTAACTAATCATGTAGTCAAGGTGAAATGTTCCATTCGGTTTTCTAGGTAAGGATTTAGGTCTATCTAGTTGGTTTTGTGACGCACACATAATTGCAGACACTATACGAAATGCTTACCTATTAATTTACTGCAAACTTGCAGGAATGGATCCTCCCGTTTAGATTCGCGCTGGAGAAATTGGCTTTTGTTGTGGAGCATGATTGAAACAGCGAGATAAGGATATCGAGCTAGGTTTACCGAGGCAGGACGTCTCGTTAAACCGTGTTGAAAGCTAAGCGGAATGTTTAACAAAACGCTGAGTTCGCAAGCATGAGCGAATCACGGGCGCCTTGGGGTTCCAAGGGGAGGTTGGCGTAAACCTCCCTTTGGTTGCCGTCGCCAAGGCGACAAGATCTATCAATTACCACCGCAGTCAGCTGACCGACACGATAGACCAGAACAAGCCGCTGTCGGCGCATAACACCGACCCACAATAATCAATAAGGCGCTTGTCCGCGCCCGGCCCCCAAACTATCAGTCCACCAAATAATACTCTACTGTACTCACCACCCTCACCTTCTTCAGGTGCGGCGAGCTTGAATCCCTATCGCTAATACTAAACTGCCCTTGGCGCGCCGATTTAATCTTACCGAGTGTCGAGTCCGAGTCGCGGGCAAATTTAAGCGCCACTTCGCGGGCGTTGCGGGTCGCCTGCTCTATCATCTGCGGCTTGATATCGTTTAAACCGGTAAACAGGTATTCGATACGGTTAGTGTAACGGTCACCGCCGATGGCAATGCCCTGCTTGGCCAACTCACCGATCTGGCTGCTGGCATGGCGCACCTGATTAGGGCTTTGGCTGTACACCGACATATTGGCGCTAACCAGATAGCGCAGGCCGACCTGCTCCGGGCCATACTGCTGCGCCTTTTTATCGACCACGGTCACCTGGCCGAAGGAGATCTCCTCGTCACTAAAGCCATGCAGCTTTAAAAATGCCACCACCGCATCTTGTTTTTGTTGCACCGCGGCGGTGACCTCTTCGAGCTGCTCACCGGCCTCGGTAAAAACGATGGGCCAAATGGCGGTGTCCGCCTGTACCTGCTGCTCTGCTAATCCCTTCACCACCACGGTGCGATCCATGGCCTTAAACTCGACGATGGCATTGCTGAGTAAGATACCTATGGAGGCCAGCCCCAAGGCCAGGAGAAAAGCGGGTAAAATATTGATATGCGTTATACTTTTATGCATTGATGCTTCCTTTTTGCAGCAAGTATGAGACTATATTTCGGTATCCAGTGTACCAAAACGAGTAAGCTATGAGCGTAAAACGCATTAGTCAGTTCTTCAACCCTAAATCCATAGCTGTTGTCGGCGCCTCAAACAATCCCATGCGCCCTGGCTACATTGTGATGCGCAACCTGCTGCAAGGTGGCTTTAACGGCCCCATTATGCCGGTCACCCCCAAATATGAGGCGGTACACGGAGTGCTGGCCTACGCCGATATCGCGGCGCTACCGCAAACACCGGACATTGCCATTATCTGCACCAACAAGGCCACCTTGTTGCCACTGATCAGCGACCTTGCCAAACAAGGCTGCCGCAACGTCATCGTGGTCGCGGCGGGCCTTAGCGAAGAACAAAAAACCGAGCTACAACAACATTGTAAAGCTCAGCAGGTCAACCTGATGGGGCCCAATTGTTTGGGTCTGATGATCCCCCACCTAGGCGTCAATGCCAGCTTTTCCCATACCGTGACTCGACCCGGTAAGGTTGCCTTTATTTCTCAGTCGGCGGCGGTGTGCTCAACCATTTTGGACTGGGCGCAGCACAAGGACATCGGCTTTTCTTATTTTATCTCCGTGGGCGACTGCCTGGATATCGACTTTGGTGAGCTGTTGGACTTTCTCGGCCGCGATGCCCGTACCAAGGCCGTACTCCTATACATAGATAACCTAAAAGATATTCGCGGCTTTATTTCTGCGGCCCGCGCCGCAGCCTTCAGTAAACCCGTGATCGTCATTAAAACCGGACGCACCGACGCCGGTGCCCAGGCGGCACTGGCACACACCGGCGGGGCCAGTGGCTGCGATGCGGTGTACGACGCCCTTATTCAACGTGCCGGTATGCTCAGGGTAAACGATTTACGCGAACTCTTTGCCGCGACACAAACGTTGGCGCTGCATCCAAAACTGCTGAAGGTGGAACCCTTGTGCATTCTCACTAATGGCGGTGGTCCAGCGGTAATGGCGGTGGATAGCCTGGTGCAAAGCTCGGGTAAACTCTGTGAGCTGAGTGAGGCCACCTTAGAGGCATTAAACAAGGTGATCCCTCAGGCGGACAGCACCCATAACCCGGTGGATATATTTGGCGACTCCAACCCCCAGCGCTATCAACAGGCGCTGAAAATACTGCTCGAGGCCAAGGAAGTAGAAAACCTGCTGATTATTCACACCCCATCGGCCCTGGCACCGAGCGCCGATTATGCCCGCATCATAGTCGATACCTTGGCGCAAATAGATGCGCGTAAGCGCCCCTTTGTGATAACCAACTTTATGGGCGAAGACGCTGCCTATGAAGCCAGGCGCATTTGCGCCCAGGGCGGTATTCCCACCTATCGCACCCCAGAAGGCGCGGTTGGTGCCTATATGCATTTGATCAATTATCGCCGTAACCAAAAACACCTGACGCAAACCCCGGAGTCCATCGTCGATGAACTGGATATCCAGGTCGAGGCGGCGCAGGCGGCGATCAGCGCCCATTTGGATCGCAACGAGCATTATCTCAGCACTCACCAGGCGGCGCCATTGCTGGCCTATTACGGCATAGAGACGGTGAACACACATATCGCCACGACGCCGAGCGAAGCGGCAGAAGTCGCCGCCGAGTGCGGCTTTCCCGTGGTGCTCAAGCTGATCAGCCCGGATATCGCCAGTAAATCCGAGGTCGGCGGCGTGGTGCTCAACCTCAGTGATGAGCAGGAGGTCGAGCAAGCGGCTTTTGCCATCTTGCTGCGCATTAACCAGGTTTACCCCGAAGCCCGCATCGACGGCTTTGCCATTCAGCCCATGGCGCCGCGCGCCGGAGCCCACGAGCTGCGTATCGCCATCAAAACAGACCCGCAATTTGGCCCGGTGATTTTACTCGGTGAGGCCGGCAGTGCCCTGGATTATTCCCAGGCAGCGGTGGCCCTGCCGCCGCTGAATATGAACCTGGCCAAGTATTTAATTGCCAATGCACAGGATAAGGGCGTGCTTAAAGAGCGCACCTTGCCGGAAAAGGTCGACAAGTATCGCTTATGCGCCCTGCTCACCCGGGTGTCGCAGTTAATCGTCGATCAACCCGATATCCACAGCCTGGAGCTCAATCCCCTGCTGGCCACCCAGGGTCAGTTTTTAGTGCTCGATGCCAGCATAGGGATCAGCCGCTATCAGCGCCTTGCCCATCGCAAGCGTCTGGCCATTCGCCCCTACCCCAAGGAGCTGGAGCGCCGGGTGACCCTTAAAGATGGATCCAACGCCCTACTGCGCCCTATACGTCCCGAGGATGAGCTGGCCCACCGTCGTTTCGATGAGTCTCTTACTAAAGAAGATAGATATAGGCGCTTTTTCGGTGAAATGCCGCACTTTAGCCATGAGCAATTGGCCAAGATGACGCAGATAGACTATGACAGAGAAATGGCCTTTATCGTCACCCGTAAACAGGACGGAGAAAATGTCACCCTTGGGGTCTCCCGGGTGCTGATGGACCCGGATAACCTGGTCGGGGAGTTTGCCATCGTGGTAGGCTCACAAGCGCAAGGGCTGGGCCTTGGACGCATTCTTCTTGGCGCCGCCATCGATTATTGCCAGCAACAGGGCGTTGGCAGCATAGAAGGCATGACGCTATGGGAGAACACCGGCATGATAGAGCTGGCGCGTAAGTTAGGGTTTACTATCACCCGTGACTTTGAAGAAGGGACCATTCATATGCGTCGTGTACTCAATGAAAGAATACAAGATGATTAAAAAAATAAGAACAACTCTGGCCGACGTGTTTGAAGCACGCGGTAAATCGAAGCGCTATGGCTATGCCTTCGATGCCTTTTTAATGACCTTAATTTTCGCCAATGTGCTCGCCATAGTGATGGAATCGGTGCCCAGTATGGCACACCAACATACGCGCTTTTTTTTCTACTTTGAGCTGGTGTCGGTGCTTATTTTCACCGTGGAATACCTGGCTCGGGTGTGGGCCAGTGTCGATTTAAACCGGTTTGCCGATAGCTCACTCAGCCCGACGAAACGACGTCTTCGCTATTTGATATCACCCATGGCCATCGTCGACCTAATCGCCATTTTACCCTCGCTATTGATGTTTATTGTGCCATTCGACCTGCGTTTCTTACGGGTACTGCGATTGCTGCGTATTTTCAAACTCACCCGTTATTCCCGTGCCATGCAACTGATGCTGAACACCATACAAGAAGAGGCCGGCTCTTTACTGGCGGCATTCTTTATTATGACGGTGATCCTCATTATTGCCGCCAGCGGCATATATCTGCTCGAACATGATGTGCAGCCGGATAAATTCGGGTCGATACCGGCCGCCATGTGGTGGGCCATTATCACCTTAACCACGGTGGGTTATGGCGATACCGTGCCGGTCACCCTGGTGGGGAAAATCTTCGGCGGCATTATTACCATTCTCAGTATGGGCATGGTCGCCATTCCCACGGGTATTTTGGCCTCAAGCTTTTCGGAACAGCTGCGCAAGCGCCGCAGAGCCTACAGTGAAATGGTCCATCAGCTGATGGAAGACGGCATTATCTGCCATGATGATAGGGTAAAGCTGCATGAGTTGCGCCTTGAGCTGGGTTTAAGCGTACAAGAGGCGGCGCACCTGGAGGAGCAGGTGCGCGAGCAGCACCCCTTGCTTAAGCGCTTTTGTCCCCAGTGCGGCCATCATCTGGAATAATACAGGCCTTACCAAGTAAATCGACCACCCCATCACCATGGCAGGGCTGCTGCAGGGAGTCGCTCTGCATCAGGGTGCACCCCAGGCTTAATAGCTGACGCTGTTGTTTGTCATCGGCGACGCCCAAGGCCAGCACCTCGATATCCATAGCACTGAAAATGGACATGTACCGGCTTACCTTGTTATAGGCCTTGTAGTCCACACAAAGTAAAGCGCTCAGCTCGGCCCCTAGCTTCACCTGCTGAAATAACTCTTCGCCCAATTCCGGTAAACTAAAGTCGTCCAGCGTCTTAATATGCAAAGACAAGCGCGCCCCTTCGACCATCAGTTCTTGCAGCACCTGTCTGGCTTCGCTGTCGAGACGTTGCCAATCATGCACCGAGAGCTCTAACAACAAGCAGCCAATTGGGAAGTCATAGCTGTGCAGCAGATGGATAATATCGCCCATACTGCCCGGGTGGCTAAACTCACGGCCATTAATAGCCAAGGACAAGGTCAGCTGCGGCTGTTGCCTATGCCACAAGCGACATTCGAGCACGGCGCGCTCCAGGGTTTGCAATAAGAGTTTTGACCACAGCTTGGTTTGACGAATATGGGGGAAATAGTCGTGCGGCGCTAATAACTGATCATCCTGCTGCCAATAGGGCAAGACCTCAAAGCCATGTAAGTGTCCGCTTTGCATGCCATAGATACCCTGATAGTGGTTGATAAACTGGCACTGCTCGGCGGCCACCATTAAGGCTTGTTCGGTGGCCAAACTGCGTTGCACCTGGGCATTGATCTCAGGCTGGAAGAAATGGAATTGGTTGCGACCGCTGCGCTTGGCTTGATACAGCGCCAACTCGGCGCCCTTAAGCAGGGCCTCTCCCTGGTGGCCATCCTCGGGAAACAGTGCCACACCGACACTGGCGTTGGCAGCACCTAGCATTCCATGACATGGACGCATCAATACCTCCCGCACCTTACGACACACCGCCAGCACCTGCTCTAACTCATCGATGTCTTCCAGCAACAGGGCAAACTGTTCCGCCTCGATACGTCCCAAACTGTCTTGTGAGCGTATCGCTCGCTGCAAACGATAAACCAGACTCAGCAGTTGCTGCTCGCCATCTTGATCTTGCGTGTCGCCAACAACCGGTAAGGGCACATTGATCAGCAATAGCGCACAGCCACGGTTATTCCGCTGCGCCTGTTCGAGGGCATGTTCAACGCGATCCATAAACAAGGGACGATTAGGAAAGCCGGTCAGACTATCGTAATGTGCCTGCTGTTGCTGGGTTACCAAGGTATTTTTGGCTTCACTGATGTCGGTCAACATAACGATATAACAGGTGCTGTGCTGCTCACTGTCGGCAACGGCGCTCATTTTTAACAGCACAGGTACCTGCTCACCGGTTTTCAGTACCACCTGCTCTTCACACTGGTAATGCTCGCCAACCCGCAGGCCCTTGAGAATACGGAGATAGTTAATGCGCACATTTTTCGACAGACCCAGATTAAGCCGACGCGAGGACGGGCTGCTGGCGGCGTAATCGAAATTATCCCGCAATGCCTGGTTGGTGGCGACTATGCGTAACTTGGAGTCGAATATAATCAGCCAGTCGCTGGCCTGCTCAAAGGCGGCGCCAAACATGCGAGCATTTTCTTCCAGCACCAGCTCCCGGGTCATATTGGTGTAGGTGCCCGCAACCTGTACCGGGTGGGCGCCATCCCATTGCATCACCTTGCCAAAGTCTTTGTACCAGCGCCATTGTCCACTGTTATGACGCAGACGATACACGCAGTTAAAGTAGCCCTTGTCGGTGGATAAGAACTCCAACCACTCAATACGGAATTTTTGCCTTTCATCCGGGTGGATTAACGCCAGATATTGATCCAGCTGGCAATGCTCATAGTCATACCCCAGCTCCTCACGCAACCGCGGCTGATAAATTTTACTCTCATGCTGATGCCAATCCCATACCCCGGAATGACTGCCCTCAAGCGCGAGTTTTAGACGCGCCGCCGACTCTTTGCTTTGCTTATGGGCCGCCATCAGCATTTTTTGAATGCGATTACGACGATACATCCACATGGCGATGAGAATTAGCACAAGCACCACGTAAAGGGTAATGAATCCGGGTGAACTCCACGGCGGGTAGGCAACGCTAATACTCAGTTTCGCCGGCTTGGTTGACTCGCCGGTAAAGGGGTCCCGCGCCCACACCTGCAACAGGTGCTCACCGGGGTTCAGTTTAGGAAAGACCACACGGTTGTTATCCCGAGTAAAGCTTTTTTGGCTGCCATCGAGCTGGTACTCGTAAATAACCCTGTCCTGGTAATTAAAGGCCATGGCACTGAAGGTGATCTCTAACCCCACATCATCATGGGCCAGATAGACCTGGGTTAAAGGCCCCATGGTCGGCAAGGCCAGCTCACGATACATCAACTCGGCCGAGGTGAAGTTAACCCCCTGCAACAAGGCGCGCTGAGGCATATTCAGCCGCGGGTAAAACAGCGTCGCCCCCTTAACCGAGCCAAATGCCAAGCGACCATCGTCACGACGACTCACCGAGCCCAGATTAAACTCATTGGTAGCCAGGCCTTCCTCATTGGTGTACTGAAAAAAGTGCTCGTTTTGCGGGTTAAAGCGCCACAACCCTTTGTGGCTGCTCATCCATACCATGCCCATTTCATCGAGCACCAGATCATACATGAGGTTACCCAGACCACGGCGTTGCAGGTCGATGCGCTTAAGAAAGCTAAAGTTGCTGGCGTTTAGCGCCACCAGACCATAATTGGAAAACGACAGCCAGAGGATATTGTTGTTATCCACCACATAGCCATTGAGATTGATGGCCAGGCTACCGTGAGATTGCGGCACCTGATAAAGCATTTGCAACGTTTGCGTTTGCGCATCAAACCGCAGCAACTGGCCGCCGGAGAAAAACAGCGGCTGCAGCGGTTGATCCGCTAAGGGGGCGCTAAACCCCAAGGCCAGAAATGGATCATGGTTATCTAAGTCACCGCCAAGGGGCTGCACTCGCTGCGTGGCCAAGTCAAAATAGAAAAAGCCTTGATTCTGATTGACCGCGTACAGGCGGCCGTCTTCGGTCAGATACAGACCATGCAAGTAGCCCTCAAGGTAGGCCTGAGCCTCTTGGTCCCTGGCGCGCAGTTTACTTAACTGCCGGGTGTCCTTGTTAAAGCTAAATAAGCCACGGGTGGTGTTCATCAGCAATTGCTGACGATAGGGGATCAGGGTGTAAATGCTAAATACATTATCAAGCTCGTCGCTAAGGTAACTTTTAAATTTGACCTCGCTTTGCATTGTCGCCAAGTCGACTATGGTCAAGCCATTATGAGTTCCCAAATACAGGGTGTCGTCACTTTGCGCCGAGCTCCAGATATTATGATGAGACAGGCCGTCGCCACCAAGGGTGTCGGCGGTGACATTGTGAAAATCAAAGCGCTTATTGGGCAGGAAAAAGGCGCCGTCACTTTTGGTGCCCAACCACATATCGCCCTGCTCCGTTTCCACCATCTTGATAATGCTGGGATCGGACAAACTATAGGGGCTCTCGACCAGCCTTTTTTGCTTGCGCAACCGGTTTATTTGCCAGTCATATTCAAACAAGCCCTTATCCGTGGCCAACAGCAGTGTTTGTTGATCCAGGGGGTTTATCTGCCAGATATTCAGCTCCGGCAATAACACCCTGCTTTGAAATGAGCGCTGCGGCTCGGCAAACAGGGCATCGAGCTCGGCGATATCTGTGATATACAGGCCCTTCACCGTGCCTATTAATAACTTGTTGTTATCGAGCAAGGCGAAGGATTTTACATTCTCTCTGTGTATACCACTGCTGCCCGGCGGCAAATGCTGCAGAGGTCGAGCCTGCAAGCTATTGAGATCATAAACAAAAGCACCATTGGTGGTACCGATGAAAATATAATGCTGATATTGAAAAAACACCCGCACCAGGGCACGGTTTTCATCGTCGCTGACCTTAAATAAACTGGTGATGGTGCCGCTTTTTGGGTTAAGGACGGCAACATCGCCTCCGCGGCCAAGCAACATATTGTTCTCATCCAGGGAGTGCATGGAAAATACGGCGGTGGCAAAATCCGGGTCCAATTCTTTTGGCGGCGCCACCACCCGCTCCAGCACCCCTTTACCGCTGTCATAGCGATACAGACCACTCAAAATAGAGGAAGTCCAGATTTGCCCCTGTTTATCCATATGCAAGGCATCGATCATGGCATCGTCAAGTTCGCCCTTGCCGTCGCTGATAATCTTTACCTGGTAGCCATCGTATTTATTTAAGCCACTTTCGGTGGCCAGCCACAGATAACCCTGGTGGTCGATGACCATGTTGCCGACATAACTTTGCGACAAGCCTTCACTGGGTGACAACCGCTGTACCTTGGCGCTGACGGTGGTAATCAGGAAAAAGCTCAATAACAACAGCCAGCAATTACGCATCGGCGGGTTCCCTATAGCAATATGGCAACACATCTCGGCCCTGGCACCGATAGCTGCGCAAACGCGACGCCAGGTGCTCAGGCAGGGTCGCCACGACGGCAAAGCCGAGCTGTTCGTACAAGGGGCAAAGATGCTGGTAAATAAAACTGTAGATGGGCCCGTTTAACTCGGCACATACTTGGCGAATTAGGGTGCCGGCCAGGCCTTGGCGGCGATGACTGGCGGCAACAAACACGCCGCACAGAAACTGCTGTTCTTCAAGACGACTGACTCGGGCCGCCGCGACGATTTCATTGTCGCAACGCACCACCCAAAGCAGGTCTTGTTTATTGGCGCGACCTCGCGCACCCACCCGATCATAAAACTTGTTAACCAGGGGGGTGGCAAGAGCAGGTAAGCGTTGCGCCAAGGGGGAGTTCATCGCGATGCGCTCATCATCGCCAGAAAATGTTCAAATTGCTGCTTTAGGTAGCTTTGTTCCGAGAGCGGACGCATATTGATGGCTTCATACACCTTATCCCGGGCGTTTTTGCCACGAATAATTTGATACGCCCAAAATGACGCTTCGTAATCCAATTGAATTCGGTACTTCTCTTCTCGCGGAAGTAGGCAAAGATTGACACTCATCGCTGCAACACTATTTAATAACTGATACGACCTATACTATAACAGATAGTACCCAGGGTGTATGGAACCCCGCCTAAGCTAGGGCTGGTATTTCTACCCTAGGTTACCTAAAATAGAAAAATACATCACATAATTTTAACAATGTGATTGATGAAAATAATGATAACCACTGCCCCCTTATTCCGCTAATTTTTTCTTCAAGGTCGCAGTGTTACGCCAGCAGGTATTTATGCAACACATCTTTGCCTTAGTGCTGCCGCGGTTGCTGCTAGTAGCTCTATTATGCTCTCTGGGTAACGCCTACGGGGCAACCAACAGCACTAAGATGACCTTTAACAGGCCGATGGACACGGCGCAGGCGCGTTTTGTCATCGACCTGATGTCACACGCTTACGCTCAGCTCGGCTATGAACTGGAGATCATCGACTTTGATCACCCCTTGGCCTTGGCGGCGGCCGATAAGGGGGAATTAGACGGTCAGTTAGGGCGTATCGCCAATATCGAATCACGTTATGAGAATCTGCTGCGGGTGGACTTTCCGCTGTTTAAGTTTGAGCTCTTTATGCTTACCCGCTGCCACTATTGCAGCCTGCAGGAGCTGTCACGGGTCGCTATCCGCAATGGCTACCCGGTTACCGAACAATACTTGCATAGCAATAATTTCAATGGCCAAATCATTAAACTGGAAAGCGTGGCGGCGCAGCTAAATCTTCTGGCTCAAAATCAGGTGGATGCGGTGGTGCTGCTTGATTTCCATCTTCAGCAAGGCTTCCATTATCGCGCCGAGCAGCCCTTTGCTCGTCATCACCTGCAAGATTATTACAGCTATCATTACGTGCATAAGCGCCATGAGGATAAAATTCCCAAGCTTCTCGCTGTGTTGCAGGGATTAGAGGCCAGTGGTGTGGTGGCGCAATTGCGTAAAAAACACGGGTTATAGGTCGAGTTCGCCCTGCTCCATGGACGGAGGCTGTTGTCCTTGCTCCTGTTGACGCGCGAGGAAACGCTTGTAACGCTGCTGACACAGCATATTGACGTGGCGCTTTTGTGCATCGCTTAACTGATTCCAGTGAAAGCGCTCTTCTCGCGACCGATAACAACCACGACAATAGCCGCGACTATTGACCTGGCAGATCCCCTTACAGGGGCTATCGATGGAGAATATTTCAAGCTGTTGCATAGGCACTTCAAAGCATCAAGGTCAAAACCTAACCCTATCTCTAACGTTAATGCTTGAGGCGCCTAATTGCCAGTGAAAGTTACTTATCCATTTCTTCTTTGCGTAATACCGGCTTGGCGTAAATCGCCGTAACCAGGTCGCGCAAATGCTCGGGGATGGCCTCCATACGCTTGGCGAAGGCCTTCACATCCTCTGATTCGGAGTCGACCACCGCATTGGCATGCTTGGCGGCAATATAGTTGCCCGGATGCAGATAGAAAGACTCCACAATCTGCTTGTCTATGGTTTTTGCCAAGTCTTCTGGGGTGCTGCAGTCGTTGCCGATAGGCTGACCAAACGCCAAATGTACATGACCCTTATCGCTGGTAAAGCCCTCGACAATGCTTTCGATGTCTTCACCCGCCGACTTTACATACTCGCCGTGGTGCTTCTTATGATACAGCTCCTTGGCTTTGGACAGGGCGCAAGGTTCGTACTGATAGGAGATAGACACAGGCACAATTTTGAGCTCGCGCACATACTCGGCAAAGTCTTTCTTTTGCTTACGGCCGTTAAGCTGCAGCATTTTCAATAGCGCCGGATCGGTTTGGTCGAAACCATCTTTGGTGCGCCCTTCTCGCTGGGCAATCCAGATGCTATGGCCTTCGCTCAATGAGTCATAAATATAGGCCGACAGCTGGGTCAGCGCCTTCAGCATTTCTTTTGGCGCCTTGGCCGAGCGCTTGACGATAAAGCTCTTGTTTAAGCGCATTAATTCGGTGATATACGGGATCTGCAGCAGGTTATCACCTATGGCGATGCGTACCGTGTTCATGTCGTGCTGGTGCAAACCAAAGTTCACCAAGGCCGGGTCCAGAACGATATCGCGGTGATTGGAGATAAATAAATAAGCCTGGTTTTTATCCAACTCATCAAGGCCGGAAAAGGTCACCTTGGCCGTGGTGTTATTCACTATCTGCTCCAGGTAGTGCACCACTTCAAGCTGCACCTGCTCTACGGAGCTAACCTGACCCCATTTGCGCTGTAACTGCCTACGTACCAGCGGTCGCGAAATAAGACGCATTGATGCCAACCAAGCAGGCAAGTTGTGCTTAGCAATGAGATCAACAAAGGCATTATCGGCAATCAGCCGAGCTACGGCTGCCGCCACTTCGTCATCGTTGTAAGGTCTTATATCTGCATACTTATCCACGGTGCTCACCTTATTACTGCAGGCAAAAAAACGGCGCCTATTGTATCGCGCCCTTTATTTATTCGCTAAGTTTATCAACTCTTACCAGTGAGAGCGACTGAATTTTAGCCACAGTAAACGTAGCAGTAAAAGGCTCAAGATAACCGCGGAGCCTTGCTCCAACCAGGGCGGCAACACCTCATGATGCTGCTCACCCAGTGGCGTCACCTCAAAGCCGAATTCATCAACCAGGTAATCGGTGATTAAGCCAAACAACAAGGCCACGCCTATCACCCCGGTTAAATAAGCGGCAACGGCGCGACGGCCCAGCTCCTTACCAACTACCCCTAAGGTGGCGATATTGGTAGCCGGTCCGGCCAACATAAAGACCAGCACCGCTCCGGGCGACACCCCAGCCAACAGCAAACCGGCGGCAATCGGCGTAGAAGCGGTGGCACAAATATACATGGGGATGCTGATCAGCACCATCACCGTCATGGCCAAAATACCATTGCCCCATTGGCTTAAATAAGAGGTGGGTACATAGGTTTGCACCAGGGCCGCGAAAAAAAGGCCAATCATCAGCCATAAGGCGGTGTCGCTCAAAAGCTTGGTGGCGCTAAAGTGCAGCGCTTGCTTGAACTTGGTGAAAGCAGCTGCTTGAGCAGGTTTTGTCGGTGCTAAAGCCTCTGCATCGGCGCGACAACAAGCGGCTTTTTCTCGTGTAGGCTGAGCTTGAGAGGGGCAACAGCTGACTGCTTGCTCATCGGGCTGAACCCGGACGGCGCTGCAACTCGCAGGGCTCTCGACAAACGTCGCCTTGGCCGTGGAAGCACAGCACGCACTTTGCTTAGGTGTCGAACTTTCAGTTACGCTTTGCTCCGAGCTGCCCTCACGCCCCACCAGCAAGCCGGCGGTAATAGCGCTGAAAACGGCGGCGAGCGGCCGGATCACCGCCATAAAGGGGCCCAATAACGCATAGGAAACGGACACCGAGTCGACCCCGGTTTCCGGCGTCGAGACTAAAAAGGATGTAGTCGCACTTTTTGACGCTCCCGCCCTTCTGAGTCCGACTGCCGCCGGGATAACCCCGCAGGAGCACAGCGGCATGGGCGCCCCGATCAGCGCCGCCTTAACCGTGGTCCAGAGACCCTCTTTGCCGAGGTGACGATTAAGAAAGTTAGCGGGCAAGTACACATTGATTAATCCGGCAAGCAGCAGACCCAGCATCAGCCAAGGCGCTGACAGCACAAACAGTTGCCAAAAATTACTGAGTAAGTCCATCTACGTCCTCCAGGGCAGTAAGAATCGAACAATGTTGCGCCGGTGCGCTACTGCCGCAGCATTGCTCGGCGAGTTGTGACAGCGAGGCATGGAAACGCTGTAATTCGGCGATGCGCTCGGCCACCAGCTCACGCTTTTTCAAGGTTAAATCTTTCACTTCCTGACAACTGTGCTGTTGCTTTTCGAAGTTTATCTTTAACAGCTCGGCAATTTCTTCCAAACTAAAACCAACATCCTTGGCACGACGGATAAAACGCAATTGCGCCATGTGTTTGCGCCCGTATTGACGATAGCCACTGGCATTACGCTGCGGCGCACTCAATAGCCCTTGCTGCTCATAATAACGCAGCGCGTCCGTACTCATCTCCACCTGCTTGGCCAATTCACCTATGCGCATCTACACTCTCCCTCTGTGCTGTTCAATTAGCGGCCATTATAAACCTTAGAGTTAACACTAAGGTCAAGGATTAATTTTGCGCTAATCGCCGGTCCATGAAAAACTAGCGCCACTAGCCTATTTGGAGAGCACAAATGAACATCGTCATGTTAGACGCCGACACCTTAGGAGCAAACTCACTGGCACCGATTGCCGCTTTAGGAGAGTTTCACAGCCATGCACTCACATCAGCACGGGATGTCGTTGCGCGCTGCGCCGACGCCGAGGTGGTGATCACCAACAAGGTGCAGCTTGGCGCCGAGCAACTAAACGCACTGCCAAAACTAAAACTCATTTGCGTCGCCGCTACCGGCACCAACAACATAGATCTTGCCGCCGCCAAAGAACAAGGCATTGTGGTGTGCAATGTCGCCGGCTACTCCACCGCCAGCGTGGTGCAGCATACCTTTACCCTTATCTCTTTGCTGCTTAATAACCTGCATAGGTATATTGACGATTGTCGTCGCGGTGCATGGCAACAAAGCGAGATGTTTTGCCGCCTTGATTATGATATCGCCGAGCTCGCGGGTAAAAAAATCGCCATTATTGGTCATGGTGAACTGGGGCAGGCCGTGGCCAAGGTGGCCAACGCCTTTGATATGCATGTGCTCATTGCCGAGCGCTGCGGTCACGCCCCTCGTCCCGGTCGCATCGCCTTTGAAGAAGCACTGGCGCAGGCGGACATCGTCAGTATTCACTGCCCACTCAATAGCGAGACAGAGCAATTAATCAACCGCGACACTCTGGCCTTAATGCAGCCAAGTGCGGTGCTGGTCAATACCGCTCGTGGCGCCATTATTAACGAAGCCGATCTGGCGGCAGCCTTGGCCGACAGAACCCTGGGCGGCGCGGCCTTAGACGTGCTCAGTGAAGAACCGGCCAACCCGGCGAACCCTTTGGTACGCTACCAGGGTGACAACCTGCTACTGACGCCCCATATTGCCTGGGCCTCGGCACAAGCCAGAGACCGGCTTATCCACCAGCTGGCCTTAAATATTCGTGCATTTGCCGATGGTGAAGTTCGTAACCGCGTTGGTTAAATTCACTAACTCTTTAGTAATAGCACCAATCAGACTAGAGCGAAAAAATTCAACCTATTGAAAAATATAAAAATAAAAATCTGGCACTGTATTTGATATATCACTGCCTACCAGATAATAAAAAATTGGATAACACAATGAAAAAAGCACTTCTTTGCGCCCTTATCAGCCTACCCCTACTGGGCGGTTGTATCGTTTCCGTGAATGACGGTGAAGCAGACGCCCATTGGGCATCAAGCGATTGGCAAAAACAACAGCGACAAAATCGCGACTATATTGCCCATCTTGATCTAGGTAACAGCGCCATGGTAGTCAAAGAAACTCTGGGCACACCGGATTTCAGTGAATCCTTTGCCCATCAGGGAGAAGAATATCAGGTGCTGTTTTATGCCACGCAAAGCGTTAAATCCGATGGCAAGATCGGCAAAAACGAATGCACGCCCTTAGTATTTAAAACCGGTCGTTTGATCAGTGTTGGCGACAGCGCCTATCAGGCACTGGTCGGTAAGCTGTAAAGAAAGGAACCAGGCCGCCGTTTATAACCCGGCGGCCTTTTTTTTAACCGTAGAACGCAGCGCCATTGCGCCCTTGTTGCTTGGCCTGATACATGCCCTTATCAGCATTTTCGATCAAGGCCATTTCGCAGCTGTCGCTGTTGTCGCCGTTAAAGGTGGTGGCACCAATGCTGATGGTGATGTGCTCGGCAATGGGTGAATCAATATGAGGAATATTCAGCTCGCTGATAACCCGGCACAGCTTATTGGCTAATGCCATGGCGGTATGCTCCTCACTGCCCGGCAAAACAGCCACAAACTCTTCACCACCGTAACGAGCGATGAAATCACTGCCACGCTGGCAATTGTTGACCAAGGCGGAGGCCACCTTCTTCAAACACTCATCCCCCTTTTGATGGCCGTAACTGTCGTTGTAACGCTTAAAGTAATCGATGTCGATCAACAGCACAGACAGGGGCAAACCGGCACGCACGCTGCGGCGCCATTCTCGGGCAAAGTGCTCATCAAAATAACGGCGATTTGGGATTTCCGTTAAACCATCGATACTGGCCAGCATTTCCAACAGGTCATTTTTTTGTTTGATGGTAAGTTGGTTTTTCACCCGGGCACGCACAATGGCACTGCCAAAGGGCTTGGTAATATAGTCCATGGCACCCAATTCAAGACCCTTGGCTTCATCGCCGCAGGAATCATTGGCGGAGATAATAATGACAGGAATGGGCTGCGTTTTATCATCGTGTTTTAACTGCCTCAGTGCCTCGTAGCCATCCATGCCCGGCATCATGATATCCAGCAAGATTAAATCGGCGGTGTTTTCCTCGAGCCAAGCAAACATGGCCTCGGCATCATTCACGCAATGCACCTGATATTGAGGGGTGAGGGTTTTGGTTAAAATCACTTGGTTTAATTCGTCATCGTCGACAATGAGAATTTTTGCTGACTTCATGAGCCTTCCTGTTTGCTATACCTTGCCCAACAATCCGTGCCGTGCAGGCCTGCCGCTGAGCTGTATTTGTTATTTGTTTAGCGCACCTTTGCTACCAGTTTAGACCGAGTTAGTGATCTTTACTTGGTATTTTTACGGTAGTTTTTGTTACCAAGGTGGTTTTTTGTTTAATCTAGCATGCCAATAAGTTACTGGCATGGCGCCGCTATGGAGCTAACCATACCTGATTAGTGGACAAAAGCAATGCGTACACCGCCTATAATAGACGGTGTACTGTACTGATAGCTATAGGTTTTCTTCAGCAAAAGAGGCTAAACGACTGCGCACCACGCCATTGAGGTTAACCGTCGCACTGCCCTCAAAGTCCTTAAAGCGCTCAACAATGTAGGTTAAACCCGAAGTCAGCGGGGTTAAATAGCTGCTGTCGATTTGCGCCAGGTTGCCGGAGCAAATCAGTTTGGTGCCGGCGCCACAGCGGGTAATAATGGTTTTTAACTGTGAGGCGGTGAGGTTTTGGCTCTCATCCAACAGCACCACGGCATTCTGAATACTGCGCCCACGCATAAAGTTCACCGACTTAAACTGAATGTTAGCCTTTTCCATAATGTAATTGCGGCTGGATATGGGGTTTTCATCGCTCTTATGTAACACCTCCAAAGAGTCGGTGATCGCTGCCAGCCAGGGCGCCATTTTTTCTTCCTCGGTACCCGGGAGGAAACCGATGGATTCGGCTATTTCCGGGGTGTTACGAGTTACAATCAATTTATCGTACACGCCTTTTTCGATGATCATTTCCAGTGCACAGGCCAAAGCTAGAATGGTTTTACCGCAGCCTGCCGGGCCGGTCAGCAGCACCAACTCAACATCGGGGTCGAGTAAGGCATCCATGGCCATGCCCTGGTAGATATTCTTTGGCTTAACACCCCAGGCATTACGCGACATTAAGCGTTCAACGCCGAGATCTTTTAAGGTGATATGGGTATCGTTATACTCCACCACCCGAGCGGCAAAATGCCCGGTTTCATCAAGCAGATATTCGTTGGCAAAAACATCCGGCACCAACTCACGTGACACATGATGCAAGGCATCGCGCCCTTGCTGCTCGGTTTCACACTCGCCAACTTGTTGCCAAAAATCCCCTTCCACCTTTTTATAGCCAGAGGTCAATAGGGCCACGTCGTCGATCAACTGATCGGTACGGTAGTCCTCAACATAATGCAGCCCGGCACCCTTGGCCTTTAAGCGCATATTGATATCCTTGGTGACCAATACCACCTTGGCATCGCTGTATTGTTTTTGCAGATACACCGCACAGTTGATAATACGATGGTCATTTTCATTGCCCGGCAAACCGGAAATGCTGTCGGCAAACAAGTGGTCATTCACTATGATCAGCTTGCCGCGCTGCTGCTCCGGCGCCCGCTTGTCGTCTGGCAATAACACCCCCTTCAGCATTTGCTCCGGGGTGGCATCACGCAACACTTCGTCGAGGGAGCGAATGGCAACGCGGGCATCGCGGCTGACATCGCGTTTTCGGTCCTTAATATGGTCGAGCTCTTCGAGTACCGTCATAGGAATGACGACGGCGTGTTCTTTGAAACAGAGGAATGCAAGGGGGTCGTGAAGTAATACGTTGGTGTCGAGCACGTACATTTTACTGCTTTTAACGAGGCGGTCTTTATCCATAGCGCGTTCCTAATTTGTCTTTATTATAACTGCACCTTTACAGCTACACTAACAAGGTGGTTATGCCTTAGTGGCATACTTCAAGTTTAGTCTATGGTCACAAAAAGACGCTTTGATGACGGCAAAAAAGTAGAGAAAAAGTGCCGTTTTGCATTTGCAAAAAGCGCCGTCTTTTGCTGCTGTATATTTTCTAAACAAGCACCACACTATTTATCAGTTTTCAGGTGATAATCACCAAGTTGCACGCTAATATAGCCGCCTTTTTTTGCTCGGGCCGCCACGGCCCAAGCCTAGATAACCCAAAGTCGAGATTGAACACGAAATGAATTTTTCCTTAGGTCAACGTTGGATCAGTGATACCGAGTCGGATTTAGGATTAGGTACCGTAGTTGCATTGGAAGGACGCCAAGTTAACATCTTATTCCCCGCCAGCGGCGAGAGCCGAGTTTATGCCCAGGCCGAAGCGCCGGTCACCCGAGTGCTTTTTAACCCCGGCGATGTGATCCGCAGTGCCGACGAGTGGGAACTCACGGTCAGCGAGGTGGTCGAGCAAGATGGTCTGTATACCTATAAGGGCACGCGCGTTGACAACGATGAACCGACCGAGCTTAAGGAAACTTTTCTTGACCACTTTATTAAATTCAATAAGCCGCAGGACCGCCTTTTTGCCGGCCAAATTGACCGCTTTGACCGCTATACCCTGCGTTACAACACCTGGCAGCATAGGTTTCACCGCGACCAGTCGCCCCTTAAGGGCCTGATCGGCCAACGCGCCAGCCTGATTGAACACCAATTGCACATTGCCCGTGAAGTCGGTCAACGTTTCGCCCCTCGGGTTTTACTCAGCGACGAGGTGGGGCTAGGTAAAACCATAGAAGCGGGGATGATCTTACATCAGCAATTGCTGACCGGTCGCGCTGCCCGCGTTTTGATCGTGGTGCCGGAAAACCTGCAACACCAGTGGTTGGTAGAAATGCTGCGCCGCTTCAATCTGAAATTTGCCATTTTCGACGAAGAGCGCTGCGCCGAGGCCTTTGCCGACAGTGCCAATGTGTTTGAGACCGAGCAGTTGGTACTGACCAGCCTGGAGTTTCTGACCAAGAAAAAACGCTGGTTCGAACAGGCCACCCTGGCCGATTGGGATCTGCTTGTGGTTGACGAAGCACACCACCTAAGTTGGTCAGTGGATAAACCCAGCACCGAATACCTGCGCATCGAGGAACTTAGCCGAGATATTGCCGGCCTCATCCTATTGACGGCCACCCCGGATCAATTAGGCCACCAAAGCCATTTTGCCCGTTTGAAACTACTCGATCCGGATCGCTTCTATGACTATGACGCCTTCGTTGAGCAAGAGCATCACTATAAAGACATAGCCGATGCCGCCAATGGTATATTACAAGAGCAAGGGCTTAGCTCTGAGCAACAGCAAGTACTTACCAACTTGCTGGGCAGCCAAGGTGAAAAACTCCTGACGCAATTTAACGAGGGCGATACTCAGGCCAAGGAACAGATACTCGAGCAACTGCTGGATAGACACGGCACCGGACGTATTTTGTTCCGTAACAGCCGCAGTGGCATTAGCGGCTATCCGCAGCGCATCCTGCACAGCTACCCCATGACCATGCCGAGCCAATATAAAACCGCCATGAATGTGATGGGCAGTCTAGGCAACAACGGTCCCATTGAACTCAGTGCCATGCGTGCCCTGTTCCCGGAGAAGATCTTCCAGGAATTCGAAGGCGCCAATGCCAGTTGGACTCAATTTGACCCGCGCGTGCAATGGCTGATCGACACCCTCAACGGCAACAAGCCCGAAAAGATGCTGGTGATCTGTGCCAAGGCCGAAACTGCACTGAGCCTCGAGCAAGCACTGCGCGAGCGCGAGGGCATTAAAGCGGCGGTCTTCCATGAAGGCATGAGCATCATCGAGCGCGATCGTGCGGCGGCTTTCTTTGCCGACATCGAAGACAGCGCTCAGGTGTTGATCTGTTCTGAAATCGGCTCCGAGGGTCGTAACTTCCAGTTTGCCCACCATTTAGCGCTGTTCGATCTGCCGCTTAACCCGGACTTGCTGGAACAACGCATCGGTCGTCTTGACCGTATCGGTCAAACCCAGGACATTAAAATTCATGTGCCTTACTTTGAGCACAGCGCCCAGCACACCCTGCTACGCTGGTATCACGAAGGGTTGCATGCCTTCGAGCACACCTCAACCACGGGCCATATGCTTAACCAGGAGTTTGGCGATGAGTTGCTGCAGTTGCTTGCCCACAATAGCTATCAGGATGAGGTGTTAAGCGAGTTGGTTGAACGCGTCGATGGCCGTTATGGCGAGCTTAAGGCGCAAATGGAGTCCGGTCGAGATCGCCTGCTGGAGCTACACTCCAGTGGTCAGGGTAAGTCCGAGCATCTGGTAGAAGATATCAAGGTGGTCGATAACAGTTTTGAGCTGCCCACCTATATGATCAATGTGTTTGATACCTGGGGCGTCAACCAGGAAGACAAGGGCGAGAACAGTATTGTGCTCAAACCCACTGAGCACATGCTCGGGGCTAATTTCCCAAGCCTGAAGGATGAGGGCATGAGTATCACCTTTGACCGTGATACCGCCCTGGCTCAGGAAGATTTGCATTTTATCAGCTGGGATCACCCCATGGTTGAAGGGGCGATGGAAATGATCTGCGACGACGATTTCGGTACCGCGTCTGTGGCCTTGCTGAAAAACAAGAAGCTGCCGGCGGGCACCTATTTTGTCGAGCTGATTTATATCGCCGAGGCCATGGCACCGAAATCGCTGCAACTGGGGCGTTACCTGCCACCAACTCCGGTGCGCGTACTACTTGATAAAGGCGGTAATAACCTGGCGGAAAATGTGGCCTTCGATGCCTTTAATCAACAGCTCAATGCGGTTGGCAGACAAACCGCTTCTAAGCTGGTGAATGCCCTGCAAAGCGCCATTCACCCGCTTATTGAGCAGGGTAACACCTTGGCACAAACGCAGATGGAGCAATTACGTGCGACCGCCAAAACCGCCATGCATCAGGCCGTTGATAGCGAGCTGGAGCGCTTAACTAGCCTCAAAGAGATCAACCCCAATATTCGCGATGAAGAGCTTAAACATTTTCAGCGCAGCCGCGCCGAGATGGATGACTATATCGATAAAGCCAAGGTAAAACTCGACGCCATTCGCTTAATCGTTGTCAGTCACTAGGCATTTCTTTAAAATGGCCGGCCAAGGGTCTGTTGACCCTAGCTAGAGGTCGGCCATGCTTTTAAACTACAATCCCCCACGTTTCCCCTATCTGCAGATCATCTATCAGGATGACGACCTGCTGATCCTGGATAAGCCCAGCGGCCTGCTCACGGTGCCGGGAAAAGACCCTAAACATGCCGATAGCCTGATTCGACGCGCCAATGTCGTCTTTCCCAGCGCCAAAATCGTGCACCGTTTGGATATGGCAACCTCGGGGGTGATTTGCCTGGCGCTCAATAAAGAAGCGCACCGCAACCTCAGCATGCAGTTTCAAGATAGACAAACGGCCAAGGAATACATCGCCATTGTCGATGGCCATCTTAAAGAACAGGCGGGTTCGGTGGATTTGCCGCTGATCTGCGATTGGCCTAATCGCCCCAAGCAAATGGTCGATATGGAAAAGGGCAAGCCATCGCTAACCCATTATGAGGTGCTCGAATACGGTGAGAACAACAGTCGGGTTCGTCTAACCCCCATAACCGGTCGCAGCCACCAGCTGAGGGTGCACATGCTTTCACTTGGCCATGTGATCCTTGGCGATCGCCTATACGCCTATCCCGAAGCCAAGGCCCGCGCACCGCGTTTGCAATTACATGCCCACTGGCTGACCCTGAATCATCCCAGTAGCGGCGAAAGCATGACCTTTACCGCCCCTTGCCCCTTCTAACCGCAACGGGGAATCCTTCGGCTAGACCTAAACTATTTCCGGGTACGGTCGATAACGGGCGTATGGATTTTCTTGAGATTGAATTATGCTCCGATGCTTACTGCTATTCTGCCTATTTTTGACGGCGCCGCTGTTCGCCAATGAGGTCGCCGGTAATGAGCAATCGATCACGCTTTTGGCTCAGGGTGAAGAGTTTCAAATAATACATCGTCCGGCCATGGCGGCAGAGCACCGCGGTGCGGTGATCCTCATCCCTTCCCTGCATGACCCCTACGGTAATCGCCAGGGCTTCGCGCGCTTACGTCTGGCCCTTAGCGAACAAGGGTACAGCAGCTATTTGGTAGTTAACACGCGCCTGGAACAAAAGGAAAGCGAGCCTCTCGGCACGGTTGAGCCTGCTGGAAAGATACCCGAACAGGGGATTCTGCCTAAAAACCAAAGCCCTGCCCATGGCGACAAGCCCACTTATGTTCCTTCCTATCAACAAGCCATAACGGAAAAGGCACTTAATACTCATCGGCGCCTACTTGAGGCCCGCCTCGAAGCCACCTTTGCCCATGCTCAAGCCAGTGGTCGCCCCATTAGTCTTATCGCCGTGGGGCAAAATGCCGGTCTGTTAAGTGAATTCCTGAGCGATTATCCGGATATGCAACTCCAGGCCTTTATCAGTATCGGAGCTTATTTAAGCGACCCACAGCGCCACCAGCATATAGGTGCTAATTTATCTGTGTTGGCCACGGCGGTGTTGGATGTGCACAATCCGGGGCAACATCCTTGGGCCTTGGCTCAAAGAGCTCAGCGCCAGCAATGGGCACAAAAGAATCATAAGCTGGACTATCGCCA
Organism: Pseudoalteromonas sp. BDTF-M6; assembly: GCF_018334135.1. Taxonomy (NCBI): domain Bacteria; kingdom Pseudomonadati; phylum Pseudomonadota; class Gammaproteobacteria; order Alteromonadales; family Pseudoalteromonadaceae; genus Pseudoalteromonas; species Pseudoalteromonas sp. BDTF-M6. Next base: position 237,043 of record NZ_JAGXTQ010000004.1, read on the forward strand.
GATCTGGTTTTCCGCGGAGCTGATTGATGCGCAGCAAACACAGCGCTTAAGCCGCGAGATAGACGGTTTCTTACGCCGCCTTTTTTAGGTATTCGTAAGCCGCCTGAATATCTTGGCTCTTCTTTTGTGCCAAGCGCATCATGTGCTCGGGCAAGCCTTGAGAAACTAGCTTGTCCGGATGGTGTTGCGCCATCAGCTTGCGATAGGCTTTTTTCACCGTGGAGGCATCGACTCCCTCTTCCAGTCCTAAGATATGCAGTGCCTGAGCCCGGCTCATGCCACTACTGGCACCGCTGGGTGTGCGCTGCTGCTGGTGTTGCTGATGAAACCTCTGCTGTTGCTGGCGAAAAGCGAACTCGGCCTGATAGCGCTTGAGAATAAAGCTAAAATGCGTTTTGCTGACGCCCAGTCCCTTAGCCACTTGCTCTAGCAACACTTTTTCCTGTGCCGCCAGGTGACCATCGCTGAAGGCCATTTGAATCTGAATCTCTAAAAATAACTGGATCAGGTCGAAGCGTCCGGCAAAATGCTCGCGAAACTCCCGCAAGGTAACATTCATGGAAAAATCATCGGCTTTACCGGCGTTAAACGCCAGTTGTGCTTCGCGCTTGTCCTCACCGGTCAGGCCCATTTCTTCCATAAAGGCGGTGGCGGCGCGAATATGCAGCTCGTTCACTCGGCCATTGGACTTGGCTATATGTCCCATCATCGCAAAACAGCTGGAGAAAAACAATGCCTGGCGCTCGGATACATCGTCGTTATTAAAGAAACCACGAAATCCACCGGCATTATCAAAATCCTGTTTCAGACTTTTATCAAACAGATGACCAATAAACAGGCCCAGGAATAAACCAAAAAAACGGCCAAACATAAAGCCAAAACAGGCACCGAGCACCTTACCCCACATTCGCGCTAACCCTTGTTATTTGAATTTGCCCCCACATAGTGACGAAAAATCATCGAACTAACAAGCACAAGCAAGCATCAATTGAGACAGATATTGACCATAAAAATGACGTATTTGTGGGTACTTGGCGGATGTAATTAGCCAAAAATTGCTTTATTATGTCATGCTTAATTCTAGGGTCTGTTTATCTTTGTGGTTTACTTTATATTCAGCCTAAACGCAGAAAAAACAATAAAGGTCAACAGACCTAATACTTCTGGCAACTAAGCTAAGGTGAGTCAATGAATAAATTATGGGGCATGATAGCTATAGCCCTATATGGAACCCAAGCCAGTGTCGCACTTGCCGCGGTGGAACAGGCGATGGATGCCAAGGTACCCGCTTCCGAACGGAAAACGTTCACCGCGCCTGTGCAAGCCTCTGGACACATCCCCCATTGTCTTGCAGTGACCCGTCCGGCCCCGTGGCAAGCGCCCAATTTACCCTTAGGGGTGATTGAAATCGTCGCCGACGATGTCGAGTTAATCGGTCAGGCCAGCGCCCAGTTTGACGGCGATGTAGACATCAGCAGCAGCACCATGATCCTTAACGCCCGCTCGGCGTTAATTGATAAACAGCAGGGTCTGCTTAATGCGCAGGGGCCGCTCACCTATCGCGATGGTGTCGCCATTATTACCAGCCGCGGCTTAAATGCCAGCCTAGATGACTCCAATATCAAGTTGCTGGCCGCCGACTACCAGTTGACCGAACAACAAGGCCGAGGTGGCGCCGAACAATTGCAGGTGTCGCAAGAGGCACTGACCCTAAGCAATGCCAGCTTTACTACCTGCCCGGTGGATGACGAAACCTGGTCTATTAATGCCGATAAAATTATTTTGTCGCAGCAAGAAGGCTGGGGCGAGACCTATGGCGCCACGCTAAAAATCTACAATACCCCGGTCTTGTATTTGCCCTATTTTACCTTCCCCATTGACGATCAGCGTAAAACCGGCTTTTTAGCGCCCCAGCTATCGAGCTCGAATCGTTATGGTGTGGAAACCATTACCCCTTATTACATTAACCTGGCGCCGAATTACGACCTTACTCTGACGCCCCGTTATATGTCGAAAAAGGGCCTGCAGCTAAAATCGGATTTCCGTTATCTCACCGAGACCAGCCAGGGCCGCCTTGGATTGGAATACCTCGACTCGGATAAGACCGAGCGTGAGCTAGGCAGTCGCTACCTTTATCACTGGCAGCAGCAAAGCTATTTTAACGACCAGTGGCGTGCCGGGGTCGATATCACTAACGTCAGTGACGATAACTATCTCACAGACTTAGGCTCTAGTTACGCCAGCAAAACCGACACCCACCTGGCACGCTCAGGCATTCTCACTCATTTAGGCGAGCGCTGGCGTACCGATATACAGATTCAGGACTATGAAGTACTGGGCGACCACCTTGAGTCCTACACCGCCTTACCGCGTATTGGTTTTGCTCAGACTCAGGCCTATCAATTGGGTTGGTTTGACGCCAGCATCAATGGCGAGATCAGTCACTTCCGCAACAGCACCCGGGTGATAGACGAAGCGACGCGTTTGCATATCGAGCCTAAACTGCGTTTCAGCGAGGAGCGTTATGCCTGGTCTTTCTTGTCTGAATTCAGCCTCTTGCATACTTACTATGATCAGCAAGGGGAGCTGGAGGGCACCGAGTTTGAAGAAACCGTGCATCGAACCTTACCTAAGGTGCGCCTGTACAGTCAGTTGAACTTCGAACGAGACACCAGCTTGTTTGTCGATAACGGGATCCAGACCCTGGAACCACAAATCCAGTACCTGTATACCCCGAACAAGGATCAAAACAATATCGGCTTGTTCGACACCACCAAACTGCAGGACGACTTTTTCGGCCTGTTCCGTGACCGTCGCTTTTCCGGCGTCGACCGCGTCGCGGCGGCGAACCAGCTCACTTTAGGTGCGACCACCCGGGTATTCGATCATAAAAATGAAGAGGTGTTTAACCTAAGCGCTGGTCAAATCTTCTATTTGTCGGATTCTGCCAAACCCACGGCTCAGGATTTTGCCGATGAAACCAGCTACGACTCACTGTTTGCCAGTGAAGCCATGTGGCATTGGCACCGCCGTTGGTACCTGTCCGGGGGAATTCAATACGACATTGACGGCAGTCAAATGATTCAATCTCATCTGACCTTAGACTATAAGGGTGACGACAATGAGTTGGTGCAATTGAACCATCGCTATGCAAACGATGTCTCAGGGAATACAATTGAGCAAGTCGGCATGTTTACCAGTGTGCCCATCGATGACAACTGGCAATTCGTTGCCAGCTACCACCGTGATATTGAATCCGGGCGTAGCATCGAGGTATACAGTGGGGTACAGTACGAGTCGTGTTGCTGGGCGGTACAGATTACCGGACGCAGACAAATCGAAACAGACTTGAATCAAAGTATTAACCAAGAGCAAGCGGTCTTCGACTCGGGGATCGGCATCAAATTTGTCCTTAAGGGACTCGGAGGCAAGAGCAGTTATGATGCACAAGAAATACTTAAAGAAGGCATTTTTGGCTACCGTCGCCCCTACTTCCTTACTAATTAAAGCAATAACAACTATGAATTTTAGACGTTTTTTAGCAACCAGTGTTCTCGCCCTCGGCCTCAGCCAAGGTGCTATCGCCAAACCACAACTGATCGATCAGGTGGTGGGCACAGTCAATGAAGGGGTCATTTTACAAAGTGAAGTTGACGCCATTATCAACCGCGTAAAAACTCAGGCCAAGGCCAGTGGTCAGGAACTACCCAGCGACGAAGCCCTGCGCGTCCAGGCCATTGAGCGTTTGATCGACCAAACCCTGCTGCTGCAGATGGGCGAGCGCATGGGTATGGAAATTTCCGACGGTCAGCTTGACCAAACCCTGGCTAACATGGCCCGCGATCAAGGCGGCACCATTGCCGATATGCGCGCTTCTATCGAAGCCTCAGGTGAGAGCTTCCAGCAGTTCCGTGAGGATATCCGTAAAGAAATCACCACTCAGCAGGTATTGCGCGCCAACGTTGACCGCCGTATTTATATCAGCCTGCAAGAAATTGAAAACTTGCTGAAAATCATGGATCAGCAAGGTGGTAACGCCGAAGAATACGACATCGGCCACATCCTGATCGACATTCCCAGCGGCGCCAGCGCCGAAGACATTGCCAGCTCTCAGGAACGTGCCACCAAGGTTATTGAGATGCTCAATGACGGCCAGGAATTTAAGCGTATCGCCATCGCCTCATCAAGCGGTTCAAAAGCCCTTGAGGGTGGTCAGTTAGGCTGGATGAGCACCAATGAAATGCCTTCATTATTCGCAGAAGCGGTAAAGGGTAAGAAAAAAGGTGAAATCATTGGTCCACTGCGCAGTGGTGCCGGCTTCCATATCATCAAGGTACAAGACGTACGCGGTCGCCAGGTTGTGGAAACCGTCGAAGTTCGCTCACGTCATATCCTGTTGAAGCCATCGATTATCCTGAGTGAGGAAAAAGCCCGCTCTATGCTGGCAGGGTTTGTTAAAGACCTGCGTGCCGGTGAAGCCGACTTTGCCGAACTCGCCAAGGAATATTCTGAAGACCCGGGCTCGGCGCTTAAGGGCGGTGAATACGATTGGACCGATCCAACTACCTATGTGCCGACCTTCCGCGACACGCTAATGGCATTGGAAAAAGACGAGATCAGTGAGCCGTTTCGCTCTAATTATGGTTGGCACATAGTGCAACTGCTTGATAAGCGCGTTGCCGATAAAACCGACCTGGCCAAGAAAAACCGCGCGCAACAGCTGTTGTATAACCGCAAATTCAACGAAGAAAGCTTTGCTTTCCAACAGGAAATTCGCGAACAAGCACACATTGATATTTTCGCAGAGGAATAAAGGCCATGACGTTGCGTATCGCTATCACCCCAGGTGAACCGGCTGGCGTGGGTCCGGACTTGCTGATTGCTCTGGCGCAGCAAGCGTGGGACGCACAATTGGTTGCCATTGCCGATGCGCAACTGCTGCAGCAGCGAGCCGCCACCTTGGGCTTGCCGCTAACACTTATCCCTTTTGACGAGCAAGCCCAGGCACAGCCAACCGCCGCGGGCACCCTGTTTTATCATCAGGTAGACCTGGCGGTGGAAGCCATTCCCGGCCAGTTGGATGAGCAAAATGGCGAGTATGTACTCGACACCCTGCGCATCGCCTGTGAAAAAAATATGGACGGCACCTTCGATGCCGTGGTCACGGGGCCGGTGCATAAGGGCATTATCAATAAGGCTGGTATTTCCTTTAGCGGCCATACCGAATATTTTGCTCAGCAATCCAACACCCCGGATGTGGTGATGCTGCTGGCCACCGAAGGACTGCGCGTGGCCTTAGTGACCACCCATATCCCGCTGGCCTACGTGGCTAAAGCCATTACTCCCGAGCGCCTCGCCAAGGTCATAGGTATCCTAGATCACGATTTGCGCACCAAGTTTGCCATTGAGCAACCACGGATTTTAGTCTGTGGCTTAAATCCTCATGCCGGCGAAGGCGGACACCTGGGGCGCGAAGAAATCGAGGTGATGACACCCACCCTTGAGGCCCTCAATAATCAGGGCATGCACCTGATCGGCCCACTGCCCGCCGACACCCTATTTCAAGATAAATATCTTGATGAAGCGGATGCGGTACTGGCTATGTATCACGATCAGGGGCTACCTGTGTTAAAATATAAGGGTTTTGGAAATTCAGTAAATATCACCCTTGGCCTTCCCTTTATTCGGACCTCCGTTGATCATGGTACAGCCCTAGATCTGGCGGCCACCGGCCAAGCAGATGCCGGCAGTTTCCGCGTCGCCCTGAGCGAAGCGATCAAACTGGCGAGCAAAAAAGCGCAGAGACAATGACAGATAAAGTACACTTAGGACACCGAGCGAGAAAACGCTTCGGGCAAAACTTCCTCCACGATGAAACCGTCATCGACAAAATCGTCACCGCGATTGACCCGCGTCCGGGCGATAACCTGGTCGAAATCGGCCCAGGCTTAGGCGCCATTACCGAGCCGGTCACCGAGCTGACCGACCACCTGAACGTGGTCGAGCTGGATAAAGACCTGGCGGAGCGCTTGATCCATCACCCCTTTATGGCACCGAAACTGACCGTGCATCAGGGTGATGCGATGAAGTTTGACTTCTCTAGCCTGCTTAACGACGAGCGCAAGCTGAAGATCTTCGGTAACCTGCCTTACAATGTCTCGACGCCTTTATTGTTCCACTTATTCGAGTATGTGGACAACGTCGAGCACATGCACTTTATGCTGCAAAAAGAGGTCGTTAATCGCATGGTTGCAAGCCCAGGCTCAAAAGCCTTTGGTCGCCTTAGCGTCATGACCCAGTATTACTGCCACGCTATTCCGGTCATCGAAGTGCCGCCAACTTGCTTTAAACCGGCACCGAAAGTGGACTCGGCCGTGGTTCGCCTGGTACCTAAGGCGCCGGAGAAACGCACCGCAAAAAGCACCAAGTTGCTTAATACCGTGTGCCTTGAAGCCTTTAACCAGCGTCGTAAAACCTTGCGTAATAGCCTGGCGAACCTGCTTGATGCCGAGCAGTTACAGGCATTGGGCATAGACCCTAGTATCCGCGCAGAAAGTTTAACGCTACAGCAGTTTATCGATATCGCGAATTGGTTATATGACAACAAGCAGTAACTCAGAGTCGGCCATTAAAGTCATGGTAGAGACCTTCTACGTTGAAGGTCAATCCGAGCCGGAACATGACAAATATGTGTTCGCCTACAACATCACCATCAAAAACCACAGCCTGAGCAGCGCCAAGCTGCTTAGTCGCTACTGGCTGATCACCGATGCCAACGGCAAGGAAGTGGAGGTCGAAGGCGAAGGCGTGGTCGGTGAGCAACCAACCATAGGCCCGGGTGAGAGCTACAGTTATACCAGCGGCGCAGTACTAGACACGCCGGTGGGCACCATGCAGGGCTATTATGTGATGCGCAGCGAATTCGGCAACGAATTCCAGGCGCCTATCGATGTATTCCGTCTTAGTTGCCCGAATATTCTGCACTAACCCATGGCCCAGTATGCACTTGGCGACATCCAGGGTTGCTATCAAGAATTAGATGCGCTGCTAAAGCGCATCGACTTCAATCCAAGTAAAGATCATCTCTATTGCGTTGGCGACATCGTTGCTCGTGGCCCGGATTCCCTCGCCTGCTTGCGACGCCTGCATGCCATGGAACACGCCGTGAGCATTACTCTGGGCAATCACGACCTGCATCTGCTCGCCACCGTGGCGCTGGGCAAAACAGCCAATCCCAAGGATAAGCTCGCCACCCTGTTAGCGGCCCCGGATTGTCAGCAGCTGTTAGCCTTCTTACAACGCCAGCCCCTGGCCATCTGGCTGGAAAAACGCCGTATCCTGTTAAGCCATGCCGGCCTGTCACCACAATGGTCGCTGACCCAGGCGCTGCAACAGGCCCGTGTTGCCGAACAATGCTACCAAGGTGAAAACGCAGCCTACTACTTTGAACGCATGTATCAAAATGCGCCGAGCCAGTGGGCCGAGGCTAAAAACGAACTAGATAAGTTTATCTATACCATCAATGCCTTTACCCGCATGCGCTTCGTTGACCAACAAGGGGCACTGAACCTGAGCGACAAGGGCGCGCCGCACCAAGCGAGCCCGCTTATGCCCTGGTTTAAACACCCAAATCGCGGTGGTGAGAACTTTGATATTGTCTTTGGTCACTGGGCGGCGCTCGAAGGCCATACCGGAATAGCCCATATCCATGCCTTGGACACCGGTTGTGTCTGGGGTGGCAGCATGACGGCTATGAATTTGAAAAATAAAAACAAAGTATCGATACCAGCCTACCTTTCATCGTAATAAACTGCGCTCCACGGTAAAAATTGTTACATTTTCGCTATAAAACCCTCAACTTTTCGTGCCAGTCGCCGATAAGTTATATAGTCCAATGTAGTTAGGAATTTGTATGCAGCTTACCGTGAGTCAACGTATCTGGGGTGGTTTTATTATCATCACCTTGTTACTGCTAACAATTGGTGGTAACTCACTGTTTCGTATAGCCAATATTGATAGCTCGACGCAGAGTGTCAACCAGCTCTCGCTCCCGGCGCTGGAAAAAAGCTCCGAGTTACAGGTTGAATTTGCGCTCATGAGCAAGGCCGCTCTAGGTGCCTATTACAGTGAAGATTTAACCCAGCTTGGCGCACTAAAGCAAAGCTACCAGGAACAACAACAGAAATTCCACACCAGCATGGACACCTTACAAGAGGTGGTAACCGAGCAGCCCAAACTGGCCGCCCTCGCCAAACAGGTTAAGCAAACCTACGGTGAGTCGGAAGCTCAGGTGGCTCAACTCTTTAGTCAAAAGGAACGCGCCCTCACCTTAAGCAGCCAACTGCGCGAGCAGTTCGACACCATAGATCTGAATGTGGAAGACGCCATCGCCGTAACCCTGGACATTGCCGACCTCGACGGCTTGGAGGCATCGGCGCCCAGAGCCTTTGAAGCGAATCGACAAATTGAAAACCACCTAGGCTCCATCACCACCACCAGCAATGATCTATTAACCCTCAACAGCCTGCAAACTCTGGACATAGTCAAAAATGATCAGCTCTTTTATCTGACCGAGCTAGAGCGCTCTGTGGCCCTGATCTCAGCGGAGGTCAGCGCCAAGGACGAAGGCCTATTCAATGACTTGAACGGTTATCTGACGAGCATCCGTAAGCAGGTACAGGGCGACAATTCTCTGGCGCAAAACAAGGCGGCCTTGCTGCAGACTCAGGCACAAGCCAAGGCCAATCTCGACGGTTCGGAAACCACTAACGGCAAGGCCATCGCCGCATTGGCGGCCCTGGTTGAGCAGGTTCACGAGCTGGCGGCCACACAACAACAAGGGTTACGCAACGATGTAACTAAGGCCAACGTCTGGACCTGGCTGGGCATGCTTATTGCTACTCTAATCGCCATCGTCGTTGCCTTTATTACCGTCAGCCGCATCACTAAGCCCTTGGACGAAGTGAACCGGGTGCTTAATATCGTCGCTTCCGGCGATATGACTCAGCGCCTCGATGACAGCGGCAAAGACGAATTTGCCGAGCTGGCACAAAGCTGCAATACGCTTATCGACAGCCTGCGCTCGCTGATCCAAAGCATTATCTCTCGCTCAACACAATTAGCGGCAGCGTCGGAGCAAACCTCAACCATTACCAGCGAGTCGAGCCAGGCCATTGAGTCCCAGCGTGCCCAGGTTGAACAAGCGGCCACCGCCACCACAGAAATGAGCAGCACCTCGCAAGCGGTGAACGACAGTGCCCAACAGGCACTGAGTGAAATTAAAAATGCCGACGCCGAAGCCAATCGCGTGAAGGGCATTTCTAACCAGAATAAGCTCACCATAGAGCAACTGGCCTGTGAAGTGGATAACGCTTCGCAAGTGATCAACCAGCTGCATCAAGACAGCGCCTCCATCGGCGGCATTCTTGATGTGATCCGCGGTATCGCTGAACAAACCAACCTGCTGGCGCTGAACGCCGCCATCGAAGCGGCGCGGGCCGGCGAGCAAGGTCGCGGGTTTGCCGTGGTGGCCGACGAAGTGCGCTCGCTGGCGAGCAAGACACAGGAATCGACACAAGAAATTCAAACCATGATCGAATCGCTGCAAAGCGGCGCACAAGCCGCGGTTGAAGCCATGTCCAAGGGCCGCCTGCAGGCCGAGTCTTGCGTAGAGCAAAGCGAGCACGCCAGCGCCGCTCTTGATTGCATTACCCATGCGGTGGCCACCGCCCATGATGTCAGCGATCAAATCTCCTCGGCGGCCATGGAGCAGCACCAGGTCTCCCAAGAGATCAGCGAACGACTGGAACAGATCGTAGCCATCGCCGAACAAACCGCTCAAGGCGCTAATCAAACGTCGGAGTCCAGTTCTGAGGTCGCCAAATTGGCCGAAGAGCTGCGTTTATCCGTGGATGGCTTTAGGGTTTAAACCTCAACCGGAAGACCGGCCTGCCCGGTCTTCCTCTCTCCCGATTTTCTCCTAATCCCTTCTCTGCTGACAGGCATCGTGTTTGTTGTCGCTGTGGATATTTATTTGCTACAGTCATTTTTCTGCCGAGGAGGAAAATATCCATGAAAAACAAGCTTATTGCGCTAATGATAACGACGCTGGTGCCCTTTAGCACCCTGGCCGGCACCACTGTGGTGTACAACGCCAAGGGCTATACCCCAACTCAGGATGGCGAGCTCGCCCACTTTAGCACCCTAGTGATTAAAGACGGTCGCGTGCTTAATCGCGGCGATCAGCAACTAGCCAAGAGCTACCCCGATGCCGAGCGCATCGATGCCCAAGGCAAGGTCTTGCTGCCGGGGTTGATCGATGCCCATGGCCATGTGATTGGCTTAGGTCAAAACCTAATGCGCTTGGATTTGCGCGATACCCAGTCGGTGGAGCACATTGGTGAGAAGCTAAAAGCCTTTGCGGCGCAATCAACCCAGGATTGGATTATTGGCCGTGGCTGGAACCAGGAGAACTGGCCAACGAAACGCTTTGCCACGGCGGCGGACTTGGACAAATATGTCAGCGACCGCCCGGTTGTCCTAACGCGCATTGATGGTCATGCCATCTGGGTTAATACCAAAGCCATGGAACTGGCAGGCCTTAAAGGCACGGAGCCGAGCCCCGAGGGCGGCGAAATTATTCGTAATGACCAAGGACAAGCGACTGGGGTCTTCATTGACAAGGCTGAAAACCTGATCACCACCCATATTCCCAAAGCCGATGCTCGGGCTCTGTCCACTGCCTTGGACAAGGCCGGCGCCCATTTACTTAGCCTCGGCATTACCAGTACCCATGATGCCGGCATCAGCAAAGACACCTGGCAACTGTACCGCCAACGCGCCGCACAAAATAACTTACCGCTGCGCATCTATGCCATGCTGAGCGCCGCCGATCCTCAACTGGTAAGCATGCTTAAAGCCGGTAAGGTTAGCGATGCCAACGACATGCTCTCCATTCGCAGCGTTAAAGTCTATGCCGATGGCGCTTTAGGCTCCCGCGGAGCGGCATTGCTTGACGATTATGCCGACCGCAAGGGCCATCGCGGCCTGATGCTGGAAAGCCAGGAACAGTTAGAAGAGATTTTCAAAACCTGTTTTGCCCATGGCTTCTCGGCTCACACCCATGCCATTGGCGATCGCGCCAACCGCGATGTACTCAACGCCTATGAAAGCGTATTTAAAAGCACCGGCGGCAAGTTACTGCGCAATCGTATCGAGCATGCGCAAATCGTCGCTCCGAGCGATATCCCCCGCTTTAAAACGCTGAAAATTATTCCTTCCATGCAGCCGGTGCACGCCACCTCGGATATGCATATGGCCGAGCTACGCTTAAACGAACAACAATTAAGTGGTGCCTATGCCTGGCAGACATTTTTAGCGCAGGGCTCAAAGGTCGCAGCCGGCTCCGATTTCCCGGTGGAATTAGCCAATCCCTTCCACGGTCTTTACAGCGCCATCACCCGCCAGAACCATCAAGGTCAGCCGCAAGCCGGATGGCGCCCGCAGGAATTATTGACCAGAGAGCAGGCACTGCGCGCCTTTACTTTGGATGCGGCCTATAGCGCCCATCAAGAGTTTAAGCTTGGAAGTTTGGAAAAAGGCAAATGGGCCGACTTTATACTGGTCGACACCGATATTATGACTGCCCCGGTACAGGACATCTGGCAAACCCAGGTGTTACAAACCTGGCTTGGCGGCGAAAAACGCTACGAGCGCAGCGCTTCGGTGACGCCTTGATTGAACTTTAACTTGTAGAGGTGGTAGAGGTTAACCAAGGCCAGCAAGGCATTGGTTAACGCCACCGGCCAGGCATCTATGGCCAAGCCATAACAGCTAAAGGCGATACAACCGGCAAGATTGAACCAACGCAGCTTATAAACATCGCTCATCGCTAAAGAGGTGACGAGCAGCGCCGAGGCAAAATACCCTAAATATTCCCACGCCATTTGTCCTCTCCTTCGCTTTACGTTAGCATTGATAAACCACTGTGAGGGCAAGGATTCGCATGCACCACAGGGCGATTACAGAGAATAAAAAGGTCAATTCACACCACCGAGTAATAAACCGAACAATAAACACGGGAATCGTTATGCTAAGGAACAACCCGGTTATAATGTGTAAATTGACATAAAATACGTTAGACCTTCATGCTAGCGTCATATGGTTGTAACAAAAAGGACAATTGTCCCAGCAGGCTTTGACAATGTTTCAGTATCATTTTTCAACGGATCTCGTTGAGCAGCTTCTAAATTATGCCGGTAGTTATTACCAGCAGGAGAAAAAAGAAGTCTTGCTGCACCAGGATCAACCGCTACAAAAGTTAGTGCTGGTTCGCAGCGGTACTGTGTCTTTTAGTTATGATGTGGGTAACGGCCGCCGTCTTTTGCTTGGCCAGCTTGATTGTAACAACACCTTGATCGGTGAAATTGAGGCATTGAATAACCAGCCCTGCATCTATACCGTCACCTGCTTTAGCGATGTCAGCTATAACCTGATCGAACTAAAACATTGGCGCCAGGTATTGTTGGCTAACCCGCAGTTGAGCCTGTATACGGCGCAGACCATTGCCGCTAAGTTTCAGGAGAACCAAAAGGTTAACCTCGACAAACTGCTGTTGCCCCTGAGCTATAACATTGCCAAGGACTGCCTGATGCGGGCCCAAAACACCAACCCGACCTTGTTGCGTGCCTACCCTACGGTGAGTGCCGAAGCGGAGCGTTTTGCCACCACGGAGCGTGCCTACCGCCGGGTGGTAACCGAGCTGGTCGACCGGGGCCTGATCGTACGCTCAAAAGAGGGCTTGCAAGCCATCGACATTCCCGCCCTCTCGGCCTTTGTCGACAGCTTTATCTAATACCAATTCACTTAAATAGCTAATCATTCTAGCGGGCTAAATATCATGCTCACATATTTAACAGAATTGGTATAAGCATAAAAAAAGCAGCCGAGGCTGCTTTTTCATATATCTCTTTGCTTGTTACACAAACAAATCTTTAATGTTGGCAAGGTCAGACTTACCTTCTTGCAACTCTTCAGGCGTCAAACCCGATAATTCATGCGGGAACACCAACCACTCATCTGAGTCGTGGATGTAGTAGTCCGGCTTCATCGGCACCTTAGTGTTCTTCGGCTTGTAATAAGGACAAGCCACGCGAATATCCTGAGGCAGGTTTAAACGCATCAGTTCGGCCAACTTTTCCTTTAGTGCGTAAATACTGCGGCCCGAGTCGAATACATCGTCAACGATCAACAGCGAGTTATTGGCGTTGGCATTTTCAATGATGTAGTGCAGACCATGCACCTTGATCTCTTTCGACTGCTTGCCAATACCGTAGTAAGACGAGGTACGCACGGCGATATGATCTGTGTCTATGCCCTTGTAGTCATAGTACTCTTGTACGGCGATACCTATGGGTGCGCCGCCACGCCAAATACCAATGATGAAATCGGGTCGAAAGCCATCTTCATAGACTTGTGCCGCGACGCGGAATGAATCTTCCAGCAACTGTTGCGCGGTAATATAACGCTTATCTGACATAGGAGTGCCCCTAATAATTAAATGGCGATAGTGCCAGCAACTGCACTCTGCCGCCATGATCTTGAAAGACTAAAGGCGGCAGATTCTAACTTATTTATGGAACGAATGCTCTAGGCGATTAACCCTAGCCGTCATTTTGTTCCGTTTCTGGGTGATGCTCGGGCAACGACAAATTTAGTAGTATGCCAAAGATGGCACAGAGGCTAACCCCTTGTAGGGCAAATTCGTTGCCGCCTATCTGCATGCCGCCAATTCCGAAGACTAAAATTAAGGCGATGATCACCAGATTGCGCGGTGCGCTCACATCCAAATCCGCCTTCATCAGGGTCTTTAAGCCCACCACGGCAATGGAGCCGAAAAGCAGGATCATAATGCCGCCCATCACTGGCACAGGAATGGTTTGCAGTCCCGCACCCATCTTGCCGATAAAGGCCAGTACCACGGCGATAATGGCGGTCCAGGTCATCACTCTGGGATTGAAGTTTTTCGTCAGCATCACCGCCCCGGTTACCTCCGAGTAAGTGGTATTGGGGGGACCGCCAACGCTGGCTGCCAAGGTGGTGGCGACCCCATCTCCCATCAGGGTACGATGCAGCCCGGGCTTTTTCAAAAAGTCCTTACCGGTGACGTTACTAATCGCCATCATGTCGCCAATGTGCTCGATGGCCGGTGCCACGGCCACCGGGATCATAAAGGCAATGGCCTGCCACTTAAACTCAGGTGCGCTAAAGGCCGGCGCCGCAAGCCAGGAAGCCTGTTGCACCGCGCTAAAATCGACCACACCAAACGCCAGGGCACACAGATACCCGGTGATCACCCCAGCGAGAATCGGCACCAAACGCCAAATACCGCCGCCAAACACCGAAACCACTAAGGTGGCAACCAGTGCCGACATGGAGATCCACACCGCATCATGGTAGGCAACCAATTGTGCCGTGCCATCGCCGCTTTTACCCATGGCCATGTTCACCGCCACCGGCGCCAAGGCCAGGCCAATCACCATGATCACCGGACCAACCACCACGGGCGGTAACACCTTGTGCAGCATGTCCGTGCCCTTTAAGCGCACCATCACAGCCAGCAGCATGTAAGCGCCACCGGCGGCCATCAGCGCGCCCATGGTCGCGGCACTGCCGTACAACTGATTACAGGCGATAATGGGAGCAATAAAGGCAAAGGATGAGGCCAAAAATACAGGTACCTGGCCCCGCGTGATCCATTGAAATGCCAAGGTGCCTAGACCCGCGGTAAAGAGCGCGACATTGGCATCTAGCCCGGTTAACAAGGGCACCAAGACCAGGGCGCCAAAGGCGACAAAGAGCATTTGCGCGCCGGTGATCATGGTCTTAGGGGATAAAAATGCACTCATTAAACGGTACCGAAGATCTTATCGCCGGCATCGCCCAGTCCTGGCACTATGTATCCTTTTTCATTTAAATGGCTGTCTAATGAGGCGGTATAAATATCCACATCCGGGTGCGCTGCTACGGTTTTCTCTATGCCTTCCGGCGCCGCCACCAGGACAATCACCTTGATTTGCTTACAGCCAGCCTTTTTAAGCATATCCAGCGTAGCTATCATAGAACCACCGGTGGCCAGCATAGGATCGATAACCAGGCTTAAGCGCTCATCGATATTGCCTACCAATTTTTCAAAATAGGGAACTGGCTCTAGCGTTTCTTCGTTACGCTCAAGACCAACAACGCTGACCTTGGCGCCGGGGATCAGGTGCATCACACCGTCAAGCATACCCAGACCCGCACGCAAAATTGGCACCACGGTAATCTTCTTCCCTTTAATACTTTTAACGGTTAGCTCATTTCCCTGCCAACCCGTGATTGCGGTATCCGCCAGCTCAAGCGTTTTCGTTGCTTCGTAGGTCAGCAAGGTGCCGACTTCCGAAGCGAGCTCGCGAAAACTTTTAGTGCTAATGCCTTGCTGACGCATTAAACCTAGTTTGTGTTGTACTAAAGGGTGATCAATTACGTGAATTGCCATAGAAAGACCTAGTTGGAGAAATTTGCGCTATTTTAACCAGTATAGGGCGCGAACTGAATTAGATTTAAAAGCAAAAACAAAAAAACCACGGTAAGAACCGTGGTTTTTGTGCTTTTTTAGCGAATTTTGCATCTATAGCAATAATTCAATCGGTATTATAAACCCGCGCGTTCTTTTAACACGGCAATAAGCGGCGAATCCCCATAGCCATTGCTTGTTGCCCAGTTAAGGTCGGCGCCATCTTCAAGTGCACTCTTGGGCAGGCTCTTGATGATGTATTCGCCGGTATCCACCGCCTGACTTGCTACGGCGTGACGTACCAGGTTATTGCCATTACATTGCACGCTGTCGCTAACATCACGAAGCTTAATACGTGCACTACGCAAGGTTTTGCGCAGGCGGTTTTTATCATTGGCGGCAATGTATTCGCAGATGGTTACGGCGAGTCGTTCATTGGCACTGGCTGGCGCCGTATAAAACGCCGAGCCGGCCAATATGGCCGTTGCGATTACCCCAGTTAATAATTTCATTAGTTGCACCCTTTTAATACTTTTTTATTACAAAGTAGACAAATAGTTTACCAATCGGGGCAATATTTAGCAATTAGCTCACACTTCCTTACTAAGCGTGACGAACTCATAATTATGTGGATTCGTCTCATCCTGACCATGCTGTTCACGCTCTATACAGTGCCAAGGCCCTACGGCTTCATAGTCTGGAAAACAAGTATCGCCGGAGACATCCAAATCGATAAAGGTTAAATAAAGGGTGTGGCACAAGGGCAAACATTGACTGTAGATATTACCGCCGCCGATAATCATCACCTCTTCAACCCCTTCTACCATACTCAACGCCTGTTCAACCGAGGTGGCCGTTTCGGCGCCGGCAAATTGATAGTCGCCATTACGGCTGATCACTATATTGCGGCGTCCCGGCAGTGCGCGACCGATAGACTCCAGGGTTTTTCGGCCCATAATAACGGGTTTCCCTAGGGTCACTTGTTTAAAATGCTTCAGGTCGGCGGGCAAGTGCCAAGGCATATCATTGTCTTTGCCTATCACTCGGTTATGGGCCATCGCCGCTATCATGGAGATTTTCACTGCTGATTCCTTTACTCATAAAAAAGGGCGCAAGCGCCCTTAAGGTAATACATTAACGTTCGTAGATGACCTCGACATCATAGTCGTCATCATCCCAATCGTCCCAATCATCGTCGTTGTCATTGTCTTTCGTTGCGTGACGGTGATAGGTATCCCACTTAAATTCGACTTCTTCTTGCTCTTGGTGCTGCTCGAACTTGTCTTTCGGCATGGATTCAAGCAACTGCATGATATCCTGACACAGTTCCTGAGTATTCAATTTACTCGCGGCACTGATTTTATAGATATCCTGCTCAACACCCAACTCTTCAGCGATACGAGCACAGGTTTCCTCGACTTCATCCTCGGGAAGCAGGTCGATTTTGTTAAATACCAACCAGCGCGGCTTATCTGCCAGTTTCGGGCTGTACTGATGCAGCTCATTAACAATTGCAAAGGCATTATCGACCGGATCTGAACCATCGATTGGCAGCACATCGATAACGTGTAATAACACACGACAACGCTCCAGATGCTTCAAGAAGCGAATGCCCAGGCCAGCGCCGTCGGATGCGCCTTCGATTAATCCCGGGATATCGGCGATAACAAATGACTGACCCGAAGCCGGACGCACCACGCCCAGGTTAGGTACCAAGGTGGTGAATGGGTAGTCTGCCACCTTAGGTTTGGCCGCCGATACGCTGCGAATAAAGGTCGACTTACCGGCGTTAGGCAAACCTAATAGGCCCACATCCGCTAGCAACATCAATTCCAGTTTAAGGTTACGCACCTCACCCGGTGTGCCTAGGGTCTTCTGACGCGGCGCACGGTTAGTACTGGACTTAAAGCGGGTATTACCTAGACCATGGAAGCCGCCCTTAGCGACGATCAGCTTCTGCCCATGCTTGGTTAAATCACCCAAGGATTCTTCGGTGTCGACGTCGGTTACGCGTGTACCAACCGGCACCTTGAGGATTAAATCAGCGCCTTTCTTACCGGTACAGTTACGGCTTTGACCATTGGTACCACGTTCGGCGCGATGAAAGCGCTCAAATTGGTAATCGATCAGGGTATTGAGGTTTTCGTCGGCCTCAAGATAGACACTGCCGCCGTCACCGCCATCGCCGCCATCCGGGCCGCCATCGGGTACGTATTTTTCGCGGCGAAAGGAGACTACGCCACTGCCGCCGTCGCCGGCTTCTGCGCGGATTTCGACTTCATCAACAAATTTCATGATTTTTCACTTAGCGGATCTGCGATTGAATGTTTCTATTATATCAATTGCTTTTGATTAATGCTCACTAACAATGCGATTAGATAGCAGAACTAAAGCTCGTAGGCAGAGCCCGTGCAATTGAAAACAAAAAACCCCGCAAGAGCGGGGTTTTTCAGTAAGTCTGTATGCTGATTATTCAGCTACGATGCTCACGTATTTACGGTTCAAAGGACCTTTCTGTTCAAACTGAACTTTACCATTTGCAGTTGCAAATAGAGTGTGGTCTTTACCCATGCCTACGTTTGAGCCAGCGTGGAACTTAGTACCACGTTGACGAACAATGATGTTACCCGCTAGTACAGATTCACCACCGAAACGCTTAACACCTAGGCGTTTACTTTCTGAATCGCGACCGTTACGAGTACTACCAGCTGCCTTCTTATGTGCCATCTTTCTGTACCTCTAAATTAAGCGCTAATGCCAGTGATTTTAACTTCAGTGAACCACTGACGGTGGCCCATCTGCTTACGAGAATGCTTACGACGTCTAAATTTAACAATCTTCACTTTCTCGCCACGACCGTGAGAAACAACCTCAGCTGTTACTTTACCACCGTTTACGAACGGGGTACCGATCTCGATTTTCTCACCATTAGCAACTAAAAGTACTGTGTCAAATTCAACTGCTGCACCAGTTTCAACGTCTAGCTTCTCTAGACGAATCGTTTGACCTTCAGTCACACGGTGCTGTTTACCACCACTTTGGAAAACCGCGTACATAATTAACTCCGTCTGTGCGCCCTCAAATCGACGCAACTAAATATTCTTCAATAGGGCGCGAAGTCTACGCTAAAACACCCTTCTTGACAAGCGTCTTTTTCAATAAATTATTTGAAAAAATGGCGCCGATGAGGACATGAAAAAATTTTCCCTATTTTATCCTTTTTTGGCCGCTTGCCAAGTTCATTACGCACTTTTTAAGCAATTAATTTGCCTTTGGTCGTTTTTTTGCTACCTAGCCAATAAAAAAGCCCCTTTATGGGGAAAGTGTCGAGCTGAAGCCAAAATTAATGTACAATTCTCGGCGCATTTCCTCGGACAAACGACGTGGCACGGAGTTAAATGGATATAAAGGCTATCCAGACGCTTATCGCTGACGATATGAACAGCGTCAACCAGTTAATATATGCGCAGATGCAATCTGATGTTGCTCTGGTCAATCAGCTTGGCCTCTATATAGTCAACAGCGGTGGCAAGCGTGTTAGACCTATGCTCGCCCTATTGGCGGCTCGCGCACTGGGTTATCAAGGTGATAAACACATTACTTTAGCAACCATAGTGGAGTTTATTCACACCGCTACCCTGTTGCACGACGATGTGGTCGATGAGTCGGCGCTACGCCGTGGCGAACCAACGGCCAATGCCGAATTCGGTAATGCCGCCAGCGTCCTGGTGGGCGACTTCATCTACACCCGCTCATTTCAGTTGATGGTCGGTCTTGGGCAAATGCGCATCATGGATATCCTCGCCGATGCCACCAATGTGATTGCCGAAGGCGAAGTGTTGCAGTTGATGAACTGCAACGACCCGGACACCACAGAGCAAAGTTATATGCAGGTGATTTACTCGAAAACAGCCAAGCTGTTTGAGGCCGCGACTCAGTTAGCCGCGGTGATCACCGAGCAAGATGCCGATGTCGAAGAAGCCCTGCGCCTCTACGGTATGCACCTGGGCACCGCCTTCCAATTGGTAGACGATGTGCTCGATTACAGTGCCGATGCCGAAACCCTGGGCAAAAACATTGGTGACGACCTCGCCGAAGGCAAGCCCACACTGCCCCTAATTTATGCAATGACCCAGGCCGAGCCGGCTCAGGTCGAGCAAATTCGCACCGCTATTGAACAGGGCAATGGTTTAGATCATCTTGACGACATTCTTACCACCTTGGCACAAACCAAGGCCCTGGAGTTCACCATGGAGCGTGCTCAGCAAGAAGCCGATAAAGCCATTGCCGCGCTCGACTTTATGGCCGCCAGTGAGTTTAAAGACGCCTTAGTAGCACTGGCCAACATTGCCGTTAAACGCGATCACTAGGCTTGGTTAGACTAACAACGAAAAAGGCCAGCAACTGCTGGCCTTTTTTATGACTTCATTGGCAGAACACTTATGCCATGGCGTTTTGTAATTTCTTCATCGCGCTTTTCTCAAGCTGACGAACACGCTCCGCAGAAACCTGATACTTTTCAGCCAGCTCTTGTAGCGTCGCCTTTTCATCGACCAACCAACGCGATGACACTATGTCTTGTGAGCGTTCGTCCAGGGTTTTTAGCGCCGAGAATAAGCGCGTATGCGACTGTTCTTGCCACTGCTCCTGCTCCACCGACTCGGCTAAATCCGAGCTGTTGTCCGTCAGGTATTGAACCGGTGAATAGCTCTGGCCAACGCTGCTATCGTCTTCATCATTGGTCAGATCAAAGCCCATATCCTGGCCGCTCATACGCGACTCCATCTCACGGACTTCTTTTTCGCTCACACCCAGCTCATTAGCCACAGTGGTCACTTCTTCTTGGTTAAACCAACCAAGACGCTTTTTATTCTTGCGTAGGTTAAAGAACAATTTACGCTGCGCTTTGGTGGTGGCCACCTTAACGATACGCCAGTTCTTTAATACATATTCGTGAATTTCGGCCTTAATCCAATGCACAGCAAATGATACCAAGCGTACGCCGACACTCGGGTCGAAACGTTTTACCGCCTTCATCAGACCGATATTACCTTCTTGAATCAGATCCGCCTGTGGCAAACCGTAGCCGCTGTAGCTCTTAGCAATGTGCGCAACGAAACGCAGATGCGACATGATCAACTGCTTAGCAGCACTTAGGTCACCCTCATCCTGAAGCCTGGTAGCCAAACGGCGCTCTTCCTCGGCCTCGAGCATGGGAATGGTGCTAACAGCCTGCAAATATCCTTCGATGCTCGCGCTTTGTTGGCTTACCGGTAATGCTAGTGCATTTAAATTTGTGCTCATTATTCACCTCGGATGATAAATCTTCATCTAAATTTAGCACTCTTTTAGCGAGAGTGCTAAAGCATTGTAACCTTTGACCGCGCGCTTATCAAGAAGTTCTCAAAGATCGAAAAAACCAAACTAAAACACTGTTTTTATTGAATTAATTACCTTTTATCGCCAATTTAAAATATGACAATTTGATAACAGTGAAAGTTTAGGCGAAGAAAATCTAGCGTGCAGGCAGTGAACATTGAGTGAACTTTAGCAGTCGTTAGCAGGCTTAACAACCATGGCTAACGACTACAGAAGTGATTAAACCTTATCCGGTTCGATTTCTTTAATATAGCGGCGTACCGACAGGTAAGAGCCGCTGAAGCCAAGTATCACGGCCAGGCCAATAAGGGTAATGAACTCATCGGCGCTAAGCCCTTGCAATATAAAGCTGGATTGATAGATGCCGGTTACCTGCGCCACTGCCGACTCCAGCCACCACATCATTAGCAGATTACAGATCAGTGCTACAAAGCCACCGACCACTCCATACCAGATACCTGTCCATAAAAAGGGTGCCTGAATAAAGCCATTGGTGGCACCGACCAGCTTCATCACCTGAATTTCACTGCGTTTATCCATGATAGATAGACGTATGGTGTTACCTATGATCAAGATCACCGAGGTCAATAATAAGGCGGCGATGGTGATCACACTTTCCTTAAGCAAGTTAAGAATGGCATTGAGTCGCTCCAGCCACTCTATATCGAGCTTACCAAAATCGACTTCGCGCTCTTGCTGCAACTTGCGTAATAACGCTTTTGCCGCCTCAGGTTGACGATGACGTTCGGTGGGAGTGACCAGGACCACATCAGGAAGCGGGTTGGCATCGAGATAATCCAGGGCATTGGCAAAGCCCGATACCTGTTTAAATTCTTCCAGAGCCTGGGTTTTACTGATCAAGCGCACGTCTTCCACTTCGCTGAATAACGCCAGGCGCTTTACTAGGGTTTGCACCTGTTGCGCCGACATCTCCTGCTTTACAAATAAGGAAATCTCCGCGGCATTATCAAAACCACTGCTGACCTTCTGCACATTTTTTACCACCAGGTATAAGGTGGAGGGTAAGGTAAGGCTTAAGCCCAATACCAAAATGGTCATCATAGACGCCGCCGGCGTGCGCCACATTTCACCTAGGCTTTGGATGCCCTGACGAATGGTATTAAAGAGACTAAAATACCAACGGGTAAAAAAGGAGTGGCCGGTGCGTTGATACTCGGTTTTACGGCCTTTAAACAATAAACTCATATTCTTGCCTCCGGCGCTAAGGGGTCGCTAAGCAGGCGGCCATTTTTCAGCGTAAGGCTACGGTATTTCATGCGGGCAATAAGGCCAAGATCATGGGTGGCGATCAGTACCGAGGTGCCGTGCTTATTAAAGTCTTCAAATAATTTGAGAATTTCCATCGAGAGCTCAGGGTCCAGGTTACCGGTCGGCTCGTCGGCCAGTAATACAGGGGGAGAATTAACGATGGCACGGGCGATACCAACCCGCTGCTGCTCACCACCGGACAAGGTCAGTGGATTACATCGGGCTTTATCCCCTAACCCTACCTTTTCCAGTGCCGCCGACACGCGTTTTTCGATTTGCTTTCGGTGCGCGCCTTCGATAACCAGCGGCAAGGCGACGTTATCAAAGACTGAGTATCTGTCTAATAAGCGATGATTCTGGAAAATAATGCCAATATCGCGGCGCACATAGGGAATTTGCTGCTGCTTAATGGCACTCAGGTCGACGCCGTTAATAGCCACACTGCCCGCTGAAGGACGCTCCATCAGGCTGATCAGTTTTAACAGCGTACTTTTACCGGCACCACTGTGACCGGTTAAAAAGGCAAGCTCTCCCTTTTTTATATGAAAGCTTACCTTCTCCAGGGCTAAGTGGCCGCCAGGATAGGTTTTACTCACATCTTGGAATTTTATCATTATTATTATGTCCCAATTTGTACTAGCCGCTACTGCTGGCCGTTATTGCTCACCGCTAAAAAGTGCCTCAATAAAGTCATTGCTGTTGAAGGTACGAAGGTCGTCGATGCCCTCACCCACACCTATATAACGAATCGGTGTTTTGAATTGATTGGCGATCGCAAAGATCACGCCACCCTTGGCGGTGCCATCCAGTTTGGTCAGAGTAATACCGGTTAAGCCCACCGCCTGGTCAAATAACTTCACCTGGCTAATGGCATTTTGACCCGTACCCGCATCTATGGTCAACATCACCTCATGGGGGGCATCGGCATCTATCTTCTTCATTACCCGAGCAATTTTTTCCAGCTCTTGCATCAGGTTGTCTTTATTCTGTAAGCGTCCGGCGGTATCGGCGATAAGAACATCAACATTACGGGCCTTGGCTGCCTGGAAAGCATCGAATACCACAGACGCGCTGTCGGCACCGGTATGCTGAGCAATCACCGGAATATCATTGCGCTCGCCCCAAACCTGCAACTGCTCAACGGCGGCAGCACGGAAGGTATCACCAGCGGCCAGCATTACGGATTTACCTTGCTGCTGGTACTGCTTTGCCAACTTGCCTATGGTGGTAGTTTTACCCACACCATTGACGCCCACCATCAAGATCACGAAGGGACCGTCTTTTTTCTCAACATCTAACGGCTGTTCGGCACTGGCCAGCATATCGGCCATTTCCTGCTTCAATAGTTCATACAGGGCGTCACCGTCTTTTAACTGCTTACGATCGGCGGCATCGGTCAAATTATCAATCAGTTTTACCGTGGTATCGACACCCACATCCGCGGTAAGCAGCTGGGTTTCCAGTTCTTCAAACAAGTCGTCGTCGATTTTCTTGCCGGCGAATAAGGATGCAAAGCCGGAGCCAATATTCGATTTGGTTTTTAATAGACCTTTTTTAAGGCGAGAGAAAAAGCCCGACTTTTTCGGTTCCTCAGCCTCTTCTTGCTCAGCTTGCTCTTGAGCCGCTTGTTCGGCAGCAAGACGTTCCCGCTCAGCTTGCTCTTGAGCCGCTTGTTCGGCAGCCAAACGCTCTTGCTCAGCTTGCTCTTGAGCCGCTTGTTCCGCAGCAAGACGTTCCTGTTCCGCTTGCTCTTGAGCCGCTTGTTCGGCAGCCAGACGCTCTTGCTCAGCTTGCTCTTGAGCCGCTTTTTCGGCAGCCAGACGCTCTTGCTCCGCTTTCTCTTGAGCCGCTTGTTCGGCAGCCAAACGCTCTTGCTCAGCTTGCTCTTGAGCCGCTTGTTCGGCAGCCAGACGCTCCCGCTCAGCTTGCTCTTGAGCCGCTTGTTCGGCCGCTAAACGCTCCTGCTCTGCTTTTTCACGAGCAGCCTGTTCCGCTGCTAAACGTTCCTGCTCGGCTTTCTCTTGAGCCGCTTGCTCGGCCGCTAAACGTTCTTGCTCTGCTTTCTCTTGAGCCGCTTGTTCCGCAGCCAGACGCTCCTGCTCTGCTTTCTCTTGGGCCGCTTGTTCGGCCGCTAAACGTTCCTGCTCAGCTTTTTCGCGCACCGCCTGTTCGGCAGCCAAACGCTCTTGCTCAGCTTGCTCTTGAGCCGCTTGCTCGGCCGCTAAACGCTCTTGCTCGGCTTTCTCACGCGCCGCCTGCTCGGCAGCCAGACGTTCTTGCTCTGCTTTTTCACGTGCTTCTAGTTCGGCAGCCAGACGTTCCTGCTCAGCTTGCTCTTGAGCCGCTTGCTCGGCCGCTAAACGTTCCTGCTCCGCTTTTTCACGTGCTTCCTGTTCCGCAACTAAACGTTCCTGCTCTGCACGCTCTTCGGCTAGACGCTGTTGCTCTAGCTCCTGCTCTTGCTGTTCCTGCTTATCTTTTTTGCCTAAACCGAACCAAGACAGAAACTTACTTTTTTTAGCCATAATCTGAAACCGTAAACTCAATATTGACGTGGGCCATGGGTCTAGCGCACAGGTATCAACCCGCAGGTATCGACCGCCCCCACTCGGGCCGCTGTTGCTAGCGACAAATATTATTTATAATTGCGCGTTATATTATCATTTTCCCCGCATATGGAAAAAGCATAAGTGAGTAAAAGCATGATCGGCCGACGAAAAACGGTAAAAAATAGCCCCAAAAGCCACTCTGGCGCCGGACAAATCCGTATTATCGGTGGTCAGCATAGAGGACGAAAGCTACCGGTTCATGACGTTATCGGTCTGCGGCCAACAACGGATCGCCTTAAAGAAACCATTTTTAACTGGTTAATGATGGATGTGCGTGATGCTCGAGTGCTGGATTGCTTTGCCGGAGCCGGAAGCCTTAGCTTTGAGGCACTGTCGCGCTTTGCCAGCGATGCCACCTTGCTTGAACTCGATATCAAGGCAGCCAAGCAACTGGAAGAAAATGCCAAATTGCTTAAGCTGACCAATGCCAAGATCATTCGCGGCGATGCCATGGCATTTTTACAGCGCCCAGCAAGCGGCCAGTTTGATCTGGTGTTTGTCGACCCGCCCTTTAACCGTAGCCTCAGTACGCCATGTTGCGCCGCCCTGGAACAACAGGGGTGGCTGAGTGAACAGGCGCTTATTTACGTCGAAGTGGAAAGTGATAATCAGGATTTTTGCGCACCTGCCAATTGGCAGATGCTAAAGGAAAAGCAAGCTGGGCAGGTCTGGTGCCGACTTTACCAACGCGTTGAGCAGGCCTAGCGTTAGCTGAGCCTGCCAAATACTATTAAATTTCTACACCGATATTCGTTTGTCCATCGGCCACCGCCAGTTGACGCAGCGCCTTAGCACTGTCTTTATCGAGTCGTGTCATGGCGGCAACAAAGTCGATTAACTCCCCAAGCACCTCAATTTCATATTCCATCAAGGGGTGCTGATTCACATCCTGCGAGCTATAGGGTTGTTCATCGAGCTCAAATTGATATTCGATCAGCCGGGCAACGGTACCCTGCGCTATCTTACATACGCTCACATATTCTTGTTCGTCTTTACTTTGTAAACCCTGAAGCAAGGTCAAAAGTGCGGTAGCAGCATCGATAGCAGGATAAACACCAAACACATCAAAGTCGTTCACCTCGGGCACGTTAGGCTCTACCTTTTCGACCAACTTATCTATGCTGATCTTGCTCTTAGGTAGGAGTATCTTCTCCCAGCATAGTGCCAGGGCGTTGCGCAACACCTCGGGCTCACCAAACTCAAGGGCTTCACTAAAGAGCGTATAGTTGGGCAGCATGCGTTCTAACAAAGCCGCCGCAAGGGCCGCCTTTTGCACCGTATTCAACTCACGAATACGCTGAAAGTTATTGGGCTTCTTCATTTTTATCTTTCATACAGGACCAGCACAAATCAAAGCTAGCGGGATTCCACTGCCGGCAATGCTGACATTGCCATTTTGCTGCTGGTGTTTTTGATTGGCGGTATTCTAGCAAGATTTTTTTGGCCGCGGGCAGTTTTATGTCGTATACCCAGACACTGACCGTGGTTTCGGTGAAGGGGATTTCACCTAGCGCCCCTTGCAGGGCCTCACCCTTGAGCTGACATTGGATGCCGGCATGCTCAAGCATGCCTTTAACTATGTTGGCCTCGACGCTGTGCTCAGCGTCAAAGGCCTTCACCCATTTAAAGCTCATTTAGCGTGAACCTGTGAGCGTAAGTCACTTAGGCGTCGCTTTGCAGTTGCTTCTGGGCGTAGTCAAACTTAAGTTTATATTCCATCATTTTTTCTTGCGCCTGCTCAAGCTCGTCTTTTAGCTCAAGATGCTCAGAGCGCAAACTGTCGAACGCCTGACGCGCTTGCTTCGAGTCATTGTCGATACGTGAACGCAGGCTTTCATTGCGCTGTTGCTCATCGCGATGGCGCGAGCCCAACTCTTCAACCTGAGCTCTTAATTGCTCAAGTTCCTGGCTTTCTTGTTCACAGCGACTTTGTACCTGTTCAAGCTCGGCACTGATAGCACCTTTCTCTTCATCGAGGGCCTGGTTTTGCTCTTCAAGCTCGGCTAAACGCTGTTGCAGCTCGGCATGTTGCTGCTGCCACTGCTCTTGCTCTTGCTTCAATAAGCTGTGCTGTTGCTGAGCCTGCTCTTTTAGCACTTGCTCGTGTTGCTGCTCTTGCTCTTGCAATTGCTGCTGCAACTCATCGATGGCGGCAAGCTGCTCACTTAAACTGGCTATTTCTTGCTGCGCTTGTTGATATTGCTGCTCAGATTCTTGCTGCTGCGCTTGGAACTCGGCCAGCTGCTGACTCAGCTGCTCGTTCGCTGCTTTTTGCTCGGCTAACTGTTCCTGTTCGGCATTAAGCTCATTACGCAACTCTTCGCCTAGATTCTTTAAGCGCTGCACCATCACCTGCTGGTTTTCACCTTCTTCGGTCGATTCATTCAACTGCTCGGATAGATCTGAAAGCTGTTGATTTTGGCGGCTTACCAGCTGCTCATAATGAGCAAGCTGTTCTGAAATGGCTTCATTTTCTTTTTGTAACTCAACAAGCTGCTCTGCGGCTTGCTCGCTGCCTTGTTGTTGTTCGGCCATTTCCTTAAGCTTTTCCTGCCAGGCAATATTGCTTTGACGCTGACTTTCCAATGCTTCTTTAAGCGCCTTATTGTCTTTTTCAAAGGCTGCTTTTTGTTCTCTTAGGGTCGCTACCGCGCCCAGTAACTCTTCACGCTCGCCTTGCGAGTTGTAATTGTCGCTTTCCAGCTCAGTTAACTTGTGCTTAAGCGCCGCCAGCTCATGTTGTTTTTGCTTTAGCTGCACGTGTTCATCGGCATACTGAGCATTTTCTTGTTGAGCTTCGAGTAATTGGCGATTCTGCGTGGCATAACGCTCTTTTAAGGCCGCCAGCTCACCGCGCGCCTCTTCGAGTTGTTCGGCATCGTCGGCATTGTGTTTATTACCTAATTGAGCGGCAACGAGCGCAATACTCAATTGTTGACCTAGTTGTGCGGCGAATTGACGCAGCGGTTGATTATCAGAAGAGTCAGCCAGGGCGTTATTTAATTGCTCCGGCTCAACGTTAAATAAATCTGCACAGCGCTGTGCGAACTCCTGTGCCAATTTATCTGGTACCTCTTGCTGTTGAGGTTTACCATTGTTGATAGCCATTTTTCCCCCTTAACATAGACGTATCGTGCTGCATTTATCACTTAAACCGAACATCTATTTCGCATATATATATGCTTGATTAAACTTGTCTAATGCCTTAGTTTCTAAGGCCGACAGCAAAATTGTTAATATTAAGCCTGTTATTTGTAAAAAAGTCTAGCCTATAGTTAACATTCCACTATTATAAACGTCAATAATGGAAAAAAGATGACATTAACCACGCCTGCACTGCTTTTTCCGGCCATTTCCCTACTACTTTTGGCTTACACGAACCGCTTTTTAGTGCTGGCTCAATTGATCCGCGAACTCAATGCCCGCGAGGGTGAGCACATTAGGCCTTTTGTGGCTCAGCAAATCAATAACTTAAAGAAAAGAATTCGCCTTATACGGACCATGCAGGTATGGGGTGTGGCCTCTTTTTTATTATGTACTTTGGCAATGTTTGCGCTGTTTGTACAGGTTAATTTAATCGGCACAATTTTATTTGGTATCAGTTTAGTAGCCTTGATGATCTCGCTGCTCACTTCGCTCTATGAAATCCATATTTCTTGTGACGCCATAGCCATTGAACTCGAATCCATAGGGCAGAAAAAGTAATACTTTAGAATTAAAAGAAGATGAACGGAACACTTAGACTATAAAGCCCATTATTTCCAGTAAATATCGGCCAGTTTTGAGTATAAAATTCTTACTTTCGGGACGCTTATTTAGGCTTTTAACGGCCCAGTGAAAAGGACTTTTTAGCCGTCCCCCTATTTATTTGGGGTACAATGTACTAATATTGAACTCGGCTACAAAGCAAAGACCTATATACTTACTTTAAGGGATTTAAAAGTGAGATTTGAACAATTAAAGCAGTTTTTAGCACTCGGCTCGTTACGCCATTTTCGTCAGGCCGCAGAACAAACCAACATCAGTACTTCAGCATTAACCCGCAGTATTCAAACACTCGAACAAGAAGTGGGTCATCAACTGGTAAAACGCTCTACTCGCTCGGTAATATTAACGGAGCAAGGGGAAATGTTCCTGCATTTTTGCAGACGCACCCTGGACGAATATAACCAGATAGTTCAGCGTTTAGATCACAGCCAAGGCAAGCGCGATAATCTCTTAGTGGTTGGTTACACCAACTCAGCCAGCACCATAGTGCCAATTTCCTGCGGCCAATTTATGGCCCGGCATCCGGAAATCAAAATTGAGATGCAGTTGCAAGAAAGCGCTGCCCTATACTCCATGCTAAAGCGCGGCGAGATAGATATCTATGTCAGCGAAGAAGACCAAGACAACAACACCATAGATATTCATCTGCCAGACCAATTACTGCTCTTTGCTCGCAAGGATCACCCCCTTGCCAGCCAAGATTGCATTACCCTGGAAGATCTTGCTCCCTACCCCTTGTTTGGCTGTTTTTCACAAAGCCTGCACGTACAAAGCATGATAGGTGAAGCCGCTCAGTTGCTTAACAAGGGCGATGATATTCGTTTGGGTAGCCTGGGCGAAATCATTAGCTGCGTTAACAACAACCACAATATCGCCATTGCCGCCATCGAGCATGCTAAGGCCCTGAGCGCTCACCCGGAATTGGTTCAAATCCGCTCCAATAGCAGTGCCACTGCGGCCCGCTTTGTGGTGAAAACCCAGCAGACCTCGCAACCACATAGCCATCTTGATGAGCTCCTGACAGTTATCACGCAAACGGCCAATGCGCAGGGCTTAGAAGCATAAAAGTAATACCGTTGATAAAGTTCTCACTGCTTTTCTTTTTCAGCGGTATACTTAGCCACCTTTAACTTCCCTGCCCCACATGTGAATACAGAACTGTTGTTTGACCGTGTCCTTGATGATGTCCATCAGCAAGGCTACGCCATTATTGAGCAAGCACTGTGCCCGGACCTCACCGCGCAACTTTACGCCACAGCACAAGCACAGCTATCGGCATTTTCTCCGGCCGCCATAGGCCGTCAGGAAGAGCTGCAACTAAACAGCGAGGTAAGAAAGGATAAGACCTTGTGGTTTAGCGGCGACTGCGCAGCAGAGCGCGATTATTTGGCTGTCATGGAAGCATTGCGTTTGACCGTAAACCGCCACTTTTATTTAGGCTTATTCGACTATGAATGTCACTTTGCCTACTACCAAGCAGGGGATTTCTATAAAAAACACTATGATGCCTTTAAGGGGCGTTCGAACCGGGTGTTAACCACGGTTTTTTACCTCAATACCCCACCCCAGGGCGGTGAACTGGTGATTTACAAACCCCGCTCCAAGGAGGTGGCTGAGCGAGTGTCTCCCAAGGCCGGCACCTTAGTGGTATTTGAAAGCGAGCGCTTTATGCATGAAGTACTGGCGGCGCAGCAGCCACGCTTTTCTATCGCCGGCTGGTTTAGAAAAAACACCTCCATTGCCGGGGTAATCGACCCGCCGCGCTAAAAGCAAAACTCTGTGATGCGCCCAGTCTGGGCGCTTTATCAAAACAGACTGATGGCCAGGCCGATAAAAATGGCCATACCCACATAATGATTATTCAAAAATGCCGCAAAGCAGGCATCCTGATCACGCTGACGACTTAAATAAAGCTGCCGTAATAACAGCAAGGCGGCCACCAAGAGCCCAAGCCAGTATGGCCAAGCCAATTTCGCCGAATAACCTATGTACACCAAGATGGCCATAAACAGGGCGTTAAGAAGCGCCACCATGGCCAAATCAAAGCGCCCAAAAAGAATCGCCGTGGACTTAATGCCAATTTTCACATCATCGTCCCTGTCCACCATGGCATAAAGGGTATCGTAAGCCACGGTCCACAAGAGATTAGCCACAAACAGCAACCAGGCCTGCATAGGCACGGTTTCCAGGGTAGCCATATAGGCCATTGGAATAGCCCAGCTGAAGGCCGCCCCCAGCACCACCTGAGGCAAATGGGTGTAGCGCTTCATAAAGGGGTAACAGGCGGCCAAAGCCAAAGCCGCAAAAGACAAAGCTATGGTTTGCCAGTTGAGCAGCAACACCAGCATAAAGGCCATGATCACCAGTAAGGCAAAGAGGCTAAGGGCCTCACCGGCGCTGACCTTGCCGGCGGCCAAGGGCCGGGCCTGAGTACGAGCTACGGCACCATCTACCTTACGGTCGGCAAAATCATTGATCACACAGCCGGCGCTGCGCATTACAAACACCCCGGCGGAAAATATCACTATCAACTCAAGATCAGGCCATCCTTCGGCCGCCAGCCACAGGGCCCATAGCGTCGGCCACAACAGCAATAAGGTGCCTATGGGCTTATCGGTGCGCATAAGCTGTTGATAGTGAGGCCTGTGTGCCCAATGCAATGCTGCTAACTTCATAGGTACGGATAGGCTCCCGGTAAAAACACCTCGCACACCATGATCTCTTGCCCGGTTAGGTTAAAGCGACTGCGACGTCCCCATAAGGGCTGGGTCGGCAAGTTAAAGGACTGAGTTAAGGCTTGAAGGTCGCTATTGGCACTAAAGTCGGCAACCTGCAATTGCTGACGGGACAACATGGGGTCTTGAAAAATCACTTCGCCCAAAGGCGTATCGCCAAGATGAGTTAAATCCACGCCCTGCTCAGGATGAGCATGACAGGGGATCCAACTTTGGGCATAAACCATGGGACGGTTATCGCAAAACAAGATCACTTCGCGCACACGTAACTGCGCGCTAGTACTGCTAAAGATGTCGCTTTGGTAAGTATCGGCGGCCACAAGGCGCTCACTGAGCACCTCAACGGCAAACTGCTGGGATAAAGATTTAAGCCGCTGGGTAAGCGAGTTTGGCTCGACTAACCAGTCAAGCAATTGCGCTGATAAGGCGACGCACTCGACATTTTGCCATTGCGCCTGCAGCGAAAGAGGGTAAGTAGGCAAAGGACCACTCGAATAAATCAAAAAAACACCAGCGGATCATACCACTGCTCAGGCAAGGGCTAAAGAGATGTGTTTACCACTGCGTTATTACATTTGCCCTGGACGCAAAAACGACAAGCACGTAAAGTAACGCTAACGGAATTTATTATAACGATCACACATTATGCGCTTTGCAACTAAGCTGCTATTCGCACTGACTTTATTACTTACCATTGGGGCGCCCAACAAGGCCCTAGCCGACGTTGGCTATTATGGCTTTGAGCCCGATATCGTCGCCAATTACATCAGTGTCTCGGGGCGTAAACTCGGCTATGTGCGCGTCACCGTCGACCTGATGCTCGAAGACATCAACAACCTGGCGGTGGTGGAGCATCATATGCCGCTGCTACGCGATGCCATAGTCGAAATTCTCTCGCAAGAGCCGGAAGAAAAAATCAAAAGCCTGAGCGGGCGTGAAGAAATCCGACAAAAATGCCTTGAGCGCATTAACACCCTGCTGCAGCAGGAAACCGGTCAGGATATTATCCGCGACCTGCTCTTTACCAAGTACCTCTACCATTAATAGAAAGTAAAAAAGCGACCTTAGGTCGCTTTTTTACTGCCGCTCAGTATTGCGACTCAATGCCATAAACACCGCAATCAGCATCCCGCTGAGCAGGCCACCTAAGTGCGCCCAATTGGCCATGGGCATAAAGAAGGTATCGGTAAAACCGAAGGCCAACCACAGTAATAAGAAGCCTATCATGCCCTTGGTCATCATGGGCTTGGTCTTTGCCAGCAAGGGATATATCCAGCAAAAGCCGACCTGGGCATACACCACCCCGGAAAGGCCACCAAAATTAGGCCCCACCATTAGATACTGTGCCCAACTGCTGACCAAGGAGCCGATAATAAACACACTGATCAGTGTCATTTTTGAGGTTTGCCGCTCAATGGCCGGGCCCAGGGTCAGCCACCATAACACATTAAAAATCAGATGAATGGCGGAGAAATGGACGATAGAGGGCGTCAACCAGGATAAAGGCTGTGTGGGATTAAACTGCAGCAGCGGAAAAATCTCGGCGAATTGACCGAGCAAGAACAAGGCATAGATCAGCACACTCACAATGCTGATGCCCTTAACCAGCAGGCTTAATTGGTTAAAGCGCTGCAACAGGTTCAGTTTGGTGCCGCCGTAAACCAGGCCCGAGTCGGTGCGCCCACTTTGCCACGCGGCATCGGCATAACGGGGGTGATCCGGCTGCGCCTGAAATTCCTGCCATAATGGCTGAACCTGATGAAAGTGCTCCGGGGCAACACCAATAATCACATGGCCCTGCTCGCCTTGTCGGAGCGCGCCCACAAAGCCCTTGGTGCCGATATAATCGACAAAGCCTTGCGCCGCGCGCACATTATTGGTGCTGCCAAGTTCTATCATTTTTCAACCAGTTCCGGAAATTGTGTGGCCCAGGCCGAGAAGCCGCCATCCATAGTATAGACATCATCAAAGCCCTGCTCGGCCAGATAACCCGCTGCACCTTGTGAGCTAATACCATGATAGCAAACAACAATAATTGGCTGGTCATACTCTTTATGAAGCATAAACTCACCGATATTACTATTGCTTAGGTGCTCGGCCTTGGGAATATGTCCGGCCGCAAAGGAGTTGGGATCGCGAATATCCGCAATCACCACATTTTCATCATTTAACAGGGCCTGGGTCTGCGCCACTGAAATATGTTTGTATGCCATAGTGTTGTAACTACTCTTGTAAAACAAAAGGCGGCCTCAGCCGCCTTATTTTTGCTCATTATGCCCAGTCTAAAATGACTTTACCAGACTGGCCGCTAAGCATGGTATCGAAGCCTTCCTGGAAGTCATCGATATTAAATTCATGGGTAATAATGGGTGAGATATCCAGGCCCGATTGGATCAGGCTGGCCATCTTGTACCAGGTTTCGAACATTTCTCGACCGTAAATACCCTTGATGATCAAACCCTTGAAAATAACCTGGTTCCAATCAACGGCCATATCCGAAGGTGGAATACCCAGCATGGCAATTTTACCGCCATGGTTCATGTTATTGAGCATGGAGTTGAACGCCACCGGCACACCCGACATTTCCAGGCCCACGTCGAAGCCTTCGGTCATGCCCAGCTCTTTCATCACGTCTTCGAGCTTTTCCTGGCTTACGTTAACGGCGCGGGTAGCACCCATTTTCTTAGCCAGATCAAGACGGTACTCGTTAATGTCGGTGATCACCACGTTGCGGGCACCCACGTGCTTAGCAACCGCGGCGGCCATAATACCGATAGGACCGGCACCGGTGATCAACACGTCTTCACCCACCAGGTCGAAAGACAGCGCCGTGTGCACCGCATTACCGAACGGGTCGAAAATAGACGCCAATTCATCCGGAATATTATCTGGAATTTTAAAGGCATTGAATGCAGGGATAACCAGGTATTCCGCGAAGCTACCCTCTCGGTTTACGCCCACACCAATAGTGTTGCGGCACAGGTGTACACGACCAGCGCGACAGTTACGACAGTGGCCGCAGGTAATGTGGCCTTCGCCAGAAACACGGTCGCCAATTTCGAAACCGCGCACTTCCTGGCCCATGTCCACCACTTCGCCCACGTATTCATGACCGACAACCATGGGCACAGGAATGGTGTTTTGCGCCCACTCATCCCAGTTGTAGATATGCACATCGGTACCACAAATGGCGGTTTTGCGAATTTTGATCAGTAGATCGTTATGACCTACTTCCGGCTTAGGGGCATCCGTCATCCAGATGCCTTTTTCTGCCTTAAGTTTTGATAATGCTTTCATCAATGCGCTTCCTTAAATAACGCCCAACTCTTTACCAATACGGGTAAAGGCTGCAATCGCTTTATCAAGCTGCTCTTTGCTGTGAGCAGCTGAGATTTGCGTACGAATACGCGCCTGGCCCTTAGGTACCACAGGGAAAGAGAAGCCAGTAACATAAATGCCTTCGGCAAGTAGCTTATCCGCCATTTCACCGGCTAGCTTGGCATCGCCCAGCATCACCGGAATGATGGCATGGTCTTTACCCGCACAGGTAAAGCCTGCGGCTTCCATTTGCTCACGGAAGTAAGCGGCGTTTGACCACAGGGTATCGCGTAGCTCTTTACCGTCGGCCAGCATCTCTAATACCTTAATAGAGGCGGTGACGATTGACGGTGCCAAAGAGTTAGAGAACAAGTATGGACGCGAACGCTGACGCAACCACTCGACAATCTCTTTCTTACCCGAAGTATAGCCGCCCGAAGCGCCACCCAGGGCTTTACCCAGGGTACCCGTGATAATATCGACACGGTCCATGACGCCACAGTATTCCGGCGTACCACGGCCGTTTTCACCTACGAAACCAACGGCGTGAGAATCATCCACCATCACCAGGGCATCGTACTTGTCGGCCAGGTCACAAACGGCTTTAAGATTACAGATAACACCGTCCATTGAGAACACGCCATCGGTGGCGATCAGCTTGGTTTTAGCACCCGCTTCGTCGGCGGCGATCAATTGCTGCTCAAGGTCCGCCATGTCGTTGTTAGCATAACGGAAGCGCTTGGCTTTACACAGACGCACACCGTCGATGATGGAAGCGTGGTTTAATGAATCTGAGATAATGGCATCGTCGGCACCAAGAATGGTTTCGAACAGGCCGGCGTTGGCGTCAAAACACGACGAGTACAAAATAGTGTCTTCGGTTTGTAGAAACTCGCTGATTTTCGCTTCAAGAGTTTTATGAATGTCCTGCGTACCACAGATAAAGCGTACCGAGGCCACGCCGAAACCGTGATCGCTCAAACCTTGCTGTGCCGCTTTGATCAGCTCAGGGTGGTTAGCTAAACCCAGGTAGTTGTTGGCACAAAAGTTAATAACCTTGTCGCCACTGGCTACTTGAATTTCGGCTTGCTGTTGTGAGGTGATAATACGCTCGCTTTTGTACAGGCCATCGGCTTTAACTTGCTCGATTTGTGCTTGCAGCTGGCTATAAAACGCAGAAGCTCTCATAAATTTCTCCAATACTTGAACCGACTCTCTTGGCCGGGCCGGTTCAGCGGTTAATAAATATTTGCGGGTATTGTAAAAGGTTTGCGGCACAATTGCATCGTTTGTCGTTCATCGCGGCACCTATAATCATGCATGGAACGAGAATAAATACCCAGGCTGTATCTAAGCTTTTATCAGGGCGGGTACTTCGGCAAGGGAGTCACAGACCAGGTCGGCATCTGTCAACGCCTGCTCGGCAAACTCCTGACCGCTGCGCACCAGAATCTTAGTGCCTATGCCACAGCGCTTGGCCGCCAGCATATCACCGTGTTTATCGCCAACCATGATGCACTGGCCTGGCTCTAACTCAAACGCCTCTATGCCCTGTTGCAACATGCCGGGCTCGGGTTTACGACAATCGCAGTCAACGCCGTAGTCGCCTTGGCCCTTAGTGGGGTGATGGGGGCAATAATAAATGGCATCCAGCTGGACGCCGTGCGCGGCGAATTGCGCCGTCATCCAGTCGCTCAACTCGGCAAATTGTGCCTCGTTGTAATAACCCCGGCCAATGCCCGACTGATTGGTGACCACAATTAAACGATAGCCCATCTGCTGCAAGGCCAGACAGGCAGCAAACACGCCGTCGATAAATTCAAAGTCTTCGGCTTTGTGGACATAAGCATGATCGACGTTGATAACCCCGTCTCTATCTAAAAATACCGCTTTATTGCTCATAATCGGTGCTCTCGTACTACCTTATCGAACATGGCAATCACATCATCCACGCCAATACGGTCCATCAGCTCCCCCTTGGCACGCACGCCCCAAGGCAGTTCACTGGCTGGCTTACCGTATTGTTCTTGCACCGCCTGGTTATACACCTCAACCACATACTCCTGATACAGATAGGGTCCGGTGCGCTTGGGATTGGAGTGGGCATACAGGCCGATCACCGGCGTGCCCTGAGTCACGGCCATGTGTGCCGGACCGGTATCCGGTGCCAACACCAGGGTCGCCAGACCCAACACACAGGTTAATTCTTTTAAGCTGGTTTTACCCACCAGGTTGAGCACCGGCTGCTGACAATGATTGATGATCTGCTCGGCAAGCTGCTGCTCCATCGTCGTAGGTCCACCACTAATAGCGACGCGGAATCCCTGTGCCATGGCATGCTCGGCCACCGCGGCATAACGCTCCGGTAACCAGTTGCGCTCGGCCTTACTTGCCGCTGGGCTTATCACCAGCAGGGGCTCACCATCGTCGCCCACCAGCTTCATGGCGTTTTGCTTGTCCGTGTCGCTGAGCGGCATTTGCCAATGAGGGGTAAAGTCGGTGACGCCCAGTTGCTCGGCAAACTGCAAAAAACCTTCTAACACGTGGGGCTGTTCTTTGGCGGCAATACGACGGTTGATAAACCAGCTATGCAGCTCTTTAGAGCGTGCCTTGTCGAAGCCGATTTTGACCTTGGCGCGAATACAGCGACTCGCCAGCCCGGCGCGAAAGGCCACCTGCATATTCAGCAGCACATCGAATTGTCGCCCGTTAAGCTGCTCACGCAGGGTTTTAAACGCCTGGCGCCCCTGCTTTTTATCAAACACCACAAACTCAACGCCGGGTAAACCGTCGAGTAACATGGCCTCGACCTTACCTATTACCCAAGTAATTTTGGCTTCGGGATGCACCCGTTGAATGGCTTGTACGGCGGCCACCGCGTGACAGACATCACCGATGGCGGATAAACGAAGAATACAGATAGATTGCACGGAATTGAGTTGCAAAACGAGCGTCCTAAAGCAAAAGTCTGAGCAAATGTTAAAGCAACGCCAGCGCATTGCAAGTTCAATAAGAAGTTTACCCTGCGAGTTTATCGTTGCGGTAAAAAAAGCTACACTGGCAAGCTCCTGCAGCCAATCTGTTTATTTGGGTCTGTTTATTATGCAACTGACTTCCCTTGCCCCGACGCTTACCCTGTTTACCCCGAATGCCGATGTCGGCGAGATCACCAAACAATGGTTTTCTCCCGAACACTGGTTGGCCCAGGATAAGGTGTATGCACAGAAAACCGGACGCGCCACCGCCTACTTTTTCGCCCAAGACGATTTGCGTGCCGTACTTCGTCATTATTGGCGCGGCGGCTTGGTTGGTAAGGTATTGCAAGATCAGTACCTCTATACCGGCATAAAGGACACCCGAGTCTACCGCGAATTTGCGTTGATGTGTGACCTATATCAACAAGGCCTGCCGGTGGTCGAGCCCATTGCCGCCTTGGTTAAGCGCTCCGGTCTGATTTACCGCGGCGACATCATTACCCGCGCCTTAGAAGGGGCACAAAGTCTGTGTGAACGTCTGCAGGCCGGCCCCTTAAACGAGCACACCCTAAAGCGTATAGGCCAAACCTTGGCTCGCTTCCATAAAGCCGGGGTCTATCACGCCGATTTGAATATCAATAATATTCTCTTTGATGGCGAAGATGAGGTGTACGTCATTGATTTTGACAGGGGGGAGGTACGCCAGCCAGATGAACAATGGCAGCAGCAGAACATGGCCAGATTAGCGCGCAGCTTTGCCAAGGAAGCCGGTCGTCAAAGCACCTTTCATTGGCAGGAAAAAGACTGGTTGTGTTTAATGGCAGCCTATCAGCAAGCACTTACCTACTGATAAGGCTTGCTGATAGGATAAACGGCGAATTAAGAGCGGATTTTGCTGATCACGTTGGACGTTGAGCAGCCGTTTAGAAACTCCAGCACCTCAACCTGACCACCGTGACGCAATACGTGCTCGGCACCGGCGATCTCTTCCACCTTGTAATCCCCGCCTTTAACGAGAATATCCGGGCTCACCTGCTCGATAAGCTTGGCCGGGGTGTCGTTTTCTTCCACCTTTCCGAAGGGGATCACCCAGTCCACCGAGGCCAAGGCACTCAGTACCATGGCACGCTCTTCAAGCGGGTTGATAGGACGCTCAGGGCCCTTTAAGCGGGCAATGGAATCATCGGTATTTAACCCCACCACTAGGCGGTCGCCCATGGCCTTGGCCTGGGCCAGATAACGCACATGACCGGCATGGAGAATATCGAAACAGCCATTGGTGAACACGATTTTCTCACCATTTTGCTTGGCAAATTCAATATGCTGCAACACGGACTCAAACGGCGCCTGATAATGCTCGCCATTTTCGCGCAGGTATTGTCCCAACTTACGGCTGAGCTCCTCCGGCGAAACGGTGGCGGCACCGAGTTTGCTTACCGCAATACCGGCGGCAATATTAGCCAGCTCCACCGCATCCGCTGGGGCCATGCCGGCACCTAGCATCACGGTCAGGGTAGCGATCACAGTATCACCGGCACCGGTAACATCACTGACCTCACGCACCTGGGCGGCAAAGTCGTGCTTTTCGGTGGCGCTGATCAGCGACATGCCCTGCTCGGAGCGGGTCAACAACATGGCACCTATGCCGGCCTCGCGAATAAGTGCACGGGCACTGGCGGTCAACGCCTGCTCATCACTGCTGTCACCGCCGGCTAGCCTGAATTCATTGAGGTTTGGGGTGATATAATCGGCACCACGATACAGGCTAAGCTGCGGCGATTTAGGGTCAACCAACACGGTTTTACCGGCATCCTTGGCAACGCGGATCATCGCCTCAATCAGGGTCAGTGAACCCTTGTTGTAGTCGGAGAAGAGGACAAAGTCGTAGTCATCCACCACGCGCTCAAGGCGTTGTAGCAACAATTGTGAATGTTCTTTATTGAATTGCTCTTCCTGATCCAGACGCACCACCTGCTGATGGCGGCTGATCACCCGCATTTTCGCTATGGTCGGCAGCTCCACCACCTGCACCAGCTGCGAGTCGATGTGTTCTTGCGCCAAAATGCGCTGCAGGGTTTGCCCGCTTTCGTCATCGCCAATCAAACCGAGCAAGGCCACCTGACCGTCGAGTCGGGCAATGTTTTTAGCGACGTTAGCGGCACCACCGGCCTTGTCTTCAAGGCGGTTTACCTTCACCACGGGTACCGGCGCCTCCGGTGAGATGCGTCCGGAGTCGCCATGCCAGTAGCGGTCGAGCATCACATCGCCAACCACCAACACCTTGGCTTTATTTAGATTTTTAAGTAATCCCAGATCCATGCTTACTCCGCTACCAGCATATCAAGCGCTTCACACAGCCAATGGCCGATAAACATATGCGCTTCTTGAATGCGAGCGGTTTCATCATTGGCGATGATAATCGGCAACTTGGCGATGTTTTTCACCTCACCACCGTCACGGCCGGTTAAGGCCACGGTGTAAGCACCGATTTCATTGGCGGCCTGTAAGGCCAGATTGATATTGGCACTGGTGCCCGAGGTGGTCAGACCGATCACCAGGTCTTCTGGCTTACATAAGGCCTGCACCTGGCGTGCAAACACGGTATCGAAGTGATAATCGTTAGAGTGAGCGGTGAGGATCGAGGTGTCCGTGGTCAGGGCGATCGACGCCAAGGGACCACGCTCTTTTTTATAGCGCACTACAAATTCAGCGGCCAGATGCTGGGCATCGGCGGCACTGCCACCATTCCCAAACCAAATCACCTTGCCACCGGCTTGCAAAGCCTGATGACAGGCGGCCAGTAATTCGGTTGCTTGCTGTTGATACGTATCCATGACTTCAAAGAGCGCGCGATGGCGGGCAAGGCTATCCAGGTAGGAAGCCGCGAGATTGTCGGTATTGACCATTTTCGATCCTCATTCACGAGTTTTAACGGCATTATTCCAAAGAGTATTTAGAATTGCACGTTTTTGTCTTAGATTGGCGGCTATCGCTGGGCATCCATCCTCAGGTTGCCCACACGCAAAATGAGTTAATAAAGCTTAACTGTTAACTTAAATGCCACATTTGGGTACTGCCATTGCCACCCCGGCTTTGTTATTATTAGCCAGTATTGAATTAAATCAGGCTTAATTAAGTGACCCAGCACGGAAGTAATCCCTTAATCGGCGCAGACCAATTACAACAAGCTAAGCGCATATTATATATGAGCCATCTGGCGCTGGGTGATTACGTCTATCAAGGGGTGTTTTTACAGCAGCTGGCCGCCACTTACCCGCATTTAGAGATAGATGTTTGGTTCGATGACTGCCGCGAGCAACGTAAAAGCTGGCACGGCGGGCGCAATCAAATTTTAGGCCAGTGGCTCGAAAGTGAGCCCAATATCAGTCATATCTACGCCAACCCAGATTCCGAGCAACAGCGCCAACAACAAATACAAGATGCACAGCAGCGCCATTATGATCTGGTGTTTTTTATCGCCACCACGCGCAGCGAGCGCTTCTGTCATTATGCCCGACTGATTGCCGGCGACGGCTGTGCAGTGGGCGCCTATGCGCTCAATGCAGTGCAACGCTGGCAGCACAAAGAGGTCATTGCAGCCCTCGATGCCAGTATAAAGGTCAGTAAAAGCACCCGATTCGATCATATTAGCGATTTTTACCGCCATCATTTTCACGCCTTGGTTGCCATGGACTCCCCGGCACGGGCGTTTCAGCAATTACGCGTACCACAACCTTATTTGGATGCGCTGCAAAATAGCGACGAGCTGGATAATTTCGTTTTTATCAACCATCTGTCGACCACGGAAAAGCGTGACTGGCAACTGGCCCAGGTGTTTGAATGCATCGCCACCTTACACCAGGCGCAACCGACCTTACGCTTTGTGATCAACGCCACCAATGAGCAGATAACGCAGGTGCAACAACAGGTGCAAGGCAACGACCAGCTAAGGGGTATTAGTATCAGTACCTTTAGCGCTAAACGGCATTTTTATGAGTTGCCGGCAATGATCAGCCGCGCTCGTCTGGTGATCAGTGTGGAAACGGCGATTATGCATCTGGCCGCCAGCTTAAACGTGCCGGCGCTGGCGCTGATCCGTGCCAAAGCGCATCAATGGCGTCCCTTGGGGCCGGGAGAAATTCTGGTGGGCGGTAAGCGCGTCGATAGCATCAGCGCGCAAACCGTGGCCGACAAGGCCCTGGCGCTGTTAGCCAAGGCCTAGGCTGCTCCTCACCTACCGCTCAATTACCAGTAAAGCGAGATAGAGGCGTGGCCGTAACTTTCGTCAAACACGTCGTTGCCATAGGTCACCTGAGTTTCCACGCGATACCCATCAATCATGCTGCTATTGAGTAGCTGAAGTTCCTGAGCACCGCTGTACTGGGCCGAGTCATTATCCTGCAGGGTCAGCTTTAGCTGCCATAAGGAATCCATATCCTGCTGATAATCCAGCACCAGGGCATGCACCTCGGCGGGCACACCGTCGCCAAAGATACGTCGGTCGCCGGCGTAATGACCAAACACGAAGCCATCGTTGGTGTTGCCAAACTTATACAGGCCATTGGTATACCAGGATGTTTTCCACTTATTGTACTCATAGCGCAGGGCCACATCCGAGGTTAGCTGAGGCAGGTAGGCACCAAAGGAGGTGACCTGGTTGCCCAGGCTGAAGTTGCTGCCGCCCTGCGTGTCTTCACCGCCGTACTCAAAGTAGATTTCGGTAGGCATGCCCCAATCGAAATAGAAGGTTGAGGTTACCGAGGCCAACTGGTCGCCTAATTCGCTTTCCCTTTCTTCGGCGCTATAGCTGTTATCGCTGCCGGCGGGGTCGAAAAAGGCATCGATTACATCGCC
Source organism: Pseudoalteromonas sp. BDTF-M6 (assembly GCF_018334135.1). Lineage (NCBI taxonomy): Bacteria > Pseudomonadati > Pseudomonadota > Gammaproteobacteria > Alteromonadales > Pseudoalteromonadaceae > Pseudoalteromonas > Pseudoalteromonas sp. BDTF-M6. The sequence continues at coordinate 279,503 of NZ_JAGXTQ010000004.1, forward strand.
AAAGTCCACATCGCGGGGACCACCGCCAAATTGCATAATACGGTTAAAGCCCAGTTTCCACCCGTTTAGCGGCTCAAGGCTGATATGGGTTCCGGCGACGCGTGGCTTACCATCGTACCATTCGCCCTGATAGCGGATCCCCTCTTTGACCTCTTCCAGCTCGGTGTAGAAGAGTTCAAAATCAAAATTCCACCAGTTATGCGCCGGCGCCACCATGCCCAATGAGATGGAAGGCGAGGCTTTGGCATTGGTCGAGATCATCTGAGCACTGGTTTTAAACGGAGAGAACCAATGCTCCTTGTAACCAATATTAAGCTGGAGATCTTCACCGGCAATGGCCACAAAGGTGTTATAGGGCACCAGGTCGCCCGCTTCGGCGCGGTATTCCACCCCTACCTGCATCAACATCATATCGTTCGGGCGCCAAATGCCCTCGAACATTACCTGGCCCCACTCATCCGTGGTTAAGCCTCGTTGATTGGCCAAAGGCGTGGTTTGGTCGTGCTCATAACGCAGGGTCACACCGGCACGGGTGATGTTGTCATCGCCGCGGTAGCGCGAGAGTTTGTCGCTGATAGAGCGAAAGAGTGCCGGGTTCTGCTCTTTTAGCTGTGCCAAGGCCTTATCGATATCACTAAAGCGATAGGGCTTGCTCATGGGCGTACCCGTGGTTTGCACAAACATGCGATCCAATTGCTGTTCTAAATTTACGTCATAGCCTACCGGCAGGTATGCCGTGGGCTTGGCCGCGGCCACACCACTGAATGCCAATAGCAGTGCCGCACCTGCCACCGAGGTGGCGAGTTTATGTCCTTTCATGCGATTTCCTAACGCCTTAAAATAATGCGAAAAGATTACCAAATTTATGGCCATTACTCAGCTGTTAAATTGTAAAGTTTTGGCACCGGCCTGAACTCGGGTTACACTAACGCTTTGCAATTTCTGGTCAGTGATTCTTTTGTTTGCACGCTTTTTATATTCCCTTATTCTGCTGATTCTTATGCCCTTGGCATGCTTTTATTTGTATGTACTACGCGGACGCAAAAACCCGGGCTACAGGCAACACTTTGGCGAACGCTTCGGCTTTACCGACGCCGGCGGCGACATCATTTTACATTGCGCCTCCGTCGGCGAAGTGCTGGCCACCGCACCACTGATCAAAGCCTTGCTTAAAGATACCGACCACTATCGCTTAGTGATCAGCACCAACACGCCGACCGGACGAGAGCAAATCAATCAGCTCTTTAGCAAAGAAATCAAGGCCGAACGCGTACAGGTATGTTATTTGCCTTTCGATTTACCCCTTGCACAAAGACGCTTTATCCGCCGTACCCGAGCAAAAATGCTGGCTATTATTGAAACCGAACTCTGGCCAAATTTGTTACAACAAGCCCAGAAGGCGGGCCTTGCTACCCTGGTGATTAACGCCCGCCTGTCTGAAAAGTCAGCACAAGGTTATGCCCGCGTAGCCCCTCTGACTCGTGCAATATTGCACGACATCGACTTACTTGCCTGCCACCATCAAGACGATGGCCAGCGCTTTGTACAACTTGGCCTGGCGCCGCACAAGTTGAATGTTACCGGCTCCATCAAATTTGATATCAGCGTCAATGATGCGCAGCGCAGCCAAGCGCAGGCGCTCAAAAGCCGCTTAGGCGAGCGCCCTATTTGGATTGCAGGTTCAACACACCCGGGCGAGCCCGAGCTACTGATTGCCGCTCATAACAAGGTACGTGAAACACAACCCGATGCGGTGCTGATCATTGCCCCGCGCCACCCCGAGCAATTCGACAAAGTTGCGCAGCTGCTTAGCGAGCAAAACATCTCATTTAGTCGCCGCAGCGAGCGTGCACACCAAGGTGAGGCCATCTTACTTGCCGACACCTTAGGTGAGCTCACCATGCTCTACGGCGCCGCCGATGTCGCCTTTATTGGCGGCAGCCTGATTGAGCGCGGTGGCCATAACCCGCTCGAGGCCTGCGCCCACGGCATACCTGTGCTCAGCGGCCAACATACCTTTAATTTTGACCATGTTTATCCGGCCTTGATAGACGAAGGCGGCGCCCTCTGGGTTGATGATCACAACCTGGTCGACACCCTAAACAGCCTGTTTAGCGAGCCGCAAAAGTGTGCCGAGATGGGTGCCAGTGGCCTTAAGGTGGTACAGCAAAATCAGGGCGCTATTAACAAAACCCTGGCGCTAATCGAGGAGCAAATCAATGCATAAATGTGAAGCGGCCATGCGCCAATGGGTGAGCTCGGTCATAGTCAAATACAACTTCTGCCCCTTTGCCCGCCAGGAAGTGGAAAATAACGCCATTCGCTATTATCTAAGCGAGGCCACCGAGCTCGAAGAGGCGGTGCTCGACACCTTAGAGCAATGCCGAGAGCTGGATAATCACCCCGAAATAGAAACCACCTTGGTATGCTTTACCCAGGGCTTTAGCGACTTCGACCAGTTCTTAGATTTGATCGATTTAGCCAATGCGCTGTTAGTCGCCCAGGGCTTTGAAGGCACCTATCAACTCGCCCACTTTCACCCCGAGTATGTGTTCGCCGACGCCGATGAAGACGACGCCGCCAATTACACCAACCGCGCCCCCGCTCCCTGCTTGCATATTATCCGCGAAGAAAGCATGGAACAGGCCCTGGCCAACTATGATGAACCGGAGAGCATCCCCGAGCACAATATGCGTTTGGCGCGCCGCAAAGGCGCGGACTTTTGGCAAGCGCTACTTGAGAAGTGTGGGCACAAATCTGTGCGGTAAGATTTTGTAGGTCGGTGCTTCGCGCGACACCTGTTTTCAAATTTAGATCTTGTCGGGTCGCCGACTTCGACTTAGAGGAAATGCTAAGTTCAGTGTTAATAATTCATCCCTGAAGCTGGGTTCCTGTTCGTGACGAAGTTACGGCATCCATGCCTCCACCTCCTCGTGCTGCGAAGCCATGCTTCGGTCACTCGTCTCGTCGCCCCTAAGAACCCCGAGGCGCACATAACAAAGCATTTAAGGTGGATTCCCAACGCTTGGCATTTTCAGTTTGAATTAGCTTTAAGTGTTTACGGTACAATGGCTTAGGCAGGGTGGAGGCGTTGCTCACCACTTAATGCGGCGTTACCATCGTCCACTATTGGCACTTAGCGGACTGTCGAACACATCCAAACTCACAGGTATCGATCTTCCCGTTTGGATTCGCGCTGAAGAAATCAGATTTTGTTGTGGAGTGTGTTGTTGAGAGCGAGGCACGATGCCGAGCTAGATTTACCAGTACAGGGATGTGCTGTTAAATCGCCTCAATGACTAAGCGGAGCGTTTAACAAAACGCTGAGTTCGTAAGCGTTAGCGAATCACGGGCGCCTTGGGGTTCCAAGGGGCGGTTGGCGCAAACCGCCCATTGGTTGCCGTCTCCGGCCTCTCGCTGGCTCAAGGCGTTCGCTTGCTAAAAATAGTCCACCGGACTATTTTCTTAACGCGCTCACCCAACGCGACAAGATCTGAATTTGAAATGCCATGTAATTCGGCATTATTCAGCCATTATGAAACCCTGAATTAGTAGTTGTCAGACTGCTAGGTAACTGCTCCTGCGTTACCCTAGTACCGCCATCCATGCCAGCAAAACCTGACCTACAGGTTTGGGGAAACAAAAAAGGCCGATGTATAAACATCAGCCCTATAAAAACGCATTAGTTGGCGTTCCGGCAAGATATATCAGCCCACAACAAGGTTGTCAGGTTGAAACCTGACCCACAGGTTTGGGACAAAAAAGCGCCTCAGTCGGCGCCCCGACCCAAATTACGCTGGTTTTAGCGCTGCCTTCTTCTCGTTATACCCGCGGATCAACTCATCCACGGTATCCTGACAGTATTCGCGAATACCCGAGACCAGCATGTGCTTCTCACCACGGCCAATTACTACGCCATTTTCAATCAGGTCAAAGCGCAAGATGATCTTGCCGCGCTTGCCTTCATAGCTGAACTCGTGCTCTCCTTCGCGCAACTCGGGAGCGTGAGCATCAAGGGTGTCCATATGAATGCTCATGGACTCATAGATGATCATCGGGCGCGCCGGGTTAATCATCACATCTTGCTTACCCATCAGCGGGATCACCACGTGTGGGAAGGCCTTACCCGAGAATTCCACATAGTTCTTGATCAGCGCGTTGGTCAGGGTCTTACAGGCACTGTTAGCGCCTTCACGAGCCACGCTCAGATAGCATTTGTCGCCGTCTTTAATATCGAACTGTTCGCTGCCCTCTGGCATGCCCAGTTTAACGCCTTCGTCCACCATGTTGGCAAAGGTAAAGCGCATTTGCTCATTAATACCGTACTTATCAAGCACCACTGAAAACAGCAGATCCCCTGGCACACAGAATTTTTTCGCTTCAACATCGTGAAGTGGATTGAAATCATCGGCCACGGCTTTGGCAAAACGACTGCCCTGTTCACGGGTAATACACACGTGGGTGCCAAAATCTTGATAATACTGCTCTAACATAGCTGCTCTACTTGAGTACAAAAAAACTGCGGCAGTGTAACAAAATTTACGCACTGAGAGGTCGTATCTGTTGCTTTTTCCTTTAAAAAGGCACAAAAAAGGCCGCTTTGCGGGGCAAGGCAGCCTTTTTTCTTAGAGTGCGACCTAGTTAAAGTCGCGGTAGGCTTTTTCTAGCTTTTTCGCCTGCTTTTTCGACACACCAAGGTGCTCTAACGCCAAACGCAGGCGTGCACGGGACATGTCCGAACCCAGGATTTCCATGGCATCTAGCACGGAAGTTGACGACTTCTTGCCGGTAATTGCCACGAAAATAGGCTCAAGGAAATCTTTAATCTTCAGCTCGTGGAAAGTGGCCACCTTTTTAGCAATGGCGAAGATTTCCGATTTTTCCCAATGGCGCAGCGTTTCCAGCTCCCAGATAAAGAATTGCAATGCCTGACGCACCACATCTTCTTCAACCTTACCATCGGTTAGCAGCGCCGGATCATAGTGCGGCATACCGGCAACAAAGTGCCCGGCCAGGTCAACCAGATCAGAAAGCGTATCGATACGGGCTTTCGCTTCCGGCAAAATGCGGCGCAGCATGTCGCCATTGTATTTCCAGTCAACGAAGCGCTGAATTAGTTGCTCGTCGCTGAAGTCTTCACGTAACCAGGTACCATTCAGCCATTTCAGCTTCTCGATATCGAATACCGGGCCGCCCAGAGAAACGCGTTTCATATCGAAGTGCTCGATCATCTCTGCCAGGGTGAACTTTTCACGCTCGTCCGGCATCGACCAGCCCATGCGGCCCAGGTAGTTCAGCACCGCTTCCGGCAAGAAGCCCATTTCTTTGTAGTAGTTGATAGAGGTCGGGTTCTTACGCTTGGACAGCTTAGACTTATCCGGGTTACGCAGTAACGGCAGGTGACCCAGTACCGGCGCTTGCCAGCCAAAGTCTTCGTATAGCTTAAGCAGTTTTGGCGCCGAGTTGATCCACTCTTCACCACGGAAGATGTGGCTGATCTGCATATGGTGGTCGTCCACCACATTGGCCAGGAAGTAAGTCGGGAAGCCGTCTTGCTTCAACAGCACCTGCATATCAACGTTTTCCCATGGGATCTCAATCTCACCGCGCAGGTAGTCGTTAAATTTAAAGCTGCCTTCGGCAGGGATTTTCATACGGATAACGTAGGGTTTGCCCGCTTCCAGGTTTGCCTTCACTTCGTCGTCGCTTAGCAACAAGCCACGGCCATCGTATTTAGGTCGCAGGCCCTCGGCCATTTGCTGCTCACGCATTTCGTCCAGCTCTTCGGCGGTGGCGAAACAGTAAAACGCCTTGCCCTCTTCAACCAACTGGTGCGCATATTTTTTATATAGATCAGAGCGCTCAGACTGACGATAGGGGCCGAACTCGCCGCCCACATCCGGACCATGATCCCACTGCAGACCTAACCACTGCAGGCTGTCCATAATGGCTTGTTCCGACTCCGGCGTACTGCGCACCTGATCCGTATCTTCGATACGTAAAACAAACTCACCGCCTTGCTGCTTGGCAAAACAATAGTTAAATAGGGCGATATAGGCAGTGCCTAGGTGCGGATCACCGGTCGGTGACGGGGCAACACGGGTACGAACAGTCGTGCTCTGGGTCATGCTAGCGTCTCTTTCAATTAGCAACTAAAAATTTGCTGCAAATGCTAGCACAATGGCGGGTAATTTCGTAGAGGAAAACGCCGCGACAGGGCACCTGAGTGCGAGAAATTTCAGCACCCAGGGGAAATCTTGGAATCTTAAGGTTAAGCGGCAATTTTATCCAGATAGGCGACGATATCCGAAGATTCGTACATCCACTGCACCTGACCATCTTCTTCAATGCGCAAACAAGGCACTTTCACCTTGCCACCCTGCTCCGCCAGCTCCTGACGGTAGGCGTTATCGCCTTTGGCATCGCGGGTTTCAATGTTCAGACCGTTACGCTTAATAGAGCGGCGCACCTTTACGCAAAACGGACAGGCATGGAATTGATACAGTGCCATGTTGGCGGTCTGCGTATCCAGCTGTTGCTGCGCTTGCGGGTCGCGCTTTTTGCTGCGCGGGGTAAAGATAAAATTAAAGAATAAAATAATGCGGCCTAACAACCAGCGAATGACTTTCATAACAACTCTCATCACGACAAAATCAAAGGCGCGAGTGTATCACGCGGTTAAAATTGCGCCAAGGGAAGTGCACGCCCCTGGCTCCTGTCGAAAGTTATTACCGAAAACGGCTGCTGTAAGCTGTCGCTAAGAGCTAATCCCGAAAGCTGACAAAGTCATCGCGATGGATCAGCATGGCGCCATTGTCATAGCCCAACACCTGCGCCTTAGACTGCTCCGGGTTCGCCAGCAGCTGCTGCAACTCCTCACTGTGATAACGGGCCACGCCCTTACCCACACTGCAGCCCTGACTGTCGAATACCTGCACCAAATCGCCGCGGCTAAACTCGCCGGCAAAACGGGCAATGCCGACGATCAGCAAACTGGCGCCTTGTTGTCTGAGCGCCTTCGCCGCACCATCATCCACATAAATGGCTGCCTTGCTGATGGGGCCGGCCAACAGCCAACGTTTGCGGGTGTCTTTGGGTGCCGTCAGGCTGACAAAGCGAGTGCCCAGCTGCTGGGTTAAACAGTTGCTGATCACGTCCTCGCCATGACCGGCACTGATGATCACATCGACCCCGGCATGGCGGGCAATGCTCGCCGCCTCGATTTTCGTAGCCATGCCGCCGGTGCCCACCGCCGTGCCACTGCCACCGGCCAAAGCCTTAATGGAGTCATCGATATGACGAATTTCCGGGATCAGCTCGGCATCCGGGTTGGTACGCGGATCGGCGCTAAAAAGCCCGGGTTGATCGGTGAGCAGCAAGAGTTTATCGGCATCCGCCAATACCGCCACTCGGGCCGAGAGATTGTCGTTATCGCCCACCTTGATCTGCGCCGTCGCCACCGCATCATTTTCATTGATAATCGGCACCGCCCCTTCTTTAAGCAGCGCCATCAGGGTATCGCGGGCGTTGAGATAGCGTTCACGATCATCGAGATCGGCGCGGGTTAACAGCAACTGCCCCACCGGCACCTTATACAGTGCAAACAGCGTCTGCCAGGTGTGTACCAACTGGCTTTGGCCTATGGCCGCCAGCATCTGCTTTTGTGCCAGGGTTTCATTACCGGCGCTGCGTCCCAGTAACTCACGCCCGGCGGCCACGGCGCCGCTGGATACCAGCACGATACGGTTGCCAGCTTTTTGCAGCTGCACGCATTGGCGCACCAATTCCACCATGTGTGCCCTGTCCAGCCCCTGGCCGTTATTGGTAAGCACACTGGTGCCTAATTTGATCACTATGGTTTGCACCGCGTTTGGCCCCGCTGATAAATTAAAAGAAGTTCATTTTTACCCCAAGCTTGGGCGATTAAACAAGTTAAATTAATTCAACTGTGCTAGCATCGCCGCACATTTTCACCACACTAGTTATCTCTTATGCCAGCGAGCCTTTGTCTGATCATTGCCACCTTTTTATGGGGAAGCTCTTTTATCTCTTTAAAGTATGCAGTGGGAGTCTATGACCCGACTGTGGTGATTTTTTTGCGCATGCTCACCACCCTGGCGGTGTGCCTGTGTTTATGGCGTTTTGTAAAGCGCTTTGAATACCAAAGTGGCGATTGGAAATACCTGCTGGGCATGAGTCTGGCCGAGCCCTGTTTGTACTTTTTATTCGAAGGCCATGCCATGGAATACACCTCTGCGTCTCAGGCCGGGGTGATAGTCTCCTGTTTACCGCTGATCGTCGCATTCTTGGCCTTTTTTATGCTCAAAGAGCACATTAGCCGCGCCATTATCGTCGGCTTTACCCTGTGCATCGGCGGCAGTGTGCTGCTGACCAAGGTCTCGCCAAGCTCGGAGCAAGCGCCCAACCCCTTACTAGGCAACACCCTGGAATTCCTGGCCATGGTCTGCGCCGCCTTTTACACCGTGAGCGTAAAACGCCTGTGCAGTCGTTATGCACCGCTAACCCTTATTGCCTTGCAGGGTCTGGCGGGCTCGATTTTCTTTGCGCCCTTTTTACTCTTTGTGGAAATGCCACAGCAGCACGACCCGGTGGCCTTTGCCCATATTCTTTACCTGGGCACCTTTGTTACCCTGGGCGGCTACGGCATGTATAACTATGCCATCAGCAAGGTATCCGTGCTAACCGCCGCGGCCTACTCCAACCTTATCCCCATCTTCACCCTGCTGCTGTCGGCCATAGTGCTGAGCGAGATACTGACCCTGTGGCAATGGCTCAGCATCGCCGTGGTTTTTGTCGGGGTGATGATAAGCCAGCGCCATCAGGCATTGGTGGTCGACCTCGACGAAGAGGATATCAGCGAGGCCGAGACCAGCAAGCGCAGATCGGTCCCGGCTACCGGCGAGTTAAAGGGATAACAGGTCACCAGATGCAGGCCGCTGGCTGCGGCGGCCTGAGTATCGCTTTGATGCACCACCTGTTTGCTGGCGATGCGATAACTCAGGGTGCGACCATCGCGCAGCGTCAGGCTTAATTCATCGCCCACCTGCACATGGCGTAAAAACGCGAAGTGAGTGTCGTTATGGGCGGCAATCACACTGGCGCCCTCACCTCCAAGCGGGCCAAAGGCCTCATCATGAGTTGGTGCAAACGCGAGATTACGGCCGCTGCTGCCGGCCAGCACAAAACGCTCCAGCGCCAAATGGGGCACAGTCAACTTAGCCACCACATGGGTGTCGGCATAATACCAGGGCGGAATATTGGCTCCGGGCGCTGCCAGGCTTTGCTGCCAGGCCCGCTCAATCAACCATTGCGCCAACCAAGCCTTGCTCTGCATGTAGGCGCCCTGAGCAAAAAAGCTTGCCCCCAACGCGAACAGGGCAATGGCGCCGTAGCGCCAATAACTTGCCCGGGCTGCTACTCGCTTTCCCTTAGCCATGAGCCTGTCTCCGCTCTCGTCTCAACCAGGCGGCCGTGCTTAACATCAAGAATACGCCCAAGAATAAGTGCCACTGGGATTGCCCGTCGGTTTGCGCAAAGCGTTGCACCCGCTGGCCGCTGGCGACGTTATTGGCCACCTGCTCCTTATGCTGTGCCACGGTCGATGTGGCCACCTCTTCGACGGCAATAAAGGCGGTAAAGGGGCTGAGCAACTGGTGTTTGAGAGCCAAATCCAGCACCTGCGGACGCACCGCTTCGGCCGGGTTATAAAGCAACAGCGAGGCAATTTGCTGACGCGCCCACAAGCGGGCAATGGCTTCGCTGTGCGGGTAGGTTTGACCGACCTCATGCATGGGCATGGTTAAGCGCAACGGTCCATGCTGGGTGTTAGCGTCGATATAAATATCTTGTTGCTGTGGTGCCAGCTTGATCGCCACCATCAGCGGCTCACCAAAGTAGAGATCCGGTAGCGGCTGCGGCCAATAGGACAATTCCTTGGCGCGCGCCGCACTTAGGCGTACATCGCGCAGCGCCGGGTTTTGCAGCCGCTCAAACAGGCTCTGCATCTGGGTTTTTACCTCGCTGACATCGCTGATAAAGGTATAGCTACCGCGGCCAACATGGGCGGCACGGCGCATAAAGTAGCCATTGGGGGCACTGCCTATGCCAACGGTAAACAGCCGATTATCGCCAAGTTGACCCTGCACCATCTCAAACAGGGCTTGCTCGTTACCGACGCTGCCGTCGGTTAAAAACACCACCTGACGCACATAGCTTGGATGCGTTTTACCATCGAGGGCCAAGTCCAGCGCCTGCGCCATTTCCGTACCGCCGTCGGCCTGTAATTGATAGACAAAACGCTCGGCATCGGCGCGATTAAAGGCATTGGCGGCCACCGCCTGGGGGCGAAATAAGCGCGCACTGCTATCAAAGTCGATAATGTTAAAACTGTCGTTTTCATTCAGGTTATCAAGGGCATAGAAAAGAGCCTGCTTGGCCGCATCCATGGAGCTGCCGTGCATGGAGCCGGAGCTGTCAATCACAAAGATAAGCTCACGGGCCAGGCGCTGTTGGGCGCTAAACTGGTCGCTTGGCGGCAACAGCATCAGCAGTCCATAGTCGCCGCTTTGCGCCGTTTGTCGAAAGAAGGCCGCCTGCGCCTGCTGACTCGGCAACACCTTGGCACGCAGCACAAAATCACGATTCATGGCATCGTCACGTAATTGCACCCGGTAACGGCCAAAGTCCGGATTACTCACCTGAGCCTGGTAGTGAGGCGTGCGGATCTGCTCCAGCTGCAAACCAAAATCTATCTCTATATCCAATTGCAGTAAGGGCTCACGCGAGCCGTCGATAAAGTCTTGCTGCTGCGCCAGTTGCTCAACAAATTTAGGCGCCAGCCAGCCCTGCGCGCCATTATTGGTGGCGTTTGCAGTGGCTCGTAATTCTTCCAGGGCATAACTACGAGGATGATAGCGCGGCGTAAAGGTCATCGGCAGGCGCACGCTGAGCTCGGCATCGCGAAAACGGATCATCTCCTGATAACTCAGGGTGATTTCCACCCGCTCGCCTGGGCCAAGATTGGCAACCCGCGAGGAAAACATATTAGCGCGCTGCTGCTTTACCAAGGCCGCCCGTTTACCGGCACGCTGGGCGGCGCGATATTGACGCTCGGCCTGCTGCTTCTCGGCAATTTTACCCACTATGGTGCGCTCGCCGACCTTCATGGTCATGGCATGCACCGCGCTTTCGCTTGGCAATGGAAACAGGTACTGGGCGTTGACCGCAAAGGGGTGGCAGTTCACAAACACCTGGGTCACCTGCACCTGGTTGATCAGCCCGGTGATCTGCATGGACGCTCGGGTACTCAAAAGGACGCCAGGCGTCACATTCGCACCCTGAACATCGCTAAATTGCAGTTGTGCCTGGCCGTCGGAGAAGGCACTGGCATTGGCGGGGGTAAAGAAAATTAGGGATAAAAGGCTCACAGCGAGGGCTGTGAGCACTTTGTTAGGACAACTCAACATAATTTGGTCCTCGGATTGCGGTGGCTTAGTTTTTCGCCATGCGGTTTTGCTGCGCACCGCGGGCCGTCAAGGTTACGCGACGATCAAAGAAGTTCGTTTCATATTCGTTACCATTGGCGACAATTTTCTGCTCACCTCGCCCTTCGGCGAACAGCTGGGTGGCGGCCACGCCTTGCTTTACCAGGTACTGCTGCACCGCATCAGCACGGCGCTGAGACAGGTCTAGATTCGCTTGCTCATCCCCTTGCACATCGGCATAGCCATTGAGGTTAAGGTTTAAGTCAGGCTTACGCTTAAGGATCTCCGCCAGGTGATCCAGCTGCTCGGCAAAGTGGGGTTCGATGTGCGCCGAGCCGGAACGAAACTGCACCGTCATGGCCAGGAGGTTGTCGATACGGGCTTGCTCTAAACGATTTTGCTCATCTTCCAGGGCGTTGATTTGCGCCGTCAGTGCGCGGTTTTGCTCCAGGGTGCTGTGCAGCTGTTGCTCCGTGCCCTGGTATTGGCTCAGCTGCACTTGCTGTGACTTGATGGTGCTGTGCGCCGCTTCCTTTTCGCCGATAATGCCGCCGATAAAGGCTCCGGCAAAGGCTCCGATAGGACCGCCAACAATGGCCCCTACCGTAGCACCGGCGCCCAGACCCCAGGCGGTTTCCGTGGCCAGCTCTTTTTGCTCTTTTGCCATCGCTGGCGCCGCTACCAAAGTTGATACTAATGCAGTTACTAAAATGTGTTTTTTCATCGTCGTCATCCTTCAATTCTTAATGGGTTGGGGCAAGAACAGAAGTGGTTGCTTCCTCGCCTTGCTTGGTAGTTATTAAAACAAGGCACAGTGGCAAAAAAGGGGCGCAAAAATGGAAAAACAGAGGGCAATTATGGCAACAAAGTGGCAAGCCTGACCGCCAACTTAACAGGCTTTAAAACAAGGAGTTAAAGAGGGCTAACCGAGCTCAGCGCAGGATAAGTGCAAGGGGGTAATTACAGGGTTTTCGACACTCGGCCACAGCACCTGTAACTGGGCGCTAAAGCGCTGACTGTCACCACTGGTGAGCAAACGTACTCGACCCGGCGTTGCGCTGGGCTGCGTTCCTAACTGCGTTCCTAACTGATGGCTTGGCGCTAAACGGCGCTGTAATTGCAAGGCCACCGCCTGCTCGGTGGTGATAAGGCTAACGCCCGAGGGCAGAATGCGTCTTAGCAAGGGGGCAATAAAGGCGTAATGGGTGCAGCCCAAGACCAGCACATCCACCCCCTGGCTCAGTAGAGGCTCACAATAACGGCGCAATAGTGCCTCCGTGTGATCACCGTCGAGATGCAGGGCTTCTATGGTCGCCGCCAATTCGGGACAAGGTTGAAAAACAATGCGCCCCAGGTCTTCGGCCTGTTGCCGGCACAGGCGCTGAAAGCTCTGCGACGCTATGGTACTGGGGGTGGCCAGCACGCCAATAACGCCACTTTTACTTTGCTGCAATGCGGGTTTCACGCCGGGTTCGACGCCAACTATAGGTAAGGAATAATGCGCGCGTAGTGAGCCAATGGCCGCCATGGTGGCGGTATTACAGGCCACCACCACCGCCTTGGCGCCCTGGGTCGCCATATAATCGACTATGGCATGGCAGCGCCCGCGTATTTCGTCCGGCGTTTTACTGCCATAGGGCATAAAGCCAGAGTCGGCGATATAAAGCAGGTCTTCGCTCGGCAGCAATTGATGCACCGCCTGGGCCACGGCAAGGCCGCCGACGCCGGAGTCAAAAATACCTATCGCTTGCTTATTCATAGCCGAGTACACATTACTTGGGGCAAAACCTTTGGGTGGCAAATTTTAGGGCCTTTGACGGTCAAAGCCAAGTCCAATCACGGCGTCACCCTCTTTCCTCTCGTCCGCCTTCGGCAGAACCTTCTGTATAACCTTGCCTAAATGCCAATAGCTGCTAAAAATTAATGCTTACTGCGCGTAAATTCAAAGAGTAATGCGCATTCTATTTTCATAATCAAACACCGCATCAGGGAGAGTCCCCAATGAGTAAGGATGTATATATCACGGTTCGTATTAATGATAAGTGTCAGCCCATAGACCGCGGCGACACCTATGAAGACCCATTGGATGAGGTATTGCAGCGACTGCAATTAGGGGAAGTCACGGGTGCCGGCACCCAGCTAAATGCAGAAAACCAAATCGAGTATTGTGAGCTTGACGTCTTGGTCAGCGGCGATATCGACCAGGCCAAGCGCGCCATTATCGACACCCTGGAGGGGATCGGTTTGCCCAAGGGCTCTAAGCTGTTTATTGACCGCGACGAATTTGCCATCGGCAATCATGAGGTGCTGGCCCTGCATTTCGATAACCTCACCCTGCCCGAGACCATTTACGAGCAACACGATATCAACGATGTGCTCGCCGAGGTTGAAACCCTGCTGGCTCACAGCGGCAAACGCAATTGCCACAGCAGCACCCATCACGAAACCATCGTCTACTATGGCGGCCCCTGCTTTACCACCATGGAGCAGCGCATCCTCGACTATGTGCGCCAGCACCCGCTGTGCCAAAACGGCAGGATCACCCAGGCGGCGTAAGTTACTAGGATTGAATTAAAAAAGGGTGACGCTTAGGTCACCCTTTTTATTAATCTTGTCTTTTGTGGGAAAGCCTAACAATACTGCCCACAGGCGAAGCCGCAGCTCCACGCATATTGGAAGTTGTAGCCGCCGAGCCAGCCGGTGACGTCGGTGACTTCACCAATAAAGTATAGGCCCGGTGCTTTTTTTGCTTCAAAGGTTTTTGAGCTGAGTTCATCGGTATCCACGCCTCCTAATGTCACTTCGGCGGTGCGATAGCCTTCGGTGCCATTGGGTTTGATTTGCCAGTTATGCAGGTAGTCATGCAACGCGGCAATTTGGCCGTGAGTCAGCTGATTGATATTGGCCTCAGGAATGGCCTTGGTGTCGTGCAGCATTTCCACAAAGCGTTTCGGTAAAATGGTCGCCAAGGCATTTTTCAATGACTTTTGTGCGCTTTGCTGGCGTTGTTGTTCTAACCATTCGGTGATGTTTAGGGTAGGAAGTAAGTTAATACTCACTGCCTGCCCTGCGCGCCAAAATGAGCTGATTTGCAAAATGGCCGGGCCAGATAAGCCGCGGTGAGTAAAGAGAATATTCTCGCGAAATTGGGTACCGCACTCGCTTGTCACCAGGCAATCGACGCTGATGCCCGAGAGGCCATCAAAACGGTCTTTATCATGCTGGTGCAGGGTAAATGGCACCAAGGCAGCCATGGTAGGCAACACCTTTAACCCGAACTGCTCGGCAATTTTATAACCGATTGGCGTGGCGCCCAGTTTTGGCATGGTAAGGCCACCGGATGCCACCACCAGGGATTCACATTCATAGGTGTGCGTGCTGGTTGTTACTATGTAGCCTTGCTCGGTTTTTTCCACACTGATGACTTCGCTGCGCAATTGTACGCTTACGCCCGCCCATTCACATTCGGTCATAAGAATATCAACGATGTCTTGGGCGCTGTTATCACAGAACAATTGGCCGAGGGTTTTGTGGTGGTATTGCAGACCGTGGCGGTCGACCAGGTCTATAAAGTCGCGCTGAGTGTAGCGACTCAAGCAGGATTTTACGAAGTGCGGGTTGGCACAGAGGTAATTTTCGGGGCTGGCATTTTCGTTGGTAAAGTTACAACGACCACCGCCGCTGATCAGGATCTTACGGCCGGGCTTTTTGCCCATATCGACCACCACTACATCGCGGCCACGGTAACCCGCTTGCGCTGCACACATTAAACCCGCAGCACCGGCACCAATAATCACCACATCTTTTTTAATCACAACATCACCCCTAGAAAAACCGCCGCTATTCTACCAAGCCAGGGCCGACAAAGATATTTACCCGGGTTAATTAAACGCGCCGAATGCCAGACAAGAGCACCGAATTTAAACGCAGGTTGAATTGCACCCAAAGCAACAATAGAACAAAAACCAGCCAACCAAAACTAAACCAAAAGTATTAATGGAAACAAAAATAAAGGTACTAAGTGATTAATTTTAACCGTATATACGGCCAGATATAACAACTTGTACCTCTTTTATTTCCAAAAGTTATTACAAAAATATTAACAAATAATTTACCATCCTCTGCGAAGTGTACCATTTGGGTACAAACTAAAAATAAATGGGGACTCTTATGACAACTAGAAAAACACTCCTCGCGCTAGCAATCCCGATGGCTATTAGCTCATCGGCCCTCTACGCGAATGACATTCAAGAAGTGACGGCGCCGCAACAGGCAACACTGGCACAAACTCAGGCCAAGCTAAAAGGCCAATCGCCATTAACCACGCGCTTTATCATCAAGTACAAAGACAACGCCGAGCTAGGCACCAGTGCTGCGACCATGCCAGGCAATGGCAAGGCGCGTGCAAAGAAATTTGTTGATGGCTTTAAAACCAATCGTGGCCAGGCTCGCGCTCAATACGTGCGAGAAATGGCCCTGCAAAATCACCACGTGATCCGTACAGATAAGAAATTATCGGCGCAAGAAGCACAGCAGTTCATGCAAGACATGGTTGCCAGCGGCGAAGTGGAATACATCGAAATCGACCAGATGTTAAAGCCGTTCGCCACACCGAACGACCCACGCTACGGCGATCAGTGGCACTACTATGAAGCGGCCGCAGGCATTAACGCACCAGCGGCATGGGACTCAGCAACCGGTGCCGGTGTAACCGTGGCCGTGCTTGATACGGGTTACCGCCCACACGCCGACTTAAACGCCAATATCCTCCCTGGTTATGACATGATCTCCGACACCTTCGTTGCCAACGATGGCGGCGGTCGCGATAACGACGCCCAGGATCCGGGTGATGCCATTACCGCAAACGAGTGTGGTTACACACACGGTGCACAAGGTTCAAGCTGGCACGGCACTCACGTAGCGGGTACGGTAGCGGCCGTTGCCAACAATGGCGAAGGGGTAACGGGTGTTGCCTATGACGCCAAAGTTGTGCCGGTTCGTGTACTGGGTAAATGTGGTGGTTTAACATCAGACATCGCCGATGCCATCGTATGGGCATCAGGTGGTTCGGTATCGGGCGTACCAGCCAACGCTAATCCAGCGGATGTGATCAACATGAGTCTAGGTGGCAGCGGTTCATGTAGCTCTACTACCCAAAACGCCATCAACCAGGCACGTGCCAACGGCACTGCGATTGTTATCGCCGCCGGTAACGACAACGACAATTCGGCAAACTACAACCCGGGTAACTGTAGCGGTGTAATCAACGTGGCCTCGGTTGGCCGTAACGGTGGTCGAGCCTACTACTCAAACTATGGTTCAAACATCGATGTGGCGGCACCGGGTGGCGCACAAAGCTTCGCTAACGACCCTGAAGGTATCTTATCTACCCACAACTCGGGCTCAACCTCACCTTCAAGCGACAGCTACCACTACTCGCAAGGCACCTCTATGGCGGCGCCTCACGTAGCGGGTGTGGCTGCACTTATCAAACAAGCTAAACCCACGGCGACACCGGATGAAATAGAAAGCATCCTGAAGTCGACCACCAAGGGCTTTAGCGCAACCTGTACCAGCTGTGGTACCGGTATCGTTGATGCGGCGGCTGCGGTTGCTCAGGCAAGCGGCGGTACACCACCACCCAGCGGTGGCAATGAGCTGACACCAGGCACGGCAGAAACTGGTTTAAGCGGCGCAGCCGGCTCTGAAACAACCTACACCATGACGGTACCTTCGGGCGCCACTAACGTGACCTTCACCACCAGCGGTGGCAGCGGCGACCTGGACATGTATGTTAAGGCGGGCAGCGCGCCAACCACATCAAGCTATGATTGCCGTCCATATGAGAACGGTAACAACGAAACCTGTAGCATCGACAACCCAACGGCGGGCACCTACTACGTGATGCTGCGCGGTTACAGCGCCTACAGCAATGCATCGCTACTGGGTGAGCTAACTACCTCAGGTGGCGGCACGGGCACCGGCGGTGGCGGTACCGTAGCCGATATTTCAGCATCGGCGGGTCAGTGGAAACACTACACATTGGAAGTGCCTGCGGGCATGAGCACCTTGGATGTAAATATCTCCGGTGGTACAGGTGATGCCGACCTATTTGTTCGCTTTGGCGCACAGCCTACGGCAAGCAGCTATGACTGTCGTCCTTATAAAGGCGGCAACAACGAAAGCTGTAGCTTTAGCAACCCACAAGCGGGTACCTGGCATATTAGCCTTAATGCTTACCAGACCTTCTCTGGTGTGACATTAAACGCGCAATATAACCCTTAGGATATTCTCCTACCCAGCAAAAAGGCCGCGTGATGCGGCCTTTTTTATGCAAGCAAAACGAACCCTTATTAAAGGTTCGCCAGTACATGCTCGGCTTTAGATACTTCAAACTGCTTGTCTTCTTCCACAAACAGCTGGGTAACCACGCCATTGTCTACCACCATGGCATAGCGTGTTGAACGCACGCCACCGAAGTCACCCGTGTCTTTATCCAGCCCCAGGGCCTTGGTAAAGCTGGCATCGCCATCGGCCAGCATGCGAATACGATCGGCATTCTGGCTCTCGCCCCAGGCCTTCATAACAAAGGCATCGTTCACCGACACACACATGACTTCGTCAACGCCTTTTGCAGTAAACTCTTCGCGCAGAACAACAAAGCCTGGCAAATGCGCCGCCGAGCAGGTCGGTGTAAAAGCGCCGGGTACGGCAAACAGTACCACTTTTTTATTGGCGAACAACTCGTCGGTAGTGAAATGGTTCAGCCCCTGCTCGCCTAGTTGTGTCAGGCTTGCGGCTGGAATTTTTTGACCTTGGGCAATCATAATGACTTCCTTCTTTTATAGAATCAGGGTAGATCTTGGGCCATTATCACGCTTTTAAACCCAGACTCTCACGAATTGTCTGCATTTGTTGCTGCAAGCTTTGATAAATGCCCTTCACCTTGCTGTCGGAGCTCTCGATTTGCGTCTGCATTGCCTGCATCGATGACTCAAACTCACTCAGCATTTCCTGCTGACGCTGGGCGTAATCGGTGGCCTGTGCCGCCACCTCATTGGCCTGGGCGGCACTTTGCGATACGTCTTCGGCGGTGCGTTTAAGCTCCTGGGCATTATCCGTTTGCGTTTGCGCCTGGGTCGCCAGCTCGCAGATGTTTTGCGACACCCGTTGCGAATGACCACTGAGTTCGCCCAGTTGGGCATGAATATCGCCCAGCGATTGCTGTGTTTGCTGCGCCAGTTTACGCACTTCATCGGCGACCACGGCGAAACCGCGGCCATGCTCGCCGGCCCGCGCCGACTCGATGGCGGCGTTGAGCGCCAGCAGGTTGGTTTGCTCGGCAATATTGTTGATCACATCCAACACCTTAGACACATCGTCCACACCGGCCAGCAACTGACGCAGGCTCTGCATGCCATCGTCGATACGCTGCTCCGTGGTTGCCGAAGCATGCAACATGGCCTCGGCAACACTCACGCTCTGCGCCATCGACGCATGGGTCTGCTGGGCATTGGCCGCCACCTGGGCATTCACACTGTTGACGTCATCACCCAGGTGCTGCACCTGAGTCAACAGGCTTTGACTATGGCCGGCCAGTGCCGTACTTTGCTCCGCACCCTGACTGATGTGTTCCAGGTTTTCACTCATTTCACGCATAAACTCGTTGATCACCTGCAGCATCTGCTGTCGGGCCTGGGCTTGTGCCTGCTGGCGCTGCAACAGTTGATTAAAATAGGCGGCGATTTCCCCCACCTCGGTGTGGGCATTTTTACTGATGATGGGCGCCGGCTCGTTGCTGTCGAGCAAGTCAGCAAAGCCATCACGAAGCTGGCGCAAGGGGTTCAGCACCTGAGAGCGCTGCAACAAATACACCGCCCCCGCCAACAGCAATAAGCCACCAATCGCCGCACCAAAGAAGAAAAGTACACGGGTTTTCACCGCCTCCTGCTCGGCTAACAACTGCTGCTCGGCAGCCACCACCACCTCGGCAATGGCCGCCACTTCGGCGCGTAACTGCTGCATGCCTTGCTGGCGCGTTTGTCCCTGCTCTAAGGTGCCTTGTAAATCGCGAGGAAAACGCTTCGGCCAGGAGCGGATCTCCGCTTTAATTTCAGCGGCCAGATCTTCGGGCTCGGCGTCAAAGAACAACTCGTCTTCATCAACCTCACTCATCACTCCCAGGTTATCCAGGGCCTCGATGTCTGCGGCCAAGGCATTGAGTTGTGCCAGCGCCTGATTGACGTTTGCTTCTTTTTCACTGCTGTAATCCTGATACAGGGCCTGAGTGGCCAGACTCAAGGTCAGCACGCTTTGATAATAATCGCCGGCTAGGGCGATATATTCGGTGGCTAAGGCGCGCTTGTCGGGCTGCGCCTGACGGGCATAATTAAGCAGGGAATTGGCCGAGCCGGCCATTTGTCTAAGGGCATTGTCCAACAATGCACTGCTGTTACCCGAGAGTTTACCCAGGGCACGGTAATCCCCTTCTATGCCTTTAACCAACTGGGTTAACAGCGGCGCAAGCTGTTGCTCCAAGGTTGGGGATAAGCCGGGGAGTTGCTCCGTTTGCATGCGCTTCAACCTATGCTCGGCATTGAGCAGGTACTGGGCATCGCCGGCACTTAGGTAGTCTTCAATGTCCGCGGTCAGCGCTAGGGTGATGTCGTTTTTGAGTAAGCCGTATTGGCTGCTTTGCTGTTCCAGGGTTTGCAGAGTTGCAAACGCCCACCACAGGGTCGCTACCAGCATTAAACTGGCCAAAGAAAGCAGTAACGCGAGCAATCGCGTAAAGGTTGAGACGCGCATGCCTATCTCTTAGGTCGATAACAATGCGCGTAGAATATTAATTATTTATGACAAGGATATGAAAATAATACAAAAATAAGATATTACCTAATTCGAAAACAGGTTATTTCATGGCCGCATTCACGTACACATCGAAACGGTTTTTCTTAGTCTTGATCTGAGTGCTGGGAGTGTGTTCGTTTAAAAACGGCGCATAATCCGGGCGCTTAACCACCACCCTTTTACTCGCCAGTTGCAGCGCCGGCGTCAGCAGATCATCGGCATCGCCGTCATCCCCCACCAGGGATTGGAACACCCGCATTTCCTTTTTGACCAAAGCGGATTTTTCCCGATGCGGGAACATGGGGTCGAGGTACACCACATCAACCTCCCCCTCGGAAAGGGGTTGCTTCTCTAACAGCACATGGCTGCTGCCATGATGCAGGTGCATGCGCTCCTTCATCCAGGGGCCGATTTCCGCATCCAGGTAGGCGCGTTCCAGGCCATCATACAGCAAGGCCGCGACCACGGGGTGGCGTTCAAACAGGGTCACCTTGCAGCCGAGCGAAGCCAGTACAAAAGCATCACGGCCAAGTCCGGCGGTGGCGTCGAGCACATGGGGCGTGGCGCCCTTATTCAGGCCGACCGCCTTGGCAATGGCCTGGCCTTTGCCGCCACCAAACTTACGGCGGTGAGCCGCGGCACCTTCGACAAAGTCGACACGAATGGGCGTGAGCTTGGGCTCGTCACGCTTGCATAAGGCCAATCCCAACTCATCGTATTGCAGGTAAAATTGCTCATCGAGTGGACATTCATCCAACTTAAAGCGCTGGCTTAGGGTATCGCAATAGGCTTGCGCGGCATCGATACGGCAATAGATGTGCACGACTTTCTCCGTGGAAATGGCTGTTGAGGGGGTATGATATCAGGATTTTTAGCCGCACCCTTCACTTAAATACAGTGAAAAGTGCGGCTAAATATTTGGCTACGCCATTGGCAATGCTTTCGGCATAGCCTTAAGCAGCAATGCCGCTGTGACGCAGCAGCGCATCCACACTTGGTGCACGACCACGGAAACGCTCAAACAACACAGCCGGCTCCTCCGAGCCACCCTGCTCAAGGATATGAGTTAAGAAGGCACGGCCGGTGTCGGCGTTAAAGATCCCTTCTTCCTCAAATTTAGAGAAGGCATCGGCCGAGAGCACTTCCGCCCATTTGTAAGAGTAATAACCGGCGCTGTAGCCACCGGCGAAAATGTGGCTAAAGCTATGCTGGAAACGATTAAAGCTTGGCGCCTTAACAACCGACACCTGCTCCCGCACACGATCGAGGATGGCCTGGATTTCACTGCCCTTGCTGGGGTCGTAATCCGCATGAATATGAAAATCAAACAAGGAGAACTCAAGCTGACGCACCATCTGCATCGCCGACTGGTAGTTCTTCGCCGCCAATAGCTTATCCAACAGCTCCTTCGGCAAAGGCTCATGAGTTTCATAATGGCCCGAGATAAAGGCCAGCGCCTCCTGCTCGTAACACCAGTTTTCTAAAAACTGACTTGGCAGCTCCACCGCATCCCAGGCGACACCGTTAATGCCGGCAACGGCGGCGGCATCTACCTGAGTCAGCATATGGTGCAGACCATGGCCAAACTCATGGAACAGAGTGACCACTTCGTCATGGGTAAACAGCGCCGGCTTATCGCCCACCGGACGGTTAAAGTTACACACTAAGTAGGCCACCGGAGTTTGCAATTGTCCGCCTAAACGCACCTTGCGGCCCATGCAGTCGTCCATCCAGGCGCCGCCACGTTTGTGCTCACGGGCATAGAGGTCGAGGTAGAAGCGACCACGCAGGGTATCGCTGCTGTCGTAAATCTCGAAAAAGCGTACGTCTTTATGATAAGTATCAAATTCTTTTTGCTCTTCAACACGAATGGCAAACAGCTTTTCAACGGTTTTAAACAAGCCGCTCAGAACCCTGTCTTCGGGGAAATAAGGACGCAACTGCTCGTCGCTGATGGCATATTTTTCCTGCTTTAGCTTCTCGCTGTAATAGGCATAATCCCAGGCTTCCAGCGCCGTTACACCGTGCGTTTGCTCGGCATAGGTGCGCAGCTCCTCTAAGTCTTGCTGCGCCTGCGGTTTAGACTTGGCGGCCAGGTCGTTGAGGAAGCCAAATACCTGCTCCGTTGAGTCGGCCATCTTGGTTGCCAGTGACTTTTGGGCATAATTCTCAAAGCCTAACAACTGCGCCAGTTCATGACGTAGTTTCAGCTCTTCGTCCATAATGGCACTGTTGTCATATTCGCCGGCGTTAGGGCCCTGATCTGAGGCGCGGGTAACAAAAGCGGTGTAGGCTTCTTCACGTAGTTCGCGGTTATCCGCATGGGTCATGATCGGCAGGTACGAGGGAATATCCAGGGTAAACAACCAACCTTCTAATTCTTTGCTTTGGGCGGTGTGTGCCGCCAGGTCTTTTGCCGACTCGGGCAAACCGGCCAGCTCACTCTCATCGGTGATATGCTTTTGCCAGGCCAAGGTGGCATCCATTACATTATTGCCGAACTTGGCGCTGAGCTCACTCAGGCGACTGACGATTTCGCCGTAGCGTTTTTTATCCTTGTCATTCAATGCGATGCCCGATAATTTAAAGTCGCGCAGGGCGTTATCTATGACCTTCTTTTGCGCCTTGCTTAGGCGAGTGTATTCATCGCTGTTGGCCAGTGCCGTATAGGCATCGAACAGACCCTGATGTTGACCCACAAAGGTGCTGTATTCGCTCAACAGCGGCAATACCGCGTCGTACGCTTCGCGCAGCTCAGGGCTGTTTACCACCGAGTGCATATGGGAGACGGGTGAAAACAATCGGCCCAGTTTGTCATCGGCCTCTTCCAGAGGCATCACCAGGCCTTGCCAGGTAAAATCCTGCGCTTCAAGAACCTGGGCTATGGTGTCTTTACATTCTTTGATGCCATGTTCGACGGCCGGTTGCATATGCTCGGGCTTAATTTTTGAAAACGGCGGCAAGCCTTCGAGGGCGATCAAGGGGTTAGTCATAACTGAGTCTCATAATACGATTAATACCTACATTCTTGGGGCAATACGGCAAAATACAAGTGCAGATCAGCGCCTTCATTTCTGCTATGGTATGGCAAACCAAATATGACAGTAAAAGTTCATAGGAATAAACAACATGTCTCAACACTTTGATTATATTTGCATCGGTGGCGGCAGTGGCGGTATCGCCTCGGCTAACCGTGCCGCCATGCGCGGTGCCAAGGTGGCCCTGATTGAAGCCACTCACCTGGGCGGCACCTGCGTAAACGTGGGTTGTGTACCGAAAAAAGTAATGTGGCACGGCGCCCAAGTTGCCGAAGCCATTAAACTCTACGCACCGGATTATGGCTTTGATGTTGAGCTAAAAGACTTTAACTGGCAAAAACTGGTGGAAAGCCGCGAAGCCTATATTGGCCGTATCCACCAGGGTTACAATAAATACCTGGCCAGCAATGGCGTTACCGTAATCAATGGCTTTGCCAAGTTTGTCGATAACAAAACCGTGGAAGTGAATGGCGAGCACTACAGCGCCGACCATATCCTGGTGGCCGTCGGTGGTCGCCCGACCATTCCTAATATTCCCGGAGCCGAGCATGGCATCGACTCTAACGGCTTCTTTGAATTAAATGAGCAACCCAAGCGCGTTGCCGTCGTGGGCGCTGGCTATATCGCCGTGGAAATTGCCGGTGTATTGAATAGCCTGGGCACAGAAACTCACCTCTTTGTACGTCGTCATGCGCCGCTGCGCACCTTTGATGGCATGCTGGTTGAAACCCTGGTCGAGGTAATGAAAAAAGAAGGCCCGACCCTGCACACCGAGTGCTCACCAAAAGAAGTGGTTAAAGAAGCGGATGGCAGCCTGACCCTGCACTTCGAAAATGGTCACAGCCAAAATGTCGACCAGGTGATCTGGGCCATTGGCCGCACGCCTACCACGGACGCCATCAATATTGCCGCGGCGGGTGTGGAAGTGACCGAGTCCGGTTATGTGAAAGTCGATGAGTATCAAAACACCACGGCCGAAGGCGTGTATGCGGTGGGCGATATTATCGAAGGCGGTATCGAGCTGACGCCGGTGGCGGTTAAGGCCGGCCGTATTCTTTCCGAGCGCCTGTTTAATGACGAGCTGCCGAATGATATGAAGATGGACTATAACCTGGTTCCTACCGTGGTCTTTAGCCACCCGCCCATCGGCACCATAGGCCTAAGCGAAGAGCAGGCCATTGCCGAGCACGGTGAGGAAAATATCAAGGTGTACACCTCAAGCTTCGCCGCCATGTATACCGCTGTGACTCAGCACCGTCAACCTTGTGCGATGAAGCTGGTGTGCCTGGGCAAGGAAGAGAAGATCATCGGCTTGCACGGCATCGGCTTTGCCGTGGATGAGATGATCCAGGGCTTTGCCGTGGCGATGAAGATGGGCGCAACCAAGGCCGACTTTGATGCGGTGGTGGCGATACACCCGACGGGCTCTGAAGAATTTGTTACTATGCGCTAAGAGTGTGTGAACAATTCACCTAAAAAAAGGGCCACTAGGCCCTTTTTTTATCTTAAGAAATCTTTCCTGCCCCAGCCACCATTCCCCTTAACCTCGTTCCTTTTCCGCCAGATAACTCCCCAGCACTAAATGCAGTTCATTCACCGTTGCCTCGACGCTGTTCGGCTCGAGCAAATATGCTTGCTGCATGGTACCGGCGGTGATGTTCTGGACCATAATCGCCAGAAATTGACTGTCTTGTGGCGATAAATCCGGGTTACGCAAGGCCACTATCTTGGTCATAAAGAGAATAAATTCGGAGTTTTTATGAGGCTGACGCACTTCTTGCACAACCGGTAAATAATCGCCGTGCTGCCACACATAATTGGCAAAGGGCAGCAACAACTTATCAACCAGCTCATAGGGAGACAGGGTTAACCACAGCTGATCATCCACCTCTTCCAGGGTACGCACTATATCGCCAATGGACTCTTCGTGTCGCTCGAACAAGGCTTTGAGTACCGCATCCCGGTCGGAGAAGAAATGATAAAGGGAGCCGATAGAGGTGTGCGCCATTTTCGCCAGGTTTTGCATGGTCAAGTTTGCCAATCCATCAGCTTCAATTATTTTGGCGGCGGCATCTAGTAACATTTGCACACGGCGAAATCCCCTTTCCTGCTGGGGAGTGCGTTGGGCTGTGCTTTTAGCATTCGAATTTGTCATAGACTCTTTTACTGACTTGGGTCCTGCTGGACATTAAAAACATTTGAGCACAACCAGGCGATGAAAAACAAGAAAATTAGATGACACCCTCTAGTTTTAAAACTAGAATACCCCCTCTATTTTATTACTCTAGTTGCGAGCAATGCGTTATGAGTATCTGGTACCTACTTTGCCTGCTGTCGACCCTGGCAGTATTAATCGCCTTCAGTAACCAGTTTCTGGTGAAAACTCAGCCCACCATTGCCATCACGGCCGGGTCCTTGTTGATGTCGATGTTGCTTATTCTTGCCGGTAAGGTCTTTGGTACCGACGCCACACAGGAACTCTTTAACTTGGTTGCCGAAATAGATTTTAAGCAATTTCTACTGGATGGCGTTCTGGGGGTGTTACTCTTTGCCGGAGCGCTGGAAATTGACCTTAGGGTGATGAAAAAGCAACGCAAAGAAATAGCCGTCCTGGTGCTGTTTTCAACCCTGGTCTCTACCTTTATCGTGGCTTATCTCAGCTATCAGTTACTGGGCTTTATGGGTTGGCCCGTGCCCTTTATCTACTGCTTGCTTTTTGGGGCGCTGATCAGCCCTACCGACCCCATCGCCGTGCTGGCCATCATCAAGCAGATGAAGGCGCCGGAAAACATTTCCATTCAGGTAGAGGGCGAGTCGCTGTTTAATGACGGTGTCGGCCTGGTGCTGTTTACCACCATTTTAGCCGTGGCCTTGTCGGGCACCGCGCCAACCGCAGCCGGGGTTGCCCACCTGTTTTTGGTCGACGCTATTGGCGGCATCGCCTTTGGCCTGGTACTCGCCTTCGTCTCCCATGTACTGATCATAAAAAGCCGTGAAGCCAATATTCGCCTGCTGCTCACCATCTGTATTCCCACCGCTGGCTTTGCCACCGCGAATCTGCTCGGAATATCCGGGGCCTTGGCCATGGTGGTCAGTGGTATCTTTATTGGTAATGTAACCCGAGGAAAAGCGGCGACCATGTCGCGCTACACCAGCGTTCGCAACGTTCGTAACTTCTGGCATGCCATCGAGGGCGCCTTAAATGCGCTCTTGTTCCTCTTGATTGGCCTGCTGTTAGTCACCCTGCCCTTTACCTGGGAAGAAATAAGCATTGGCTTACTCATGATACCCATTGTCCTGCTGGCGCGTTTTATCAGTGTGTCGCTGCCCTATCTCGCTTTTCGCCGTTTCCGCCAGTACGACGTCAACGCGGTGCGCATTCTCACCTGGGGTGGCTTGCGAGGCGGACTCGCGCTGGCGATGGCGGCCTCCATTCCCGCGGGCCAGGCCGTGGTTAATGGCACCGATATTAAAACCCTGTTGGTGACCTTAACCTACGTGGTGGTGATCTTCTCCATTATTGTCCAGGCGTCCACCATTCGCCCCCTGATCGAAGGCAGTATCCGCGCCTCGGTAAACAAGGACTCCTGACCCCAGGCACACGTTCAGGGTTAATCTAGGCTCCCCCTAGACTAGCCCTGCTCATTCCTCGGCAAATACCGCCCCATTAAGCATTCGTTTTTTTAGAATGATAAGCGCTGATTTTACTAATTTTCGTTCTTATAAATTGAGTCTATTATTTCCTTATCGCAACACAGAGACCTAATTAAGGAAACGAAGATGAACTTACACACACTTATTAACAGCAACGAGACACTAACCAACATCAGCACCCTGCTCGCGCGCTTTGGTTTAACCGCACTTTTTGTGCTTACCGGCCTAAGTAAAATAGAATTCTACGATGCCACGGCCCAATACATGGCTTCGGTTGGCGTCCCAGGCATGTTACTGCCGCTGGTTATTTTATTGGAGGTCGTTGGCGGCATCATGATTATCGCCGGCCTGCTGACTCGCTTAACGGCCTTAGCCTTTGCGCTCTTTAGTGTGGTGAGCGCCCTGCTGTTCCACTTTCAGCTCGACGACCAAACGCAGTTTTTAATGTTCTATAAGAACATCGCCATTGCCGGTGGTTTCCTTGCCCTAGCGGCCTCGGGAGCGGGCAAATTCAGCCTGGATGCGCTGCTAAGTCGCCGTCAGGCCAAATAACCGCAAATGAATCAACGGCCCGCACCCTGCGGGCCTTTTTGCCGCTTGTGAGCCGGGTAATACCTTTCTTTTTACCCAGCGCATGTTAGGGTTAGGCTATGATTAATCGTCCTTTTTAGCTCATGCTCAGGATCACCTTAGAACAGTGGCGGATGTTTCGCGCCGTCGTCGAATCTGGCGGCTTTAATCAGGCCGCACAGAGCGTGCACAAAAGCCAGTCGAGCGTACACAGTGCGGTAGCAAAAATTGAGGCCGCCTTCGGCGTTAAGCTCTTTCATATAGAGGGGCGGCGCACCGTACTGACCGACGCCGGAAAAATGTTGCTCAGACGCGCCGAATATCTGTTGGAAGAAGCGGCCAAGGTCGAAGCCATAGGCCACACCTTGGGCGAGGGCATTGAGTCGCGTCTGCGTATCGCCGTCGACCAAACCCTGCCACAGCATCTTCTCTATGCCGTGCTCGAAGCCACCAGCAGCCAGTATCCGTTATTACGCATTGAGTTGTTTGAGTCCATTTTGACCGGCGCCTTGGAGTTAGTACAAAACGATCAGGTAGAACTGGCGGTCTCCCCCTACTCTGGCGATGGCTTTAGCGAACAGCTTTGCAGTATCGACTTTATCGCCGTGGCGCACCCGCAGCATGCACTGCATCATCTGGGTCGAGCGCTGACCCGTGAAGATCTAAAAGCCAACCGCCAAATAGTTGTCCGCGACTCCGCTCTTCAGGGGAAACAAGATGCCGGCTGGCTGGGCGCCGATCAACGTTGGACCGTTAGTCAGATCAACACCTCCATCGACATGATAGGCAATGGCCTGGGCTTTGCGTGGTTACCCAAGCATGCCATTACCCATGCCCTTGCCGATGGCACCTTAAAACCCCTGCCGTTAAGTAGCGGCGCACAGCGCACCCATCCGCTGTATCTCTTGTTTAAAGACGGCGATAACCTGGGGCCGGCGGCACGGACTTTTATTGGCGAGTTACGCAGCCGGGTATAAATCGCAGTCCCAACAAGCGTTCGCTTAAAACGAACGATATGTGCTTTTTATACTCATTTTAATCTCTTTAGCGGGATATTAGACTGGCTTCAACACCTCAAGTTTGGAGCACATCTTATGAAATATTTTCGCCAAGCCACTGAACGCGGAACGGTTGATCTCGGTTGGCTAAAAAGCCAACATAGCTTTTCATTTGGCCATTATTACGACCCCGCCCATATGGGCATCTCGGCGCTCAGGGTGATTAACGAAGACAGGGTTCAGCCAGGGCAAGGCTTCGACACCCATGGCCATCGCGATATGGAAATTATCTCCTATGTGATCAGTGGAGCCTTGAAGCATAAGGACAGCCAGGGCAATGAATTTATTGTTCCTGCTGGAGAAGTGCAGCGTATGAGTGCCGGCAGCGGCATTATGCACAGTGAATATAACGCTTCGGACAGCGAACCGGTGCACTTTTTACAAATTTGGATCCAGCCAAAATTCCGTGGCATTACACCCAGCTATGAGCAGATGCAAGTTCATCAGCACAGTGCAATGACGCCACTGGTGACGCCGACCGGGGAGCCGGGCACCCTGAGCATAAATCAGGATGCACGCATCTCGCGGCTGCAGCTAAAACCGGGAGCGCAATACAAGTTGACTAGCGCAGGTACGGGTTATTTGCACCTGGTTAGTGGCCACGCCCACAGCCAGGAGTTGGCCTTAAACGCCGGCGATGCCTTTGCAACAGAGAAGGATGAAACAGTGACTATTTATGCCGATTCGGCCCTTGAAGCGCTTTGGTTTGAGTTACCCTAATGACGCTCACCACGCTTCTCGTTATCGCCGCAGTGGTGATGCTCACCGGCATTTCCAAATCGGGATTTGCTGGCGCCCTGGGTGTTTTTGCCGTCCCCCTGCTACTGCTGGTGATGCCCGCTCTTGATGCCATCGCCTTGATGTTGCCGATTCTCATCATTGCCGATGTCTTTAGCTTAAAAAGCTATTGGCGCCAATGGCAAAACGAGCTGATCCGCCTGCTGCTGCCCGGCGTGGTTGTCGGGGTCTTGATAGCCCAGTGGCTGATTCAAATTATTCCCGCCGCCTGGCTCAGTGCCGCCATCGCTACCCTGAGCCTGCTGTTTGCCCTACGCAGCTTATTTTTTACCCAATTACGTTACGGCTTTTTGGCAAGCGATTGGGGCGGGCGCGTTATGGCTACCTTATCCGGACTGGCCAGCACCTTGGTCCATGCCGGCGGACCGCCGTTGATCATTTACTTCACCGCCAAGGCCTTGGCACCGCGCCAATATGTGGCCACCGCGGCGGCGCTATTTGCACTGATGAATGGCGTTAAACTCGCCGCCTTTAGTGCCCAAGGACTGCTCACCCTGGACCTGCTGTTCACTGCCTTAGCCTTTGTGCCCTTGGCTTTGTTGGGCAACTGGTTGGGGGTGAAAATTCAGCAAAAGTTCAATCCCCAGCATTTTTTGCGGGTGATGAACTGGCTCTTGCTGATGCTGGCTTTGGTGCTCTATGCCAAGCTCATGCTTAGCTAGGGGAGCGCAAGACTTCCGCCCGTCTGCCGCTGGGCTCGCCAAACTTTTTACTCATTCTCGTGTGCATCCACCATACTGATAGTTTGTAACCTTCACAGGAGCAAAGCCATGGCCCTGAATCTTCACGTCATTATTTGCAGCGTCCGACCCGGCAGAGTCGGCCCATCCGTCGCCAACTGGTTTTACGAGTTTGCCAAGGAGCAAGGCAACTTTGATGTTTCCCTGGTGGATATTGCCGCCTTTAACCTGCCCATGTACGACGAACCCAAGCATCCGCGCCTGCAGGAATACCAGCATGAACATACCAAGGCCTGGTCGCGCAGTGTGGCCCGGGCCGATGCCTATGTGTTCGTGCTGCCCGAATACAACTTTTGCCCACCCTCGTCTTTCACCAACGCTCTGGATTATGTTTATAACGAATGGAATTACAAACCCTGTGGCTTCGTCAGTTATGGCGGCGTCTCAGGAGGCTTGCGCTCAACCCAGGTAGCCAAACAGTTAGTGACCACCTTAAAGATGATGCCCATGATGGAAAGCGTGATGGTTCAAATGCCCTGGAACCTGCTCGATGAAGATAAACATTTTGTTGCCAATGAACACCACACCGCCTCCGGCAAATCCCTGTTAGAAGAGCTGGAAAAATGGGCCAAAGCGCTAAAAACCATGCGCTGATCTCCGGGCTATTTCCATCACCGTACCAGGAGCCAAACCATGAGCATCAAACTCACTAAAACGGCCGACGGCCAATATCGCCAGCAAGTGCAAATTGGCCCGCATCGGCTCTTTGCCGATGCCCGTATCGATACCCAGAGCGACAGCGCGCCGGATCCCCATGATATTTACGACTCGGCCCTGGCGGCATGTAAGGCCATTACCCTGCTTATGTATGCACAAAGAGCGGGGATCCCATTAACGGATGTGGCCGTGGACATCACCCGGGATGCCAGTGAGGAGCGCCAGGGACGCTATCATTTGCACCTAGACCTTATGCTGGGCGGCGAGCTGGATGCGGCGCAGCGGGAGAAGCTGGCGCAAATTGCCGAAAAATGCCCAATCCATAAACTTATGACCCAGATAGAAACCATCCTCACCACGGACTGTAAATAGGAGCCCATATGAGCAATCTAACCGATGACACCCGCAATGACTGTGAGCTAATGGACGCCTGTGGCGCGGTGAAAATGGTGTTAAAGCCCAAAGACACAGATCTGGGCGGTTTTTCCGTGCGTCGTTTGTTACCAACGGCGCAATTGAAAATGATAGGCCCGTGGATCTTTTTCGATCATATGGGCCCGGCCAGCTTTGCCCCAGGGCCAGGCATCAATGTTCGCCCCCACCCCCATATCGGCATTGCCACCGTCACTTATTTGTTTGCAGGTGAGATCCTTCATCGCGATTCTTTGGCCAGTGTGCAGCCTATTAAGCCGGGGGATATCAACCTGATGGTCAGCGGCAGCGGCATAGTCCACTCCGAGCGCGAGCGCCCAGAAGTCACCGAGCACGCACGCAACCTTAACGGCCTGCAACTCTGGCTTGCCCTGCCTAAGGAGCAAGAAGAAATGGATCCGGCCTTCTATCACTACCCGGCCACCAGCGTGCCCCTGGTCAATATTGATGGCGTGCCCGTGCGAGTCATGATGGGCAGCGCCTATGGCGTCGAGTCGCCGGTGCACACCTTTTCCAATACCCTATATTTGGAAGCCGTGCTTAAACCCGGCGAGTCATTAACCCTGCCACCATGCGCGGAGCTCGGCCTGTATGTAGTGCGCGGTCATTTAAAAGCGAAAGACACCGAGATTCCCGAGCACTGCATGGCGGTGTTTTCCGATACCCATGACATAAGCGCTGGCGTTACGGTCACCGCCAGCCAAGACTCGCGCCTCGCCCTTATCGGCGGCGAGCCGCTGGGCAAACGTTTTATCGAATGGAATTTTGTTTCCAGTCGCAAGGAGCGCATTGAGCAGGCCAAGGACGACTGGCAAAACGGGCGCTTTGCCAAGGTTCCCGGCGATGAGCAGGAGTCTATTCCCCTGCCTTAGCCTAAGACTTTCACCGAAATCAATTGCTTAGTAGGTACAAATTAGCGATATTGGGGCGTTTTCCAAGCGCGCCTGCTTTAAGGCGGGTGCGCAAAAGTGATTAGCTTATGCTAACGCGTGGTACTTTTAAGGAGGAAAAGACATGCGAACACCTTCCCTGATATTACTGGCCGGCCTGCTGCTTACCGGCGGCTGCGCAGCACCGAAAAAACCCAACTTTGGTGAAGACTTCTTTGCCGGCGCAGCGCGCAGTCACGAGCAAATAAATGGTCGGGATAACGATCCTTTCGCTAGCGCCTCCGTTAATGGGCAGCGTAATGAGAGTAAAGACACCACATTTGTCGTAGCCAGTGGTTTCTTTAACGCCTTCGCGCACTGGCTGTACTATGAGTTATTCTCTGATGACGAAATCGACATGAACGAGATGATCGATAATCAGTGAGCGACCACTCTGCCGACCCAGGCAGTAGCAACTAGATGGTGTCGGTTGCCGTCGCCACTTATCGCCATCCCCTTTCTTTTTTAAATGGCTTGGCGCATGCTAGGCAGAGTAAAAACTCTAAGGAGCCGATTAATGCCCAACCAACACGCATTTTTAGAACGCTTTCCTAAGGCCTGCGAAATAAAGGTGGCCTGGGGTGATATGGATGCGCTGCAGCATGTAAATAACACCCTCTACTTCAAATACTTTGAAATTGCCCGTATCGATTTTTTAAATCAGGCCGGCATACTTGAACACCTTGCCGCTGAGCAGGTCGGCCCGGTGCTGGCAGACAACTACGCCAAATATAAGCGCCCGGTGACCTTTCCCGACACCCTGCTAATCGGCGTCAGTATCAGCGACATTGGCAGCAGCAGTTTTACCACCCATTACAGCGTTTTCTCCTGTGCGCAACAGGCCGTAGTGACCGAGGGTCAGGCAAAGTTGGTGATGTTTGACTTCAAAACAATGCAAAAAGCGCCATTGAATGATAGCTTGTTATCATTCCTGCACTTAAACCTAAAGGGCTAATCATGGACTATGCAAAGCTCGGCCGCAGCGGCTTAAAGGTATCACGCGTCTGTCTTGGTACCATGACCTGGGGCAAACAAAACACTCAAAGCGATGCCGATGAGCAACTCAATTATGCGCTTGCTCAAGGCGTTAATTTTATCGATACCGCCGAAATGTATGCCGTGCCACCGAGTCCAGATACCTATGGTAAGACGGAAATCATTATCGGTGACTGGCTTTCTCGCCATAAGGAAAAGCGCAAAGAGCTGGTGCTGGCGACCAAGATAGCGGGTAACGGCTTAAAGTGGGTTCGTGATGGTGGCGACATCAGCAAAG
This sequence comes from Pseudoalteromonas sp. BDTF-M6, assembly GCF_018334135.1. Taxonomy (NCBI): domain Bacteria; kingdom Pseudomonadati; phylum Pseudomonadota; class Gammaproteobacteria; order Alteromonadales; family Pseudoalteromonadaceae; genus Pseudoalteromonas; species Pseudoalteromonas sp. BDTF-M6. The sequence continues at coordinate 313,006 of NZ_JAGXTQ010000004.1, forward strand.
AAGCGGTGATAGCCGCCGTCGACCAATCCCTTAAGCGTTTGCAGACCGATTATATCGATCTCTTCCAGTTGCACTGGCCCAATCGCACCTCACCGCATTTTGCCAAGCAATGGCCGGGCATGGTGGATATCGAGAGCGTCGACAAAAGCACCGAGCGCGCGCAAATGCACGCCATTTTAGAGGGCTTGGATACTTGTGTTCGCGCCGGTAAAATCCGCCATTGCGGACTTTCCAACGAAACCCCCTGGGGGCTGAGCCAGTACCTGGATCTCGCCAAGCAGTATTCGCTGCCGGCCATGGTGTCGATGCAAAACGAGTTTAGCCTGGTGCATGGCAAAGATTGGCCTTATTTAATCGAGCAATGCCATCATGAAGACGTAGCCTACCTGCCCTGGTCACCACTGGCCGGCGGTATGCTTAGCGGCAAGTATCTAGGTGGTGCGCGCCCGGCAGGGTCACGCTGGACCATAGCCCAGCGCAATGGTTTGTTTCGCGATACCGAGCAAGGCCAGCAAGCGGTGGCTCGCTATCAGGAAATTGCCAAGCAACTAGGGATCACTGCGGCCCAGCTGGCACTGGCCTGGTGTAACCAAGTGCAAGGGGTGACCTCAACCATTATCGGCGCCACCAGCAAGGCACAACTGCAGGAAAATATTGACGCCTTTGCGCTTACCCTCAACGAGGAGACCTTGGCGCAAATCGATGCAGTATTTAGGGAGTATCCGGCACCCTATTAGTGCTGACAAAAGCGCCCTTGCGACATAAAAAAGGCTTGCAACATGCAAGCCTTTTTTAACTCTTAGAGCCATTGACGCAGCAACACGGTCAGCGCCAGGAAGGTAAAGGCCACGGCCAGTAATTTATTGATAATTAACTGGTTGCGCTCCAGCCAGGGATAAAAGCGCGGGTGACTGCAAAGCATGGCCACCACACAATACCAGAGTGCATCGATAACGGTCGGCGTTGCCACCATCACCGCCTGCTGTTGCCATTGCATGGGCTCGGCGGGAATAAAGGGCGAAAACAGGGCGACAAAGAAAATCGCCAACTTGGGGTTTAAAAAAGCAATGGCAAAGCCGTCTTGTATGGCGTTGCGACGCTTGCTGCCGGCTTCTTCAATTTTTAGTTTGGTGGCACCGCTGCGCCAGCTGTTAAAGGCCAAATACAACAAATACAGCGCGCCGCCATAAATCAGGATTTGATACAACAAGGGCACCTGTTGCTGCAAGGTTCCCAGGCCCAAGATGGCCAGCAGCGCATACACACCCACACCAAAGCCATGGCTAAGTGCGCAGGCAATACCGCCGGAGCGACCACTGTGCAGGCAGTGCTTTAAAACCACCGCCAGGCTCGGGCCCGGAGACATGGCCCCCATTAAACAAATGCCCACCAAGGCCAGCCAATTTGTTAACTCCATTATTTTTGCCTTTGTTCTTGTATTAATTCAAATAATTGTACCGTGGCCAGGGTGTCATTAATAGCGCGGTGATGCCCTTGAAGGTCAATACCCAGTTCCTTACACAGCTTACCCAGGGAATAAGAGGCATGCCCCGGCAGGTGCTTGCGTGCCAAACGCACGGTACACAGCTTAGGTAACATTAAATTTCTGTCGGTACGGGCAAACTCGGCGCGTAAAAAGCCATAGTCAAAGTTGACATTATGGGCAACAAAAATAGCCCCCTGTAAAAACTGCCACAGCGACGGGGCAATGTGCGCAAAGGTGGGGGCATCGGCCACCATGGCGTTATCTATACCGGTCAGTTCGGCGATATGGCGCGGAATATGACGCTCGGGATTGATCAGCGAATGCCAGCGCGCCACCTCCTGGCCGTTCACCAGCTTGACCGCGGCGATTTCGGTCACCCGGTGCGCATTCTTTTGCCCTCCCGTGGTTTCAATATCCACCACTACATAGGGCTGCTCGGGGTTAACCTGCCAGCAAACGCTTCGCACCCGCACCTCGAACCCGGCTCGTTGCAATTGCCTGATGGCAATAAGTTGATTGCGGCGCAGGCTATCGCCCGGCGCCTTTATCTCTTCAAAACGCAGCTTGTCTTGCGCTAACACCATCAAATCCGGGTAGCCGTCTTTGGCATTGACGAAATCCTTGGCCATCACGGTCAATTGCGCATAAATGGCCGACAAGGGTGCATGCTCAATCAGGCTCAGTAAGGGATCAAGCAGGTTTTCATGCCAGCGGATAAAGGCATTGGGCTGCTGGTAGTGCCGGGTGGCGTTAGCGGTAATATGATGCACCAGCTTGGACTTAGTATCACAAGCGGTAAACAGCGCCGCTATGGTGTCACCATGCAACTGATAAAAACGACCGTCGCGTAAACTGCTTGGGAAAACATCGAACTCGGTGCACACGCCACCCTCGGCACCGACAAAAAGTGCATCCCAAAAACACAGGGCAAAGAGATGAAGCCACAATTGGTTCTCGCAATGCAGCGCCTGTATGCCCTGCTGCCGATATAAATCGATGACCCCCTGCTCTACGTGGTGAGAGTAGGCCTCGTCTATGGCCAGAGGCTCGCCATCGCGCAATAGATCGGTCAAGGTGCTGGTACGCTTGCCCTGAAATTTAAGGGCATAAAAGTCCTGGGCAAAAAACAACACCTGCTCACAACTGGGATCCTCGATTAAAGCCAACAACCGAGCCTCGGCCCAGTCTTTATCACCGCGCTTATAGCGCTGGCGCACCACCAGCTCCACCGCCTGTGGGTGTTCGCTCTCGGCTAGTAAGTCCAGCCCCCCTTGCTCATAACGCTCCCCCAGGGCCAACAGTTTTTTACCCAGCACATACAGAGCTTCATGGCGATAACGCTGTGCCAGAGCCCCATGTGGCTGCGGCGCCTGAGTTAAGGTTTGCGCCAAGGCGAGCAAATGGGGCTCCTCCTCCAAGGTTTTTGCCTGAGCGCGTACGTCACCAAAGAAAAAGGCACTTTTAGCCTCATCGAGCTCATTAAAACGCGCTCCGGTCTCTCCCTTATTGGTGCGGCGAATACCGAGGTCGCGCAATGAAAACTGTGTCATTGAGCTATTAATACGGCCAAAGAAAACGAACAAGAGGTAGTGCAGCACCGAATTATAACTGTGTACCAGATAACTTAAAAACAGCTGGCTATGGCGCACATGACCAAAACTCAGGGTTTGCTGACAATAGGCCAGCCACATCGGCTTTTTTGCGGAGAGGGCGATACCCGGTAACTCAAGCTCCTTACACAGATTAACCAACTCCAGCTTGGTGAGGGATTCAAGCCAGGCGGCAAATTCATGCTCCTGCACATAGCGCACCCACTGGCGGCGTTTAAGCAATGCCAACGCCAGCGGCACATGGTCTATTTCCTCGTAGTTTAAGCTGCTTTGCTCAACAAAATCGGACTTACGATTATACATGCGCACCAGCACACACTGGGCATGCTCGGGCAGGCTCAGAAATTCATTGATATAGCCGCGCTCGGCATCCGCACACAGATGCCAGGCGTGCTGCTGATGATAGTGGAGAAACTCTTTAAAATGCGCCAGATAATAGCGTGGCGGTAGGACTTTCTTATCCATGCAAGCACACAGTTAGGTAAAACTAACCATGAGATTAACACTGTTTATTTATACAGTAAACTTTTGAATTCCAAGACCCTAGAGTGCTTGCCATTGTTTTGTAACCAGGACCTGGTCGCCAAGTAACACCTGCCCTTCGAATACCTGCCCCGCACGCACCTCACCCACTCCCTTGGGTGTGCCGGATAACAACCAGTCACCGTCTTGCAAGCGCTGCCAGCCGGCCAGCTCATCAATGGCCGCTTGCACCGGATACAACATCTGCGTGGTCTGGCCCTGCTGCACAAGTTCGCCGTCGATATACAAACGCAACGACAGCCTGGCGATGTCGGTCTCATCGATGGCGACAAAGTCACTGGCCAGCACCGCGCCGTCAAAACTTTTTGCCCGCTCCCAGGGCAAGCCCTTGGCCTTTAATTCACCTTGCAGCGCCCGCTTGGTGAGATCCAAAGCAAAGGCCACGGCGACCGGGCGATTATTTTTAATGGCAAAACACAACTCCCCCTCATAGTGCAGGGCGTCATTTTGATGCTGCGACTGCAACACCTCGGCCAGTGCCGAGGGCGGCTTGTTGAAGATCACCATGGCATCGGGCATGGCATTATCCAACTCCTTGATATGCTCGACATAATTACGACCTATGCAGGTGATTTTACCGGGCTTAGCAAGCATTACTTTATCTCGTCTGTTGATTTTGCTTCAGTGTATGGCGCCACTTGCACCATCGCAAGCACCTGAGCTCGGCCGCACACATTTTTGCAATCGACGCGACTACTGCGCTGGATCAAACCCATAAAGCTGGTTTTTTGGTTAACTAACCATAGGAGCAGACTCGGGAGAAACTCATGCCCAGGCTTTCTACCTTAACCCTACTCAAGGTCATTATTGTGTTTGGCGTACTGCTGATCATCGCCGGCCACTCTCTGCTGGTGACGGACTCGTTTCGTGACTATTTTGGTATTTACAGCTTTATGGTTGGCGCTGTCTGCATTGCGGTGGGTTTGATTATGTCTTTGCCAACGAAGATTTATTTAACCATCTTGTTGATGCGCAATGAAGGCAAGGAGAGTAAATTTAAGTGAGGTAACGACTCACTGAGCCGCTACCTCTCGGTCGATTACGACTTTTCTTGTAGTGTGCGAGCTACGGTACGCATACCCAAGGTGGTTGCACCGGCAGACCACAGGCTGGTTGGGCTGTTTTGGAAGGCCGCAGCCAGGTCCATATGCACCCATCCCTGACCTTCGTCACGCACAAAGCGTGATAGGAAACCCGCAGCATTCGAAGCGCCACCGAAGCCACCGCCTTTTTGCGGACGACTGTTTGCTGTGTCGGCATAAGGTGACGGACAGTTGTTCTGGTGGAATTTCTCCAACGGCAGTGGCCACGCGCCTTCGAACTCTTCCTTGGCGAAGCTTTCAACGTCACGCACCATGTCTTTATCCAGACCGAATAGCGCATTGTATTCCTGACCTACCGCAACCAAGGCTGCACCGGTTAGGGTTGCCGCGTTGATAATGGTGGTTGCACCCGTTTCACTGGCAGCCATTAGGCCATCGGCCAGTACTAAACGACCTTCGGCATCGGTATTAACGATTTCAACCGTGGTGCCATTTTTGTAGGTAAGAATGTCGCCCAGCTTGTAAGCATGGCCCGAGATCAAGTTCTCGGCACAACATAGGAACAGCTTTACACGCTTGTCCAGACCGCGATTAATCGCCAGTGCCAGACCTGCGGTTACCGTGGCCGCACCGCCCATGTCACACTTCATGGTCAGCATGCCTTCGCTTGGCTTGATTGAGTAACCGCCGGAATCGAAGGTGATCCCCTTACCTACAAGCGCCGAGGCCACAGGGGCGTTGTCATCGCCAGTTGGGTTAAAGTCCAGCTCAAGCAAGACCGGTGGGCGCTCACTGCCGCGACCTACCTCGTAGATACCAATCCACTGCTGCTCTTTTAGCGCTTCGCCCTTGATGATCTGGTAGCTCACATGCTCAGGAGCCAAAGACTGAATAAACTCACCGGCCTTTTCCGCCAGGCTTTCAGGGTAGATGTCTTCGGCAGTGCCATTGATCATCTGACGCATCCAGATGGCCGACTGCTTAAGTGCCGCCAGCTCTTTTAAATCACTTTGCTCGTTCTCAACGAATTCAACGCCATCTAGTACTTTAGGGCTCACAAAACCTTGATAGAAAGCCCACTGACTCTCTGTGCACCAGGCATCACCGGTCAGGGTAACCGCTTTTACGCCTTGGTTGGCAACGGCACGACCAGCCTTTTGCACATTGATCAGGGTGTCGGTTTCGCTTAGGTGCACGGTTGCACCTTGCTCATTGAAAGAAAGGTTTGCCGCCTCACCCCAATGACCTGGGGCTGCCTGCTCGCTTAGTTGTACTAAAAATTGTTGACTCATAGGGGTCCTCTTGGACTGTGATTACAATTACCAGCAGTTTACACTAGGGCCATGCAGTTCTAAAGCGAAGTACGATTAATGTTATTTCAACCGCCTCTTCAAAGCGCCACCCTGTTAAAACGCTATAAACGGTTTTTAGTTGATTTACACCATCCCGACGGCCATGAGTTTACCGTGCACTGCGCCAATACCGGCAAGATGACCGGCTGCGCCGAGCCCGGTGTAATAGCCTACTACTCCACCAGCAATAACGCCAAGCGCAAATACCCGCATTCCTTGGAGCTCTCCAGCAATCAAGCCGGCGACTTGATCTGCGTAAACACCGCCGTAGCCAACAAGGTGGCCATCGAAGCCATTGAACAGGGCGTGATTACAGAGCTGCAAGGCTACGATGAACTGCTGAGCGAGGTAAAATATGGCGATGAAAACAGCCGTATCGATATTTTACTGCGCGATGCCAACAAAGCCGATTGCTATATCGAAGTGAAGTCCGTGACCTTACTGGAAGAAAACGGCCAGGGTTACTTCCCCGATGCGCAAACCCTGCGCGGGCAAAAACACCTACGCGAGCTGATGACAATGAAAGCACGAGGCCATAGAGCGGTACTCCTGTTTGCCGTGCTGCACACCGGCATCCAAGACGTGAGTGCAGCGGCGCATATCGACCCTAAGTATGCGCAATTGCTTGAAGAAGCGGTGACGGCCGGTGTGGAAGTCCTGGCCTATAAGGCAGATATCAGCGCCGAGGCAGTCGTCTTAACCCGCTCTGTGCCCTATACTTTAAATGAGTGAAAAAAATAAATCGGATCAAGCTCTCAAACAAATGTAGCTGCTGCAGGGGTCCTTGGGTGCCGCTTTAAAGATAACCGCAAACGGTAATTTAGATCAGCGAGCCCTTGAAATAACCTCAGATGGCCCAATATCAAGGCGAATTAAAAAACCAGCACCCGGTTGGCGGCTTGGCGAACGGCAAGGGCCGCAGCCAAGCCAAGGCAAGGCACTAAAATAAAAAGTGTTTGCTAAGGGGGTGGTATTTTGCTATTTATAGCCGCCGGTATTTACCGGGGACTTGGTATTAAGGATTTAGGAGATAGTTATGCCAGAGCAGCGTAAATTAGGTTTGATCGCTCAGGCGGGGTTAGAGCCGTATCAGGAACAGCCAGGCGAAGAGTACATGAATGAAAAGCAACGTGCTCACTTTCGCAAAATTCTGGAGTCATGGCGTAACGATCTAAGAAATGAAGTGGATCGCACTAAAACGCACATGCAAGACGAAGCTGCGAATTTCCCTGATCCGGTCGACCGTGCAGCACAAGAAGAAGAATTCTCATTAGAGCTGCGTACTCGTGACCGCGAGCGTAAACTGATTAAGAAAATCGAAAAAACCTTAACCCTGATCGACGAAGACGATTTTGGTTATTGTGAATCGTGCGGTATCGAAATCGGTATCCGCCGTCTTGAAGCACGCCCTACGGCCGACCTGTGTGTTGACTGTAAAGCCTTGGCGGAAATCAAAGAGAAACAATCGGGTCGCGGTTAATACACCATGACCCATTTGGATGGGGATCTCGGCGCCACACCCTATGTTGGCCGCTTTGCCCCTTCCCCTTCAGGCCCACTTCACTTTGGCTCACTGGTTGCCGCCCTCGGCAGCTACCTTGACGCACATGCAAATCAAGGACAGTGGCTGGTTCGTATTGAAGACATAGACACACCACGTGTTCGCCCCGGCGCCGACACCGATATCCTCCATACCTTAGAAGCCTACGGCCTGCACTGGCATGGCGAAGTGGTCTGGCAAAGCCAACGGTTAGAACGTTATGCCCAGGTAAGCGAGCAACTGAGACAACAAGGCCTGGTGTATGGCTGCCAATGTAGCCGCAAAGAAATCAAAGCCTTAGGGGGCATTTATAACGGCCATTGTCGCGACTTAGGCTTGCACGGTGAGCATCTGGCGCTGCGCCTAAAGCAGCAACAGCCGGTGTATCATTACCTGGATGCACTGCAAGGTCGGGTCGATATTGCCGCCGCTGAGGCCGAAGAAGACTACATCATTAAACGCCGCGATGGCTTATTCGCCTATCAACTGGTGGTGGTCATCGACGACATCGACCAGGGTATTACCCAGGTGGTACGCGGCGCCGACCTGCTGATACCCACGGCTAGACAAATAGGCCTATTTCAGCAGTTAGAGCACAAAGCGCCCGAGTACCTGCATCTGCCTTTGGCGGTGGCCAGCCCCGGCTTTAAACTGTCGAAACAAAATTATGCCCCGGCCATCGACCGGCAAAATCCGCAACCCGCGCTGCTTGATGCACTGTGCTTTCTCGGCTTTACGCCGCCACCGGAGTTAGCCACCTACCCGGTTGCCGACATTCTTAACTGGGCCCAGCACGTATACCAACGCCCAGCCTTGCGCCGCGCTCTGGAAGTACAAGTCAGCGAAGACGATGAGGGTAACACCCTTATTCAGCAGCTATAACCAGTGCCATAGTCCTGGTGCTGCGATTTTTATCCGCGCTCGCTTAATTTTTCTGCCGTGCTGGTATATTATAAGCCACTTTCACAATCGCCATAACTGTAGCTTGGGAGAGCGATTATCATTTCTAAACTGTTTCAGCTATGCCGGCAGGTGTTGTCAGCGAAAGACACGAGTGATGCCGAACAAGGGCAAATCACCACCTTAAACGAGCCGGTTATCATTCCTCGAAGTGAGCACGGTATTTCCCGTAGCCAGTTTAGCCCCAATGCCCTTAAGGTATTGTATCGCCTCAAAGACGGCGGTTATGAGGCGTATCTGGTTGGTGGCTGTGTGCGCGATCTCCTGTTAGGCCTACAACCCAAAGACTTCGACGTGGTCACCAATGCCACCCCTGAGCAGGTCAAAAAACTGTTCCGCAACTGTCGCTTAATCGGTCGTCGTTTTCGCCTGGCTCATATCGTTTTTGGTCGCGAAGTTATCGAAGTAGCCACCATGCGTGGCCACCACGGTGGTGACGGCGGCGGTAAAAACAATATCAGCCACGCCTCGGAACACGGTCAATTATTGCGCGATAATGTATATGGCACCATAGATGAAGACGCCGAGCGTCGCGATTTCACCATCAATGCGCTCTATTACTCTATTAAAGATTTCTGCATTTACGATTATGCCAATGGCGTTAAAGCCATTAAAAATCGTCGCATTGAGCTCATTGGTGACCCCGAAACCCGCTACCGCGAAGATCCGGTGCGTATGCTGCGCGCCATCCGCTTTGCCACCAAGCTGGATATGTCTATTTCTCCAGCCACGGCCAAGCCAATCAAGGAGCTGGCGGACTTGCTTTCCAATATACCGCCGGCACGTTTGTTTGAAGAATGTCTAAAGCTGTTTTTGAGCGGCAAGGCCGAAGCCAACTTTAAGGCCCTGCGTGAGTTTGGCTTATTTAAGTATCTGTTCCCGGCCCTGGATAAGATCCTTGATGCCAACCCGGACTCGCAGCAAGAACGCTTTATTACCCAGATGTTTATCAATACCGATGCGCGCATCAATAATGATAAGAAAGTCACCCCGGCGTTTATCTTTGCCGCCTTGTTATGGTTCCCGCTGCTGCAGCGTTGCCAGGAACTGATGCAGCGTGAGCAGTTGCCTCATTTCGATGCGCTGGCTGCGGCTATGAACCAGGTATTGAGCGAAAGCGCCCAACAGGTTGCGGTGCCTAAACGCTTTACCCTGGGTGCCCGCGACATTTGGCATATTCAACATCGCTTTGATAAGCGTGGCGGCCAACGTGCCTACCGTCTTAGCCAGCAGCCGCGCTTTAAGGCCGCCTATGACTTTATGTTGTTGTTGGTCGACAGCGGTCAGGATGACTTAAAAGAATTGTGTGACTGGTGGACTGCCTACCTGAACGCCGACGTGAACGGCCAGAAAATGATGGTCAAGTCGCTCGGTGGCACGACCCGAGGCAGCGGTCGCCCCCGTCGACGTCGCAGTGGCGGCTCAAAACGCAAAGGCGATAAGGCCGCGGGTGAGTCGTCGTCATGAGTTATCACACCGTGTATCTGGGCCTAGGGGCTAATCTCAATGACCCCATTGCGCAGTTGCAACAAGCGGTTAATGCCTTAACGCAACTGCCCGGCACTCGAGCCCATCGCTGCTCGGCGTTTTATGCCAGCAAGCCCATGGGGCCGCAAGACCAGCCCGATTATGTTAACGCGGTGATGGAGCTGCAATGTCAGCTTGCCCCTCACGAGCTGCTCGATGCCACTCAGGCCATCGAACTAAACCTCGGCCGCGTACGTAAGGCCGAACGCTGGGGTCCGCGCACCCTGGACATAGATATCCTGCTTTTTGGCAGCCAATGCATCGACGATGAACGTTTAACCGTGCCCCATTACGGCATGAAGGTGCGCGAATTCGTGCTTTATCCGCTGTTTGAACTGGCACCTGAACTCGAGTTGCCCGATGGCAGCTCGGTGCGCAGCCTGACAACGCAAGTGCCTCGCAATGGCCTAGAACAACTCCAATAAGGAAAGCTAATGGCGAAGATCTCCGTATCCACCTTGCTTAAAAAGAAGCAAGCCGGTGAAAAAATCACTTCTTTAACCGCCTATGACGCCAGTTTTGCCAAACTGTTTGCCGACAATGGCGTTGATGCCGTGCTGGTAGGTGACTCCCTGGGCATGGTATTGCAAGGCGGCGACGATACCCTGGCGGTCAGCATCGATGATATTGCCTATCATACCAAGTGCGTGCGCGCCGGTAGCCGCGAGCTTTTCGTTATTGCCGACATGCCCTTTATGACCTACAACAATGTTGAGCAAAGTTGTGCCAATGCCGCCAAGTTGATGCGTGCCGGAGCCAACATGGTCAAACTCGAAGGCGGTCAGTGGTTGCACGACAGCATTCGCGCCCTCACCCAGCAAGGCGTGCCGGTCTGTGGTCACCTTGGCTTAACGCCGCAATCCGTGCATGTGTTTGGCGGCTTTAAAATTCAGGGTCGCGATAAAGAACAGGCGGATAAAATGATTGCCGACGCCCAGGCTTTAGAGGCCGCGGGCGCTCAGCTGCTGGTACTTGAGTGTATTCCCAGCGTACTAGCCAAAGCCATTACCGAAGCGGTGAACATTCCCACTATCGGCATAGGTGCGGGTAAAGACACGGATGGTCAGATTTTAGTAATGCATGATCTTGTGGGTATTTCCGCCGGTTATATCCCCAAGTTCTCAAAAAACTTCCTGGCGGAAACCGGCAATATGCCGGCGGCGGTGAAGAAATATTGTGACGATGTAAAAAGTGGCGCCTTCCCAGGTCCTGACCACGAGTTCAATTAAGCGAAATTAGTGCATGCAAACAACCAGCGAAATCCGTTCTCTTCGTAGTCAGGTGAAGGCCTGGCGTCAGGCGGGGCTAAGCGTCGCCTTTGTACCGACCATGGGCAACCTTCATGAAGGCCATTTTTCCTTGGTCGATAAGGCCAAAACCCTGGCCGACAAGGTGGTGGTCAGCATTTTTGTTAACCCCATGCAATTTGGTGCCAATGAAGACCTGGATGCCTATCCACGCACACTACAGCAAGACCAACAGGGCCTTAGCGAGCGTGGCGCCGACTATTTATTTACGCCCACGGTAGACACCATCTACCCCAATGGCTTGGGCAGCCAGAGCTATGTCGATGTGCCCGAGGTTTCCATGGGTTATTGCGGCGGTTCGCGCCCTGGTCACTTCCGCGGCGTGGCCACCGTAGTGACCAAGCTGTTTAATCTGGTGCAACCGGATTTTGCTTGTTTTGGTGAGAAAGACTTTCAGCAGTTGCAGGTGATCAAAACCATGGTGCGTGACCTCTCCATGCCGGTGGAAGTGGTGGGCGTACCGACCCAACGCGACGTCAATGGCCTGGCCTTGAGCTCGCGCAACGGCTACCTCAGCGACGAGCAAAAACAGCAAGCAACCGTGCTTTTCGCCACCCTGAACTGGGTCAAGGAACAGCTTTTGGACGGCATTAAAGACTTTGCCGACCTGGAACAACAAGCCAAGGCGCGCATTGCCGCCGCGGGCCTGGTTGTTGACTACTTCAGCATTGCCGAGCGCAACACCTTACGCCGCGCCGAGCAGCAGGACAGCGAGCTGGTTATTTTAGCCGCCGCTTTTGTTGATAAAGTAAGACTTATCGACAATTTGCCGCTAGACTGCAAGTAGAATAGAAGAATAAACAAGGTGATAGGATGAACAAAGCGATATCTTCTGCGACATTTGCAGCTGCATTCATGTTGTTACTGGGTGGCTGCCAAAATGGTGTCAACAACCCAGAACTCAATCAATGTGCACAGCAAAACTTCCAGTGTGAAAACAGCTGCAACAACAGCAGCATTAACGACAGCATGACCAATCAGGTGTGTGTGGCTCAGTGTCAGGAAGTGTATAACCGCTGTAAGGAGCAGGCCGAAAAGCTCGGCGACGTGAAGTAACTCTATCCCTTGATACGGCATCCATTGGATGCCGTTTTTCGTTTTAAGACAGTTGCAGCGCCTGTTTTAGCTCGGCAATTTGCTGCTCGGTGTAAGGCACAGCCGGATGCAGCCCCCACACGGGTTTAGGCCAGGCGATGTCACTGCGAAAACGGGCGATATGATGAATATGCAGCTGTGGCACCATGTTCCCCAGCGCCGCAATATTGAGCTTGTCCGGATTAAACACGGATTGCAGTAGCTTGCTCAATTGCGCCGACTCCTGCATCAGCATCAGTTGCTCCTGCTCAGATAGGTCAATGATCTCTGTGACTCCCTCCTTGCGTGGCACCAGGATAAACCAGGGATACTGGCTGTCATTCATTAGCAACAGCTTGCACAGGGGCCAGTCGGCTAATTCAATACAGTCTTTTTGTAATTCGGGCGCCAAAGAAAACATATGTGCTCCTATATTGTTTGATAGCATAAAGTTGCGCAGCCCAAGGTGCATGAGTACCATCGGGCATAGGATTCCAACAATAAGGTTTACCCGTGTCTAAAACAACCAAATACTTATCTCTGGCGCTAGCCAGTGGCTTGGTGTGCAGTGCCGCCAACGCCAAAGAGCTCAGCCTGGAACGTATCTTCGACGACCCTAACCTTGCCGGCACGGCCCCGGTGCAATTAAAGTTTTCTCCCGATGGCAGCCGTGTTACCTATTTGCAGGGTAAAAAAGACGACTACAACCGTTACGATTTATGGGAATACAACCTCAAAGACAACAGCAATCGCCTCTTGGTCGACTCCCAGGCGCTGTTCTCCGGCCCAGAAACACTGTCCGATGAAGAAAAGGCGCGCCGTGAGCGCCAGCGCATCTTTGGCCGCGGTATTTTAGAATACACCTGGTCGAAAGACGGCCAGGCGCTGTTATTCCCACTCAACGGCGATCTTTATTACTACCAGTTGGCCAATGGCAAAAGCCGTAAGCTGACCGATACCGAAGCCTTTGAAACCGATGCCCGCTTCTCGCCCAAGGGCAATTATGTCTCCTTTATTCGTGAGCAGAACCTTTACGCCCTGGCGCTGGACAGCGGTAAAGAAATCCAGCTGACCAAGGACGGCGGTGGCGTGATTAAAAACGGCATGGCCGAGTTTGTGGCGCAAGAAGAAATGAGCCGTATGACCGGCTACTGGTGGGCTGGCGATGAAAGCAAGATTGCCTTTACCCGTATCGATGAAACGCCGGTGGCCGAGGCGATCCGTAACGAAATCTATGCCGAAGAAGTGAAGCTATTCAATCAGCGCTACCCCTTCACCGGCACCGACAATGTTGAAATCGAGTTAGGCGTTGTCAGCATTAACGACCAGCAAATCGACTGGGTCGACCTGGGTGAAGAAAAAGACATCTACATTGCCCGTGCCGACTGGTTGAAAGACAGCAAGACCCTGTCGTATCAATGGCAAGACCGCGCTCAGCACAATCTGGAACTGCGCTTTTATAACAGCGAAACGAAAACACAAAAGGTGGCGCTCAAAGAAACCAGCGATACTTGGATCAACCTGCACTTCGACCTTAAGTTCTTAAAAGATAAGCAACACTTTGTCTGGGCCTCGGAGCGTGATGGCTTTAAACACCTGTATCTGTACAAGAACGATGGCACCTTGGTACGCCAGATCACCTCGGGTGAGTGGATTGTCGAAGCCATTAAGGGTGTGGACGAGAAAAAAGGCCTGATCTACTTTGCCGGTCGCAAAGATACACCGCTTGAAAGCCACCTCTACAGCACACCGCTATTTGAGCAAGGGGAGATCACCCGTATCACCAACAGTGGTGAATACCATAATGTGGTGATGGCAGACGATCAGCAAACCTTTATCGACAGCGCTTCTGCGGTGAATCGCCCTCCTTATGTGGCGCTGCGCAAAGCCAATGGCGACTTTATAACCTGGCTGGAGCAAAATGAGCTAAACGACACTCACCCGCTTACGCCTTATCTGAGCGATCTGGTGGAGCCGGAATACGGCACTATTGAGGCGGAAGATGGGCAAATCATGCACTATCGCCTGTTCAAGCCACGCAAACTAAACAAGAAGCAAAAGCACCCGGTGATGGTGAACGTTTACGGTGGTCCTCATGCCCAAAGAGTGACTAATAGCTGGCGCAGTAAGAACCTGTATTTCCAGTACATGGTGCAGCAAGGCTATGTGGTCTTCCAACTTGATAACCGTGGCTCGTATAACCGCGGCAAGCGTTTTGAAGACGTGATCTACAAGCACCTGGGTGAGGCCGAAGTGCGCGATCAGATCAAGGGCGTCGAGTTCCTACGTACCCTGGATTACGTCGACCCGGAGCGTATCGGTATTTATGGCCATAGCTACGGCGGCTATATGGCACTGATGACCATGTTTAAAGCCGGTGACTACTTCAAGGCCGGTGTTTCCGGTGCACCGGTGACCGACTGGGCCCTGTACGACACTCACTATACCGAGCGCTACCTGAGCCACCCGAAAACCAATGCCATGGGTTATGAGCAAAGCGCGGTGTTTCCCTATGTGGATGGTCTCAAAGGCCCACTGATGATTTATCACGGTATGGCCGATGACAACGTGTTATTCACCCATGCCACCAAGCTGTTTAAACAGTTGCAGGATAAAGCTCTGCCGTTTGAAATGATGACCTACCCGGGCTCAAAACACAGCTTACGCGGTAAAAAGGTGCAAACCCACCTGCATCAAACCATTACCGACTTCTTCAACCGTCACTTCGACATGGAAGAAAAATAAGTCGTACTAAAAATAAAAAAGGCTGGGAATTCCCAGCCTTTTTTATGTCTTTGATTGTAAGTTGGCTTTGTCGGCGCAGAGCACCGACCTACAAGCTTGCAAGGCTAAAGCCTCGCCCACAGCACCTACTCACAACCTCATCTTAAAAACGTCACGGACGAAACAAGTGCTAGGCAAAAATTGCCGAAAAGCCGCAGGTTACATCTGGTAAATGAGGACTTTGAGGCAATTTTTAACACCGCAATTGTGAGCCAAGTAGTTATTAACCGCTATTAACGGCAATAACGTGCGAACAGGGCTGCCACGGTCGGTGCCGTCGGCTTACCATGCTGCCAGTCGCCGCCTTCAACGCCGCTACCGGCAATATCCATATGCACATAAGGCAATGGCTGATCGCTGTCTAAGCCGTGCTTATCCAAGCCCGACACTATGGCGAGGAAGGCCATCGGGAACTGGTGACCACGCGCGGTAACCGCTGACGGTGCATTGTTGCTGGAAAGCAGATCGTCGGCCTGAGTGCGCGGCTGCACAAAGTCATAGTCTTCACGACGCGAGCGCGAAACCTCGGCACAATCGGCCCACAGGTCGCCATGCTCAACCAGCTGCTGCGATACCTTAGCGGCGCGAGCCGGACCATTTTCAACATAGGCGCTGTAAGGACCTACCGCTCGGGCGGCATGGCCGGTTAGCGTGGCCACGGTGAAGATCTCCGGATTTACTTCGTTTTTCGCCAGGTCTTTGGCTTCGCTCAGTAAGTCACCCATGGCCAGACGTCCTTCGGCATCCGTGTTACCTATGCGTACACGCACGCCTTCACGGCCGGTGATGATCTCATCGGGAACGAAACAATCAGAGCCGATAGAGTTACGCACCACGGCCAGGTAAGCTATAACCTTAACGCCTTTAGGCTGCGCTTCGGCCACCGCCTTCATAAAACCGGCTACCGATGCGGCACCGCCCTTATCACGGCTCATACCGGCCATAAAACCGCCGACTTTCAGATCGGCACCACCTGTGTCATAGACCAGGCCTTTACCCACGAAGATCAGAGTGCGTTCAACGTCGCCCTCGGGCACATAGGCCAGTTTTACCACGCGCGGATGGTGACGCTCGACCGCGTAAGAAGCACGGGCCACAGTGCTCAATAATGGGTAATCCTTGTCTATAGTGGCGATGTCGCTGATCACCTCGGTGCTCACCTTGGTGCCCTGAAATAGCTCCACGCAGTAATCGGCAAAACGCGGTGGTGCCATGCGCTCTGGCTCGGTACCGCACAGATCACGAGCGGCATACTGACCGGCGGCAATGGCATTCATCTGCTTAAGCTGCTCGTCATCGGCGCCAACAACACCTATGGCTTCAATCGGAGAGATGGCTTCGCCGTGATACTCACGCGCTTCAAGAGGCTGCCATAGCGCCTGATTAGCACCCAAAAAGGCCACTTCGCTGGCAAACTCATACCCAGCTAGCTCGCTGATACCAGACACACCCAAGGCAGGCTTAACGGCACCGGCCTGCTTCGCCAGCTCAATAGCGGCCTTGGCGGCGGCAAATACGCGGCGAACATCATCATAATCGCGAGTCAAAGGCCCAGTCGGGGCAAAAATAAGACGCTGACCCGGTGCAGCTTCACACACCACTAGCGCGCATTGCTTACCAATGCGGCTGTCTACGGCGCCGTTTTGGCGTAATACATCTAGGTAAGGCTGGGGCACTGAATCCAGGCTGGCGCTGATAATGATAAGAGCATCGAATTGGCCTTGGGCGCTTGCGGCATCAAGAGTGGCGCAGGCTATGGCGTGGGCATAAGACATAAAAAAAGGTCCTAAATTTAAACAAAGGGCCTTTATTATCGGTGATTTAGCGCCCCTTTACTACCGACTGCCGAGCTTTACGCCTCGGCCTGTAAAGGAGCTTGGCAAGCTTGGCTTACGATGACGCTTTATTTGCGCGTTCGTCCCGCCTGTGGGTGACTATGACCGACCAGGCTTCAAGCATAACCAGCACACTGACAACCAGCACTATGGCATCCAGGCTGACCAGCAGCCAGTTGCCCTGCTCATAGTATTCGACCAGTTTAATCAAGCCGGCAAAGAAGGCCATGGTGAGTACAAAGACCATGGGGATCAGGGTATAAATGGCCGGGCGACCCGCCTTGATCAACATCACCGAAATAACCAACAGAGTGAGGCTGGCGAGGATCTGGTTGGTTGAACCAAACAAGGGCCAGATGATCATGCCACCGCTGCCCGATGAGCCGCCGGCACCAAAGGCCAGCAGCAAACAACATCCCACCGCGACCAAGGTCGCGATAATGCCGTTTTTCAGCACACCAAGGTTATAGATTTCCCCCCACTCCTGAATGATGTAGCGCTGTAAGCGCACCCCAGAGTCCATGGTGGTACCGGCAAAGAGCACCACCATCACAGCCAACAGGGTCGAGGCCACCTCGGTGGAGATACCCCAGCCGCTTTCGATTAGATTGGCACCGCCGGTAATAAAGGCGTTCACGCTGCCAGCCCCGAGGTGACTGTAGATCTCATGCCATTCCTCGGGCGACACCGCCAAGGCTACGCCACTGACCGCCACTAAGGTGATCAGCGCCAAACAGCCCTCCCCCACGGCGCCGAGATAACCAACAAAGCGACCATCGGTTTCCTTATCCAGTTGTTTAGAGCTGGTTCCCGAGGAGACGATGCCGTGGAAGCCAGACACGGCACCACAGGCTATGGTCACAAATAACAACGGAATTATACTTGGGGTATCGACCGCGGTTTGGGTGTTAAAGGCTGGCGCCGTGATATCCGGCATGGAAATAAACACCGCACCGTAAAGCAGCACCAGACCCACCAGCAATTGCATGCCGTTGATAAAGTCGCGCGGTTGCAGCAACATCCACACCGGCAGCAAAGAAGCAATGGCGGCATAGATAAAGAGAATGATGATCCAGTTGGCCTTGTCGGCCAGACCAAACATTTCCGTGGGCAGCGCCAATGGCATAGAGCTGCCCATGTAGATGGTGGCATAAAGCACCCCCACGCCGATGGCGCACAGGGGAATAAGCGGCACCTTACGGTGCAGCAGCTGACCTATGATCAGCGCCACAACGATGGCCGACCAAGCCGGGAACACAGCGTTGGGTTGTGCCACAAAAGAGTTGGCGATCACCACTCCAAATACCGCATTCACCATCAGCAGCACCAGGAACACCACTATCATAAATAATGAACGAGTGCGTTTACCGATCACCGACTCCGACAGCGCGCCCATGGACTTACCCTTATGGCGGGCACTGGCCCACAGGGCACCCATATCGTGCACCCCGGCGAAGAAGATGGTACCAAAGACCACCCACAGCACCGCCGGCACCCAGCCCCAGTAAACGGCGATGGCCGGACCCACTATGGGCGCCGCCCCGGCTACCGAGGTAAAATGGTGCCCCCAAAGGACCACCTTGTTGGTGGGCACATAATCGACACCGTCCTCTAGCTCGTGAGCTGGCGTTACAAACCTGTCATCCATGCGAAATATTTTTTCAGCGATAAACTTGGAATACACCAGCCAGCCAAATAACATGCCGACGATGCCAAGCAAGACAATAACAACCGATTGCATAGTCTTCTCTCTTTGTTTTTGTAGTCACAGGGGTTATACCAATTCACTTAAATAGCTAATCATTCTAGCGGGCTAAATGTCGTACTCACGGCGTTTATCCAGCGCTATATCTGATCACATAGTTAACAGAATTGGTATTAAGCGTTGTAACGCACGAACGCGTTTACGCAAAAACTCAGATTCACCTTATCAGCATAGTGTAAAAATTCACTAGCGCTTTAGTCTAAGATGCTCAGTTGCTGCACATCGGCCTGCTCGCTGTCTATGCCCACGCCTAACCCCAGCAGCCTCACCTCTGGTGTTACGCCCCGTTCATAGGCCTTGGCCAACAAGGCATTAAATACATCAAGGCTCAGGCTGTGGCCACTTTGATCCGCCGTGGTGACATGAAAGTCGGCGAACTTCACCTTAACCGAGAGTTTATTGATGCGCTGGTGTAGCTGCTGCCTGTCCAGGCGCATGGTGAGTTCTTCGAGCAATATAGGCAGCGCTTGCTGGCACTGGGCCAAGGTTGTTTTATTGTACTCGTAAGTGTGTTCCACGCTGAGGGATTTACGCACCCGCTCGGTGCTTACCGCACCGATAACCTGACCGGCACACTTTTGATATAGAGAAACGCCAAAATTCCCCAAATGTTGCTGAATCCAGCTCATGCCCTTATCCAGTACATCCTGACCTTTAAACAACCCCTGGGCGTGCAATTTTTCGATGGTGACCTTGCCAACCCCGGGGATTTTTTTCAGATCCAAGGTGGCTAAAAACGCCGGAACCTGATCCGGGGTGATCACGCACTGGCCATTGGGCTTGTTTTCGTCGCTGGCAATTTTGGCAATAAACTTGATGGGTGCTATCCCCGCGGATGCCGTAAGCCCGGTTTCGGCCTGGATTTCCCGCCTGATTTGCGCGGCAATCAAAGTCGCACTGCCCTGACAGGCTTGGGCGTCGGTGACATCGAGATAAGCCTCGTCCAGCGACAAGGGCTCTATTAGCTCTGTATAACGGCTAAAAATCGCCCTTATCTGCTGAGAGACTTCTTTATACACCTGCATACGCCCGGGTACGATCACCAGCTCTGGACACAACTGCTTGGCGTGATAGTTGGACATGGCCGAACGCACCCCGTATTGGCGGGCGATATAATTGGCGGTGGACAGCACCCCACGACGACTTTTGCCGCCAATCGCCAAAGGCACCTTGGCAAGCTTGGGGTTATCACGCATTTCCACCGCGGCATAAAAGCAATCCATATCGATATGGATAAATTTCTTCATGGCCAAAAAAGAAGTAAACCGTTTTGCCTATCTTCGCAGATATGAATTTACAAGGCCACAAAATACTGTATAAAACACTGTATAAAGTAATAAGAAGCGGTACATCTAAACTCAGGTTTTTTTGGTTGGCATAAAAAAACCGGCCTGAGCCGGTTCTTATATTCGTTGTCTCAGTATAGGTGATGCTTAGAAATGCTTACTAGACTTGGCCCATTTGGCAATATCATTACCCAAGGTATTCACGGTGTGTGCTAACACCGAGCAAGAGCCTTTAAAGCCACCAAAAAAGCCACCCGCCGAATTGCGCGTTTTGCTGGTGCTGTCGACCACCTTGCCATCGATCATCAACTTAGCGGATACCGATGCCGATTTACGGTGACCAATAAACGCATTACCGCCACTGTACACATTATCTATGCTCAGTTGCAGCACCTTACCGGTTTGCGGTAACTCACCCTTCACCTGCTCAATGGCAATACGCTGCGCCTTGGCATATTTCACCAAAGAATCTGAAAATTGATTGCCCAGCTGGTAACACTCGTTTTTAACATTGTCGGCGATAATATTCGGATTAGAATAAGGTACATTGGTGAGAATGTAGAGCACCTCATTACCTGCTAGAGACTTAGATGCCTTAGCAACTTTGGTTTCGCTGACCACGTCTTGTTGAGGGGTTTCAACAGAGGCTTGAGCCGAAGCCTGTGCTGGAGCTTTATTTGTTGTTGTCTCGCTCGCTTCAACGCTACTCACTGAGGCATTGTCACTTTGCAGGTTAGATGCACTTGCTGTGGTGTTATTGTCGGTCGAATTACAGCCGCTTAGGGCTAAGGCGGTGAATGCGATAAGTGGATATTTCATGTTAACTCCCTTTATTATTGTTTTAAGCCGGATATTGTTACAAGGATGTAATCAATTGTAAAACCCATCTTGTCGATGAAATGAAATTATTCGCAACTTCCGCCCCCTAAATAGAGAATTTTCTTCAGTAACAATGGGGTACAACAAGTATCCATATGGGAATTCCATTCACCTAACTGTTCGCATAAAAACCTTCAGGCAGCCATCAGAAAATCGGTGGCTCCCGGCACAACTGTTATACTTAATGCAATAGGCTATAAGGGTGTGGACACGCCCCTTTACCCGGATTTTGTCAGCACCGCCACGGCCAATCGTCTTCTCTTTTTAAGGAGTGGCAGCTATGTTGAAACGTCTCTTGCACTGGGCCTTGATCGCACTTATTGCCTTGCCCCTGACTGGATTTGCAGCCACATCAACCTGGAAGATAGCCTCGCTGGAATGGCCGCCCTATGCCAGCGCGCACATGGACAATGGCGGCGATGCCATTGCCTCGTTGCGCGACCTGCTAGCGCCTCATGATATTGCCATCGAAGTCGATTACCTGCCCTGGGAGCAGGCTCAGTTACGAGCCGCTGCAGGCGAGTACGCCGGCTACTTTCCGGCTTGGCCATCGGAGGTACGCAGTGGCTTTATCGCCTCGGCACCGCTGGGGTTTTCACACCTTGGCATCTTAACCAAAAAAGACCACGACCTGGATTATCGCAACCTGATTCATCTCTTCGAGCAGTATAAGGTTGGCGTGGTTGCCAGCTATGTTTATCCCGTCAACATACAAAAAGTGCTCAACGAGTATAGGGAAACCATACTCTACGCTAACTCTGAAAAGGATTTGGTGGCCATGCTGCACAGGGGGAGCGTTGATTTGATCCTCGCCAGCCCGGAAGTTGTCACCCATGTCTCGTCTCGCAAACGCGCGAATAGCCTCAGAATGGTCACCCAATTTGCCGACATTCCGCTGGTACTGGCTTTTAGGCAGAGTGAAAAAAACCAAGCCCGCCAGGTACTTTTAAATGACCTGTTACAGCGCCACTTAGATACGAATACCGCATTTACCCGTCCCACAGAGCTGACAGGCACTTACATAGATACGCCAGGGGTTGAGCCCTTTATCCACTTTATCGAGCAGGTCTACGCCGAGCTTGGCATCAGTTTAAAGCTGGAAGCCGTTCCGGCCCGTCGTGGCCTGGTGCTGCTTAATGCCGGAGTGAGTGATATTGATGTTGTGAGAGTGGCGGCCAACATGTCCAGATTTAAGAATATTCGCGTACTTGCGCCTAGCCTGGCGGTCGGCGAACATATTCTCCTGTGTGATAAGGCGGTGCCTTGTAACCTGGCGGCGTTGAGCAAGCCGAGCAACAAGATACTGATTGCCCGCGGCACCCTGGAGTCGCTTGCAGAATTTGATATCAAGGCCAAGCTGGTGTTTAACGAAAAGCTTAAAAGCATACCCGAGTTGCTCAAGCGTTATGAATTTGAATATGCGATATTTTCTACCGTTTTTGGCGATAGCCGGCAGTACGCGGATAACTTTAATGTTTTGCCACTAAGACGGTTTCGTCTCAATCATGTGATTAATCGCAGTCTTGACCCACTGATCCCCGAAATAGAACGCACTATTCGGGACAAGTTAGAAGACTTTACCCCAAACAGCATGCATTAAGGCTTGTTTTGTTTTTTCTTGGTGCGTTTGAACAGGCCCAACCAAAACGCTCCTTCGAGAAAGACGCCGACGATTAATAAGGCCAGCACACCTTTTTCGGCGCCTATGGCATAACAAATTAATGCCAGCGGCAAGGCCCATAGCCAAAGATATTTACGTACGCTCATCGCCCAATCCCTATCTAGTTGATGGCCTTAGGCTATCTAACTTAGCGTTTTTGAACAACAATTGCGCAGCACAAAAGTGTAAGCATGTATTACTAGGAGGGACATCACCGCGCTGCGGCGGCGATCAACAAGGATTTAGAGGTAACCTTCCTGATGAATACGCACAAATAACTTGGTGCCGACTTTGGAGTAATCAATTTTATATTCTTTGCCATCCAACGCCTGGATAAACAGCAGGCGTTTTTCCTCGGCGAAAATATCGGCGCTGGCAACATGCACTACCTCCAGGTAACGCTCCCTGGCTTCGCGGCGATTGCGCGGTAACGACTCTTTAAAGGGCTCAAGACCATGCTGAGTTACCTTGATTTTTGGGTGGTGTTCACCGTTAACGACCACTAGATCCACCTTTTTAATTTTGTGGATCAGGGTGTTACGACCACTTTTAATAAACGCTCTTTCATCGGCCATGAAGAATTTCCTCTGTCATTTACTACTTGCTGCAGACAGCTCTTGCCGCAACCGGGACACGGTAAGCACCGGGTCTTGTTGCCAACGATGTAACATATAACTGAAGGTCCAAATATCGCGATCCAATGCCGCCGCCGGCAGCAGGATATGGTATCCGGTCAATAGTTTTAAGTTTTTCATTCTATTAGCAAACATGGCCAATAATCCAGTATATTTGCAGCCGCCTTCGCTAACATATTCGGTGTCTTCCACCAGCCAATGCGGCGGGCATTCTTTGCCCTCATGACAATAGGCCTTGATCGCCTGCAACAGAAAATGGCGCTGCTCAACTAACAAACGACCGGCCAAACGCGGCGATAGGCGCTGTAAAAACTCGTCTTCACGGCGCACACAAATACCTATTACATTGAGCTCTAACACTTCGCCCCGACGCTGCACCTGCACCACGCCGACCCGAGCCAGATTGCCCACCGGCAGCTGCCAGCAGCCGTACTTATGGTTATAACTGAGCTTGTCCCTATCGAGATAGATGCTGTAAAAGGGCTCGCGTAATTTCAAAAAGCCCACCAGCACGCCCACCAAGGAGGCGCTCAGAATAAAAATCTCCGCCAGCAAGACCTCACCGGGGCGAAACTTCATCACCGCCACCAGCACCAGTAACACGGCGGCGCTGATCAACAGGGTTTGTGCTCCATAACGCGAGCCCTGGGCTCTGATCTTCGCGCCCTGATAGCCCTGCTCCTGCTTTTCACCCTGATGTTGTGGCGAAGAATTGTGCGCCATAACCCGCCCCCTACTTCTATACTCTACCTTGAGTGTATATAAAGATGCGTAGCAATGGCTAGTTACCTTTGTCGTTCTCGTTTTGTGAACAAAAACTGTAGGGTCTGTTTATCTTTGCGGTTTACTTTATGTTCAATCTAAACGCATTCTGATCACGACGCTCGTTATGATGCATAGTCATTCTATGTTCATAGCGAGTAACACAGAGCAAGATGCGTTTAGATGAACCCGTAGGGCAGCGCTTGTAGCGCATTTCTACTGTGTTGTTACATGTTTATGTAGAATAACTACACTACACATGTGCCGCCTTGTATAAATTCACTACACACTGCTGCAGAAACAAACAACAAAGGTCAACAGACCCTGATTATTCATCACAAAATCGTTATTTTCGGTTAACACACAAAAATACAGGATTGGCGGTCTATGTGTATGCCGACAAAGTCGTAAACTATTCTCGGGCTAAAACTACATAAGGCATTAACAATGAACCACAATAGGCACTCGGGCAAAGCGCTGTTTCCCGTTTTTATTATCATCTTTTTGGGATTGTGCGTTTATTTGTACCTGCCTAACGGCCAATCGCAACAAAACACCCGCCAAATGCAACCCACGAGAGTGCAAGTGCATACCGTCGAACAACAACAGCGTGCCGTTAACGTGGACGGCATCGGCAGCAGCCGTGCCAATCAGGCCATTTTTATTAAAAGCGCCCAAAGCGACTATGTGGATGAGATCTACTTTGACGATGGTGAGCTGGTTAAGGCAGAGCAACTGCTGGTGCAACTACGTGACACCGAAGAGCAGCTGAGAGTGAAGGAGCTGGAGGCCAACCTTTCAGAAGTAGAGCGCCAATTAAACCGCCTTACCGAGCTGGCCCGCTCGCAAGCCGCCGCCAAGTCGTTACTGGAAGAGCAAAGAGCCAAATTTGAAGCCACCCAGGCACAACTTGAGGCTGCAAAAACTAAGTTGGCAGAAATG
The DNA here is from genome assembly GCF_018334135.1 of Pseudoalteromonas sp. BDTF-M6. Lineage (NCBI taxonomy): Bacteria > Pseudomonadati > Pseudomonadota > Gammaproteobacteria > Alteromonadales > Pseudoalteromonadaceae > Pseudoalteromonas > Pseudoalteromonas sp. BDTF-M6. Next base: position 337,996 of record NZ_JAGXTQ010000004.1, read on the forward strand.
CAAGTTCGTGCTCCCTTTGCCGGTACCCTGGGCAAGCGCATGATTTCTAAGGGTGCCTTTGTCTCTAACAGCACGGAAATTACTACCTTGGACGATCTCAGCGTGATCAAGGTCGACTTTAATGTGCCGGAGAAATACCTGGCGCAATTGCGTGTTGGCATGTCGGTGAGCGCCCGCAGCGACGCCTACCCGGCACGCACCTTCAACGGCAAGGTCACCCATGTCAGCTCTCGCGTCGATATGAACACCCGCAGCGTGCCCATCAGCGCCAGCTTCAGCAATAACGAGGCGCTGCTGCGCCCAGGCATGCTACTCAATACCACCTTGGAACTGAAAACCTACGAAGCCCTGCTGGTGCCGGAAAAAGCCATTATTCCACGCCAGGACAAGCATTTTGTCTTTCAGGTAGTCGATGGCATCGCCACAGAAGTGGAAGTAAAGGTCGATAAACGTTACGACGGCTGGGTTGGCATCAGCTCTGGCCTCAAAGCGGGTGACCAGGTGGTGACCGAAGGCATCATTAAAATTCGTTCCGGCTCACCGGTGAATGCACAGGAGAGCGAACAGTGAGGATCACCGATACCGCGGTAAAACGCCCCGTCTTCGCCATTGTTATCAACCTGCTGTTGCTCACCTTTGGTCTGGTGGCCTTTTCGCTGTTGCCGCTGCGCGAATACCCAGACATTGAAAGCCCCATTGTCAGCGTCAGCACCAGCTACACCGGCGCCTCATCGGAAATTATCGAAACCAAGATCACCCAGGTGATCGAAAACCGCATTTCCGGTATCGAGGGCATTAAAAGCATCACCTCGTCGAGCCGCAATGGCCGCTCCAATATCACCATAGAATTTAATATCGACCGTGATATTGATGCCGCCGCCAACGATGTGCGCGAGCGTGTCTCGCGTGCATTGGACAGCCTGCCGGATCAGGTGCGCCCACCTGAAGTGTCTAAATCAAATTCCGATGAAAGCCCCATCGCCTGGTTTGTGCTTAACAGCAGCAGCATGGATACCCTGCAGCTCTCAGACTATGCCCAGCGCTATATCGTCGACCGCCTGGCAGTGGTGGACGGTGTCTCCAATGTCCGTATAGGTGGTCAGCGCCAATACGCCATGAAAATCTGGCTTAACCGCCAGGCCATGGCCGCCCGCGGCATTACCGCCGCCGATATCGAGCGCGTGCTGCGCGCCGAAAACGTTGAACTTCCCGCCGGTGAAATCGAGTCGAAAGACCGGGACTTCTCGGTACGTACCGCTCGCAGTTACCTCGACCCGCAGGATTTTCGTAATCTCGTGGTGGCCCGTGGCGATGGCGGCTACCTGGTGCGCCTTAACGAAGTAGCCGATGTGCAACTTGAAGCCGCCGATGAAGAAAGCATGTTCCGTGGTAATGGCCGCAATATGATAGGCTTGGGGATAGTTAAACAGGCCAAGGCCAATACCCTGACGGTAGTGGAAAACGCCCGTAAAGAGCTGGAAAACATTAAGCGTAACCTGCCTCCTGGCACCACCATAGAAGACAGCTACGACTCCTCCATCTTTATTAAGGAATCGATCAACGAGGTGTATCGCACCCTGGCCATTTCTATGGGTCTGGTAGTATTAGTCATCTTCTTATTCCTTGGCAACATTCGCGCTACCCTGATCCCGGCGGTGACCGTGCCTGTGGCACTGATCGGCAGCTTTATGTTCCTGCTGGCCATGGGTTACTCCATTAACCTGCTTACCCTGTTAGCCCTGGTGCTGGCCATAGGTCTGGTGGTGGATGACACCATAGTTATGCTGGAAAACATCCACCGTCGTATCGAGCTCGGCGAGCCACGCCTGCTTGCCGCCTATCGTGGCGCCCGCGAGGTAGGTTTTGCCATCGTCGCCACCACGCTGGTGTTAATTGCGGTATTTGTGCCCCTGGTCTTTATGGATGGTCGCATCGGCGCCCTGTTCACCGAATTTGCCATGGCGGTCAGCGCCGCGGTGTTTTTCTCCAGCGTAACCGCGCTGACGCTCTCCCCGGCGCTGTGTTCCAAGGTACTTAAACAAAGTGCCAACTCGGGACGCTTTAGCCAGTGGATGGACCGTCAGTTTGCCCGCTTAGAGGGCGCTTACGAGCGCACTCTGGCCGGCAATATTCGCCGCTCCGGTATGCTTACCATCATGTTGTTACTGGCCGGCGCCGCCTGTTATGGGCTGTTCCAGAAAATTCCCTCGGAATTAACGCCCAAAGAAGATCGCGGCACCTTCTTTGTGATGATGAATGGCCCCGAAGGCGCCAGTTACGAAAACAACGCCGAAAACATGGCGAAAATTGAACAGCGCCTGCTGCCTTATGTAGAGTCCGGTGAGCTTAACCGCGTGCTGGTGCGGGTACCCGGCTGGGGTGGGCAAGGCGGCGTGGCCATTATCGGCATGGCCGACTGGGACGAGCGCAAGCGCGATACCTGGTCGGTAATGGGCGAGATCAGTGGCAAGATGCGTGAAGTGACCGATGTGCGTGCCTTCGCCATTATGCGCCGTGGCATAGGCGGTGGTGGCTCGTCGCGCCCCATCGAATTTGTACTGCAAGGCAATGATTATGAAGAACTGGCCGACTGGCGCGATCGCATCATTGCCCGCGCCCAACAAAACCCGGGCCTGGTGCGTATCGACCATGACTATAAAGAAACCTTTCCGCAATTTTTGGTGAGCATAGATAAAAACAAGGCCGCCGATTTAGGGGTGTCGGTCTCGGATATCGGCCGTACCTTGGAAACCATGCTGGGGCAGCGCCGTGTTACCACCTTTATCGACCGTGGTGAAGAGTACGACGTGATCTTAAAAGGTGAGAAACAAGACTTTGCCAGTCCACAGGACGTGTCGAACATCTATGTTAATTCCCGCTCCGGTGAACTGGTGCCTTTGGACAGTTTGATCACCGTCTCCGAAGAGGCCACCGCGTCACGCCTTAACCGCTATAACCGCATGCGCGCCATTACCCTGAGCGCCAACCTGGCCGATGGCTACACCCTGGAAGAGGCGCTGAACTTCCTTAACCAGGTGGCGATGGAAGAAAACGACATCGACGGCGCCATCGACTACAAGGGCGAATCCCAGCTGTTTTACGAAGGCGCCTCGGCCATGGTCTATGTGTTTGTCCTGGCACTGACCGTAACCTTCCTGGTGCTGGCGGCGCAGTTTGAAAGCTTTGTGCATCCCTTTGTGATCATGCTGACCGTGCCTTTGGGCATCGCCGGCTCGCTCTTTGGACTGTACGCCACCGGGCTGACCCTGAATATCTACAGTCAGATAGGGATTGTTATGCTCATCGGCCTGAGCGCCAAGAACGGTATCCTGATCGTGGAGTTTGCCAACCAATTGCGCGATAAGGGCATGGAGTTCAGCGCCGCCCTGTTGCAAGCCTCCAAGCAGCGCTTGCGCCCTATTATTATGACCTCCCTGACTACGGTCATGAGCTCGGTGCCCCTGGTACTGGCCAGTGGTCCTGGGGCGGAAAGCCGCATGGTAATAGGTGTGGTGATCTTCACCGGCGTTACCGTGGCCACCTTGCTGACCCTGTTTGTGGTGCCCAGTGCCTATTATGCCCTGGCACGTAAAACCCAATCGCCGGAGTTTTTGCAGCACCGCCTCAACAACCAGGAGCAACAGCACCCGTTGCAGGAAGAGTAACCCTAAAAAGGCAGAGCAATCTGCCTTTTTTACTATTAAGCACTTAATCGCGCTACACTTGAACTAGGTATTGCAAACAGGACAAAGCGCAATGAGTGAGCTACGCACGGCCACCTTCGGTGGTGGCTGCTTTTGGTGTATCGACGCCGCCTTTAGACGGGTCAAAGGCGTGCAACAGGTTTCTTCCGGCTACAGCGGCGGTCATGTTGAGCACCCCACCTATCATCAAATTTGTGCCGAAGACACCGGCCATGCCGAGGTGGTGCAGCTCGTCTATGACGAGCAAAAGATTGACTACCCCACGCTATTAAAGATGTTTTTCGCCCTGCACGACCCCACCACCTTAAACCGTCAGGGCAATGATATCGGCCCCCAGTATCGCAGCGTGATCTTCTATCATGGCGACCAGCAAAAACACCAGGCCGAGCTGGTTATGGAACGCCTGCAAGAGCACCTCGACGATGCCATAGTCACCGAGCTCCTTCCGGCGCAGGAATTTTATCCTGCCGAGAGCTATCACCAGGATTACTTTAGCGCCAACCCGCGGCAACCGTATTGCAACCTGCTTATTGCTCCGAAAATAGCCAAATTTGAGAAGGAATTTGATGCATATTTGGTGTAGAACTTGTCGGGTCGCCGACTTCGACTTAGAGGAAATGCTTGTCCATTTCCTCTAAGAACTCCTAGGACACCCCAGCATTTGCTTTATTCTTCGCTTGTCGGTGTTGCCTACGCACCCGGCGAAACTCGGCAATCCCTGCCGAGTTGTACTACCAACCCCACCAAGCTCAGCGCAAATGCACGGGGAATAAGCTGATACATCGCATTTCAGATTAAGTATTACTCAAGCTGCCAGCCTGTCAGATATAAGCGATAAAAAGCCAGTGCTAGCAAAAGCCTGAGGGATTTGTTATCAATAGAAGAATAAAAACTTGTTTGCAAACTAGCTCCAAAGTTTCTCTTTATTAAGTTGCTAGAATAAATTGGAGGTTATTGCGATGATTTCAAAATATAATTCATTTGAACCTAAAAATATCCCCGCGAACGCTCTTGCAAAGATGGGGCTAAAAAACGTTTTAGATGTGCCAGTTCAACCCGCACAGTATTCTCAAATGAATTATTGCCTTAGCAATGTCCAAAGATATTTAGAAAGTAATGATGGCTCAATGATGTTTGGCTGGATTACTTCTGTTTGGGGAAATCTGATCCTTAGGCTTACAGCACATGTCATTGTTCAAAAGGAAGATGGTAAATTAGTTTGCATCACTCCGTCCGCCCTAAACGCAAAAAAGATAAAGTTCATACCTGATCCTGAAATCCCAGATTTAATCCAAAATGGACGCATGCCGATAAAGCATATCGCTTTGAAAGAACATACTCTCGTTCAAGAGTTATTAGAATTAGAAGCAGAATACGAAAGCTTGCACCTTTCTGAAACTGGAGTCATAACAATACAAGTTGCTAATGAGTTTGATCTTAAACGAGTGTCTGCATATTTGAAATTGGAGCAATTAGCGCAAGAAGTGACCTCGAAAAATGACCAATGCTTTTGTGGTTCAACTAAGCAAAGGAAAAAGTGCTGCAAATAAATTCAATTAAAAAAATCATTCAAGTGCGGGGTTATCCATAGGACTTACCCAAAAATAACACTTTCCTACCCACCGACTAATTCAAAACCAACAGGTATCGACCTCCCCGTTTAGATTCGCGCTGTAGAAATCGGCTTTTGTTGTGGAGTGTGCTTGAGACAACGGAGCATGGATGCGAAGTTAGGTTTATCGAGGTAGGACACCTCGTTAAACCGTGTCGAAGCTAAGCGGAACGCTTAACAAAAAACCGAGTTCGCAAGCAATAGCGAATCACGGGTTCGCGGGGTTTCCAAAGGGGGAGTCGAATCACTCCCTCTTTGGTTGTCGTCGCCAACGCGACAAGAGCTATCAGTTAAAGCAAATGTCGGCGGCCCAATAGCAATTGTCAGGTTGAAATCTGACCTACAGGTATCGATCTTCCCGTTCAGATTCGCGCTGGCGAAATCGGCTTTTGTTGTGGAGCGTGGAGTTGATAGCGAGGCACGATGCCGAGCTAGATTTATCAGTACATGGATGTGCTGTTAAATCGCATCAAGGACTAAGAGGAGCGCTTAACAAAAAACCGAGTTCGCAAGCAAGAGCGAATCACGGGTTCGCGGGGTTTCCAAAGAGGGGCGACGAGATCTATCAGTTACCGTTACTGTCGGCGGCCCGACAAAAAAAGCCTCCTTTCGGAGGCCCTCTTCATTTACAGCGACAAACTCACCCCTGCATAGACCTTGCGCTCGGCGCCGATATATTCAGAGGTAATGGCACCCGTGGTCCAGTCCGTGGCGGCAACATTGGTGACGTATTCCTTATCGGTGAGGTTTTCAATGGCAAAATCAAAGCTGATGTTGTCCACCAGCTGATAACGCGCATTCACATTGATCAAGGTGTAGCTTGGCAGGTGAGTGCGGTAATAGCTTACGCGATCCGAGCGGTATTGCAGCTGTGCGCCCACATACCACTTATCAAATTCCTTACCCAGACCCCAGTTAAAGCTTCGCTTGGCGCGCAGTACCAGATCTTCGCCGCTGTTATCATCCTGAGCATCCACATAGCTGAAATTAACCCTGTGGTTAATGCCAAACCAGTCTTCCACCTCGGCGCTGACCTCAATGCCTTCAAAGCTGGCCTTGTTGATGTTTTCCGGGCCATTAAAGCCCCAGTCGATAAGGTTATCGAAAGTGTTTTTATACACAGCCACATCGTACTGGCCGCCGGCGATATTCAGGCGCAGGCCAAGCTCGGCATTGGTCGACTCTTCCGGCTGCAAGTTAGGGTTGGCGCCCCAAATTGAGCTGGCGTCATTAAAAGTCGGGGCCTTAAAGCCAGTGCCGTAGCTGGCGCGTAAGGTTGCGATATCGGCGAAAGGGACACCCAGCGCCAGATTATAGGTCGACTCGCCGCCAAACTCGCTGTGATCGTCGTTACGTACCACGGCATTGGTGCTAAAGGCATCATGGCTATAGTAGGCACCCAGATACACGCCCTTGTTGCTTTGTGTTTCGTTGACAAAACCCGACTGTGGCTGGCCTTCAAGGGCGTAGGCATTGATGGAGTCGCCCACATCCTCATAGTAATAATCCAGACCCGAGCTGATGGTCAGGGCTTCACCCAGGGCAACATTAAGCTGATAACCCAGCTCGTCGCGCTCGGTAATGTACTGATTGGCCTTGTAACCCGGGTATGGGTTTTTCAGGGTGTTGAAGTTGTCGTCCTTTACCAAGGCGGTTTTCAGGGTATGGGCATAACGGCCATGGGCCTTTTGCCAGCCCAGTTGCAGGTGATAATTCTCAAACTTGCTGAAATCACTGCTGGCACCGTCGTACTCGACTTCGGCATCGCTGTATTGACCAACAAACTCCAGCTTACCTAAGGTGTCAAAGTCATAGCTTAAGCGGGCGCCGATATTTTGGTTTTCATAACCGTCACGATCCGGGTCCTGTCCCGAGGTCACATTATAACCATCGGTTTGTTCATAACCCAGGTTAATAGCGCCCTTAAAGGCGCCTTCAGTCAGGGCATAGGCTCCCTGAATATTCACATAGTTGTCGCTGCCGCTCGATACCGACAGGGTTTGGCTGTCGCCATTGCGGGTAATGATGTTGATCACTCCGGCCAAGGCATCTGAGCCATACCAGGCGGCGCGGGCACCACGGATGATTTCCACCCGCTCTATGCTGTTCAGTGGCAAGGTTTCTAAGGCCTTATAGCCCAGACTGGCGGAGCCAACGCGGACACCATCCACCACTACCAGCGAGTGACGGCTGGCGGCACCGCGAATAAATAAGCTGCTGGTTTGTCCTTGGCCGCCGCTGCGGACAATATCGATACCGGCATAGTTTGACAGTAACGCCGGTAGGTCGCGCACGCCGGCGTGTTCAATGTCATCACGGGTGATCACATCTATGCTGGCCAGCACCTTGTCGATAGGCTGTTCAAATTTGTTGGCCGTGACCGTGATATGTTCGATTTGCTGTGACTGCGCCGCCACAGAGGCAGAGAAAAGTGCCGCCAAAGACAACGCCACCTTGGTTTTGCTATACATGTAGATCCCTTAACCCGCGCCCACCGCACAGGATTATAATTGGTTAGATAAGCGTTATGGCCGGTCTCCGGACTGATTGGCAAATACCAAAATCACCGTTGCGGGGGCAGCGTAGGATTCACACCTACTTCCCGATTATCCCTGAGCACATAACCAATGGGCGAGTTCTGCAAGGCACCATAACAAGGCGGCGTTATTGTGCGCAGTAAGGAGGGGAAAGTCAATGGACGTCTATACATCCATTGACGAAATAATTACAACCGTAGAGACGGGCTGTTTTAGTCGCGGAAGTTCTTGAACTGGAACGGCTGACCTAGATCGGCTTCGCGCACCACCTGCATGGCGGCCTGAAGATCGTCACGCTTTTTACCCGTTACTCGTACTTCTTCGCCTTGAATTGCGGCTTGCACCTTGATCTTGCTGTCTTTAATGGCTTTTACCAGCTTCTTGGCCACGTCTTTTTCAATACCCTGCTTCATAACCACCTTACGGGTTACGTATTTACCATGCAGGTCGGCTTTTTGGATCTCAAAGCTGTTTACGTCAAGACCGCGCTTGGATGCTTTGCTGGCAAAGATATCAAACAGTTGCATAACTTGCTGCTCGGCTTCGGCGGTTAATTCGATTTGCTCGTTGTTAAGCTCAATTTTGGCATCGACACCACGAAAGTCAAAGCGCGTTTCCAGTTCGCGTTTGGCGTTTTCAACGGCATTTTTTGCTTCGCTCATATCGATTTCAGAGACGATATCAAATGAAGGCATGGGGGCTCTCCTAAACTTAAATTTTTGTGATTATACCCTGAGATTTACAATTTTGTGCATTGGTACACAGTGAATTCAGTTTTTAGTTTGTTATACTGCCTGCGTTTTCACCAGATTTTAAGGTAGTGATAGTGACGCGCCGTGTCTATAAGGGGTTGTTTTTAATTAGCCTAGTTGTTTTTACTTTGCTGTTTGCCAAAGAAGTTAAAGGCGCGGCGGTAAACCTGTTTCCACACATAGATAAGGTCGCCCACTTTGGTATTTTCTTTATCCTTGCTTTTATTATGGATAAAGCCTTTAAAATTCCCTTTATCGTCCAGGTTATTCTGCTTAGCCTTTACGGCGCCGCCATCGAATGGATGCAAGGCATGCTGCCCCACCGTCAGGCTTCTGTCGCCGACTTTGTCGCCGATGCTTGTGGCGCCGCCAGCTACTTTGTTCTGCACTATATTTGGCAAACACGATGGCAAAAAAAGAACAGCTAACGCCGGTTTATATCTTAGGTCCGGGCGCCCTTGGCCTGGCCTTTGCCAAACTTTTTAGTGACCACCGCCCGGTCACCCTACTGACCAAGCCCCACCACCCACAACGGTATCAATACAGTTATCAGGCGCACAGCGAAGCCTTGCAGGTTCAGTCTTGCCCCCTTCCCTCAGGAGAACGGGTGCCACAGCAAATAAGCGAACTCTGGCTTTTTACCAAGGCCCACCAGGTTGTTGAGGCGCTTACGGCACTTCTGCCGGCACTTAAAAAAGACGCCCAGATTATTATCAGCCATAACGGCATGAGCGATTTAAACGAGCTGAACCAGCTGTTGGGGCCGCAGCAGGCGCTCTATTTTATGCTGACCCAACAAGCGGCCTATAAACCGGCGGCGGATAAGGTGGTGCATGTAAGTCAGGGCCTAAGCACGCTCGGAGCCGCCAACAAGGTGGCACAGCAATGCCTGGCAAGACAACTGCCGTTGTGGCAGCAACAAATACCGAATCTGGTGGGCAGCGACAATATCCACCGCGCCCGCTGGCAAAAGCTGCTGGTCAACCTAGCCATTAATCCGGTGGCTACCTGGCGACAGCAGCGCAATGGCGCCCTGCGTGCACCCGAGTATGCCAGCGACATTATGGCGCTGATGCAAGAGGCCATAGGCGTGGCCAGGGCTCAGGGTCTGGATTTCTCTTTGCTGCAGGCGCTTAATTTGGCGTATCGAGTCATGGCGCAGACCGCAGATAATCGCTGCTCTATGCTGCAAGATAAGCTCTTGGGAAGGGAAACGGAAATTGATGCCATGTGCGGCTATGTGTCTAAAACGGCGCAGCAATTAGGCTTGGCTGCGCCGGTTAATCAGCTTTATTATCAGCGTATTAAGGGCGATACACCTTAACGGTTTTAAAGCCATTTTCATGCAGAATAAGGGCCTGCAACTGACTCATCACGCCCTTGGCACAGTAAAGGTAATATTCCTTATCCTGAGGCAGATCGCCGAACTTGGTGGCAAGGCGGAAAAACGGCAGGTGCACGACCTCGATGCCGTCCAGCTCAAGTGGATTGGCGTCTTCTTCCTCCGGCGAACGAATATCCACCACAACCGCACCCGACGGCAACTGCGAGACCGATTCCGCTTCTTTCACTTCTTCCCTGGCCTGGGTTTCTATGTCACGCACATCCATGATGGTGGCGTTGGCCACGACCGTATCAAGTACCTCAAAGTCAAAGTTTTGCTCTTGTTTCTCAATCACATCAAGCTTGGCCTTAACCGTAGGCTTGCGCGAGATCACACCACAGTACTCGGGCATAGCCTCGGCCATTTCCGCGGTGCCGATGGCGCGAGCGATATCGATGATCTCCTGCTTATCGTGCTGAATAAGCGGGCGCAGGATCAGGGTGTCGGTTACCCGGTCTATTACGCTCAGGTTAGCCAGGGTTTGGCTTGAAACCTGACCTATGCTTTCCCCGGTTACCAGGGCTTGAACACCGAGTTTTTCGGCCACCTGGCTGCCGGCACGCATCATCATGCGCTTAAGCACCACACCCATTTGCGAGTCTTCGATATTTTCCAAAATCTCAGCCACCACGGGCTCGAAATCAACGGTGATAAACTTCACCTTGTGAGTGGAGCTAAAGCGCGACCAGATATAATGGCTGGCTTGCTTAACACCGATTTCATGAGCGGCGCCGCCGAGATTAAAGAACAAGAAATGAGTGCGGGCACCCTTGCGGAACATTTGATAACTGGCCACACCCGAATCGAAACCGCCTGACATCAGTGACAGCACGTCTTCTTGCGTTGGCAATGGGAAGCCGCCCATGCCTTTGTGGGCGTGAGTTACTATGTAGGCGCGCTGGTCCTTGATTTCGATCTTTACCGTCACTTCCGGGCGACTCAGTTTTACCCGCGCCCCTTCAACGTGCTGGTTTAAGCCGCCACCTACATAACGCTCCACATCGGTGGAGGTAAAGTCATGCTGACCCTGGCGCTTACAACGCACACAGAAGGTTTTACCGGCGATTTGATCGGCAAGTAACAGCTGAGCCTGCTGGTAGATATCATCCAAAGTGGTAAATTCCACCTCGGTCACTTCGTTAAACAGCACGATACCGGGAATACGGCCCAAGGCGTCAGCCATCTCGGCACGCACCGCGTCATCAGCGCTCAGGGATTCAACCGTGAGGTTATCCCAGTTGTTGCGTACCTTTACCTGCTCATCAATGCGACGCATCATGATCTTGATGTTGTTTTCCAAAACCTTGGTAAAACGCTTGCGAACAGACTTACTCTTGATCGCAATCTCCGGGTGCAACTTAACAATAAACTTGATCATGACTTACTCGTAGCGGCTCAATAAAGGCCAACGGCTAACAGACACATGCCATTTTCCGCGACCATGGATTCAAAGCGCGCGATTATAACAAAACAGCGCGCTTACGGAAATAATAGCGAAGATGTTGCAACTACGCTGCTTTAAGCCACTAGAGGTTTTCCTGACGTAGCTGATAGGTTTGCTTTAATGCCGCTAATTGTTCGCGGCCGGCGTCGGTAGCGAAGGCGGAAAACAGGGTGATCACCTTAAGTAGACCTTGATATATATCACCACGATTAAGCTCGCCACTTTGGCGTCTGGCCTTGATATATGGGGTCCAAAAACTCACGGTCAGCTTAAGCATATGGGTGAGCTCCGCCGCATCTTCATCGGCAATGGCAATAATACCCTTGTTGTTTAACACCAGGACTATGTCTTTTACCTGCTCAAACAGTCTTTGTTGGAATTGAATGTAGTCGGCCTTTAATTCCGCATCGCGGGCGAGAATGTCGGTCATGTTGTCGTAGAAGAAGTGGAAATTCCACATCAGCTCGAACAAGGCATCAAAATAATGGGTTAACTGACTCAACACTTCAACATCGTCTTGCAGCGGCTTGAACTGAGTGTCCAGGTGCTGACGATAGAGCACAAAAATATGCCGCAAGATATCTTCTTTATTTTTAAAGTGATAGTAAAGATTACCCGGGCTTATGCCCAAATGGGCGGCGATATGATTGGTGGTGATGGCGCGTTCGCCGTGGCGATTAAACAATTCAATGCTCGCCTGAATAATGCGTTCCTTAGTACTCATATTTACTTCTACCCAGCTTTTTATCGCTAGCAGTATAAACAATCTTGGCTTGGCTGAACAATGACTCCTTGAATGTCGCTAATTTGGGGCTGGCAACCAAGGCAAAGATTGTTAAAATGCGCTCAGCACCTTAGAAAAATGAGAACGATAATGAAGGTAACCGCACTTTATCCTGGCACCTTTGACCCTTTAACCAATGGCCATCTGGATCTAATTGAGCGCGCAGCAAAAATGTTTGACAGTGTGATAGTGGCAATCGCCCACAACCCAAACAAAAAGCCCTGCTTTAGCCTCGATGAACGAGTCGCCTTGGCACAAAAAATCGTTGCCCATTTGGACAATGTCAGTGTGATTGGCTTTAGCGGCTTATTGGCCGATTTGGCCAAGACGCAAAAAGCGAATGTGCTGGTGCGCGGCATTCGCGCCGTGTCTGATTTCGAATACGAGTTTCAGCTCGCCAATATGAATCGCAGGTTGAACCCCGACTTAGAAAGCGTGTTTCTTACCCCTGCGGAGGAAAATACCTTTATTTCCTCAACCCTAGTCAAGGAAGTCGCATTGCATGGCGGCAATGTATCAGAATTTGTTGCGCCCGAAGTGGCCGCAGCATTAAAGGAAAAACTATCAAAATGACCCTATCTCGTTGTGCGCTAGCTCTTAGCGCCTCCTTGTGTGCCGCTCAGGCTCACGCTAGTCCCTGGATTGATCCCGACTCAGCACTGCTACGCAGCTCGATTGATATGTTGGTAAATCAAGGCGTTATTAACCGCCCCGTAAACACCTATCCGCTGATGTGGAAAGGCATTGCCGGCGATTTACAGGCCGTGTCGGTGCAAGAGTTAACGCCTCAGGCGCGGTTTGCGTATCACCATGTACAACATGCACTGAAATATGCGCAGCAAGGCACGGTTTCCCGCGTGCGCGTATTTACCAATTCCGAGCCGCACACAATTCAAGGCTTTGGCCCTCGAAACCAGGCAAAAAGTGGCATAGAAACCAGTGGCAGCCTCACGGGTAAAACCGCCAGCGCCAAGGTGAGTGTCAGCTACCGCGACGACAGCAATGACGGCGAATATGTTAATTACGATGGCAGTTATGTCGCCGCGCTGTTAGGCAATTGGTCGCTCAGTGCCGAAAAAATTCATCACTGGTGGGGACCCGGTCAGGAAAATGCCCTGGCGCTGTCAAACAATGCCCAAGCCATGACCGGCGTACGCCTAACTCGCCACGATACCAACTACTATGGCCCAAGCTGGCTTGCCTTTATCGGTGCTTGGAACTTCACCGCCATTGCCGCCAAGCAGCAAAGCCAGGTGAGTAAAATTGGCGAAGAAAAAGTCGAAGACGGCGATTTCTGGGGCTGGCGCTTCAGTGCGACCCCCATTCAAGGCCTTGAACTTGGCTTAAGCCAAACCAAGAGCGAATGGTTGCACTACCCCGACTCACTAAGCGGTATGGTGATAAACGCAGACGAACTGGCCGACGAGCAAAAGCTCAGCAGCCTGGATATTAAATACTCGACCCTTATCGGCACGGTGCCCGTGTCCATCTATGGCGAATATGCCGGCCACATTGAATCCGCCCTAATCGCCGAAGACGGCGCCTTTACCTTGGGTGCGCAAACCCACTATGGTACTGAGCAGGCGCTGCTCAGCGGTTATATCGAGTACACGGATACCAGCAGCGAGTGCGTATCGCACTTACCCGAGTACAACTGTAACTATGGCAACCTGGGTATCGCACAAGGCTACCAGCATAGAGAGCAAAACCTAGGCCCGGCCATAGGCGCGGATGCCGAAGCTCTGACGCTTGGGGCCACCTATCATCGCATAGGCGGCTATGGTGCACACCTTAAGCTTGGTCGCATCGAAAAAGAGCAGATGGATACCGATATTTCTCGTCTTGAGATAGGCTATCAGCAGGGGATATTTGGCGCCTTAGTCAATATCACCGGGCATTTGTGGCGTGAGTCCAATGCTCTTGACTCGGATACCCACTCAGCCGTGAGCATGGCGCTGGAATACCGTTTTTAATAAACGGCCAGCGCGGCACAGGCCGAGGAAGTCCCGGTTAACCACCAGCACAATTATCATCAAGGCATCATTCAAATTGATGCCTATCGAATATAGACTCCATAGCCACCAAGGCTCCCTATTGCCCTGAATGACTATATCTAAATGCATCACTATGTGCAGCATGGCATTAAGCACCAACCCCACAGCACAGTAATAAAGCGCAGGTATTTTTACCCGCCTCCCTTGAACAAAAAACAATGCGACTAAAGTCAACAAGTCTGCACTAGCCCAGAAGGGATACTTATAGTAATCCATCTCTACAACAGAGGTAGCAAAGTAAGAAAGGTTAATCGTTAAACAAAGCCATAAGGGCGATCGCGGTCGATACTTAACCTCGGAGTAACTGACAAGGTTAAACAGTAGCGCCATCATAAAGCCCCAGTTTACAAAGGTGCTCAATAAAGGACCCAATTCAGGACCAGCAAAAAGCATTTAGTCTAGTCCTTTATTTAAATTATTATCGCGCCTTACGCAAGCTTTTAACCAACCCCCTAACCGGCAAAGCCCTAAGAAGTCTCTATTAACAACCAGCACGATAATCATTAGAGCATCATTCAAATTGATACCTACCGAATACAGACTCCAGAGCCACCAAGGGTCATAGTTACCTCTGATATTTAAATCAATATAGAGCAAGAGATGCAATAAGCCATTTATGGATAGACCGAAAGCACAATAATACAAGGCAACGATTCGATTACGGCTTCTCTGAACCCAGTACATCACACCGATAGTAATGAAATCTGCTAATGCCCAGGGTAAATATTGGAAAGTGCTTCTTTCCATAAAGGACGTACTAAGGTATGAAATGTTGATGATGGCGGATATCCACAAAGGGGAATTAGCGCGCTTTACAGACTCTGAGTAGCTTACCAGGTTAAAAAGCAGTGCCATCATAAAACCCCAGTTGATAAAGGCTGCGATCAGCTTACCCATTTCACCGGATTCGTAAAATCGCACTAGAATATTAGGGTCCAGTAGCATTGGCTCAACTTTCCGTTGCCGTAGATAAGATTTGCGAGGCTATTGGCACTATTTCACCTAGAAAGAAGGGATTATTAAACGGAATTCAAAAACACTCAGAATATAACACCATATTAACAGTACAGCTAGAAACCCTGGCCTTCTCGAAGAAGTAAGCATCTGAATTTAGTCAATAGAAGCGTACAATCTCCACGGCTTTTTACTAACTATTCGGAGCAAATCCTAGCCATTTCCCTCTTAAGCCCCTTGCAGCACGGCACAATCCTAAAAAGTCCCTATTTATAATTAAGGCAGTGATAATGATGGCGTCAATCACATTGACGCTTAGGGGGTAGAGGCTCCACAACCACCAATATTCTTCAGTCCCTGTAATATAGAGGTCGTAATACACCCAAAGGTGAAGAAGGCCGTTAACGGTGAGACCAGCGATGCAATAGTAGAGTGCGGCTATTTTCTTTTTTCTTAATTGCACCAAGTAGAGAAGTAGTATGGTGGCCGCATCGGCAAGGGACCAGTATAGATACATGTAGCGGTCCCACTCTAGGTAATAGGTGCTTAAGTAAGATAACACCAAGACCATACATAACCGCAAAGGAGACGAGTCGCGTTTTTCCGGGGCGGAATAACTCACCACATTGAAGAGCAGCGCCATCATCAGGCCCCAATTGATGAACACATTGAAAAGCCGAGCTATGTCCTCGAAGCTAAAAAGTAAGAATATTTCTTTTAATGAAAAAGCCACTGTGAATGTTTCTTACTCGAGTCTACTCTGAGGGGGGGTTACTGACTCTGTTGGATCTGAAAGGGTTGGGTAAATTTATTGAGAAACGATGAAGACTGGTTTTTAACCCGCTGTTTAACATAGTTTTTGAGAGAAATAAGACCAAGGATATCTCTATCAACTATCAAAACAATGATCATTAATAAATCTACGATATTTACCCCAATAGAGTAAAAAGACCAAAACCACCAAGGCTCTGAATTCCCTTTAACCGCGAGGTCATAATGCATGCAGAGGAACAAAACAGAGTTAAAAATTAACCCTGACACCACATAAAATACACCTGCTGAGCGATTGGATTTCACGAAATAACAAACTAGGAATATAAGAAAGAGTGTAATTAAATCGTAGATTAGCCAAACTAAGTATATTTCAGAGCCACTAAAAATGTTGTAAAAGTGATCACTAGTAAAATACGAGATGAACATAAGGATGCTGACACCCACTAATTGAATGTCTTTTTTTGCTTTAAAACCTAAAAGCATTAAATTGAAAAACATAGCCATAAGGAAGCCCCAGACTACAAAGCCCCCCATAAAAACCGCTAAACTTTTTTCAAAGTACATCCGTCATCTCGTTATTGAACCTAATTTTCGCTTTTCTTGTCAGGCTGCACAGAACCACCGCCGCGCTGAATTTCCGCTTCACTTGCGGCTACAGCATCACTTGATAAAGTTACTGTATCAGATTGTAGCGTCTGAGTGCTAGTAGTTTGCACTGTAGGTTGTTGAGTTTGCTGCTGTAACTTGGTGTAAGCTTGAGCTTGAATTTGTGTGTTGGCATTAACTTGCATAGTTAATCTCCTTTATAAACTAAGTTAAATTTTTATTAACACCAGTGTCAAAGTAACACACCTGGTGCCGCTGTCACACTACAAAGAATAATCTTAGCGACTAATATAGTTAATGCAGAACGCGTGCCAAAGTTAGCAACGCGTTCTTACTTTAAGCAATTAGCTTACATGGTATCTCACCCAAGGAAGCATGTTGGAGGTAGAAGTCCATGGCAACCTCGTCGCAATTCTCCTTGCGCAGGCAGAGTTCGCAGTCTTTCATCACCTTTTCCGGTAAGCTGTCTTTGCTGCTTTGCTCAAAACCAAGTTTAGCAAAGAAATTGGGTACACGCGTTAATACGATCACTCTTTTCAGCGCCAATTTTTTGGCTTTGATGAGCAAATGATCCACCAGCATACGTCCCTGCCCTTTAACACCGCATTCTGGGTTTACCCCTAGCGAGCGAATCTCTGCCAAGCCGGTATCATAGATATACAGGGATGCACAGCCAGTGACCTTGCCATTTACCTCGGTGACCGCAAACTCATTTATCGAATGCACCATGTCACTTTTAGCACGCGGCAAATTCTCGCCGACCTTGGCCCAGTACTGAATTAACTCGCTGATGGCTTCAACATCATTCAAGTTGGCATCGCGTACCGTGATGCAGTGCTGTTGCTTAGCATGCTTAATGGCGTGCGCAACCTGCTGCGGCGAGGTGCCGCCCAAGGCCTTACGCGCCTGCAAGCAAGCATCCAATTCAAGAACAGGATACACATCCTCGTCGATAACACCGCTGACCGCTTGGAATTGCGCTAGCGTCAGTTGTTCCAGACTTTTACCTTCACCGATAGCTACCTGCACCAATTGACCGACGATATGATGCCCTTCACGGAAAGGGATCCCTTTAGCAACCAGGTAGTCGGCCAGCTCGGTGGCATTGGCATGGCCGCCTTGAGCCGCCGCTCTGGTTTTATCACCATTAACCTTAATGCCGTTGATGCAGGATTGTGCCATATGCAAACAAGCCAACCAGGTTGGTAGCGCATCGAACAGGCCTTCTTTGTCCTCTTGCATATCCTTGTTATAAGCCAGCGGCAAAGATTTAAGTGTCATCATCATGGCACTCATGGCGCCAAACACCCGTCCGGTTTTGCCACGGATCAATTCCAGGGCATCGGGGTTTTTCTTTTGCGGCATCAATGACGAGCCGGACGTGACGTTATCCGCCAGCTCAACAAAACCCGCTTCGCCGGAGTTATAGAAGATCAGATCCTCGGCAAAACGAGACAGGTGCAGCATGGAAATTGACGCCGTGCTCAATAGCTCAACCACGAAGTCTCTGTCCGACACAGCATCTAAACTGTTGCGCGTTGCCTGGGCAAAACCCAGATCCTGAGCCAGTAACTCACGGTCAATGGCGTAGGCGGTCCCGGCCAGGGCACCGCTGCCCAAAGGGCATTGATCCATGCGCTTAACGGCATCTTGTAGACGACCTGCGTCACGCTCTAGCATTTCCACATAAGCCATACACCAGTGACTAAAGAGCACCGGCTGGGCCCGTTGCAAATGCGTATAGCCAGGTAGAACTGTACCAAATTCCCGCTCGGCTAATGCGAGTAGCGACTGCTTGGTGGCAATAAGGGCATCGGCAATGGTACTGGCAGTTTGCTTGCACCAAAGGCGAAAGTCGGTGGCCACCTGATCGTTGCGGCTGCGCCCGGTGTGCAATTTCTTACCGAGATCGCCCACCTTACTTATCAACGCCGCCTCAACATGAGAGTGAATATCTTCTTCACCACTTAGCGCGACACTGCCTGGATTAGCCTGAACCTCTTCAAGCAGTTCATACAATGCCGCCACCAAGCGCTGGTGCTCGTCATCGGTCAACACGTTAACGCGATTTAACGCTCCCGCCCATGCCACAGAGCCAATAATGTCTTGCTCCGCCATCACATAGTCAAACGGCAAAGAATCGTTAAACTGTTTAAATGCTTCATCTGGACCCGATGAAAACCGTCCGCCCCAAAGTGCCATTGCCTTCTCCTACCTTACTTCTTCAACGCCGATATTCTGCTTGATAGCGAGAACAAACGAATAAAGCCTTCGGCGTGTGATTGGTCGTATACATCATCGGCGCCAAAGGTAGCGAAATCTTCGCTATATAGGCTGTTTGGTGATTTCTTCTGCACCGCGACAACCTGACCCTTGTACATCTTCAACACCACTTCACCACTGGCAAACTCGGCAAAAGCCTCGGCCGCCGCCAAAATGCTGTCTTTTAATGGCGTAAACCAACGACCGTCATAGACCAGATGCGCAAACTCGCCGCCCAGAGTTTCTTTCCACTTGCGGCTGGCCTTATCCAGTACCAGTTCGTCAATGGCCTGCAATGCCGCCATCATCACCGTGCCTCCCGGAGTTTCATAACAACCGCGCGACTTCATGCCTACCAAACGGTTTTCCACTATATCGACGCGACCAACACCGTGAGGAGCGGCTAATTCATTCAGTTTCACCAGACACTGATACGGGCTGAGTTGCTCGCCATTTACCGCGACTATTTCGCCTTTTTCTACGCTGATGCTTACCATTTCCGGCTGATCCGGTGCTTGCTCTGGTGAATTGGTCCAGGTCCACACCTGATCGCTTGGCTGACACCAAGGATCTTCTAGCTCGCCGCCTTCATGAGAAATATGCCAGGCATTAGCGTCACGGCTGTAGATCTTGGTTGCCGACGCGGCACAAGGGATGTTGCGCTCGGCCAGGTAATCCAACAGGGACTCACGGCTGGACAGATCCCACTCACGCCAAGGGGCGATCACTTTAAGATCCGGCGCCAAGGCTGCAAAACAGGACTCAAAGCGCACCTGATCATTACCCTTACCGGTACAACCATGCGACAGAGCATCGGCACCGACCTTACGGGCCACTTCAACCTGGGCCTTGGCAATAATAGGACGGGCCATAGAGGTACCTAACAAATAGGTGCCCTCATAAATAGAGCCGGTTTTCAGCGTCGGGTAGATATAATCGGCAACCATTTCTTCTTTAAGGTCAACGATGTGACACTCCGATGCACCCGAGGCAATGGCTTTTTCTTCCACGCCCGCCAGCTCTTCTGCGCCCTGGCCCACATCGGCCACAAAGGCCACCACTTCACAGCCGTAGTTTTCTTTTAACCAAGGCACAATCGCCGAGGTATCCAAACCACCCGAGTAGGCCAATACAACTTTTTTAATAGTGCTCATCTCAAGTCCTTAAAAATTTGGGTTTAATAATGTAACTAACAGGGCGTTTTGTGCATGCATACGGTTTTCCGCCTGTTGAATAATCTTAGAATAGTCGCTGTCCATCACATCCGAGGTAATTTCAAACTCGCGATGAGCGGGCTGACAATGTAAAACTGTTTGTGCGCCAGTCATATTTAGCAGCTGTTTGTTAAGCTGATATGGCATATATTTTTCTTTTACCTGTTCAAGCGGCGTGTTATCACCCATTGAAACCCAGGTATCGGCGTACAGGGCGTTGGCTCCTACCGCCGCTTCAACTCGGTCGCTAACTAGGATCGAAGCGCCCTTACTGGCGGCGATTTGCTCCGCCTGCTTCACAATTTGTGCATCCGGGCTACAGCCTTTGGGGCAGACGGCCACAAAGTCGGTGCCCAAGGTGGCCGCCAACAACATCAGTGAATGGGTGACATTGTTTCCTTCACCTAGGTAAGCCAGCTTAAGTTGACTCACATCGCCATACACTTCTTGCAGCGTCAAAAAGTCGGCTAATGCCTGACATGGGTGGTAAAGGTCACATAAGGAATTCACCACTGGCTTGGAGGAAAACTCACTGAGCTCTTCCAGGGTTTTGTGCTGATTAACCCGAGCAACGATGGCATCGGCCCAGGTGCTGATATTCAGGGCAAAGTCTTTCACCGACTCACGTGAGCCCATGGCACCGTTTTGCTGGTCAAGGTAAACAGCATGACCCCCAAGTTTGTTAATGCCGATATCGAAACTCAGCCGCGTGCGCAGACTCTGCTTTTCAAATAAGGTCACAACCGACTTGCCGGCCAATGCCTGAGCATAATCCTGCGGCTGCGCCTTCATTTCTTGCGCCAGGGATAAAAGCGTTAAAATCTTTTTTTCATCCAGCTCTAGGCCGGTAATAAAATCTTGTTTCATGGTGTTATCTACATAGTGATCTGAGTGCCAACATGCTCCCCTTGGAGCAATGCAATAAGGTTTTCTGGCTTTTGCCAGCTGGAGATGTACACACCCCGTCGTAAATGCTGGGCAGCAAGAAGGCTGGTCTTTACTTTGACCTCCATCCCGCCCGAGATAACTCCTTGTGCAATCAAGTCATCGATTTGTGCTTTATTTAGTTGATGCAGGGCACAGCCTTGTTGGTCCAGCACCGCCTCCACATCCGTCATAAAAATAAGTTCGGCGCCCAGTAACTTAGCGATCGCCGCCGCCGCTTCATCGGCATTAACGTTGTACCATTTCCCCTGCTCATCAAAACCAATGGAACTCACCAGCGCTAAACGCCCAGCATCAATAAGCATTGGTAAAATTGAGTCCGCGCTCGGCACACATTCGCCGACCTGGCCCAGGGCTTTGAGTTTTTGCTCGGCATTAATGCCCGCCTCAAACAGGCTTAAGCCCACCGGTTGCAGCTTGTTTTTAAGGGCCACGCCCAGCAGTTGCTTATTGGCACAACCGGCTAAAGCACCGACGATATAAGGCATTTGCTCCGCCGGACTAATGCGTAATCCCTGATGTTTAGCGGTAGCAAAACCGGCATCCTGTAACCAGCGGTCAACAAGGGCACCGCCGCCATGAACAACCACGAAATTAGCCTGCTGCTGCGAGCCCAGAGCCACAAACAGCGCATCGAGCGCCGCGGGATTGTTCAATACCGCTCCACCGAGTTTGATTACCCAAGTTTTCTTAGTAGTCATCATGTGTTCCTCATACCAAACCGGTGTTAATAGCCAGGCCCGCATTCAGGTTCATGCACTGCAGTGCTTGACCAGAGGCGCCTTTAAGTAGGTTGTCTATGGCGACGCTGACAATCAGCTGTTGCCCTTGTACATGCCAACCGATGTCGACATAGGGTTGATTTTCAATGCCTTTAATGGAAGCCACCTGATTGGCGCCCAATAGGCGAATTAGGGGCTCGTCGGCCAGTACCTGATAGGCGCCGCTGACATCATCCAGCGTTACATCGGCATTGAGGGTGGCGTAAATGGTGGCCAAAATGCCGCGCTTAAAATTACCCAGGTGCGGTGTAAACAGTACGGGATGCTGCAAATACTGCTCGATTTCAGGAGTATGACGATGGTTAAACAAGCCGTAAGGAGCCAAAGAGACTTCGCAAAAATGGGTGCCGATATTGGCCTTGCGCCCTGCACCGGTGACCCCGGATACCGCATTGATGATCACCTGCTGCTCAGCGGCCAACAAACCGGCCTGCTGCAACGGTTTAAGGGCATTTAAACTGGCGGTCGGGTAGCAACCGGCCACGGCCACTAGCTGCGCGGTTTTCAGCGCTTCGCTGTGCCATTCCGCCAAACCATACGCAGCCTGCGCTAATAGTTCGGGATGTTGGTGGGTAAAACCATAGAATTCTTCATATAAATCAGCATCGGCAAGGCGAAAGCCGCCGGATAGATCAAAAACCTTCAGGCCCTTGGCAAGAAACTGGGGAGCCAGATCTACACTGACTTTATGATCTGTACACAGGCACACCGCATCGGCCTGTGCCGCAATGGTGGCAATGGCCGCGTCGTCCATGCCTTGCAATGGCAGGTCCACTATGCCTTTATGCTCTGGGTAAAGGGCGCTAAGGGGTTTATTAAGATCCACACTGCCGGCCGACACATAACAGCCAACAAGTTCAAAGTGAGGATGTGTTGCGACTAATTTGGCTAGCTCTGCACCGCTGTAGCCACTCGCGCCAATAATTACAATATTCATTAATTACACTCAAAATCAGAAAGTAAGTAACGGGCGAGATGCCCGACGAAAAAAAGCGAGTACACAAGGGAGATATGTGTACTCGAACTATCGTCGTGACGTTATGCTAAAGAGGTAGTGAATCATTAAACCAAACCAATATTTATGCTGAAAATGTGAATTGATATTCACTATAAAGACATTTATATTATTATGCAATAGATATGAATAAATATTTGGATTTTATATGTCGAACCCAGATTTTCTTACGCGCTACCAGCAACTTATTGCCGCTCCCTCGATCAGCTCGCTCGATCCGGCCCTAAGTCAAAGTAACCGCGGTGTTATTGAGTTGCTGGCAACCTGGTGCGAATCCTTGGGTTTTCACAGTGAGGTCATCGAGCTGCAAAGCGCCCCCGGCAAATACAATTTACTGGCCAAACGCGGCAGCGGTGCAGGTGGCCTGATGCTCGCCGGGCACACGGATACCGTGCCCTTTGATGAGGGACGCTGGCAGCGGGATCCCTTTAAGCTTATAGCCGAAGACAACAAGCTCTACGGCTTAGGCAGTATTGATATGAAAGGATTTTTTGCTTTTGTTCTCAATGCCATTACCGAGCTTGATAGCAGTAAACAGCAGCGTCCATTATTACTGCTGGCCACCGCCGATGAAGAAACCACCATGGCCGGAGCTCAGGAAGTGGCTCGCTATCCAGATCTCAAACCCGAGCGCTGTATTATTGGCGAGCCCACCGACATGGTGCCCGTGTTTACCCACAAGGGGCATATGACTTCGGCGATTCGCATCATTGGCAAAAGCGGTCATAGCTCGGATCCTGAACGCGGTATAAATGCCATTGAAGTAATGCATCTGGTAATTCAAAAGCTGCTGAAATTAAAAGAGGAACTAAAGAATAAATATTCAGTTTCCGATTTTGCTATTCCCTACCCGACAATGAACCTGGGTCATATCCATGGCGGCGACAATGCCAATCGTATTTGCGGCTGTTGTGAGCTGCAACTCGATATGCGCCCGCTGCCCGGCCTGAGCATCGCCGAGCTGCAAGCCATGTTGCTTGATGCCACCAAGGACATCAACGCACGTTATCCGGGCTCGGTGGAAGTGTGGGATATGCACGATCCCATTCCGGCCTTTGCCGGTACCAAGGACAGCGCCCTGGTCAAATTGGCGGAAAAGCTCTCTCAGCAACCGGCGGTCGCCGTTAACTACTGCACCGAGGCGCCCTTTATCCAACAACTGGGTTGTGAAACCATAGTGATGGGGCCTGGCTCCATTGAACAGGCGCACCAGCCCAATGAGTATCTGGCCATGGAACGCATTGCCCCTTCACAACAGATCATTAAAGAGCTTATCTATCAAAGCTGCTGGTAAGCCAAACCCTAAAACACAGGCATAAAAAAAGCCCCTCAATGAGGGGCTTTGCTATCTAATCAACAAGATTCAAAGATTAGTTTAAGCCTAGCTTCTTAAGCTCGCTTTCAACCATTTTTGCAGAAAGTGGTACATAGCCGTCTTTCTCAACAATCTTTTGACCGGTTTGTGAAAGTACCATTTTGATAAACTCGGCTTCGATTGGCGCAAGCGGTTTATTTGGGTGCTTGTTCACGTAAACGTATAGGAAACGTGATAGTGGGTACTTACCAGTAGCAACATTTTCTAACGTTGCATCTACGAACTTATCGCCTTTCTTCGCTAGAGGTACGGTACGAACACCCGATGTTTTATAACCGATGCCCGAGTAACCAATCGCGTTCACTGATGACGAGATTGACTGTACTACAGACGCAGAACCAGGTTGCTCGTTTACGTTGTTACGGAAGTCACCTTTACAAAGTGCTTTCTTCTTGAAGTAACCGTAAGTACCTGATACCGAGTTACGGCCGTAAAGCTGGATGTCTTTAGCAGCCCAGTCACCTTCTAGACCTACTTCACCCCAACGATTCACTTCTTCTGATGCACCACATTTACGAGTAGATGAGAAAATAGCATCTACCTGGTCGATACGAAGACCTTCGATTGGGTTGTCTTTGTGTACGAATACGGCAAGCGCATCAATCGCTACACGGATTTCAGTAGGCTTGTAACCGTGACGCTTTTCGAATGCTTCGATTTCTTTCGACTTCATCTTACGGCTCATAGGGCCAAAGTTAGCCGTACCTTCGGTCAATGCCGGTGGCGCTGTAGATGAACCAGCCGCTTGGATCTGGATATTTACGTTAGGGTAAATACGCTTATATTCTTCGGCCCAGAAAGTCATCATGTTGGCTAAGGTATCAGAACCTACTGATGAAAAGTTTCCAGAGATGCCGCTTGTTTTTTCATACTCTGCGATAGCTTTATCTGTGGCCATCGCCTGACCTGCAGTTAGGGCACTAACAGCAACGCCCATTGCAGCAACTAAGTTTTTAAATTTCATTGGGTTCTCCAATTTGTGTGTCCCATGTTTCAACTGCGACCATTGTGCAGCGACAAAATGACAGTTAGATTACTCGAAAATGACACTTTTATGACTTTGCCGAAAGTGGAGCATTTTGATTATTTGTTACTATCCAGCTCGGCGCAAAAGCAAACCAAAAACACGACCCCTTACCCACGGTGCTTTCTATATGCAGCTGTGAATCATGGCGTGATAACACGTGTTTGGTAATGGCCAGACCCAGTCCCGAACCACCTGTCTTACGGCTGCGGGCCTTATCAACACGATAAAAGCGCTCGGTTAAACGATTAAGGTGCTCGGGGGCAATGCCCTCACCGTTATCGCTGACGCTAAAGTGGGCGTAGCCATCCTTGCGCTGCCAGCGCACGGTGATCTGCCCACCTTCTGGGGTGTAATGCACGGCATTGAAGACCAGGTTTGAAAAGGCACTGCGCAATTCATCGGCGGCACCGAGAATATCGAGCTCCGCGTCCACCTCAAAGACCAGAGTATGGCCCTTATCCTGATTCAGCGACTGCGCCTCGGTATGAATTAATTCCAACATCTGCGGCACATGCACCGGCTTATCATTGTCATGTTTACGCGCCCCTTCGATGCGGGACAAAGACAACAGCTGATTGACCAACGAGTCCATACGTTGACACTGCTCGATCATGGTGCCATGCGCCTTATTCCACATCGCTGGCGGCGGCATATTGTCACCATCCATCATTTCCAGGTAACCGGTTACCACGGTCAGCGGCGTGCGCAGCTCGTGGGAGACGTTGGCCACAAAGTCCTTACGCATCTGCTCAAGCTGTTTTAACCGGGTGATATCGCGCACCACCATCATGATCTGTGATTGCGCATAAGGCATCACCCTAAACTCCAGCACCTGTTCGCCATTGTGGGCTATGTCCAGCTCCAGGGCTTCTTCATAGGCCCCCTCGGCCATATAACGGCTGAATTTAGGATGGCGGATCAGGTTATCGATACGCTGACCATGATCGGTGGGCCATTGCAGTCCTAATAATCTCAGTGCCAATTGGTTACACCAGACGATGCTGAAGTCCCGCTGCAGCACGATCACCGCATCGGGCACTGCCTCGGCGCCTTCGCGAAAACGACGAATTAAATCCGCTAACTCATTACGCTTTTTGCGGTTGCGCTGTTGCAGGTGGTAGATCCCTTCAAAGACTTGCTCCCAGGCCCCTTCCCCTTCGGGAGGGTTAAAGCTGCGCTGGTTTATTAACCAATCGCTAAGACGATAAAGTTGGCGATAATGCCATAACAAGAGGGTAAAGGCGCCGAGGAAAAGAAGCAAAAAAGGCGCGCCTACAAGCACGCCTATCAGCACCAATGGTAAGAAATACATAAACAAACGCTTGGTTAAGGTTCGCTTATTAACTACTCGATACATACAATATCTCTGCTCTATGCCTGGCTAGGCATAAACCTACTCATCCATGAAAGTAATTGATGGCAGGCTAAACCTTACTGGAAAAACGATAACCGGCGCCACGCACAGTTTGTACTAAACGATCATGGCCCATGGGTGAGATCGCTTTACGTAAACGACGAATATGCACATCCACCGTTCTGTCTTCAACATACACATTTGTGCCCCACACATGATCAAGCAATTGCTCGCGACTGTAAACGCGCTCAGGGTGGGTCATAAAGAAATGCAATAAACGGAACTCGGTCGGACCCATATCCAATTCACTGCCCTGCGAGGTAACGCGGTGTGAAATAGGATCTAGGCGTAAGCCATGCACCTCGATGGCCTCTTCCAATGACGTAGGTGCCACACGGCGAATAACGGCTTTAATGCGCGCCATAAGCTCTTTCGGCGAGAAAGGCTTAGTCACATAATCATCGGCACCGACCTCCAGGCCTCGCACCTTATCTTCTTCCTCACCACGCGCGGTCAGCATGATGATGGGGATCTGGCGAGTGTGTTCGCTTTGCTTAAACTTTTTGGCAATTTGAATACCACTGCCACCTGGAAGCATCCAATCAAGTAGCACCATATCAGGGTAAGGCTCAACCATGGCCGCTATCGCAGAGTCGTAATCTTCAGCTTCGATAGCCTGAAAACCATTCTGTTCTAATACAAACACCAGCATTTCGCGGATTGGTGCCTCATCATCAACAACAAGAACTTTACGTGACATTCCATTTATCTCTAATCAGTTTCATTGGACTGATGTCATTATTATGACTTTTTGTGACAGTTTTATGAAAGACTACACCCTTAATGGTGATCTCGCAAAAATCCTTTTGATCCGCAGGGATCAGCGTTTTACTAAGCAAGCTTGGCAGGATCAGATTTGTACTAAGCAGGCTATTAGGGATCAATATTTTACTAATTGATCCCACCAGGGATCAGTTTTATACCAAGTATGACTAAGCCCTCTTCAACTAACCAACTGATAATTGCTCACTTCTTAATCAGCGCATCAAGCCTGAGCGCGGCAATCGATAAAATATTGATCCGAAAACGCCCCCGTGTTGATAAAAATCTGATCCCAAGGATCCTTCCTTGATAAAACCTTGATCCAAAAAAGCCCCGTGAAACACGAGGCTTTTTATTGGACTAAGTCGCTAAAATTACTTAATTTTAGGGCTTAGCTCACCGCTTAGGTAACGTAGGTGCATGTCATCAAGCGAGATAGGCTTGATCTTGCTCGCCTGACCCGCTGTACCGAATGCTTCATAACGCGCCACACAGATCTCTGTCATGGCTTTCGTTGCTTCGGCAAGGAACTTACGTGGATCAAAGTTCGCTGGGTTCTGAGCCAAGTGACGACGAACCGCACCTGTTGAAGCCAAACGCAGATCCGTGTCGATGTTTACCTTACGAACACCGTGCTTGATACCTTCAACGATCTGCTCCACTGGCACACCGTAAGTTTCAGGGATCTCACCGCCGAACTCGTTGATCACCGCTAGCCATTCTTGTGGAACCGACGACGAACCGTGCATTACTAGGTGCGTATCAGGAATACGGCTGTGGATTTCTTTGATGCGGTCAATCGCAAGAATATCGCCCGTTGGTGGACGAGTGAACTTGTAGGCACCGTGTGAGGTACCACAGGCGATCGCCAGCGCATCAACACCGGTTTTAGCAACGAAGTCTGCCGCTTCTTCCGGATCGGTCAGCAGTTGGTCGTGAGATAGTTTACCTACCGCGCCAATACCGTCTTCTTCACCCGCTTCACCGGTTTCCAGTGAACCTAGAACACCTAGCTCACCCTCAACAGATACGCCACAGGCGTGGGCCATTTCTACGGTGCGACGAGTTACGTCTACGTTGTATTCATAAGATGAAGGCGTTTTACCATCGTCAAGCAATGAGCCATCCATCATGACCGATGAGAAACCAAGCTGGATAGAACGCTGACATACCGCCGGTGAAGTACCGTGGTCTTGGTGCATTACTACCGGGATGTGTGGCCACTCTTCGATTGCCGCCAAAATCATATGGCGAATAAAAGGGGCACCCGCGTATGCACGCGCGCCGGCTGAACCTTGCACAATAACCGGGCTGTTTGTTTTATCGGCCGCTTCCATGATGGCACGCATTTGCTCTTGGTTATTTACATTGAAGGCAGGTACGCCGTAACCAAATTCCGCCGCATGGTCGAGAAGTTGACGCATACTGATCAAAGCCATTTCGCTTATCTCCAATTTTTGATAGCACCAGACTATCGGGTTTTTTGAACGGGATGATGCTTGGCTTTACCAAAGGTTTTACCAAGCGGAGCCCTAAGCTCCAAACACAAGGCCGGCGAAAGTGAGAGGCCGGCCTTAGAGTATCTTATTGTTTTGCTCGCTCTTCTAGCATAGCAACCGCAGGTAGTTTTTTCCCTTCCAGGAACTCCAAGAAGGCACCACCACCGGTAGAGATGTATGAGATCTTATCAGCCACATGATATTTATCAATGGCTGCTAGAGTGTCACCCCCCCCGGCAATCGAGAAGGCATCCGACTCGGCGATCGCTTTGGCAATGCTTTGAGTGCCGTTACCGAACTGGTCAAACTCAAATACGCCAACCGGGCCATTCCATACAATGGTACCGGCTTTGGCAATGATATCGCCAAGCTCTTTCGCCGTGTCTGGGCCGATATCGAAGATCATGTCTTCATCGGTCACTTCCTGCACGTCTTTAAGCTGAGCAACGGCCGATTCCGAGAACTCGTTACCAACCACTACATCAACAGGCACCGGAATATCGCCGCCGTTAGCACGGGCTTTCTCGGTTAGCTTTTGCGCTTCGCCAATCAGGTCTTGCTCATATAAAGATTTACCTACCGGGTGACCGGCTGCAGCAATAAAGGTGTTAGCGATACCGCCACCGGTAACCAATTGGTCCACTACATTTGATAGTGAATCAAGGACGGTTAGTTTGGTTGAAACCTTAGAACCACCAACAATGGCCACCAATGGACGTCGTGGGTTATCAAGGGCCTTACCTAGCGCGTCTAATTCCGCAGCAAGCAATGGGCCTGCACAGGCTACAGGCGCATGCATACCCACACCGTGGGTTGAAGCCTGAGCGCGGTGTGCGGTGCCGAATGCGTCCATTACGTACACGTCACATAAAGCGGCTAATTGCTTCGCCAGCGCTTCATCGTTGGCTTTTTCGCCTGGATTAAAACGCACGTTCTCGAATACCACCACTTCGTTGTCAGCAACGTCGACGCCATTTAGGTAATCTTTGGCTAAACGAACATCTTGCGACAGTTTGTCGTTAAGGTAATCAACAACCGGAGCCAGAGAGAATGCTTCATCGTATTGGCCTTCTGTAGGACGGCCCAGGTGCGACATAATCATCACCTTAGCGCCCTTGTCTAACGCCAATTGAATGGTCGGCAAGGCGGCACGTAGACGCGCATCAGAACTTACCTTACCATCTTTAATAGGCACGTTTAGATCTTCACGGATCAATACGCGTTTGCCTGCTAAATCCAAATCCGCCATCTTAATGACCGACATTCTCATCTCCTTAGTTATACGTTTTATACAAAGTTAGATGCTTATTTTTGCATCCACGCAGCCGAGGTATCGAGCATTCGATGAGCGAACCCCCACTCGTTGTCACACCATACTAGTAGTTTTATCAAACGTTTATGACTAACCCGTGTCTGTGTACCGTCGATGATGCAAGAATGTGCATCATGGTTAAAATCGACCGACACCAGAGGTTCTTCGGTATAGTCTAAAATGCCTGCTAAGCGCCCGTGCACCGCCTTGGCAATGGCTTGATTAACATCACTGAGCGAAACATCGCTATTGACTGTCACGCTCAAATCCATGGCGGTCACATTAATGGTCGGCACGCGCACCGCAATGGCCTCAAAGCGGCCATGAAATTTAGGTAAAATGCGTTCGATGCCACGCGCTAATTTTGTATCCACCGGAATTATAGACTGACTTGCGGCACGTGTACGGCGCAAATCGTCATGATAGGCATCGATTACCTGCTGATCATGCATCGAGGCATGAATCGTGGTGATAGCACCGGACTCGATACCGAAGGCATCGTCCAGCACCTGGATCACCGGGACGATACAGTTGGTGGTACATGAGCCATTGGACACTATGGTCTGCTGGGCATTTAATTCATGATCGTTAATGCCATACACTATGGTGGCGTCGACATCGGCATCGGCAGGTTGTGAAAACAACACCTTCTTGGCACCGGCATGCAAGTGTTTTTGCGCATCAAGACGAGAGTGATAGACCCCGGTGCACTCAAGCACAATATCCACCTCGTGCTGCTGCCAGGGCAAGGCAGAGGCATCTTCTTCACAATAAAGGGCAATCTTGTCGCCATCGACGATCAAGGCCTGCTCGGCGAGCTCCACGGGAAAGGCAAAACGCCCATGGGCCGTGTCGTATTTTAGTAAATGAGCAATGCCTTCTGGCTTAGCTAACTCATTGATCGCAACAATTTCAAATTCGCTGCGGCGTCCGCTCTCATATAAAGCTCGTAAAATATTGCGACCGATGCGGCCAAAGCCATTAATTGCCAGCTTAATTGCCATAACTACAGACTACCGCCTTGAAAAGTTGCCCAAATGCAGGTCTTAAAAGAATGGCCGCTATTGTAATAGACCTAGGCCTTGAGTGTAAGGGGGGAGTATAAATAAAAACCGCTGTGACTTAGGTTGTAAACCTGTGTGGTAGACAACCTAAGCTTATCCTCGGCCCTAAGACAAACCGCCAAACAGGGTAAGTAAGGCGATTAATGCTAAGAAGAAGAGCACATTACGTTTTACCAAACGCATCATACACTGGGCTTCTATAGTGCAGCCATAGTGCTCAATCTCAATTTGTTCGGCGGCCAAGGCGGTTTCGGTGATCACCTGGCGGTTTGACACCGAGAAATCGAGCACGTGGCGCAACCAACATTGGGTACCCTTGGAAAAGTTACCTATCACCAGATAACCTAAGCTGGCCACCCGAGCTACCGGCCACTCAAGCCAGTAGAGGATTTTACCCAGGGCGTGATGCCAGGGCGACAGCTCATGCTCTGTTTGTTCACTGAAATCGTGAAAGCTGCGCACCAGGGCATAAAACAAGGCCCCCGCCGCCCCGAGAAAAACAAACCAGAAAATAACCGTACAGTAAAAACGAAAGTTCACCCAGGCCAGGGTTTGCGCAAAGGTTTCACCATTTTCTTCATCTTCGGTGCGTTTTTGTCCCATTTGCAAGGCGTACAGAGTGGCCGCTTCGCCATCATCCCGAGTCAGGGCATTTAAATACCCCTTGTAATAGCCGCGCAGAGTGGCGCAACCGAAACAGGTGAGCACCACTGTGGTATTCACCAGCAACTGCCACAGGACAAAGTCACTGAGATTAGCCAGGGCAAAAACCAAGGCACTGGGGATCAATAACCACAGGATCATTCCAGCTTCTTTACCAAGGCCGCTAAAACGTTTGAGTAGCGAAACGCTTTGCCCTTGATACCAATGGGCATAGGTGGCAATTTGCCAGTTCTTTGAGCGCGCTCCGAGGCGTTCGGCGATAAGCGCAAATATGATAGCGATCAGAGTCATAGCGGCAATAACTTAACTTATATTTCCTTTAGTCTATCGCAATTACCGCTAAATGTAAGGTCAAAAAAGTATGTCCAATCAAACGCTTCGCCCGGATCTGTCTTACGTCCAGGGGCTATATCACTGTGCCCGACAATGCGCTCGCGGGTGATCTGCGGGTAGCGTTGTATGATGGCCTGGGTCAGTTGCGCCAGGCTCTGATATTGGGCTGGGGTGTAATCACTGTGGTCTGTGCCTTCAAGCTCAATACCTATGCTGAAGTCATTACAGCGCTCACGCCCGGCAAATTGTGAGACGCCCGCATGCCAAGCCCGCTCGCTAAAGGGGACGTATTGGCGCACCCGCCCCTGGCGGTCAATTAAACAATGGGCCGACACCCTTACCCCTTGCAAGGAACTAAAACTGGGATGGGCATCACAATCGAGGCAACCGGCAAACAAGGCATCAATATGGGGCGTGCCGTACTGTCCTTCGGGTAAGGAGATACAGTGGATCACCAGCAGTGACACTTCCCCTTGTGGTCGCGCATCAAAATGCGAGCAGGAATACTGCCGTGCGTGGGCGTATACCCCTTGTTCATTAATTGCCATAATCCTTCCCCTACAGCTTTACCGCCATGGTAAAAGTCTAGGGTTGATGGCGCAAGGGCAAAGCAGGTGAAAAGTCACAGATGCCGTGAGGATCAACCGTTACCAGCTCATTATTACGGTGTAATACCGCCAATTGCGGGGGCGGGCAATCGGTCCGTACAAAATCCAGCTGGAAGCCCAATTTGGTCAGGCTGTATACCTTATTAACCTGCTCACCTGTGAGCCTGGCGAAGTGTTGATTGAAGGTTCTTTTACCGTGACGGCGCTCCGTGCCCACTAGCTTTGTTGTTGCCATAATGTCCATCCTTTAGACGTTAGCTTGACCTTTAAGCATAGAGCAAAAAAAAGCACGGGCAAAATCCGTGCTTTTTTCTGTGACTGAAAGAACCTGGTCGGGCACTTACTCGGCGCGCTGTTCGCGCCCTAGCAAAGCCATGGCGGCTTCTTTCACGTCTTTGTTTTCATACAGCACCTGATAGATTTGCTCGGTGATCGGCATCTCGATACCACAGCGCTTGGCCAGCATATAGACTTCTTTGGTATTTCTATAGCCTTCAACCACCTGGCCGATTTGCTGCTGCGCCGCTTCCACATCCAGGCCCTGCCCTAAGGCTAAACCAAAGCGTCGGTTACGCGACTGGTTATCGGTGCAGGTCAGGATCAAATCTCCCAACCCGGCCATCCCCATAAAGGTTTCCGACTTGGCTCCAAGGGCACAGCCCAGGCGACACAATTCGGCTAAACCTCGGGTGATCAGCGCGGTACGGGCATTGGCGCCAAAACCAAAGCCATCAGAGATACCTGCACCTATGGCGATGACATTCTTGACCGCACCACCAAGCTGGATACCAATAAAGTCATTATTGCGATACACCCTGAATGAGCGACCACAATGAAGCAGACTAGATAAACGCTCGCAGAAGCTATCGCTGGTCGCCGACACCGAAATCGCCGTGGGTAATCCCGCGGCCATTTCTTTAGCAAAGGTAGGCCCAGACAACACCGCCAGTTCCACCTTATCGCCCAGTTTTTGCGTGGCCACATCTTGCAATAAGCGCCCGGTTTCTGGCTCAAGGCCCTTGGTTGCCCAGGCAACCTTGGCGTCGCTGCGCAACATAGGGGCAATGGTTTCCAACAGCCCGGCAAAGGCATGGCTGGGAACCACCACCAAAACGATGTCGCTGCTTTGCACCGCTTTTTCTAGCGAGCTTTCAAGGGCCAAGGTTTCAGGGAAAGGGATATCGCCGAGATACTGTTCATTTTTGCGTTCGCGAGCGAGCTTTTCGACTTGCTCGGCGTCACGGCCCCATAAGGTCACCGGATGGCCGTTACGGGCGAAACAAATAGCAAGGGCGGTGCCATAAGACCCCGCCCCTAGAACAGTAACAGCTGAAGGTGCTGTTATGCTCATAACTTATGCGTCAGCTTGTTGTGCTTGCTCTGCAGCACGTTGCTGCATGTATTGGGCAAATAGCGCGTCAAAGTTAACTGGAGCCAGGTTCAACTGTGGGAAAGTACCACGGTTAACCAGGTTCGACACGGCCTCACGAGCATAAGGGAAAAGTACGTTCGGGCAGAAAGCGCCAAGCATATGTGCCGTTTGTAACTCTTCTAGTTCACCGATAGTGAAGATACCAGCCTGTTGGATTTCACATAGGAAAGCCGTTTCTTCGCCGATAGTCGCGGTTACTGTGAGTGCCAACACCACTTCATAGATGCCGTTCTCTAGCTTGTTTGAACGCGTATCAATGTCTAGCTTAACTTCTGGTTTCCACTCTTTTTGGAAAATAGCCGGTGAGTTAGGCGTCTCGAAAGATACATCTTTAGTGTAGATACGTTGAATTGAGAATTGCGCTTGTTGTTCTTGTGCTGCGCCTTGATTTTGCTCTTCCATTGTCGTTCCTATCAATCTGTTGATGGTACTGAGCCGCCTTCGCTGCGGCTCGATACCTAATAAGTTGTTATACGTTTAATAACGCGTTTAATTCGCCACGAGCTTCGAGTGCCATCATATCGTCGCAGCCGCCTATGTGCTGGTCGCCGATAAAGATTTGCGGCACTGTGTAGCCGCCATTTGCGCGGGCGATCATCTCGTCACGTAGCTCGGGCTGAAGGCCAATATCATACTCGGTATAAGTGACACCTTTTTTATCTAGCAATGCCTTGGCACGCTGACAAAAGGGACAATAATCTTTGCTGTATAAAACTACATCGCTCATAACTTGCTCTTAATATTTCTTAGCGGCCCGATACCTGAGGTAATCCGGCACTTTGCCATGACTGCATGCCACCTGAAAGGATAAATACACTCTCAAACCCAGCTTTTCCTAGGTTGTTGGCAATGCCTGAGGCCGTCATACCCGTAGCGCATACCAATATAATGGGTTGGCTTTTATGCTTTTCAAGCTCTGCAAAGTCACTTTGTTTCGCTTTTTCCGCGCTAAGGTGGATGGCATTGGCAATACGCCCCGCCGTAAAGTCTTTCTGGGCGCGAATATCAACCACGACCGCGTCCTCGCGATTCACCAACAAGGTGAGCTGCTGCGGATTGATCTGCTTAATGGCCGAAAACTTACTTTTAAACCATCCCGAAATAAGCATAAACACGATAACCAACCAGATAATGCTTAAAATCGGATGATTACCGATAAATTCTATGTATTGTTCCATACGTTTTACTTTGTTAGTTCAAACCTTGAGGGCGGCACAAGTATACACATTTGCCTTGCACTTACCAATTAGTGAAATATTTTCTACTGCGATATTGCGCAAAAAACGGTAGGATATTAACAGCACGTGCACATTACCCAGGAGATACAATGACACAGCCCAAAAAGCCGCTCGTTTTGATGATTCTAGACGGATGGGGTTATCGTGAAGAAAGCGAAAGTAACGCCATTTTGGCCGCTAACACCCCGGTTTTAGACAAACTTTGGCAACAATGCCCACATACGTTAATTTCCGGTTCCGGCATGGACGTAGGCCTTCCCGATGGGCAAATGGGCAACTCCGAAGTGGGTCATGTGAATCTCGGTGCCGGTCGCGTTGTGTACCAGGACTTTACCCGTATCACTAAAGCCATTGACGATGGCACCTTTGCCACTAACCCAGCGCTGGTTAACGCCATTGATGCCGCCGTAAATGCGGGCAAGGCGGTACACCTAATGGGGCTGATGAGCCCAGGTGGCGTACACAGCCATGAAGACCATATTATCGCCGCCATCGAGCTTGCAGCTGAGCGTGGCGCACAAGAAATTTATGTTCATGCCTTCTTAGATGGCCGCGATACGCCACCACGCAGCGCCGAAGCCACCTTGAAGAATATCGACGCCGCCTTTGCGCGCGTAGGTAAAGGCCGCATAGCCAGCCTTATCGGCCGCTACTATGCCATGGACAGAGACAACCGTTGGGAGCGTATTGAAAGCGCCTACGACTTGATGGTCTTGGGTGAAGCCGAATATCAGGCTGCCGATGCCGTAAGCGGATTGCACGCCGCCTATGAGCGCGGTGAAAACGACGAATTCGTTAAGGCAACCGTGATTGGCGATACTGCCGCCACCATTAATGATGGCGATGCGGTGTTGTTTATGAACTTCCGCGCCGACCGCGCCCGTCAAATGACGCGCACCTTTGTCGATGCCGACTTTAACGGTTTCAGCAAAAAGAAAACCCCACAGCTGGCCGCCTTTGTCATGCTCACCGAATACGCTGCGGATATCGACGCGCCGGTGGCCTTCCCACCCGAGCCGCTTAACAATGTGCTAGGCGAATGGCTGGCCAAGCATGATAAGACTCAGCTGCGTATTTCAGAAACCGAAAAATACGCGCACGTCACCTTCTTCTTCAGCGGTGGCCGCGAGCAGGAATTTGCAGGTGAGAGTCGTGAGCTGATCCCATCGCCGGATGTGGCTACCTATGATTTGCAGCCGGAAATGAACTCTGAGCTACTGACCGATAAGCTGGTCGAAGCGATTCACAGCGGCAAGTACGATGTGATCATCTGTAACTACCCCAACGGCGATATGGTTGGTCACTCGGGTGTTTTCGAAGCGGCAGTGAAAGCCTGTGAAGCCGTTGACCATTGTATTGGCCGTGTCGTGGAAGCCTTGGAACAAACCGGTGGCGAAGCCTTGATCACCGCCGACCATGGTAATGCCGAGCAAATGCAAAATGCACAAACCGGCCAGGCGCACACCGCCCACACCAGCGAACCGGTGCCCTTTATCTATATCGGTCGCGATGCCGAGCCGGTAGCGGGTAAAACCTTGAGCGATGTGGCCCCGACCATGTTGCACCTACTAGGCATGGAGCAGCCTGCAGAAATGACAGGCTCGCCGATCATGCTGTTGCGTTAATCGTTACGCGTATGTTTAGGTTTATCCACCTAGGCTCACACACAGGAGTGTCGCTGCTAGGCGCGGCACTCTTGTCTTTGTGCGCCCTACCCGCCAGCGGTAATGAAAACCGCACCAAGCAAGACTTAACCGAAGTTCAGCAAGAGCTGAAGAAAAACCAGCAAAACTTTAAAACACAAAAACAGTCCCTGGGCTCTTTACAACAACAACTAAAAAAATCAGAGCAAGCCATAGCCAATAATGCCAAAGAGCTCAGAGAGCTCGATGGCCAGATCAGCGCCAATCGCAGGCAATACACCGAATTACAAACGCAGGCTGAGCAATTAGAGCAGCGCCGCAAAACCTTAGACATCGCCTTGGCGGCGCAGCTAAAAAGCGCCTACATGGTCGGTGGTCACGATTACTCCAAGTTACTACTCAATCAGCAAAACACCGCTAAATTAGAGCGCACCATCAGTTATTATGACTACCTCAACAAGGCGCGCTTAAAACAACTGGATGAACTGCGCCAAACCCTCGAAGAAATCGAACAGAACCAATTGGCGCTGGCGCAAAACCGCGAGCAACTCGAACAACTGCGCAGCCAAGAAGAACAGCAAAGGCAGCAATTGTTGGCTGCGAAATCCGAGCGCCAAGCTCAGGTACAGGCACTGCAAAGCGAATTAAACCAGCTGCAAAGCTCTATCGCCTATCTAAAGGACAACGAACAAACCCTGATCACCACCATAGAAGAACTTGAAGACTCCAGGGCTCGCCAGGTTGCCATGCTCGGCCTTGGCAGCAGTAAAGGCAAACTAAGCTGGCCCACACGGGGGCCGTTAAAGCATCGCTTTGGCACCCGAAAACGCCCCGGCTTTAATTGGAAAGGGGTAGTGATCGATGCCAAAGAAGGCAGTAACATCAACAGCATCGAAGACGGTCAGGTGGTGTTTGCCGACTGGCTGAAGGGCTTTGGTTGGGTCATGGTCGTTGACCATGGAAAGGGCTACATGAGCCTCTACGGCCATGCTCAAGCCCTGCTCAAGGAAGTGGGCGATCAGGTCTATCAAGGTGAGACCATTGCCCTGGTTGGTCAGAGCGGCGGTCAGATTGATCCTGGTCTATACTTCGAGATACGTCACAAAGGACGTGCCGTTAACCCAACTACCTGGTGCAGGTCCTCCTAAATGAATAGCGGCTGCGCCACAAGGGGCAGCCTATGTTTGCACATATCGCACTCATTTTTAGGCACTTTTCAATCTGGTGCATAGCCATTGCGCTAAGCATTTTCAGTGCCTCAGCAGCGGCGCAGGAGAGCCCGCTCGAAGAAGTTTTATTCCATATTAACCACTTTTATGTCGAGGAAGTGGACCGTGCCAAACTGGATCATCATGTGCTAAGCAGCCTGCTTAGTGAGCTTGATCCCTACAGCGAATACCTCGACGAGAGGGAATTAAAACGCCTGTTTGACGTCACCAATGGCGAATATAAGGGCCTGGGTATCGAGGTCGAAAAACGTCAGGACCATGTGGTGATCGTTTCGGCGCTGCCCAATTCTCCGGCCCAGGCCGCTGGTTTGCTTGGTGGTGATATTTTATTGGCAATCAACGACGTCGCTGTGCTCGATAAGTCACTAGAAGACGTTTCAAAACTGATCAACAGCCGTGAAAATGGTGAGGTCACTTTGGCCATTGCCCGCGCCGGACATTCACAACGGCTCGATTTTCACCTCACCCGTCAGCCCATCCATATCGAAAGCGTGAACAGCGAGCTGCAAGCGAACCGCACCGGGTACTTGCGCATTAACAGCTTTAATAACCACAGTTATCATGACGTCGCCCGCCATATCACCAAGATGCAGCAGCAAAGTGGCACGGCATTGAAGGGCCTGCTGATCGATTTACGGGATAACCCAGGCGGCACCTTCGATAGCGCTATCAATATCGCCGACCTGTTTCTTTCCACCGGCACCATAGTCTCAACCCGAGGCCGCTTTATTGAGGCCAATCAACGCTTTGTTGCCCAGCCTGGAGATATTTTAGAAGGCGCTCCCATCGTCGTGCTGATTAACCAAGGTTCGGCCTCCGCGGCGGAAATAGTGGCTGGTGCATTAAAAGATAATCACAGAGCCAAGGTGGTGGGAACCCGCTCTTATGGCAAGGGTTCGGTGCAATCGCTGATCCCATTAGGCGATGGCCGCAGTGCCTTAAAACTGACTACCGCCAAATACTATACCCCGGCGGGTATTTCAATTGAGGGGACTGGGATCACCCCGGATGTCGCAATTTTGCAACCAGACCTTTCCCAATCAAATAAAGAGGTTATAATCAATTTAGCGGCTGGGAAAAGTGCCAATAGCAATCTTACCGCTTTATTGGACACACAGTTGATAAAAGCCCAGCAACTGCTAGAAGAATACTAAACAATAATAATAGTGAGCCAATGCACAATGCATTGGCTCGAATAAAACCAATCGCATTAATGAAATTGGTTAATAACATCAACAGAAGAATAAATATTACTGTGCACACACTTAAATGGATTGCTGTGGTTGTGCTGCTGGTTTGCCCATTGGTAAGTCAAACGGTACAAGCAAAACAGGTGGCCATCGTTATCGACGATATTGGTTATCAACGTAATGATATAGCCGCCTTAAACTTACCCGGCCAGCTCACTTTTGCCATCTTGCCGTTCACTCCCTATGCGACACGCTTTGCCACCCTGGCCAATGAGCAAAATAGAGAAATATTACTCCACGCGCCCATGCAATCCCTCAATGATCTTACCCTTGGCCCCGGCGCCCTGACCATGAATATGCCCAAGGAAGACTTTCAAAGCCGTTTACGCGAGGCGTTAAGTAGCCTGCCAAATATTAAAGGGGTGAACAATCATATGGGCTCGCTCTTAACGCAGCAAAACATGCCGATGAACTGGACCATGGAAGTGCTGAAGGAGCAGGACCTGTATTTTCTCGACAGCAAAACCACCCCGCACTCCAAAGCACAAAGTATTGCCACCCTTTATGGCGTCGAGAACATAGCGCGACATGTATTTTTAGATAATATCACCAGTGAAAAACAGCTACGTTTTCGCTTTGATCAGCTCAAGCGCATCGCCAAACGACATGATTATGCGGTGGCCATTGCCCACCCTTACCCGGAAACCTTTGCCTTTTTGCAAAGTGCCCTAAATGAGCTTAAAGCGGAAGGCATTGAGTTAGTGCCACTGTCACAGCTAGTACAGCAACGCACCCTGCGCCTGGCTCAAGCAAAAACGGCGAAGACCAGCGAATAACAATAGCTCGTTTTTCTGAGGACATAAAAAAACCGCGCCATGCGCGGTTTTTCTTATGTCTTTAAACAAGCGATTAGAATTGGCTGTTAGCCGCAGCTACCACATTGTCCACGGTGAAACCGAACAGCTTGAACAGCTCACCCGCAGGCGCCGACTCACCAAAGGTAGTCATGCCGATCACCTTGCCATTTAGGCCTACATACTTGTACCAGAAGTCGGCGATGCCGGCCTCAACGGCAACGCGACGAGTCACCGCCGCCGGTAGTACAGATTCTTTGTACGCTGCGTCTTGCTCATCGAACAGATCCGTCGAAGGCATAGATACCACACGCACCTGCTTGCCTTGTGCACGCAATTCGGTGGCTGCGTCCATAGCCAGCTGTACTTCTGAACCGGTAGCGATCAGAATCACCTCTGGGTTACCGTCACAGCTTAGTACATAGCCACCCTTCTTAACGTTTGCCAACTGCTCTGCGTTACGCTCTTGCTGGGCTAGACCTTGACGAGTAAATACCAGTGAGGTTGGACCGTCTTTGCGCTCGATCGCTTGTTGCCAGGCGATAGCCGACTCAACCTGATCGCAAGGACGCCAGTTAACTAGGTTAGGGGTATAACGCAGGCTCGCCATTTGCTCTACCGGCTGGTGCGTAGGACCGTCTTCACCCAGACCGATTGAATCATGGGTATACACGAAGATGCTTGGTGTTTTCATCAGCGCCGCCATACGTACGGCGTTACGAGCGTATTCCATAAACATCAAGAAGGTCGCACCGTAAGGAATAAAACCTTTGTGCAGTGCGATACCATTCATGATCGCCGACATACCGAACTCACGCACACCGTAGAAGATGTAGTTGCCGTTGGCATCATCACTGGTCAAGCCTTTAGAGCCGCTCCATAGCGTTAGGTTTGAGCCGGCCAAGTCCGCCGAACCACCCATAAACTCAGGTAGCATAGGACCGAAGGCATTCAGGGCATTTTGTGATGCTTTACGCGTTGCCGGGTTATCCGGGTTTGCTTGCAGCTGCTCGATGTAGGCTTGTGACTTTTCAGCCCAATCCGCAGGTAGCTCACTGTTTTGACGACGCTCAAATTCCGCTGCTAGTTCAGGGAACTCAGCCTTATAGGCAGCAAACTTATCTTTCCAGCTTTGCTCTTTTTGCTGACCCGCTTCTTTTGCGTCCCACTGGCTGTAAACGTCCTGAGGGATCACGAAAGCGTCATGGCTCCAACCTAGGAATTCACGTGCCGCTTTAATTTCTTCATCACCTAACGGTGCACCGTGGCAGTCATGGCTGCCCGATTTATTCGGTGAGCCGTAACCAATCACTGTTTTACAACAAATAAGGGTAGGCTTGTCTGAGTTAGCACGACCTTCTTCGATGGCCGCGCGAATCGCTTCGCTGTCGTGACCATCAACGCCACGCACCACGTGCCAGCCATAAGACTCAAAACGTGCAGGAGTATCATCGCTAAACCAGCCTTCTACCTCACCGTCGATGGAGATGCCGTTGTCATCCCAAAATGCGATCAGCTTGCCAAGGCCCAGAGTACCCGCCA
Organism: Pseudoalteromonas sp. BDTF-M6; assembly: GCF_018334135.1. Taxonomy (NCBI): domain Bacteria; kingdom Pseudomonadati; phylum Pseudomonadota; class Gammaproteobacteria; order Alteromonadales; family Pseudoalteromonadaceae; genus Pseudoalteromonas; species Pseudoalteromonas sp. BDTF-M6. The sequence goes on from NZ_JAGXTQ010000004.1 coordinate 380,004, forward strand.
ATGAACAGGCTTCGTGCGAGATACCTTCCATCAAACAGCCATCACCCATAAAGGTATAGGTGTAGTGATCAACAATGTCGTGACCTTCGCGGTTAAATTGCGCAGCCAGGGCTTTCTCGGCGATAGCCATACCCACTGCATTGGTGATCCCTTGACCTAATGGACCCGTAGTGGTCTCAACACCCGGCGCATACCCATACTCTGGGTGACCCGGTGTTTTTGAATGTAGTTGACGGAAGTTTTTAATTTCTTCCATAGGTAGGTCATAGCCGCTTAGGTGTAGCAGCGAATAAATCAGCATTGAACCATGGCCATTGGACAGGATAAATCGGTCGCGATCAGCCCACTGAGGATTAGTAGGGTTGTGCTTTAAATAGTCGCGCCAAAGGACTTCGGCGATATCGGCCATGCCCATAGGGGCACCCGGGTGACCTGATTTAGCTTGTTGAACGGCGTCCATAGACAAGACGCGGATGGCGTTAGCGAGTTCTTTGCGAGATGGCATGAATTCTCCTACCTTTAAGTGTATTTGCGCTGGAAGATTCGCCTTTGCTCATGCTAGCGAAGGCAAAATAGGTGCCCATTTTTACTTATTCATACGCCCCCTGCAAATAAAACTTATGGCCAAAGCGGGTGACTTTAGAATTACTCATCAACTAGAGTAAAAACTTTAGCTTATTTAAGGGCAAGCAATAGGCTTGGAGAATGGAAATAAGTAATTTGGACGTCTAGGCGTAAAATTGCTATGCAAGGTGCGATCATTTAGCTAGAATACGCGCCTTATTTTTATGCTGCGCTGCGCCCAGAGGTTGGTGACGAGTTTGGGAAGCGCGAGACTTGTGAGAAAAGACCAATGGCAAAACATTTATTTACTTCTGAGTCAGTATCCGAGGGACATCCGGATAAAATCGCTGACCAAATTTCAGATGCGGTATTAGATGCTATTTTGGAGCAAGACCCGCACGCCCGTGTCGCTTGTGAAACCTATGTAAAGACCGGCATGGTTATGGTTGGCGGTGAGATCACCACCAGCGCTTGGGTTGATATCGAAGAGCTTACTCGTAAAACAGTACGTGAAATTGGTTACACCCATTCAGATATGGGCTTTGATGCGGATTCATGCGCCATCCTAAACACCATTGGTAAGCAGTCTCCAGACATCAACCAAGGTGTTGACCGTGCACGCCCAGAAGATCAAGGCGCCGGTGACCAGGGTCTAATGTTCGGTTACGCCTGTAACGAAACAGACGTATTGATGCCTGCTCCTATTACTTATTCACACCGCCTAGTACAGCGTCAAGCGCACGTTCGTAAAAACGGCGAGCTACCTTGGCTTCGCCCTGATGCAAAGTCTCAGGTAACCTTTGCCTATGAAAATGGTAAAGCGGTTGGTATCGACGCAGTTGTTCTTTCAACTCAGCACTGTGACACCATTTCACAAGACGCCCTGGTAGAAGCTGTGATGGAAACCATCATCAAGCCAACACTTCCGGCCGAGCTTATCACCAAAGCCACTAAGTTCTTTATCAACCCTACCGGTCGTTTTGTTATCGGTGGCCCTATGGGTGACTGTGGTCTGACTGGTCGTAAAATCATCGTAGATACTTACGGTGGTATGGCCCGTCATGGTGGTGGTGCCTTCTCTGGTAAGGATCCATCAAAGGTTGACCGTTCAGCAGCTTACGCAGCCCGTTACGTCGCGAAAAACATCGTTGCCGCCGGCCTCGCAGATCGTTGTGAAATTCAAGTGTCTTACGCTATCGGTGTGGCCGAGCCTACCTCTATCAGCGTAGAGACCTTCGGCACAGGTAAATTAGACGAAGAGCACCTAATTGCACTTATCCGCAAGCACTTCGACCTACGTCCTTACGGCCTGATCCAGATGCTTGACCTTGAGCGTCCTATTTATCAGCCTACCGCTGCTTACGGTCACTTCGGTCGCGACGAATTCCCATGGGAAGCGACGGACAAAGTAGAAGCATTAAAAGCAGACGCGGGCTTCTAAGGCAACCGCAAACCGCATAGAAAAAAGCGCTCACTGAGCGCTTTTTTTATTTCTGCTTAAAGCCGGAGCAATCACCTTCTTGCAAAGGCAGAGGTGACATGACCTGGGTTTTAGGCAGCACCCGGCGTAAATTCATCAGCGTCTTGTAGACACTGTTTAGCGACACCCTGTTACTCAGCCAGGTAGGAATGGCACCGCCCGGGTCGGCCACGACCTCATATTCCAACACCAAACCATCCGTTCGCGGCGTTAGCGTCCACAGCGCTTCTAACTCTTTGATACGTACTCGCCCTCTCCCCACCTCTTGGTCGGGGTCCAGACTCTGGATTAACAAGCGTGAGCTTTGCCCCTGCAGGGCTTGGTAACAAGATTCGGTGTAGAGCTCCCTGTCGGCCACCGGCCAGGGCGAATTTAGAAGGGTAAAGACCAGGGTTTGATTGGCACTGGGACTGCCGAGTAAGTTAACGCGCTTAACGCCCTCAAGCCAGTCGGGCGCATGCTTGGTGTCGTGCAACAGGCTGATAAACTGCGCCTTGGTGGCCTTGGCAATAAACAACTTTGCCTTTATGGCATAGTGTCCTTCCGCATTTTTATAATAGTGCACCTGGTATTGCTGCGAGTGCTTCCAGGTGCGCCAATTTGCTTGCTCCGCAAAGGCGTAGCTTTGCGCGCTCAGTAGACTAATCGCGCCAATAAGGCTGAATATTACGCGTTGCTTCACGACTTTGCTCCATGGCACCCAGTAGACTTTCCGTTTTCTGTGCCAGCCAGGCCTGGATTTTCGCCAGCTCCTCGCTGTCCTTGCCTTGGCATAGTTGGCCAAGGTAATTAAGAGTGAATAACTCGAAGGTGCCATGAATGATATCCAGCCAGGGGGCTCGGAAATTCATTCGCGCACTTTCATCGAACAAGGCGCCTAAACAACACCCGCTCAATAAATTACGCTCAAGACGATGTTTTAAGTTCAAGTATTCACTGCTTGAAAGCGGCGAATCATTGTCGACTAAGGCGCGCATTTCATGCCAGTCAAACTCCAGCAAATGGGCGGCGATCTCATGGATGTTTTTCTCTGCGGCCTGGAATTGCGACTGTCCCCAGGACTGTCGCCAGCCGCGCTCGGTTAACCAGATGGTGAGATCTAACAGCAAGAGATTATAGCGTTTGCTGGTAAAGACCTTTTGCACTTCGTCAATGCTCGGTTGAATCGCTTTTAAATCGTCTATTACCTGCGCCAACTCGGGTGCCGCATTGATCTTTTTATAGTAAGCGTGCTTTTTCGAGGTAAAGGTTTTCAGTTGGATGGCGGTTTCCACCCAGCTTAATTCACTTAACAGCCATTTCAGCTCTGAGCGTAAGCGCTCGGTGTCCTGCTTTTCAACGATGTCGCTAAACAACCACAGGCTATGGCGAATAAGGCTGACTCCGTCGGTAATGCGTTTCAGGGTTTTTAAAGTAGGCTTTTGGAAATAGCATTCCTCGTGCTTTTGCACAAAGGTGATGCCATGGCTTAGACACTTCTCCAGCGCCCGCTCCTGTGAGTCGGCGTTGCTCAATGCCACCATGTCGATTTCCTTACTCGCCACCAGCGGCTGGTCATCGGCCAAACGGTAACCGCGCGCCGCCTTGGAGTAGAGTCCCATGCGCAGCGGCAGGTTTTCAATCAGTTTTTCAGCGAGGGAGAAGAGTTCGCTGCGCTCGCCTTTAATCAATTCAATTTCTAATTCGCAGATCGGCTCAACGCTGGCATTGGCGGCCACCTCGCCCTTATCCAACACCACTTCAATCAAGGTGCCGGCCTGGGTTTCTAACAGCCAGGTACGGCGAATAAAGTTGGTACTAAAGAGCGGGTATAAGTTATCGGCGATGGCCTCGACCTGCACCCCGTGCGGCCAAATGCCGGCATCGAATTCACTCAACTCGGGACGGTTGCCTTCAATGGGCAAGTTAAACTCTGGACGCTGATGCAAGCCCCCGACATTGTCGCCGGCAAGCTTAATGGTTTGCTCGCATTGACCATCGCAGCAGCGTGTACGTAGACCTATGTCCAAGGCCCGCAGTTCACGACTGGGAGTATCAAAGTAGGCGTTTTGCAGATTACGTGAAGGCTTGTTGGTTACGGTTTTTGCAAACTGTGTGATAAGTGCTGGAATTGACGGAATGACCGCCTCAGAAACTAAAAATTTCAGCTCTATTTCAGTGTCCATGCGTTATAGAAGACCAATGAAATTGACAAGAAGACAACATAAACAAAGCCGTCAATGAATGCAAACTTTTTGCATGCTTTTAGGCCCTTAGAGACAGGGCTGGGTTACAAAATCGGCCTTGCCAATCGCCACGTCAGCCAATACTATGCCTCAATCAACATCTTATTTACGTAAACAAGGTTTAGTTGCATGCTAAAACACCTGTGTGTTGCGCTACTTTTTATTTCCAGCGCACTAATCACCAAGACGGCCCATGCCGCACCAAGTACCGCTTATATCAGTGACGATTTATACATTTTCATGCACTCTGGCGCGGGTAAAAACTATCGTATTGTCGGCTCTGTTAATGCCGGCACCGAAATCAAGCTGGTTACCGGCACCGAAAATAACGGCTTTTTCGAAATTGTCGACGATAAAGAGCGCCAAGGCTGGGTAGAAAGCAAGTTCATCAATCAAGAGCAAAGCCTTAAGGTAAAACACCAAAACCTGGCCGAAGAGTTGGCCAGCACCCAGCAGAAGTTACGTGATGTGCAGGCTCAGGTACCACAATTACAAAGCATGAACAGCGATTTAACGTCGCAATCCGAGCAATTACAGGCCCAGCTTGATCAAGCCATTGCCGAGCGCGACGCCATTCAAACCAAACAGCAGAATCTGCGCGCCAAAGAAAAGCGTCAGTTACTGACCTATGGCGGTGCCATTGCCTTTATCGGTTTATTCCTGGGGATCATTTTAACCATCTTCCTATCGCGCAGAAAGCGCTACGATGGTTGGGCGTAAACTCGCCTTTACATGACTTACAATAAAAAAGAGCGCTTAGGCGCTCTTTTTTATAACTCAATTCGCAAGCCGGTGTCTTCTTTCACCTTTTCAATCACCATATAGGTATGGTGTGTGCCCACCCCGGGGATATCAACCAAATCGCCAAGCACCTGACGGTACTCATTCATATCACTCACCCGCACCTTAAGCAGGTAGTCATAGCCGCCAGCCACCATGTCACACTCCACGACTTGCGGGGTGTTCATGATGTGCTCCTTAAAGGTTTTAAACACCGAGGTATTGGAGGTTACCAGTGACACCTGTACATGAGCCAAGAGGCTTTGGTTAAGCTTTTGCTCGCTCAGTTTGGCGTAATAGCCCTCAATAAAACCATCTGTTTCCAGGCGTTTAACCCGATCCAGGCAGGGACTGGGACTTAGGTTCACCTGTTTAGCCAGGTTTACATTAGAGATGCGACCATTTTTTTGCAGCTCATCAAGGATGGCTAAATCGATTCTATCTAGGACTCGAGACTTGGCTATAAACGACATAACAGAATTTTATACGGGCAAGCTACAAATATACCCTGTAAATTATCGTAATTGCCAAAATTAAACCAGCATATTCTGCGGTATTTTCTTTAGAATGCCCGCGAATGTGTATTCCTTAAGAGCGCAATCTTAACCGCACACACTGAATATCCACGTAGGTAAAATCTACACTCTCGCAGTTAGAACCTACAATGTAGTAATTGTCGTAACCGAGGCCCCACCATCTCACCTTGTGGTGTAGGGTACAGTTGCTATGTTTAGACTCCGTTATTTTGAGGGTTGCTTATGTTATTTGAAGGCAATTTGATTACTGAATGCCCTATTCGCCAGAAAATCCGTGATTTTTATCGTATTGATGAGAATGAAGTTATTGATCACATTCTTCCTCTGGCCGAAGTAGGCGTTACGGCACGCAGCCGCGCATGGGAGCGCGCTCGTCAAATGGTATTGAATATCCGTAAGGACCAAGATGGTCAAAGCGGTGTTGATGCATTATTGAATGAGTTCTCTCTGTCGACTGAGGAAGGGGTGGTGTTAATGTGTTTGGCGGAGGCGTTATTGCGCGTGCCAGACAAAGCAACACAAGAAGAATTAATTCGCGATAAGCTAGCCAAGGGAGACTGGAGCTCACACTTGGGTAGCAGCGACTCACTGTTTGTTAACGCTTCATCTTGGGGCCTATTGGTAACCGGTAAAATGGTTAACTACAGTGACAAAAATAAAGAAGACCAATTTGGTCTACTCAAGCGCACCGTAGGTCGTTTGGGTGAGCCGGTGATCCGCAAGTCTGTAAACTTTGCGATGAAGATCATGGGTAAGCAATTCGTTATGGGTCAAACCATTGACGAAGCCATCGAACGTGCAGCAGAAACCGAAAGCAAGGGTTACGTGTATTCGTACGACATGCTGGGCGAAGGCGCTCGCACCATGCGTGATGCAGAACGTTATTACAACAGCTATGTCACCGCGATTCATGCCATAGGTAAAGCGGCCAACGGTCGTGGCCCGGTGAAAAGCCCGGGTATCTCGGTAAAACTTTCGGCAATTCACCCACGTTACGAGTTCACTCACCGTGAACGCGTGATGGAAGAGATCGTACCTAAGCTTAAAGACTTGGCGCTACTTGCCAAGCAATACGACATCGGCCTTACCGTTGATGCCGAAGAAGCGGATCGCCTCGATATCTCATTAGACATCATCGAAGCGGTATTCAGCGACGCCGAGCTTGGCGACTGGCAAGGTTTTGGCCTAGCCGTTCAAGCCTATCAAAAGCGTGCAATCTTCGTTATCGAGTGGCTAACCGACCTAGCTCGCCGCGTTGGCCGCAAGCTTATGGTGCGTTTGGTTAAGGGTGCCTACTGGGATACCGAAATCAAAACCACACAACAAGATGGCTTAGATCACTTCCCGGTATTTACCCGTAAAGCCACTACCGACGTTTCTTACAAAGCCTGCGCCATTAAAATGATGGATGCGCGAGACGCTCTTTACCCTCAGTTTGCAACCCATAACGCCTACACAGCGGCAACCATTTTGGAAGTAGCCAAAGGCGACAACGAAGGGTTTGAATTCCAGCGTCTACACGGCATGGGCGAGTCTTTATTCGACCAAATCGTGATCAAAGAAAAAATCCAGTGCCGCGTATATGCACCGGTTGGTCAACATGAAGACCTGCTTGCTTACCTGGTACGTCGTCTACTTGAAAACGGTGCTAACTCGTCATTCGTTAATGCCATCGTTGATACGTCTAAGCCGGTTGAAGAATTACTGCCAGATCCGGTAGAAACCCTGCAAGGCTTGCGTAACAAGTACAACAAGCAAATCAAACTGCCGATTGAACTATACGGTGACGAGCGTCCTAACTCCAAGGGTATGGACCTAACCGATATCAATGCCATTACGCCATTAAAAGCGAATCTGGATGCCTGGTTTGCCGAGCACCTTATCAGCGAAGATCAGGTTGCCGAAGGAAACCTAGCGGTGCGCAACCCTGCAAACCACAAAGAGATCATCGGTCAGCATCGTTTGCACAGTGGCGACGATATGCAAGCCCTGCTTGAAAATGCCGAGAAAGAGTTTATTTCTTGGTCGGCTACCCCGGTTACCGAGCGCGCCAACTTACTACGTCGCATTGGTGACATTCTTGAACGTCACCACGATGAACTGGTTGCCTTGTGTATCAAGGAAGCAGGTAAGGTGACTCAAGATGGTATCGATGAAGTACGTGAAGCCGTTGACTTCTGTCGCTACTACGCTGCCCGTGCCGAAGAGCTAGCAGAAGATGAGCGCTTTGAAGCCCGTGGTGTGGTGCTATGTATCAGCCCATGGAACTTCCCTCTGGCCATCTTCCTAGGCCAGGTGGTAGCTGCGATCGTGACCGGTAACACGGTTATCGCCAAGCCAGCTGAGCAAACCAGTCTAATCGCGCTGCGCGCCATTGAGCTAATGCAGTCTGTAGGCCTGCCTGAGCACGTTGTTCAGCCGGTGATCGCCCGCGGTAGTGAAGTGGGTAAGCACATAGTGCCTGATGAGCGCATTCAAGCCGTAATGTTCACCGGTTCAACGGAAACCGGCACGCTGATTTCGCAAACACTTGCAGCGCGTAACGATATCCAGGTACCACTGATCGCCGAAACCGGTGGCCAAAACTGTATGATCGTTGACTCTACAGCCCTGCCTGAGCAGGTTGTAGACGATGTGATTAATTCTGGCTTCCAAAGTGCCGGTCAACGTTGTTCTGCACTGCGCGTATTGTTCCTTCAAGACGACGTTGCCGACGGCATTATCGAAATGCTTAAAGGCGCGATGGCCGAGCTCCATGTTGGCGATCCGGCTTACCTATCTACGGATATCGGTCCGGTTATCGACGACAAAGCACTGAAAGCGCTCACCGCGCACGTTGAGTACCTAAAAGGCAACGCCACACTGCACTATCAGTGTGAAATCCCTGATAACAACGAAAACGGTGCCTTCTTCTTTGCACCACGTTTGTATGAAATCAAGGATTTGTCGGTACTTAAGCGTGAAGTATTTGGTCCTGTTGTTCACATCGTTCGCTTTAAAGCGGGTGAGCTGGATAACGTGATTGATCAAATCAATAACACGGGTTACGGCCTGACAATGGGCGTTCACTCACGTATCGAAGAGCGTTGTGAGTACGTTGCCCGTCAATCGCGTGCAGGTAACGTCTACGTTAACCGTAATATGATCGGTGCTATCGTTGGCGTGCAGCCATTTGGTGGCCGCGGTCTTTCTGGTACGGGTCCTAAGGCCGGCGGTCCTAACTACCTGCTACGTTTGGTTAAAGAGAAGGCATCTCCAGAGAACGTGCAGATGACCAACCTACCAGCGGATGAAGCGGATCTACACCACTACTCAGGCGCCAATGAAAAAGTAGAGGCGCTTATGGCAACCTCTATGCGCGATGAGAAAATCTGGCGTGCAACGGCGCTAAACGACCGCGTATCGGCACTGCGTCAGCTATTGGCAAAAGTGGCTACGGTAGAGATCATCGACGAGCTAGCAGACGACCTGGCCAAGACCTTAAGCGATGCACGTACGCAGCTTAACCGCATTGAAAAGCGCATGAAGCGTCCTAAGGTATTGCCTGGACCAACGGGTGAGTCGAACATTCTTTACCTAGAACCTCGTGGTTGCGTGGTGTGTTATGCCGATAAGAGTACTTCGTTCAACTTCTGGGCGATCTCGATTATCACCGCGCTGGCCGCGGGTAACACGGTTATCACCGTTGCTTCAGAGCTCTTCTATGAGGAAGCCTTGGCATTCCGCGACAAGTTCATCGCAACCGGTGTAGCCGAGGGCGTACTGCAGGTAGCTAAGCCGAACCAGCTACAAGCCATCTTGGCTCACCCTCACCTAGCCGGTGCGGTTGTAGCGGCACGCTCATCTCGCTTGGGCTACTTCGCACAGCAGTTAGCTAACCGTAAGGGTGCTATCCTGCCGGTGATCAGCGCCGAGTACTACGATACCCTGATCAACCGTCTACTGACGGAAAAGACCATCAGTATCGATACCACGGCATCGGGTGGTAACACCTCGCTGATGACCCTAGTAGAAGACGAAGAATAAATCGTCAGCTACTGAAAAAGGCGCCAATTGGCGCCTTTTTTATTATTCTCTCAACGCCTAAACGCCGATAAGCCGGTGCCTCTCTTAAGGCCAATCCTGCATCGCTTCCAGTGAGAACTCATAGTTATCGACGCTTAGAATTGTCTGCTCCGGGGTGATCTCCACCACCCGCAAACGCCCCACTGTATCGCCTTCATACAACTCATAACCATTGAGCTTAATCCAGCGTCTATCCTGCGCGGTAGCATAAATATGGGCTTGATAGACCAAAGGTGGAATACGGCTCTGAATTGCGTCCGGCAGCAACTCGATGGGCTCTACCATGGCACTGCTGCGCGACGCGGTGGTGACGGTATCATCGTTTTGCATGCCTTCGGTGGCGGCAACGGCGTCGGCAAACGCACGTTTTAGATCGTTTGACACCCCTTGTAACTCGGCATCGTTATAGCTGGGAGTCGAAGAGTAGTTCTGCTGGGTTTGCTGATAATCATTATTGCCCTGCTCCATTGGCTTACCCACCACCTTGTATTGGCTGGTATCGACCTGCTGCGCCGCAGGATTAAAGCCCTGTGGGTACTGGCCTGCGTTTGCCATCATTGGATTGCCATAGGCGGGCACCCATTGCATATAAGTGCCGGGACCATAGGCCTGTGGCATTTGTCCCATCACATACACGGGCACCATTTGCTGATAGGGCTGAGCGAATTGCACCGGCACCTGCAGGGCATTTACATTAACCTGCCCCTGCGGTAGCCCCTGCAGTTGCCCCTGCTGTGAATTCATCTGAGCAACCCGTTGGCCATTCTGCGGATTATCGGTTGGCTGTGCTTGAGACAAAGCCAACTCGGCATTCACCTGAGCCGGAGAGGCCGATTGCGCCGTACCGACATTCGCATTGGTCGGCTGCTGCCCCTGTGATTGCATCTGCGCTTGCATCTGTGTCTTGGCCTGCACCAATAGCTCATTGCTATTATCCTGCCACCATTTGCCGGCAAAATAACCAACAACCAGAACCACGGCGACTACCACCAGGGCGACTAAACCCCAACTTAGGCGGCGATAAAAATCTAGCGCCTCTTGTTGCGATGTATCGGGCTCAGATTCTAGGGCACTCGATTGATTTTGTGATTGTTTTAATGCGTCTAATAACAGCGACATAGTAGAGCCCTAAATAAAGTAAGATAAGCCAATGCCCACGGCGAAGAGCATCATAACCCCGCCCAGGGTAAAAACAAAACGTTTACCGCGGCTCTCGGTACCGTTATTTTTCTGACTTGGTAAGGTCTCCGGCAAGGCTTCCTGAGCTGCCCGAGTGACCAATTTTTTGCTGACCTGATTTACCTGGGCCGAATAGGCACCGAGCAAGGCGCGCTCGCATAACAGGTTGATCAAGCGAGGAATACCGCCGGTCAGTTGGTGAATTTGCTTTACCGCGGCACGATCAAAAAGGATCTGCCTGCCACCGGCAATTTTAAGGCGGTGTTTAATATAGGCATCGACCTGGGCCAGCGTCAGTGGTAACAGGTGGTATCGGGCGGTAATGCGCTGTGCAAGCTGGCGCAACTCATTACGACGCAACAAGGCCTGCAATTCCGGTTGGCCAACGAGAATAATCTGCAACAGCTTTTTATGGTTGGTCTCTAAGTTGGTAAGTAAACGCAGCTGCTCCAATACCTGCGGCGCCAAATGTTGTGCTTCATCGATGATCAGCATGGTATGACGGCCATTAACATGGTTGCTTAGCAAACGGCCCTTAATGCGGTCTGTCAGCGTCTTCAGGGTGGCGTTTTGGTGATCATACTCGATCTCCAGTTCATCACAGATACTCGCCAACAATTCCAGCTCGGACAAGGTGGGGTTTAGAATAAAGGCCACCTGAGTCGAGTCCGGCACCTGCTCAAGCATGCACCGGGTTACCGTGGTTTTGCCGGTGCCCACCTCGCCGGTCAGCAACACAAAGCCGCCGGACTCACCCAAACCATGCGTCAGGTGCGCCAACGCTTCATTATGGCGCTCACTGAGATAGAGATACTCGGGGTTTGGGGCGATGGAAAAGGGTTTTTCGGTTAAGCCAAAGTAATCTAGATACACAAATAGGTCCTTAGTTTTTGCCACAGGCCTTACCCGGAAAACCTCCCTGGTAGGCACTAAGCGCTGCGGTTTAATTAAATTATCACTCGCACTTCTTATAATGGCAAAAAAACCGCCATGATAAAACTCTGTTACAATCATCTTTTTAGCCGCTCGGGAAAACGGATGCAAACATATTTAGTCGGTGGCGCTGTACGCGACCAGTTATTAGGGCGACATGTCAAAGAACGCGACTATGTGGTGGTGGGCGCCACCATCAAAGAAATGAAACACCTTGGTTACACTCAGGTCGGGAAGGATTTTCCGGTATTTTTGCATCCGCAGAGCAAAGAAGAATATGCCTTAGCGCGCACCGAACGTAAACAAGGCCAGGGCTACACCGGTTTTATTTGCGACTTTAATCCGGATATTACCCTAGAGCAGGATTTAGAGCGCCGCGACCTCACCGTCAATGCCATCGCCCAAGACGAACAGGGACAGCTAATCGACCCTTTTGGTGGCCAAGACGACATTGAAAAACGCTTGCTCCGCCACGTCAGCCCCGCCTTTAGCGAAGATCCACTGCGGGTGTTGCGGGTGGCCCGTTTCCGCGCCCGCTATCACTACCTGGGCTTTAATGTTGCTGAAGAAACCCTGACCCTGATGCGCAACATTGCCCATAGCGGCGAGCTTCAAGCGCTGACCCCAGAGCGAGTGTGGATGGAATGGCAAAAGGCTCTTGACGATGGTTATATCCATGTTTTTATCGACACCCTCGCCCAATGTGATGCCCTTAGTGCACTGAGCCCAGCTTTAGCTACCTGCTGGCCCACGGAAAAACAGCGTTTAGAAGCGCGCATCGACTATGGCCGCACTCACCACTGTGCTCCCCCCTGTCAGTTTGCGCAAGTGATGCAACCGCTGGATGACACAGCAAGACAGGCGTTTTATGAGCACTACCGAGTGCCAAAGCAATATATCGAGCTGGCCGAAGCACTGGCCAATCATGGAACCCTACTCGGACAAGCGAATTGGCAGGCCAAAGAGCTGATTACGCTTTTTAATCGATTGGATATTTGGCGTCGTCCACAACGACTGGACGATTTAGTTCAGGCTTATGGCTGTGCCCAGTTGGGCGATTTTGGCGGCCAATCCCAACTGCTCGAGGCGGCCGCGGCGGCGCAACTGGTGAATGCGCAGACCTATATTCGCCAGGGCATCCAGGGAGCGGCCATAAAAACGGCGCTGGCCCAGGGACGAGTTGAGGCCATAGAGAACATTTTGGCCCCATGAAAACAAGGGGCCAAGTTTATTTCTTACTCGCCAAGGAGATAAAAGGAAAGCCTGGGCTATTGATATAGCAAAAACGCCAAGAGGCCAAAGCCCAGAAGCAGGCGGTAAATCACAAAGGGGAACATGCCCATGCGTTCGATAAATTTAAGGAATAAGAAGATACAGGCATAGGCGGCCATAAAGGATAAACCGGCGCCAAGGATCAGCGCTTGCCAGTCTACCGCTTGTTCGCCGGTGGCCAACTGAATGGTTTTAATTAACCCCATCCCACCTATCACGGGTACCGACAGCAAAAACGAAAAACGCGCCGCACTTTCTTTGGTGAGACCCAAAAACAGGCCCGCGGTCATGGTGATACCCGAGCGTGAAGTACCGGGAATAAGGGCAATGGCCTGGGCACAACCGATCAGCAAGGCCGACTTCCAATTCAGTTGATAGATATTCTTCGTTTGCTTGGCCTTAATATCTGCCAACCAGAGCACTAAACCAAAGAAAATGGTGGTAATGGCTATGACTATGGCCGCTCGCAGATGTTGCTCAATCAGGTCTTCAAAGAGCTTGCCGGCTAAGCCGGCGGGAATGGTGGCCAACAGAATATACCAGCCCAGCTTGCTGTCGTCGGTGGCTCCCTGAGAGCCGAAGGATTTAAACCAGGCAACCAGGATATCGCCTATTTCCCTACGAAAATAAATCATCACCGCCATGAGCGAACCAACATGCACGGCCACGTCAAAGGCCAGGCCCTGATCCTGCCAGCCCAATAACTGCGAGGGTAAAATAAGGTGGGCGGAGCTCGAAATGGGGAGAAATTCTGTCAGTCCTTGAATCACAGCCAGTACAACAATAGCTAGAATACTCATTCGATAGTGACCTTCCATAGGTTTTGTTTTGATTTATCATAGTCTTGCCATAGTTTGGCAATGGTGGTTTGAGTAACGGGGTGCACCAGATCTGGGGCGAGCTCAAACAAGGGCCAGAGTACAAAGGCATTTTTGGTGATCTCATCGCGCGGCAGCTGCGCCGGTGAGTCACAGATCATGTCGTCATAAAACAACAGATCTAAATCCAGGGTACGGGGGCTAAATTTTTTATCGTCGGGGGTGCGGCCGTTATCACGCTCAATCTGCTTAAGCAGGCTACAGACCTGAGCCAAGCTCATATCCGTGTCGGCCCCAGCCACAGAATTATAAAAGTTACTGCCGTTAAACCCCACGGCTTCGCTTTCATACACATTTGAGTGTTGCAACACGCCGAAATGTTGGCGCAGCGCGCTTAACCCATTAAGAAGGTTTTCGCGCTTATTGATATTGGAGCCTAGGCTAATATAAATGCGGGCCATAACTAACTTTTACTACGTACGATTTTAACGCCAACGGTTTGCGCCGCTGGCACCGCAGCGGGCTTGCTGACGGTAATGGCCACCTTGGGCGTGTTGAATTCATTAAGGATAAGCGCGGCCAGTTGCTCTACCAGGGTTTCCAACAGTTCCACCGGTTTAGCTAAACAGTGCTCGGTAACACGCTGACTGACCTGGGCATAGTCTATGGTAAAAGAGAGATCGTCACTGTGGGCAGCCTGGCGTAAGTCACAGTCCATTTCGATATCGAAATAAAGGCTTTGTTTACTTTCTTTCTCAAAGTCGTACACTCCTATAATGGTGTCCACTTTAAGTTGTGAGATATAGACTTTATCCATATGTGCAACTCCAATGCCAGCTGGTCGGATACCCAAAAAGGATTAGAATCAGTACCCTGACCTTGCGTAACCGCGTTTACCCGGATGCGCTTGGCATAAAAAAGCTCGGCGCACACTCATAATGAGCGGCGATAATAGCTTAAAACGTACAATTAAAAAATAAGGATGACAGTGTTAGCGGCGTTAATGTGCATTTTTGCCTACCTTCTCGGTTCGGTCTCTTCTGCAGTACTGATCTGTCACCTTTTTGCGCTGCCCGATCCTCGTCAAGCCGGTTCAAAAAACCCCGGTGCCACCAACGTCTTGCGTATTGGCGGCAAGCTTCCTGCGATCCTGGTATTAGTGTTCGATGTTCTTAAAGGCACGATCCCGGTCTGGAGTGCCTATTTTATGGGCATCGATCCCATCCATTTGGGCTTGGTCGCCGTGGCCGCCTGTCTAGGACATATCTATCCGCTGTTTTTCGGTTTTAAGGGCGGCAAGGCCGTGGCCACCGCCTTTGGCACCTTATTACCCATAGGTTTATCCCTTGGCGGCTTGCTGATCCTCACCTGGGCCTGCGTTGTCGCCCTGACCCGCTACTCGTCTCTGGCCGCCCTAGTGACCGTCTCCCTGGCCCCCTTGTACACCTGGTGGATTAAACCCTTGTACACAGAGCCGGTGCTGTTTTTAACCGTGCTGATAATCTTTCGCCATCGCACTAACATAGTGCGCTTGCTTAAGGGTAAGGAGCCCAAGGTGGGGAAAAAGAAAGAAAAAGAAGAAGTAGCGCCGGAGAAATAATCGCCGGCGCTTCAGGCCCTACTAGCGAATACTAGGCAAGGTGTCTATCGGCCAGCGTGGCTGAACCCGGGTATCCAGGGTGGCCGTTTGTCCTGCTTTAAGACGCTGCATGCCCGCATAAGCGATCATCGCGCCGTTATCCGTACAAAATGCCGGACGCGGATAAAACACTTCCCCTTGCATGCCCTTCATAACCTGCTCTAATTGCTCACGCAAATAGGTATTGGCACTTACACCACCGGCAATCACCAAACGCTTGATGCCGGTTTCCTTGAGCGCGCGTTTGCACTTGATCGCCAAGGTATCGATAACGGCAGTTTGGAACGCATGGGCAATATCCGCCTTGGTTTGCTGATCGTCGCCTTCGCTGCGAATGGTATTAGCGGCAAAGGTTTTCAAGCCGCTAAAGCTAAAATCCAGACCCGGTCTGTCGGTCATCGGGCGTGGAAACTTAAAACGATTCGGCGTACCCTGCTCGGCCAATTTCGCCAATAAGGGGCCGCCCGGATAATCCAAGCCCAACAACTTGGCGGTTTTATCGAAGGCCTCGCCGGCGGCGTCATCCACCGATTCACCTAATACTTCGTACTCGCCAATGGCACTGACCTTCACCAGCAGGGTGTGACCACCGGATACCAACAAGGCCACGAATGGGAATGCGGGAACCTTTTCTTCCAACATGGGGGCAAGCAGGTGACCTTCCATATGGTGCACGGCCACGGTAGGCAGCTTCCAGCCATAGGCCAGGGATCGTGCGATCGACGATCCTACCAACAGTGCGCCCACCAGGCCTGGGCCCGCGGTATAGGCCACACCATCGAGATCCTCTGGGCCACAGCTCGCCTCGGCAAAGGCCGCTTCAATCAAGGGCAGAGTCTTACGCACATGATCTCGCGACGCCAGCTCAGGCACCACACCGCCGTAGTCGGCGTGCATTTTTACTTGGCTATAGAGTTGGTGGGCCAACAAACCTTGTTCGTCATCATAGATGGCGATCCCGGTCTCGTCACAGGATGATTCAATCCCCAAAATGCGCAATGTCTGTCTCCTCGCAGGGCGATGTGGCTGATAAGGCCGCATATTCTACTCCCTTGCTGCAATTTTACCAGTATTGTGATATTTATTCTTTACACACCGGGGTAACTCGGATTACAATGCCGCACCATTTTTGAACCACATGATCATTATTTGATCGAATGAGTGCAGCTCATTAAGTTAGGTAGGTGAGATTTTAATGCCAGTAATTAAAGTAAGAGAAAACGAGCCGTTTGACGTAGCCCTACGCCGCTTCAAGCGTTCATGTGAAAAAGCAGGTATCCTTTCAGAAGTTCGTCGTCGCGAGCACTATGAAAAGCCAACCGCTGCGCGTAAGCGTAAAAAAGCGGCTGCTGTTAAGCGTCACATGAAAAAGCTTTCTCGCGAAAACGCACGTCGCGTTAAATTATACTAATCACTGTCCGGTCTTGTTGTCATGAGTCTATTAGATTCGTTAAAAGATGCACAAAAAGACGCGATGCGTGCCAAGGACAAAATGCGCCTTGGTGCTATTCGTTCAGTACTCGCTGCAGTTAAACAGCGTGAGATCGACGAGCAAATCACATTAAATGAAGCCGATATTACGTCGGTTGTTGTTAAACTAGTGAAGCAACGCCGCGATTCTTATACTCAGTATAAGGATGCCGGTCGTGACGATCTTGCCGATGTAGAAGCAGCGGAAATGAGTGTTTTGGAAGAGTTTCTACCAAAGCAGCTGAGCGAAGATGAAATCAGTCAACTGATTGATAAAGCCATCGCCGATACCGGTGCTCAAGGCATGCAGGACATGGGTAAAGTGATGGGCGTGATTAAGAGTCAAGCTGAAGGCCGTGCCGATATGGGCAAACTATCAGGTCTTATCAAACAGCGTCTTAGCGCCTAATTCGCGAAAGCAAATTCAAGCAAACCGAGCCTAGTGCTCGGTTTCTTCGTTTTTAGGCCGGTAAAAATCAAGGCGTAAATTTATAACCCCTTTTCTTATCGCCCTTGATATACTAGTTTGGTTCTCTCTCTTCTTCTTAGGTGTTGCTAATGGCAGGTAAGATCCCCCGACAATTTATCGACGATCTTTTAGCGCGTACCGACATAGTCGAGTTGATCGACTCCCGTGTTAACCTGAAAAAAGCGGGCAAGGATTACCAGGCCTGCTGTCCATTCCACAACGAAAAGAGTCCGTCCTTTACCGTCTCCCAGGATAAACAGTTTTATCACTGCTTTGGCTGTGGCGCCAACGGCAACGCCATCAGCTTCGTAATGGAGTACGACAAACTCGATTTTGTTGATGCCATCGAAGAGTTGGCCAGCCTGTTGCACCTGGAAGTGCCCAGAGAGCAAGGCAATCACAACCAAAACGATCGTCCGCCCGTCTCCCAGGAGCAAAAACGCTCCGACTACGATTTAATGGAGCAAACCGCGCGCTATTACCAGCAGCAGTTGCGCCATCATGCCAATGCCCAATTGGTCATTGACTACCTCAAGGGTCGTGGCTTAAGCGGGCAAACGGTGAAAGACTTCGGCATAGGCTATGCCCCCAGTGAGTGGGAAGCGCTGTGTCAAACCTTAGGGAAAAACCCGAAACAAAAGCAACAGCTGATCGAGCTCAAGCTGGCGACACAAAAAGACAATGGTCGCACCTTTGACTTCTTTCGCGATCGTCTCATGTTCCCTATTCGCGATCGTCGTGGTCGTGTTATCGCCTTTGGCGGACGCATTATGGGCCAGGACGATAATGGCCCCAAATACCTGAACTCGCCGGAAACCCGAATCTTCCATAAAGGCTTTGAGTTATATGGCTTTTATGAAGCCAAGCAAGCCCATAAAAAGCTTGAGCAGTTACTCATCGTTGAAGGCTATATGGATGTGGTGGCGCTGGCCGAGCACGATATTAAATACGCAGTGGCGGCCCTGGGTACGGCGACCACCAACGAGCATATGCAAATGTTGTTGCGTGCCACGGATAAGGTGGTGTGTTGTTATGACGGCGACCGCGCCGGTCGCGATGCCGCCTGGCGGGCCATGGAAAATGCCCTGCCCCATTTAAAGGACGGCAAGGCACTGAAGTTTGTGTTTCTGCCCGATGGCGAAGATCCAGACTCTTTGGTACAACAAGAAGGCAAGGCCGCATTTGAACAGCGCCTGGTTGATGCCAAGGACTTTAGCGACGTCTTCTTTAGTCGCTTAAGCGACGATATCGATCTCACTCAGGACGCCGGCAAGGCCAAACTGTTAAGCCTGGCTCTGCCCTTGATTGAAAAGATCCCCAGCGAATTCTATCAGGAAAACCTGCTGGAGCGCCTGGCCCGCTTTATCGGTCGTACCCGAGAGCAGCTTAATGCCAAGCTAAAAACACCGCGCCAACAACATAGGGTTGAAAGCCAGTTTAAGATGACGCCGATGCGCACCGCCATCGCCCTCATGCTGCAACATCCGCAACTGGCGGACAAGGTCGACTATATGCCGGAGCTGGCCAGCCTAGGATTACCCGGCCTGGAATTGTTTTTAAGCATTCAAAAGCATTGCCTGGATAACCCCGGGGCACGCACAGCGCAACTGCTGGAGCATTACCGCGAGCGCCCGGAATACGGCGCTTTGACCAAGCTAGCCGCTTGGCCTCACCAAATAAACGATGAGGTATTGGAACCTCATTTCCAACAAACGGTCAAATTCATTGAAGATCAGTGTTTAAATCACCGTTTAGAGTCCTTATTAATAAAGGACAAGACCCAAGGTTTAAGCGTGGCAGAACGGCGGGAATACGCCCTGCTGACTCAAGCACTTAAAGGCAGCGAAGTGCTCGAAAGCTAGCCAGAAATTTCTCGGTCTGTTATACTACGCTATTCACTGCGTCAAACCGGCTTGGGGCACCCAGCTTAGGTTCTTAAGCTGACGCCTGTTGTATTAATTTATCAGGGTGGAAGAGCAAATCTCTATGGATCCAACTCCTCAGTCACAACTAAAACTTCTGATTCAGAAAGGTAAAGAGCAAGGTTATCTGACATTCGCTGAAGTGAATGATCACCTTCCACAAGACATCATTGATTCGGATCAGGTCGAAGATATCATTAGCATGATCAATGACATGGGTATCAAGGTTTGCGAAAGCGCGCCGGATGCCGATGAATTGATGATGGCGGAGACCACCACCGATGAGGATGCGGCAGAAGCTGCCGCCGCGGCACTCGCCACCGTAGAAAAAGAAATCGGTCGTACCACGGATCCGGTACGTATGTACATGCGTGAAATGGGTACCGTGGAACTATTGACGCGCGAAGGCGAGATCGATATCGCCAAGCGTATCGAAGAAGGTATCAACCAGGTACAAATTTCTGTCGCCGAATACCCGGAAGCCATTTCTCACCTGCTTGAGCAGTGGGATATGTTCGAAGCGGAAGAAATCCGCCTGAGCGACATCATTACCGGCTTTTTCGATCCTAACGAAGATGAGACGCAGATTTCCGCCACCCATATCGGCTCGGAACTAAGTGACGATGACTTAGACGACGAAGACGATGATGGCGATGACAGCGACGACGATAGCTCGGAAGAAGAAACGGATAACGGTCCAGATCCGGAAGAAGCGCGCGAGCACTTCGAAAACTTGCGCACCTTGTACAGCAACGCCCGCGTAATTTTCGAGGAAAAGGGTCGTTCACACCCGGATGCGAAAGCCGCCATCATTGAGATCGGTGAGCTATTCCGCACCTTTAAACTAGTGCCTAAGCAATTCGACCGCATGGTTAATAACATGCGCGACATGATGGATAAAGTGCGTGTACAAGAGCGCATCATCATGAAGCAAGCGGTACAAGTTGCGAAGATGCAGAAGAAAACTTTCGTTAAGCACTTTGCTAACAACGAAACAGACGGCGCCTGGTTAGACCTTGAAATCGCTGCTGGTGAAAGCCACTCAGCCAAGTTGGCCGAGTTGAAGCCGGAAATTGAGCGTTGCATCAATAAGCTTAAGCATATTGAGCAAAGCACAGGTTTATCAATCGAGCGTATTAAAGACATCAACCGTCGCATGAGCATTGGTGAGGCGAAAGCACGTCGCGCCAAGAAAGAGATGGTTGAAGCGAACTTACGTTTGGTTATCTCAATCGCGAAGAAGTACACCAACCGTGGCCTGCAATTCTTGGATTTAATCCAAGAAGGTAACATTGGTCTGATGAAGGCGGTTGATAAGTTTGAATACCGTCGTGGTTACAAGTTCTCGACTTACGCGACTTGGTGGATCCGTCAGGCAATCACGCGTTCAATCGCTGACCAAGCCCGTACCATTCGTATTCCGGTACACATGATTGAGACCATCAACAAGCTAAATCGTATCTCACGTCAGATGTTGCAGGAAATGGGTCGTGAACCGAACCCGGAAGAACTTGCAGAACGCATGATGATGCCGGAAGACAAGATCCGCAAGGTATTGAAAATTGCCAAAGAGCCAATCTCGATGGAAACTCCTATCGGTGACGATGAAGATTCGCATCTTGGTGATTTTATTGAGGATACCACCATTGAATCGCCAATCGACTCGGCGACCATGGAAAGCCTCAAGGGTGCGACGCACGAAGTACTTGCCGGCCTGACGGCTCGTGAAGCCAAGGTACTGCGTATGCGCTTTGGTATCGACATGAATACCGACCACACTCTAGAAGAGGTAGGTAAACAGTTCGACGTAACCCGTGAGCGTATCCGTCAGATCGAAGCTAAGGCACTGCGTAAATTGCGTCACCCTTCACGCTCAGATCTACTGAAAAGCTTCTTAGACGCGAACAAATAACACGCGTCTGACTAAAGCATTACAAAGGCCGCTTTTTAGCGGCCTTTGTGTATCATTTATTCAATTCATCCAACATGGGGATTAACATGGCTTGGATTCAAATTCGCATTCGTGCCACCGAATCAACGGCTGACGCCATCAGCGAGCACCTAATGGATATTGGTTGCCCATCGGTCACCTTTATGGACACCAAAGACACGCCCATCTTCGAACCCCAACCGGGCGAGGTCAGATACTGGGCTGAAACCACGGTAATTGGCCTATTCGAAGCCAACCATGATATGCAGGCTGTGGTTGATTACTTAAAGGTACAACCTGAGTTGCAAGAGCAGTTCCACTACAAAATAGAGCAGCTAGAAGATAAAGACTGGGAACGGGAATGGATGAAGAATTTCCAACCGATTCAGTTTGGCGAACGCCTATGGATTTGCCCAAGCTGGTTAGATGTTCCAGATCCATCCGCGGTCAACGTCATGCTCGACCCGGGTCTGGCCTTTGGTACAGGCACCCATGCCACCACGGCCTTATGTTTACGCTGGCTTGAGAGCCTGGATTTAAGCGGCAAAACCGTGGTCGATTTCGGCTGTGGTTCAGGCATTTTAGGTATCGCCGCCATTAAACTCGGCGCCGCACGCGTTATAGGCATAGATATCGATCAGCAGGCACTGGATGCCAGTATCGATAATGCCGAGCGCAATGGCGTGGCCGACCAACTTGAGGTTTACCTGCCAGAGAATCAGCCGAGCTTTGAGGCCGATGTGGTCGTCGCAAATATTCTTGCCCAGCCTCTGCGCGAATTAAACGAGGTGATCCTCAGCCTGTTGAAATCAGGGGGCGAGCTGGCACTATCTGGGGTCCTTGAGGAACAGGCGGATTCTGTAGCCAGTTGCTATGAGCATAAAGTGACCCTAGATCCGATTGCCCAGCAAGGTGAATGGGTGCGGATCAGCGGGATTAAAAAATAACCGCTTTGGATCCTTGACTGCGCAGCGGACAAAAGTCCCTGCGCAGGCGCTTTCGCACTCTTTTTACACTGTTTACGCCCCATCAACACCCCGCCACATCAGCCCTGTCAAGCCAGTGTTCATAAAACACACAAAAAAATCTTTGCCCTCCCTCGTTATAAAATGTCAATACAAAAAGTTTAAAAAAAAAGCACTTTTGTTCAATTTATAGCCTTTGATTTTGCCTCAAAAAACCGTAAACTTAGCGCCCCTTGAAACGAGGTAAATTGTAACGCTGTGCAAATTGGTCCTTACCAGTTAGAAAACAATTTGATGGTTGCACCGATGGCGGGGATCACCGATCGCCCCTTTCGGCAATTGTGTCGTCGCTTAGGCGCGGGACTGGCCGTATCAGAAATGTTGTCTTCCAATCCCAAGGTGTGGCAAACCGCCAAATCCATGGGGCGTATGGATCATAGCGGCGAATCGGGTATTCGCTCCGTGCAAATTGCGGGGGCTGACCCAGAGCTGATGGCGCAAGCGGCGCAGTTTAACGTTTCCAATGGCGCGCAGATCATAGATATCAATATGGGCTGCCCTGCCAAAAAAGTGAATAAAAAGCTAGCAGGCTCTGCCCTGTTGCAGTACCCCGACCTAGTCGAAGCCATAGTGAAAGCTGTGGTGGAAGCGGTAGATGTGCCCGTCACATTAAAAATCCGTACCGGCTGGGATGTGGACAACCGCAACGGCGTCGAGATTGCAGCCATAGCTGAACACAATGGTATTCAGTCATTAGCCGTACATGGTCGCACCCGCGCCTGTATGTACAAAGGCAATGCCGAATACGACACGATCAAAGCGATCAAGGGTTCAGTGTCAATTCCTGTGGTTGCTAACGGTGATATCAGTTCACCGCAAAAAGCGAAGCAGGTATTAGAGTATACGGGCGCAGATGCCATCATGATTGGACGAGCCGCTCAAGGTCGCCCCTGGATTTTCCGGGAAATTGACCATTACTTAAAAACCGGAGAAATACTCCCGCCCCCGGCTATTACCGAGGTGCGTAGTATTCTGATGGAGCATTTAGTTAATCTCCATCAATTCTACGGTGAGGCCATGGGGCCGCGGATTGCTCGAAAGCATGTTGGATGGTATTTGCAAGCCCACGACGAAGACCGTCAGTTTAGGCGAGTATTTAATGCGCTAGAAACACCTGAGACTCAGGTGGATGCACTGAATGAATACTTTGAAACTTATTGCTAATCCAGAAAGAAAGAGACAATACAACGATGTTTGAACAAAATGTGACTTCTCCTTTTATTACTAACGCTCACGTTCAGTCACAAGAGAAACCACAGCCTCTTCGCGACGCTGTTAAAAAAGCTGTTCACCACTATCTTAAACAGCTTAACGGCCAGGACGTACAAGACGTTTATGAACTTGTTCTTTCTGAGCTTGAAGCGCCACTTCTAGAAGAAGTAATGACCTATACGCGCGGTAACCAAACCCGTGCCGCCATCTTACTGGGTATCAACCGTGGTACTTTACGTAAGAAGCTGAAAAAGTACGGCATGAACTAATTTATTCGCAGCTTTGAGCTGCACTGAAAAGCACCCTAGGGTGCTTTTTTATTTTCGCCCATACGCGAAAGCGACCGATGCGTCGGTCACGGTGTTATACAAAAACACCATCATTGTTTAAAATAGGGTTCTAAATAACCCCTTGCCTAACCCCAAGGCGAACGCCTTTGGCAAGATTATCTACTCAACTGAGGTAACAAAAACTACCATGGATACACATCGTCCAATTCGTCGCGCGCTCCTGAGCGTATCTGATAAAACGGGTATCGTTGACTTCGCTCGTGAGCTAGCCGCTCAAGGCGTCGAAATTCTTTCTACCGGTGGCACCTGCAAGCTACTTGCAGACAACGGCATCAAGGTAACTGAAGTATCTGATCACACCGGTCACCCTGAGATCATGGATGGCCGCGTTAAAACATTGCATCCAAAAATTCACGGCGGCATCCTAGCCCGTCGCGGTCAAGACGAAGGCGTCATGAGCGATCACAACATAGATGCAATCGACATGGTAGTTGTAAACCTATACCCATTCGCACAAACAGTAGCAAAAGAAGACTGCTCGCTTGAAGACGCGATTGAGAACATCGATATCGGCGGCCCAACCATGGTTCGCGCCGCAGCGAAGAACCACAAAGACGTGACCATTATCGTTAATGCCGCCGACTACGGCCGCGTTATCGACGAAATGAAGGCGAACGAAGGTTCTACCTCACACGCAACGCGTTTTGACCTGGCCATTGCCGCATTTGAGCACACGGCTCAGTACGACGGCATGATCGCCAACTACTTCGGTAAAATGGTGCCTGACTACACCGAAGAAGCTGTGGCAGACACAAAGTTCCCGCGCACCATCAACATGCAGTTCACCAAGAAGCAAGACATGCGCTACGGTGAGAACTCACACCAGGATGCAGCCTTCTATGTTGAAAACGACATTGAAGAAGCCTCGGTTGCCACGGCCAAGCAAATCCAAGGTAAGGCGCTTTCTTACAACAACATCGCCGATACCGACGCAGCCCTTGAGTGCGTAAAAGAATTCGATGCGCCGGCCTGTGTGATCGTGAAGCACGCTAACCCATGTGGTGTATCTGTGGGTGAAAACATCCTTGAAGCCTACGACCGTGCCTTTAAAACCGACCCGACGTCGGCATTTGGCGGCATCATCGCCTTCAACCGCGAGCTGGATGCGGATACCGCAGAAGCCATCATCGCCCGTCAGTTCGTAGAAGTGATCATCGCCCCAAGCATCAGCGAAGAAGCGGCGCAAATCGTCTCTGCTAAACAAAACGTGCGTCTACTTGAGTGTGGTCAATGGCAAGCGCAAACCACCGGTGTTGATATCAAGCGCGTAAACGGCGGTATCCTGGTACAAGACCGTGACCAGGGCATGGTAAGCATGGGCGACCTTAAAGTGGTTTCTAAGCGTCAACCGACCGAGCAAGAGCTAAAAGATCTTATGTTCTGCTGGAAAGTAGCCAAGTTTGTTAAATCAAACGCCATCGTATACGCCAAAGACGGCATGACTATCGGTGTGGGCGCCGGCCAGATGAGCCGCGTATACTCGGCGAAAATCGCCGGTATTAAAGCAGCCGATGAGAACCTTGAGGTTAAAGGTTCGGTTATGGCTTCTGATGCCTTCTTCCCATTCCGTGACGGTATCGATGCTGCGGCCGAAGCTGGCATTACTGCGGTGATCCAGCCGGGTGGTTCAATGCGTGATGAAGAAGTGATTGCTGCCGCCGATGAGGCTGGCATGGCAATGGTCTTCACCGGCATGCGCCACTTCCGCCACTAAGAAACTCACCGCCAGGGCCATTTAGGCTCTGGCGTGTTTTCGTAGACTATTCAAATCAATCTGCTATTTTGTGTTAACACATAATAAATATCACAAGGATTCGATTATGAAATTTGGCTTTAAAACCGCGCTAACCGCGGCCATCGCGCTTTCACTAAGCGCCTGCGTAAGCACCAGCACCAGTGAACAACTGACTGAAGCCAGCCAAGGCGAGCTAAGAAGTGCACAAGCCCAAGCCAGAGATCAATATCGTCACCCGGTAGAAACTCTGACCTTTTTCGGTATCGAGCCGAATATGACAGTGGTTGAAGTCTCTCCAGGCGGTGGTTGGTACACGGATATTCTCGCCCCTTTACTTAAAGACGAAGGCACCTTGTATGCCGCCCACTTCCCGGCCGACTCGGACGTGAAGTATTACCAGCGTTCATTGGCTGGCTTTAAGGAAAAGATGGCCAATACCCGTGCCTATTCCGACATCCGACTCACCGAGTTTTATCCCGGCACGCACCATAATATCGCCCCGGAAGGCAGTGCCGATATGGTGCTGACATTCCGTAATCTGCATAACTGGTATATGAATGCCGACGAGCAAGGGGTAAAGGATGCCATGCGCGCCTTTTATACCGCCCTTAAACCAGGAGGTGTGCTAGGTATAGTGGATCACCGTTTACCGGAAACACGCGATAGCGGTAAGGCCAAGCGTTCGGGTTATGTTAAAGAGAGCTGGGTGATTGCGCTGGCACAAGAAGCTGGATTTGAACTGGTTGCGAAAAGTGAAATCAATGCCAATCCGAAAGACTTCGCCAACCATCCAAAAGGCGTGTGGACATTGCCACCAAGCCTGAGTCTGGGTGAAGAAGATCGCGCTAAATACGAAGCGATCGGCGAAAGTGACCGGATGACGCTGAAATTCATCAAACCCCTATAGGATTTATAAGCCATGAATGTACTAGTCATTGGCAGTGGCGGCCGCGAACACGCACTTGCGTTTAAGGCCGCTCAATCAAACAAAGTAGAAAAAGTATTTGTTGCTCCGGGTAACGCCGGCACCGCACTTGAGCCAAAGTTAGAAAACGTGGCCATTGGTGTTGAAGACATTGGTGCACTTATCAAGTTTGCGAAAGAAAACAAGGTTGAACTGACTATTGTTGGCCCTGAAGCACCGCTTGTTATCGGTGTTGTTGATGCCTTCCGAGAGCAAGGCCTAGCAATATTCGGCCCAACGCAAGGGGCAGCGCAACTTGAGGGCTCGAAGTCATTTACTAAGGACTTCTTGGCACGTCACAATATCCCCACTGCGTTTTACAAAACCTTCGAGCAAATCGAGCCTGCACTTGAGTACATCAAAGAGCAAGGCGCTCCTATCGTTGTTAAGGCCGATGGCTTGGCGGCAGGTAAAGGCGTGATCGTGGCCATGACCGAAGCGGAAGCGGAAGAAGCGGTACGCGACATGCTAGCCGGTAATGCCTTTGGTGAAGCCGGTAGCCGCGTGGTTATCGAAGAGTTCCTTGAGGGTGAAGAAGCCTCTTTCATCGTTATGGTCGATGGTAAGAATGTATTGCCATTTGCGACCAGTCAGGACCATAAGCGCGCTTACAACGGCGACCAGGGCCCTAATACCGGTGGCATGGGTGCCTACTCTCCAGCGCCGGTAGTGACAGCTGAAATTCATGATCGCATCATGAATGAAGTGATCAACCCGACCGTTGCAGGCATGGCTGCGGAAGGTCACCCTTACACGGGTTTCCTATACGCCGGTCTTATGATTGCTGCAGACGGCACGCCTAAGGTAATTGAGTACAACTGCCGCTTTGGCGACCCAGAAACTCAGCCTATTATGCTGCGTCTACAGTCGGACTTGGTTGAGCTAATCGAAGCCGCAAACCGTGAAGAGCTGGATAAGACCGACATCCAGTTCGACCCGCGCGCCGCAGTTGGCGTGGTACTGGCAGCCAAAGGCTACCCAGGTTCATACCCTAAAGGCGATGCCATCTCGGGCCTGCTTGTTGAATACCCGGAAGGTGAGAAAGTCTTCCACGCAGGTACCAAGCAAGACGGTGACAAGGTAGTAACCGCCGGTGGCCGCGTACTCTGTGCCACCGCACTAGGTGAAACGGTTACCGCAGCACAACAGCGTGCCTACGAACTGGTTAAAGCCATCGATTGGGACGGCGTTGAATACCGCACCGATATCGCTTATCGCGCCATTGCCCGCGAAAGCTAATCTGGCCGCCAAGGCCTATTGAAAAAGCGAAGCTCCGGCTTCGCTTTTTTATTGTCTGAAGTTTATTCGCCCAATCGCTGCAATCCCAGCTAGCCGAAGACAGTGCCGCGGTGGTCTGATACCATAAGCCCATACTTTTGCCATTGGGACGCAATATGCAAGGCACACTAAAGAAAATGAAAACCCAGCTCGGTGATGAGCAGAACCCGGCGGTGCAATACCAGCTTCCCGTTGGCGACGAACTGTTACCACTGAACGACTTGATAGGCAAAACCCTGACCTTAACCTACAGCGGTAATATTTTCTGTTCCAGCTGCGGTAAAAAAACCAAAAAGAGCTACTCTCAGGGCCATTGTTTTGTCTGTATGCGCAAGCTTGCCAGCTGCGATATGTGCATTATGAAACCGGAAACCTGCCACTATGATCAAGGCACCTGCCGCGAGCCGCAATGGGGCGAAGAAAACTGCATGATCCCCCACTATGTGTATCTGGCGAACACCTCAGGGCTCAAGGTAGGCATCACCCGTCACACCCAGATCCCGACCCGCTGGATAGACCAGGGTGCCACGGCAGCCTTGCCTATTATCAGGGTGCAAACACGTCTGCAATCCGGTTTAGTGGAAGTCGCCCTGGCGGAGTTTATTGCCGATAAAACTAATTGGCGCAATATGCTTAAGGGCACTCAGGTTGATGTTGATCTACTCGCCGCGCGGGACGAACTCTTGCCGCAGATCCAGGCCAAACTTGATGAACTGGCCGAGCTGTTCGGCGCCACCGCGGTGGAAGTGCTGGATGAAAAGGTTGTCGAGATCACCTATCCGGTGGACACCTACCCAAGCAAGATCAGCTCCTTTAATTTCGATAAAGAGCCAAAGGTAAGCGGCGTGCTCCTGGGAATTAAGGGCCAATACCTGATCTTTGATACCGGCGTTATCAACATTCGTAAATTTGGGGCGTACGAGGTTGAGGTAGACTATAGCGCTTAGCAAACTCCTCGCTACTGCAAGGCTTACCCAGTAAAAAGCCTTGCAGATAGTCACAATGCAATTGCTGTAAGAACTGGTGCTGACAAGGCTTTTCCACCCCTTCAGCCACCAGGGTTAGATTCAAGTTCTTGGCCATGGCCACTATAGCGCTAACGATTTCGCTGTTACCATATTCATCCGGCACCTTGGCGACAAAACTGGAGTCGATTTTCAGCTTGTCGATGGGCAGCTTGGTTAAATAGCTCAACGCCGAATAACCGGTGCCAAAATCATCCAGGGCAATTTTTACGCCCAATAACTTCAGCTCCAACAGCACCTGTTTGGCTCGAGAAAACGACTGAATAAAGCTGCTTTCGGTGATCTCCAGCTCCAACTGGCTGGCATCGATTTGGTAACGGTCAATGGCCTCGCGCAAGGCTTTTACCAGTCCATCCTGACAAAAGTGCGCCGCCGAGATATTAATGGCCAGCCGCCCTTGCCAGCGCTTGTCTTGCTGCCACTGCGCCAGCAAGGCACAACTGCGATTGATCACCCAGCGGTCAATATGGGTAATTAACCCCAACTCCTCCGCCAAGGGAATAAACTGACTGGGAGAGATCATCCCCAATTGCGGGTCTTGCCAGCGGATCAGCGCTTCGGCACCGGCCAAATCCCCACCCTTGGCACGAAATATCGGCTGTAAATGCAGGGCAAATTCATTGTGCTCCAGCGCCTGTTTAATACGACTGGTCATGGTCAGACGCTCTAACGAGCGCGCATTCATGGTGGCCTTATAAAGCTGATAGGAGTTACGCCCCAGGTCTTTGCAGCGATACATGGCTACATCCGCATGCTTAAGCAGGGTTTCCATTGAACCACCATCATCCGGGTACAGGGAAATACCGATGGAGGTGGTAACCGTGATGCTCTTTTGCGCCAATGAAAAGCTGGCATTAAATTGCGCCAGCACCGTCTCGGCGCAGCGGATCACCTCATCAAGGCTGTCTACCTCATTCAGCAACAGGGTAAATTCATCACCGCCCAAGCGCGCCAGGGTATCACCGCTGCGCACACAGTGCTGCAAACGCTGCGCCACCTGTTTTAGCAGCTCATCGCCTATGCTGTGCCCGAGGCTGTCGTTGACGCCCTTAAAATGATCCAGGTCGATAAACATCACGGCCAAACGTTGCTGTTGACGCTGACTATGGGCCAGGGCCACGCTCAAACGGTCTTTAAACAAGCGGCGATTGGGCAGCCCGGTTAAGTCGTCAAAATAAGCAAGCTTAGCAATCTTACGCTCCGCCGCCTTGCGCTCGGTAATATCGGTGAAAATACCGGCATACACCAGGTTTTCATCGTCCTGCTCCTGAATGGCGATAATGGTCAACCATTCCACATAGGTATCACCATCCTTGCGACGGTTATGTATCTCTCCCTGCCAGACGCCATCACGGGCCAGGGTCTGCCACATACTGTGATAAAAGGCTTCATCATGGTGACCCGAGCTCAGCAGCTTGGGGGTTTTACCCACCACCTCCTCGGCGCTATATCCGGTCAAACGGCTAAAGGCCGGGTTCACCTGCAAGATCACTCCGCTATGATCGGTGATCATGATGCCATCCAAGGAAGCGGCAATGATTTTATTGGCCAGATAGAGATCCTTTTTTGACGCCTGCAACGCCGAGTCGCGCTCTGCCAGCACCGCCCTCAGCTCGGTTAAATAGGCCGACTCAATCTCCGTGTTGATATGCTTTAAGGTCAACACCCCCAGTTCGCAGCGGCTTTGATTGTCGACCACCACCAGATGGCGAATGCGGTGCTGATGCAGTTTATGATAGGCACACAGCAAGGTGTCTTTGGGGGTCACCGTCACCAGCTCGGTGCTGGCATATTGCCAGCAAGGCTGTTGCTTATCGCGGCACAGCAGCATATCGAGCACATCGGCGGCGGTGATAATGCCTAGCTCCCCCCGGTGCTTAACCAACACCGCATGGGTGTTGGATTTAGCCATTTGCTGGGCTACCTGGGTCAGGGTACTGTCCCCCTGCACACAAGGCACATGGCGGTCAAAGTGCGTGCCGATGATTTTCAAATGAAGGTAATGCTCAAGGCCCTGGCTGTCGACGATATTTCCCAGGGATAACAAGCCGCTCGGCTGCTCATTTTGGTCGACTACCAGCAAATGACGAATGCCAAGGTTAGCGCACTTTAACGCCGCATCACTGAGTTTGGCCTCGCTGTCGATGCAATGAACCGGTGTAGACATCAGCTCACTGATAGGCTGGCGGGTATAACCCTGGTTTTGGGACTGCATACGCACACAATCGGACTCGGTCCAAATGCCCACCACCTTGTCGTGCTCACGCACGGCAATGGCGCTGACATTGTGTTGACGCATTAAGGCAACTACGGTTAATACATCCTGTGTTGGCGTACAAAAATAAAGCGGTGAGGTTCGTGCGTCCTTGACCCTGTAATCCCTTGTACTGAGTTGCATTGTTTATCCTGCTGATTGTAACATCACGATACTAATGAATACGGCTCTTACAGAGCTTGACCTAGGACAAAAAATGCCCAGTTTAGATTTCCCGGTGCTGGCCGTTGAATCAGACTTTATTACCCTGTGCCAGAATGCCAAAGAGCTTAAGGCCGCGGATAACGGCCAGCTGCTGTTTGTCCTCGATAGCCGTCATCACTACTTTGATGCCAAGGGTCAGCCCATAGACAGTCAATGGCCACTGCTGTGTACCGCCCTGCAAGATTATTTAAGCGCCGAAGGGCATTGCTGCGTGGCCAAATTACAGCTTCAGGATGAGAGTCAGATCTGGCCTTTGCTCGACGACTAAATAGGGAGCGGGCTGTTATAGCCCTTCATAGGCTGCCAGTTGCCCCCGCAAATAGTGCTCAACACCGCGGGCCAGGGCGGATAAATGGTAACCCCCTTCTAAAAACGACACTATGCCCAGCACGCCATGAGCCTTGGCAAACTCGCCGATACGCTGACTGAACCAGGCGTAATCCTGCTCGACAAATTTGAGGGCCGCCATATCGTCTTCCAAGTGACCGTCGAAGCCGGCGGAGACAAAGATCAGTTGCGGGGCAAAATGAGTTAAGGCGGGTAGCCACTGACTTTCGACCAGGCGGCGCAAGTCATTGCCATCACTGGCCGGCGGCAGGGGCGACTGGATCAGATTTGACCGCTCTACCGGCTCGGGATTGGGATAGAGAGGGTTTTGGAACAAGGAGCACAAGAGTACATTGCGCTCATCGGCAAAGATGTTTTGGGTGCCATCGCCATGGTGCACGTCTATATCTAAAATAGCGATGCGCTGTATCCCCTGTTGCTGCGCGTAACGCACGGCGATGGCTAGGTTGTTATAAACGCAAAAACCGGCACTATGATCTTGACTGGCGTGGTGGCCAGGGGGGCGCACCGCACAAAAGCCGGCGTCAATATGTCCCGCCAACACCTCATCCACCGCCGTCAACCCTGCGCCAACGGCCCGCTCTATGGCCTGCATCGATTCAGGGCATAGGCGCGTATCGCCATCAAGATCCGCATAGCCAATATCCGGGATACATTGTTCTACCAGGGAAACCAACTGCTCCGAATGGACACTAAGAAAATCCTTACGCTCGGCCTTACGCGCCTGTAATTGGGCGATTTCCAAATCCAGGCCACTGGCGAGTAGGCGGTCTTGAATAACATCAAGGCGAGCGGGCGAGTCGGGATGATCGCTGCCCATTTGGTGGCGGCGACAGGCGGGATGAGTGATAACGGCGATACGGGACATAGGCTGGCTAAATTAAACACTTTAATCAACAGCTTAACAAAGTCGCAGTGCCTTGACCCTGCGACTTTGGTGTTAGCTCGCTAGTAGCTGTGTTCCATGACTAGCGAGACAACTTTTTCGGGCGTAAATCCAGGTTACGGAAATCAAAGCTAAAATCGGTGACCTCGGTGGAGACGGCATGCATTCTGGCGCTGCGCACCTTGTTTTGCTCATCCAAAGTAAAGTGAATAAAGGCATCCGCTTCGAGCAGAGGTTCATCCCACTTAACAATAAAGCTGTTGCCGCTGTGATGCTGCAATTCACCCTTTAAGCGCTTGGTGTGAGTAAAATCGATACGCAGCTTGCCATCGAGTTGCTCGATCACCACATCACCATACCAGGCATCATGAAGAGTCCCGGTATAGTAGATAGGCGGTAAGGCGCTTTGGTAGTCCTCAACTAAGGCCGCCTTAGCATTGGCATAGGCCTGCTCCTTGCCTTTGAAGTGACGCTCGGCAAAACGCTCAACATAGTCTTTATCTTCAAGTTCCAGAGCTTGTTCAAAGATTTCCTCGGTCACCGCCGAGAGGGCCGCAAAAGCCTGCTGGTTTGACAGCACCACGACGCCTAGCTTTTTCTCCGGCAACAGGGAAACCTGCGACACCATACCGAGAATGCCACCACCGTGACCGACGCGTTTATAACCGTGGTAATCGACAATAGACCAACCTAAGCCATAGCCGCTGAACTGTTGTCGTGTGGCCGCAAAGGCCGCCTTGCTCACGGGGCGATTAATATGTGGCTGCCACATTTGCTGTTGTTGCTTGGCGCTAAACAGGGTCTCGCCATTGGCCATGACCCCGGCGTTAAGCTGGGTATTCAACCACAGGCTCATTTCCTTAACGTTAGAAGCAATGGCACCGGCACCGCGAAAATCTTCCAGGTAATTGACAAAGAATGGGTGGAGCTTGCCGTTTAAAGGAATATGGCCGGTGGCATAGTTGTCGTTATCGTCATCGATACGGGAAAAACCGGCGCGCGACTGTTTCATGCCCAGAGGCGTTAGCATCTTTTGCTCGATAAAGTCCTGCCAGGACATGCCGCTGACGCGCGCAACCACCTCACCGGCGGTGACAAACATCAGGTTGTTGTAGGCATAGGTGCTGCGAAAGCTGGACTGAGGTTTCAGGTGTTGTAGACCTGCAATGATGTCGTGCACCGATTTGTCCGTGTCCGGCCAGATCATCAGATCACCCTGCCCCAGTCCTAAACCACTGCGATGACTAAGCAAGTCGCGAATCGTCATCTCACGCGTGGCGTAGGCGTCATACAGGCGAAACTCGGGAAGATGGTCTATTACCTTGTCATCCCAGCTTAACTTACCCTGGTCCACCAGCATGGCCAAGGCCGCGCTGGTAAAAGCCTTGGTATTTGAGGCGATGCCAAACAGGGTCTCCGCGGTCACTGGCTCTTTGCTGTCGAGATGACGTACACCAAAACCCTTGGCATATACCAGCTCCCCCTCGGCAACCACGGCCACGGCCATGCCTGGCACATCAAAGCGAGCCATAGACTGCTCAATGGCGGCGGTAATTTTTTGTTCTTCGAGCTTGGCTTGCGCCGGGTTATTAAACCCCAGCAGCACGGCACTGCACAGCAGCAACGTTTTAAATTTCATTATTATTCCTTGTTGAGTTACTTCTAAATCCTGATCTTTCAGCAGCGCCTATTGCGCCCTAACTGCCACCCTTCTCGACTTGGTCGGCGTGGATCTGCATTTCCCGCAGGTGCCGCTCGCGATTGAGATCCTCAATGCTGGCTTGGCGGCCAATCTCGGCAATGTAGTGCTGTGGCAGGCTGGCCTCTTGGGCACCACGATACACATGCTGTAAATACCAATCGAACGGCAAGGCCACCTGATCCAGGGTGTTGGCAATATAACAGTAGGCCCGAACCTGCTCTTGCTGATCGACTAAGGTCACCTCAATATGCTCAACGTCATAGCGTGGCCCCTCAATTTGATGCAGGAACTCCTGCTGCTCAACATCGAGTAACCACACCACACCATACACGCTGGCGTCGCTATCGCGGTGAATGGTGCATTTCCCCGAGCCATCCAGGCTCAGCATATCAAAGCCCAGACGATAGCCTGGCAAGTGTGCCACTCCCACACGTTGTGCATCGGGCAAGCGCTCGCCAAGACGCTGTGCCGACATATTGGAACCGAAAGCAAAATAATATTGTGTCATAACAACACCACCTGAATCGCTAATACTATTAATACCACGCCGATAGCGCGGTCAAACCAGAACCCCTTGGCATTAAAAAACCCGCGAACCTGCTGCTTAGAAAGCAACAGCGACAACAGAGAAAACCAGGCCCAGGTTGCCAAGGCCATATACAGACCATAGCCTAATTGCACCATTTTTGGCGTTTGTACCGATACTACTAGGGTAAAGAGCGAGAGAAAAAACAAGGTCGCCTTGGGGTTCAGGGCATTGGTTAAAAAGCCGCGTCTAAAGGCCACCAGCAAGTTCTGATGCAGCTGCGGTTGCGGCTGAGCCTGCTCAGACTCCCCCGTCGCTGGCTTGCTTCGTAGTGCCTGCACGCCTAAATAACCAAGGTAGAGAGCGGCCAGATATTTCAGCACCATAAACAAGGTCGGTGCCTGAGAGATCAACAAGGCAACACCGAGCAAACAATAAAAGATATGCACCAGAATCCCGGCGCCCACCCCGGCACTGGTAGCCAAACCGTTAGCGCGACCATAACTGACACTGTGTTTGAGTACCACGGCAAAGTCTGGGCCAGGGCTGGCAACGGCAAAAAAGTGGGCAATGGCGATGGCGGCGAACTCGGGCCAATAACTCATGCCTGCTCCTTAGTGAGCAGAGATAGCAACAAGGGATCGGGGCTGGTTTGTGCCAGCGCCTGCAATGTTTTTGTCGCCTTCTTAAAATAGCTACGCAGGTGTCCTTTTAGATGCGCTGCCCCCTTGTCGATGCCCTTAATATGACAAAACAGCGCCAACAGAAACACCTGTTGCTGCTCGGACAGCTCACTGGAGCGATTCGCGTAGGGGTTATAACACTTGCCGCACCCACCGCGGAATTGATACACGGTGTTACTCAGCATAACCCCAAAGCCAAAGAAGCTGGCCAGCACTTCGGTGGCGGCATCCACATATTGCTCACCGCCAGGTGGCAAGTGACCGCCCTGATAAATCATGACCCGCGCCATCCCTTGTGCAAAGCTGGCGATCAGATCCTGTGGCTGATTGATCTGTTGCGGGTTATAGGACAGCTGCACCTGGCCATCGTCACTGACTAATTGAGCCTGTGGGCCGCGTAAACAATTCGCAAACTCAATACGCGGGAAGCGCTGCGGCTGACTGAGTTCGGGAGCGACCAATACCAGAGGCCACTTTTCAAGACCAGCGTACTGTTTTACCTGGGTAAAAACCTGCTCCGCCATTTGCGCCACACTGTGACTCTGACCGGCGAAAAACGCATTGGTGGGCAGCACCAATTGCGTGTGCTGGCGAAAGTAATCACCATCGAAATGCTCATAGGCCCATAAAAAGGTATCCAAGAGCCATTGCTGCTCTTGCTCTTGAAGTAACGGCGAAGGTTTTAACCAGCTCAACATAGTCATTTTTATTGCAACTTAAGTTCTTACCTGCAAGCATACCAACTCAGTTAAAAAATAACAGCCGGGTGCGATGACACACGCTCGGTGAACAAGGCGCCAAGGCTTCGCTCTATGGGCTTTGCTGAGAGAAACTGGCATTTTTATAAAAATGTGCTAAACCAGTTTAGTACTCACTGGCGCTACTTATGTAATGTTAACGAGTTTTACCATGCCCCATATCATCATAGAACATTCCGAAGACCTGCCGGTGTTACCACAAGTATTAGTGGACAAGGTGCACCAGGCTACCTATGCCAGCGGCCTATTCGAACTCGCGACCATCAAAACCCGCGCCATTGCCTACCAACATTATGAATTGGGCGATGGTAAGGATGGCTTTATCCATATATGTGCCTACATTATGGCCGGGCGCACTCGGGAGCAAAAGCAGCAACTCAGTAGTCAATTACTGGAATGTTTGCGCACCTACTGCCGCCGTTCAGATTGTTTAAGCGTGGATGTGCGTGATTTAGATCCAGAGATCTATATGAAGTGCTAAGCGCCGGGAATCTGTGTCTCGGTGCTGTAAAGTCGCTGCGCATTAGCACAGGCCAACGCACTAAAATGAGGTAACCCCATGGCTTGGTAATCCTGCCACAGCTCTTCGTAGCTCGTATTGAATAAACAGAGGGGGAAATTGCTGGCGAGCATGACACGCCGGTATCCCAATTGTGATATGGCCGTGCGAATCACCTTTTGCTGCCAGTTTACATCACCATCCGGGTAAGTAATTTCCCAGCCGCAACATTTAAGATAGATATTGTCGCATGCGGCACACAGGATTAGACCTGCCACCCAGGCATCCCAGGTGTCTGGTGTCACCAAGCCGGCATGATTGATCACTATATTCAGCCTTGGGTTGGCCTTGGCATGGGCCACCACAGCCGCCGCTAGCTCGGGCTCGCACAGGCTGAACTGGGCCTCAAAAAGTAAGCCTTGCGTGGCAAGGTGAGCGAGGTTTTGGCCAACATTTGGGCTTAACAGCCGTTTACCCTCGGACTCTTCGGTGATATCACGAATGCCGCGCAATAAGGGGGATTTTAACAGCTCCAAAGAAACGGCAAATTGCTCAGGTGCTTGGTCTATGGCCGCATAACTGATTGCCGGCCCCTGGAAGTCTTGCTCTTGCAACCAACTTAACTCCCTGCCGGGATGCTGGTTATCGAAGCCAGCCTCAATATGGGCCACGCCCTTGATTACCCAGCCATCACCGAGTATCAAGTCAGCCCTAGAGAAGTCACGCTGGATAAAGCGCTTTTGTGGCCAAAACGGCGGTCCCTGTTGTTTAAGCCAATAATAATCCCCGCGGGCATAAGCAAAAAAATGCACATGGGGATCAAACACAGGCAGTGCCAAGGGCTGTGCCGAAAGCGTTGCCGCTAGGGAAGCCACGGCCTCATTACTGCGCCGTATAGCCACCGTCGATCACTTGCAGCGAACCTGTAATAAAGCTGGCGTCCTCACTGACCAAAAACGCCACCAGATTGGCCACATCTTCCGGCTGTCCTAAACGGCCAAGGGGTTGCAAAGCCGACTCTTCGGCCACCACAGCATCCTTATCGGCACCGGTATTGGCACAGTAGTTATCGATTGCACTGTGGAATAATGGCGTTTCTATGGTACCCGGACACACGGCATTAGCACGAATGCCAAATTCGGCATAATCCAGCGCCGTGGTTTTCGCCATGGAAGCGAGTGCCGCTTTCGACAGGTTATAGGCGAAGGAGTTGCGTTTACCCACCAAGGCCTGATCGGAAGAAATATATACGATAGCCCCGCGCTGGGCGTCACGCATCAGCGGTAACACGGATTGCGTAGCGGCAAAGGCACCTTTAATATTCAGGGCAATCACCTCATCGAGCATGGCCTCTGAGGTTTGTTCTATGTTGGCACTGCGATGGATACCGGCGTTGCAGACCAAGACATCCACTCGCTCTTCGCGCTCACAGATATCCGCAATCACCCGCTGTACACTGGCCACATCGCGAACGTCACAGTGGCGATACTCGCCCTGATCGGAAGTGACAATATCCAGGT
The DNA here is from genome assembly GCF_018334135.1 of Pseudoalteromonas sp. BDTF-M6. Taxonomy (NCBI): domain Bacteria; kingdom Pseudomonadati; phylum Pseudomonadota; class Gammaproteobacteria; order Alteromonadales; family Pseudoalteromonadaceae; genus Pseudoalteromonas; species Pseudoalteromonas sp. BDTF-M6. Next base: position 418,276 of record NZ_JAGXTQ010000004.1, read on the forward strand.
TGTAAACTCGATATCCTTGGTTTACCAGCTTTTCTACAATGGCCAGACCAATTCCCTTGCTGCCACCCGTTACAATAGCGACTTCACTCATATTCATTTACGCCTTGATGTACATATCAGCTAATACTAGCATCAGCGCTAAATAAAAATATAGGATTAAAAATAATGACTTTTCGTCTTGATATGAAAGTGCGTGACTACGAATGCGATTTGCAAGGGATAGTTAATAACAGCGTGTACTTCAACTACTTAGAACACGCCCGCCATGAGTACCTGCTAGCACAGGATGTAGACTTTGTGGCCCTGGCCAAAGAGGGCATTAACCTGGTGGTGGTACGCAGCGAAATGGATTACAAGGCCTCACTGGTGCCGGGCGATGAGTTCTATGTCAGCGTCGAGATGGTGCGCGAAAGCCGCCTCAAGTTTGCCTTTATCCAAAACGTGCATCGAAGCCGTGATGACAAACTGGCGTTAAAGGCCAAGGTTATCGGCACCTCGGTTAACGCCGATGGGCGCCCCTTCTTGCCCGAGCAATTAGAGCGTTTATTTACGGCTTAGGGCTTACTGGTTAGGCGCAGCGCCAAGAATAAAGGTAAGTGTATGAGTCCCTGTTAAGGTCAGGGTCTCATTTTCCATTTGCAGCAAAGGCGACGATTTTAAGGTACTCAGTAAAGCTTGCTCGTTACTCTGAGCCTCTCCCTCACAGACCCGATAGGTCATTCCCAAACCACTCACCTGCAGTCTTTGCTCTTCCACCGCGGTGCTGGCGAAAAAATCATTGCAACCTGTGTGGCCATTTAACTGCAGCGCATCGATAAAGCCAACATAGGTGTTATCGGTGGCAACCGCTTGACCATCTATGCTGGTTAAATACCAATGTTGAAATTTCAGGGCATCGGCCGTGCGCTGGTCGTTTGCGGCACACGCCGTCAATCCACTTAGTAACGCCGCCGCTAATATTAAATTTTTTCTCACCTTTGCGACCTTAGACTCGCAGCTGCTTATGGGTTCCAATGCTAAAGCAAAGACCGCCAATTTGCACCGATAAGACCGCAAGAAAGTGCTAGAAATCATAACTTTTAACTTCCTTTTTACACCCACATACGCTTTAGTATAGAGTTAGTAACAGAGCACCTAAAAAATGGATTTCACTATGACGACCCAGCTTATTAAACCTTTACTTATTAGCGCCTTGAGCGCCTCACTGCTCGCCTGTGGCGGCGATGGTAGTTTTAACGGCAGCGATGACAGTACTTCTTCCGGTTGGACTCAAGGCGTTTTTGCCCCGTCGAGTCAATTTAAAGGACAATGTAATGCCCTCGACGAGAAAAACTGGCTACGCTCTTGGAGCAATGAAACCTATTTGTGGTATGACGAAATCACCGACCGCGATCCCGCTTCCATTGTTGGTGTTATCGATTACTTTAATACCTTAAAGACCAATGCCACTACCGCCTCCGGAGCGGCTAAGGATAACTTCCACTTTAGCTTGCCTACCGACGAATACCAGAAAATGCAGGAAAGCGGTGCCGTGATGGGCTATGGCTTTAACTTCAAACTGCTCCGCAGTGCTCCACCGCGCGAAGTGGTGGTTAGTTACACTGAGCCTGATACCCCGGCAAGTGCAGCAGGAGTGAGGCGCGGCTGGGAAATCGTTGCCGTTAATGGTGTCGATATGATCAACAGCAATGATGTTGATGCCCTAAACAGCGCCCTGTTCCCAAGCACTAAAGGCGTACAAACCGACTTCACCTTTAAATTGGTTGGTTCAAATGAGGAGCGCAATATCACCCTGACAACCGGCGAATTTATCCAAGATCCGGTGATGAATGTGAGCACCATAGCCACCAACACTGGTAACGTCGGTTATGTCCAGTTTAACGACCACAATGCCCCGGCGGAACGCCAGCTGTATGATGCCTTTAATCAATTGGCAGGTAGCAACATCAGCGACCTGGTAATCGACATGCGTTACAACGGCGGAGGCTATTTGGCCATGGCGGCACAGCTGGGTTATATGGTTGCGGGCGCAGAAAACACCAGTGGCCTTATTTTTGAAAAAACCATTTTCAACGACAAATACCCAACCACCAACCCGGTAACCGGCAGACCGCTGACGCCTTATCCCTTTATCGATGAGTATATTGCTTTCGATCCGGACTCGGGGATCAGCGAGGGCACCAAGTTGCCAAGCTTAAACCTTGAACGTGTCTTTGTCCTTTCTTCGAGCAACACCTGCTCGGCCAGTGAAGCGCTGATCAATGGCTTGCGCGGCATTCCTGCAGCGCGTGGTTTTGAAGTCATCCTCATTGGCGGTAATACCTGTGGTAAGCCTTACGGTTTCTACCCCACAGATAACTGCGACACCACCTTCTTCACCATTCAGTTTACCGGCGTAAACCATGCCGGCTTTGGTGAATACTCAGATGGTTTTGCACCACAAAACACACCGAATGCCGAGCTTGCTCCCGTCTATGTACAAGGGTGTGCCGTGGCCGATGACTTCACCCACCTGCTGGGAGACAAAAACGAAGCCATGCTGGCGGCAGCGCTGAGCTATCGAACCTCTGGCGTCTGTCCTGCCCCCACCACGGCGGCGGGCTTAAAAGGCTATGCTGTGCAAAGCTCAGCCTCTGAGGCGGGTGTCAGCCTCAGTGACAACCGCTGGCAGACCCAGTTGAAAAATAATCGCGTAGTGACTCCCCTACCTAAGGAGCTAAACTAATGCGTAAGTTTTGGCCTCACAGCCTGCTGGCGGCGCTCACACTGGCCACCAGCAGTGGCTGTAACAGCACGGTCAATCAAGACGAGTTGCGCCCGGCATTACTGACCGAGCCCAGCCAGCAAGAGGTTGCAGCCCTGGTCGCAAAGGCCTTGAACACCGAGGAAGTGAATGTCGGCGAAGAGGTGTTTATGCAAAAAAGCTCCTTGGTACTCGAGTCGCCGCCCTTTACCGATGCGCAGGGTAACCCCCTGATGGGTAAGCAACTTGAGATGCCACAGCGCTTTATGCTGCTCACCGATGGTCAGCTGTGTTATTTGCAGCATCTTAATAGTGAACAGCTCCTGCCCGCACCGACTCTTTCTTGTCGTTAATAAAAAAAAGCGCCGGCTAATACCGGCGCTTTTTTCTTACCCATTTTTGAATATCTATTTTATCTCTACCCGAGCCGAGCGCATCACCACCTCATCGTTAAGCTCGATACCAATACCCGGCTCCTCGCTCACCTTAAACTTGCCGTTGACCGGCTGTGGGTCTTGAATACACAGCTCGCGGTTCCATTTTTTAATGGCATAGGTGTGATGTTCATGAATTAAGAAGTTAGGGATCGCCGTCTCCAGGTGCAGGGACGCCGCGGTCGCCACCGGCCCACCACAAACATGAGCCTGAATACGTACATCGAAAATATCGGCGTAATCGCACACCTTTTTGGTTTCGGTAAACCCACCACACAGGCCGATATCCGGCTGCAACACGTCGATGCTCTGATCTTCCAGATACGGGCGTACCCCCCAACGGTTATACAAGCGCTCGCCACCGGCAATGGGCACGGCGACCTTGTCCGCCACCTTGGCATGCAAGGAATGATTCAGGTAATTCACCGGCTCTTCGTAATACATACAGTCGAACTCTTCGGCAATTTCACCAATTTGAATCGCCGATGTGGCGCCGGGCAGACTGTGACATTCAAAGATAATATCAACTTCGTCACCTACGGCCTCGCGGATGGCTTGCATGCGCGCACGATACAGCTTCATTTCCGCACGGGAAATTATCTTGGTGCGATCATAATAGGTGTTGCCGTGCTTATCATACTGAATGGGGTCCACCTTCACTGCATCATAGCCCTCGGCCACGGCTTTAAGTGCCGCCTCGGCATACTCTTGCGGCTGCACCAGAGCTTTAAATTCGCTGTCCCAGTCAAATTGCAGCTGTGATGCATAGGTGCGCAGCTCATCGTTCACCTTACCGCCCAGCAATTGGTAAACCGGCAGGCCTAGCGCCTTGCCCTTGATATCCCACAGTGCCGTATCTATGGCACTCATGGCGGCATACACTACGGGACCACCGCCCAATCCCCAGAAGCTTTCACGCAACATGCGCGACCACAGCAGCTCGGTTTGAAACGGGTCATGGCCGATCAAAAAGGCCTCGGCCATTTCCTTAATCATGGCCGCCGCGGCACTATGGCCGAGATCATAAGCCAACCCTGCCTCGCCAACACCGCTAATGCCCTCATCGGTGTGAATACGAACAAACACGGGCGTCCACGCCGGGCGATCTGGGCAGTGAATGTCGAAAACTTCAACGCGATTAACTTTCATATTCTTTCCTTCTTATTCGGCAAAGCCAGGGTCCAGGCGATAGGCCTTACGCAGCATGGCCGGCCAGGCCTTTTGCCCACCGGTGCTGCCACTGTGTACCACGTTGGCCTGATGATAAATATTGTCGATAATGGCTTGAGGAACCCGCACCGGGTTCTGCTTCATGCTTTGTATGGCCACCTGAATCTCACAGGCGCGTTGCAAATCATAAAAGCGCATAAAGGCATCGCCCACAGTCGGCCCCACGGTTAATCCCCCATGATTCACCAGCAGCATATGATTGGTATTACCTAGGTCGCGTTGCAAACGGGCTTTTTCATCCTCGTTAACCGCTAACCCCTCATACTCGTGATACGACAAAGATGGCAGGGAAAACATCGAGTGCTGTGAATAGGCTTGTAGTCCGCCTTCGACGCTGGCCACGGCGATGGTTTCCTTGGTGTGCAGGTGGATCACGCAGTGGGCATCATCGCGCACTTCATGAATGGCGCTGTGGATGGTAAAACCGGCGGGATTAATCTCATGCGGGGTCTCATCTAAAACCTCCCCTTTGAGATTTACCTTCACCAGATTCGAGGCCGTCACTTCGTCAAAGCTTAGACCAAAGGCATTGACCAGGTACTCGTCTGTACCGGGAATGCGCGCCGACATATGGGTGTAAATTAAATCGCCCCAACGCATATGCTCGACCAGCCTGTAACAGGCGGCCAGATCAACGCGCAAACGCCACTCTTGTTCACTGACCTTATCTTTGAGGTTTAATTTAGGTAACTGGGGGATCTGGGTCATGCACCACTCCACACGCTTAATAGATGTATAGAAGTCTAAACACTTATAGACCGCCATTCAACAAAAAACCACCGCAGAGTAAACTCATACGGTGGTTTTTTTGATACGGATCGCGAGCGTTATTTAACGCTGGCTAGATACTCGGCAATAGCGGCAAATTCTTCGTCAGAAACATTGGCTACCATGGCTTTCATCGCCATTGACATACCATTTGAGCGAGCACCAGACTTGATGTCTTTCATTTGCGCCACTAGGTATTCTTTGTTTTGGCCAGCCAGCTTAGGATAAAGAGCCATAATGGGTGCGTTGCCATCGGCACCGTGACAGGTGTGGCAGTTTTTCTCTGTGTATAACGCCTTGCCGTCTGCTGCTTGTGCATTCATCGCCATCGCAGACATTGCAATCGCACCGGCTCCCATAAGTACTTTAGTGATCTTTTTCATAATATTTACTCTTATAATTGACGGTAAAACAAGAGGGGATCCCCCCTCATTAGCAATGAGTGTAGACCCTTGTTCTTTACTGTAGCAACTAAGAATTAACAGACACTGAGCATCCAACAATCAAAAATAGCGTGTTACCACATCAGATCATCAGGAACTTCGTAGCCTGCGTAAGGATCGTCCTCATCGACATCTTTATCATCGTTTTCGACATGGAAAACAATATATTTTTCATCTACTTCAGCAATTTTACGTGCTGGCTCATCCTGCAATACGTAAAACTTTCCTTCAAGTACACAAATGGCTAATCGGCCACCGGCCAGGGCTTTTTGCGTTTGCGCATTCACCTCAATTTCCTTGACCTTGTTTTCATAGGTAAAGTTAAAGGTCAATGGGCCGCGAATTTCGTCCTGGTTGTGATGCTCTAAAATCTGCTTCACACGGGCAACCTGTTCACGCTCTTTCAGCTCTTCCTGACGCTGCTCATTTAGCTGCGCCGCCTTCTCTTGCTGTGCCTTTTTGGTTTGCTCGATATGCTTTTGCAAATCACTTTGATCGCTAGTGGCACCTTTTTTCTTCTTTTTCTTTTGTGCTTTGCGCTTTTCTGTTTTTGCCACCTTTGCCTTATGCTCGGTGGTTAAGCCTGCTTTTAGCAGCTGATCTTGTAAAGAACCCATAATTGTCACTTATTACCAACAAAACGAATTAAGCTTATTCTATACCAATTGCATCAAAATTTTGACCACCGAGAAAGAATATTGCACCTAGGTGACAACGCGGTGACGGTAACATGAGCGAATAGTGCAGGCTTTGATTAATCGCAAGCTTTCCCCCTGCCCTTGGCGCTATGATACACTCCCTCGCGCCTGATCTTCGACGTCCCTTATTATGTCCTATTGGTTATTGCTGTGTTGCTCCGTGGTGATATTTTTTGTGCTTTATGCCGTGCAGCCCCTGCTTGCATTGTTTGCTCAGCAATACCAGGTGAGCCCGGCCACTGCCGGCTCGCTGATGACCTTGACCATGCTGCCTTTAGCCATAGCCCCCTTGTTTTATGGCGTCTTGCTTAACCGCCGGAACCTCTATCGCGTGCTGCAATGGGTGATGCTGGTGCTGGCCTTTAGCAATGCCTTGGTGCCCCTGTGCACCGAGTTTTGGCAGTTACAGTCGCTGCGCTTGTTGCAAGGCCTGGCTCTTCCTGCGGCACTCACGGCCATGACAGCCAGCATTGCTCTGCGCTTTAAGGGCGAAGATATCAACGCCAAGATGAGCGGCTATATTGGCAGCACCATTGCCGGCGGCTTTTTAGGTCGCGCTTTGGCGGCAAGCTTTGCCGAATACCTCAACTGGCAGAGCTTCTTTTGGCTGAACTCCCTGCTGTTACTGGTGCTGGCACTGCTGATTCGCGCTAAGTCCGACCCTGTCTCTCAGGCCCACACGCCATGGCGGGGCAATATAAAGGCGCTGGCCTCGATGCGTATTATCAGCCTCTACGGGGCGGTGTTTTGTATGTTCTTTTGTTTTGCCGCACTGCTGAACTACCTCCCCTTTATACTGCGCAGCACCTATGCCATGAGCAGTACAAAAAACATTGGTTTGGTATATAGCGGCTATTTGCTTGGCGCCCTGGCAACGCTGCTCACTCCCTATTTGCACAAGCGCTGTAACAACGTATTTGCCTTGCTCGGCGGCGTGTTTTTATTCTATTGCGCCACCATAGCAATGATGTTTTACCAGCATTTACCCGTGTTTTTAATCGCCTTTACCTGTTTCTGCGCCGCCATGTTTATTATTCATGCCAGTGCGGCTCCGCTGGTGAATCGCCTTAGCAGTGCCAGCGCCAGCCTCACCAATGGCGTGTATGTGTCGTTTTACTACAGCGGCGGCGCCTTAGGTTCATTTCTACCTGGGTTGCTTTACCAGGAATATGGTGAATATGCGTTTTTGAGCTGTCTGTTGTTGGTGTGCTTAGTGGGCTATGGCTTGATTGTGCTACCGCAACGTTTGGCAACGGGAAGTACCAAGGGCTGACGTTGCCAATGCGCAAACAGGGCCTTGAGTCCAGCCTTTGGCAGCAACCAGGTCTGTTTGTTATCAAAGGGGTGGCAATGGTATAGGGTGTCGTCTTGGGGATCGCCGGAAGGATCGGACCAAATAGTCTCATCCAGCCACAACTCCACCTCTTGCTCTGGATCATTCATCAGCGCCAGCATGGACACACACCCTGGACGCACTCCCAGGTAGCGTAGCAGCCGCTCATCGGAGGCAAAACCCAAACGGGAAACCTGTTGCGCCTTCGACAGCGCCTTTAAATCCACCAGCGCATCATGGGCGGTGATCAGCAAAAAGTGACGACGGCCGTAATTGTCGCGCAAAAACAGGTTCTTCAAACGCATGCCGGGGCGATGTAAGGCGATTTCATCAGCTGCACGAGCGGTGGCCAAAGGTGGATGAGTCACCTTTTCACAGTCGATATTCAGCTGTGACAACAGCGCGGCGAGTTCTTCTATGCTGGCCGCCACTACAAACAAACTCCGCGTAGTTGCACGCTAAAGTCGCGCCATAACACTTCATTGATTTCGTAGGCATTGGGGCAGTACTTGCGCTCTTTGAGCTCTTTTTTAAGTGCCGCCGCCGCCTCATCTTCGAGTTGTAATTTAAGCACACGGGACTCATCAAAGTGTTCTTGCTCGATATAGCGTTTTAGCTGCTGGCGACTGATGGGTTTACTGGAGTCCAAAGCCGCCCTTTTATTGGCTTTGACTGTCATCACATAGGCAAATATCTTACGCCCCTGATCATCAGTCTTGGCGTAAAAATCTTGACTATGTACTTCATATTGACGCTCATCCGGGGCGGAAGAGCAACCCAGTAACAAGGCGGTAAATAACAAAAGAGACAGAGCACTTTTCATAACTTCGGCTGTTTTTCTTATACTTACTGGCTACTGTAACAAAGCCCGAAAATTTTTGGTCGATTTATCGCGATTTTTTTCTGCTCCATGCTTGACCGGGAGCCCATAATTTATAAAATAATCTGCGTTCCTTCGGGAACTCACCTAAGAAGTGGGGCTATAGCTCAGCTGGGAGAGCGCCTGCCTTGCACGCAGGAGGTCAGCAGTTCGATCCTGCTTAGCTCCACCATTTCTTTCTATATCTAATTTATTGGTAGCATCCCTGCGACCACCCAGCTCGGTATCCTTACCTCACGTTCAAAACTAAAAAAGCAGTGCTTTTTTCGGGCGTTTTTCACCCTGCTTAGCTCCACCACTTTCTTACTAAATACCTTTTGAGTAAACCAGGCATCCAAGCCCATCCCCCAACTCGGTATCCTTACCTCGCGTTCAAAACTAAAAAAGCAGTGCTTTTTTCAGGCGTTTTTCACCCTGCTTAGCTCCACCATTTCTTTCTATATCTAATTTATTGGTAGCATCCCTGCGACCACCCAGCTCGGTATCCTTACCTCGCGTTCAAAACTAAAAAAGCAGTGCTTTTTTCGGGCGTTTTTCACCCTGCTTAGCTCCACCACTTTCTTACTAAATACCTTTTGAGTAAACCAGGCATCCAAGCCCATCCCTAGCTAATTATCCCCCTAGATTAGCCCTTAGTCGCATTTGCATGAAAATGCCTGATACCTTCATATCTCTGCCTTAAATGCCATGATATGCTTGCAAAAAAGTAAGCCGTGCCATTATGAATTCCCATAAGCAAAGTCTCATTTATCTGCATATTGCCGTCCTCTTATTTGGTGGCACCGCCCTATTTGCCAAGTTGATCCATCTCTCGGCCTTAGATATTACCGTCTATCGCACCGCGGTGGCCGCGGGTGCCCTGGCTCTGCTGCTTGGCTTTCAGGGTCAGCGCATACGTTTAAATAGCCGTAAAGATTATGCCATTGCCCTGGGCTTGGGCATGATTGTTGGTATCCATTGGGTTACCTACTTTGCTGGCATGCAACTGGCGGGGATCACCATAGGCATCATCGCGTTTTTCAGTTATCCGGTACTCACTGTTTTAATAGAACCCTTGTTTCATCGCCAGTGGCCAAGCGCCAAGGATATAGTCAGCGCCTTAGTTGTTAGTATGGGCATTTATCTCCTGGTGCCCGAAGCGGATCTAGGCAACGATGTCACCCTAGGTATTGTTACCGGGGTCTTTTCGGCGCTGTGCTTTGCCCTGCGCAATATTTTTCAAAAGCGTTATTTCACTCATTACAGCGGCCCGCAGACCATGTTTTACCAAACCCTGGTGGCGGCGCTGATGCTGTGCGCCTTTGTCGAAGTGCCGGTGGCGGCTATCCCCGAGCGCGACCTTGCCCTGTTGCTCCTGGTGGCCGTGATCTTTACCGCTGCACCCCATGCCCTATTTGCCGCCTCATTAAGGGGGCTCAGCGCCACCACCGCAGGTCTTATCTCCTGTTTACAACCCTTGTATGCGACGATTTTGGCGTTTATGCTGCTGCAAGAGCGCCCCGATATGGCGACATTAATCGGCGGCCTGATGATAGTCAGCGCCGCTCTATTTGAAACCTGGTCAGTCTCGAGGCAACCCAAATGAAGGTTTTTGCACACCGCGGAGCCAGCGGCAATTATCCTGAAAATACAGAAATCGCTATTAACTCGGCGTTAGACGTAGGCGTTGATGGCATTGAGGTCGACCTACAAAGTTGTTTAGATGACTACGTCATCATTCACGATTCCTGGTTAGACAGAACCACTTCGGGGCAAGGCAAGGTCAATGCCACCCCGTTTAGCGCCATTCAACAAGTGGATGCCGGGCAAGGGCAAAAGGTGCCGGGACTGCAAGACGTGATCAACTGGGTGGGCAACAAGACCCTGTTAAACTTAGAGTTAAAGCATACCTTCTCTCTGGATAAGCTAGTCAGCACCTTGGAGCACAATGTTGCGCAAGGCCGGCTCAATCGCGAGCAACTTATTGTCTCTTCTTTTGATCACCATCAACTACTTTGGTTGAAGCAGAACCTGCCCTGGGTCAAAATTGGCGCATTAACATCGTCTATTCCTTTGGGCTACGCCGAATTTGCGCAGCGCTTAAATGCCTACAGCCTGCATTTGGACAAAAACTTTGTTAATCATCAGTTTGTCGCCGATGCCAAGGCGCGGGGGCTGGAGGTCTATGCCTACACGGTAGATAAGGATGAAGACATTTTAACCATGCAGGCACTCGGGGTAGATGGCGTCTTTACTAATTATCCATGCCACACCAAGCAACTATTGGCGCAACAAAGAGACGCCCAAAAGGGAACCGCTTAGCCAGACTTTACGTCATTGCGCACTATAGTTTTCCTGCTCCCGGCCGATAAGAATCTAAGCGATTTTATTTCGCCAACCCTGGGCAGGAAATATCCGCTCTACAGGCACATGGAGCAGCATTTAATGAGTCGGTTTATGCGCATTTACAACTATATTGAACAAACCTTTTTTTACACCCTGACACGCAAGATTGTTGGTAACCTCAGCTTTTTGCTGCTGTTACAACTGCTCAGCCTATTGTGGCTTTATCAGGCGCTGGCGGCGAGCGGCCAAGGACTGGGGCTATTTATTGTGCTCACCTTGGTCATTCTTAGCGGCTTTGTCTTCACCATTTTCTATATGCGCCATCTCATGGTCCGTCCGGTGCAGGCAATGCGCGACACCCTGATCCAAATAAACAGTCAGGACGCCACCCTCAATGCCCGACTGCCGCAATTTACCTTTGACGAATTTCGCGAACTCAGTGAGCAATATAATCAATTTGTGCATCACCTCGGCGAGTTGCTTACCAGCACTTACCATGGCGCGACTCAAGCCGCTAACAGCAACCAGCAAATCAATCTGTCGATGCAAAACACCGCCGAACTCGGCGCCCAACAACTGCAATTTAGCAATGATATTGCCGCCGGCACCGCTCAGGTTACGCAAAGCCTGGAGCAGATAGTCGCCAGCACGGACGCGGTGTTTAATGCCAACAGCGATAATTTAAGTTTTGTGCAGGGGTCGTCTCAAGAGCTCGGTCAACTGGTGGCAAAAATCCAGCAAATCACCCAGCTCTTGGCGCGCTTTTCCGATACCGTAACCGGGTTAAAAGAGAATTCGGAAAACATTCGCAATATCCTTAAGATGGTCGAAGGTTTTGCCGACCAAACCAACTTACTGGCGCTGAATGCCGCCATTGAGGCCGCTCGAGCCGGAGAAGCCGGTCGCGGCTTTGCCGTGGTTGCCGACGAGGTCAGAAGCCTGTCGCTTAAAGTCAGCAACGCAACTGGGCAGATCAGTGATTTTATCAACCAAATGAACAGCCTGGTGGCCGATACCAGCGAAGAGTCGCTGTTGCTGATAGACCACTCCTCACAAGCAGAACACGCCATCAATAGCACCGCCAATGGTTTTAGTCAGTTGGTCAGCGACTTCGAACAAAATCAACGCCAACTGCAAGAGATAGTCGCCGCGGTACATGAGCTGGAGCAGAGCCAGGCACATACGCAAAAATCGGTGGAGCATATCAGTTTGCTGGGACAAGACGCCAAAACGCAAATAGATCAGGCCGCGGAGCAATGTGCCCACTCCGAGCATTTAACTAGAAGTACCCAAAGCGACTTACAGCGCTTTGTCAGCTAAGCTTTGTCAGCTAAGCTTTGTCAGCCGAGTCGCAACCCGCATAAAAAAAGCCGCTCTTAAGCGGCTTTTTACATTACAGACCCGGTTTAATCGCGCACCTGGCCGATGCCATTTACCAGGTATTTTTCCGTGGTAAGTGACTCCAGTCCCATAGGGCCGTAGGCATGCAACTTGGTGGTGGCAATGCCTATTTCGGCGCCTAATCCCAACTGCGAACCATCGGAGAAGCGTGATGACGCATTCACCATGACCACAGAAGCATCTACACTGCGCTGGAACAGCGCTGCCGTTTGCTCGTTTTGGGTGCAGATCACCTCGGTGTGAAAGCTGCCGAAACGATCGATATGCGCCACGGCGGCGTTAAAGTCTTCTACCATGCGCACGGCGATTTCTAAATCCAGGTATTCTTCACCGAATTCGTCTTCATTGATGACCTTGGCACCGTCAAAATACTGCGCGGCCTGGCTATCGGCGTTAATACGAACACCTTTTTCGGCCAACGCCTTGGCGGCAATAGGCAAGAATTGCGGGGCAATATCCTGATGCACCACCAGCCCTTCCAAGGCATTACATACACCGGTGCGTTGCGTTTTACCGTTTAACAGCAGATTTAGGGCAATATCCAGGTCGGCATCTTTATCCACATACAGGTGGCACACGCCCTTAAAATGCTGGATCACCGGAATAGTGCTGTTTTCGGTGACAAAATTAATCAGGCCTTCACCGCCGCGAGGGATGATAAGGTCGATTGTCTCGCGCTGGCGCATCAGCTCCATCAGCAGGCCACGGTCCGGATCCGGGATCACCGAGATCAACGCCGTTGGCAAATTATGCTGTGCCAGCACCTGATGCAGTACCTCGGCGATAGCCATACTCGAAGCCAAGGCTTCTTTACCACCGCGCAGAATAACCGCGTTGCCGGATTTAAAACACAGGGCACCGGCATCGGCGGTGACATTGGGACGCGCCTCATAGATCATGCAGATAACCCCAAGCGGCACCCGCATTTTATTAATTTTTATGCCATTGGGGCGCTCGCCCAACGAGCGTAACTGACCCACAGGATCGTCTAGCTCGGCAATGGTCTCTATGCCAACGGCCATATCTTCAATACGCTCATCGGTCAGGGTCAGACGGTCAACCATGGCCGGGGCCAGGTTATTGTCTCGGGCCTGGGCAAGGTCTTGCTCGTTACGTGTTTTGATCTGCTCTTTATTGTCACGCAGTGCCTTGGCCATGTCGCGTAATACGGCATTTTTACTCTCGGTATCAAGCAAGGCCAGTACCTTGGCGGCCTTGGCTGCTTGGACGGAAATATCCTTTACTAAACTCATGATTTCTCCAATACTGCGATGTCTTCATCTGAAATAATCGGGCCGATTGAATCCTGCACCTCATCGCTGAATTCTGTGCTTTCGTTCTCGGCTATAAAGTTCAACAAACAACTACTGTAGTTGGCCTTGGCCTTGGCGAGCCTAGTACCATCGTCGCTACGCACTAAAATGGTGTCGCCTACCGCAAACTCGCCCCTCACCTCGACTATTTCATGGGGATTAAGCTGCTCGCTGTTTTTATCCAAGGGCTCAGAAAAACTCCCTTCAATCACCACCTCGCCCTGCTCGCTGGCGGTATGTGTACGCCAATGAATTGCTTCCTGCATTGGCTTTTCGTAAGGCTTGAAGATAGTACCCGGATTCTCCCCATCAAGTAAACGATTAAAAGTTTGCTCCTTAAAACCATTTAGAATGAAGGTGGTGATCCCGTGCGACGTCGCCTTCTCTGCTGCTTCGATTTTGGTTTTCATGCCACCGGTACCCACGGCACTTGTGGCACACCCAGCCATGGCATAAATCGACTCATCGATCTTGCCTATCTCGGGCAACAACACCGCATCGCTGTGCAAATTCGGGTTTTTGTCGAATAAACCATCAACATCGGAGCAAATCATCAAGGCATCGGCATCGGCGGCCCCCGCAACCATGGCGGAAAGGTTATCGTTATCGCCCACTTTTAGATCGTCCGTGGTCACGGTGTCGTTCTCATTAATAATGGGCAGCACACCATGATCAAGCAGGGTAAAGATGGTCTCGCGAATACTTTTATAACGCTCACGGTCACGCAAGTCACCATGGGTTAGTAATATTTGCGCCGACGGGAAGTCGAAAAATCGGTCCCAGGTCGCCATCATCTCGGTTTGTCCAGCCGCGGCCATGGCTTTTTTCATGGCCACAGAACGGGCTTTGTCGGCCGGAAACAGATGCGAGCCGGCAGCCACCGAGCCGGAAGAGACTAAGATCACCTCAATACCTTGCGCACGGCAACGAACGATGAACTGCGCAATACTGAGCAGGTAGCGGGAGCTGCAACCATTTTGCTCCGGCGCAATTAAGGCGCTACCCACTTTGAGTACGATACGTTGCCATTTAAAATTTTGCATGTGCTTCGAATTCCTTACCAACAGTTATAAGCCAGCTCATAGCGTCGCCTATCGCCTTGCGATAGCACGAACTGGAAAAAGGCCTAATTTAAATATATTAAAAAGCCACTATGGAGCGGGCCGTGATTAACTAGGGTTGGCCAGCACAGCGACTGACGCATAAGGCTTAGCCACAACCCAAGGGAGTTAAGAAAAAGCACTAACAGTTGTGGTTTTGCCTGCTCAATTCTGAGCAAAACCACAATTAATTAGCACTCTAATATTTTGTCTACGAACGTTATTATGCGGATCTGCAGTTAAATATCAAGGATTACTGGGCTATAGAGAACATAAAACCCATTTATAATACGTATTTTCAAGGCAAAAAATCGCTAGATGAAAGTCAAAAAACCAACAAAAAGATTAGACGTGATATTAATTTCGAGACCAAAGCCCAATATTGGGATATGGGTGCACGCGGCGTAGGGATTTTACCTAGCCGACATTGTCATCAACGCTCACTTACCTCATACTTAAGTTTCACGGATAGACAAAAAGGGTCTTTATGTCAGCAATTTATATTGCAGGAATTGCGCTATGCAGTGTTATTGCGCAGTGGCTCGCCTGGGCCTTTCGCGTTCCCGCCATTTTATTTCTTCTTCTTATCGGACTCATACTTGGGCCTGCCACTTCCTTACTCAAACCCGATGAACTCTTAGGTGAACTGCTTTTCCCCGTGGTGTCCTTATCGGTGGCGGTGATCCTATTCGAAGGCGCATTAACCCTGCACTTTCGCGAGCTAAAAGGGATAGGCAAGGTGGTGCGAAATCTCTGCTCGGTGGGGATGCTGCTGACCTTTGCGGTAGTCGGCATTAGCGCTTACTGGCTACTTGAACTGGACTGGCGAGTAGCTGCGGTACTTGGCGCCGTACTAGTGGTAACCGGACCCACTGTCATAGCCCCGCTCCTCAATGCCATGCGCCCGACCCAGGACATCGACCGAGTGCTGCGCTGGGAAGGGATAGTGATTGACCCCATTGGCGCCTTATTCGCGGTGTTAGTGTTTGAAGCCGTAATGCTGGTTGGCCAAAGCGATGTATTTAGCCACACCATTGGCGCCCTGATCACCACCTTGAGCGTCGGCTTTTCACTCGGTGCCGCCGCCGGCTGGATCACCACCCAGCTGATCCGCCGCGAATGGCTGCCTTATGATCTGCATAAATTCTTTACCCTGGCTCTGGTGCTGATCAGCTTTACCGTTTCTAATCACCTAAGCCATGAGTCGGGCCTGTTGGCGGTGACCGTATTTGGTATCTGGTTAGCTAACCAGGACGATTTGGAAATAGACTCGGTGCTGGAGTTTAAGGAAGACCTGTCTATGATCCTGATCTCCACCCTGTTTATCCTGTTAGCGGCGCGCCTGGAGTTGTCCGATTTAATGGCCTTGGATGCCCAGGTATTTATTTTTCTCGCCATCGTCTTATTTGTGGCACGGCCACTCAATATTTTGCTCTCCACCTATGGCAGCGACTTACCATTTAAGTCACGCTTAGTACTGGCCTGGATAGCACCGCGAGGCATAGTGGCGGCGGCAGTAGGCTCGGTATTCGCCCTGAGCATGGCCGAGGCCGGTATTGTCGATGCAGAGAAAATGGTGCCCCTTATTTTTACCGTGATCATAGTGACCGTGGTGCTAAACAGTCTCAGTGCTGTGCCCTTGGCAAAACTGCTGGGAGTACGCCAACCGGCCCCTTCCATCCTGCTGATTATCGGTGCTAACCATGTTTCTCGCGCCATTGCTCGCGGCTTAAAGGAGCAGGAAATCGATGTGCATCTCTCCGATCCGGCCTGGGAAAACTGCAAAATGGCGCGTATGGATGGCCTGCCCTGCTACTATGGTAACCCGCAATCTGAGCATGCTGAGCGTTACCTGCCGCTGACCAACATCAGCAAGGTATTGGCCTTGTCACCAAACCGCCACCATAATGCCCTGGGTATTCAATACTTTAGCCACTTATTGGGAGAGAAGAAGGTATTCTCACTCAAGTCATCGCAAAGCCATGCCAAGGCCAATAAGGACAGCGCCACCTTCTTGTCACGGCAGATCCTCTTCGGCGACAATGGCTCTTATGCCAAGCTAAGCAGCCTGATAGCCAAAGGCGGTAAGGTCAGTGCGACGCGTTTAAGTGAAGAGTTTGACTGGCAGCAATACCAGGAGTTTAATGCCGAGGCCATTCCCCTGTTTATTATTGGTGCCGAGAAATCGGTGCGTATCATCACCGAGGATATGGAGCGGCCGCCGGAAGAAGGAGAGAAGGTCGTGGCCTTGCAACCACCGAAAATGTCTTTGATCAAAGATCAACATAACGCCCCGACCAAGAACCCGCAGTTACAGGCGACTAAAAACCCAGGCTAAGGCCTGGGTTTTCTGCACCTTATAGCGCTGCTCACTTTTTTCAGGTAACAAAAAACCCGACATGAAGTCGGGTTTTTTAGCATATGCTGTTAAAGCAGAGAATCAAATTACTTGATTTTCGCTTCTTTGAAGATCACGTGTTTACGAGCTTTAGGGTCGTATTTTTTGATCTCCATTTTTTCAGGCATGTTACGCTTGTTCTTGTCGGTAGTGTAGAAGTAACCAGTACCGGCAGTTGAAACTAGACGAATCTTATCGCGCATGACTTAGGTTCCTTAAACTTTTTCGCCGCGAGCACGGATTTCTGTTAGAACCGCGTCGATGCCTTTCTTGTCGATAATACGCATACCTTTAGTAGTAGTGCGTAGTGATACAAAACGTTTTTCGCTTTCAACCCAGAAACGGTGAGTTTGTAGGTTAGGTAGGAAACGACGCTTAGTCGCGTTGCGCGCGTGTGAGCGGTGGTTACCTACCACTGGGCGCTTACCTGTAACTTGACAGACTTTAGACATGTCTATTTATCTCCAATAACTTCGCTCGAGCTTAATTTTCCCTTATGGCCTTTTTGTATACTGCCCCGGGATAAATCGAAGGGCGCTCTTTATACAGCATAGACAGGCAAAGATCAAGAAACCTGATCTCAGAATCAGCTCATGTATGAATTTTGATAGCGGCCAATTATAGAGATCTAGGCGGCAAAGGGAAAGCAAAAACTGCATTTAAATTGCACTAAAGCCGTTTATTTTTGCGCTTTACCCTGTACGTCACCAAAACCCATTCCATTCACTGCCTGAGTTAGGCACCTAGCGGCACCTAGTCACTAACAAACAGCAGGGTGCCGGCGATGTTTAGAGCAGCCCCTGCTCGGCAAAAGACACGCAGTGGCTACCGCCTACGACCAAATGATCCAGCACCCGAATATCCACCAGCGCCAGACCCTGGGTTAGTTTATGGGTGATCAGCTTATCCGCCTGGCTGGGCTCGGCCACGCCGCTGGGGTGGTTATGAGCGAGGATCACCGCTGCCGCATTGTGCTTAAGCGCCGCCTTCACTACCTCGCGCGGATAGACGGACGCCGCATCTATGGTGCCCTGAAACAAGACTTCCCTGGTGATTAAACGGTGTTGCGCATCTAAAAACAGCACCAAGAACTGCTCCCGCTGCTGAGTTTTGAGCTCAAGCAATAAAAAGTCACGCACCGCTTGCGGTGAATCAAACAGGGTGTCGCGCTCTAAGGCGCTGAGCAAATGCCGTCGTGCCAGCTCGATGGCCGCCTGTAATTGCACATACTTAGCCGTGCCCATACCGCGCCAGCGGCAGAACTCATCATGCTCGGCGCTCAACAAGGTCGATAGCCCCTGACTGTGGCCCAGCACCTGTTGCGCTAACTCCACGGCATTGGCGCCGGGTACGCCGGTGCGAAAGAAAATAGCCAGTAATTCGGCATCGGATAAGCTTTGGGCGCCCTGCGCAAGCAGCTTCTCGCGCGGCCTTTGAGTATGGGGGATATCGGTGATACGCATAAGCACTCCTTGCTTCGCTAATTGCTAAACTATAGTGCAAGGGGCCGACATCTGGTATCTTTTACCCCAGTTTGAGGCGTTAAGCCTTTTAAATATCAACTGAATTATTGTTCGCTATGCAAAACAAAAAAGTGGTCCTTGGGATCAGCGGCGGCATTGCCGCCTACAAATGCGCCGAGTTAACACGCCGTCTAAAAGAGCGCGGTTGCGAGGTTAAAGTGGTGATGACCGACAGTGCCAAGCACTTTATCACGCCACTGACCATGCAGGCGGTGTCCGGTGAAATGGTGTCGGACTCCCTGCTCGATCCCCAGGCCGAGGCGGCCATGGGCCACATCGAATTTGCCAAATGGGCGGATCTGATTTTAGTCGCCCCGGCGACGGCGAACATCATTGCCAAAATGGCCGCCGGCATTGCCGATGATCTTCTCACTACCTTGTTGCTGGCCACCGATGCCGACGTTGCCATCGCCCCGGCGATGAATCAGCAAATGTATGCCCACCCGGCCACCAAAGCGAATTTAGCCACCCTAGCTCAACGCAACGTCGCCATTTGGGGCCCGGGCAGCGGTGAGCAAGCCTGTGGCGATGTGGGCGCTGGACGTATGCTTGAGCCGATGGAATTGGTTGAGCTGATCTGCACTCCCGCGCACGAGCAGGTGTTGGCGGGCAAAACCGTCACCATCACAGCCGGACCAACTCGCGAGCCACTGGATCCAGTGCGCTATATTTCCAATCACAGCTCGGGGAAAATGGGTTATGCCCTGGCCGAAGCGGCACTGGCCCTGGGTGCTAAGGTGAATTTGATTTCCGGTCCGGTAAGCCTGACGCCACCAAGCCAATGCCAGGTGTATGGCGTCCAAAGCGCACTGGACATGCACCAGCAAGCACTGGCCTTGGCGCCGCAATCGGATATTTTTATTGGCTGTGCCGCGGTGGCAGATTATCGTGCCGCCGATATTGCCGAGCAAAAAATGAAGAAGCAAGGGGATGAACTCACCCTCACCCTGGTGAAAAACCCGGACATTATTGCCGACGTGGCCGCCTTAACCAAACAGCGTCCATTTACCGTTGGTTTTGCCGCAGAAACCCAGGATGTCGCCACTTATGCCAAGGGCAAATTACGCAATAAAAACCTGGATATGATCTGCGCCAACGACGTGGCAAAACAGGGACAGGGGTTTAACAGCGACAGCAACGCCCTCACCTTGTTTAGCGCCGACAGCGAACTAAGCCTGCCATTAACCGACAAGCGTAAGTTAGCACTCACTGTCATGGAAAATATTGCCGCAAAGTTGATTTAAAGCACGCAAAAGACTGGAAAGGGATTTCAGAAAGCATTAATATGGCGTTCATAATAAAGGTCAAAGACCACTAAAGAGCTTTAAAAAGGAACGCCATGGCTGCCACACGCCGCACTAATCGCAAAGAGCAGATCCTCCAATCACTTGCGCAAATGTTAGAGACTAGCCCGGGTCAACGTATTACCACCGCCAAGCTGGCAGCTGAGGTGGGGGTATCGGAAGCGGCGCTGTATCGTCACTTTCCGAGCAAGGCACGTATGTTTGAGGGCTTGATCGAGTTTATCGAAGACACCCTGCTCTCACGCATCAACATCATTTTAGAAAACGAAAAAGAAACGCAAAGCCGCGTGTATAACATGCTGATGCTGGTGTTGGCTTTTGCCGAGAAGAATCCGGGCATTACCCGCATTCTTACCGGCGATGCGCTACAAGGGGAAAATGAGCGTCTGCGTGAGCGCATCCAAAGCCTGTTTGAAAAACTGGAAACCCAGTTTAAGCAGGTACTGCGCGAGCGAAAACTCCGCGAAGGCAAGGCTTTTGCCAGCGATGAAGGCACGCTAGCCAACCTGTTTCTCGCCTATGTAGAAGGTAAGATGAACCAGTTCGTACGCTCTAACTTTACCGCCAAGCCCAGCGCTCAATTTGAGAAGCAGTGGCAAGAGCTGCAAAAAATCTGGCTTTAACCGCCTTATTCAGCGCTGACCCTAGGTAGTGGCCAGCGCTGCATCTCTATCAGGCGCGACTGAGTACGGGCAAATTCAAACGCCAACCGCTCGCCCTGGTATAAATGCGTCAGCTCCCCCTGAGCGGCGATGACAACCAATTTTCCGGTGTCGTAAAACTCATCCACCAGCGCAATAAAACGCCTTGCCTCATCATCAAGCAGAGCATGACTAACCTGTTCAAGCTCGCGTATGTAGCCTTCCTCAATCCCCTGAGCGGTATTCTGCTGCACTTTCTCCACGCCCATCAAAGGCACCTTGTCCACATAGAGCACATCGAAACGCTGGGCGAGAAACATATAATCGGCACTGGAGCGCCCCAACCCACAGAGCTCAAAGAAATCAATACAGGCAGCACACTCACCAAGGGCTTGAAAACGCACGGCCCTATGGTGGATCAATAAGGCCTTGCTGTGGGCAGCTTGTTTTTGCTCCTTGCTAAAACGCTGTAACAGACGCTCGGGCTGATACTCGATAAAATGCCGAAAGCCGTTAAAACCATGCAGACGATAATCTTGCTCACCGCTGACATCACAGACCTGACAATGCGCTTCAATTAAGGCAATTGTCGGCTCAAAACGAGCGCGCTGCAGACCATTGCGGTATAACTCACAAGGCTGGCAGTTACTGGTTGCCACCAGTACCACGCCTTCGGCAAACAAGGCCTCGAACAAACGCGCCATGATCATGGCATCACCGATGTCGCTGACAAAGAATTCATCAAAGCAGAGCAAGCGTGTCTGCGCCGCATAGTCCTTGGCAAGTTGTCGCATGGGATTTGTAGTCCCTTGCAATGCCTGCAAGCGCTCATGCACCCAGGCCATAAAGTGATGAAAGTGTAGGCGCTGTTTATTTGCTATCGCTACCTGCTCATAAAATAAGTCCATTAACATGGACTTACCCCGCCCTACCGGACCATGTAAATAAAGGCCATGAATGATGCGTTTGCGCTGCCAGAAAAAATGAGGTGATTCCTGTTCAGCCTCCAACTGCGCCGCCAGCTTTGCCAGCGCCTTGATCGCACGCAACTGCACGGGATCGGCGAGGATCTGATTATTGCCAATAAGCTGGTTATATTGGGAGAGGATTTTACTCAAGGTGGCTGTTTTCACTATGCTGCATGGGCTATACTCGCGCCATTGTAACCAAGTTTAAGCCCGTCCCCAATGAAGTTCCCCTGCCGATTAGACAAGTTTATTAGCAACCTGGCGGAAATCCCGCGCACCCACGCCAAAGCGGCAATCAAGAAAAAGCGTGTTACCGTTAACGGAGAAGTTACCAGGCAGCTTGATCAAGCAGTGACTGAACAAGATGAAATCATGCTCGATGGTGAGCTCATCACCTATCAAGGGCTGCGCTACTTTATGCTCAATAAGCCGGAAGGCTTTGTCTGCGCCAACAGCGATGAGCTCCACGCCACCGTTTTCGAGCTGCTTGATGAGCCTAATCTGAGTGAGTTACACATTGCCGGACGCTTAGACATAGACACCACGGGTCTGGTGTTGATCAGTAATGATGGTCAATGGAGCCACCAGATCACCAGCCCGAAAAAGCAAAAATTCAAAACCTATCTGGTCGAGCTGGCCGAGCCGCTTTCAGAGCAAGCGGTTAGCGAGCTAGAGCAAGGCGTACAGCTCCATGGTGAGCGCGACCTCACCCTGCCGGCCAAGGTCGAAGTGCTGGCGCCATACCAAATTCGCCTGCATATAGTCGAAGGCAAATACCATCAGGTTAAGCGCATGCTGGCCGCGGTTGGTAATAAGGTGGTGACCTTGCACCGCGAAGCCATTGCCGGCATTGAGCTTGACCCGGATCTCGCCCCGGGTGAGTATCGCCTCCTGAGCGAAGAGGAAATCGCACTCTAGCGCTAAGTGTCCTCAGGAAAAGTCCATTGCACTGGTGTGCGGTTCACCTATAGTAATAGGTATGTACCGATTAAGCCTATGAGTAGCAATGGAAATCATTCACCACGGAGCGGTAAATGGCGTGACTGGCTCTTGCCACCAACTCAAGGTGAGCGAGCGCGAGTCATTATTGGTCGACTGCGGCCTGTTTCAAGGGCTTGAAGCGCACCAAGAGCTCGGCATCGAATTTGATATCAGCACGGTGCGGGCCCTCCTAGTAACCCACTGCCATATCGACCATGTGGGTCGCATCCCCTACCTGCTTGCCGCCGGTTTTAGCGGCCCCATTTACGCCTCCGAAGCCACCGCCGCCCTGCTTCCCCTGGTGATTGAAGATGCCCTAAAGCTCGGCGTCACCGAGGATGAACACTTGGTTGCCACCTGCTTACGGCTGATTTGCAAGCAACTGGTACCCATCGCCTTTAAACAGTGGCAGGCACTGGAGCACTTTAAGACACCAGTTCGCTTTCGCCTGCAACGGGCCGGACATATTCTCGGCTCCGCCTATATCGAAATCGATGTAGGTCAAGGAAACCAGGCGCAACGAGTGGTGTTTTCCGGAGACTTAGGCGCACCCCACACGCCCTTGCTGCCAGCGCCTAAACCGCCCTATAAGGCCGACACCCTGGTGATTGAGTCCACCTACGGCAATACCCTGCATCAGGGGCGTAAAAACCGCAGTAAACGACTTAAGGAAGTGATTGAAAAAGCGGTGCGCGATAACGGCGTAGTGCTGATTCCCGCCTTTAGCATAGGCCGTACTCAGGAGCTACTCTACGAGCTCGAGCAGATCATCCACAGTGCCCCAAAACGTTCTTTTTGGCAGGACATTGAAGTGATTATCGACTCACCCATGGCCGCCAACTTCACCTGCGAATATAGACACTTTAAATCGCTCTGGGATAAAGAAGCCAAGGCACGTGTGGCCAAGGGCCGCCACCCCCTGAACTTTGACCACCTGTATACCCTGGATAGCCACCAGGAACACGTACAAACCCTTAACTACCTGAAGCAGAGGCAAAAACCGGCAATTGTGATTGCCGCCAGTGGCATGTGCAGCGGCGGGCGCATAGTAAATTATCTAGAAGCTTTTTTAGGGGATCCCCGCACCGACGTGATCTTTGTCGGCTATCAGGGCCAGGGAACGCCCGGACGAGATATTCAAAACTACGGCCCGCGCGGTGGTTATGTGGTGTTAAATAAGCAAAGGATTGATATTAAGGCGCAGATACACACCATTAGCGGTTACAGTGCCCATGCGGATCAGGCCAATTTAGTGCGATTTGTTACCGGTATGACGAAAAAGCCCGGGCATATCAAAATAGTGCATGGCGATACAGAGGCAAAGCAAGCGCTGGCGGATAAACTTAAAGAAAGCCTCAAAGGCGAAGTGAAGATAGAAATCGCAACCTAAGGCCTTGTAGGTCGGCCTTTAGGCCGACAAATATGCACATAATTAGTTTTGTCGGCGCAGAGCACCGACCTACAAAGGGGGCGCAAATGCACGTTGTAGGTCGGCCTTCAGGCCGACAAATATGCACATAGTTAGCTTTGTCGGCGCAGAGCACCGACCTACAAAGGGGGCGCAAATGCACGTTGTACGTCGGCCCTCAGGCCGACAAATATGCACATAATTAGTTTTGTCGGCGCAGAGCACCGACCTACAGGTTATTACTCATAACCATTGGGGTTTTGGCTTTGCCAGCGCCAAGCATCCTGCATCATTTGCATTAAGCCGCGCTCTGCCTGCCATCCCAGCTCATTCAAAGCTTTTTGCGCACTGGCATAACAGGTGGCGATATCGCCATCACGACGCGGGGCAATTTGATAGGGTACGGGTTTATCCGACGCCTGCTCAAAGGCCTGCACCATTTCCAATACCGAGTAACCGTTGCCGGTTCCCAGGTTATAAATATGCACGCCGCTGTGCTCAAGAAGCCAGTCCAGGGCTTTAAGGTGACCCAAGGCCAGGTCGACAACATGAATGTAATCGCGCACTCCAGTGCCGTCTTTGGTAAGGTAATCATCCCCAAATACCGCCAGCTTCTCCAGCTTACCTACGGCTACCTGAGAGATATAAGGCAAGAGGTTATTGGGAATGCCGTTAGGGTCTTCACCTATTTGCCCACTGTGGTGGGCGCCAACCGGGTTAAAGTAGCGCAAGATAGCAAAACGCCAACGAGGGTCGGACTTGGCTACATCTTCTAAAATCTGCTCCACCATCAATTTAGAGGTGCCATAAGGGTTGGTGGTGCCGCCTACCGGAGCGTTTTCATCTATGGGTAAGGTTTGCGGGTCGCCATAAACCGTAGCGGATGAGCTAAATACCAAAGAGAACACTTCGGCTTCGCGCATCGCTTCAATCAGGGTAAGCGACCCCTGAACATTATTTTGATAGTACATCACCGGCTTGCTCACCGACTCACCCACCGCTTTAAGGCCAGCAAAATGGACCACGGCGGTGATATGATGATCGCTAAACACCTTATCCAAGGCTGCTTTATCGCGAATATCACCTTGAACAAAGGCCACCGTCTTACCCGTTAGTGCCTCAACGCGACGTAGCGACTCTTGCGAGCTGTTGCTCAGGTTATCAAAGACCAGCACTTCACTGCCCTGTTCGAGCAGCTCAAGTACCGTGTGTGAGCCGATATAGCCAGCTCCTCCGGTGACCAAGATAGCCATACCTTTTCCTGCGTTGAATTAGGCGTAAAAGCCTTTGTACCATTTAACCAACTCCTTCACCCCGGAGGTAACATCGACCTGAGGGCGATAGCCGGTTGCGGCAAAAAGATCTTCGGTATCGGCATAGGTTTTATACACATCGCCCGGCTGCATTTCGCGGAAGTTTTTAACAGCTTCGATGCCCAGCTCATCTTCAATGGCCTTAATAAAGTCCATTAAGTTAATCGGGCTGCCGTGGCCGATATTGTAAACCTTGTAAGGAGCCGAGCTAGTGGCCGGCGAGCCAGACTCAACCTTCCATTGGGGGTTAGGCTCGGGCACCACGTCGGCAATACGCACCACGCCTTCGACAATATCGTCGATATAGGTAAAGTCACGCCACATATCGCCATGGTTATTCACGTCTATGGTTTCGCCGTTAAGAATTTTCTTGGTGAAAATATAAGGCGCCATATCCGGGCGACCCCAAGGGCCATAAACGGTAAAGAAACGCAGCCCGGTAGTTGGCAAGGCATATAAATGAGAATAGCTATGAGCCATTACTTCATTAGACTTTTTGGTCGCCGCATAAAGGGAAACAGGGTGATCAACCGAATCACTGGTAGAAAAAGGCGTGGTTTCATTTAAGCCGTAAACCGAGCTGGATGAGGCATAGACTAAGTGCCCAATCTGATTATGACGACAGGCTTCCAAAATGTTTAGATGACCAACCAGGTTGCTTTCGGCATAGGTATGAGGGTTATCTATGGAATAACGAACACCGGCCTGCGCCGCTAAGTGAATAACGCGGTCAAACTTTTCCTGCTCGAACAGCTGCGCCAACGCCTGCTGCTGAACAAGATCTAACTCAACAAAACTAAAACGTTCGTGCTTAATATGCTCAAGGCGCGCCTTTTTTAGGGCCACATCATAATAATCATTGAGGTTATCTATACCAACAACCTCATGGCCCTGTGCCAGTAGCTTGTCACTTACCGCGGCGCCGATAAAGCCCGCGGCGCCCGTTACTAAATACTTCATAGCTAACCCCTATTAATCACTACCAAACAAGTCGCGAGTGTACACCTTATCCGCGACATCGCTCAATTCATCGGTCATACG
This sequence comes from Pseudoalteromonas sp. BDTF-M6, assembly GCF_018334135.1. Lineage (NCBI taxonomy): Bacteria > Pseudomonadati > Pseudomonadota > Gammaproteobacteria > Alteromonadales > Pseudoalteromonadaceae > Pseudoalteromonas > Pseudoalteromonas sp. BDTF-M6. Next base: position 444,521 of record NZ_JAGXTQ010000004.1, read on the forward strand.
ATTGGAGATTATGACATCCGAGCGCTGCTTGAGTTCCTCAAGCGAGGTGGTGACCTTAGAATGGAAAAAGGTATCCGACTCGAGCGTAGGCTCATAAATCAGCACTTCAATACCCTTGGCCTTAATGCGCTTCATCACGCCCTGAATCGCCGATGCCCTGAAATTGTCTGAGCCAGCCTTCATCACCAGACGATACACACCTACAACCTTAGGGGCGCGCTTAATGATTGAATCGGCAATAAAATCCTTACGGGTGGTGTTGGCATCAACTATGGCGCGGATCATATTATTGGGCACATCTTTATAGTTGGCCAACAACTGCTTGGTATCTTTTGGCAGGCAGTAACCGCCGTAGCCAAATGAAGGGTTATTGTAATGGCTGCCAATACGCGGGTCTAAGCCCACCCCTTCAATCACCTGACGGGCATCCAAACCGTGCGACTCGGCATAGCTATCCAGCTCATTAAAATAGGCTACACGCATGGCAAGGTAAGTGTTGGAGAACAGCTTAATGGCTTCGGCTTCGGTAGAGTTGGTCAGCAACACATCCACATCGGGTTTTTCTGCACCTTGCTGTAATAAGGTCGCAAACTTAGCGGCGCGCTCACTTTGCTCACCAACAATAATACGTGATGGATATAGGTTATCGTGCAGCGCCTTGCCCTCACGAAGAAACTCTGGCGAAAACAAGATATTATCAACGCCAAAGCTTTCCTTTATGATTTTGGTGTAACCTACGGGCACGGTTGATTTGATAACAATAAGCGCAGCTGGGTTGATGCTTAGCACGTCTTCAATCACCTTTTCCACGGTTTGAGTGTTAAAGTAATTGGTCTCAGGGTCATAGTCTGTGGGCGTGGCTATAACCACATACTCAGCCCCTTGCAGCGCCACTTCTTTATCCGTGGTCGCGACCAGATTAAGCGGTTTATTTTTCAAAAAGTGGCTTATTTCATTGTCGACTATGGGGGATTCTTGCTTATTTAATAAAGCAACCTTGTTACTGTCGATATCTAGGGCAACCACTTCATTGTGCTGCGCCAATAGTACCGCATTAGACAGACCGACATAACCGGTGCCAACAATAGTAATTTTCATAAAACCTATAAATCCTTCTTCAAGGGCCATCAGCAAGAGGAGCAGACAGCAACCTTGTTTACTATAAACAATAAGAGACTTGCGTGCATTCGGGCTTAAAACTCGACAAAAGTACCCAATGCGACAGAAGGTACCTGAACAGGCTGCAAGCTTAGCCTCCAGCCAATGTGTTAAAGACTTTTTAGGTGCGCCATAAACGCATCGCCTAATTCCGGATGTTGCTGCGCATAGCGCACAAACGCCTTAAGATAACCCAGCTTGTCGCCACAATCATGTGAAACGCCACTCATGTGAAACGCCTCTACCGGCTCTTGCTCAATAAGCATATCGATGGCGTCGGTAAGTTGTATTTCATCACCGGCACCCATGGGGGTTTTCTTCAAAAGCGGCCAGATATTATGAGATAGCACATAGCGACCAACCACGGCTAGGTTTGAAGGCGCTTCTTCCACCTTGGGCTTTTCTACCATGTGTTTGATAACGGCGCTTTCACCTGGTTCAATTTGAGCACCATTAATATCGGCAATACCGTATTTGCTTACATCCTGCGTAGCTACCGCCTCAAGCATGATTTGGCTGGTCTGAGTGTCCTTAAAACGCTTGATCATGGCGGCCAGGTTTTCACTGCTTTGATCGGCGCTGAATTCATCGAGGATTACATCCGGTAAAATCACCGCAAAGGGGTTGTCGCCGACAATTGGTCTGGCACACATAATGGCATGGCCCAAACCTTTAGCTTCGCCTTGACGTACATGCATTACAGTTACGCCTTCTGGGCAAATAGAACGCACTTCATCAAGCAACTGACGCTTCACCCGCTTCTCTAATGTTGCCTCCAATTCAAAACTGGTATCGAAATGGTTTTCAATGGCATTTTTAGAAGAGTGCGTTACCAGCACTATTTCTTTAATCCCGGCGCGGACACACTCACTGACTATATATTGAATAAGTGGCTTATCTACCAAAGGAAGCATTTCTTTAGGGATGGCTTTAGTCGCCGGCAACATGCGGGTACCTAGACCCGCTACTGGAATTACTGCTTTCATATGATCCATATACTTTTCTAATATCTCAACAGCGAGCATACAAACTCGCTCCCAAGATTACCATGACAAGTTGATTAACGTTTAATTTTAATGATATCCGCTCTAAGCGATTGCTGTTTTTGCCGCTCTAACCAAACAAGATCGCAAATGCTGTCAGTGGGGGTAAAGGCCGTAGGCGCTTTTAATAATGTTTCTCGAATTTGTTTGTGGTCGAAGTTGTGGCATGCTTCATCCAAACGCTGAATAATGACCGCCAACTCACCCCAATCCAACATAACTTCTTGTGCCGTCATAATGCGCTCATGAGTGGTACCTTCAACATTATCGCCGATCAGCAGCTCTTCGTAGAGCTTTTCACCGGGCCGCAAACCTGTACAAACAACCTCAATATCGCCATCGGGATTAGAATCCGAGCGTACCGTTAGGCCGGATAAGCGGATCATCTTGGTGGCAAGATCCTTAATCTTAACTGGCTCTCCCATATCCAGCACAAACACATCGCCGCCGCACCCCATGGCACCGGCTTGAATCACCAACTGTGCGGCCTCGGGAATCGTCATAAAATAGCGAGTAATGTCCTGGTGAGTTAGGGTTACTGGTCCTCCTTGCTTAATCTGCTTTCGAAACAATGGCACAACGGAGCCGGACGAGCCCAACACATTACCAAAACGAACCATGCAAAAACGAGTGTCAGACTGCTTTTTGGCTAGTGCCTGTAGTACCAACTCGGCCATGCGCTTACTAGTACCCATAACATTGGTTGGGCGTACTGCCTTATCGGTAGAGATAAGCACGAAAGTTTCCACACCGCACTTGATTGCAGCCTGGGCACAATAAAGAGTCCCAAATACGTTATTACGCACACCTTCAACGACATTGTGCTCAACTAAGGGCACATGTTTGTATGCTGCAGCATGATAGACGGTTTGTACACCAAAGCTTTCCATCACCGCCTCTACACGGTTTTGCCTTTGCACCGAGCCCATAATAGGCAGCAGCTCAACATTAAGTTGATGTTCTTCAATATACTGGCTAAGTTCTCTTTCTATGGCATATAAACCATATTCAGAGAGCTCAAATAACACCAACTTGCTCGGGTTGTTGCGGACAATTTGTCGACATAGTTCAGAGCCGATAGAGCCACCTGCACCAGTTACCATTACCACTTTATCGGTAATATCCGCTTGCATGAGCATGGCTTTAGGAGCCACAGGGTCACGACCTAGCAAATCCTCTACCGCCACATCCTGCACCTGCTCCAAAATGGTACTGCCAGAAACTAGGTCGGCCATACCAGGAATGGACAGCACCTCAACAGCCAAGGGCTCAAGTTGATTTAATATACGCTTACGCACCGAAATGGGAGCGCTGGGTAAGGCTAGCAACACCTTTTCTATATGCTCATGACTAAGCAGCTCTTGCAATTGTGCGGGAGGAAAAACAGGATAACCCTGAATAAGAGTTTCTTGTTTGTGAGAGTCATCATCAAGAAAACCAACAACGCGATATTCTGGGCCATGAGTTAATGCTGTCGCCAACTGACGTCCGGCAGAGCCGGCGCCGTAAATAAGTACAGGGGCTTTACGGTAGCCGCTTAAACGACCAACGAGAGCTCTAACTACAACACGACTCCCACCAACTAGTAACAAGGCAAAAGAACCGTAAATAACAGGCACAGTACGAGGAAGGCTAACCCCAGTGAAGAAAGCTAAAGCGACTAAGGCAATGCAAGATACAAGCACGCCGCCTATAATTGCGCCAAGCGCCTGCACCGACATATAACGCAATACTGCTCTATAAAGGCCAAATTTAACAAAGGCAAAAATACTGAGTGGAACTAGAAGCGCTAATACCCCCCACAATCCCCCTTCGGAGATAGGGCTCAGAGTATCTAAACGTATTAGAATTGACGCCCAAAAGGCGACGGCAATAAAAATAGCGTCAATCGTAAGGGTCACAAGCCGCTTCTGCGGACGAGGCAATGAAAAAATGTAATTTAGAAACGTGTTCACTGATTGGCCTTTGTTTATTCCTTTATAAAGCGTCTACATTGTAACAGCTAATTTAGGAACGGTTGTGCAAAAATGTTACTGCAACCCACCGTCCCTCACTAAAAAGCCGAGACACTACTTCACACGGTCTCCCTGACCACTACCAGTAACAGTCATCATTATGTATTTAAAGTAATTCCCTAAAGACATTGTTTCTATCATCTGTTTGTCGGTCCTGGCCAATAAAGCGGGTGTCGACATATCGACCTCACTCACTTGCGATAACCCTGTGATACCGGGCCGTACATCGAATACCCCCAAGGCATCGCGTTCAGTGGTTAACTCTTCTTGGTTAAATAACCCAGGACGAGGGCCAACAAGACTCATTTCACCTTTAAGCACATTCCATAACTGTGGTAATTCGTCCAGCTTGGTTTTACGTAGGAAATGACCAAACTTAGTTATTGAACGAGCGCTTGCCAAGTGGCTTGCTACCGAGGCCGTATCGACCTTCATAGTCCTAAACTTCACCAGAGTAAACGGCTTCTTATTTTTGCCAACTCGCTCTTGCCTGAATAAAGGTGAGCCTGTATCAAGCATCCCTATAACGAATAAAATCAACAAAAATGGGGATGCTATAAACAAGCCAAAAAGTGCTAATAAAAAATCCAATAACCTTATCATTTATTTTCCTAACGACTTACCTTTCGCAGCCAATTTAAAGCCTGCTTCTAAAGAATATGGTGGTTTCCAATCGAGTGTATCCATCGTATGGCTAACATCGACTTGAAGTGAGCCAATGAGGCGTTCAACAACATCTTTTTTATTCAATACCTTTCCGGCTATTTTATAACACCAAAGTGGAATCGGCAGTGTAAAATTAGTTTTGTCTTGCACTGTTGCCATCAAGGCGACCATCTCAGCCGTAGATAAATCATGGTTGTCCGACACGAGAAAAACCTGATTCGCGGCCTTGGCATGGTTTATACATACATTAATTAGATCGACAAGGTTGTATACCGAGACAAAGCTTCTCTTATTACTCTTAATACAGCGAAATGGTAGTGGGTAACCTTTTTTCACAAAATTCATTAACGATGAAAAATTACCCTTCCCCCCTTCGCCATAGACCAAAGGAGGCCTGATAATTACAACCTCCATTCCTGTATCTCTGCTTATGTGAAGCAATTGCTCTTCAGCTTCTGCCTTGGATATACCGTAAGGATCCTCTGGCGCGCGGTCATCCTGAACTGAAAAGGGCCTCCTGCCAGTTGTACTCTCACCGTTAACTTTAATGGAGCTGATAAAAATGAATCGTTTTACACCTGCCTCTGCTGCCTGAGTAGCTAGCTTTATAGTTGCATGCGTATTAAGTTCACGAAAAACGCTTAGTGGATCCGATTCTTTTTCACTCATAACATGGACACGAGCAGCGGCATGAATGACTACATCACAACCCAAAAGTGAAGATGAAAAATTGAATTCCTTGTTTAGCTGGGCATGAACATACTTAAACCCGTTTTGTGTGGGTTTACTCCGCCCCACTAAAGTTACTTTGTGCTCATCAGAAATCCTAGACAGTAAATGCGTCCCCAAAAAGCCCGAATATCCTGTAATTAAAATATTCACCCAAACTCCTCTCATATGACAACATTTCTATAAAACCCTAATGCTGTTTGTGCCAAAACCTGTTCTTCTCTACCGCAACTTGATAAAAAGGTTTGATTTAGGATTTAAAACGCTAACGAGCCTATGATTTATTATAAAACACTCGATATAAACCTTATCACTTCCCATTCAAGACAGATCGCACTTTTATAACCGACCTCTTTTATAAAAACAATTTATTATAAAATACAATAGGTTAAGTGAATTTTAAGTAGCCTATAAGCTAGGTGGCATTTCAATATCGCTCTATATCGACTCATAAATATCCAAATGACGTGCAACGACATTCTTTACATCAAATTCATTTACGGCATAATCGCGAGCTCTCGCCCCCATTTTAACTCTAATACTTTCATTAGTTAGTAAAGTAATAAAGGCGTCAGCCAAAGCCTTAGAACTTCTAATTGGAACAAGTATACCGGTTTGGTTTTCAATAACCGCATCTCTGCATCCAGGGTTGTATGTAGTTACAACAGGGCGGCCACAAGCAGCTGCTTCGATCAAGACTTTAGGAACCCCTTCACCATAATAAGAGGGCATAGTTACAATATGTGACTGCGCGAATAGATTAGGAATGTCATCCCGATGTCCCAAAGCCTTTATCAAACCCTCAGCGACCCAACTATCAATCTCTCCCTGAGTAACAGAATTCGGGTTCCCTAAATCAACATTACCTATGAGCCAAAAGTCGATATTTGGTAATAATGCCTTAACTCTTCGAGCCGCATCAACAAATTCATAAACACCTTTTTCCTTCAGCAGCCGACAGGCCATTGAAACTACTTTTTTACCACTCGCTGGCTCCGGCCGGTACCTATATGTTGATAAGTCGGCACCGGATCCTTTTATTAACGTTGTAGCATTATCTGGCAGGCTAACTATACGCGATAATACGCCCTGATCAGATAAATTCTGAAAAATAACAACCTTTCTTTTCCCTAACAGCGCTACTTTATAAAGTAAAGAAACAACAAATCTAGTTAACTTAGCTTTTAAGCCTCTTGCAGAAAAAACATAGCCAAGCCCTGAAATTGCCGCCACGAAATAAGGCGGTTTTAACATAGCCCGCATCGAAAAACCGCAGTAAATCACAGGCTTAATAGTTACCGCATGAACTATATCTGGCCGCATTTCATTAATCAGGCGCCGGATACTTAAAAGAGTCTTCATTTCATTACTCAGTGAGCTACCACTTCTAGAAAAGTTAATGTCGTGACATTTTATACCGAGGCCTTCGAGATATTCCTTTTTAGTAGAAAAGGAGCTAGCCAAATGCACATCATATCCTAGTTTCATAGCCTCTTGAGCTATAGGTAACCTATGTGATACGAAGAACCAATCAACGTTCACAACAAAAAGTAACTTCCTCATACTATAAAATTCTCATTCTACTGCTATTTGGCGCTAAAATTAAAAAAGTAAAATAACCCCAACCATATAAAAAGACCACTACAAAATTAGAAAAAATAATAAAAATAAAACTCAACTTTACAAATAGTTACCGTCGCCAAATATCTATATAATTTTCAATCATTTTATCCAAGCTAAATTTTTCAGCTATTCTATCTCTCACCGAAATACATCTTTCATTCCATTTAATTTTATCCCTCATTTCATCCCGTGCGAAAATAACAGCTTGAGCAAACCCTTTTGCATCCATGGCAGGTACAACCCAACCAGTATCGCCAATAATCACGTTCGCATCACCAACGTCAGTGGAAACACACGGAGTACCGCAGGCCATTGCTTCAGCTAGGACATTTGGAAAAGCCTCTGACCGACTAGATAATAAATGTAAGTCCAATGCATTCATAATATTTGGAATATCAGCTCTTGGCCCCATCAGAAAGAGCTTATCACTTAAACCTAAAGTGTGTATTTGCTCTGCTAATATACGATTATCCGGCGTCATACCGGGACCAACTAATAAACAATTAAAATCAAAGTCGAGCATTGATAGGGATTTAAGTAAATTACTATGATCTTTAGCAGGATCAAAACGCCCTATCATTCCCAAAAGAAGTGAATTGTCAAGACAAAGCTCATTTCGGATAGCATTTCCTGAAGCATTATCTATAGAGAACTTCGATAAATCGTAGCCATTGGAAACCACTACCAATTTGCTAACATCATATCCTTCTTTGGCATGTATTTCTCGCGATTTTTCTGCACAGCACACTATAAGCTTTGGAACAAAAGAACTAAATTTCGCACAAAGTTTAGAGACAAAAATAGTCGAACGTTTACTTTTACCTGGCTCTAAAACTGTATGATGAATTCCCCAAAAAACATTTTTTATTCCAGACAAACGTGACAATATTCCACCAATGAGGTTCGCATGATACATCCACGTTTGCACAACATCTGGTTTCTCCTTCTTTAATATACACCACAATTTCCATAACCCAGAAAGACTCACTTTCCCAGGAGGCATATTTAAACAAGATACTTTTACATTGTTTTTTTTCAATAAAGGAGCGTACTTCCCGCCCCCCATTAAAGAAACTACATAATGTTGATTTTGGACTTCACCTTTGCATAAACGATATAATACAGCCTCAGCCCCACCATCATTAAGAGCTGTAATAATGTGCACAATCTTTTTCACTGATTCACCCTGCATAACCCCAGCCTAACCATGGTTGATTTATTCTTAATAACCATGAAAAAACGACAAAAAGGAATATATAAATAAAAAAAGCCATTTTTCTCCATGACGTTAAACTCAGGCTAGATAAAATAACAACAATAACCATGCTTTCAAAAATTCTGCCTGTTACCTCAATGAAAAAATAAGTTGAGAGATAAAAAGAAATTACCAATATTGAAAATGAGTTGACTCTACTAAAATACCGTCCTTGACAAGTATAGATTAACAAAACCCCAAACCAAAAAAGGAAGCCAAGGCCACTTCCACCTCCCCCCGAAAATTGGTATGAATCTGCTTGCCTTGCGCCTAAAAAACCGGCTATATAGCCTAAACCCAACCCAAAAAAAATACCGAGCAGACAGGTAGCTAAAACTTTCACATCGATAGCAAACCTACACCTAGTTAGAATTAAAGAAAACAGATATAAAAACAAAACGAAGAAAAAACTAGCGTGAATAAATGGTGTTATGGACAAAATGAAAATTTTTGATTTCCTTTCACAACAAAACCATCCGAGGAGAAAAATACTTATAGCTAAGCCTTGCCTTAGGTGCATAACAAATTTATCTATAACTTGAGGAAAGAAAAGCAATGCAACTAAAAACCAAAAATATTTTGGATTTACCCTAAGAATAATAAAAGAAGTAACAAAGGAGGAAAAAAATATGATAAAAGAAACTACCTTCTCCGGCTCCATGAAAAAGCCAAGCAAAGAGTTAACCATCAGCCAGACAGGCTCATTAAACAAAAAAGAAAGGACCCCTCCCGACATATAACGCAAAATCAAAGAGTTGGAATTTCCAGCATAATTTAGATAGTTAATTCTATCTAAAATAGCACCGTCCATTGGTATAAAAAAAACTAATAAAAAAGAGTAAAGTATAGCTATAAAAAAAACACAAAAATTAAAAAAAGCTTCATTATTCTTATTAATAACTACCAAATTAAAATTATTCATTTCATGCCCTAAAATCAGAGTGCTCTAATTATATCTGCGAACCTTTCCGCAACGACTGAGCTCTGATTTCGTTGAACAGTCTCTCTTACTGTATCTACATTGAAATCACAAGATAGCAATTTTGTTAGTTTTAATCTAAAGTCTTCGATATCCTTGTAATTACATAAAAATCCATTAATGCCTTCCTGAATTATCTCACTTGGGCCACTCGGACAATTAAACGAAACCACAGGTGTTCCAAGAGCAATAGATTCTACCAACACATTAGGAAACCCTTCATATATTGAAGTCAAAAGAGTAGCCTTAGCATTTGTATAATAAGGAATCATATCAACCTTAAACCCTTCAAAATCCACTTTATCACTAACACCTAGTTTCATGGCATATTGCCTAAGATCCTGCTCTAAACTTCCCTTTCCTACTATTTTCAAACGTAATTCAGGAAAGTCATTTGCCAACCTTGAAAAAGCTTCTATTGAATAATGGAAAGCCTTTTGCTTTTCTAACCGCCCAACACATAATAGATAACTTTGTTTTTTTATTTTTTTAAATTCACTTCCATTAGAAAATTCCTCTATATCCTGAGAAACAGGATTATAAATAACGCCAGTTTTAGAAGAAACACAAGGAAAGTTATTTACTAAATCATCCTTCATAGCCTCACATTGATTAATAATATAATCAACATTAAAATAAAAACTCTTTATAAGAGGGTTAACTATAAACCTCAACCAAAAACCTGATTCTTTTTGGAAAATCTCGGAAAGAGTGTTGATATTTCTAGCTGCAATTTTAAATTCCCTCATTAAAAAACAACGAATGAAAACCAAAATTATTGACAACTCATAATTAAAAACTAAAAACTTATCTGGTTTCTCTTTTAATATATAAAGAGATAATGGTAAAAATGAATTCCGAGCATTCTTAGTATCTAAATCTACCAAGTTAACCCTATTATCTAATCTATTGAGATACACTTGGTCGTCTAAGTGCAATACGACCAGATCAACAACCCAACCTTGATTCACTAGCCCATTAGCAACATTAACACATACTCCTTCAGCGCCACCTCCAGCGAGTGAACTAATTAAAAGTGTAACCCTATTTTTTTCAATATCCATTTATAATGACCAACTTATAATGAAAATATAAAATTTACTTTTCTCTAACCTTAAAGTAGCAATATAAATAATCCAAAAAGAAAAGCCCTCTGGCTATAGATATGGAAATAGCTCCCCCAAGCATCCCCCAAAAATATATACTTATGGCACAAACAAAAAATGAGAATAAAGATACTCTAATAGATATATTTCGATACAACCTATCAAACCCATTCGGCAATAGATATCCTCGACTTATTGAGTTCGATAACCCTACAAAAACAATACCGAAAGAAAGCATCATCAAATATTCATTGACTTCGCCAAATCCACTCCCTAGAAAAAAACCAACCCCCCACTCACCAAATAAAAATATAAACAGGACTGGAAAAAAGGATATCAATAAGTTTGCCAAAACCAGTTTTTCAACCAGACTTTCTTTTACTCTAGAAACAATTGGATAGGCAGCCTTTACTAGCACCTCCTGCAGCGTAAATACAACAGATACCAAACGGGAAGCAATAGCAAAACTAGCGAACTTATCGGAAGCATACACTGTACCTAAAAACAAAGCAGGGATGCTGTTATATAGATTTGGTGCAAGCACACCTAAAAAAACATCACGACCCTCACCCAGTGTCTTCTTGATTGGGCCAAAAAACCTTAATTTTAAGCTAAATTCTTTATGGGAATATAACGTTAGGTAGAGTCCACCAAAAAAGACAGGCAGAGACATAGATAAAACCAGCAAATTTATATCACTAGGTTTTCTTACAAAAAAAACGATAACTAAAAAATTTATAAGCTTAACGCTTAATGATATTTTCATTAATTTATCGACACGCCCCATACCTTGAAAAAACCAAGTTGCTGTAAGCGAATACCCTAGTAAATAAAGCGTTCCTCCCAGGAGGGTAATACTGACACTAATAGAAGATTCTTTTTTAAAGAATAAATAGTAAGTAAAAAACAAAAACAAATAAAAAAAACAAAGAAAGAACCTAAGCCTCTGTGTTTCACAATATATCTTTTTATATTCTTTTATATTATCACGAAATCTTGCTATTTTTCTAACAGCAGTGAAGTGAGTTCCATAATCAACAATAGTATGACCAAAATACAAAACTGTGATCAACAACAAATAATCACCATATTGACTAGCCCCTAGAGTTCTAGTCAATATGGGCATTGTAACTATTGGGAGCAAAAGGCTAAGTAAATCAACCAGCCCAAAACTAGCTAAATTTCTAACCAACTCGCGTTTATGTGACATTATTTATTTTTAAATATGGGGGGGTTTTATCTCTGTTCTGAAACTTTATTATTTTATCATTTAAAACAATACCATTTTTAATTTCAGTTGCTTTCATCAATATCGGGTTATTCATCCAACTACCATCAACAAAGTGTTCAATAAAATCAATTATAGACTTCGTCACTTCAAAAGAAGCGGAATCCCAATATAAGGTTGGCGTATGATCTACGCTATAGTAATTTATATATTCTCCATGCTTAAATTTTGGAAAATCAAAACAAGTTGGCCTAGCGAAATAAAAACCCATCCCTTTATCGCAACTAATATCGATAATATCCATTTGTTTGTTAATAAAATCAATTTGCCCTTTATCAATAAACATTATTGGATTTGTGGGATCTTGTAATACACAGTTCACTACAATGTCATATTGTGACAGAACTTCTGCAGCTAAAGAAAAGTCTCGATACTTAGCACTTTCCAATAAAGTACTTCCCTCAACTCTCTTCATTCTTTTGTATTTGATACTTTCTATAGGTGCATTTAATAAGAATTCAGCTCGTTGACTATAGACAGTTATATCAACGATACCCAGAGATTTTAAGCTATTTATGGCTCCTCTAGCTGTTGCTCCAAATCCAAGAACTGCAGCCTTTAAAGGACGGCCAAAACAGCCAGTCTTACCAGTTAGCATCATCATATGCTGTACAGCTGCATAGCCTGCAAGCTCATTATTTTTATAGAAAATATGTGTATTATCCGCTCCACCATACATAGCTTCCCACGCAATTAATGTCATTTTTGCATCTATGGCAGCTTGTGCTATTTCAACCCCTTGGACGCAATGAGGCCATCCCCAAAGTATTTTACCTTCTTTAAAATACTTAAAATCTTCTTTTTCAGGCTTGGGTAATATCCATACATCGCTTTTTTCAAATAAATCCGCTCTGGAAGCCACGCCTCCGAATTGTTCTAATATCTGGCTATCATCCACACCTAAAGCTGACGCATAACCCTTTTCAAATATTAATGATTTTTTTATTTCATTTGGGATTTTATCAAAAAAAGCGGGGTGAAGTGGAATTCGCTTTTCGTGTTTTTTACAAGATGTACCAAAAATTCCAATCCTAATCATGCCTAATCATTCCCCCTTCCAATAAATTAATAAAATCTTCTACACGTGGATTCCAACAAGAATTTTTACAATGCTGACCTTCTTCAAACAAAAACTGTCCGTTTTTTAAATTGAATTTACCAGGCACTCCATCGATTTTCATCTGATAAGGCCTATACGCCCCAATAATTGCTTGCATTTCATTTACATAATACTGACCATCCCTAGTTTCAAATACATCTAATGCCATGCATCTCATCCCCATCTTTTCTGTCGTATTATGCAGTAACCATAACAACTCTTCTGGAGGCTCTTCCCAGCCAACCAATTCAGAGCCACTAGCAAGCCCATTAGTTCCAAGTAATTTTTGATGACCCATGTAGCTATTTCCTATGCGGATCATCCTCCACTCCCACTTTATATCTAAATATTCTTGCATGATTAGATAATGTTTTTGCGCTCTTCCAAACCTAGGCAAAGGTATTCCTTTCGTTTTTCGAAAAGGAGCCCAACCAAGCGCTAATTCAGGATGGAATTTACCAAACACCCTGAAAATTAATTTTTTATATTGTTTCTCATTTCTTATAATTTGAATTGAACTTCCCCCAGCTCCAATATTACTTTTTGAAACCATTGGAAATTCACTATTTTTTATACTTTTTAGCGCGTTTTCCTTATCCATAAAAACTTTCGTTTTAGGATGTTGAATATCATACCCCTCTAAAAACAAATGCATATTACGTTTATTTTCGTATATATATAGTTCTGAAAAAGATGGATATATCGGCCTTTTTAAATGCTTATTAAGGAAGAAAACTCGTTCATCAAAAATATTCTTATGCTCTTGATAGCTACATGGCGGTCTCACAAGATAGCCATCAATATCATCCGTGCAGGAATCCTTCCAACTTGGTGACATAAAGTCTATTTCAACATAATCAACATGATTATCGACACATGCAGATTTAATACTTTCTAATTCCATTCCAGGATAGCAAACTATCCCAATTTTATATTTCTTCATTTCATCACTTAATAATTAGCACTAGAAAAGGCTAAACAAAATTAAACTTTATAAAGATTCTAAATTTTTACATTTATTTTCAATATACAACTTCTTAAAAAAACAAGCAGAAAGCTAAGCAAAGCTCCTAACAAAACACCAAAAGTACAAATAAGAGCTCTTTTAGGCTCATATTTCCTTTCATTTACGACTGCTGGATCAATCATTTTTAATGCATATTCATTTCGAACACTGGCCAGCATTTTTGTTTGCTGTTGCTGTTCGATTAACTGATAAAATACTTTCTGCATATCGGCAACCGAGGTTTCTTTCAAGGCCTTACTAAGATATTCAATACTATTATCGGCATCTGCAATATCGTTTGCTCGCATTGTATTATTGAGCTGCTCAATTAGCTTATCGGTAAGCTCTTTGGCTACTACTGGCGAATAGTGCTTTACAGATATAGTCACTAACCCTGTTTCTTTGTCTTTCGAAACATTTAAGAATTGTGTAGTAAATTTATCATGCACTTCCAACTGACTAGGTTCTGGCAGTTTCGGCGCCTTTACTTCACGTACCCAAAGCCCCTTTTCGGAATCATAAACCTCAGGATCGTATATAACCCTGTCATTTGCCTGATCCCAACCATTCGCCGCCATAATCACGGGCTTCAGATTATGTTCTTTTACAAATTCACCAATAAAAGAGCGACTTTTTAGCAACTCCAGTGCGATCGTGGTTTTATCAGCTGTGCCGCTTCCAAGGTTTACACCAGCAAGAGAGGCTAAACCACCAAACTGACCCGCTAACCCTGAAAGCCCACCACTTTGGTTATCTTCAGCGGGAGCTAAAAGTGCCTCACTTTTGTATATGTTCGGCAGGCTCAATGCGTACACGACCGCTATAACAGCTGCAACTAGGGTTGTGCCAATAATGATCCACTTACCTTGCCACAGTGCTAAGAACAACTCTTTTAAGTCGATCTCATCATCGGCAATAGTGCCTTGTTGAGTCTCGATATTTTGATTAGTCATTGGTGCTATTCCTTAAATACCGCTAATAGCCGCAACACCTACACCGAGCTGATAGAAGATCTGCGTGGCTGTGCTCCAAAGGGTTAGATTATCCATATGCGCTGTATCCATAGGCACCACTATGGTGTCTCCTGGCTCCAATTGCTTACTGGTATTAACGGCAAACCAACCTTTTCTTTCGGGGATATAGACAGAGCCATTAGCCTTAATGACGTAGATGCGCTCTTCATCGGCTCGCGCCTTGGTGCCGCCGCTAAGACGGATATAGGCATCCACATCTGTATTGGCATTATAAAGGTGAGATGTCGCATAGTTCACCTCACCAATTACACTAATTGAGTCGCGTTTAGAGGGGATATAGAGCGCATCACCATCTTGCAGTACAAGTTTTTGCTTATCGGCCAGAATATCATCCAGGCTGATAACTAAACGTCCCAGGGTAGGCATCTGCGATAAATCAACTATCAAGCTAGTCATTTCATCATATGAAAGGTTGACGCTATTCATTGATTGCTCAAAACTTTTTGACGCCAGATCGCGACGTAACTCGTTTGTTAAACGCTCAATTTGAGCACGTTCCTGCTCTTGAATGGTTTTACGCGTAAAGACCGCTGCGTCTATTGCTGCGAAGTCAGAGAAACCACCCGCTCGTTCAATCACGTCTTTCATGGTTTCACCACGACGAATAGTGTATTGCCCTGGGAAAACAACCTCACCTTCCAGGGTAACCTTAATATTCTCCTGCCAATTTGGAATGGTTAGAATATTAAGACTGTCTTTACTATGTAAAAGTGGGTTTTCCTCTAAAGTGCCCTCTAAGGCTCCTTGAAGGTTAAAGGTGATATGCTCAATGTCATCATTTGTGCCGGTTTTAGAGCGTGTGATTTCAGCCTTGTCTAGGTATGCTGACTCGGTTAGGCCACCACCGGCGGTAATTAATTCGATAACAGCCATATTATTGGCAAGCGGATATACGCCAGGGAAGCGAACATTACCATTTACTTCTACCAGCTTGATGCGCTCACCGGCACCTGCTTGTAGCTGTAACTTTTTAATAACCTTATCAAGCAGTTGATTACGGCTAAAGGTTGCGTATTCAATTTCCTCTTCTTCTTCATTTGAGCGCGCAGCAATAAGATCGGTGAGCTTTTGCTTACCTTTTAGCTCTGTCTCTACTTCTTCACTAAAGAGTGGCTTTTTCGCGCCTACGAATTCTTCGAACTGACGTTGTTCAAACAGGTGCCACAATTTTACCTTTTTCTGTAATTCCTGCTCTTCTTCTGTTAACGCCAACTGCTTTAACGCATCTTGTTCTTCTTCTTTTGACTCAAAACGGCTAAAGACTATGACCTTATCGCGCGGGTTTAGTATCAGATTATGAGCAAGATCACCTGCAACTGCCTTAGCCAGGCTGAATTGATACACATCGATATTGCCATATACATCCACTTCTCGAAGCAGAATTGCATAATTCAAGTCAGCCTGCGGCAATAGCGCACCACGGATTGAACCTATGATATCGCCAATACGCTTGCCCTGATGCCAAGAGTATTCACCCGGGCGTGTAACGGCCCCGATTACAGTCACCGCTTGGTTATAGGCACTGCTGGCTTCGCTAACACGTACCACGTCTCCGTCTCGTGGTGTGTAGCCGGCACTTCCTTTAGAGAAATCAAAGGAAAGAATTTGCTTATAGTCGCCTTGGCCGGCGCGCTCTACCGTAACTTTTTCTCTGTAGGCATTGGCCTTCATTCCGCCCGCCATAGCCAGTAAGTCAGCAGTACTTTCACCTTTTTTCAGCTCGAAAATGGCCGGACGTTTTACCGCACCAGCAACGCTAACCTGAGCACCAACAGGGGGAATAAACACCACATCACCTGGTTTTAGGATGATGTCGTTGCTGCTATCACCTTTAATAAGCAGGTCATACAGATCGAAACGGTTAACAACCTTACCACCGCGTTTAATTTCGATATTACGTAAAGAGGCGATATCACTTACACCACCGCTGGCAAACAGCGCGTGAGTTACAGTGCTTAGTGAAGACAAGGTATAACTGCCTGGCTTATAGGCTTCACCTACCACCAATACACGAATGCTGCGCAGTTGACCAAGCGAGACAAAGGCTTTTACACCTATCATCTCGTTACTGACCTTTTCGCTTACCAGGGCTTTTAATTCTTTGAAGGTCATGCCAGCTACATGCACTGGAGCCAGTTTGGGAATACTTAAACGGCCAGAGCGGTCGATACTGGCGTCTACCGTAGCCGACTCTTTACCATACAGGGAAATTTGTACTTGGTCTCCGGGGCGAACTATATAGTCATCAGGCACCGGGGCGCTTTCGCTCGGCATAAAGCTGGTTGGCTCACCGGCAAAGATGTCATAGCCAAATGGTTCTAGCTCTTCTTTCTTTGGCTTAAACTTTTCTTCTGGTGTTTGTGGCTCAGCATTTTCAGCATTAAGCTTACGCTCGCCAATGGTGCTTTCAACTTCTTGGTTGTTTGCACTCGCTTTTGAAGAACCGCCAATTATTGTGTCAAGGTCGACACCATATTGGCGTGCTAAAGCTTCTTGTTGAGCGCGAGGTAACTTTTTAAACTGTTCGATTTGCGCAGGTGAAGGGGTCAGCGCCTGAACGGCAGTGGCATAAAACAAAATAAAAATGGCGGACAAGGCGCCCAGGTAGGTCTTAAACATTTTTCCCTGCATGTTTGACTCTCAAAAAGATGGCATATCATACACGACAAAACCCACGAAAAAAATGCGCAAAAAGCAATTTCAACGTGGGTTTTTGTGAACTTAGAAGTTATAAACTAGGGTCAATGCCGTTTCAGTATCGGTATTGTCTTTGTCATCTGCAACATCTGAGTTGTGCGTAACATTGAAACCAACTTTCATTTGTAATGAGCCGTTGATTTTAGTTAGCAAAGCTGTCTCAGAGCGGGTTTTGGTGTTGGTATCACCATATTCCACCGCCAAAAGCTGAGTAAACTTGGCACCTTCAGAGATCTGCCAGGTATAATCTGCTTTAGCTAGGGCGATCACTTCACCTTCCCATTCATCGGCAAGCGACTGACCGTTGTCATCAACTTCGGTGCTGTCATCCGGGTATCTAAAATACTTATAACCAGGACCAAATTCGGCATTTAATACCATGGTTTCATTGTCGATTAGGCGTAAACCATAACCGCCCGAAATCACAGCTTCCTCACGATAGGCACCAAAGTAATCGCTCAGATATGAGCCATAGATGAATAAGTGCGCATTCTTCTCGTTTAATTTGTAATTACCCTGTGCAGAACCAAAGTACTTTTCATTGGTGCGCTCGGTAATTTTAGTGCCATCGTCCTGCTCAACTTCATCTTCTTTGTACAGGCCGCTTAATTTGTACTCGTTATTCCACTTTTCTAAATTGTGTTTAACGGTTAGCGCGCCTTTAAAGGTCGTTGTTTCGGTGTTACCACTGGTGATAATGGCACCTAGTTCGGCGTTTGCTTCCCAGGTTTTTTTCTCTTCTGCAACAACATTAGTTGCAGCACAAGCTGCAACTAATAGAGATAGGTACTTCAATTTCATGTTAGCGATATTCCCCTGATTATTCGCCAGTTTTATGTAAGTGCACATCCATTTGTGGGTATGGAATGCCAACATCATTAGCGTCTAGTTCAATCTTAATATTTTCCATTAGATCGAAATACGTTGGCCAGTAATCTGCTGTGTTCACCCAAGGACGAACAACGAAGTTAACGCTTGAATCGGCCAACTCGCTCACAGCCACTGTGTAGGCTGGGTCTTTCAAAATACGGCTTTCGGCATCAAGTACCGACTTTAATACGCTTTTCGCTTTTTTCAGATCCGCGTCGTAGCTTACACCAATTACCAAGTCGATTCGACGAGTCTGTTCGCGAGAATAATTCACGATAGGGCCAGACATAATGGCTGAGTTAGGCATTACGATGATTTTGTTATCTGGCGTATTTAGCTCAGTTGAGAAAATTTCAATCTTGCGTACCGAACCGGCTTTACCACCCGCTTCGATATAGTCGCCTGATTTGAAAGGACGAAGGATGATAATAAGCACGCCTGAAGCAAAGTTTGATAGCGAGCCTTGTAGCGCTAAACCAACCGCTAAGCCAGCGGCACCTAAAATAGCGATAAAGGATGTTGTTTCAATACCAACCTGAGACAAAGCCATCAGTATGGTACCAACAAAAACCAGCGCATAAATAATGCTGCCGCAGAACGAACCTACAGCCTTATCGACATTACGCTTTGCAAATGCTTTTTGAGTTAAGTTGCTACACCATTTAGCAATGCGCATACCAACAAAGAAGACAACGAGTGCAAGTACAAATTGTACCGCATAGTGTATTAGTAGATCCGAGTTTTCAGAGATCCAGTTAGTTACAGTTTCCATTAGCGCTCCTATCATCCGCTTTTTGTTTGATACAACGATGAAATTAAACAACTTCGTTGTACCTAATCCGTAATTATCTCAAAACTTTCTCATAAACCGCAACCCAACATTGCTGCGGCTCACCTAATAATAAAAGCAAGTGGTGCTTTTTGCCTATTTTTTATCTAGTTACGCACCTTTGGTGATTAAATTTAAAGCAAACGGAAAAAACTCGCCAATTTACTCTTCACAAGCTCAATTAAACTATGTATTATGCGCGCCACACATCGAGAGGTGTGTAATTTCTTTATGGCGGCTGTAGCTCAGTTGGTAGAGCCCTGGATTGTGATTCCGGTTGTCGCGAGTTCAAGTCTCGTCAGTCGCCCCATCTCCCCCTTATTTTTTAAATCTCCATTTGATTACCTAAGTAGATACCTTCTAAGCTGAAGCTCTATTCGAAGCCAAACTGCGTTTAAAAAATGCCGACCACCCGGCCGACACCCATACTCTATAGCGACTAAGCTCGATCAACATCGAAACTTAAGACTTCCTTGATATGCAGTTTGTTACACGCCAGCATCACCAGGCGATCTATTCCTAATGCCACGCCGGCACAGGCTGGTAAGCCAGCTTCTAGTGCACCCAGCAGATGCTCATCCATATCCACTTGCTGCAAACCGCGCTCCAGGCGTTTTTTGTTATCCTTTTCAAAACGCTGTCGCTGTTCGCTGGCATCGGTTAATTCATTAAAGCCATTGGCCAGCTCTAGGCCCTGAAAATACAACTCAAAGCGACCGGCGACGCGTGGGTCTTGCTCATTAAGTCGAGCAAGGGCGGCCTGAGAAGCGGGAAAGTGATACACAAAACACGGGCGCTGTTGCCCTATTTGCGGCTCAATCACCATGCAGAAAAGCAGTTGCAGCAAGGTATCGGCATCGCGCTCGGTTGCAGCAATGTCACCGAATCCCTGTGCGGTGGCCACCTGTTTTAGCTCGTCCAGGGTAATGGTTAAGGGGTCTATGGCCAGCACCTTAAGAAATACCTGCTGGTAACTGATACGCTCGGCGCCCTCGCTGCCCACCACCAACTGCATCAACTCATCTATTTCGTCCATCAGGGCAAACTCATCGAAGCCGGGGCGATACCACTCAAGCATGGTAAATTCGGGATTATGATGACGGCCATTTTCTTCGTTACGAAACGCCTTACAAATTTGATAAATAGCACCGCTGCCCGCCGCCAATAGACGCTTCATGGCGTATTCGGGAGAGGTTTGTAGATACAAGGGTAAACCTTGGGCATAACCCTGACCGACAAATTCGGTGGCAAAGCTTTGCAAATGCTCATCGGTCACGCTCGCCTGCGATAAGGACGGCGTATCCACCTCCATCACCTGGCGGGCAAAAAAGAACTCACGAATTTGCCGCAAAATGTGTGCACGCTGTTTCAAGGTGTCAATCTGTGCACTGGGTTGCCATAAAACATCTTGCCGATTCATTCGCTTTTCCTCATTTACTTAAACTGAGACATAAAAAATCCCAGCGCGGCGAGCCGGGCTGGGCTTATCCCTAAGGGCGGTCCCTAAGGGCTTATCCCGAAGGGATTGTAACGCTAACAGCGTTTATTTTACACGGCTTACGTATTCGCCAGAGCGCGTATCAACCTTGATCACTTCACCGATTTGGATGAACAAAGGAACACGAACTACCGCACCCGTGCTAAGGGTTGCAGGTTTACCGCCAGTACCGGCTGTGTCACCTTTTAGGCCCGGATCTGTGTCCGTTACTTCCAGCTCAACAAAGTTAGGCGGAGTTACTGCAATCGGGTTACCGTTCCACAGGGTGATGGTACATGAATCGTTTTCAACCAACCATTTAACGTTATCGCCAACCGCTTTTTCGTCCGCGGCGATCTGCTCAAAGGTGTCGTTGTTCATGAAGTGCCAGAACTCACCGTCGGTGTAAAGATACGCCAAATCGGTATCCATTACGTCGGCCCCTTCCACCGTCTCGCCAGATTTAAAGGTCTTTTCTAAAACCTTACCAGAGATCAGCTTACGTACTTTTACACGGTTAAACGCTTGACCTTTACCTGGCTTAACAACCTCATTTTCAAGGATGCTACAAGGCTCGCCGTCCATCATAAATTTAAGGCCACCCTTGAACTCGTTGGTGCTATAATTCGCCATCTTGTCCTCTAATAAACAATTTCTCGAGTAATTAACCTGTCAATGATACAAAGAATCGAAGTAAATTTGCATAAAAACTGGCAAAAAGAATTGGCCGAGGTGGTTACTCGTCCCGAAGAGCTGCTTTCATTACTCGAATTACCCCTAGAGGAATTTCTTCCCGACAACGAAGCGAGAAGCCTTTTTAACCTGCGTGTGCCACGCCCCTTTATTGCCAAAATGCAAAAGGGCGATCCCCGTGACCCCTTGTTATTGCAGGTTTTACCGCGCCGACAAGAGTTTAATCAAGCCCCTGGCTACAGCACAGATCCGCTGGCCGAGCAAGACAATTCACAGCCCGGCTTGCTGCATAAATATCGCTCGCGAGTGCTTTTAGTGTTTAAATCGGCCTGCGCCATTAATTGCCGCTATTGCTTTCGTCGTCACTTTCCCTATGCGGATAATCAGCTCAATCGCGCTGCGTTAGAGGAAAAACTGGCGTATATCGCCGCACATCCTGAAGTAAATGAAGTGATCCTAAGCGGCGGCGACCCGCTGATGGCCAAGGACGAGCATATCGCCTGGTTTGTTGCGCAACTTGAAGCCCTGCCCAATATAAAACGTCTACGCATCCATTCCCGCCTGCCGGTGACCATTCCCGCTCGCATCACAGAGACACTGAGCGATACCTTGGCCAACACCCGATTGCAGGTGGTATTTGTGCACCATATTAATCACGGTAATGAGGTAGACGCGCATTTTGCCAACGCCTGCGCCAGGCTCAAAGCCGCGGGCGTAACCCAGTTGAATCAGGCCGTACTGCTAAAGGAAGTCAACGACAACCTTGATGCGCAGGTAGCGTTAAGTGAGCGCTTATTCGCCGTGGGTATTCTTCCCTATTACTTGCATCAGCTCGACAAGGTACAAGGCGCCGCTCACTTTGAGGTCAGCGATGCCGAAGCCAAGGCCCTGATGGCGCAAATGCTCAGCGCCCTGCCCGGCTTTTTAGTGCCCAAGTTGGTAAGAGAAATTGGTGGCGAGCACAGTAAAACGCCCATTGATCTGCACTTAGAACCATAAAAATACGGGCTCCTTAGGCTAATTACTAGGGTCTAAACCCGGATATTGATGTGATTACCCAGGGTAGGCATAACGCCGGTATTTTCACTTTGCACTCCTTGAGGGGCACTTGTGGCCGACTCAATCAGCACAAGAGCCGCCTGGCCTTCAATTTCTTGCTGTTTTTTCGCAAGCGCCGCACTGTAAACCTCGGCACCATCGCCACCGGTAACCATAGTGGGAAGTGTACTGCCCGATATATTCATTACCCTTACCTGACTTTTTACCTGAATCCACGTACCATATCGGCCAATTGTGTTAGAGCTTTAGCTAATGCGTTTAGATTAAACATAAAGTAAACCGCAAAGAGAAATAGACCCTGGATATGAATTCGATTATTGAAAAACTAAACGACAACCTTAAACTCGCCTATCGTCAAGCGCTCGACGCAGATCAAAAGTTAGATCAGTTGCAAAAAGACGGCCATGGTAAATTCCAGGCATTATTTAACGAGGACGCGGGCTTTACCTTCGCCGCTAAACGCTTTAAGCCCTATGTGCTTGATGTTGCGGCCGATATTGAGGCGCTCAGCAATGCAGAGGAGCTTGATGAAGCCCTCTTGAAAAAAGCCGTACTCAAGCTGCAAAACCTGCTTGCCTTGTTGGCAACTTTTAAAACTCAGTAACGCCAAGATCTGGTCGGCGCCAAGCGCCGACCAGTACACTGTAAAGACACCCAGGCTGCTATCAACGTCAGCCGAGATGATTGGATTAGCGATAGACCTTCTGAGGCTCAATCCCTAGCTCTGGATAGAGTGAGTCTTGGAACCAAGAGCTGATCAAGCGAAAGTCGTAATAGAACTCTTTATCAGAATGAATGGAACGCATTCGGTCCATGTAACTCATATCTTTAAGTTTGACATCGCCGCTACTTAGCACCTTGCCATCTTTATCCACCAGCTTGTAGCTAAACTCAATACGCGGAATATAAACTGGCTTCATCACCCGAAACTCATTCATACCATAACGTACTTCACCGGCCAGATCTAAGTCGGTTATTTCGGCATTAAACACGCTTCCTTCTGGCAAGTTCTGCGCCTCAAAATTGAAGTGTTTGTCGAATTTCTTCATCAAACGCTCGTGATAAGGCTTTTTCACGTCGTTGCCAGGACGCGCATCGGCGTAATCATTTAAGTCCTGCCACTTAATTTTAGCCTCACCGGCATAGCTTGCAGCCGATGCGGCTATGGCCAATAAGGCCACTAATACTGTACTTACTTTCATGCTGTTCTCCATTTAAGTCTGCTATACCAATTCTGTTAAGTATGTGATCAGATATAGCGCTGGATAAATGATGTGATAACAAGGCGGGATTTTTCTTATGTAGTTATTCTACATAGAGAAATTCCAACGCAGTTAGCACGATATTTAGCCCGCTAGAATGATTAGCTATTTAAGTGAATTGGTATTTAATATAGACCCGTTCACATGCATTTAGATCACAAATCAATCAACAAGTTCGTTACCAAGCGTAATCATTTATTGTCATTTGTAGCTATAGCAAGGGATTAAGTCAATGCACAAAAAAACCCAGCCGAAGCTGGGTTTATGAGGTATGACTATTTAACTCTTTTTATACACGCCAATCCGCTTCAACAACAAATGGTTCATTTCTATTTAAAAGTAATACTCCAACTTCTGAGCTCTCCAAGGTTGCCTCGCCGCTGCTCAGAAACTTTTTAACTCCACACCCCCTGAGCTTCTAATTGTTGAGGAATAGCTAGTTGCCAAATCTGCCCCTCAAAATATTGCCCCGGATTGGACAGGTTATAGTGCTTGCCTTTGGGTGAAATTAACTGGACAGCAATATCAACCATCGTTGGCAACAGGCGGGGTATTATTTATAACTTCAATCAAGACCCTAGCCGTGTCATGACCACTTTTTTGGACACGGTTTGATGGGTAAACATCAACGATTTCATATGTAAACTCATCGGTCCCAAAGAAGCCTTCGTTCGGAGTGTAGGTTATATAGGAGCCATTATTGTCAATTTGGCCATTGGCCGGTTGCGTGACAGACTTGATATATAAGAGATCACCATCGCTGTCCGTATCATTGTCTCTAACTTGGATTGTAACTGGCTCTCCATAGGAAACCGCCTTATCATCTACCGCGACAGGGTAGTTATTTGGTCCATCTTTACAGCCAACAAATTGCCAACAGCTGTAATACCGAGTAGTTCCAACGAACTCTTCTTTGCCAGTCAAATATTGAGTGAAATTTGCATGTATTAAGAAGTCGGTGAGCGTCACGGCTGTGCTTTCTTCTGCCAAAGTGAACTCCCTTGCTGGCACCTTATAACGAATATCGTTAACGCCTATGTTTATATCAACTGCACTGACTCCAAAGTTGGCAATCCGCTTACCTTGAGAGTTTCTCGCTTTCAAGGATATGCCGAACTCCCCCTCTACCTGAGAGTCCACTTGATATG
The DNA here is from genome assembly GCF_018334135.1 of Pseudoalteromonas sp. BDTF-M6. Taxonomy (NCBI): domain Bacteria; kingdom Pseudomonadati; phylum Pseudomonadota; class Gammaproteobacteria; order Alteromonadales; family Pseudoalteromonadaceae; genus Pseudoalteromonas; species Pseudoalteromonas sp. BDTF-M6. The sequence continues at coordinate 469,557 of NZ_JAGXTQ010000004.1, forward strand.
CGATATTGATGCCTTCATAGACACCATCACCATTTTCATCAAAAGGAGACTCTTCAAAGTTGCCGAGATAGATTAATTCGGGACGCTCCCACTCTGCAAAGGAGTAGTGCTTCGTATCACCTAAATTCTTATACAAAAACTGGGCGTCACCTTTATAAGAAAGTCTTAAACTATCAACAAGGTATTCGCCAGAAAATCCAGTTTTTCTCAACTCTTTTCCAGAAAACTCAAATATCAAATAATCACTTGTGTTGTCAGAAGTGATCGTCGTTCTCTGCGTGAGTCTAACTCCATCTTCTGTAACTAAGCTCACAATGGCATTAAGATGATCGCTAAAAGTACCAAGGTAAGTAATTGCAAAAGAAATCTGAAGGATATCGAAATAGCCATCACCATCAGTATCAACTGTTTCTTCAATTATATTTTTAGATAGACCGATGTACTTTTCATAAACACGAAACTTTCTGCTAAAGTTAGTTATTAGCACTTCTGTATCAGCAGATAAGTCAAACATTTCAACATCTAGCGTGTAACCCCCCACCTTTAAGGGTTCAAAATAGAAATCATATGCGCCATCTTCAGCTTGAAAATCCCCGTGCATACCATCATCCACTATAGTGAACTCATGTATTTTTTGCCCTCCTTCACTGATAGTGTATTTCACTTTCGCATCAAGGTAAGGCTCAGCTCCCTGATAAATTGCCGTATATATAGGAATAGGCGTATTAACAAAAGTTTTAGTGTCTGACTCACCAATGTTGGTGAAGTAAGATAAAGGGTAAGCTTCCTTAGTTATGTTAATTGATAGTTGGGTCGCTCCTGATATCTGCCCCCTAAGTTGGAACTTACCTTCCGGCGCATTGGAAATGTCTATTACCCAACTTCCCCCTGGTGATATTAGTGCTTGCAATATATTTGTGGGTTTAAAATCAATTATCCTAATATTGAAGGAACTGGCGTTTGAAGCGTTAACAACACTGCCATCAGGCATCTCTATTTCAATATTTGAGGTATTTATTCTTTTAGTGTTAGGTATTTTTAGCACCACGTTTCCAATTTGATGGTTATCAAAACTGAAGGTAAAATAACCTGCTTCAACTTCAGCTTGTTTATTTAGGCTTAACGAATTAAATGATACGAAGGCGTATATGTTGAAAGACACAATAAATAATAAGATAGAAAGTTTAATAGCTGTCATTCCCCACCCCCAACCTTTTAATCCCTTATTATTAATTATTTTCAATATCAAACACCGGTAGATAAATTGTGGCTTTTGAGGAAATGAGATTATTCGCAATTAATTTTTGTATATTTTCGTCGTCACCAATGAAACGGTTTATTTTTAGTTCAAATGTAAATTCATAATCAGCGTTATCATCTCGATACCGAAAGACATCATTGTAATACCCTCTATCCGCAACAATGAAAGTGCTAGGCGGGATTCTGATTTGATCATATGGCGTATGTGAGCGCCCATAGTGAGAGGTGTAAGTATCTGCGAAAGAACTAACTGAGAATATAAAAATTGAAAACAATAGTAACTTCATAACAACCTCCTTGTTGGTTATAAGTTAAATAAAGAATAAAAAAGTCATTATGTAAATAATGGTGGGTACAATATTTTAAAGTTTTAATTAATCATAGACCCCTGTGGAAGTTGGGCTTTGAGAAGCTAGGTAACGAGGGATTGATATGGAGTGAGGATCTAATATAGCTAATGACTCCTAGCAATTAAGGGAAGTTTCCCCATAAAAAAACCCAGCCGAAGCTGGGTTTTTTTGAAGCTAGATAGCTAGGGGGATGATCACATCATGCCGCCCATGCCACCCATTCCGCCCATGCCGCCCATATCTGGAGCAGCTGACTCATCCTTAGGAATTTCAGCAACCATGGCTTCTGTGGTGATCATTAGGCCGGCAACAGAGGCTGCGAACTGTAGTGCAGAACGCGTTACCTTAGTTGGGTCCAGGATACCCATTTCGATCATGTCGTTGTATTCACCGTTTGCCGCGTTGTAACCATAGTTACCGTCGCCCGCTTTAACAGCATTAACAACAACAGATGCTTCATCGCCTGCGTTAGAAACGATTTGACGAAGAGGAGCTTCCATCGCACGAAGTGCAACGGTAATACCGTGGTTCTGGTCTTCGTTGTCAGCAGTTAGTGATGCAATCTTAGAAGCAACACGTACTAGCGCAACACCACCGCCAGGTACTACACCTTCTTCAACCGCGGCGCGAGTTGCGTGTAGTGCGTCTTCAACACGGTCTTTCTTCTCTTTCATTTCAACTTCGGTAGCAGCGCCAACCTTGATTACCGCAACACCGCCGGCTAGTTTAGCCATGCGCTCTTGTAGCTTCTCTTTATCGTAGTCTGACGTTGCTTCTTCGATTTGTGCCTTGATCTGACCTACGCGGCCATCGATAGCGGCTTGCTCGCCAGCACCGTCAATAATGGTGGTGTCATCTTTAGTGATCACAACGCGCTTAGCCGTACCTAAGTCTTCCAGGGTCGCTTTTTCTAGCTCTAGACCGATTTCTTCAGAAATCACTGTACCATTGGTCAGAATCGCGATGTCTTGTAGCATGGCTTTACGACGGTCACCAAAGCCTGGCGCCTTAACCGCAGCCACTTTAACGATACCGCGCATATTGTTCACTACGAGTGTTGCTAGTGCTTCACCTTCAAGGTCTTCGGCAACGATAAGCAGTGGCTTGCTGGTCTTAGCAACCGCTTCCAAAGTAGGAAGCAGCTCACGGATGTTTGATACTTTCTTGTCAACCAGAAGGATGTGCGGGTTATCTAGCTCAACCTGGCCTTTTTCGGCATTATTGATGAAGTAAGGAGATAGGTAACCACGGTCAAACTGCATACCTTCAACAACGTCTAGTTCGTTTTGCAGTGATTGACCTTCTTCAACGGTAATAACACCCGACTCGCGGCCTACTTTTTCCATTGCTTCAGCAATGATGTCACCGATTTCAGAGTCAGAGTTTGCTGAGATAGTACCAACCTGAGCGATTGCTTTGGTGTCTGAACATGGTACTGAAAGGGCTTTTAGCTCTTCAACGGCGGCGACAACGGCTTTGTCGATACCACGCTTAAGGTCCATTGGGTTCATACCCGCAGCAACGGCTTTAAGGCCTTCGTTTACGATAGCTTGTGCAAGCACTGTTGCAGTTGTTGTACCGTCGCCGGCTGCATCGTTGGCTTTAGAAGCAACTTCTTTCACCATTTGTGCACCCATGTTCTCGAACTTGTCTTCTAGCTCGATTTCTTTCGCTACTGAAACACCGTCTTTAGTGATAGTCGGTGCGCCGAAAGACTTGTCTAAAACAACGTTACGGCCTTTAGGACCTAAAGTAACTTTTACTGCATCAGCTAATACGTTTACGCCTTTTAGCATCTTAGTGCGAGCGTCATTTGCAAAACGAACTTCTTTTGCTGCCATTATTCTTTCCTCAAAATTCTGTTTAATTCGGTTCTAAGTTCAACATCAGGGAGGCGAATTAGCCTACGATACCTAGGATGTTGTCTTCGCGCATGATCAGGTATTCCTGGCCTTCGATCTTTTCAGTCTTCTCAACGTAAGAGCCGAAAAGGACGATATCACCTGCTTTTACTTCTAACGCGCGTACTTCGCCGTTATCCAATACACGGCCATTGCCCACTGCAACTACTTCACCACGTGAAGATTTCTCTGCGGCAGAACCGGTAAGCACGATGCCGCCAGCAGACTTGGTTTCTTCTTCTAGACGCTTAACGATCACGCGATCATGTAAAGGACGAATGTTCATTTGTTTAGTTCTCCTAACAGTTTCTGAACAACTACAGAAAAGTCTTAAAATTTGTTTTCTTCTCTTATGGGGGTGAGCAAATTAAAACCCAAGAGTAAATGGTAAAAATTTTTTACTCTTTACGTTCAAATTCACCTTCGATTGTGGTGTTTGATTGGCCTCGTTCAGAGTGCACCGAATGCTGTTCCGAGGTGTGATGACGTGTATGCGAGCTGTGATAATGAGCACTGAAGCCACCTCCTTGGGTCATGTGCACCTGCGCTTGTGAGGCGAAGGCAGCCGACATGCGTTTGCGCACCGCCGGAGTGAGTAATAAGAAGCCGAATACGTCGGTCACGATTCCCGGGGTTAGTAAAAGCACACCGGCAATAATGACACAAATACCCGTAAACATTTGCTCAGCTGGCATTTGCCCTTGCGCCATTTGCAACTGTGCATCGCGCATTGCCCCCACGCCTTGTTGCTTTACTAATTTTGCACCTATGATGGCGGTCACCACAATCAGGGCTATGGTCGCAAAGCCGCCAATAACGTCACTTACCTGGATTAACAGGGCAATTTCGATGATGGGAATAATGATAAAAAGTAGGAATAATGCTCTAAACATAGGGAGTCTCGTTTAAGTCGATGAAATAAATGTGCGGCTGACAAGGTCACTTTTCAAGTCTTCTGCCGAGCTTCTATAGGTTTTGACCTTGCTATCGGCTAGTATGGGGTTAGAAAAAGAACGCATAAAAAGGTTCAGTATGACTACCCACTATCGGCTGATATTTACAACCTGCGCGAATAAGCAAGAAGCGCGGGCCATGGCAGAGCAACTGGTGCAGTTAAAATTGGCTGCGTGTGTGAACATCCTTCCTGAAGTAGAGTCTATCTACATGTGGCAAGGAGATGTGACCACCGCGACCGAAACCAAGCTGCTGATCAAAACAAAATCCGAAAAGATGAACCAAGTGATTCAAACCATAAAAAAATTACACAGCTACGAAGTGCCTGAAATTCAGGTTATTGATGTAGCAACGGGAAACTTGGCCTACTTTAATTGGATGGATGAGGTACTTAATTAATGCAATTGCTAATGCGCGTCTGGCTACTCATACTCACCTTGGCCTTTAGTGCTGGTTCCTGGGCCAATAACTCGGTGCTGGATAGTTTGCTCAATACCCAGGCAACCACGTTTTTACCCGTTGATCAGGCCTTTAAGCTGGACTTTGATCAACAAGGTGAAACCCTGTTTATCGGCTGGGATATCGAACCCGGCTACTACCTATATAAGCATAAGTTAGAGTTTGCCGGGAAAGGGGCGACGGTGACTCCCCCCATGGAACTGCCCGACGGGGAAATGATTGAGGACGAATTTTTCGGTCGCACCGAAGTGTATTTTAACGCCGTAAGTTTTACCGTTAAGGTCAGCGATATTACCGATGGTGCCTCAGTCAAGGTACGCTATCAAGGCTGTGCGGAAGCCGGCCTTTGCTACCCGCCCGAAGTTATTGAAATCCCGCTCTCCGTGGTTGGGGGCACAGCAAGTACAACTACGACCGGTGCCGTGACCGACGCGCTCATGGTACAAGACACACCTAAAGAGAAAGAAGATAAAGTCGGCAAAAGCAATAACGAAGGTGAGCAATCACTAACGGAACGTCTTGCTAGTCAAAGCCTGGTAACCAACCTGATGTTCTTTTTTGTGGTTGGTATCGGCCTGGCCTTTACCCCCTGCGTGTTCCCCATGTTCCCTATTCTCTCCAGCCTAATCGCCGGACAAAAGCACCTTTCGACCAGTAAGGCCTTTAGCCTGTCCTTCGTCTATGTGCAGGGTATGGCCATCACCTATGCGCTCTTAGGATTAGTAGTGGCTTATTTTGGTGGCCATATTCAGGGTTATCTGCAACACCCTTATGTGCTGATCAGCTTTAGCCTGCTGTTTGTGTTACTAGCACTGTCTATGTTCGGTTTTTATGAGATCCGTCTGCCGCAAGGCATGATGGAGCGTCTAACCAAGGTCAGCAACAAGCAACAAGGCGGTAATTATGCCGGGGTCTTCCTGATGGGTGTGCTCTCGGGCCTGATCGCCTCGCCCTGCACCACGGCTCCCCTCTCGGCGGCACTCCTATACGTAGCCCAAAGTGGCGACTATATGATTGGTGCGCTAACCCTGTATGCCCTCAGCCTGGGCATGGGTCTGCCACTCTTACTGCTGGGCACCTCGGGAGGCAAACTCCTGCCTAAGGCCGGTGGCTGGATGGAGCAGGTAAAAACCCTGTTCGGCTTCTTGATGTTATTCGTGCCCTTAATTCTGCTTGAGCGTATTTTGCCGTTCGAGGTGATCTTACTTATGGCCGGGGTGTTAAGCATAGCCACCGCTATTTATCTGCATTATTGGCAAAGTGGCCAAACTCAGGGCAGAGGCAAAACGATTCTTTGGGCCATGGCCATGACCCTGTTCATTAGTGGTTTAATGCTGGTTAAAAACTATGTCTGGCCTCCGACTGAGGTTAAGCAGGTGCAAGTTCAGCAACAAACCGCCAGTGGTGAATTTATTCAGGTTGCTAACCTAACAGAGCTCAATGAACTGCTTGCCGTTACCGAAGGCCTAGTTATGGTCGACCTTTATGCCGACTGGTGTGTGGCTTGTAAGGAGTTTGAACACTACACCTTTCCCAAGGAGCAGGTGCAACAAGAGTTTAAACACTTTACCCTGGTTCAAATCGACTTAACCGACACCAATGACAGCTCCATCGAGTTGATGGAACAATTTACCGTGTTCGGCTTACCCAGTATCTTGTTCTTTAACCAAGATGGTAAAGAACTTCCGGAGTTAAGGGTCACCGGCTTTATGGGTGCCGACGACTTTGCCACGCACCTGCAAAAAGTGCGTAACCATACCAACAGCTAATCAAGCCCCAATATAGCGAGGTGCCAACAAGAGCACTTCGCTCCTTTCTTTTGCTAATCCCACAGATTTCGCTGCCCAAGGTGATTAGACCAGTATTTTGCTGCTATTTTCCTCGAACTCACTATAATAGTTCGCTAAAGTGAGAAAAATTTGCTATTTGCAACTTTTACCCTTAAGTTTACTACTAATATTTGTATAAACGCTTATAACTCACAAGTTAAAGGATTTTAGTCGCATTATGACTGCAAAGTTTAAGATTTTAGTTATCAACGGCCCAAACTTGAACATGTTGGGTCGTCGCGAGCCAGACAAGTATGGCTCCAAGACATTGGTACAAATTACCGATGAACTAAATGATGCAGCCGCGGCACTTAATGTTGAGCTAGAGCACTTTCAAAGTAATAGTGAAGCGGCCCTGATTGAGCGTATACATGATGCCTGGCAGCAAGTTGATAGTATCATTATTAACCCTGCCGCATTTACGCACACCAGTGTCGCCCTGCGTGACGCCTTACTAAGCGTTGCCATCCCCTTCTTTGAAGTGCACCTGAGCAACATTCATCAACGGGAAGCCTTTCGCCATCACTCTTATTTTTCCGATGTGGCGCAAGGTGTTATCTGTGGTTTTGGTGCAATGGGCTATCACTTCGCGCTGCAAGCAGCGGTTAGCCGGTTGCAAGATTCGAATTAAAAACTAACTAATAGGCGGGTTTTTCATGGACATTCGCAAAATTAAAAAATTAATCGAGCTTGTTGAAGAAACAGGTATTGCTGAACTAGAGATCACCGAAGGTGAAGAGTCGGTACGTATTAACCGTCACAGTTCTGCTCCTATGGCTATGCCACAACAGTACACAGTTGCAGCCCCAGCGGCCGCTCCTGCACCAGTAGCAGCTCCTGCAGCTGAAGCACCGGCAGCAAGCGCTCCGGCACAACCTACTGGCCACCAGGTTAAATCACCTATGGTAGGTACTTTCTACTCGGCTTCTTCACCTGAAGCGGCTGCATACGTAGAAGTAGGCACAAAAGTGAACGTAGGCGACACCCTGTGTATCGTTGAAGCGATGAAGATGATGAACCAGATCGAAGCGGACAAAGCCGGTACGGTTAAAGCTATCCTGGTTGAAAATGGCGAGCCAGTTGAGTTCGATCAACCACTTTTCATCATCGAATAATCGCGCAACCCAAACAAGGCATCAACTATGTTAGATAAAGTTGTTATCGCAAACCGAGGTGAAATTGCACTTCGCGTGTTGCGCGCCTGTAAAGAGCTAGGTATTAAAACGGTAGCGGTTCATTCAACCGCAGACCGCGACTTAAAACACGTGCTCCTTGCAGATGAGACTATTTGTATCGGTAAACCGGCCGCCAGCGAAAGCTACCTGGATATTCCTCGTATTATCGCCGCCGCTGAAGTAACCGACGCGGTAGCCATTCACCCTGGCTACGGTTTCCTTTCTGAAAACGCAGATTTTGCCGACCAAGTCGAGCAAAGTGGCTTTATCTTTATCGGTCCTAAGGGCGACACCATTCGTCTGATGGGTGATAAGGTATCGGCTATCGAAGCCATGCGTAAAGCCGGCGTACCTTGCGTACCTGGTTCAGACGGCCCCCTAACGGAAGACAACGAGCGCAACATGCAAATCGCTAAGCGCATCGGTTACCCGGTGATCATCAAGGCCGCCGGTGGCGGTGGTGGTCGTGGTATGCGTGTGGTTCGCAGTGAGAAAGAGCTTGTAAACTCAATCGCCCTGACTCAGCAAGAAGCTAAGCAATTCTTTGGTAACGGCATGGTTTACATGGAAAAATTCCTTGAAAACCCTCGTCATATCGAAGTTCAGGTACTGGCCGATGGTCAAGGCAATGCTATCCACCTAGGTGAGCGTGACTGTTCAATGCAGCGTCGTCACCAGAAAGTTGTGGAAGAAGCGCCAGCTCCGGGTATCACCGCGGAAATGCGTAAGTACATCGGTGACCGCTGTACGCGTGCATGTATCGAAATCGGCTACCGTGGTGCCGGTACATTCGAATTCCTATATGAAAACGGCGAGTTCTACTTCATCGAAATGAACACCCGTATTCAGGTAGAGCATCCAGTAACTGAGATGGTAACCGGTATTGACCTAATTAAAGAGCAGCTAAAAATCGCTGCCGGTCAGCCGCTGTCTATTACGCAAGACGACGTTGTGATCCGTGGCCATGCCATCGAATGTCGTATTAATGCGGAAGACCCGAAAACCTTTATTCCTTCGCCGGGTAAAATCACCCGCTTCCACCCTGCGGGTGGTCTAGGAATTCGTTGGGACAGCCACATTTATGCGGACTACACGGTACCACCGCATTACGACTCAATGATCGGTAAGTTGATCTGTTACGGTGAAAACCGTGACGTAGCCATTGCTCGCTCACGCAACGCGTTGAATGAGTTGGTAATCGACGGCATCAAGACCAACACCGAGCTGCACAAGATTATTTTAGCGGACGAGAACTTCCAAAATGGTGGCACTAACATCCACTATCTAGAGAAGAAACTAGGTCTGTAAATTAAATTGTTAAGCAAAGCCAAAGCCGACATTTTGTCGGCTTTTTTTGTATTGAGCCTTTGAAAACAATGGTGAGTGGCTGATAGGACAATAAGTAAGCAGTTGATTTCTACAAACTTAAATAAACCCCCTTCAGCTAGTGACAAGGCCTGGAAAAGTTTTTATACTGCTCGGCGCTTACCTAAGGATATCTCCTATCCTGTAAAAACAAGGTAAGCATCGAGAATACAAAATGGCCCTATAGCTTAGGTGATGAACGTAAGCCAAAGGCTTTGAGAAGTGATTTAACATCACTTCGAAAGTGAAGAACGCGAGGTCGTGGATGACCGAGCTGAGTGCAGATCATCATGGACGTGTATACTCCGACTGCACCAAGTACACAAAATGGCCCTATAGCTCAGTTGGTTAGAGCGCACGACTCATAATCGTTAGGTCCCTGGTTCGAGTCCAGGTGGGGCCACCATTTTTCCTACTTTTCCTTGTGAATTACGCCCCCGAAATAAGCGAACTTTGTGTCTTTCGTATACAAAAAAGCTGAGTCAGCTAATAACCCAACTAAGCCTTAGAGCTTAAAACCACTTCGATAAACTAATTAAAATCAGTGAGCGCCCCGGCCAATGAGCCCTCAGGTTTTTCAACCACACGTAATAGTTCTGTCTCGCCATCGAGGACGATAAAGGTGGGGGTGTATTTAAGCTTAAACAGCTCGGCCAGGCCCTTGTCGTCTTGTTTGTTGTAATCCACGGCCACCAGTTCGAGCTGGGCGAGTTCAACCTTGCTCAGTGCCAGTAACTTTAGCAGTCGTGGTACTTCGCGCTCGCTGTCATGACACCAGGTGCCGAATAATACCAACACGGACTTGCCCGTGAGCTTGTGCATCTGTGCCAGCTCGTCATCGCTTGGCGTAAAATCATCGTAGGCCGTGGCAAAAGTTTCATATTCACCCAGTAAACTGCCGCTCTCAATCACGCCGATAAAGGGGTTATCGTCGGCATGTGCCGCTGTTGTCGCTAAGGCCATAATAAAAAAGCAGAGTGTTAGAAGGGTACGCATGGTTATCAATTCTTGTGGTTATTATCTAGGGCCATTATGGCCTTGTTATTGAGTCTTGTCTTGCCTTATTGGCATCTGCGCCGCCGAGCGCCTGTACCAGTTGCGCTAGCGGCGTATGGGAAATCGGCTAAACTTATGATGCAGGCACGGGGGTAATATGCAGGGCATAGATGACAAGGTTCTTTCACAACTTGAGGTGGGTTTTAAGCTACCCGTTAAACCGGCTGCGCTTAATCAGCTCCAGACTGAATTGAACCAAAGCAACCCTTGCCTGGATAAGGTCAGTGAATTGAACACCGCCGATGTCGCCCTGGCCGCGGCGGTTTTACGTCTGATTAATTCGCCCGAGCTTATGTCCGAACTAGAAATCACCGATGTAAAGCAGGCGGTTAAATTGTTGGGCCTCAACACCATCAGCCACCTCACCTCCCGCTACTTGGTTAAACAAGTTTTTGATCAATCGAGTTGTTGTATTTCTCTGGCCCGCTTTTGGGACAGTGCCACCGAGATATCACGGTTATGTCTGTATCTGGCTCAAGGACTAAGACGCGATATCGCCCTCGACAATGTGCAAACCTTAGGTCTGTTTCATGATATCGGCATTCCGGTGATGGCCATGAATTTTCCGGACTATGTACAGGTGCTCAATGCCGCCAATGACGATGGCCAGGTTTCGCTCACAGCACTGGAGGATCAGCGCTATCCCTGCAACCATGCCATGCTGGGATTTTATATGGCTCATTCCTGGCATCTTCCCAGTTCGCTGTGCAACATTGTGCTGCATCATCATGACGTAAACTTCTTAGACGAGCCCCACTGTGAAGACGAGAAGCTGTACTACGCCATCTTGAAAGTCGCCGAGAACATTGCCCATGTGCATAAGCGCTTTCGCGATATTAATCACTGGCATCTTCTTGAGCCTAAATTGTTCGCGACCTTAGGCTGGCAACATCAAGATTACCAAACACATCTGGACGATGGCCAAGGCCTGTTGCTCTTCAGCGCTGACTAAACGACTTCTTCGACATTAATCTCAGGGGTGTGTGCCCTCAATACGGCCATGATACAATGGCCCAAAGCACTCCGAAGGACGAGGATATGGCAGCAAGCTCCGCTGTAAAACAACTTAAGCTGATTGTCGGCTCCAAAAACCCAGTTAAAGTAAATGCCGCAAAGGCCACCCTGGCCACCTACTTTCCCGACCACCATATCGAATGCCTGGGTGTCGACGCCCCTTCCGGGGTTGCCAACCAGCCACTGGGCGAACCTGATACCCTGCTTGGCGCCGAAAACCGAGTGCGCTACTGCCAGGAGCATTACCAGGGGGATTTCTATATGGCCATGGAAGGAGGCGCTGCCCGCTTCGACTATGGTGCCGCCACCTTTGCTTATGTGGTGATCGCCGATAATCATCAATTGAGCGTTGGCCGCAGCTGCAACCTCCCATTACCTGAATCGCTGTTCGAAAAGTTACAACAGGGCCAGGAGCTTGGCGATGTCATGGATGCCGCCTTTAATACCACCAATATCAAGCAACAAGGCGGCGCCATTGGCCTGCTGACCCGTGGCCATGCCACCCGCCAAAGCACCTATCAACAGGCGCTTACCCTGGCCATGGCGCCCTTCAATCACCCCGAACTATTTTCGAGTTAAGCCATGCGTTATCCCTGGATATTATTTGATGCCGATGAAACCCTGTTTCATTTCGATGCCTTTGCCGGCTTGCAGGCCATGTTCGCCAAACTCAATGTTGCCTTTAGCGAGCAGGACTACCGCACCTTTGAGCAAGTAAATAAGCCGCTGTGGGTGCAATATCAGAACAACGAGATCAGTGCCAAGCAACTCCAGGAGCAACGTTTTATGTCCTGGGCCGAGCGCCTGGATATCGCGCCCCAGCAGTTAAATCTGTGGTTTATGGAGGCCATGGCGCAAATATGCCAGCCCCTGCCCGGCGCTATCGAGCTGTTAAACGCCCTGCAGGGCAAGGCTCGACTGGGGATCATTACCAATGGCTTTACCGAGCTACAAAGCGCCCGCCTGGAGCAAACGGGTTTAAAGGGCACCTTTGAGTGGTTGGTGATCTCCGAGCAGGTGGGCTATGCCAAGCCGCACATGGCGGTGTTTGAACACGCCTTTACGCTGATGGGCAACCCGCCGAAAAACGAGATCCTTATGGTCGGCGATACCCTGGAGTCAGATATTCAAGGCGGCATCAATGCCGGTATCGACACCTGTTGGCTTAATCGCCGGGAAAAATTGGCGCCCGCACATTTAACCCCAACCTATGAGGTTAAGTCGCTATGCCAGCTGCGCACCCTACTGCTGAACGCCTAGCCATAAAAAATGCCAGCATACGCTGGCATTAACACGGGATGGTTGCCACTAATTCTTGATTCCGATCACTTCCAGGAAGTCATCTTATGGCCTTTGATAGCATAGAAAAGAATAAACAAATAACAAGGCAACATGACTAAATAAGCACTCTGCTGTCCCTGAGCACCGCCCTCACTGCCACTTGCCAAGCCCCAGAATAATGGCCCGAATGCACCACCGGCTATCCCCATAATTAAAAGCCCCGAACCCACGCTGGTCAGTTTACCCAGGCCGGACAGCGCCAGCGGCCATACCGCGGGCCACACAATGGCATTGGCAAAGCCAAGCACGGCAATCAGCAATAGAGGATCGGGCAGCGCCACGCCACCAAAAGGCACCAGCAGGGTGTTTGCAATCAGGGTCGATTGTGCATCGCCAAAGACAATCGCCAAGGTCAGCGCACAGCCAAGTATTGCTGAGCTAGTCAGAGCCGTTTGTTGTGATAGCACCCGAGGGATCAACACAATCCCTAAGGCATAGCCCACGACCATACAGACCATGGTATAGGAGGTCATAACACTGTACTTTTCCACGCCCAACGCCAGCGCAAAAGTGCCTATGGTGTCGCCGGCAATCACTTCAACGGCTACGTAAACGAATAACGCCAGCACACCTAAAGCCAGATTAGGACGTGCCAAGGCAGCCTTCACCTGGCCTTTTTCATGGGCTTGAGTATCGTCATCGATTAATTCGGGCAAGGGTGAGAATTTAACGGCCAAGGCCAGCACACCGATAAACAGGGCCATGCCAATGTATGGGAAAATCAGGCTATTGGCCATCTGGTCAATTTCTTCCTGGCTTAGATCTTTACCCACTAAGCCGGTAAAGTTACTTAAAATCAATGCCGTAAACACCATGGGTGCGAGCACACCAGCACTCTTATTCAAGATACCCATAACACTGACCCGTGCTGCCGCCGACTCTTCAGGGCCGATGCGCACAACATAAGGGTTCACCGCGGTTTGCAGCAGGGTTTGCCCTATGCCCATCACCAGTTGCGCAAACAAAAACAGGGCAAACACCTGAGTTTTGGCCGCCGGCACATATAAAAAGCCGGCCAGCATCATCACCGCCATACCTAATGCCATGCCATTCTTATAGCCAATCTTCTTGATGATGATCGCCGAAGGCACCGCGGTAAAGGTCACGGCGATATAGAAGGAGAATAAAATAAGTGAAGCCTGCAAAGGCGTTAAATCCAGGATTTGCTTTAGATAAGGCATCAATGAACCATTGAGCCAGGTTGCAAACCCGAGGATAAAGAACAGGGTGGCAACAATAGCCATAGGCACAAAGTTGCTTTGTTTTTTGGTTGTAGACACTGTTGCTTCCATAACACTTTCTCGTTGTCGAATTGTTTACCTTTAAGGTGGTTGCGCCACTTTCTAGTCGCGCAAACGGCCATTAAAAGCGCCATTTATTATTATTTTTTAGTCGTAAAAATGAGCAGTTCAGAATACCAATTAATTGATACTTTTGGCAGCGCTGACATGCTGCCTTGTCTTTACTGCACGAACACCGACGTGGTGCGACTCACCTGATCTTGTACTCGAGTACGAAGCAAGACCTCCCCCCCCTCAGTCAGCGTAAGCGGCTGCTGATAAAGCTGCCAGCTAACGCCCTTATCCAGGCTGTATTCTATCTTCAAGCCGGTAAACGCACTGTTGGCCACCACGCGACCCTCACTGAACTTAGCACCGGGCACCGGCAAATGCAGCGCTATACCGTCGCGGTGCAGCTTGGCCAGCTCCTTGTGCGCCAAGGTGGCAGCAAACTCCTGCCAGTCTTGCTCACGTAAGCGCGCATCCACTTGCTCTCCTTCCCAAGGAGCCTTGCTCCAGGCCCGCTCAGCCACGGCCAACAGGCGCGGAAATACCATGGCCAGCAGTTGCGCCTCGGTGCGTATGGTTTCCGACCATACCTGACCCTGCATGCCGAGAATATTCTCCGGCTTTTGCAAAGCAGGCATGGGCCTTCCCACCAAGGCTTCAAGGTTGTCTATGGCGGCGCCGGTGCGAGTAAAATCGGCATTGGCGTAGACGTTATCCGGCATATAGGCAAAGACCTTTTTGGTATCGGTATAGCGAGTCGCCCAGTAATAGCCGCGCTCCTCGGGATGCGGCTCATAGGGATGATCAAAATACAAATGCGTACCATGGGAGAGCACCACCTGATAGCCGTCATTGGCCAGGCGATAGGCCCTGTCGGCCACGCCCCACTCCCAAATATTATCCCAGGCATTGGTAAAGAAGGTTTTGTTCGCGTATTCATCGCGATTAAAAGAGTTCACCTTGTCGTACATAATGCCGTCTTCCCAGATCCCTGGCGCAATACCGCGTTTGTGCAATAAGTCGGCCACGCGCTTGGTAAAGTAGGGCTTTAAATCAGCAACCCCAGCCACGCCATTATTAGGCTCGGCAAAAAGCGCCTGACAGGCGGGAGAGCCCACCCAGGAGCCCGCGCCGACCTCATCGCCACCGATATGCAAATAGTTCAGCTTGGTGCCAGCCTCGCGGTACATCTGCTGTAATTCATAGGTGACCTTGTCGATAAAGGCATAGGTGGAGTCCATGCACACATTCATCGAGTTATCCGTGTAATTCTGCACCGTAATATAGCTGGAGCTGTCCTTGGGATCGGTCAGCAGGTATTGGGTTGCCTTAGATAAATCAGCGCCTGAAAACTCCTCGTCCCTGTTTTTTGGGGTGAGCAGCGAGTTACTGGCCACGGCTTCTGCCTGCGCTTTCAGTTTACGGTATCGCGCCTCCATGGCTTTAATGGACGCCCGCGCATGGCCTGGGCCCTCAATTTCCGGAATGATGTCGATATGGCGAGCCTTGGCAAAGCGCAATAACTCTATAAAGTCGGCGCGATTCAAATAGCCGTTACCCGAGCCTGATTTAAAGGGCCCGGTACCCAGCTGCGTCAGCAAGCAGCGGTCTTCAGCCAGATCGAAGCAGCGGTAGGCGCCCACCTCGGTCAGCTCTTCCAATCCGGGGATCTGCAGACGCCAGCCCTCATCTTCCGAGAAATGCCAGTGCAAGCGATTCATCTTGTATCGCGCCATTTGCTCGACCAGCTTAAACATGGCCTCTTTACCATGGAAGTTACGGCCATTGTCATAATGCATGCCCCGCCACGGATAGCGGGGCGCGTCGCTTATCTCCACATTGGTCAGGGTCGGACTGCCCGTTGCCGGCAACAAGGCCAACAGGCTTTGCATGCCATAAAAGGCGCCGGCATTGTCGGCAGCCATAATGCGAATATGCTCACCGTCTATCTCAAGGCGATAGCCCTCTTCGGTGGCAACCTTAGGGTCAATGCCAATACTGATCAGCTTGTTGTTGGGCGCGTCGATATGATCGGCCTGCGCCTCGAGAGCCAGTTGATACTTTTTCTCTAAGTCGCTCTGAAACAAGGCTACTTCCGCCTGCAACTGTCCGGCATAACGAATTTGCCAGGCATCGGAAAGGGTGGTTTTGCCGCGATTAACCTCAAGCTCCTGGGGCTTAGGAACTATGCGCGTTTGCACCTGCTCGTCTTTCACGCTCAAGGGGCTGCTATTAAGCTCATAGCGCAGCTCGGCGGTCATTAAGGGGGTGAGATCTTGAGACTGGTTATAGCGACGCAGCTGTTGCTCCTGGGTAAAAGGAGCAACAAAATTGCCAAAGTCTTCGCTGTTGGTATTGGCAAAAATGGCTGGCTCGGTATTGTGGCCCACCATAAAGGCCCGGGGCATAAAGTCGCTGTAGGCAACTATCCAGACCGCCGCCTCAAAAGGAATTTCTAATTGTTCACCGGCCGCTAGGCCGTTGAAGCTGGCCGTCGGACTCAGGCGATGCAAATCGCCATTCACATGCTCAATACGCAGGCCCTGACTAACTCCCTCTTTTATCTTGCGCACACTGTGCAGATAAATATGCCAGGGCTGCTCGCCGGCAGGCAGGCTGACTCCAGAGCGGTTAGTAAGCGTAATGCTGCCAAGAAAGCTCTTATCCTCATTATGGAAGTTGCTGTTTACCGCAAACATGAACTCGGTGTTTGTGGCAAACGCGTTTATTTGCTCCTGGCTTAGTTGTGCCTGTGCAGCCAAGGGCATCATTAACGCCGCAATAAGGCTCGCTTTGAACATGCTTACTCCTGGTCCTGGACCTTAGATTCTGATTGTCGCGTGTTAGCATCATATAAAATATAAAATGACAGCGCTATCATTTATGTTAAATAATCGTCAATTAATGTATAAAAGGCGGCCGTAGCCGCCCTAAAAACCTGGCTGGCACCTCTAGTATCCGGCGGCTTGGCCATCCTTTCTGGATTCGGAAGCGCCATAATAAACGCCGCTTTGCGGGTCTTTGAGAATCGCCTGATAGCCACCATAGGGGCCCACGGCTTCTTGCAGGGTATGGCCTTTTTTCATGAGCTCACGGCGCGTTTCCATGCTAAAACCGGACTCCAAGGACACCACACCACCATCGATCATGATCTCATCGGTGGGCTGGGTTGAGCCCGAGTGCAGAATACGCGGCGCATCCCCTGCCTCTTGCAGATTCATACCAAAATCAATCATATTGATCAGGATCTGCGCATGCATTTGCGGCTGCGTCGCGCCGCCCATCACCCCATAACTCATATAAGGTTTACCGTCTTTGGTGACAAATGCTGGGATAATGGTGTGAAAAGGCCGCTTACCGGGCTCATACTGATTGAAGTGTCCTTCTTTAAGGGAGAACAACTCACCGCGGTTTTGCAGCACAAAGCCGAGTTTTTCTGGGGTCATGCCCGAGCCCATGCCACGGTAGTTACTTTGGATCAGCGACACCATGTTGCCGTACTTATCCGCCGTGGTCAGATAGATGGTATCCCCTTCCACCGGGCCCGCATGGTCACGCTTGGCCGCCTTATTGGGGTCGATGAGTTTGCGACGCTCGGCGGCATATTCCTTGGAAATCAAACGCTGCACCGGAATGTCGTTAAAGGCGGGATCGGCGTAGTACTTGGCCCTATCGGCAAAGGCAAGCTTCTTGGCCTCAACAAAGGTGTGAATATACTCGGGGCTGTCAAAGCCCATGGCGGCAAGATCATAGTCTTCGAGGATATTCAGGATCTGCTGGGCGGCGATACCCTGGCCATTGGGCGGTAACTCCCACAGGGTGTGTCCGCGATAAGTGGTGGCCACCGGCTCAACCCATTCACTGGTGTGGGCCGCCAGGTCTTGATAGCGGATATAACCGCCATTTTCTTGCATATACCGGTCAATTTCCTTGGCAATATCGCCCTTGTAAAAGGCATCGCGACCACCTTCTGCCAGTTGCTTGTAGGTGTTGGCCAATGCCGGGTTTTTAAATATCTCACCTTTTTTCGGCATCTCGCCGTCGGCCATAAAAACCTCTTTAAAACCTGGGTATTTGCCCCGAGCACCGACACTGCGCTGCATGTAATAAGCGATCACCTCGCTGACGGGAAAGCCCTTTTCGGCATACTCGATGCTGGGTTTTAAAATTTCTGTCATGGGCAGTGAGCCAAACTTTTCGTGTAACTCAAACCAACCATCGACGGCACCGGGAACTGACACAGGTAGCGGTCCATAGGCGGGGATCTTCCCCTCGTCCTTGGTGATTTTCTTAAGCTCTTCAAAGCTTAGTCCAAGGGGAGAGCGACCCGAGGCGTTCAAACCATGCAGCTTACCATCCTCGGCGGAGTAGACGATGGCAAAGAGATCACCGCCGATGCCACAGCCGGTAGGCTCAACCAAACCCAGCATGGCGTTGGCGGCGATAGCCGCGTCAATGGCATTGCCCCCTTGGCGTAAAATATTCAGTGCAACCTGGGTGGCTAAAGGCTGAGAGGTGGCGGCCATGGCCTCGCTGGCGATGACTTCGGAGCGGGTGGCAAACTCCTTGCCGGTAATGCGATCGTGGGCGAGTGTGGCTGAAGGTGCCAGTAGACTTAGCGAAATCCCTGCTAGATATAATCCTCGTTTTATTCGCTTCATTATTTTCTACTCTTTGCTTTTATTTGTTAGATAACAAAGTTAGTAGATAAATAACGGCCAAGGCAATGCGTTTGCGTTAACGGGGGAAGCAAGTGCGATAAAAAACAAAGGCGCCGCCCCATTACCCTTGCCCCAATTTGGCGAGGATAACAAGACTGGCGCCTTGGCAGTAATTAGCCGAATTTACCAGATTTTAACGCGATCTTCCGGCTTAATGTACATTTCGTCGCTTTCTTTCACGTCGAATGCCTTATAGAACTCAGGCATATTTGGCAGCACACCGATAACACGGTAGTGACTTGGCGAGTGCGAGTCCGTCATCAAGCGGTTGCGCAGCTCTTCATCACGGTACTTACGACGCCAGATCTGCGCCCAACCCATAAAGAAGCGTTGATCGCCGGTGTAACCGTCAAGTACAGGTGCTTCTTCGCCACCCAGTGATAACTGGTAGGCTTTATAAGCTACGGTTAGGCCGCCCAAATCACCGATGTTCTCGCCCAGCGTCAGCTGGCCGTTCACATTAGCGTCTTCAAACGGGGCATATTCATTGTACTGCGATACCAGTTGCTGACCACGCTCCTGGAACTGCGCCAAATCTTGCTCGCTCCACCAGTTACGCAGGTTACCGTCACCATCGTATTTTGAACCCTGATCATCGAAGCCATGACCTAGCTCGTGGCCAATTACTGCACCGATGGCGCCGTAGTTCACCGCGTCGTCCGCTTCTAGGTTAAAGAATGGCGGTTGCAGGATGGCCGCAGGGAACACGATTTCGTTGTTCACTGGGTTGTAGTAAGCATTCACCGTTTGCGGTGTCATAAACCACTCACTGCGATCCACCGGCTTGCCCAGCTTGTTACGCATATCATCGTATGCCCACTCACTGTGACGAATAAAGTTACCCGCCAGGTCGTCCGCTTTGACCTCTAGCGCCGAGTAGTCTTTCCACTTGTCCGGGTAACCAATCTTAGGCGTGAACTTGTTCAGCTTCTCTTTAGCTGCCACTTTCGTTTCGGCACTCATCCACTCCAGACCGTCGATGGCTTGGTCGAAACCCTTGATCAGGTTGGCAACCAACTCTTCCATGCGTGCTTTTGCTTCAGGTGGGAAGTTATCTTTAACGTACACCTTGCCTAGCAGCTCACCCAGTACCGAGTTGGCTGAGTCTACCGCTTTTTTCCAACGCGGTTGCTGCTCTTCAACGCCACGTAAGGTGGTGCTGTAGAAAGCAAATTTACGGTCAACAAATTCCTTGCTAAGCTCATCGGCGTAGTTGCTAACAAAATGGAATGTTAGGTAATTCTGCCAAGTAGCCAGGTCGGTTTGCTCATAGATACCCCCTAGCTTTTCAAAATAAGAAGGCTGACGTACAACCAACTCTTCGGTGTTGATTTTTGATTGCTTTAAGAACTGAGCAAAGTCGAATGCACCGGTTAGCTCATTGGCTTCGGCAACCGTCATCTTGTTGTATGACTTGGTCGCATCGCGGCTTTCTACTCGGCTCCACTGCGCCGTAGCCAGCTCGGTTTCAAGGGCAAGAATGCCCTTTGCCGCTTGCTCTGCATTTTCAACGCCAGCCTTGGTTAGCATGTCCGTGATATAAGCCAGGTATTGGGCGCGGATGGTAGAAAACTTCTCATCATCTTTAAGGTAGTAATCACGATCCGGTAAACCTAAACCCGACTGAGACACATAAAGAGCGTACTGGCTTGAGTTCTTGGCATCGTTATTGACATACCAAGCAAACGGCGTGGTGCCGCCTTGAATGCGCAGATCAGCCATCAGCGATACCAGTGCCGCTTTATCGGCAACGCCGGCAATCTTGTCCAAGTATGGCTTAAGCGGGGTGATGCCCTTCTCTTCCAAAGCGTCGGTATTCATATAGCTGCTGTAGAAGGCGCCCAGCTTTTGCTCATCGCTGCCCGGTGCCGCCTTGGTGTTTTTAGCCGCCGCTTCGATCACTTCTTTCAGTGCCGCTTGCGATTGGTCATATAGAGCAGTGAAAGAACCGTAGTTAGACTTGTCGCCCGGAATTTCGGTGCGCTCTAGCCATTTACCATTGATGTGGTAGTAAAAATCATCTTGTGCGCGCACGGCGGTATCGATGTTTTCTAGATCAATACCCGAAGTTAGTTGTTGCACTTGTTTTGTTTGTTCTTTGGCAACGCTTTGCGCTTGAGTTTCGGTATTTGCACTTTGTGCTTGTTCACTACAACCGGTAAGTCCTAATGCCAGCGCCGTTGCGGCCGCTGCTAAGGTTACTTTAAACATATTGTTATCCCATTTTTAATTATGAAAGAGGTGATCCCCAACTAGCCCATATTAAACCTATGGGCGCAGAGCGAGAAACGCAGTTTGTAACAATTTATGAACATAGTTTTTCTAAGATGGCTTGGTTTGCTTTAGGGAAGGCATAACGGTGTAAATCACTGATTGCCACCCACTCCCCTTGCTGGCCTTCGGCACCATGAGGCTCACCACTGAAGTCGCTGACCTTATGGATATCCAGGCGTACCTGCTTATCGCCATAGTCATGCTCAATCAGCATAAAGGAGTCGCTGCTGTGTACGTCAATGGCGACTTCCTCCAGCAACTCTCTTGCCAATGCCGCGGTGGTGGTTTCACCGGCTTCGATTTTACCGCCAGGAAACTCCCACAAGCCGCCTTGATGTTTGTCGTCCGGGCGTTTACATATGTAGGTTTGCGCACCGCGAAGAATGATCCCCACGGCAACATTGACCACTTTCTGACTCATTAACTGCTCCATAAAAAAAGCGGCATAGGCCGCTTTTTATTCAAGTAAGTGAATGCTTAGCTTAGTTTGCCACAGCATTGCTTGTATTTCATACCCGAGCCACATGGACAAGGTGAATTACGACCTACCTTAGGCTCGGCACGCGCCGATACCGGCGCAGGTGCTTCACCGCCAACCTGCTCGGCGTCGGCGTGTTGATACTGACGCGGTGCTTCTTCAGACTTACGATGTTGCTCTTCAACCTTTTCAACATCTTCCTCGGCACGAACCTGAACCTTGCTCAAGATGTTAACCACATCCGTTTTCAGGTTTTCTAGCATGGCCGAGAATAGCTCGAATGACTCACGCTTGTATTCTTGCTTCGGATTCTTCTGCGCATAACCACGTAGGTGGATACCCTGACGTAGGTGGTCCATGGCAGCCAAGTGATCTTTCCAATGCTGATCCAGGCTTTGCAGCATAACCGCTTTTTCGAATTGACGCAGTACCTGTGGACCCACCATTTCTTCTTTTGCTTTATATGCGTTAGTGGCTTCTTCGACGATGCGCTCACGCAGTTTTTCTTCAAACAACTTATTGTCTTCGGCAAGCCATTGCTGGATAGGCAAATCAAGCAGGTAGTCTGCCTTCAAGCGTTCTTCCAAAGCAGGCACGTCCCACATTTCCGCCAGCGATTGCGGGGGAATATACTGATCGATCACGCCGTTGATCACGTCGTTGCGAATAGCATCTATGGTTTCTGAGATATCACCCTCTTCCAGCAGCTCGTTACGCTGGGCGTATACCACGCGGCGCTGGTCGTTGGCCACATCATCATACTCAAGTAATTGCTTACGAATATCGAAGTTACGGGCTTCTACCTTACGCTGGGCGTTTTCAATGGCACGGTTAACCCAAGGGTGTTCGATGGCTTCGCCACGTTGCATGCCTAGTTTACGCATCATGTTAGTCATGCGCTCACCGGCGAAGATACGCATCAGGGCATCTTCCATCGACAGATAGAAACGGCTTGAACCGGCATCACCCTGACGACCCGAACGACCACGCAACTGGTTATCGATACGACGAGACTCGTGACGCTCGGTACCGATAATGTGCAGACCACCGGCAGCGATGACATCGTCATGACGCTTTTTCCATTGTTCTTTGATTTTTGCGATTTGCTCTTCACTTGGGTTATCAAGCTTTTCGGCTTCGCTCTGCCAGTTACCGCCTAGCATGATATCGGTACCACGACCGGCCATGTTGGTGGCGATAGTCACTTTACCCGGTAGACCCGCATCGGCAACGATGTCGGCTTCCTGAGCGTGGAACTTGGCATTCAATACGTTGTGCTGAATTTTCTCTTTACGCAGGAACTGCGACAGGTATTCCGAGCTTTCGATTGAAATAGTACCCACTAGCACCGGCTGACCGCGCTCTTGGCAGTCTTTAATGTCGGCCAAAATCGCTTCGTATTTTTCTTCCTGAGTCAGGTAAACCAGGTCGGCACGATCATCACGGATCATCGGCTTGTTGGTTGGAATAACAACTGTGTCTAGACCGTAGATAGACTGGAATTCGAACGCTTCGGTGTCCGCCGTACCCGTCATACCGGCTAGCTTGTCGTAAATACGGAAGTAGTTCTGGAAGGTGATTGATGCCAGGGTTTGGTTTTCATTCTGGATCTTCACGCCTTCTTTGGCTTCTACCGCCTGGTGCAGACCTTCAGACCAACGACGGCCTTCCATGGTACGACCCGTGTGTTCATCAACAATGATGATTTCATTGTCTTTAACCACGTAATCGACGTCTTTTTGATACAGTTTGTGTGCACGTAATGCGGCATACACATGGCTAAGCAGAGTAATATTACCCGCCGAGTACAGTGAATCACCCTCTTCAATCAAACCACGCTCGGTAAGAAGCTCTTCAACCTTGATCTGGCCGCGCTCGGTCAGGTGAACCTGCTTGCCTTTTTCGTCAATGGTGTAATCGCCGTCGCCTTCAACGCCTTCTTCGTCTTCTTTTTCCTGCTGTACTAGCTCAGGAACTATCATGTTGATTTGCGTGTAAAGCTGAGATGAATCTTCAGCCGGGCCAGAGATAATCAGCGGCGTACGGGCTTCATCGATCAGGATTGAGTCAACCTCATCCACCACCGCAAAGTTCAGTGGACGCTGCACGCGCTCATCGATACTAAACGCCATGTTGTCGCGCAGGTAGTCAAAGCCAAACTCGTTGTTGGTACCATAGGTGATGTCGGCAGCGTAGGCGTCTTTTTTCTGCATTGGCATCATGCCAGGCACGTTACAGCCCACGGTTAAGCCCAGGAATTCAAACAGCGGACGGTTGGTTTCTGCGTCACGCTTGGCCAGGTAGTCGTTCACGGTAATTACGTGTACGCCCTTACCCGATAAACCATTAAGGTAAGCTGGTAGGGTTGCGGTCAGGGTTTTACCTTCACCGGTACGCATCTCGGCGATACGGCCCTGGTGCAACACCATGCCACCTATCATCTGTACATCGAAGTGGCGCATGCCATACACACGCTTTGACGCTTCACGTACTACCGCGAAGGCTTCTGGTAATAGGTCATCTAAACTTGTGCCGTTGTCATAACGCTCACGAAATTCAGCGGTTTTTGCTTTTAGTTCTTCATCGCTGAGTGATTCTAGCTGGCCTTCTAAGGCATTGATTAGCGCGACCGTTTTACGTAAGTTTTTAATTGTGCGGTCATTGCGGCTACCAAAAATTTTGGTAAATATTTTCGTGATCATGATTTAACCGTTACATTCTCATCTGCGTTAAGCGCTCTGGGTCATCCTTCGGGGTCACCCCTAAGGACGCTGCCAAGTCACTTGCGAACTTCGTTTATCCAATTTATACCGCACTCAAGTTACATAAGAGCGACTATTGTGGATCTATTGAGTGTGACTGCTTGAGCGGTGTACTTTTGAGCGACATCATAACAAACTCAATGAATTGCAGCACCTAATAATACCAATTCCATTAGCACTTCCGGTAACTTGCCTTTACAGCGCAAAGCCTATTAAAAACTAATGGCATTGGTATTATCGCTGGCCTATCATAACGTTCAGAGAAATCTTTGCAAACTTAGCAATAGAAAGTGGGTCTAAAGTACAGCAATAGAGACTCAAGCATTGCTATAGAAGTGGTGACGATTCAGTCAAATTCAAGAGGTGGATGCCGTTTATGGCAAAAGATCGCTATGCGCCAAAACAACTTAACGAGGTGCTGGGGCAATTAAACCCGCGGCTCGGTTCGCGCATCGCCAGCTATGGCGCCAAAACTCAGGAGCTGGCCTCGCAACAACAGACTCTGCACCAGGCGGTGGGGGAAAACCTGGCGAAGAAGTGCCGGGTGGCCAACATCCGCGATGGCGACTTGATCATCGAGGCTCATAGCGCCACGGTGGCCATGAAGCTGAACTATATCAAGATGGATATTCTCTCGGCCTTTCGCCAACAGGGCTTGGTGGATTTATGCCAGGTAAAAATAGTCACCTCTCCCAACGCGGCGCAGCGTGCACCTTTAGCACAGACGCGAACGCAAACTCAAAAGGCCAAAAACGAGCCCTCGAATAAGCGCACCATGAGCGAGCAAACGGCGCACAATTTAGAATTGATTGCCGAACATGCGCCGCCCTCACTGCAGCTAAAATTAATGCGCTTGGCGCAACACGGCAGACAAAAAAAATGACGCTTTAAAGCGTCATTTTTTATTCAATAGTTTTCTATTTACAGGCTTAAGCCGTATGCAGTGCCAGAGCCGGAGCTGGCATGGTCACTGAGTCTTCAAATGTTGCCCATTCCCATGCCGACTCGGTCGCCATGATTTTACGTAGCAATTTGTTGTTCAGATCGTGACCCGACTTATAAGCGGTAAGTTTACCGAGAATGTTGTGGCCGGTCATAAACATGTCACCCACGCAGTCCAAGATCTTATGCTTAACGAACTCGTCCGCATAGCGTAAGCCATTTGGATTAAGCACCTTAAACTCGTCAAGAACAACGGCATTGTCCATGCTGCCACCTAGAGCCAGGTTATTGGCATGCATGTACTCGATGTCTTTCATAAAGCCGAAGGTACGGGCACGACTGATCTCTTCGATAAAGTTCTGTGCCGTAATATCCAGAGCAATGCGCTGGCGACTGTCGTTAATAGCCGGGTGATCAAAGGCAATCTCGAAGTCGATATGAAAACCATCATAAGGTTCGATTTCGGCCCACTTGTCACCCTCTTCTACACGTACCTTTTCTTTGATACGAATAAAACGCTTGGCTACATTCTGCTCGGCAATACCGCCTTTTTGTAGCAGATAGATAAATGGTAGCGCGCTGCCATCCATAATCGGAACTTCACCACTATCAAGCTCAACAATCAGGTTGTCGATACCTAACGCGGCTACCGCAGCAATAAGGTGCTCGGTAGTAGATAAGCGAACGCCGTCTTTATTAGTTAAACAGGTACACAATTGCGTATCGCCCACCGCTTCCGGGGTCGTTTCGAAATCCACAACCGGATCAAGGTCCACGCGACGAAATACTATCCCAGTATTCGCGCTCGCTGGTCGGAGAGTTAAGGAAACCTTCTCACCCTTGTGGAGACCAACACCCGTGGCTTTGACTACTTCTGCAATCGTACGCTGTTTGATCATAGGCTTTCGCTCACTTACTAAACTAAAATTAGACGGCGGATTCTACCACACATCGCACCAGTTAACAAATCAGTTTATTTTTTAAACTAGTCTGCTTGCTTACGCAGAAACGCCGGGATATCGAAATAATCACCGCTTTCGTCCTGCTTCTTCGGCGCAGCACTTGCTTTGCTTTCTTGGCTTGGCGCCGTAGGCGAAGTTTGTGCTAATGAAGCTGAAGCTGAGCTTACTGACTCATCTGCAGGCTTCGACTCATCAAAGCTTGAAGATGTTCCCTGCGTGGCAAAGCTTGGCACAAACATAGAAGTATTTTGTGTGCTCTGCGTCCCTTGGGCGCTCACATCAGAGCCCGCAGCACGTTTAAAGCCGTTGTCTACCACACCGAACTGAGGACGACGATCGCCACCTAGGCCAGTTGCCACTACGGTAACGCGCAGTTCATCGCTCATTTCCATATCGATGGCGGTACCTACTACCACGGTGGCATTCTCAGATGCCAGGGCCTTAACATGGTTACCAACGATCTCGAATTCTTCGATAGATAGGTCCATGCCCGCGGTGATATTAACCAGGATACCCTTGGCACCGGTTAGATCCACGTCTTCAAGCAGTGGACTTGAAATAGCCGCTTCCGCCGCTTCCTGTGCACGGTCCGGACCCGATGCCGAAGCAGAACCCATCATTGCCGTACCCATGGCCGACATAACGGTACGTACGTCGGCGAAGTCGACGTTAATAAGGCCGGCGCGAGTGATAAGCTCGGCAATACCTTGGACCGCACCGTAGAGTACGTCATTGGCTTTAGCAAAAGCATCCAGCAGGGTTGTGCCCTTGCCCAATACTTTCAATAATTTATTGTTAGGAATGGTGATCAGTGAATCAACGATTTCCGCCAGTTCATTAATGCCCTGATCCGCTGCCGAAGCTCGCTTTTTACCTTCGAAATCGAATGGACGCGTTACCACCGCCACGGTCAAAATACCCAACTCTTTGGCAAGGCGAGCGACCACTGGTGCCGCACCTGTGCCTGTACCACCGCCCATACCGGCAGCGATAAAGACCATGTCTGCGCCTTGCAGAGCACTTTTAATGGTTTCGGCATCTTCTTCGGCACTTTTCTTACCGATTTCCGGGTTCGCACCGGCACCTAAACCTGAAGTGATCTGTGTACCTAGTTGCACCGTGACATCGGCGGATGACTTGCGTAGCGCCTGCGCATCGGTATTGGCCGTGATAAATTTCACGCCTTCGATGTGCTGTTGCACCATGTGTTCTACGGCATTACCGCCGCCGCCACCGACACCTATTACTTTGATGACAGCTTCTTCGCTGTGCTCTTCCATCATATCAAACATTGTTTACTCTCCGACTTGAGTACTAAAACTCACCCTGGAACCATTTAGTAATACGGCCCCACCAGTTACCCTCGTCCGCTTTCGATTTCGTTGCGTTGATCGACTGCATGGTCCGACCATATTGTAACAAACCTACGGCGGTTGCAAACGAGGGATCGCTTACATAATCGGTTAATCCCGTTATCCCTAGTGGACTACCGATACGCACCGGCATTTGGAAGATGTCTTCTGCCACTTCCAAAGCACCGGTCATCTTTGCACTGCCGCCGGTAACAACCAATCCGGCGGCAATTTGATCTTCAAAACCGGAGCGACGAATTTCTTCGAGCGCCAGTTCAAATAATTCTCTAAAACGCGGCTCAACCACCTCGGATAAGGTGTGGCGCGACATAATACGCGAAGGACGCCCGCCAACGCTAGGTACTTCAATTTGTTCTTCATTACTGGCCATTTGGCTGCTGGCACAGGCGTGCTGCACCTTAATGGCTTCGGCGTGAGAAATGGGCGTACGGAAAATCTTGGCAATATCGCCGGTTACCTGGTTACCCGCCACCGGGATCACCGCGGAATGACGTAAGGCGCCATTGATGTAAATGGTGATATCCATGGTACCGCCACCAATATCCAGTACCGCCACGCCCAGCTCTTTTTCGTCTTCGGTCAGCACCGAGTAACAGGACGCCAGGGCATTGAAAATAAGCTGGTCTACTTGCAGGCCACAGCGCTCGACACATTTTTCAATGTTTTTCGCCATGTCGTTGGAACAGGTAATGATATGGGCTTTGGCTTCCATGCGCACGCCGCTCATGCCGAGCGGGTTTTTAATGCCCTCTTGCATGTCGATACTGTATTCTTGCGGTAAGGCATGGAGCATCTTGCGCTCGGCTGAAATAGGCACGGAACGAGCAATGTGGATAACGTTGTCTATGTCTTCGTCGGTCACTTCGGTGTTGTTAATTGCCACCACACCGGTTTCGTTCTGACATTGAATATGCTTACCGGAAATACCCAGGTACACGGAGCTAATGCGGCAGTCGGCCATCAGCTCGGCTTCATCGATGGCACGACGGATAGACTCAGAAACCAGGTTCAAGTCATTGACGCCACCCTTATCCATACCATGGGATACCTGGCGGCCCACACCAACAATGCTGAGCTTGTTGTCATCGGTGATCTCACCGACCGTAGCCACCACTTTCGAGGTGCCCACATCCAAACCGATAACAAGGTTACGTTCTACTGACTTGGTCATACCTTACTCTTTTGTTCTTCTTCCGTTACTGCCAGCGGCTTAAATTGCACCGCAAGCCCGGTATCATATCGCAAATCAACGACATCTACTTGTACATCTTGACGTTTTTTCAAGTGCGGGTAGACATCAATAAATCTTTGTACGCGTTTTGCTTTATCATCTCGCCCCAAATTTAGGCGAATGCCGTTATCCAGCCATAACTGCCAGGCAAAACGCTCAGACAACGCCAGACTCGATAATTTAAGGTTGTTAACCGCAAACAGTTCCTCGAAGCGATTAAAGGTCTGCCAGGCTTCCAGCTCGCTGCCCTCGGGGCCGAACAAACTTGGCAATGAGTCCTTTATGCCTTCTTGCGGCGCGGTAAACACTTGTCCTCGGCTATTGAGCAATTGGTCATCATTCCAAAACGCCACCGCCTTATGTTCCACCACATACACCTGCAAGGTATCCGGCCATTGCTTGCGCACCGAAGCACTGGCAACCCAAGGTAAATCGGTGACCAGCTCCTGCACCTGCTTTACATCAAGCTCAAAAAAGCTGTCCAAATCCGCCTGCTTAATGGCCTCGATAATGGCCCGCTCGGCGGTGTATTTGGGCTCGCCCAACACCTGCAACTGCTTCAGCTGGGCATCTTTATCCCGAACCAGCCAGTCGGAGAAGTTGAAGGTCAACTTCAGCACCAGGAACACCACCAGCAGAAAAAAGCTCAAGCCAAACAGCAGCGACCAATTGGTTCCCTGTTTAAGTTCGCTCAGCTTTTCCCTTAATGTCGCCATTTACAGAGTTTGCTCCAAAATTTTGACTACAAGCGCGGTAAAATCCACGCCCGTAGCTTTGGCCGCCATGGGTACCAAGGATTTTTCCGTCATCCCAGGCACGGTATTCACCTCAAGCAGGTAGAACTCTCCGTCGGCACCCTGCATGGCATCGACTCGGCCCCAGCCTTTGGCTCCCACCAGATTAAAGGCCTGCTCCGCCATTTCTTGCAGCTGCGCCGTTTGCGCTGCGCTCAGATCCGCAGGACAGTAATACTCCGTGGTGCTCGATTGATACTTGGCCTGATAGTCATAAAAACCGCTTGGCGTGCGCATCTCAATGACCGGCAGCGCCTTGTCAGTCAAAATCGATACGGTAAATTCGCGGCCACTCAGCCACTGCTCAACCAGTACCTCATCGTCAAACTTAAATGCCGCTTCCAGAGCTTGTGCCAGCTCCTCAGCATTGTTGGCCTCGGCCATACCGATACTCGAGCCTTCATGAGAAGGCTTCACCATCACATGACCCAGTTGCTCTATAATTTCAGCGCAATCGAAACCCTGACTTTTCGACACCACCACGTAAGGGGCGGTACGCAGACCCGCCACCTGAAACAGGTGTTTACAGCGAATTTTATCCATCGCCAGGGCCGAACCCAAGACGCCAGAACCGGTATAAGGTAAGCCCATAAATTCCAGGGCCCCTTGCAAGGTGCCATCCTCACCGCCACGGCCGTGCAGGGCGATAAAGACACGGTCAAAACCTTCTTGCGCAAGTTCGTGCAAGGGACGCTCTGCCGGGTCAAACAGATGCGCATCAACACCGGTCTGAATAAAGGCCGCATGCACTGCGCTGCCGGACTTAAGCGACACTTCGCGCTCGGCAGATGAACCACCTAGTAAAACTGCTACCTTGCCAAATGGCTGATTCATGACGACACCTGCTGTAACTTTTCAATCTGTAATTCGGTTGCGGCCAGCTTTTTAACCAGCTGACCTATATTGCCCGCCCCTTGAGTGATCACCAGATCGTCATCAGCCAAGGTGGTAGCAAGAACGCTCGCTAATTCGTTATTATTCGCCACGTGTAAGGGCTCTTTACCACGCTGGCGCAGACTGCGGCACAGGCTTTTTGAGTCGGCACCCACAATCGGCTCTTCCCCGGCGGCGTAAACATCAAGCAAAATTAGCTGGTCGACGTCGCCCAATACCTTAACGAAGTCTTCGTATAGGTCGCGGGTGCGGCTATAACGGTGCGGCTGATAGATCATCACCAGGCGCTTTTGCGGCCAACCGTCGCGGGCCGCCTTAATGGTGGCTGCCACCTCACTGGGGTGATGACCATAGTCATCCACCAGCATCACCTTGCCACGCTCATTGGTAAACTCACCATAATGCTGGAAGCGACGGCCAATGCCTTCGAACTTCTCCAACGCCTGTAAAATCGCGGTGTCCCCAATCCCCTCATCCTTAGCAACGGCGATGGCCGCTGTGGCATTCAGGGCATTGTGTTTACCCGGCATATTCAGGGTCACCTCAAGACGCTCCCCCTGTTTCGAGGTCACCGTAAAGGAGCAGGTGCTGGCATCCTGGGTAAAGTCGGCCAGACGATAATCCGCACCTTCATGTTCACCGTAGGTGGTGACCTGACGAGAAAAGCGTGGGATCAGTTCACGGGCCACCGGCGAGTCGATGCAAACCACGGCCAAACCGTAAAACGGCAGGTTATGGATGAATTCCACATAGGTGTCCTTCATTTTCTCCAGACTGCCCTCGTAGGTATCCATGTGATCTTCTTCAATGTTAGTGATCACAGAAACCATGGGCTGCAGGTGTAAGAAGGAAGCATCGCTCTCGTCGGCTTCGGCAATGAGGAAACGACTTGAGCCCACTTTGGCATTACTGCCGGCGCTATTAAGCAAGCCACCGATGATAAAGGTGGGATCCAGCTTAGCCTCGGCAAAAATACTGGCAACCAAACTGGTGGTGGTGGTTTTACCATGGGTACCGGCAATGGCGATACCATGACGAAAACGCATCAGCTCGGCCAACATTTCCGCACGGCGCACGATAGGAATACGCGCGTTACGGGCGGCGATAATCTCTGGGTTCTGTTCATTGATGGCGGTAGAGACCACCACCACAGAAGCATCTTTCACATTGTTCTGATCATGACCGATAAACACTTCGGCACCGGCTTTGATCAAGCGCTCCGTCATCGCACTTTGAGCAATGTCAGAACCCGTGATGCGATACCCTTCATAGGCTAGTACTTCGGCAATACCGCCCATACCGGCACCACCTATGCCGATAAAATGAATGGTTTCAACGCGGCGCATGGCCGGTCGTTGCCCTTGTTGTTGCGTGCCCTGCTGTTGGGCTGTGCCTGTTGTTACTGTCATTAACTATACTGCTCACATTGTTTTGCAACCGCTGCGGTTGCATCGAGTTTGGCCAGCGCCTTCGCGCGCTTACCCATCTCGGTAATTAATTGGGGCTGCTGAAAATACGGCGCTAGCGCCTCAACCACGGCGGCTTGATGGAAATCGCCTTGCTGCATACATAAGGCCGCATCGCCGCCGACCAAATACTGGGCATTGGCGGTTTGATGGTCGTCCACGGCATGTGGAAATGGCACAAACAAGGCCATGCGACCGGCGGCCGCCACTTCACTCACGGTCAAAGCACCGGCGCGGCAAATAACCAGGTCAGCCCAAGCATAGGCGGCATCCATATCGTCGATAAAGTCGCTCACCTTGGCCTCAAGTTGATGCATCTGATATTGCTCCTGCACCTTGCTGGAGCGGCCCTTACCGGTTTGATGCCACAGCGCCAGGGTGTGTTTTTTTGCCAGTTCGGCGAACACCGCAGGCAAGGTATCATTTAATACCTGCGCTCCCAACGAGCCGCCCACAACTAGGATGTTGATGGGCGCAGTAACCTCTGGTGGGGCGATATTCATTAGCGACTGGCGTACCGGGTTACCGACCACCTGAAAATCGCTTTGTGGCAAGGCGCCGGGAAAAGCGCCCAAACAGCTGTTAGCCAGCTTGGCCAGCAACTTATTACTCATGCCGGCCACGGCATTTTGCTCATGGATCACTAAGGGGATCCCCAGGCTTTTCGCCGCCAGACCCACAGGCCCGGTTACATAGCCGCCCATGGCCAACACCGCCGCAGGGCGACGTTTCTTTAGAATCTTACGTGCCGCAAAAAACGCCTTGGCTATCATCAAGGGCGCTTGGAACAGGCGTTTTAAGCCGTTACCACGTACGCCCTGAGCGCGAATAAAGTCGATGTCGATGCCGTGTTTGGGCACCACATCCGCTTCCATTCTATCATCCGTGCCGATCCAGGAGACCTGCCAATCCTGCTCGCGCAGGTATTGGGCCACGGCGATGCCGGGGAAAATATGCCCGCCTGTGCCGCCGGCAACCACTACCAATGATTTATTCATGCCGCCTCCTGTACTGCTGTGGGGCTTGGTGCCACGCGACGATGACCACGGGCGTTGCCCCTGGAAGTCGCCTGCTTGGTTGCCATCTTGGTTTCAAAATCGATGCGGAATAATACCCCGGCGGCAATGGCCATCACCAGCAAACTCGAGCCACCGTAGGAGATAAAAGGCAAGGTCAGCCCCTTGGTCGGTAAGATACCGGCGCTGGCGCCGACATTGACCATGGACTGAAATGCAAACCAAATGCCTATACCCAGGGCTAAATAACCTTCGTATTCTTTATTGGCCTTCAGCGCACGCTGACCAATAAGCAACGCCCGAAATACCAAGGTGCCTAATAACACCAACACGGTGAACACACCGACAAAACCCAGCTCTTCTGCGACCACGGCAAAAATAAAGTCATTGTGGGCGTGCGGCATATATTGCAACTTTTGCACACTGTTACCCAAGCCCTGACCAAACCAGCCCCCCTGGCCATAAGCCATTAGCGACTGCACCAGCTGATAACCTTTACCGAAGGGATCATCCCAAGGCTCCAAAAAGCCCACGACCCGGGCCCAACGATAGGGTTCAAAGACGATCAGGGCGATCACCAGGCCAATACCCGAGAGCATCAAAGCAAAGAACTGCCACAACTTGGCACCGGCCAAAAACAGCAGGCCAACCGTGGTCACGAACATCACCACCACGGTGCCAAGATCCGGTTGTAACAAAATCAAACCAGCGTACAGAACAAACACGCTGATGGGTTTCACAAAGCCCTTAAAGTTTTCCTGAACCTCGTCACGCTTACGCACCAGGTAGCCAGCCAAGTAACTAAAGAAGAACAGCTTAGCCACTTCCGAGGCCTGAATATTGATAGGGCCAAAGGGGATCCAACGCTTCGAGCCATTGATTTCATTGCCTAGTACCAGCACCGCGATAAGCAGGCCCAAGCCCATAAACAAGAGATAGGTGTTGGCGACCTTCCACCACTGCATTTTCAAACTGGTTGCCAGGGTGAATAAGAACAGCGCCATCACCATAAACACCGCCTGGCGCACCATAATATGATAAGGGTTGTCGAACAGGCGCTCGGCCTCTGGCATGGAGGCACTGGTCACCATGACAAAACCAATCCCCACTAAACACAACAGGGTATAAAGCAAGGGCACATCGTATAACTGACCCGAGGGCTTTAGATGCAACAGGTCTTTAATGCGATCCCAGTTCATGCCTCCCCCTCATGCACTTGCTGTGCAAAATCGTTTCCGCGCATCATGTAATTGGCATACATATCCAGGCTGGCACAGGCCGGTGCCAACAAGACGATATCGCCAGGACGAGCACAGGCTTTAGCGCAGCGTACCGCCGCCGCCATATCGTTCACCTGATGACTGCCGGGCTTCAGTGCGGCAATGGCTGCGCCGTCTTTGCCCAAACAAATTAGTTCAGCGACCTGATTGAGTAACGGCTCTTGCAAGGGCGTTAAATCGGCACCCTTAGCATCGCCACCGGCAATTAAAATTAAGCGTCCCGGCTCGTCGGCAAAGCCGTTAATCGCGGCTATGGTGGCGCCCACATTGGTGGCCTTGGAATCATTGAAGTAGCGTACCTCATTGAGGGTATCTACATACTGGCAGCGGTGATCCAAGCCGGTAAATTCCTGTAACGCCCGCTCAAAAACGCCGGCATCAAAGGCAAAGGGGTGACATAAGGCCATCACAGCCAATACATTCAAGCGATTATGGCTGCCTGGCAGCAAGCTGCTGGCGCAAGGTAAAATGGGCTGCTGGCGAAAGGCAAAGTAGGCTTCGGCTTGGTGCATCATAGTATGGTAGTCGCCCTGCGCTAAACCAAAGCTCATGCGCTCGGCGCTATTGTCCTGTCCCGGTGCGGTATCGGCATCGTCACTGTTGTAAACGGCCAGCTCGCAGCCCTGATAGATGCGCTGTTTGGCATCGATATAGCCGCCCATATCCTCATATCTGTCCATGTGATCTTCACACAGATTCAAAATACAGGCGCTTTTGGCCGCCAGGCTGGAGGTGGTTTCCAACTGGAAGCTCGATAACTCTAAAACATAGGCATCGGCGTCCAAAGCCAGTAAATCCAGCACCGCGGTGCCGATATTACCACCTAGACCAATATGCAGGCCGCCGCGCTCAAGCACCTTGGCTAGCAGGGAAACCACGGTCGACTTGCCGTTTGAGCCGGTCACCGCCAACACCGGCTTGGTATTGATGCGGGCAAACAACTCAACATCGCCAATCACTTCCACACCGGCGGCAATGGCCTGCTGCACTTGTGGGGTAGCCAGTGCCAATCCGGGGCCGATCAAGATTAAGTCGAAGGATGTCAGGTCGGCTTCTGCTAAGGGACCAAAACGCTGCTCCAGGTGCGGCACATGAGAGTCTAACCACAACTGAGTAGGCACCTGCTGACGCGAGTCGATAAGCACTGGCGCCAATTTATGGGCATGCAAAAAACGCACTGTGCCCAGACCGGAAACTCCCAGCCCAAGCACCGCAATACGTTTATTTTTAAGCGTCTTTAAATAGCCCATTTACCTGATCTTCAATGTTGCCAATCCAGCAAGTACCAGCACGATGGAAATAATCCAAAAGCGCACGATCACGCGCGGCTCCGGCCAGCCCTTTAATTCGTAATGGTGGTGAATAGGCGCCATGCGGAATATCCGCTCGCCCCGTAACTTGTATGAGCCCACCTGCAAGATCACAGACACCGCCTCCATGACGAAGACCCCGCCCATAATCACTAGCACCAGCTCCTGACGTACCAGCACGGCGATAATGCCAAGCGCACCGCCCAGGGCCAATGAGCCCACATCGCCCATAAAGACCTGCGCCGGGTAGGTGTTAAACCACAAGAAACCCAGGCCAGCACCGACGATGGCGGTACAGACCACAACCAGCTCACTGGTCAGTGGCAAATGCGGCAGATGCAGATAGCTTGAGAAGTTCGCATGACCGGTCACATAGGCCATGATGGCCAGCGCCGACGCCACTAAAATGGTTGGCACTATGGCCAGGCCGTCAAGACCATCGGTGAGGTTAACGGCATTGGACGTACCGACCACCACAAAATAAGT
This sequence comes from Pseudoalteromonas sp. BDTF-M6, assembly GCF_018334135.1. NCBI lineage: Bacteria > Pseudomonadati > Pseudomonadota > Gammaproteobacteria > Alteromonadales > Pseudoalteromonadaceae > Pseudoalteromonas > Pseudoalteromonas sp. BDTF-M6. The sequence goes on from NZ_JAGXTQ010000004.1 coordinate 505,539, forward strand.
CATGATGATGTAGAAAAGTCCAAGCTGCGGCATCACATCCTTAAAGAAGGGCACGATTAATGCGGTTTCCGCCGCCTGTTGCGAGCTGGCATACAGGGCAAAGGCGACGACCAGGGCAATCACCGACTGCCAGAAGTATTTCCATTTGGCAATCAGACCCTTAGGGTCTTTGCGTATAACTTTACGATAATCATCGATAAAGCCGACAACGCCCAAAGAGCCAATCACAAACAAGGTGGCCCACACGTATTTATTGCTTAAATCGGCCCATAACAGGGTACTGACAAAAATTGCTCCCAGGATCAACAAGCCCCCCATGGTTGGGGTGCCCGACTTGCTTAAGTGAGACTGCGGACCGTCGTCACGTACGGTTTGTCCGATCTGCATGCGCTGTAAGGCGGCAATGAGTTTCGGACCAAAATACAAAGACAGCATCAGCGCCGTCAAAATTCCTAAGATGGCTCGAAGCGTCAAATAAGAAAATACATTAAACCCGCTGTAAAACTGGGTTAGGTATTCAGCCAGCCACACTAACATTACTTCTCTCCCTCGCCGGCTAACTGTTTGCCATGCGCCACTAAATCTTCCACTAAAAGCTCCATGCGAGAACTGCGCGATCCCTTCACGACTACCGTAATTTTTTGTTGTGTCTGTCGTAAGTCCTTAAGCATTTGCTCAAGAAGTTGGTCGCGCCCAGAAAAGTGGCGTCCGGCTTGTTCATAGACATCACTGGCGTAACGGCTTAATACGCCCAGAGAATAGACGGCTTCAATGCCTTTTTGCTTAGCATATTCACCTACTTGTTGATGGTATTGTCGTGCGCCTTCGCCGAGTTCATTCATGTCGCCGAGAGCTAATACCCGATACCCCGGCACCTGCGCCAACAAGTCAATGGCCGCTTGTACCGATCTCACGTTGGCATTGTAAGTATCATCAATGACTGTAAGCTGACTTGTTACCTCGATAATATTCACGCGCCCTTTTACCTGCGCCATATTGGCCAGGCCACTGGCCACGTCCGCAAGGCTACAGCCCAAGCTGCTGGTTAATGCCGCCGCGATGAGCACATTGGTGACATTGTGTTGGCCGGGCATGGCCAGGGTCACGGCAACACGCTCATCCTTATTGCAAAGCATAAAGGAAGGTCGAGCCAGGGCGTCTAATGTCACCTCTTCGGCCCATACATCCAGGTGTTCGCTGGTCGAAAACTGTTTAACCTGGCGGGTGCCCAGACCATCGAGCCATTGTTGTTTAAACTCGCTGTCGGCATTGATCACCGCCACACCGTCCTCGGCCAAACCGGTGAAAATTTCACCCTTGGCGGTGGCCACCCCCTGCAGGGAACCGAATCCTTCCAGATGTGCCTCGGCCACATTACAAACCACAGCCACATCCGGCTTGGTCAGCGCCGTGGTATAGGCAATTTCGCCAAGATGATTAGCACCGAGCTCGATCACCGCATATTGATGCTGAGGCTCAAGGCGTAACAAGGTCAGTGGCACGCCGATATCGTTATTGAAGTTACCCTTGGTGGCCAGCACCGAGCCTTTTTGCGCCAAAATGGCGGCACACATTTCTTTAACCGTGGTTTTGCCCACGCTGCCAGTGATAGCAATGGTTTTCGGGGCAACCTCGGCTTTTACCGCGGCACCAATTTGCCCAAGGGCAATACGGGTATCGGCCACTACCAGCTGAGGTAAATGGGTTTCTACCGGATGAGCCACGATCACCGCCACCGCGCCTTGACGCTCGGCAACATCGATAAAGTTGTGGCCATCAAAGTTAGGGCCTTGCAACGCTAAAAACACCTCGCCGTCGCATAAGGTGCGGGTATCTGTATTGATATTGCTCAGGCTGCTGTTGCTGCCCTGATAGCTAATACCCAAGGTCTTGGCTAGCCAATCTAAGTCCATACTGATCATGATGTTGCTCCTTGTGCCAATAACTGCTGCACCAGGGTGCGATCACAAAACGGCAATACCTGATCGCCGATAATCTGGTAATCCTCATGGCCCTTACCGGCGATAAGCACTATATCGCCTAGCTGCGCCTGAGTAATGGCCAAGGCAATGGCCTTGGCGCGGTCGATTTCATACTGCACATCGACGTTGGCACTGAAACCAGCGCGGATATCATCGAGGATGGCTTGCGGGTCTTCACTGCGCGGATTGTCACTGGTGACCACGATACGGTCGGCGTACTTTTGCGCCGCCTTGGCCATCAAGGGACGCTTGCCCTTGTCGCGGTCGCCACCACAGCCAAATACGCAGGTGACCTTACCATGGGCATGCTGATGCAGCGCCTGCAGGGCCAACTCGATGGCATCCGGGGTATGAGCATAATCGACCACGCAGGTCAGGCCATTAGCGGCGCTATAGGCCTGCATACGTCCAGCAACAGGTTGCAGCTGCTTGCACGCCGCCAACAACTGCTCCAAGGGGTAACCCAGCCCCAGCAAGGTGGCCAACGCAGCCCCCAGGTTATAGAGGTTAAACTCGCCAAACAGAGGTAAGGTGACTTCGCCCTCGCCCCAGCTGCTGTCGATATGCGCCTTTAAGCCGTGAGGCAGGAATTCCACCTTGCTGAAATACAGGTAATGGCCATGGGTTGGCGGCAGCGTTTTACGGCCATACACCACCAACTCGGGGAAGTCGTATTTTTCCAGCCAGGTTTGTGCCACCGCATCGTCCTGATTGAGCACTACCAGCTCGGCATCGCAATCGCGCATCAGGATCAGCTTGGCATCGCCGTAGCTTTGCATATCGCCATGGTAGTCGAGGTGATCCCGCGATAAATTAGTGAATACCGCGGCCTTAAAACGGCTGTTGGCAACACGCCCCTGGATCAGGCCATGAGACGACACTTCCATCGCCACCAGCTGTTTTTGCTGCTCTTTTAGCAGAGCAAAAATCTGTTGTAACTCGACGCTCGAGGGCGTGGTGTTGGCCAGTTCATTAAGATTGTCCAGCTCACCCCAGCCTAAGGTGCCGATAATGGCACTGGGGCGTTGGCAATGCTGAGCCAGGGAGGCGATCATCGCCGTGGTCGAGGACTTGCCATTGGTGCCGGTTACCCCGACCAAATCAAAGGCGTGACTGGGCTGACCATAAAAGCTCGCCGCCAGCTCGCTCAAACGCAGACTGAGACGCTCAATAACGATAATGCGCTCATCGTCGCAATTAAGTTCACAGCGACTGTCGGCAATCACCGCACTGGCGCCTTGGGCGATGGCTTGCTGAGCAAACTGACCGCCATCGAGTTGATGACCTTTAATGGCCACAAACACATCGCCACGTTGAACGCGGCGACTATCTAATTGTAATTCGTTGACCAAGCCTATCTCGGTATCGATTCCCCAAGGGGCGAGTACTTCGCGAAGATTACGCATCTCCACCTCCTTTTACTGCTAGGTTGGCTACCGGTTCTAAGTCGGGCGCCACGTTAAGAATACGCAGCGCATTGGAAATTATTTCGGCAAACGCCGGACCCGCTGTGGCGCCGCCATAATACACATCGCCACCGGGTTCGTTGACCATGACCACCACGGCCAGGCGCGGATCGCTGACCGGGCCGACGCCGGCAAAATAGCCGACATATTCGTCGCCGTAACCACCGGCTACCGCTTTCTTAGAAGTACCTGTCTTCGCTGCGACGCGATAACCGTCGACCTTCACCTTGGATGCGGTGCCGCCTTTCTCAAATACGCTTTCCATCATTTCGACAACGGCTTTGGCGTCTTGTTCTTGAAAAACGCGCTCTCCGGGTAAGGGTTCTTCTTGTTTTAATATGGTCAGTGGGCGTGAAATGCCGCCGGCACCCAGGGTCGCGTAAAAGCGCGCCAATTGGGCCGTACTCACCGAAATGGCATAACCGAACGACAATGTAGCAATTTCAAAATCAGACCAGCGACGGTTAGGATAAAACAAGCCGCTGCTTTCGCCTATCATGCCCGTGCCGGTTTCGCTGCCAAAGCCAACGCGCTCGAACAGGCCGACAAAATAGTCTTTAGGCAGATCTTGTGAAATTTTCGCCACCCCCATGTTACTTGAGACCTTGAGGATCTCGCGCAGCGACATCTCGCCACGGTTACGGGTGTCTTGTACCAGACTGCCACCGACGCGCATCCAGCCCGGGTAGGTGTCTATGGTGTCCTTGGCGTCGAGATTGCCATAGTCCAAACCGGCCAAAATGGTCAGCGGCTTAATGGTTGAACCCGGCTCGAATAAATCGGTAATGGCGCGGTTACGACGCTTGTGCGGCGCCGCATCTTCCAAATTATTGGGATTAAACGAAGGGCTGTTAACCATGGCCAGGATCTCGCCGGTTTTAACATCCACCACCATGGCGGAGCCGGACGTGGCCTTGTAGGTCAACACCGCCGATTTAAGTGCTTTATAGGCAATAACCTGAATACGCTGGTCGATAGACAGCTGAATGTCTTCCGGTTCCACACGCTGACGTTCATCCAACACTGCCACTTCACGGCCGCGGGCATCCTTACGTATGGTGCGACGCCCTTCGGTGCCGGTCAGCGCTTCGTCATAGAGCTTTTCAATCCCCTCGATACCATGGCCGTCGATATTGGTAAAACCGAGCACATGGGCGGTTACCTCACCGGCCGGGTAATAACGTTTGGACTCGTCAAGCAGGTGCACGCCGGGCAGGTTTAACTCATCGATATAATTAGCCACCGCTGGTGTTACCTGACGTTTTAGGTAGATAAAACGACGGTCTTTATCGCCGGTTAAACGGGTATCGACATTGGTGCGCTCTAAGCGCAGCACATCGGCCAGCTCACGCCAGCGCATATCCTGCTTGTAAAAGGCAGATTTAAGTTCGGCCAGGTGCTCTGGACGGTCGAGAATATCCTGGGGATCTTCCCCTTGCTTTTTCGCGCGCTTAACCACCTTGCTTTGCAGGTACTTGTCGATGGCTTTAGGATCGGCATAAACACTGACCACGGGCACACTTACCGCCAGCTCTTTGCCTTGACGGTCGAAGATCATGCCGCGCTGCACATGGAGTTTTTCTACCCGCACCGTGCGCTTGGCATTTTCGCTGCGCGCCTTATCCGGTTCAATTACCTGCAAATAGGCGGCACGGGCCACCAAAGTCACAAAAACCAGCAGCACAGCAGCGCATACCAGCACAAAGCGCCAGGTAATTAAATTGTTTGCATTGCTTTTGCGTTTCGTTGCTCTCATGGCACTATCACCACTTCTTCATCTTCGCTGGTTGGTCGTTTCATGTTCAGCTGCTCGGTGGCAATTTGCTCTATCCGTGCATGCTGAGAATAAAATTCTTCTTCTACCAATAAGTAACGCCAATTTAGATCAAGCTCATCACGTTCCTGCAGCAGTTTATCCTGAGCGATCAGCTGCGCCCGCGATAAGTGCGTCACCTGGACTATGGCTAACGCACTGAACAGAATAGAAAAAAGCAGCCCCAACGTTAGCTTGTTGTCAATCAATCCCCGTATTATCTCGACGAAGAGGTTTGGTTGGCGTTTTACTGGTTGTTGGCTCATCCCAATCTCTCGGCAACACGAAGGACGGAGCTGCGCGCACGGCTATTGCGAGCGATCTCTTCATCACTCGGCTTAATGGCTTTGCCTACTGCCTTTAACGTCAGTTCTTTATTTAATTGTGCATCGGTTAATGGCAGACCTCTAGGCACAGCCTCTCCCTTGCTCTGCTTCTTGATAAATTGTTTTACGATTCGGTCTTCCAACGAATGGAAGGAAATTACCACCAGGCGACCACCGGGTTTAAGCACCGACAGAGATGCCTGCAGCGCGGTTTGAATCTCTTCCAGTTCGCTGTTGATATAAATACGAATGGCCTGGAAGGTACGTGTGGCCGGGTGCTTGTGTTTGTCTTTTACCGGCACCGCCTCGTCAATTAACTGTGCCAATTGCGCCGTAGAGTTAATCTCGGTGTGTGCTCGGGTTTCGATGATCTTGGTGGCAATACGGCGGGCAAATTTCTCTTCGCCGTACTTTTTAAACACAAACACCATGTCCTCTAATTCAGCCTCGGCCAACCACTGAGCGGCACTGCGCCCCTGGCTTGGGTCCATGCGCATATCCAGCGGGCCGTCTTTCATAAAGCTGAAGCCGCGTCCGGCATCATCCAGCTGCGGCGAAGAAACGCCGATATCCAGCAGGATACCGTCGACCTGACCTGTGATCCCAGCCGCCTCGGCAACCTCATCGAGACGCGAAAAGCGGCTATGGGCAATGCTAAAACGAGGATCATCGGCAAAGCGCTTGGCGGCAGCAATGGCCGTAGGGTCCTGATCTATGGCCTGCAAGCGGCCCTTTTCTCCCAAACGGGCAAGAATCTCGCTGGAGTGGCCGCCACGGCCAAAGGTACCATCGATGTAAATGCCGTCTGGCTTAATTGCTAAGGCATCAATGGTTTCCGTCATCAGTACGGAGATGTGTTGAAATTCTTCGCTCATGCGTGTGCTCGCGCCCTATAGAGTTAGAATGAAAAATCGCCGAGATCTTCATCCTGATCAAAATCTTGTTCTAATTCGATGGCAATATCTTTGGCCATCCGCTCTTGCCACAACGTCTCATCCCAGATTTCAAACTTGTTCGACTGCCCTACCAAAACGATTTTCTTATCGAGCTTCGCATAATCGCGCAAATGCGGCGCCAGCAACACACGACCATTCTTATCAAGCTGATAATCCATGGCGTTACCCAGCACCAAGCGCTGCATGCGTTTGGCCCGTTCTTTCATATTCGAGAGGGCGGCGAGACGCTGTTCAACGATTTGCCATTCACTGAGGGAGTAGAGCAACAAACAGGGGTCGCCAATATTGATGGTGCATATAATTTCGCCGCCATTATCCGCAAGCAGCTGATTACGATACTTGGTTGGTATCGCAAACCGGCCCTTGTCATCAAGGCTGAGTGTGCTTGTGCCGCGAAACATGAGTTAAAAATGCCGTCCGTTTGTTGCTTGTTATTGTTTGCGGGTTATAGATCCATAAAGATCCACTTATACCCACAATTTCCCACTGAACTACAGTCTAGGGCTTGACAAGGCTTTTTGTCAAGCAATGAAAGTGTGGAAAATGGCGTCTAACCCTAGATAAAATGCGGCTTTAAGGGAAGTCCCTGAATTAGGTGGAAAAAAGTGGAGTGGATGATTAGAGAGGCATCTTTCGTTCACTTTTTATTCAAGTTTGACATCAAAAAGTTCAGGCTACCCGCCCTCTAGAGCGGATAAAAGCTAGGTATTTTGTATTAACAATTGAGCGTTTAAAAGACAAAAAATGGCTGTGATTAGCCCCCATTCCTGCCCTCAAAGTGCCTTGATAAGGGACGAGGTTAAATGTGAATAATGTTACTCTCAGAGGAGCGAGTGAGTAAAAAACAGGCAAAAAAAAATGTCGCACCGGACAGTTCCGACACGACATAGGTTATCACCCGCCTAAGCGAAAAAGCGGCGGTTATGAGGGCGGGTAAAATCTAGTCTGGGTCCCTTAGGCACCACGCGTGTGGGGTTAATTTGGCCATGACTAAAATAATAGTGACGCTTTATATGGTTAAAGTCTGTGGTGTCGGCCACACCCGGGTGCTGATACAGCTCACGCACATATTGAGATAAGTTTGGATAACTCTCTATGGTGCGCAGATTGCACTTAAAGTGGCCGAAGTACACGGCATCAAAGCGGATCAAGGTGGTAAATAAACGCCAGTCCGCCTCGGTGAGCCTGTTGCCCACCAAGTAGCGCTGTTTACTCAAGCGCAGCTCAAGGTGGTCGAGGGCCTTAAATAAAGCATCAAAGGCTTGCTCATAGGCTCGCTGCGTGGTCGCAAACCCGGCACGATACACGCCATTATTGATATTTTCGTAAACAAAGGCGTTGATCTCGTCTATTTCACTGTGCAACTCTTGCGGATAAAAATCCTGTTCGTCCCCGGTCAGGGCGTTAAACGCTGAGTTAAACATACGTATGATTTCCGCCGATTCATTGCTGACAATGCGGTTGGTTTGTTTGTCCCACAGCACGGGCACGGTCACCCGGCCACTGTAATCGGCTTTATTACGCGTGTAGATCTGGTGCATAAACTCACTGGCAAACAAGGCATCGCCGCTGCTGCCCTCTCCTCGATTGAAGGTCCAACCGTTTGAGAGCATATCCGGGCTGACCACGGACACATCTATGTAGTCTTCCAACCCCTTAAGTTGGCGAAATATCAGGGTACGATGAGCCCAGGGACAGGCCAAAGACACATATAAATGATAGCGCCCCTTTTGTGCCTTAAATCCCGCCTCGCCACTTGGACCCGCTTCACCATCGGCCGTGACCCAGTTACGCAACTGGGCCGCTTCCCGGTTAAATTCCCCCTGACTCGATTCGGTGTCATACCATTGATCGCGCCATTGACCTTGTACTAATAATCCCATGCTGCTCTCCTATTCGATTGTGCCAAAACGACCGGCCTGATAATCACGCACCGCTTGCATCAACTCTTCTTGCGTGGTCATCACAAAGGGCCCCATATGGGCGATCGGCTGCTTCAAAGGCTCACCGGCCAAGATCAACGTGCCACCTCCTTGCTCCGAGCTAAGAGCAATGTCACTGCCCGGCTCAAGGATCAAGAGATCACCCGCCTTATATTGGCCCTGCGCCAAGCTGCCCGTATGGATATAGACCATCACCTTAGACTGATGTAGCGGCGCTAAATCCAGCCGCCCGCCGGGTTGCAACTCCACATCGGCCAACGCCGCATCTGCCGCCAGATTATTAAGCGGCGACTCGGCAATTTGCTCTGCCACTTGCCAGCTACCGCCAAGTGCATGCAAGCGGGCACCAGTGCCATTTTCAATGACCGGCAAGGGGGTAGAGGTAGAATCCTGGTAGCGAGGCGGACGCATTTTCTCGGCACTGGGCATATTGATCCAGATTTGAAAACCATGCAGGCCCTCACTTTCGGCCAGAGGCATTTCACTGTGTATAACCCCACGCCCCGTACTCATCCACTGTACATCGCCACTGCGAATGGCCTTTTGATTACCCAGGTGATCCCTGTGCTCAAAGCCGCCTTTTATCAGATAGGTAAAGGTTTCGATGCCGCGGTGGGGATGCGGCGGAAAGCCACCCATATAATCTTTGCGATCATCGGATTTAAGTTCGTCCAACATTAAAAAAGGATCAAGGTAACGACCATCGAACCCGGCCACGCGGCGAATATTAACGCCGTCACCATCCTGTGTCGGCTGGGCCTGTAAAACATGTAAAACCTTCATACGATTTCTCCAAAGTGCTTTTACGGCCAGTTTAGTGTGCGTTTTTGTGAAAAGTAATGCGAGAAAACAGCATGGAGGATGCTAATTTTTAGCATACTTATCTTGTTCCTCATCATCCAACTGGCGTATCTCGCTCGCTGACCACGGCAAATTTCCCTTAACCAGGTCCTAGCGCAAACCAGATATAAGAATTATTCCTAGATCTAACACTCTGATTTCGATATATAATCATTACAAATGGAGGGATAAATGCAGATTGGTATCATTGAAGATCACCTACTGGTCAGGGATAGTTTTAAAAAGCTGTTGGAGTTACAAAGTGGCTGGCAAGTAACTATAGAGGCCAGCTCGGTCGCCGAGGCCAAACTTGCGGTGACCTTGGAACAACCCCAACTGTTTATTGTCGACATCTCTTTAAGCGATGATGAAACTGGGTTAACGTTTCTCTCCTACCTACAGCAACGATTTCCAGACATTAAGCTAATTGTTGCCTCCATGCATGACGGCGACCCCTATGTAAACCAAGCCCTACGTCTTGGTGCCCTGGGGTATGTTTCTAAACGCTCGGCGGCGGAAGAACTAATCGATGCGGTAAAAAGTGTCGCTGCAGGCAGACGCTACCTTAGTAAAGACGTTCGCCTTGTCACCAGCCAAGCATCTTGCGCATCGGTCGAGCAACTCACTAAGCGTGAACGCCAGGCGCTTCCTCTGTTTGCCAAAGGCCTAAATGCAAAACAAGTGGCGCAGGAGCTAGGGATGATGCCCAAAACCGCTCATGTTCATAAAGCCAATATTTATGCCAAGCTCAATGTGTCTACCTCATTCGAACTACTAAAAATAGCCATAGAGATCGGCGCGGTGCAGCTTGATGAACTCGCTTAGCAACCGTGCGTCCATTTCATCTTTTGCCCATGAACTGGGACTACAACTGCTTTGTGCCTGTGTTTATTTTGTTCTGCTTGGCGGCGCTTTTTGGCTCAGCAGTTTTTTAGAAACAGCGCCGGAAAGCAGTGCGATATACCTTCCTGCTGGAGTCAAACTCGCGTTCGCCCTACTGCTTCCTTATCGTTTCTGGCCCAATCTCTGGCTTACCTCTAGGCTGTTTGCCGCCTACCTTGGCTTACATTACAACCAGCAATGGCAATTCGAATTATGGCATGGCTTTTGGCAAGAAGCTTTTTTCTTCACCACTCTTTGGTTATTTAAAAATAGCCGCTGGCAGGTGAGCCTGCGCTCAAGCCAAGGAGTCTTAGCTTTTTTACTGTTGGCTACCCTTAGCTGCTTTAGTAAATGGCTACTATTTGGCAGTGCTTTTGAATTTACAACCTGGCTAACAGGCGACCAATTACTGCAATACCAGATAAATATGAGTCTTGGCGATCTGACCGGCATCATCCTACTAACTCCCTTACTTATGGCCCTTGCAGCCTGCCGCTGGGAGCACTTGCACCTTGCTAAGCGCAAGCTTATTCACTTGTACCTAGTGCTTGCCTGCTTGCTTGTGTTGTCAGTAAGCATTTATCTCTTGCGACCTGATACTTATGGTCTGCTGCGCTTGGCTTCCTTGCTACCCATTATTTGGTTCTGCTACCAGTTTGGGATGCTTGGTGCAATTTGCAGCGCCACGCTTATCAATGGCCTATTTATCGTTGAAGCCAGCCTTACACAGCAGCCCAGCAATACCTACATTAGCCAGCTCTTTATACTCGCCAATGGCATCACCAGCCTGGTGCTTGGCGCAGCCATCAACGAATTAAAACATAACAACCAGGCCCTGCAAAAAAACAATTCAGAGCTTCAGGCCTTGCTGCAAAAAAACATCCAACTTGCGGGTAAAATGGTGCAAGTACAAGAAAGTGAACGCAAACACCTCTCTCAAGAGCTGCATGATGAGCTGGGACAAAATCTCACCGCCTTAAAAACCGACCTAGCCATCTTGTCACAACTCGGAGACAAGGCCGCGGCGGCCATAATTAGCGATCTGAAAAACAATGCCAACAGCATGTATGATTCCGTTTATCAATTAATGCATTACCTGCGCCCTCGAGAATTGGACGAACTCGGTTTAGCTGCGGCATTAAAACAAGGCCAATGCGCCGCTCTGCTACAAAAGGCAGGGATCGAGTATCAATGTCGACTGGAGCTGCACTCACATGTACCCGAAGGGCACCAGATCGCCTTATACCGTATCAGCCAAGAAGCCATAACCAATTGCATAAAACACAGTAATGCCAGTCTCCTTAGGCTGACCATTAACCTCGCGAAGGATCATCTAGAATTGCATATTCAGGATAATGGAGTAGCTCTGCGTCCCTGTGCCGACTCTGGCCACTATGGCCTCACTTTTATTAAAGAACGAGCTTTGGCACTGGGAGGCGTGTGTCGATTTAGTACTGATGACGGCTTTACCATTGATGTTAGCTTGCCCTTATCAACACCACACGTTGCTAAGGCTTAACACAGGTACACCTGTTTGGCATAGAATTTTTGCCTGTGTGCGCTATCAGTTTCCTGCTCCGCATAAGAATCTGGATGCAATTGTACTTCGGCTTGATTACCCACCAGTTGCAACAGAACGCCGGTGGCAAGGTCACGGTCACCGAGTTTGGATTTAATCACCACATCTTTGCCGATTGCCCCTTGCAGTCTGGGCTTGGGGAAATGGCATTTAGTAATCGGCTTTAGGCCCTCATGCTTGGTGAATAAGCTTACACAATGCTGCTTTGCCGCCAGCACGCGATCCTCTTTCGCTCTAATGACATCAACATTATTAAGAAAGTGAATAAGCGCCTGGTTACGTCTATCAAACTCACTGGAAACATCGGCCATATTGCGGCTTGTCGCCCACTTGCGGATCACCACATATTTTCCCTGCCTTAATCGCGCCAAACTGACGGAAGCCCCGGTCATCTTACTGAACCACTCAATACGATAGTTAGATGACCCCAAACTGTGCAATAGCACTAGGGTATTACCAAACTCCTTGGTACTGGCTTCAATTAGACTCATCATCGGCTCCTGCATATGCTCTTGGACCATATGTTAAGCCTAGTGCTGGCTGAGTGAATCACCGATTTTCCTAACCCTGCTAGGAAAGATTCTTATTGCGCTGCTTCCCTTGAGCCCGATCTCCGATTAGTAAAAAAGACAATCCGTTAAAAAGCGTACCTAGAACTGACAATTTGTAACCTAAGTTTACCAGGCCGCCGTTGGCCGTTGACAGAGTCAGGCGCAAGGAATCATAATCCTCCTCGCTTTAAGTGAACGTTCGTTTTGTTATGAGATTAAAAGACGATAATAAAAAACAAGCCATCTATCGCGCTGCCATGCGGGTGGTCACCGAGCAAGGACTTGCCGGTGCATCCATGTCTAAAATTGGCCGGGCGGCTGGCGTGTCGGCATCAACCTTATATGTTTATTTCGAAAATAAGGAAGACATGCTGAACAAGCTGTATGTGATGCTCAAGGAAGAATCGGCAAATGCCTATTTCGGCGACGTGCATAGCGACACCTCGGTAAAGAGTGTTTTTTGCCAGTATATTCGCAATATGTTTGCTTTTTTTATCGCTAATCCCATTATGTTTTCTTTTCAGGAGCAATTTAAAAATTCGCCCAATGTCAGTGCTCAGGCGCGTGCACGGGGCCTAGAATGCGATGCACCTTTACATGAGCTTTACACCCGGGCCGTAACCGAAGGATTGGTAGTCAGTTACCCGAAACCGGTTGTGCATGCACTGACCATAGCCCCCATCACCTACCTGATCCAGGCTCATCTGAACCGGGAAATCGAGGTGGATGCGCAATTGCTCGAGGCGACGGTCGATATGGCATGGCGAGCGGTTAGCCGCTAACTCTCTTTAGAGCCAAATACATTAAGCAGGTAATACACACCTGTTTTTTTACACCCATTAAAAGAACGAACGTTCGATTAATAAAGTTAAATTGCTTACTCAGTCATTGAAAAGTTTTTAACCGTGGAGACACAGAAGTATGAAGATTCAATATTTAGCACCTATCGCCTTTCTAGCCAGTGGCAGTGCCTTCGCCGATTTAGGTGAGGCGGGTTGGAGTGGCGACGTATCCTTTATGGCCAGTGCCCGCAGCCACAAAAGTAACCTTTATAGCGGCGATGACAAAGTAAAAACCGGCCAACTAAACAGCGATGGTGATAAAGAAGATGAAGTGGTCGCCTTCCCTATCGGGTCGGTCAAATACACCTTTGGCGATACCAATAACCAGCAATTCTTTATTAACGGCGAAACCCGTGACGGCGTTCGCACTGGGTTGTTTTCCGTTGCCCTCGGTTATCGCGTGGAAGTGGGCGAGAAATCCACTCTGGCCGTGGCCTTGATCCCCAATGTGATCGCCGATGAAGTCTGGCGTGACCCCTATATGACCGACGAGCGCCGCCACGACACCGATATGGGCGATGATGCGGTACGCATTACCTACAAGAATATTCTTGATACCAACTTCTACGCCCAGCTAACCGGTTTTAGCCGCAAGGTTGACGATGAAGATTCGGGCCTCAACAGCTACTCGGCGTTTCAAGACCAGCTAGAGCGTGAAGGCGACGGGTACTACCTCGAAGCCGGTTATGTGTTTGACCTGGGTCCACAGTCGAATTTCAAACTAGGCGCCAACTACAATGATTTCGATGCCGATGGCGAGGCCATGTCCCTGGACGGTTACGGCGTAGAGCTAACCTACACCACAGTATTCGGTAATCACTCCCTGGCCCTGTCGGCGCGCTACCGCAGCACAGAAAACGATGAAATGAATCCGATTTTCAATCAGGTACAAGAAGACGATCGTTACTCGGCCATCGTGGCGTACAGCTATGACAAAATTGAGGGCTGGGACAACTGGTCGTTTGTGGCCTCCGGTGGTACGCGCCGCACCGACTCCAACATTGAGTTTTACGACGAAACCGAAAACTTTGCCGCCATGGGTCTGCGCTACCGTTTTTAAAGCTAAGAGCGATGCACAGGGACGTGATTTAAAGCGAGCTAGATGCTCGCTTTTTTCATCTTTGTCGCCACCAAGGTGTGCATTTTTAAGCAAAACCTTGGGCCGGACTCACAATTAGTCATTTTCCTCACTAAACTCATAGTAGGTTGAATAACGGCAAGCTTTTTCGCTTGTGGGTATATTTTTATGGCAAAGATTACATTTCATGGCGCAGCACAAGAAGTAACAGGCTCATGTCATCTGCTCTCCACACCGGCTCTTGGTGAAGTGTTACTCGATTGCGGCATGTTGCAAGGCATGAGAGGCAAACATAAGGTATCCAAAAAGCAGTTTAACTTTAATCCCAGGAGCATAGATGCCGTTATTTTATCCCATGCCCATTTAGATCATTCAGGTCGCTTACCCTCTTTAGTTCATGATGGCTTTGAAGGCCCCATCTATTGCACCGAAGCAACCTCACAGTTACTCCCTGTGATGCTTTTAGACGCCCTGGGTCTGTATGAAAACGATCTGATGCGGGAAAACCGCAGGTTAATGCGCAAGGGCAAGCCCGAAATTGAGCCTCTGTATTCTAAAGCCGACGTCTTAAAGGTGTTCGATTTACTTAAGCCCATCGCTTATAGAGAAAAGAAACAATTAGGGGATGGGGCCTTGCTGTGCTTCTACGATGCCGGACATATTCTCGGCTCGGCCATTGTGGAATTAAAATTCGATGATGAGGGCCTACAAAAAACCTTGGTTTTCTCTGGGGATTTAGGCAACAAGGACACCCTGCTGATGAATGATCCCACCTTGCTTCAACATGCCGATATAGTTCTTATGGAAGGCACCTATGGCGATCGGGAGCATAAGTCACTCGGCGATACCCTAACCCAATTTAAAGAGGTATTACACCAAGCGTTTGAAAATGGCGGTAATGTGATGATCCCAGCCTTTGCCGTGGGCCGTACCCAGGAGCTATTGCTGTATCTGGGTAAATTGCAGATGGCCGGTGAGCTGGATAACTGGCAAATCTTTTTAGACAGCCCCATGGCGATAGAGGTCACGCAAATTTACGATCAGTGGCTGCCTACCTTGGATTGTGAAGGGGTTAAACCCTTATGCACGGGGGAGCAAACCCTGTTAAAAAACTTTCTTTCCACCCTGCATTTAATGGTGAGCGCCGAAGACTCCATGTCCATTAATAAGATCAGCAAGGGCGCGCTTATTATTGCCGGCAGCGGCATGTGTACCGGCGGGCGTATTACCCACCACTTTAAGCACCGCATTTGGGACAGTCGCAACACCTTAATTTTTGTTGGTTTTCAGGCCTATGGCACACTCGGGCGCATACTGGTTGAAGGTGCGCAGCACATTAAACTCTTTGGTGACGATTTTATTGTGAAGGCCAATGTAGAAACCCTGGGCGGTTTTTCGGCCCACGCTGGACAAAGGGAACTGATTAACTGGGTTGCCAATTTTAAAAGCTTTCCCAAGGTGGTGTTGGTCCATGGCGAACCGGATGCCCTCACGGCATTGTCAGAAAAACTGCTACACGAACACAATATTAAAGCTGAAATACCCATTTTGGGGCAAAGCATCGAGTTTTAATGGGGTTGTAATTTGTCGAACTAAGGTGTGATCCCAAAAGCCGCCTGAATAATCAGGCGGCCATGGAGTTTGTTGAGTCAGCCTGTAAGTTAACTGAACCGTCCAATCAACATGCGTGTGCAAAAACAAGCATGTCCAACTTAACCCACCTCTTACCTAAGTCCATATCCCTCACCACAACATTAATAGAAACCGATAGAAACCAACTAAAAATAAAAAATGTTCCGGCCAAAATTAATGAAAAAGACCTTTTTTAGCTTTTTAGTGGACAAATTGATATTTAAATGCCACATTTGGCCGGAACTTTTAACAAAGAGGAAAGGTTATGGATAAGGTAACAGCTACTACATTAGCTAAAGCAATTGATTCATTAGATAAGAAAATCACTTACGACTACCCAAACCCAAGGACAAAAACCAAGATCAAGATCGTTAATGTGAAGCTTCCTGAAGGACCAATTAGTATTAAAAGGTGTGATCCTGATAAAGGTGAGTCCTTTGATGATAAAGTTGAGCAAACCATATCCCCCAAAATGTTGTGGAGGCTTGCAAATACAATTAAGCCTAACCATCCCATCAATATCGATCGAGTTTTCGGTGCCAGCTATAACACCAGATCCGCCTTGGAAGCTCTTCTCTTACATACGGAAAGATTTTACTCGTGCTACCCAGGTCGCTTAGAGCGAACTGGTGAAGTAACGGAGGTTAAAAATGGCCACAAGCACCTTATTTTCTGTCCTGACGACCCACACCCGAAAGGAGTAATTGGCCTAAAAGAGGTCAATAATATGGTGATTAGCGATATTGAAAGGGAGTTCATGATTGACTCTTTGCAATTGAATCATCAAGAGCAGGCTAAGAGTAAGGCAGAGTTGAACATCCAACGTAGACATGCCCAGATTCAGGTTCTACTGATAAAATGTGCAGAGGCTATGGGCCTCAAGTCTTGGGTTGCAAAGAATGACCACAGTATAGAGTACAATGGTAAAAAGCTGATCGAGCTTGATCCTGTGATAAAGCAGCTGTCAGAGACTAGTGCATTACAGGGGTATGATCGTGCTGCACCTGCTGGGGAGTTAATCGACATTATTTGGTTTGATGAGGAAGGGAAGAAAATACCTGCAATTATTGAAATTGAGCACAGCACAGGGGTTACTTCTGGCCTAACTAGAATGAAGAGTTTCAAGGATGAAGCTCCTGAGCTTGCGCACATGACATATATTATTGCTGCACCAGATGAAATCCGCACGCAGGTATTTCAAAAAGCAAGTAAACCTCAGTTCGAAGGCATGAACATTAAATTTTTACCATACTCGGCAGTAGAAGATCTATACCTACTATGCCAACGCAAACTACGTGGCATAGATAATATAAGGTTTTTTCATACCTTCCTAGAAGATGTGAACTAGTCTGCGTAAGAGTTTAAAAACTTAGCGACTGTTTTTGCCAACCCTAATGACACTAAAAAAGGAACACCATTACCTATAGTCTTAAACATATCGCTAAGAGTCATCTTTTGAGGGAAGTGGAAGTTGGCAGGAAGAGACTGAATAGCAAGTGCCTCAGCTGCACTTAACCTTCTTGCCTTGTATGGGTGCAAATGAACCTCATTGTTCCCATATGCTGCCGTTGGTGAATACCGCCAACGGTGCAACCTTTTGAAAGACTTTTTAGAGTCATCACCTTCTTTGATCAAACCAAATTTATTCGACTTAGGTTGAAAATATTTTGTCGCATTAGGATGAGAGTCCACATCATTTTTATCAAACCAATATTGGACTGTAAGAGGTTTAAGTTCCGGCGCTATGTATGCCGAAAAATCCGTCACAGAACCTTCTCTGAAAGGTTCTTCTTCAGGCCAAGTTCCTTTTTTTAGAACTGCTTCTCTATCAACAACTATATTTGACATCCAGTCAAAGCAATCCTCTAAGCTATTACCATCTACCCTAGAATTAACCTTGTTACTTTTAATACCAAACATTAAGATGCGGTCACGGTCTTGAGGGGCCCCATACTCGATGGCGTTAGTTAATCTATCAGTTATTATGTACCCATCGGCAACTAACCTTTCCTTCATCTCATCATAAAACTCACGGTGCCTCTTTGTTCGCCATAAGCCTTTAACATTTTCAAATATGAAGTAATCAGGTTGATCCTTTAAGATAAGCTCCACATAAGTTTTTGTTAATTTGCCATTCTCTCCATCTTTACCTTTGTTCTTACCCCCGACTGAAAAGTCAGGGCAAGGTGGTCCACCAATGAACCCAACAAGTGACCCAGATTGTCGGGCGACTTCAACCATGCTAGAAAACTCATCACCCTGAGGGCCTGATAAGAATTCTTCAATACTTAAGTTACTGTATCCAAACTGAGGGGCAGGAATACCCATTTGATCACGGGAATACTTATAGGCTTCAAGAAACGGGGTATGGTATTCATTTACAAATGCGACATTAAACCCACTTGTTTCAAAACCTAAGTCAAGAAAACCAGAGCCAGAGAAAAACGAAAACAAAATAGGGTTTGACATAAGCAGTATCTACAGCAACTCATAAAATATTCAGAACAATTATAGTATCATGAAGTCTCAAGTTTGATTAGTGGAAAGCCTTCAAAACCAAAGGTGTTCATTTTAAGTACACTCAAAATAGCCGTTCAGTTTCTCGCCTACGAGCGGTTATTTTAAGCCATTTCGGAATCTATAGTAGCCAGTTACCATTGAAGTCATAGACTTAAAACAGGCACATCTACTATGACTAAACAAATCGGATATATACGTGTGAGCTCAGTTGATCAAAACACAGCTCGCCAATTAATCGACGTTAAGCTTGATAAGACCTTCGTTGACAAGTGCAGCGGCAAAGACACTAACAGGCCAGCCCTCAAGCAGTTAATTGAATATGCTCGTGAGGGTGATGTAGTTCACTGCCATGACATAAGCCGCATGGCACGTAATACCGAAGACCTACTTAGGTTAGTCCGTCTATTCACCGAACAAGGTATTAGTTTGAAATTCTACAAAGAACACCTTGATTTTGCTGGCACCAACAATCCGGTTCAAGAATTGATGGTTACACTACTAGCTGCAATCTACCAATTCGAACGGTCTATGATACTTGAGCGTCAACGTGAAGGTATAGCCATTGCTAAAGCCAACGGTAAGTATAAAGGCAAAGGAATTAACAAGGAACTTCACGAGCGTATCAGGCTGATGTACGCTGATGGGATGAACAAGATGCAGATAGCAAAAGCCCTAGGCTGTGCTAGGGCTACTGTTTATAAAGCATTGAACCAAGCCTAATCTCTCTCTTTAGGTTTCCAATAACTGCTAATATCCTTCTCATCCATCATTGGATAAAGCTGTATTACTAGACCGTAAATCCTATTTTCTTTAGGGAGGTTGGTGATATTTCTGGCAGCTCTGGCCTGAATATTTCCCCATCCAATTTCTGTTACCGTGATATATGAGAAATTATGTAAATTCAAAACTGCATGTCGAACTTCGGCTTCTGAATATTCTAAGTGCAAGGCCTTCATAACATTTTGAAAGTGAACTGCCTCACCTAGGTCGAACATTGGCTGAGATTCTGAGGGGAAGCTGTGATAAAGGAAGTCGTCAGTACCAACAAACTTGCCAACATTATCAGCATTCAACCCCTTATCTAAAAGAAATACCCCACCCTCTGGCATTTCGAATTGGAAAAGGTCATACAAATACAGGGCTAACTTTATCTCTAAAACACTCAGGTGTGGATTCGAAATAACGTTTGTAACGAACGATAAAGGCTCATCTTGCTTAAGTTTGTAAAAGTTCAGGAATGTTCCTTTCTCATGGGGCAATTTCATGTGTTTCTCATTCAAGTTAGCCCTGTGAGTCGAGAAATCTCCTGAGTTTATCAAGCTATTTTTTGAGTACTCACTACCGCCATGGGCGGTAAGCTTTAATGGAAATGCCTCCGATCCTATCGCAATAACATCCGTCATGGATTTTCATTCCCCCAACCTAATTATTTTACTATTTGCCACAACCCTTATGAGCTAAGGGTTTCGTTCATTTAATGTTGCCAACTTATTCATCTGACCTCAACCTACTTTTAATTTCACACAAGCGAAAACTCTACAACCCTTACAGGTATTGGCATAGAGCAACTTTTGACTCCATCTAAATTAATTAAAAAGTCGAGGAATAAGGCTCCTAAACACTCGGTTGATAATGACTATGAAAATTAAATTAACCTAAAAAATAGGAACGAAACCATGGCTATTTGCAAAAAGAAAACAACACCATCAAAGCGTAAATCAGCATCTCAAAAGCATGCTACCAAACTCTCACTCGCAATAATAAATGCCACAAAAGCAATCCAGAGACCTGTATATGATTTTTGGAAGGCAGAGGCATATAAGGAACTGGAATATAACAGCTTTAAGGACTGGGCCAAAGCTAATCAGGAAAAGTTCAATCGGAGCTATGACAGTATCAATAATGATCTTCATACAGCCATTATTACAGTAGATATGTGTGGTGAAGAAAATATTGGAAAGTTCAGCACGTACGCTTTACTCCCTATGAAAAATCTGACCGAGCAAGATCGCAAAACTGTATACGAGCACGCACTGTCTGAGCTGGGAGTGTCCGAACTAAAAGGTAGCCATTTGACTCGTAAACGGGTTGAGAAGTACTTGAAGGAACTAAATTTTTCAGCTCAAAAGGAACAGGAGGATAATGAACAAACCAACACTAATGAACAAACACCTAAATGCCCGTTGAATTCGGAACAGCTAAAACTTCGGAAACAGTTCAACGAAGCTCTCAACAACAAAGAAAACCGACACTTTGCGAAACGTGTCTGCTCAGCTATTTCTGACGCAATTCCTAAAAAGTCTACGTTGTTGATATGCCGCGATCTCTTAAAAAAGCATGACTGTAAAGATGCTGTTCGAGAAGTAAGAAAAGCCATCAAGCAGCTTGAAAGCAAGTAGCCAATAAGGCGCATATGCGCCTACTCCCCCACTTTTAAGAGGTCGTTACCATGAACACATTTATTAAATCATGCAAAGTAGATTATATGCGGTTAACACTGGACGTAAAAGATGAAGAGCATCAAGAACTAATAAGGCTAAATATGGAAGACTTAGCCTGCCGAATAGCGAATAAAACAACAGCTGAGCTGACCCAAATACTATACCCAAAAGCCGGATACGAGCGCTTTATTCGATTGCCGTTGTTTGAGGAAGAATTTAACCACTCAGGTAGTAACATAGAAACACCGCACCTGGTCGTAAAATGTAGCCCGAGCTCTTCAAGCCGAAGGTTTCTGGCAATTGAACTTAAAGGACACAAGTACTCCAAGTCACAATGGTACTGTGCGAGGCTTTTTTTGGAGCACATCCTGACACCAGAACTTTATCTTTATTACTGGGACCAACTTACGGTTACAAATGTACACATCGCATTGGGTAGTGATATACCGCTGTCTAAATTGCTGTTTGATAAGCTTCTCTCACGTAAGGCTGGCATCTATTTTAACAGTGACGGCGATATTGAACTTATCTACTTTCAGCCTAAAAACAGGATGCAAGAACTGGCCGTATACGATAGAAAGGCTAAGGAAAAGAACTTTGGCTGAATCGCCACTCATTTCCTAGACACCCTTCAGTTAGATAAACTAACTAAAAAGAGAGGTGCTTATGAGCGGTAAACGCTACCCTGATGAATTCAAAATCGAAGCGGTCAAACAAGTGGTTGATCGC
>NZ_JAGXTQ010000005.1:0-263861 GCF_018334135.1 Pseudoalteromonas sp. BDTF-M6
GCACTTACAAAAATTAATCGAAGCAATGCTTCGAAATGCAAATTTTTGTCCCCTTCGTCTAGAGGCCTAGGACACCGCCCTTTCACGGCGGTAACAGGGGTTCGAATCCCCTAGGGGACGCCACTTTACTGAGATTTCAGTATCAGGTTTGGGGCTATAGCTCAGCTGGGAGAGCGCTTGCATGGCATGCAAGAGGTCGGCGGTTCGATCCCGCCTAGCTCCACCAAATCATTTATTCGACGCATCTCATCCTAATTTAGGCCGAGCATATATATGTTTCGGTGTGTTCGATTACTCGTATGGTAAGAGTCTAAATAACCAGTCCTAGTGACAAAAGCATGTTTTTGTAATTAGGCCGCTTAGCCTCGCAGGCTCAGCTGTCGCACTTACAAAAATTAATCGAAGCAATGCTTCGAAATGCAAATTTTTGTCCCCTTCGTCTAGAGGCCTAGGACACCGCCCTTTCACGGCGGTAACAGGGGTTCGAATCCCCTAGGGGACGCCACTTTCTTCTTACTCTTTTCTTGTTATATTTTCCTAAAAGCTTCAAGATCTCTGTACTTTTCTATAGCAGAAATCCTACAAATTCCTTTGCTAGTTCAATAACTTTCAGTTAACTTATCGGGCATTATTGCGTCTCGACTTTGCTGCGTTTTGGCAAGGATCTTAGCCGCTAAATCACTATCGCAAATAATCCTTATCTGGGCTTCTTTCCTATGCCTGGGTGCTGGTTTACGCATGTATGAAAACCCTTGGGAGCAATTGTGTTAGCCCGGTTTTTACAACTTGTTATCTTGCTTTTGGGTATTGGCTCCAGTCCTGGCAGCCATGCCGCGCTGACCTTGGCTTTTTCCATTGAAAATGGTGAGTTTGCCTCGTTCTTAAGCGAGTCTGCAGCGGCCAAAGGATTGGCTATTGATGCCCAATGGGTTGACCAAAAACTGTTAAAGGTAAGGTTAATTCAAAGTGCGGAAAGCGGTGCGCGAGCAGACTCTATTTTAGTGCCTGCCGATCATTTAGGCATGGATGAGTTCGTTAATTACAGCGAAATTCCACAATCCATGCTCAGCCCTGAGCAATCCCCCTTATTCGCGGCCAGCGGCCGGATGCAAGGGCGTCAACTAGGCATTCCCATTGTTGCCGGTAACCATCTGGTACTGTATTACAACAAGGCGTTGGTCAGTGAGCCAGCAACGAGTTGGCAACAATTGCTGCAGTATTATCAGCATCAAGGTACGGCACCCATAGGCTGGAGCTTTATGGAGATGTTCTGGTTTGTGCCCTTTGTCACCGCCTTCGGTGAGCCTCCGGTCGTTGCCGACCAACCTAACCTTAATACTAAGGCCATGCGTCAAGCACTGAGTTATGTGTGGCGTTTGGCCGAGCAGGGGGTTGTTGACCCTGGGTGTGACTATAGCTGCAGCGAGCAGCGTTTTATGGCCGCTAAGTTACCCTACAGTATTAATGGCATATGGGCCTATGATAACTATCGGCAGCACCTGGGGGAGCAATTAGGTGTTGCTGCCTTACCAAGGCTGGCGGGAAACACCATGAAGCCATATTCAACCGCCTTTGTATTGGCATTCCCAGAGCAGTCTTTGTACGGCGAGAAGCGTGCGCAGCTAGAGCAGTTAGCGGCGCTTTTACAGCACCCGGATGTGCAAACTCAACTCTGGCAGCGCCATGTCGGGATCCCTGTCCATCAGCAGGTGCAGCAACATATATTGGCCAACGCCGATGCCGACAGCCAAGTGTTCTTCGACACCTTAGCGCACAGTGAGCCCATGCCGAATTCTCCCAATATGATGATTATCTGGGAGGTGATGTTAAAGGGTTACACCCGCTTTGGCGCTAAGGCCATGAATGCCCAACAGGCCAGTGAATTTATGCAGCATCTTGCTGAGCGCTCCATAGCGGCAAGGAACGAATAAATGCGCACCGCCAAATTTAGTCATGCCTTGTTTGTCAGCATAGTGTGGATCAGCCTGGTTCCCATGTTGCTGGTCGTACTGTTTTTTGGCTATCAGTTTTATCAAAACTCCTTGGCTCAGGCGCAGCAAACCTTGAATTGGCGCGCCAATAATGACGCTTTGGCACTGCGTCAGCAGTTGTTTAAGACCGTGATTGATAACGAGCGCCTGGCTAACTCCAAGGCCATTGCCGAATTACCCATACGCATTCTTTATTCGCAATTTGCGCTCACCCAACTTCAGGAATATGTCACCCAAAGCCCAAATATTCACGCTGCCATGGTCATAGATAAGGCTGGTTTTATTGTCGAAGGCTTTCCTCTTAAGGCACTGAATATGGATATCGCCACCACAGTGCCCTTATTACAGCAAAGCGTGCAGCAAGCGGGGTCTAGTTACTTTGTTGTTGAATCTGAAGGTCTGCAAAGCAGTGAGGCGCAGCCGATTGCGTATCTGGCCATTGCCACGCCTCTGAACCTGGAACGCGAGTCGCTAAGCACCCCCTACCAAACCACCGGCATCCTACTTACCTTGCAGCCAATTTCGTCACTGATCAGTTCATTGGCGCAAATAGAGCAGGTTGAGCAATTTGCGTACAACAATACTTACCGCGTGATGTTGGCGGATAACGAGCTGGCGCAAGCGGGGACATTGGGCTCTCAGGCGCAGTTAACGGCCCGTAGCGAGATCGTGGCCATACTTCATAATGAGGCAAGTAGTCCCTTAACCTTGACCCTTAGCGAACCTCACGAACCGCATTTAAGCGCTTTACGCCGCAGTTTGGCATTTGCCGCCATTTTGATACTGAGCCTGGGCATTCTGGCGCTGCTGTTGGCACGTTGGTTGGTGCGACGCTTTAACCAACCGCTAAAAGGTATCACCTTGTTGAGTAAACGCTACGCTCAGGGTCAATACGAATCCCAGGTACAGCCTTTTAGTTATCGTGAGTTTGAGAAGATCAGCGCCAATTTGCAAAGTATGGCAAAGACCATAGAAGCACAAATCGCCTCGCTAAAAGAACAAAAGCACAGAGCGCAGGCTTCGGAGCGAGCAAAAAGCTTATTTTTGGCCAACATGAGTCATGAACTGCGCACCCCTTTGAATGGTATTTTTGGTTATTTGCAGTTGCTACAAAGTACGCCATTGGCGTCACAGCAAGCTCAGTATACGCGGCAAATCCAGCTCTCCACGCAAATGCTGCTAACGGTCATAAACGACATTCTCGACTTTTCCAAAATCGAAGCGAATAAGGTGGTTCTAGAGCGCCAACCCTGTGATTTGATCCAGCTCGTAAAGGATATCAATGAGCTTTTTGCGCCTGGCTGTGCACAAAAGGGTATTCGCTGCACTTTGGCGCTCCCTGAGCAACCGCAAGTATATGCGCTCTGTGATGAAATGCGCCTGCGCCAGGTGCTGAGCAATCTGGTGTCCAATGCAGTAAAATTTACCAGCCGCGGTGGCATAGAAATAGGCCTGCAGGTGAGCGAAAAGGGCCTCAGTTATGAGTGTGAGTTTACTGTTAAAGACACGGGCGTTGGCATAGCGAAAGAGCTACGTGGGCAATTATTTCAGCCCTTTATACAGGCTCAGGCCAGCACTACTCGTGAGTTTGGCGGAACCGGCTTAGGGCTCAGTATCTGTAAGCGTTTGCTTGAACTGATGGGCGGCAGCATTAGCCTTGCGAGTGAGCCGGATGAGGGCAGCACCTTTGTTGTTCGTCTGACCTTGGAGCGCTCAGCTCCCTTATCACAGATAAATGCAGAGCCCATGTCGTCGCTGCAGCAGGTCCGATTTGATGGTTTTCGAGTCCTGGTGGCCGAGGATAACCCCATTAACCAGCGCGTTATTACCAAGTTTCTGGAAAAGCAGGGGGTTGCCGTGCACCTGGTGGAAAATGGTGAGCAGGCCATTGACGCCGAAGCAAAGCAGGCTTTTGATCTTATTCTAATGGATATTCAGATGCCGGTGATGGATGGCCTCAGTGCTAGTCGCGCTATTTGCGCCCACAACCCGGAGCATGCGCCCATCATTGCGGTCAGTGCCAATGCCATGAGTCAGGATATCGAAGCTGCGCTGGCGGCGGGGATGCAAGATCACCTGGCTAAACCCATTGAGTATCAGGCTTTGCTCGCCATATTGCATAAATGGCTGGTAAAAAAGGCGACTCAACCTAGCTAGTCGGTCGCCATCTAAACATTAGAAGGTGGTGTATTCTTTTTTCTGAATCAGTTCGATGGCATAGCCATCTGGGTCTTTCACAAAAGCGATTTCCGTGGTGCCGCCTTTTACCGGACCCGGCTCACGGCTAATTACCCCACCAGCGGCGCGAATCTCGTCGCACGCCTTGTAAATATCATCGTACTCTATAGCGATGTGGCCATAGGCCGTGCCCAGCTCATAGCTATCCTGATCCCAGTTATACGTCAGCTCAAGCACGGTATGATCTTTCTCTTCACCATAGCCAACAAAGGCCAAGGTATAGCGGTATTCTTCATTGTCTGCTCGACGCAGCTCCTTCATCCCTAAAACTTGCGTGTAAAACTCAATTGAACGTTCTAAATTGCCCACGCGTAACATGGTGTGTAATAAGCGCATTATGCCACCTCAGTTTTGTCTTTAAATTCACATAAGTCTTCAATAATACAGCTGCCACAGCGTGGCTTACGCGCCACACAGGTGTAACGGCCATGGAGGATAAGCCAGTGGTGCACATCGACCTTAAACTCTTTGGGCACCACTTTTTCTAGCTTTTGCTCAACCGCCACCACGTCTTTGCCCATGGCAAACTTAGTGCGATTAGAGACGCGGAAAATATGGGTGTCCACGGCTATGGTCGGCCAGCCAAAGGCGGTATTAAGGACCACGTTAGCGGTTTTTCTGCCTACACCGGGGAGGGCTTCTAAGGCCTCGCGATTTTCCGGTACTTCGCCGCCGTGCTGCTCTACCAAAATCTGGCACATCTTGTACACATTATTGGCTTTAGAGTTAAACAGGCCGATGGTTTTAATGGCTTCGCGCAACTCTTCCAGGCCTAAATCAAGAATGGCCTGTGGCGTATTTGCACGCGGAAAAAGTTTGCGGGTAGCCTTGTTCACGCCCACATCCGTAGCCTGCGCAGACAAGGTAACGGCAACCAGCAGCTCAAACGGCGAGCTGTATTCCAGCTCGGTTTCCGGGTGCGGATTGGCTTCGCGTAAACGCTCTAAAATCAGGCGGCGTTTTTCTTTATTCATGTTCTGCCCTTGTTATTTTTATACAGTTTCGCGTGGACGCTAGTCTAAGCTGGTGACCCGAGCGCGAGGCCCTTTCAACTGCTCGGCATCAGGCGCCAGTTGTTTCGCCTTTAACTGGGCATCAATCAGGTTTTTAGCGGCAATCAGCAAGCCCAAACCGATAAAGGCACCTGGGGGTAAGATAGCCAGCAAAAATTGATGATCAAAATGAATGATGTCCAGGCGCAGGCTCTGTGCCCAAGGCCCTAGTAGCAGGTCGGCCCCATCGAACAAGGTGCCTTGGCCAATCAATTCACGCATGGCGCCGAGAATACATAAAATGATTGCAAAACCAAAGCCCATCATTAAGCCATCCCAGGCGCTGAGCAGGGCGTTATTCTTTGACGCAAATGCCTCGGCGCGGCCGATAATGGCGCAGTTGGTCACGATCAGGGGAATGAAAATTCCCAGTGATTGATACAGGCCGAAGGTAAAGGCATTCATCAGCAATTGAATGATGGTTACGAAGGCGGCAATGATCATCACAAACACAGGAATACGAATGTCTTTTGGCACCCAGTTACGCACCAGAGACACGGTGACATTTGAACCCACTAATACCAACAGGGTAGCTATGCCAAGCCCGAGAGCATTGGTGATGGTGCTGCTCACCGCCAGCAGCGGACACAGGCCAAGCAGTTGCACTAGGGCCGGGTTATTAGCCCAGACACCGTCTTTAAAAAGGGTTTTGTAATCACTCATGATGACTCTCCCGGGTTGCAGCTATTGTCCGCTTGGGCCAGGGTGTTGAAATTATGCTGTGCATAAATGACGGTGTTTTTTACCGCACCGACCACGGCGCGCGGGGTTATGGTGGCGCCGGTAAACTGATCAAAGGTACCGCCGTCTTTTTTCACCGCCCAACGGGGGTCATCCTGGCTGCGCACCTGTTGGGAACTGAAGCTGTTGATCCAGTCACTGCGCTTGGCTTCTATCTTATCGCCAAGGCCAGGCGTTTCATTATGTTTGGTTACACGCACGCCCGCAACCGTGCCATCTGGATAGATAGCGCTGAGCAGCTCGATATTGCCACTGTAACCATTAGGTGCCGTGCTTTGCATCACTAAGGCCACCACCTCTCCTTGCTTGCGTGCCCGGTAGACCGTGTAGCTAGGATGTGGCCCCAGCTCCTGACTGCGTACCTGAGTGCAGTCAAGATACAACTCGTTATCATAGGCGGACTCGGGCAGTACCTGATGCAGCAGCCCCTGGAGCTGTTTTTTCTCTTGGATGGCAATCTTAGGCGCGGTGAACTGCTGGACCAAGGTAACCGCACCAGTTGTCACCAGTGCGAAGGCACTCAAGATAGCGCCATTTTTAACCATAGATGAGAGGATCATGATTTTGCTCCATGCCCATAGGTGCGCGGTTGGGTATAGTGATCAATTAACGGCACCGCCATGTTCATCAGTAACACGGCAAAGGCCACCGCATCCGGGTAGCCTCCGAAGGTGCGGATCAAATAGACGATCACGCCAATGGCGGCGCCATAAATAAGGCGGCCACGATTGGTCGTGGATGCCGACACCGGATCCGTGGCGATGAAGAAGGCACCCAGCATGGTGGCGCCACTGAGTAAGTGGAAGGCTAAGCCGGGTTGATTGCCCGAATCAAAGATATAGCCGATGCTGGCACACAGCGACAGGGCACCGAGCATGGCTACGGGAATATGCCAATTGATCACTCGCTGTTGCAGTAGCAATAAGCCACCGAGCAGATAGGCGGTGTTAACCCACAGCCAACCTATGCCCGCGGTTTCACCAAAAACCGATTTTACCATGCTCTCGGCCACGGTTAAACCATGGCTGACATCGGTGCGCAGGGTATCCAAGGGGGTGGCCATGGTAATGCCATCGACGTTGGAGCGCAGTTGCTCCAAGCTGTATCCACTTTGAGTGTAGTTACTAAAAATCATGGCCAGCTCATCGACCAGACTAACCTGATGGTGCATTAACTCCGCCGGCGGTAACCAAGAAGTCATTTGCACAGGGAAAGACACCAGCAGCAACACATAGCCCGCCATGGCTGGGTTAAAGAGGTTGCCGCCCAAGCCACCATAAAGCTGCTTAACAAAGACGATGGCGAAGAAGCAGCCGATCACTATCACCCACCAAGGCGCCAAGGGCGGAATACTCACCGCCAATAACAGTCCGGTCAACCAGGCGCTGCCGTCTTGCAGGGTGTGCCAAATTTTACGGCCGCGCATATAGAGCACCGCGGCTTCAAACAGGGTGACGCACACCAGGGCTAACACCAGCTGGATCAAGACACCGGTGCCGAAAAAATAGCACTGCGCCAATATTCCTGGCACCGCAGCCAGTGCCACCATCAGCATCACACCGGTGAGCGACTTATGGCTGTGTTTATATGGTGAACTCATCATATTGAGCTTCATGATGGATCCTCATCATCTGAGTTGTTGTCCGCGTCTCGTGCGGCTTTTGTGGCCTTGGCACGGGCGATGGCAGCTGCGACGGCCGCTTTCTTTTTATCTTCTGGCGATTGTTCAGCTGCCGGCGTGTTGGCGTTATCGCTAGTGTCGTCCTGAGCCTCATCGCTTTGCGCTGCCTTGGCCGCTTTCTTCGCCTTGGCGCGAGCAATTGCCGCGGCAACCGCTGCTTTTTTCTTGTCTTCGGCCGATTGTGCCGTCGGCGACGGATTATCGGTGCCAGTATTGTGCTCTTCGCGAGGCTCGGTCGAAGACTCGGTTGAAGACTCGGTCGATGACTCAGTTGACGACTCGGTCGACGACTCAGTCGACGGTTTAGCTGCAGCTTGGGCCGCCTTTTTCGCTTTGGCGCGCGCGATTGCGGCTGCGACGGCGGCTTTCTTTTTATCTTCCTCGGACTGCGGGGCAACGGCCGGGTTTGCGTCACCTTTTGTCTCTGCCGGTGCCTCATTGGCTTCGGCTGCCTGAGCTGCTTTTTTCGCTTTGGCGCGGGCAATAGCTGCGGCTACCGCAGCCTTTTTATCGTCCTGCGCCGGTGCATCGGCGTCTTCGGCCTGGGCGGCTTTTTTCGCTTTGGCGCGAGCTATGGCAGCGGCTACCGCAGCCTTTTTATCGTCCAGCGCCGGTGCATCGGCATCTTCGCCTTGGGCTGCTTTTTTCGCTTTAGCGCGGGCAATAGCGGCGGCTACAGCCGCTTTTTTATCGTCTTTTGCTAAGGGCTCTGGAGTGTCCGATTGCTGCTTTTGCTCTTTATACAAGCGTGCCTGTTCTTTACGCGCAGCGCGTTCTTGCGCTACGTCACTGTTATCCGGCGCAAGTTGTTCGCCCGTTTTTTTCGCTTTGGCACGGGCAATGGCGGCGGCAACCTTGTCTTTGTCATCACCCTTATCGGCTTGTTTGCGTTTGACCCGAGCCAGGGCTTCGGCCACTTTCTCTTTGCTTTGTGAGTCTTGCTCTGTGCTGCGACGAGGGCGCTTATGGCGGTTACGACGCTCTTCTTGTTCCCGCTCCAAGCGTTCCTTACGGGCTTCAAAGCGCTCCTTGGCGCGGTCCGATTTAATTTGCTCGATCTGCTGCTCGCGAATTTCCGCCTTGGCCACACGATAATACTGAACCAAAGGTATTTCACTGGGGCAGACATAGGCGCAGGCACCGCACTCGATGCAATCAAATAACTGGTGCTCTTCGAGCTTTTTATATTCCTTGGTCTTGGCAAACCATTGCAACTGTTGGGGTAATAGCGAGGCTGGGCAGGCATCGGCGCAGGCGCTACAACGGATACAAGCGCGCTCTTCGCCAGGCATCGGCATTTCCGCTGCGCTTGGCGCCAAAATACAGTTAGTGGTTTTCACCACGGGAATTCGCACCGTGGGCAGGGTGAAACCCATCATGGGACCGCCCATGATCACCCTTTGCATCGGCTCAGGTGTAAATCCTTGCTGTGCCAACAGGTGTTTTACCTCGGTACCCAGTAAAGCCCAGACGTTACGCTGCTCGGCCAGGGCGTCACCGGTAACCGTAACCACACGCTCAATAAGCGGCTTACCAAGCTCAACCGCCTGCTGCACCGCGTACATGGTGCCAATGTTTTGCACCAGCACACCGATATCTGCGGGAATACCACCGGCGGGCACTTCTTTCGATGTTAAAATTTGAATCAGCTGTTTTTCGCCACCGGACGGGTATTTGGTGGGGATGGCGCGCACCTGCATCTCGTCAAGACCGGCGCAGGCCTGTTCCATCGCCTCTATCGCCTTGGGCTTATCGTCTTCAATGGCGATCAGGGTGATTTTGGGTTTTAACAGGTGGCGCAGTACTTCGATACCGCGCACGATTTCGTCGCCGTGCGCCTGCATCAGGACATCATCTGCGCTGATATAGGGCTCGCACTCGGAGCCGTTAATGATCAGGACATCAATTTGCTGTTTGGTTGAGGCCTTAATATAGGTCGGGAAACCGGCTCCGCCCATGCCGGAGATGCCGGCAAAATGCAGTATATCTACCAAACGCTCTGCGGTGAGCTCGCGGTAGTTTGGGTGGGGAACCAGTTCACACCAACGATCTTCGCCGTCGGGCTCAATAATGATGCTGAGTTCGGGCAGCGCCGACGGGTGTGCCGACGGCATAGGGGTAATATCCACGATGCGTCCCGAGGTCGGTGCATGTACGGGAACCGACCAGTTGGCATGGGGTTTGGTTAATGCCTGCCCTTTAAGCACCTGCTCATGCACATTGACCAGTAGTTGACCCTGGGCACCTATATGCTGTTTTACCGGCAGCACCAGGCGCGGCGGCAACGGCAGGATTTGGATGGGCAGCGAGTTTGACTGGCTTTTGTTTACCGGTGGGTGCACGCCACCAGGGCTTGGCCAAAGTTGTCCGCGACTAATTCGAGCTAATAAAGAGTCCAACACTGCACCTCTTAATCAATTTGTGTCACGGGGATGGCTTGCAACTGCCATTTCCATGTTTGTTTGGTTTGCGCGACCGGCACCATGTCGATGCAATCCACCGGGCAGGGGTCGACACACAAGTCACAGCCGGTGCATTCATCAATGAGAACCGTGTGCATCTGCCGCGTGGCGCCAACGATGGCATCGACCGGACAGGCTTGAATACATTTGGTGCAGCCGATACATTCGTCTTCGCGAATATAGGCCACCTTTTTCTCCGGTTCGGCCTGCTCGCCACCGGCCAAGGGAGTTGCTTCCACGCCCATAAGATCGGCTAATTTTTTAACCGTGGCTTCACCACCGGGAGGGCACTTGTTGACCTCATCGCCATTGGCAATGGCTTCGGCATAGGGGCGACAGCCCGGATAGCCGCACTGACCACACTGGGTTTGTGGCAAAATGGCATCGATTTGCTCGACAATGGGGTCGCTTTCAACGCGAAAACGCACCGCGGCAAAGCCAAGGATCACGCCAAAGACTAACGCTAATATGCCCACAGCACAGAGGGCGTAAAATAAAATCATCATTAAAACTTAACTAATCCGCTAAAGCCCATAAAGGCCATAGACATTAATCCGGCGGTGACCATGGCGATGGCCGCCCCTTTAAAGGGCACCGGCACATCGGCCCCGGCCAGACGCTCCCGCATTGCCGCGAACAGCACCAGTACCAGTGAAAAGCCCACCGCGGCGCCGAAGCCGTAGACGGCCGACTCGACAAAACTATGCTGCTCTTTGATATTTAACAAGGCCACCCCAAGCACGGCACAGTTAGTGGTGATCAGAGGTAAGAAGATACCGAGTAAGCGGTAGAGTGTGGGTGAGGTTTTCTGCACGACCATTTCGGTGAATTGCACGACCACGGCGATCACCAAGATAAAACTCATGGTGCGCAAAAAGGTCAGCTCTAAAGGCAGCAGGATATATTGATTCACCAGGTAACTAGTGACGGAGGCCAGGGTCAGTACAAAGGTGGTGGCCAGTGACATGCCAACGGCGGTATCCAGTTTGCTAGATACGCCCATAAAGGGGCACAGACCCAAAAACTGGACTAATACGAAATTGTTGACCAATACGGTACTGACAAGCAGTAAGAGATATTCCGTCATAGGCACCCAAGAAGCTGAAAAGAACCGAACTATTATCCTTATTTCTCGGTCATTTCACAACAGTTGCGATGGTCATTTGCGAGATTGTGGCGGCGCGGAGACCGCCATCGGCCCGCTTAGGCTGTTTTGGCGTCGGAGCTGCCGCGGATCACCAAACTCGGGGTGAAGATGCGGGTGATGTCCTTGTCCTGATTGCGTGCGCCCCGGGTTTTGCTAAACAAAAGTCGCGCCGCATGCTGGGAGATCTCATCATTATCCTGATGGGCTGTGGTCAGCTTGGGCCAGGTCTGCTTGGAGAAGGGGGAGTCTTCGAAACCGGTAATGGCCAATTCAGCGGGAATGGCAATATTCATCAGGCGCGCTGCAAACAAGGCACCGGCGGCGATTTCATCGTTGCCGCCCATCACCGCGGTAATGCCGAGGCGATTGTTATCTTTTAGGAGCTCTTTGGCGCCCTCGACACCGGACTCAAAGGAGTATTCGCCGCGGTAGAGCAGGGACTCTGGGGCTGCAATTTTATGATCGGCCAGTGCTTGTTGATAGCCAGCCAAGCGCTCTGCGGTGGATTTGTGCCCCTGATCACCGCAAATAAAGGCGATGTTTTTATGGCCAAGTTGCAGCAGGTGAGAGGTGATCTCATAGGCCGCCGCATAGTCATTCACATAAATACAGGAATTGTTGTCGTTGTCATCGCCGCGACCAGAAAGAATGCGCACATAGTGCATGTTCATCTCATCCAGTTCGTCGATCAGCTCCTGTTGCTCCGACAAGGGCGGTGTGAGCACCAGACCGGCGATACGGGAGCGACGGATCATGGTTTTTAGCTCGGTTTTCATATTGTCATCGGCATAGCTGCAGGGGTGGATAACCAACTCATAGCCTTCTTGACGGCAACGAGAGAGCACACCGTTTTGCATGTCTATTACATAATAGGCATTGGGGTTGTCATAGACTAAACCTATGGCGTAGGAAGAGGTTCCGGCAAGGTTACGGGCTGCGAGGTTGGGTTGGTAATTTAGCTCTTTGACCGCGGCCATCACCAAATCATGGGTCTTTTTGCGTACCGAAGGTTCGTTGTTAATTACCCGCGAAACCGTTTTCATTGACACCCCGGCCAGTTTCGCAACGTCATTGATGGTTACTTTCATGAGCGTTTCTTATTATCTCGGCAGCGCAAGGCGATGCCCGTATTTGTTACCTAATTAGCGTGTCTAATTAGTGACCTAGTGGCGTAGCTACCGGCTTTTTCTCGCCATGCAGCGTATGGTTGCGACAATTTCTTATCGCTTAGCCCAGATAAGCCAAGTTGGTGAGCCAGTTCGGCAAACTAGGTTCCAGCAGCTGTTTTCAAAGAAAAATGACTCTAGGTCAATTTTTCATTGAGTGTATCTAAAGTTATGAATAATTAGCAGAGAAAATTTTAAATTTTCCTAATGATACCGGTGTCAAGGACGAAAATATGCGCTATGATCCGCTCATAAAATTTAAAATTAGCCATTTGACAGCGTTGTCATTTTAACTTAACGTTCACTTTTAACGGCAATTTAAAATGCAAGATTGGTGGTTTTGTCCTCGAACTTTCACAAAAATAGAGAAAAATGTGGTGAGAGTGAGCTGATTCGCGGTCAGTAACCGCGAAGACCTATTAATCTAGTTAGAAATATAAGGAATTAACAATGGTAGCAAGTCGTTCACAATTAACGAGTTGGCTGGCGCTTAAAGAGCAGGCAAAGGGGTTGAAAAACACGCACCTAAAAGACTTGTTTGCCGCCGAACCGAGCCGTTTTGATACGCTGTCATTGACCATTCCCGGGGTGTTATTTGACTACTCTAAGCAATTGATAGATGTGCAGGTGCGCGACACATTAGTCGAGCTGGCAGAACAATGTGACTTGCCGAAATGGCGCGACAAAATGTTTGCCGGTGACAAGATTAATTTCACCGAGCAACGCGCGGTTTTGCATACCGCACTGCGTAATCCGGGTAATCGGGCTATCAAGGTTGACGGCGTTAATGTTGTTGAACAGGTACACAATGAGCTGGCAAAAATGGCCGCCTTTGTCGACAAGGTGCGCAGTGGTCAATGGCTGGGTTATAGCAATAAAGCCATTCGTGACGTCGTCAGTATTGGTGTTGGTGGCTCGAATTTAGGCCCGCAAATGGCCACCGAAGCTCTGGCAAGTTATGCCGATGAAACCCTTGGGGTGCATTATATCTCTAACGTTGATGGCGTGCAGATTGCACAGGTATTAAAGCGGCTTGACCCAGAAACTACCTTGTTTGTGGTGTCATCGAAAACCTTTACCACGTCAGAGACCATGACCAATGCCACCACTGCGGTGCGTTGGCTAAAAGACGCAGCAAAAAATGATCAGGCCGTGGCCAAGCATTTTGTTGCTGTGAGTACGAATTTACAAAAAACCGCCGAGTTTGGCATTGCCGATGAAAACGTATTCACCATGTGGGATTGGGTTGGTGGTCGATTTTCGATGTGGAGTGCGATAGGTTTGCCTATCGCTTTGTACCTCGGCTTTGAGGCCTTTACAGAATTATTGGCCGGGGCGTTTGAGATTGATGAACACTTTTGCCAGGCACCTTTGGCCGCCAATATCCCTGTATTAATGGGGTTATTGAGCGTTTGGAATACCAGCTTTTTAGATCATCGAGCCCAGGCCATTTTGCCCTATGATCAGGCCCTGCATATGTTGCCGGCCTATCTGCAGCAAGGTGAAATGGAAAGTAATGGTAAGGCGGTAAACTTTGCCGGCGAGTCCGTGAATTATAATACGGTGCCCTTGATCTGGGGTATGACGGGGATCAATGGCCAGCATGCTTTTTACCAGTATCTGCACCAAGGCACGACCATAGTTCCAGCGGACTTTATCGCCTCGGTACAGCCGCAAACGGACGTTGAGAGACATCATGATGTTCTTATGTCGAACTTCTTCGCCCAAAGCGAGGCCATGATGAATGGCGTTGATGCCGAGCAGGTCCGAGCCGACTTGCTGCAAAAGGGTGTCAGTGAGCAACAAATAGAAACGCTTATTGCCCATAAAATTCATCAGGGCAATCGGCCAACAAGCTCGCTTATCCTCGACAAGGTCGATGCTCGAGGGCTAGGGCGCTTAATTGCCTTGTATGAACACAAGATATTCGTGCAGGGGATCGTTTTAGAGATTTGCTCCTTTGATCAATGGGGCGTCGAGCTTGGCAAGGGACTGGCAAAGAATATCGAGTCTGAGCTGCGTGCACACAGTGTTGGGGAGCACGATAGTTCAACGCAGGGACTGATGGCGTATTATCTTAATAAACGCCACTAACAAATTAGCTGCTTAGCAGCGAAGCCGTGAATGCCTTCTTCCTGAAGAGGGACGGCTTACAGAATACCTTTGAACGGGTAGCGCTGGAGTCTTTGGGGCCTGTATTTTTGTGAGAGGAATTACAGTGACCCTAAAGCTCATTTATTCCCAAGCTCCGATTGCTAGATATCTAGAATCGGAGCTTTGCCTTTTTCGCCAGCACCCATAACTAAACGCTGGCGCTAACGGTTATCGGCACCCATGAGTGCACACTAACATCAGGGTCACTAGCCTAGGGCTTGTTATAATTCCCAATAAGAACAATGAATGTGCCACTTACAGGCTCGGCATCGCTGGCTTGTCGGAACACACAATAAACAGGTAGAGAGTAAATCATGCTAAATCCTTTTGATATCATCATCTTTGGTGGCGGCGGCGACCTTGCTTTGCGCAAGTTGCTACCGGCCATGTATCGCGCTTATCAGGAAGGGAACTTGCCACAAGGAACGCGGATCTTACCTACCGTACGCGGCACAGAGCAACGTGATGCGTATATTGACACCGCCCACAGCGCCCTTAAAGAGCACCTGAGTAAGGGTGAATACAACAATAAAGACTGGCAAGCCTTTGCCAAGTATCTGGTACCCGTGGTGGTTAATGTAACCGAGGCCGACGCCCACTGGGATGAGTTGAAAGCGATACTTGGCGAGCATGATGAAGATAAATCACGCGTCTTTTACCTTTCCTTGCCGCCGGCGGTGTACGGCACCTGCTGTGAAATTCTCTCCACCAAGGAATTGATCACCGACACCTCGCGCGTGGTGGTGGAAAAGCCCATCGGCTACTGTGGTAAATCCGCAGAGCAGATCAATGCCAAGATCGCTCAATACTTTAGCGAAGAACAGATCTTCCGTATCGACCATTACCTGGGCAAAGAGACGGTGCAAAACCTAATGGCACTGCGTTTCTCCAATTCGGTCTTTGAAAACCTGTGGGATGCCAAAACCATAGACAACATTCAGATCAGCATTTCCGAAACCGTGGGCCTGGAGAGCCGCGCCGGCTTCTATGATAAGGCCGGGGCGCTACGCGATATGATCCAAAACCACTTGTTGCAGTTGCTGTGTTTGGTAGCCATGGAGTCGCCGCATAAGCTCAATGCCAACTCTATTCGCACCGAAAAATTAAAAGTGCTTGAGGCGTTGCGTCCGCTGGTGGACGAACAGGTCGACGACAATATCGTTCGCGGTCAGTATGTACCGGGCGAGCTCGATGGCAAAATCGTCCCGGGATACCTCGAAGAGTTGGCCGACGGCCCTAGTAATACCGAGACCTTTGTCGCCATTCGGGCGCATATTGATAACTGGCGCTGGGCGGGTGTGCCTTTTTATCTGCGCACCGGCAAGCGTATGAAAAAACGTTGTGCGGAAATCGTGGTTGAGTACAAGCCGGTTTCTCATAATGTTTATGATGACAGTGTGGGTCCCATTCAACCAAACCGCTTGGTGATCCGCTTGCAGCCGGAAGAAAGCATTCAACTCACCCTGATGTCAAAGCGTTTAGACAACCTCGAGATGCAGCTTGAGCCGGTGACTCTAAACATCGAGCTATCAGAGTCTTATGAATCGGGTTTTCATTCAGATGCCTATAAGCGCCTGATGCTTGATGCCGCGGCCAATAACCCGGCACTCTTTATTCACCGTGATGAGGTACGTCAGGCCTGGCAGTGGATCGATCCCATTATTGAACGCTGGCAAGAGCAAGGTGCTCCGGCCTTGTACCGTGCCGGTACCTGGGGTCCTGTCGATGCCGATGAGCTCTTGGCGGAAACACAGCATCGTTGGTTTAACACCGGGGAGGGCGCATAATGGCGACCATCAAAGAGCATTTTTTTGACTCAAAAGAGCAGATGACCCAAGCCCTGGCGGCATCGTTGGCCGAGCGTTTAACCTCAGCCTTAAATGAGCGCCAACGCGCGTCCTTACTGGTATCCGGTGGCTCGTCACCGGCGCCGGCCTATAAGTATCTATCGGGCCTGGACATCGCCTGGGACAAGGTTGATGTAGCCATGGTTGACGAGCGCTGGGTCGATGCCGACCATGACAAAAGTAACGAAAGCTTTATTAACAGCACCTTGTTGCAAGACAAGGCCGCCAGCGCCAACTTTATTACCATGAAAAACGGTGCCGCCACGGCCGAGGCCGGAGTAGAGCAGTGTGAGCAGATGTATGCACAGATACAG
The DNA here is from genome assembly GCF_018334135.1 of Pseudoalteromonas sp. BDTF-M6. Classification (NCBI taxonomy): domain Bacteria; kingdom Pseudomonadati; phylum Pseudomonadota; class Gammaproteobacteria; order Alteromonadales; family Pseudoalteromonadaceae; genus Pseudoalteromonas; species Pseudoalteromonas sp. BDTF-M6. The sequence continues at coordinate 16,794 of NZ_JAGXTQ010000005.1, forward strand.
CGCCCGTTCGATGTCACCATATTGGGCATGGGCCCGGATGGTCATACCGCGTCGTTATTTCCTCATGCCCAGGGGTTAGAAACGGGTTTGTCGTCGCCACAACTGGTGTGTGCAATTAATGCCATCGAAAGCGAGGTGACCGGCGCTATTACCGAGCGTATGACCCTCACCTTGCATGCCATTGCTCAGTCGCGAGTGGTTAAGTTGTTGATCAGCGGCGAGGAAAAACTGGCTGTCTACAAAGAAGCAAAAGCCGGTGGCGACGTGCAGGCGATGCCTTTACGGGCTGTGTTACAGCATCCAGACATCGAACTGGAAGTATACTGGGCTCCGTAAATAACTACCCGTAAGGCTTGGCCTTTAAAATACAGAAAACGCAGCTTAGGCTGCGTTTTTTTATGGCCTGGGAGGGCCTCATCCGTGTTTCAGGTATGGCTGCTTTATCTGGCAATCGTATTTAGCAATCGCGCATCTTGCAATCACAACCGCACATTAACCCGCACTTATCGCGTACTTTACTCTTACTCTACAATTTGTGCTATATTCGCCGCGATTCAATCCACAAACCCGCTATGGCTCATTGCTAAATCAAATAAAATCAATTTGTTACAATTAAATTAGTGTTTTTTTTAAACTAAAAAGACAAAAGATGTAGCGAATTTGTAATTTTGAGTGTATGGTTTGTTAGTAGATGACAGCGTTGTCATCATCACTGGGCAGAAGTGATTTGATAATCAACAAAATGATTCAAGAATAATTCAAGGGGAATCCTGTGTTAGCTAAAAATTTTAAGAAAAGCTTATTAGCAGTGAACGTCAGCCTGGCTGTAGGCGCCGGTTTTTCCGGTGTTGCTGTGGCGGCCGATACGCAAACTCAATTAAAAGAAGACGTTGAAGTGATTGAAGTTCGTGGTATTCGTCGCTCACTCGCAGCGGCCATGAACACTAAACGTTTCGCCAACTCGGTAGTCGACGCCGTATCCGCCGAGGATATCGGTAAATTTCCGGACAGCGATGTGGGTGAAGCCCTAGGTCGTATTTCGGGTATCTCGGTGAACCGCCAGTTTGGCCAGGGCCAGCAGGTGTCTATTCGCGGTGCCTCGGCGCAGCTTACCCGTACCTTGCTAAACGGTCACTCGGTAGCTTCAACCGGTTGGTATGACCAACAATCGATTGACCGCAGCTTTAACTATACCCTGTTGCCACCTGAGTTAGTGGGCGGTATCGAGGTGAGTAAGTCCTCACAAGCGGATACCGTTGAAGGTGGTATCGGGGGGACGGTTAACGTGAAAACACGCAAGCCGCTGGACCTGGATGCAAACACCATTTTCGGTGGCATTAAGGCCGACTACGGCACCATCTCTGAAGAGACGGATCCAGATGTGTCGGGTCTTTACTCGTGGAAAAACGACAACGAAGACTTTGGTTTCCTCTTGGCGGCGGCCTATTCGGAAACCAGCTATCAGCGTAACGGCATCGAATCCCTGGTTGGCTGGGGTGATATTGTACCCACCACCTTCCAACAAGAGCGTGAGCGCACCGCAATCAACGCGGCATTTCAGTATCGTCCAACCGACGCCCTGGAATTAGGCCTAAATATCATGAGCCTAGAGCTTGAAGCCAATAACGCCAATACCTCGTTATTTGCCATCTTCCCGGACGACAAGGCGGCGGCCTGTGAGCAAACCAATGCTTCGGGCACCTGTACTTTCTACCGTCGCAGCGCCGACGATACTAACCCGGGCTGGGCACAAACTTGGGCGCGTGCCGGCTCTATGACCTCGGATACGGTTGATTTTGATTTTAAATATGTGGCCGATAACTTTGAGGTGAGCGGTCGCATTGGTAATACCCAGTCCGACGGGGGCACCGATCTGACTTCAAACTATGGCTTCTGGTTGGGCACGCCGGCCGATTTCGCCGGTACCTATGACGCCACCGGCGAGGTGATCAAGATTGATATCGCCAATAAAGAGTTTGCTGCCAGTGACTTCAACGGTGAGCTATCACCGGCCGGTTGGTCACTGAAGAAGCAACCTAACTCGGACGAAGAAACCTACGCACAAGTGGACTTCACCTTCCCGGTAGACTTTGGCGCCATTACCGCCATTAAAACCGGTGTGCGCTGGGCCGACCATGAGGTTAAGCAGCTCACCTACTCGGCGAATCTAGTCGACAATATCGCTGCGAAGAGCGCCGATAATTACTACTCGGGTACCGTATCTTCCGGCGCTGGTTTTACTTTGCCAGAGCCAAACCTGGATGCCATGATAGCCGATGGCTACGCCGCTATTGCCAGCTTTGATAATACCTCGGACGTGTACCGCTCTGGTTACGGCACCATAGAGGAAGAAAACCTGGCTATTTATCTGATGGCCGACTTCGAAGCAGAAGGGATGCGCGGTAATATCGGTGTCCGTTATGTTTCTACCGATGCCGAGTCTGACTACTATGATCTTGATGCCATGGGCAACTACGCGGATACCCTGAGCACCGACAAGGCGGACTATGATGAAGTCTTGCCCAGTGTGAACATTGCCTTTGACCTAAGCGAAGACGTGATCTTACGCGTGTCGGCGGCCCAGGTTATGTCACGCGCTAACTACGCGGATATGTTCTCAGCTTCCACTTTGGCCGGTTACAACGATGGTACCTCGGGCAATGAGGTACTGAAAAAAGGTAATATCGGTCTAGAGCCGTTTAAGGCGACCCAGGCGGACTTCGGTATCGAGTACTACTTCGATAGCGACGCCATGTTTAGCGCCACTTACTTTATCAAGGATATCTCCAGCTTTACCAAGACAGATCAAGTGCTTAACCAAAGCATAGGCATTGTCGATAATGACTCAGGCGTAGATAACTGGACCATAGCCACCATGGGCACCGGTAGCGGCGGTGAAATTCAAGGTCTTGAGCTGCAATTGCAAGATGGCTTCGATAATGGCTTCGGCTATCAGGTGAACTACACCTTGGTGGACTCATCTGCACCGGCGGAAAACTTCCCGGATCGTGTATCCGTGTTTACCGATTCATCGGATCATACGGTTAACCTTGTTGGTTACTATGAGACAGACGACTTTAACGTGCGCCTTGCCTATAACTGGCGCTCTGAGTACATGATCCGTGAGTTACCTGGTTTCTATGGCAACCGTGAGCACCAGGACTATGGCACTCTGGATTTGAGCGCCAAGTACTCGGTGACCGATAGCCTGGATGTGACCTTTGAAGCCGTAAACCTGACCGAAGAGGACAGTGTACAAATCGGTGTGGCTGAAGGCGATGCCCAGGTAGTACCTGAGCTGAAAGACGGCTATCCGGCGTGGTTCTTCGAAGGCGAAGCACGCTATAAGCTTGGCTTACAGTTCCGCTTCTAATCTAAGCTGTGCGCTACAGCAAAAAAGCCAGTGAGTCTTCACTGGCTTTTTTATGCGTTTAAATTGCTGTGCTCAGCGCTTATTGAGCCCGTGGGTGCGAATGCTGTTAAGCAGCGCCCGGTTACAGGGCAACTGGGTACAGAGGTGTTTGCCCTTAGCGACCAAGGCCTCTTGTAACTGGGTGCTTTGGCCGCAATCAATGCGCATCGGGCTGTGGCTTAAATCGGTTTTAAAGTCCATGCCGTACAACACATAAAGATAGTTCTCTAAGCGAAAGGCATCAAAGCCCTGGTTAAAGTCATAATGGCTGGGCAGATGATGACGCCAATGGGTCAGTTTTTGTGCCAGCCCCGGGGGCCAGGTGTTGGGGTTGCGATTATCACGCCAAAATGCGTTGTCATCGCGATTGGAAATGGCGTAGTGCAGCTTTATAAACTGGATCACGCTGTCCCACATGGCCCCGACCCGTTCATTAAAGCGCTCACTAAGCGCAGCCATGTCATGTTGGTTTGTTGGAAATTGACTGGCCAGCAATTTGGCGGTGGCATCGAAGACTAACAGGCCGGTGGCCTCAAGGGGCTCGACAAAGCCCTGCGCTAGGCCAATGGCAACACAGTTTTTATGCCAGAACTTTTGCCTGTACCCCACCGGCATGGCTATTTCTCTGGCCTCGACCTTATCTTCATCCATGCCTAAATAGTCCGCTAGCTGTTTGTGCGCCTGCTCGGTGCTGATATAACGGTCGCTAAACACATGACCAACGCCACGGCGGGTGGGCAGGGCGATATCCCAGATCCAACCGGCACTTTGTGCAGTCGCCAGGGTGCATGAAGGCAGCTCGGCTTGAGGGTCTTGATGAGGCACCTGAATGGCTAGGGCCTTGTTCACGAACAAGATGTCGCTTTTGTCGACAAAGGGCACCTGCATGGCCTGACCAAGGAGGCGGCTGCTAAAACCGGAGCAATCAATATAAAGGTCGGCGCTGTGGGCCCGGCCCTGATTATCGATCAGTGCCTTGATGGCGCCCGTATCATCCAACTGCACCTGCTCAATATGCACTGATTGGTGATTTACACCTAGTTGCTCACGACCCTGTTTCGCCAATAAGGCGGCGAATTTAGCCGCATCCAGATGGTAGCCGTAGGCCATCTGGCCCTGATATTGAGGGCAACAGATGGTTTTCGGCGCCAAACCCTGATCGCATATCTGCGCCTGAGTGCCGACCTGATGAGCAAACTTGCGTGTTGGGTCGAGACACCAGGCGGCGAGGTTATCCTTGTTTAGCAAGGGATAATCAAAGGGGTGGTAATAATAATGCGGTTGCTCGTTCTGCGGCTGCATCCAGTTGTTAAAGCGTATTCCTTGTTTAAAGGATACATCACAGGCGTTGATAAACTCCGACTCGCAGATGCCAAATTCTTTTAGGGTGTGCACCATCAAGGGAACCGTGCCTTCGCCCACGCCTATGGTTGGGGTATCAGGCGACTCTAGCAGGGTGATTTTAACGCCACCTTGGTCGACGCCTTTAAGTTGAGTGGCCAAGTGATTGGCGCTTAACCAGGCGGCGGTGCCGCCACCGAGAATAAGCACAGAACGAATTTGGGTATCTTGCATTCGAATCCACCTCTTTATGATAGCGCTGTCATTATAGCCTTGTTGGCTTTTTAATACACCTTATTAACAACTTTGACCCTCGTCTAACCCGGTGGCAAAAACAGAAAGTGAGGGAAAATTTACGGTGGTTTTTCACTTATCTAAAATGAAATCACAACATTACGCGTGCTCAATGTGGGTATTTTAAGGGCAAAATATCAGCATCATTGCGGCTTTTTTGTCGCCTTGGCTGGCTAGGTTTGATTACCTTTGGCTTTCCTGGAAGCCTTATCTGGCCTTGTGTTAAGGGCAAAAAATTTGCTAGTAAAAGGGCTGAGGATGTCACTTAAAGACAAGAATGAGAACACCGTCATATCTTAAAAAGTTGAAGCGAAAAAGGGACATGAAACTTTAATGTATTTTCGCTTTCTTTTTGCCAGTAAAACCGATAGCCTTAGGCCACAACAAGTAATAAATACGTAAATAGTATGGAGCAGTATTATGGCGGAGCAACAAGTACAGCCTTTGCATAACGAAAAGCATGCCAACACCAAAGTAAAACATGGCCTGAACATCGAATTTTTAAAAACTCAGCATTTAGTGCCAGTTGTGGCGCACGAGTTTGGCCGTATCGCCAATGAATTCCCAATGGCATTCGTAAAGAACAATGAATCTGGTAAATTCCAAGCGGTTGCCTTATTCGGTCTTGAGCCAGGTGAAAACCTATTTATCAAAGACGACCAATGGCAGGCAGGTTTTGCCCCGCTAGCGGTTACTCGCTACCCACTAGGTTTGGTTAAGCACCCTGAGCAAGAGCAATATGGTGTTGTTATCGACGAAGCCAGCCCGCTAGTAGGCGAAGAAGAAGGCAATGCCTTGTTCGAAAATGGTGAAGAGACGGATTACCTTAAGCGTCGTAAAGAAGCTCTGGTTTCTTTCATCGAGTTCAGCGGCGTAACCGATGCCTTCACTCAGTACCTTGCCGATAAAGAACTATTGGTAGCGCAAACGCTAACGGTTGATATCAAGGGTGAGAAAAAAGACATCACGGGTATCTACTTGGTGGATGAGAAGAAACTGAACGAGTTAAGCGACGAAGACTTCCTTGAGCTACGTAAGCGTGGTTACCTGGCGCCTATCTACTCTTTCTTAACCTCGACTCATCAGGTTGCACGCCTAGCACGTTTAAAAGCAGAGCGTGATGCATAAGAGAATCGTTTAAAGACGAACTGAAAAAGCCCGGTCATAACCGGGCTTTTTTGTGCCTGGCTGGTTACTAATTCGGCTGTTAACCATGTTGGACGAAAGTTTTACCTTTTTATCCTTGAGTAACACCCGTCCTTGTGAAAAAATTTGAGTTTATTTTATGACCCCCAATAACGCAGACACGAGGATACGATTATGCGCATTATCTTATTAGGCGCACCCGGTGCTGGTAAAGGCACGCAAGCTCAGTTTTTAATGGACAAGTACGGCATTCCACAGATTTCTACCGGTGACATGCTACGTGCTGCTATTAAAGAAGGCACGCCGCTTGGTTTAGAAGCGAAGAAAGTGATGGATGCGGGCCAACTTGTGTCTGACGATATTATCATCGGTCTAGTAAAAGAGCGTGTTGCTAAAGCCGACTGTGAAAATGGCTTCCTACTAGACGGTTTCCCGCGCACCATCCCACAGGCTGATGCCATGAAAGAAAATGGCATTGCCGTTGATCATGTTATCGAGTTTGATGTTGCCGACGAAGTGATCGTTGAGCGCATGGGCGGTCGTCGTGTACACCCAGGCTCAGGCCGTGTTTACCACGTGGTTTACAATCCACCTAAAGTGGAAGGTAAGGACGACGTGACCGGCGAAGACCTAATTATCCGTGATGACGACACCGAAGAAACGGTACGTAAGCGCCTGGCCATTTACCATGAGCAAACCAAGCCACTGGTTGACTACTACCAAGGCGAAGCGCAAGCGGGTAACACTCAGTACCACAAGTTAAATGGTACCCAGGCTGTTGAAGCCGTTAGCCAGCAACTCGCTGAGCTACTAGGTTAAACGCCTAAACAACAAAAACCGCCGTCAGGCGGTTTTTTGATCCTAGCGATGCTTTTATGGGTATAATCAACATCCTAACAACGAAAGGAAAGTGAGTTTATGTCTTTAGCTTTGACGCAGCCAGCCAGTCGTTATGGTGTGTTGTTGGTCAATTTAGGTACCCCGGACGCGCCAACGGCCTCTGCGGTGCGCGCCTACCTTAAAGAGTTTCTCTCCGATACCCGAGTGGTGGAGATCCCGCCGCTGGTGTGGTCCGTCATCCTCAACGGTATCATTTTGCCCATCCGCTCGGGCAAGGTAGCCAAGGCCTATGAGTCTATCTGGCAAAGCGAAGGTTCGCCGCTGCGCGTCATTACCGAGCGTCAGGCAAAGGCGCTAAAGCAAGCCATTGAGAGCCACAGCGGCCAGTCAATTCATGTGGATTATGCCATGACCTATGGCCAGCCCAGTATTCAAAGCAGAATTGATGATATGCAGGCTCGTGGCATCGACAAGATTGCGGTCTTGCCCTTGTATCCCCAGTATTCGGCAACCACCACCGCCGCGGTGTTTGATAAGCTGAACCGGCATCTTGCCAAGGTGCGCAATATTCCCGAGATCCGCTTCCTGAAGCATTATTATGAGCGCGACAGCTATATTAATGCCTTGGCCGGGTCCATTGCTAAATACCGCCAAACTCATGGCGAGGCGGACAAGCTGATCTTCTCTTTCCACGGTATTCCTAAACGCTGTGTTAATAAGGGCGACCCCTATTATGAGCATTGCAAGTTCACCGCCGAGCGCTGCGCACAAAAGTTGGGACTGAGTGATGAGCAATGGCTTATGACCTTTCAGTCGCGCTTTGGTAAAGAGGAGTGGTTGCAACCCTATACGGATAAAACCTTGACCGAGTTAGGCCAGGCCGGAGTGAAGAAGCTGCAGGTGGTGTGCCCGGCGTTTGCCGCCGATTGTTTGGAAACCCTGGAGGAAATATCGGTGGAAAATGCCGAGATTTTCACCGAGGCCGGCGGTAAGCATTTAGGTTATATCCCAGCTCTGAATGATGATGCCGAGCATATCGAACTGTTGGTCGAGCTCGCCTATTCACAGTTGCAAAACTGGTGAGTTACTCAGGCAATAAAAAAGCGCCCGAAGGCGCTTTTTTATTGCCTGATGTTTTACAGCGAATCTAGCGCGGCGATGGCTTTTTTGTAGTCCGGCTCTTTTGAGAGTTCACTGACCAGCTCCTTGTAAATAATTTTGTGCTCTTTATCGAGGACAAACACGGCACGGCTTAAAATACCCATGTCTTTAATGAGTAAGCCATAGTTCTCGGCGAAATCACGCCACACCGCATCCGACAGGGTTTCCAGCTTGTCTATGCCTTCGGCGGCACAATAGCGTTTTTGGGCAAAAGGCAGATCGGTACTGATGGTCAGCATGGCAACCTGCGGATAATTGGCCGCCACTTGCTCGTTAAAATGCTTGGTTTGTATGCTGCACACACCCGTGTCCAAGCTTGGCACCACGCTTAGCAGCACCGCTTGCTGTTTATAATCGCCCAGGCCCTTGGCCTGAAACGTATCGTCAACGACACGAAAATCCGGGGCTTTTTGGCCTACGCTAACACCGTTACCAAGCAGCACGACGGGCTTGCCTTTGGCGGTGACCTTATTGGCATCCAGGGTGTTGATGGTGCTGCTTTGCTCTGCGAAGGCGCCGTAGCTGACACTGGATGCCAGTAGAATAGCGCTAAACAATACTTTATTTATCATACTCTTGCCTTAGTTTAAAAATGTATGCCGTTATCTTTGTCGATAGCGTCAGTCTATAATTAAATTGAGTTTACTAGTTAATTTTAATACCATTATCAACGGTTAGCTTTTGTAATATAAGCAAAAAACATTATTTTTTCATTTCCCCTCTCAGACCTTGGTATCAGGTATTCTAAGTCATGAAAACGCCAGTATTGATCTGTGATGACTCCGGCGTGGCCCGGCGACAGCTCGCTCGTTCCTTTCCTGTAGACTGGGACGTGCAACTTATGTACGCAACCAATGGCCAAGAATGCCTTGCTCTATTAGAGACCGCCAATCCCGAGGTTTTATTTCTCGATTTAAATATGCCGGGCATGGACGGCTATCAGGTACTGCAGGCCATACGGGAACGCCACCTCCAGGTCATAGTGATCATCGTATCCGGTGATATTCAACCCAGCGCTTTAGCTCGGGTACGTGAGCTCGGGGCAGTCGACTTTGTTGCTAAGCCCTGCGACAGCACCAAGTTGGCCCAGATCATCGATCGCCATGGCATAAAAGACAGTGCCCGGCGTCGACGCCTGGCGTTGCAGTTGGGCGAATGGCTCGACCCGCAGGTACGCGATGTCTATCAAGAGCTGACCAATGTCGCCATGGGCCAGGCCGGTGATTTACTGGCCCGTTTGCTCAATGTCTTTGTCACCTTGCCGATCCCCAATGTCAACATCTTGGAAGTCAATGAGTTGGCCATGGCATTGCATTCAATCGATCATAATGCGGCCACCTCGGGGATTTGCCAGGGCTTTATTGGTGGCGGTATTTCCGGTGAGGCGCTGCTGTTGCTCAATGACTCCAGCTTTAAAGAAATCGCTGCGCTCATGAATTATGGCGGTGAGCTTAACGACGCGGTGGAGTTGGAGCTGCTGATGGACGTTGGCAACATACTTATCGGTGCCATGCTAACTGGGTTGGCAAAGCAGTTGGATGTGCATTTCTCCCAAGGACATCCCGTGGTCTTGGGGCAGCATAGCCAGGTAGCCGAACTGGTAAGAGCGAATCGCAGCCGCTGGCAACGCACCTTAGCGATCGAAATTAGCTATGGCATAGAAGATCATGACATTAGTTGCGACCTTATGCTGCTGTTCACCGAAGACTCGCTTAAGACACTGAAATACAAAGTCGAATATTTACTGGAAGACTGATTATGCCTGCAGCCGATTACAAGATGCACGAGGTTCACTGGTTGTTGGATATGTTCAACACCGTAGACGTTGGCCTGGTGGTGCTCGATAGACAATATCGGGTTTGTAGCTGGAATGGCTTTATGGAAAATCATTCCGGCTTGTTGCCAAGCGCGGTGCAAGGCAAGGAATTATTTGAGGTCTTTCCCAGCATTGATGAGCACTGGTTTCGCACCAAAACCGAGTCAGTGTTTGTATTAAAAAACCGCTCTTTTACCATTTGGGAGCAAAAGCCTTATATTTTCCGCTTTAAGAACTATCGGCCGATCACCGGTAAAGCGGATTATATGTATCAGAACGCCACCTTTATTCCACTGACCAACACCCGTGGCGAGGTGACCCATATTTGTGTGATTATTTATGATGTCACCGACGAAGCGGTCAATAAGTTAGAGCTTGAAGAGGCCAACAGGTTACTGGAGCAGATCAGTCGCACCGACAGCCTGACCCAGTTACCAAACCGAGGCTTTTGGGAAGAAACCCTGGATAAGGAGTTTAAGCGCTTAAAGCGTAACGGTGGTTGTGATTCCCTGCTGATGTTCGACATCGATCATTTTAAAGCCATTAACGATACCTACGGCCACGCCAGTGGTGATAAGGCACTGCAGCACCTGGCTGCATTGCTAAAGGGGACGCTGCGCGAAAGTGATATGGCGGCCCGCTATGGTGGGGAAGAGTTTGTGGTGATCTTATACGATACCGACGCTCAAGGTGCCCTGGTGTTTGCCGAGCGACTTAGACAACTGATAGCCAGTACCAAGGTGGTCTTGGAGGAGGTGCAATTGAGTATGACCATCAGTGCCGGTATCGCTCAATATCGCAGTGGCTTTTTACATTACCCGCAGTGGATAGCGGCCGCTGACAAGGCGCTTTATCGCTCCAAGCTAGCCGGCCGCAATCAAACCACACTGGCCGATGATTAACGCAAGAACGCTTTAGCTTTCCAGATCCAGCTCGGTGGCGGGACAGCTGCTTAACTTTACTATGCTGCCGTCGGCGTTTTCCTGCTCAAGACGCACCGGAAAGCCCCATAATCTGTGCAGGTGCTTTAGTACCTCGTCCTTGGAGTCGGCCAATGGAATGCCGAGATGGGGAATGTAGCGCAGTGTCAGAGACCTATCACCACGAATATCTATGTCATAGACTTGAATATTGGGCTCATGATTACTGAGGTTGTACTGGGCCGAGAGCGATTGGCGAATTTTTTGATAACCGCTCTCATCATGGATCGCTGAGACTTCCAAATGCGGCTGTTGGCTGTCATCGACAATGGAAAACAACTTAAATTCACGGATCAGCCGTGGCGATAAAAACTGGCTGATAAAGCTTTCGTCTTTAAAGTTCTGCATCGCAAAGTGCAGGGTCTCCAACCAATCGCTCCCCGCATATTCTGGAAACCACTTGCGGTCCTCGTCATCCGGGTTTTCACAGATCCGACGAATATCCACCATCATGTTAAAGCCCAATGCATAAGGGTTGATGCCGGAGTAATAATTACTGTTGTAGGGCGGTTGGTAGATAACATTGGTATGGCTTTGCAGTACCTCTATCATAAAGCCGTCCGTTAATTTGCCCTCGTCGTACAAATGATTGAGCAGGGTATAGTGCCAGAAGGTGGCCCAGCCCTCATTCATGACCTGGGTTTGTTTTTGCGGGTAGAAGTACTGAGATATTTTGCGCACTATGCGCACTATCTCACGCTGCCAAGGCTCCAGCAAAGGGGCATTTTTCTCGACAAAATAGAGAATGTTTTCCTGGGGCTCCGAAGGAAAACGGGGGCGTTTTTTGCGTTTTTGCTGCTCGTTGGTGGGAATGGTACGCCATAGCTCATTGACCTGAGATTGCAGATACTCGGCCCGCTCTTGCTGGCGCTTTTGCTCTTCATACAGGGAGATTTGCTGTGGTCGTTTATATCGGTCGACGCCATAGTTCATCAGGGCATGGCAGGAGTCAAGAATGTCTTCCACTTCATCGATGCCATGCTTTTGCTCGCACTCGGCGATGTAGTTTTTGGCGAACAGCAGGTAATCGATAATCGAGCCGGCATCGGTCCAGGTTTTAAACAGGTAATTGCCTTTAAAGAAGGAGTTATGGCCATAACAAGCATGGGCCATAACCAGCGCCTGCATGGCCATGGTGTTTTCTTCCATTAGGTAGGCAATACAGGGGTTGGAGTTAATGACGATTTCATAGGCCAGGCCCATTTGTCCGCGGCGATAGTTTTGCTCCGTTTGAATAAACTTCTTGCCGAATGACCAATGGTTGTAGCCTATGGGCATGCCGACGCTGGAGTAGGCATCCATCATTTGCTCGGCGGTGATCACTTCAATTTGGTTGGGGTAGGTGTCGAGCTTGTAGTGCTCGGCGACCCGCTTGATCTCATCCCGGTACTGTTCCAGTAAATCAAAAGTCCAATCTGGGCCGTCACTTAAAGGCTTGGTCATAGTCGCCCCTTATGCTAAGCGCTTTGCGCCGTGGTGTTTGCACTTTTTTTAAAGAGTTCGCGGAAGATAGGATAAATGTCTTCCACCGAGGTAATGTGCTTAATGGCAAAGTTACCGAATTGGGCCGCCAGTTGCTCATACTCGCGCCACAGACTCTGATGGGCGCGATTGGTGATCTCCACATAGGCGTAGTAGCGCACCATGGGGAGTATCTTGTTGCTTAGTACCTCGGCACATTGTGGCGAATCATCGGCCCAGTTATCGCCATCCGAAGCCTGAGCGGCGTAGATATTCCACTCGCTGGAGGAGTATCGCGCGGCAATGATCTGGTGCATCAGCTTTAGGGCACTGGAGACTATGGTGCCGCCGGTTTCTTGAGAATAGAAGAACTCCTGCTCGTCGACCTCCTTGGCCTGAGTATGGTGGCGTATATAAACCACTTCGATATCCTTATAAGTGCGAGTAAGGAATAAATAGAGCAAGATGTAAAAGCGCTTCGCCATGTCCTTGGTAGCCTGATCCATGGACCCTGAGACGTCCATTAAGCAAAACATCACCGCCTTGGAGGTGGGGTGGGGCCGCTTTTCATAATTACGAAAACGCAGATCATAGTTATCGATAAAGGGCACCGCTGAAATTTGGCGCTCCAGTTCCTCTATCTGTATGAGCAACTGGTTGATGCGGGTTTGCTCCGGCACAGGTTGTTGCTCTAAATGGATAAGCTCTTGTTTTAGCTCGGCTAGCTCGCGCTTTTTACCTGCGGTCATGGCCACCCGGCGGGCCAGTGAGCCCTGCAGTGAGCGGATTATATCTATATTGCTGGGCACACCATCGCTACAGAATCCGGCTCTGTGAGTACGCATCTGTACCAGCTTGTCCAGACTGTTTTCCTGTAAGTTGGGCAGTTCCAGGTCTTCAAATAACAGGTCAAGGTACTCGTCCTTGGAGATGGAGAACACAAAATCATCCGAGCCTTCTCCTTGATCGCTGGCTTCGCCTTCACCAGCGCCACCACTTTGCCCTGCGGGAGGGCGCTTGATCCTATCGCCAGCATTGAACTGATCATTGCCCGGGTGAACCTGCTCGCGAAAGCCGCCCTTGCCTTGGTGAAACAATGGCTCTTTGATGTCCTTGGCGGGAATGGATATGCTCTCGCCGCTGGAAACGTCGGTGACACTGCGTTTGTTTATGGCGTCTGAAACGGCTTCTTTAATTTGCTTTTTATAGCGTCGAATAAAGCGTTGACGATTAAGCGTGCTCTTATTCTTACCGTTCAGGCGCCTATCGATAAAGTGCGCCATAAAATTCCCCTCAACTTACTTCAAAGGCGTTACTGAGATTTGCGTACACGCAAGTACCACTCGGATAACAGCCTTACTTGTTTCTGGGTGTAGCCCTTGGCTACCATGCGATTAACAAAGTCTTCGTGTTTCTTTTGATCTTCCGCCGAGGTTTTGGCATTGAATGAAATAACCGGCAGTAAGTCCTCGGTATTGGAAAACATCTTCTTCTCTATCACGGTGCGAAGCTTTTCATAGCTGGTCCACAAGGGGTTTTTACCATTGTTGTGAGCGCGAGCCCGCAGTACAAAGTTGACGATTTCATTGCGGAAGTCCTTGGGATTGGAAATACCCGCGGGCTTTTCAATTTTTTCCAGCTCTGCGTTAAGGGCGGCGCGGTCAAACAACTGGCCGGTATCCGGGTCGCGGTATTCCTGGTCCTGAATCCAAAAGTCGGCGTAGGTAACATAGCGGTCAAAAATATTCTGACCGTATTCTGAGTAGGACTCCAGGTAAGCCGTTTGCAGCTCTTTACCAATGAATTCGACGTATTGTGGGATCAAATAGCCCTTAAGGTGCGATAAGTAACGCTCTTGTACTTCGGCGCTGTATTGTTCGCGCTCTATCTGTTGCTCAAGGACATAAAACAGATGCACCGGGTTGGCCGCCACTTCACTGTGGTCAAAGTTAAAGACCCGCGACAATATCTTAAAGGCAAAACGAGTGGACAGCCCGGTCATCCCCTCATCGACACCGGCATAGTCGCGATACTCCTGATAGGACTTAGCCTTAGGATCCGTATCTTTGAGGCTTTCGCCGTCATAAACCCGCATTTTCGAATAAATACTGGAGTTTTCCGGCTCTTTAAGGCGCGATAATACCGAGAATTTGGCCAGCGTCTCGAGCGTGCCCGGGGCGCAAGGCGCATCACTTAGTTCACTGTTTTTAAGCAATTTATCGTAAATTTTTACTTCTTCGGTAACGCGTAGGCAATAAGGAACTTTGACGATATAAACCCGATCGAGGAAGGCTTCGTTGTTTTTGTTGTTTTTAAATGTTTGCCATTCCGACTCATTGGAGTGAGCAAGAATAATACCGCTAAAGGGCAGCGCCGAGATGCCCTCGGTACCGTTATAATTACCTTCCTGGGTCGCCGTCAGTAGCGGGTGCAGCACCTTGATGGGCGCCTTAAACATCTCCACAAATTCCATTAAGCCTTGGTTGGCAAGGCACAGCGCGCCGGAGTAGGCATAGGCATCGGGGTCGTTCTGGGCAAAATGTTCCAGCTTACGAATATCAACCTTACCCACCAGGGCAGAGATATCCTGGTTATTCTCATCGCCAGGCTCGGTTTTGGCGATGGCGATTTGATTTAAAATAGAGGGGTAGCGTTTGACCACCCGAAACTGACTGATGTCGCCGTTGTATTCTTTTAAGCGTTTCGCCGCCCAGGGTGACATTATGGTGCGTAAATAGCGCTTTTTAATGCCGTATTCGCGCTCTAATAGGTCACCATCTTCCATGGCATTAAAAAGGCTCAGTGGATGATCATTAACCGGCGAGCCTTTTAAACAATAAATAGGGACCTGTTGCATCAGGTATTTCAATTTCTCGGCTATGGATGATTTACCGCCCCCAACCGGGCCGAGTAAATAGAGCACTTGTTTATACTCTTCAAGGCCTTGCGCCGCATGTTTAAGATAAGACACGATTTGTTCAATGGCATCCTCCATGCCATAAAACTCGCTAAACGCGGGGTAGCGGGCGATCACCCGGTTAGAAAACAGGCGACTTAGCACCGAATCTTGCGAGGTGTCGATCATCTGCGGTTCGCCGATGGCCGTCAACAGCCTTTCAGCAGCCGTGGCGTAGGCTGTTTTGTCTTGTTTGCACAGCTCTAAAAACTCGCTAACGCTGTATTCTTCTTCTTGGGATGCCTCAAAGCGAGATTGATAATGCTCAAATATTGTCATAGCGACCTCCAAGTAACCCGAAGCTGAGATGAAAAGGCAAAGATGCAACTCGGTTACTTAAAGCGTAGACAGTGTTAAAGAAATTTGCGAAATATATTAGGAATTTAGTCCACTGATTTGGCACTGGAGATGGACATAAAAAAAGCCCCGTTGTACACCGACAACAAGGCTTTTTTTGCCATTAAGTCAAGGTGAAATAAATTCACCTTAAGATTAATGTCTGGCGATTAAGCGGCGAAGTTTTGGTTCGCGAAATCCCAGTTAACAAGTGCCCAGAAACCTTTTAGGTAATCAGGGCGCACGTTACGGTAATCAATGTAGTAAGCGTGTTCCCACAGGTCTACTGTTAGGATAGGCGTTAGGCCAGCTTCAGTTAGCGGAGTTGCTGCATTTGAAGTGTTAACGATGTCTAGAGAACCATCGGCCGTTTTAACTAACCAAGTCCAGCTTGAACCGAAGTTGTTTACTGCTTTATCGTTGAATGCTTCTTGGAACGCTTCGAAAGAACCCCATTTAGCGTTGATAGCATCGGCAACAGCGCCAGTTGCTACACCACCGCCGTTTGGAGACAGGCTGTGCCAGTAGAAAGTGTGGTTCCAGATTTGCGCAGCATTGTTGAAAACACCGCCTTCTGATGAACATACGATCTCTTCTAGTGATTTACCTTCGAAATCAGTACCTTCGATTAAGCCGTTTAACTTTACTACGTAAGTGTTGTGGTGCTTACCGTGGTGGTACTCAAGAGTTTCTTGAGAAATATGCGGCTCAAGTGCATTGATTTCATACGGTAGTGACGGTAGTTCAAATGCCATGTTTTTCTCCATCTGTCTTTATTTGAAAAAGGGCTTTAGGCGGGCGCATGTTTGCGCTCGGTATACTGAAAGCCATTATAGTGGTACTATAATTCCCGAGTATTTTACTCAAGTTTAAACAAACAGCAACGCTTTAAGAAGTGTAAGCTATTCTCGCTTTTACCAATGTTAGCAAGCATGGCACGATTTTTCGTTAACTTTGCGGGAAAAATAGCCCGCGTGTTTGCCCAAGGAAACTATCAAGCGTTGGCCGTTTGCTTTAACATACCCTAAACATTGTGGTCGCGGTGGTGGTTTTCAATACAGACCAGCACCGAAAATAGAAATTGAGGTTGTTAATGGAAACCATTGATAAAATTAAACAGCAAATTGCCGAAAACCCGATTCTGCTTTATATGAAGGGCTCGCCTAAGCTACCAAGTTGTGGCTTTTCGTCTCAGGCAGCGCAAGCGATGATGTCGTGTGGTGAGCAGTTTGCTTATGTTGATATCTTGCAGAACCCGGATATCCGCGCCGAGCTACCTAAATATGCCAACTGGCCAACCTTCCCACAGTTATGGGTTGAAGGCGAGTTGATCGGCGGTTGTGACATTATTATCGAGATGTTCCAACGCGGTGAATTACAGCCACTAATCCAAGAAACTGCCGCTAAGTATAAAGAAGCGGACAGCGCTGAATAAACAAACGGATATCCCAGCCGGGTATCCCGTTGATAAACGCGAAAAATAATAATTAAGCCGGCATCCGCCGGCTTTTCTTTTGCTCTCCTTTCTATCTCGCCAGCATCTATTACACTTTCACCTAGGCATTCTTTGGCGAAAATGGAAACAGGTGATGTTCTCAGTACCAGGTCAGGGCATTGTGCTGCTACTGTGCACAGTGATTGGCTTCGCGGCAGGTTGGCCAACTAACAGCAAAGCTGCAGAAACGGCGAAGCAAGCGACTTTGGAATACCAGCTCGATAATCAAGATTATCGCTATCTTGGCACCTGGCAGGGCGCCATCTTGACCTTTGATGGTCGGCGGGAATCTAAGGTGGTGATCGCGACTTTGGACTGGCCTCCCTACATAGGCCGGCAAGAATGCCAAGGCGGCTGGCTGCTGCAATATATGGCGGCGGTGATGATAGAGGCCGGCTACAATCCCGAATTTCGCTTCTTACCCTGGGCACGCGCGGTGCGCATGGCTGAGTTGGGACATGTCGATATTCTCGCTCCCGAATATGAGATAGAAGCTTCGGCACCGTCCGATGTGGTTTTGGGTAATACCCGCTTGCAGCATCTGGCCTTGTCCGCTCCCTACGCCCACACTCCCGTGCATTATATTAGTGCCGCCGACAGCGAGCTCACCCAGGCGCCGGCTCCTCAGTCCTTGTCCAATTATGCCGTGGGCGTTGTACGCGGCTACCAAAATGCTCCCGAGGTGGACAAAGTGCTCGACAGTGGTCGCGTGATTGTGCAACAAGCCATAGACGACAGCCAGAACCTGCAATTGTTACTTTCGGGGCGAGTCAACCTGATCGTGGCCGAACCCCTGGTGATAAACACTCTGGCTGAGCGTCAGAATGTCGCCAGCGATGGCTACCGAGTCTTGCAACCGGCTATCACCGAGCAGCCCTTGTACTTTGCGTTGTCAACGGCGCGGCCTCAGTGGCAGCAACTCATGGCGGATATCAACCAGGCTATTAGGCAGGTGCATACTCACGCACTGCGTACACAAATCATGCACCGGCTTGCCCAAAGGTGTCCTGCTTCTATGTTAAACGAGTGATGAATACTCATTCTTAATTTGAATAGTTATGCGTTTTTGTGCTTTGTTTACGTTAACGTAAACTGCATCTTAACCTTGACGTTATTTGACGTTATTTGGCGTTTTTTTATTTTTGACACTGGTGTCATGTTAAAAATAACGAATATAAAGCGGATAAATGGTACAAAGTGTTTACTTTTTTGAGTGCTTGCAAATAATGAAAAATATTCAAGATTGTGAATATGTATTCATTATTTCGTTGACACTCCAGAGGCAAAGGGTTAGCGTTGACGGTCCGCTAGCACCATAGCAAGGGTCAACAATTGCCACGCTAGCACGCAGTAGCAATGGGGAGAGGGGTCCAAAATGTTATATGACTCAAGGTTAGAAAAAGATAATTGCGGTTTTGGCTTAATAGCCCAGGTCAATGGCCAGGCCAGTCACAAGCTTATTCGCACCGCCATTACCGGCTTGGCACGTATGGAGCATCGCGGTGGTATTTCTGCCGATGGTAAAACCGGCGATGGTTGTGGCTTATTGATGCAAAAGCCCGATAGTTTCTTTCGTGCCATTGCCAAAGAAAATGATTGGATACTGGGTAAAAACTATGCCGTTGGCATGATCTTTTTAAGCCAGGATCCGGTCCAGGCCCAGGCAGCCAAGCTGCTGGTGGCAAAAGAATTAGAGCAGGAGACCCTAACTCTGGTTGGCTGGCGAGAGGTGCCGGTTGATACCAGTTATCTGGGGGATATTGCCCTGGCGCAATTGCCGCAGTTTGTACAGGTGTTTGTCAGTGCTCCGGAGGGCTGGCGACCCAAGGATTTAGAGCGTCGTTTGTATATAGCCAGACGCCGTATCGAAAAGCAATTACAGCAGGACAAGGACTTTTACATCGCCAGCTTGTCTGGTTTGGTGACTGTCTACAAGGGCCTAATGATGCCCGAAGACCTGCCGAATTTTTATCTCGACTTGGCCGATATGCGTATGACCACGGCCATCTGCGTGTTTCACCAACGCTTTTCCACCAATACCCAGCCGCGCTGGCCATTGGCACAGCCATTCAGATATTTAGCGCACAACGGCGAGATCAACACCATCACGGGTAATCGCCAATGGGCCCGAGCCCGCGCTTATAAATTTGCCTCGCCCTTGTTGCCTGACCTGCAAACCGCGGCGCCTTTTGTAAACGAAAGCGGCTCGGATTCATCGAGCCTGGATAATATGCTTGAGCTGTTTTTGGCCGGAGGCATGGACTTGTTCCGTGCCATGCGCATGCTGGTGCCCCCCGCATGGCAGAAAAACCGTGCCATGGATGAGGACTTACGCGCTTTTTATGATTTTAACTCCATGCATATGGAGCCCTGGGATGGCCCTGCCGGCATCGTTATGTCCGATGGTCGCTTTGCCGCCTGTAACCTAGACAGAAATGGCTTGCGACCGGCGCGTTATGTATTGACCCAAGATGGCTTTATTACCTTGGCATCGGAAGTAGGGATCTGGGATTATGCCGCCGATGAGGTGGTGGAAAAGGGCCGAGTTGGTCCGGGTGAGCTCATGGTAGTCGATACCCTGCATGGTAAGGTCTGGCACTCGGATGAAATCGACCAAGACCTCAAAGCCCGTCATCCCTATAAACAATGGTTGGAGCAAAATGTTAAGCGTCTGACACCCTTTGAGCAACTCAGCGATAAAGAGGCGGGGAACCGCTCGTTTGACGAAGAAACCTTGCTGAACTATCAGAAGATGTTTGCCTACACCAATGAAGAGCTGGATCAGGTGATCCGGGTAATGGGTGAAAACGGCCAGGAAGCGACCGGTTCCATGGGCGATGACACCCCGTTCGCTGTGCTCTCCGAAGGGCACCGCTCTTTATTTGATTATTTCCGCCAGAAATTTGCCCAGGTGACCAACCCGCCCATCGATCCGCTGCGGGAAAATCACGTAATGTCTTTGGCGACCTGTATTGGCCGTGAGCAAAACGTTTTTAATGAAACCACCGGGCATGCCAAGCGCTTGCAGTTTGACTCGCCCATACTCATGTATTCCGATATGGTGCAGCTGCGCAGTGCCAATGACGAGCACTACAGCCACAGCCAGATCGATTTAAACTACACTGCCGATGAAACCTTGGAGCGGGCGTTGATCCGCATTTGTGATGAGGCCCAGCGTAAGGCCGAGTCTGGGGTGGTTATGCTGCTGCTAAGCGACAGACAAATCAGCCAGGATAGCCTGCCCATTCCTGCGGCCATGGCCGTAGGAGCGGTGCACCAGCGTCTGGTTAACAACAGCCTACGCTGCGATACCAATATCATTATTGAAACCGGTAGTGCGCGTGACCCACATCAGTTTGCCGTGCTGCTAGGCTTTGGTGCCACCGCCATTTATCCCTATTTGGCCTATGAATCTCTGGTGGCAATGAGCGATGCCAAGATCATCAACAAGAGCTACCGTGAAGTGACGCTTTCGTATCGTAATGCTATCAATAAAGGCCTGTATAAAATCATGTCGAAGATGGGCATCAGTACCGTGGCCTCCTATCGCTGCTCCATGTTGTTCGAGGCCGTGGGCTTGTCAAATGATGTCGTGGCCTTGTGCTTTAACGGCGTTGCCAACCGTATTAGCGGCGCCTGTTTTGAGGACTTTGAGCAGGATCAGTTAAAGCTGCGTAAGCTCGCCTTTAGTGCTCGTAAGCTGCTGAGTCACGGCGGCTTGTTAAAGTTTGTCCATGGCGGTGAGTATCACGCCTACAACCCGGATGTGATCCAATCACTGCAAAAAGCGGTGCGCTCCGGCGATTATCAGGATTATTTGCGTTATGCGGAGCTGGTTAATAACCGGCCGATCACCAATATTCGCGATATGTTGGCGCTCAAAGACGGCAACAAGGCCGTTGCCATCGACGAGGTTGAAGCGCCCGAGGAGCTGTACAAGCGTTTTGACTCGGCGGCCATGAGTATTGGCGCCCTGTCACCGGAAGCGCACGAGGCTCTGGCCATCGCCATGAACCGCCTCGGGGGTTGCTCTAACTCGGGTGAGGGCGGAGAGGATAAGCTGCGCTACGGCACAGAGAAAAACTCGCGTATTAAACAGGTGGCATCGGGACGCTTTGGTGTGACTCCACATTATTTGCGCAGCGCCGATGTAATCCAAATCAAGGTAGCGCAAGGTGCTAAACCGGGCGAGGGTGGACAGTTGCCAGGGGAAAAGGTGACCCCCTATATTGCCAAGCTGCGTTACTCGGTGCCCGGCGTGACCTTGATTTCACCGCCGCCGCACCATGATATTTACTCCATTGAAGACCTGGCTCAGCTTATTTTCGACCTGAAACAGGTGAACCCAGATGCCATGATCTCCGTCAAGCTGGTATCCGAGCCCGGTGTGGGCACCATAGCCACAGGAGTGGCCAAGGCCTATGCCGATTTAATCACCATAGCCGGTTACGATGGTGGCACCGGCGCCAGCCCGCTGACTTCGGTGAAATACGCCGGCAGCCCATGGGAACTTGGCCTGGCGGAAACCCAGCAGGCCCTGGTTGAAAATGGTTTGCGTCATCGTATCCGCCTACAAACCGATGGCGGTTTAAAAACCGGCCTCGACATTATTAAAGCGGCTATTTTGGGCGCCGAAAGCTTTGGCTTCGGTACCGGTCCCATGGTGGCCCTAGGTTGTAAATACCTCAGAATATGTCACTTGAATAACTGTGCCACCGGTGTGGCAACACAAGATGAAACCCTGCGTGCCAAGCATTATCACGGTCTGCCGGAAATGGCGATGAACTACTTTAAGTTTATTGCTCAGGAAGCCCGCGAGTTGATGGCGGCCCTCGGGGTGACGCGCCTAGTCGATCTGATCGGCCGTACCGAGTTGCTGGAGGTGATCGAAGGGAAAACGTCAAAGCAGCAAAAGCTTGATTTATCGCACCTGTTGGCACAGCCAAACAATGTCAGCGGTCAGTCTTTGTATTGCTCCATGCCTAATACCTCGCACTATCGCGGTGCTCTTAACGAGGACCTGCTGGCTAAGGCGAAGCAGGCCATAGACAATCGCACCGGTGCCAATTTGGTGACGCGTATCTGTAACACCGACCGTTCGGTGGGAGCCATGCTTTCCGGTTATATCGCTGCCCAGCATGGAAACCAAGGGATGGCCGCCGAGCCGGTGCGCATAGAACTACATGGCACCGCCGGTCAGTCGTTCGGCGTGTTTAATGCCGGTGGTTTAGAAATGACACTGATCGGCGATGCCAATGACTATGTGGGTAAGGGCATGGCCGGTGGTCGTCTGGTGGTGCGTCCGCCTTTGGGCTCTTGCTTCCAGTCGCATCAAGCGGCGATCGTCGGTAATACCTGTTTATACGGCGCCACCGGCGGCAAATTGTATGCCGCTGGCTGTGCCGGTGAGCGCTTTGGCGTGCGTAACTCGGGCGTAACGGCCGTGGTCGAGGGCCTGGGCGATAACGGTTGTGAATATATGACCGGCGGAGTGGTGTGCGTACTGGGTAAGGTGGGCATTAATTTCGGTGCCGGTATGACCGGCGGCTTTGCCTATGTGCTAGATGAGGCCAGTGACTTTACCAAGCGCATGAACCCAGAGCTGGTGGAGATAGTAAGCCTGGAGCATTTGCCAACCCATCAGGAACACCTGCGCGGCCTGGTAGCCGAGCATCTTGAGCTTACCGGTTCCCAGCGCGCCGAGGCTATCCTTGCCAGCTTTGATCTTTACCTGCCGCTGTTTAAGTTGGTCAAACCCATCTCCAGTGATGTCCATAGCTTACTGGGGCACCGCGCCCGCAGTAGTGCCGAACTACGTGTGCAGGCGCAATAGGAGGAAGTATGAGCCAGAATGTTTATCAGTTCATCGATGTACAGCGGGTGGACCCGCGCAAGAAACCGATTTCTACACGCAAGCAGCAGTTTGTTGAGATCTATGAACCGTTTTCACAAAACCAGGTCGACTCTCAGGCGGATCGCTGTCTTGACTGTGGTAACCCCTATTGTGAATGGCAATGCCCGGTGCACAACTATATTCCACAGTGGTTAAAGCTCATTCGCACCGGCCGCATTATTGAGGCGGCGGAACTTTCTCACCGTACCAATAGCCTGCCCGAGGTCTGTGGCCGCGTGTGCCCGCAAGACCGTCTTTGTGAAGGCGCTTGCACCCTGAATGAAGAATTTGGCGCCGTTACCATAGGTAATATCGAAAAATACATCACAGATACTGCCTTCGCCATGGGTTGGAAGCCGGATATGAAACACGTGGTCTGGAGCGATAAAAAAGTGGCCATTATCGGTGCCGGTCCGGCGGGACTTGGCTGTGCCGATGTACTGGTACGCAACGGCGTGAAGCCTGTGGTGTTTGATCGCCATCCAGAGATTGGTGGCTTGCTGACCTTTGGTATCCCCTCGTTTAAGTTAGAAAAAGAAGTGATGCAACGGCGTCGGGAAATCTTTACCGAGATGGGCGTAGAGTTTCGTCTTAACACCGAGGTCGGTCAGGATATCGAGCTGCAACAGATCATCGACCAGTATGATGCGGTCTTCCTCGGTGTCGGAACCTATCAAAGTATGCGTGCCAACTTGGAAAACGAGGACGCTCAGGGCGTTCACGATGCGTTACCATTTTTAATTGGCAACACCAACCGGGTGATGGGTTATGACGAAGGTGCTGCCCCCTATATCGATATGCAGGGTAAGCGCGTGGTAGTACTCGGTGGTGGTGATACCGCCATGGACTGTGTGCGCACCTCGGTGCGCCAGCAGGCACAGCAAGTGATCTGTGCCTATCGTCGTGATGAAGAGAACATGCCCGGTTCCAAACGCGAGGTAAAAAATGCCAAGGAAGAGGGCGTCGAGTTTATGTTTAACGTTCAGCCCAAGGGCATAGTGGTTGACGAACAAGGGCGGGTGAGCGGTGTACGCATGGTGCAGACACAGCTCGGCGAGCCCGATGAAAATGGTCGTCGTCGCGCTGAAGAGGTGCCGGGCTCGGAGCATGTTGTGGCAGCGGATGCGGTATTGATGGCCTTTGGCTTTAAGCCCCATAAGATGGATTGGTTGGAACCCTTTGGTGTGGAAATAAACCACTGGGGTGGCATTAATGCCCCTGAGCAGGGCGCGTTTACGCATCAAACCACCAACCCGAAAATATTCGCCGGGGGCGATGTGGTACGGGGCTCGGATCTAGTGGTCACCGCCATCTTCGAGGGTCGTAACGCCGCAGAGGGAATTATGGATTACCTGGACCTGTAATTTTGGAAAAACCTTGGAAGCAGCAAAGCGGGCATCAGCCCGCTTTTTTTATGCGTGAGCCGCGATCAGCTCTCTGGCGTTGGCCAGCGTGGTTTTACTGATATTGTCACCGGCCAGCAGGCGGGCGATTTCATCGACGCGACCTTGTTTATTAAGTGCCTGCATTTGCGTGTAGGTTTCATCATTGGCCACCTGCTTGGCCACGAAGAACTGGTTCATGGCGCTGGAGGCCACCTGAGGCAGGTGGGTCACACAAATAACCTGAGTAGATTGGCCAAGGCGACGCAGCAACTTACCTACCGCCGCCGCGGTGGGGCCGGAGATCCCCACATCCACTTCATCGAAGATAAGTGTGGGTGTGGTAACGCGCTGGGCGATGATCACCTGGATTGCCAAACTAATTCGCGATAGTTCACCGCCAGAAGCAACCTTGGATAGTGCCTGCATTGGCTGACCCGGGTTGGTGCTGACTAAAAATTCAATGCGGTCTAAACCAAGGCGACTGGGCGTGCGCGCTAGATCGAAATCGAGATCAATGGCAAAGCGGCCGTTTTCCATCGACAGCTCGTGCATACTGGCGCCTATCAACTCGCTTAATTCTTGCGCCGCTTGGTTACGACTGGCGGATAACAGCTCGCAGCATTGCTGATATTCGCTTAGTGCGCTCGCTATTTCATCGTCGAGCTGAGCCAGGCGTTGGTCATCGACACAAATGGCCTCTAGGCTCGCCTTAATCTGTTGATGGTGAGCCACCAGGGCCTGAGGTTTAACCATGTGTTTGCGTGCCAAGGTGATGGCGGTGCCTAGGCGTTCGTCAAGCTGGGCTAAGCGCTCCGGGTCAAGCTCGGCGCCATCGCAATACCCGCGTAACTCGCGGCTTGCTTCTTCAACCTGCACGCAGGCGTCGTTAAGCATAGCGGCGATGCCCTCTAAGCTTGGGTCAATGGCGGCCAGCTCGCTAATGGCTAAGGCGCTGTGTTGTAGGGCGCCGTTAATGGTTTGCTCGTCGCCTTCGTAGAGGGCGTAAAGTTGCTGTTGTGAGCCTTCGAGTAAGTGCTGGGCGTGGCTAAGGCGATTATGCTCCACTTCGATTTGCGCGTACTCGCCTTCCTCTAGGGCAAACTCGTCGAGCTCGGCAACTTGGTATTCAAGCAATTGCTTCTGCGCCTGTTGTTGGGCGTGCTTGGCTTCTAAGTCGCGTAACTCAAGCTGCAACTTTTGGTATTGGCTGAAGCTTTGCGCCGTATCTTCAAGTAATTTTTTATGGCCGGCGTAGCCATCGAGTAATTGCAGTTGATGGTCGTTTTTAAGCAATAGCTGGTGGGCATGCTGACCATGGATGGATAAAAGATGCTGGCCTAGTTCCTTTAACTGGGCGGCGGTGACACTGACACCATTGATATAGCTTTTACTACGGCCATTTTTAGCGACCACGCGTCGCAGCAGGCACTCCTGCTCGTCGCCTTCGAGCATATGCTCTTGCAAAAATTGTTGCGCCTTGGGTAGGCGACTAATATCGAAGCGGGCGCTGATATCCGCTTGTTTGGCGCCGGGACGCACCGCCGCAGCATCGGCACGCTCACCTAAACACAGTGAGAGGGCATCAATGGCGATCGATTTACCCGCACCGGTTTCCCCTGTTATCGCGGTCATGCCGGCATGCCATTGGGTTTCAAGCTCGCTAACGATAGCAAAATTAGAAATGGTTAATCCCGAAAGCATACTGTTTATCCATCCAGTTAAATGTTAGCTGTTAATCTATACAGTAGTCTGAGTTTTTGCAAATTAAATTTTAAACAATTTACGCCGGATCTGCTTGGTTAACCTTGCTTACATTAGCGGGGTAGAGGGTATCTTCTTGAGCCAACTCCTCGAGCTCCGCGGCGCTCAGCTCCGGTGTGCTAAATTGGGTCAGTAAGTCAGGTAATAGGTCATGGTAGAAGAAGCGATTGTATTCGATGCCACGACTCGGTAATGCGCCGGCCAAGGTTTGCACACGCTCGTCCAGACCTTCCATATCGTGACGGGCATCGGCCTTGGTTAACTCGCGTTGAAAGCTTTGTAATACCCGATCGCTGATGTATTCCAAATAGGCTAGGTTTTCTTGGCTGTGACTTTGGACCACAAAGAAGTGGCTACAGATGCCGTTGAGTGGGGCCATATTTTTCGGGCGAATAATACGGGTTTCAAGGTATTCGGTCAGAGCACTTTGGAAGCTTTGTTGTATTTGTTTGACTCGGGCGTTAAAGCGTCGGCGTCCTAATTCCCGTGATTTTTCTCTATTGCGTTCAATAACTATGTACACCGCCAGCAGGGCAATCAGTAATACAAAGGCAAGAAATACAACCAAAGCCATGGCAAAACAGCACGTTAAAGATGATGAATAATGTCGCTATTTTTATCCCAGAACTGGGGTTATTGCAATATTAAATGAACATCACCTTAACAATTCTAATACAGGCGAGAGCCCCAATTTAGCTTCTGTCGTAGCACGTTGTAGTAAGAGTAGTCGGTCGGGTGAATTAAACGCAGCGGTTTTTCAGCCTTCTTGATCACCACTTCGTCACCGGGCAGGGTGGCTAGCACCACATGGCTGTCGCAACTAACCTGGAGACTGTCGGTGTTATCCAAACTCAGTTTGAGGTGAATAACACTATCGCCATCGACCACCAGGGGGCGGCTTGACAGGGTATGCGGAAACATGGGCACCAGTGCCATGGCATCAAGTCCAGGAGTGAGAATGGGGCCGCCGCCGGACAGTGAATAGGCGGTGGAGCCGGTTGGTGTCGACACGATGAGGCCATCGGACTTTTGTGAAAACACAAAATCATCGTTAATAAAACACTCGAATTCGATCATGTGCGCCACCTTGTCGGCGTGCAGCACGGCTTCATTCATCGCCGAGTTGGCACTTTTTAATTCGGCGTGGCGAAACACTTCCACTTCCAGCAGGAAGCGTTTTTCTTCTATGTAGTGACCACTGAGCACCTGCTCCAGCGCCGCTTCAAAGCCATCCGGGTTGAGGTCGGTTAAAAACCCCAGGTTGCCGCGGTTAACGCCAATGACGCCGACATTAAAGCGGGCCAGTACCCGCGCGGCACCAAGCATATTGCCATCACCGCCGACCACGATGGCCAGATCCGCTTGTTCACCGAGCTCGACCAAATCAACCAGATTGGCTTCTTCCGGATTGGCCAGTTGGCCGCCATAATGACGCTCCACCAGGACCCGGTAACCTAAAGCTTGCAAAAAGGCATAGAGGCGTTGTAAGGTCAGCGCCGCGCCTTCATGATGTGCTTTACCGATTAAGCCAATAGTTTTAAAAGAAGCGCCCATATCTGTGCCATAAATGAAGTAACTCTTTATAGAGTAACGCAAAAGTGGTGGGGTTGAAACTGAGGCAATGAGCCTAAATTATAACAATATGAAATTATCTCCACGTGATGAGCAGATATTCTCTGCGGTAATGAGTTTATACTGCGACGGTCAGGGCCTGCCAGTCGCCTCTTCTCGTATTGCTAAACAAAAAGGCATGGCGGTATGTAGCGCCACGGTGCGCAATGCCATGGCGCGCCTAGAAAAGCTGGGACTACTATATTCCCCCCATACGTCGGCGGGGCGCATTCCTACCCAACAGGGCTTTGATTTTTGGTTTGACTCCTATTTTCATCTTGAGCAGCTTGGTCAATATTGGCAACCGCCGCAGGATAAACTGGTGGAGTTTGCCCATCACCTGGCGCGGCGCTATAAGGTCTGTTGTTGTGTTGGCCTGCCGCAGGTCACCACTCAGGTGGTGTTTCGTGTGGAAGTGCTGGATTTCGACCGCACCCACTGGCTGGTGTTACTGTTGGATCGCCAAGGCCAGGGCCACAATATACTGATCACTAAACCGCTGGAAGCCAATGATGACATTCGCTATCAGTTTGCAACCTGGTTGAACTCGGTTTTTGCACAGCAAAACCTGCTTGAAGGCCTGCATCGCATGAAGGCCATGAGCCGCACTGCACCCCATTACTGCCATGGCTCCTTGGCGCAGTGGACTCGCGAGTTGGCAAATAAACTTGGCAGCGACAACAGTATCGTTGTCGGTGAGAACAACCTCTACGCCTACACTAATAGCGACCAGGAACTCAATATAGGTGCGCGTTTTTTGCATAGCATCGAAGATAAATTAGCGTTTCGCAACGGTGTGTCCGTGTTGTTTGGCGATCAGTTATCATTGCCTGGGTTTGAACCCTTTTTAGTCTTTAGCCTGGCTTACTTTGCGAATCACGAATATCAAAGTCGATTTTGCGTGATTTTGCCCAAGTCGGCACCGATTGAGGCGATCATTCAAGAATTTGCGCAAATCGAGCATGTTGACTCTTGAATCCGCTGAATCTATCCCCATAATGAATCGCAGTTATGCAGTTTTTGGAGAATATACACATGTCTGAGCAACCACAGGCTAACGAACACGAACAGGAAAACGTCGAGGCTCAAGAAGAGCAAGAACAAGAGCAGGGTTCACAAGAGCAAAGCATTGAAGCTGAGTTAGCGGCTCTATATGCGGAATTAGAAGCTGCAAAGCAAACCGTTGAAGAGCAAAAAGACAGCGTTATTCGCGCCGCTGCCGAAGTTGAAAACATTCGTCGCCGCGCAGCTCAAGACGTTGAAAAAGCACATAAGTTTGCCTTAGAGAAGTTTGCCAATGAACTTCTTCCGGTGATCGATAACCTAGAACGTGCCATCGAATTTGCCGACAAGGAAAATGAAAACCTGGCACCGGTGCTTGAAGGCATCGAAATGACCGCGAAAAGCTTTGTCGACGCGGTGGCCAAGTTCAACGTGGAAGTGATTAATCCTCAAGGCGAGGCCTTTAACCCTGAGCTACACCAGGCGATGAGCATGCAGCCAAGTGCTGATGTTGCACCTAATACCGTGTTGGCGGTGATGCAGAAGGGTTACACCCTGAATGGTCGTTTATTACGTCCGGCCATGGTAATGGTATCGAAAGCGCCTTAAGTCTTTGAATAGCAGAAAAATGCCCACTTTTTAGTGGGCATTTTTTTTGCGTTGCCATATCTGGGTCAGGGCAATGAGGATAATGGCCACAAACATCATGGTGGAGAAGGGCACCGCATTAACCGGGTGGATCAGGGCTAAGAAAGGCCCCACTAGCGCGCCACTGCCAAAGCGCAGCGTGCCTATGACCGCCGTGGCGGTACCCGAATTACGCTCAAATTCCATCAGGATTAGGGCGTCGGCGTTTGAGGCGATAATGCCTAAACTCATCATCAGCGGCGCTATGCTCCAAACGATGTAATAAAGCGATTGCTGCATCAGGCTAAAGGTCAACAAGGTGGTGCCGCTTACGAGCGCCAAAGCGAGACCAAAATACAGCATCTTCCTAGAGCCCACCTTGGGCACCACGCGGGTGTTAATAAAATTCCCCAGCATCAGGGCAATCACATTAAACGCAAACAGCACGCCGAAGAGTTGCTCCGAGACCGCAAAATAATCCAGGTAGATAAAGGGCACCGAGGTTAAAAAGCAGAAAAACGCGAAGGAGGCCAACATGGAGCTAAGAATGTCGGCACGCGCCTTGGGCTCACCCAGTACCACGCCATAGCTGGCAAAGAACAGCTTCATGCCGCGATGCTCACTGCGGTAAATGGGAATGTCGATGAGGTGCATCTGCACCCAGGCCAGACACATGAAGGCATAGCCGCCTAGCACCAGGAAAATCACCTGCCACTGCGCCAGGGTCAGAATCGCCGAGCCAACGCTGGGCGCGGCCAGCGGCGCAACCATCATGATCATTGACACATAGCTCATGCCCTTGGCGGTATTCTGTTGATAGATATGGCGAATAATGCCGGGCACCACCACGGTCGCGGCGGCGCCGGTAAAGGCTTGAACACTGCGCAGCAACCAGAATAAATAGATGTCTTGGCAAAAGGCCAGGGCAATAGAACTGAGCCCAAATAATGCGAGGCCGATACGCGCCAAACGGCGACGGCCCATTTGATCGGCGATAGGGCCAAAAAACAGCATGCCCAGTGCGTAGCCGGCAAGGTACACACTCAGTGATATCTGTACCTGCGGCATGGTGGCGCCAAGATCGCTGGCAATTTGTACCATGGCCGGTAAATACATATCCACGGCCAGTGGCGTTATGGCCACGATACTGGCCAACAAAGGCAGTAGCAAACGCCGACTAGGCGTTCTTCTGTCGTCTAAGGACATAGATATAGTTTCTTCTAAGTTGGTGTTGAGGAGACGCTAGGGGAAAGTGCGCAGGCAGTGCACAGTGCCTAGTTTGTTCACTATAGCACCAAGGTCGGGACCAGAATAGGGAAACGTTATTAACAGTATGTTAATTAGGCACTTTATTCGATGCTAGGCGTTGCGTTTGTGGTTTGCTATGCTTGGCGCAGGAGATAATAGGGAAACATTAATAATGAAAAAACTAATTTTGGCCCTTAGTGTGGCGGCAGTGATTGCCGGTTGTAAAACCTCACCGACCGGACGCACTCAGGTGACCTTGTATTCCGATGCGCAAATGAGTCAATTGGGCGGCGCCAGCTTTGAGCAGATGAAAAAAGAACAAAAGGTCAACCAGGATGCGCGCACCAATGCCTATGTGCAATGTGTGGCCGATGCGGTGATCCAGGTGTTACCGTCGAAATACGCGCGGCAACAGTGGGAAGTGGTGGTATTTGAAGAAGACTCGGCCAACGCCTTTGCCCTGCCAGGCGGTTATATCGGTGTCCATACCGGCTTACTTAAGGTGGCGCAAAATCAGGAGCAACTGGCTACCGTTATAGGCCATGAAGTGGGTCATGTCATTGCCGAGCACTCCAATGAGCGTGCTTCACAAAGCCAGATGCTGCAAACCGGCATGCAACTCGGTGCCGTGGCCCTGGACATGGGTGAGATAGGTTATCGCAACGAAATTATGGCCGCGCTTGGTTTAGGTGCGCAATATGGTGTGGTCTTGCCATTTAGCCGCACTCACGAGAGCGAAGCCGATGAGGTGGGTCTGGAGCTGATGGCGAAGGCCGGTTTCGAACCACAACAATCGGTTGCGCTGTGGCAGAACATGGCGCAAAGCGGTGGCGCCACACCGCCTGAGTTTCTATCGACGCACCCGGCGCCAACCAGTCGCATCAACGACTTGCAAAAGCGTATGCAAGGTGCCAATGCCTTGTATCAGCAGGCCCGAAGTCAAGGTAAGCGTCCACAGTGTCGCTAACCCCGGGTTAAAACGTGTCGAAACCACCTATGGTATTAGCGCTGCTGTTAGCGGCGGCGCTGACGGTCGATAGCCTTATTCCGGCGCCGGTGTTTGCCATTCACTGGCGCAGTCCCGAGTTTATGGCGGATATCGCCTCCATCTTCAATGTGGTTAAATTGCTCGGTATGGCGCTGATCACCGCCTATCTATGGTGGAGTATACCGCGACGGGACTATTCCCCCGCAATCACCATTGGTTTGCAGTTTGTCGTTCTCATATGTGCGGTACACACCCTAGTTTTACTGATCGGCAGACAAAGCCTGGTCAGCGACGCCGAGCATTACGCCTCGGTGGGTCCCTACACGGTGCACACCATAGAGTCGCAGGATGCCCGTAGCAGTCGACAGGTGATCTATTGGCGTTGCCAGCGCTCGTTTGGCTTTTACTCCCTTGAGGAACTACGTCAGCTTCCTTATCACCCAGGAGCCTATATAGAAGAGCAAGACGGCAAGTGGTATTACATCGGTGAAAAGCGTTATGAATTGGCGGCAGGTAAATGTGACTAGGCAACTAGCAAGTAATAAAAAAGGTGAGCACTTGCTCACCTTTTTTATTTATAAGAGACGTTATTAGGCGCGGCTAATAAACTTGCTCTCGGCGGTGTTGATTTTAATTTTATCGCCGCTTGAGATGTGCTCAGGCACCTGAACAACAAGACCTGTGGTCAGGGTAGCCGGCTTAGTTCGCGCACTGGCAGAGGCACCCTTAATTGATGGTGTGGTGTCTTCAATCACCAATTCGACGCTGGTCGGTAGGTCCACAGAGACCGGACGGCCTTCTACTAGCACCACCTGTACACCCTTGGTCGACTCGTCGATAAACAGCAGTTGCTCGGCAATGCTGTCTTTGTTCAGGTGATACGGCGTGTAGTCCTCTTCATCCATAAAGATGTACTCGTCGCCATCAACGTATGAAAACATGGCTGCACGACGTTGTAGATCGGCAAAATTCAACATGTCTTCGGCTTTGAAGGTCTCATCAACCTTACCACCGTCAACCACGTCATACATACGCATACGGTATAGGCTACCACCGGCACGGCCTTGTGGCACAGAGCGCTCGATATCACGGACGATCATAACGCGACCATTGTATTCAATGGCGGCGTGTTTTTTAATTTCGCTAGCCTTAGGCATAGTCTTACTTCCTAAATAAATTGACCGGGTTAAGTTACCCGATTAAAAGGTCCAAGCCAAGTGGATTTGCGGCACCGATTCTGTGGTGTCTGTGCCCAGTTTATGGTGCCAGTACTGCCACTCCACACCCAGCATCAGGGTTTGCTCCGGCATTTGCAGGGCGTGACCCATATCCCATTGCACTATCGGCTGGGCCAAAAGCCAGTCCTTTACCTTGTCGCCAAACTCATTGTCGCGCTCGTCGATATATTCAACATGGCCGGTAAAGTAAAACTTTTGCTCGCCGATGCTAAAGGGGGCGCCCCAGGCTAAATCCAGCATCCAGCTGTCGCTTTCGGTCGGTGCACCGCCTGAGCTGACGCCGTCGCTGTCATCGATGTAGGCGGTAACTAGGGTTGAGAAGAAATCAAAGCCTTCCACCTGCCAATCAAGCTTCACACCGGGCAGGTACTTCATCACATTGGCGTCGCCGGCGGCGTTAAAGCCCATCACAAAGCCCACGTCTTTTAGTGGACCTAGTTCAATTTTGTTACCGCTGATCTTGCTGTAGCTAAAGTTAGAGTACCACTCGCCGTAAAAATCGCTGTCCTGATAGCCGTCTTCACGGTCGTCATTGATGATATCAATAAAGAAGAAGTTATCGCCCAGGCTGTAACCCGATGCATGTTGCAAAGATATGATACTGGTACCCGCTTCTTCTTTGGTGAAGGGGTTTTTAAAGTCGCCATAGTTTACATGTAACTGTGTTTGGCTCCAGTTAGCGGCGTGCGCGTCGCCAATACTGGCACACAAGGACAGCGCCACCGCGCCGTATAACAGGGGTGTGGTGATTTTCATAACTACAAGATGATTAATAAATAAAAGAAATGTCAGCGGCTATTGTATCAGATGGCGGCATTACGCCGCCACTGTATGCAAAAGGGAAAGGGGGATTACACCTTATGGCGGCGTAGGATGATCACCAAAACAGCGGTGATGGCGAGGATAAAGCAATAGAAGGCGGAGGTAGAGACCTGCCACGGACTAATGCTAAAGGTCGCACCTAATAGCAGAGCCTGAGCGCCATAAGGCAGTGAGCCTTGCAGCACGCAGGCAAAAATATCCAGCAGACTTGCGGAGCGTTTGGCGGAGATATCGCCGTCCTCGGCCAGCTTTTTCGCAATAGGTCCGGCGACGATAATAGACACGGTGTTATTGGCGATACACAGGTTCGATGTCATCACCAACAGGGCGATCCCCAGTTGATCAGCCACCTGGCGATTAAACTTGGCCACGAGCTTGGTCAACGCCTGGATTTTTCTGGCCAGATAGTCAAGGCCGCCGCCACGGCGAATAAACTCAGACAAACCGCCGATAAACATCGACAGTAAGAAGATTTCCTGCATATCGCTAAAGCCCTTGTAGACATCTTTAACAAAGGCACTGCCTTCGTATGAGCCGGTAAAGCCCATTAATGCCGCAAATAAAATACCGCTAAAGAGCACCACAAAAACGTTCAGGCCCATAACCGCAAGCACCAGGATAAAGAAGTAGGGCAACACCAGAAGCCAGTCAAAATCACCCACTTCTACCGCTTGCGGCTCGGGGGTTAAATACACTAGGAGCGCTATGGTCACTAGGGCCGCAGGCAGGGCAATTTTCAGGTTCTCGCGGAACTTATCCTTCATTTCACACCCTTGCGTCCGGGTCGCGGCAATGGTGGTATCGGAAATAATAGACAGGTTGTCACCAAACATGGCACCCGAAACAATAGTACCGGCCATCAGTGCCGGGTCGATGCCGGTTTTCATTGACACCGCCAATGCAATTGGGCCAATGGCGCCTATGGTCCCCATGGAGGTGCCCATGGCTGTGGAGACGATGGCCGAAATCAAGAATAAGCCGGGTAACAACAGGCTTGGAGGAATAAAGGATAAACCCGCATTCACTATGGCGTCCACACCGCCGGTGGCACCGGCTACTGCCGAAAACGCGCCGGCGAGTAAATAAATAAGACACATGGTGATGATGTTGCTGTGCCCGGCACCGCGAATAAAGGTTTCCACCGATTCATTTATGCGCTGCTTAGCGAGTACAAAGGCCAGGACGATGGCGGGTAAGATGGCCACCGGCGCCGGTAATTGGTAGAAAGCGTAGTCTACGCCTTGCGCCTGTAAATACAGGCCAGTGCCTAAGAATAGGGCGACGAACACCAATAGGGGGACGAGTGAAAGTTTTGCCACAGTGGCATTGTAGTTAGGCTGCATGTATACCTCAATTTCGATCACCAACAGCCAAAACCTTCTTTTAGCTGCATTTATTTTGCCAAACAAGCCAGAGATTGTTGTGCATGCGCCCGCAAGCCAAAGACCAAATCGGCGCCAGGTTGAGAAGTTTAAACGTGTGGATGGCTAAAGTCTACGGTGATCACGTTTTTGTTATTGTTTTTCATTTTTGTAGCACAAAAAAACAACGATATCTAATCTGTGTCATTCTCATAGGTAATCCCTAAAGCTAAGCCCTTAAAGCAAGTTTGTATTTGTCTGGCGTGCTTGGTTGAGAATGCTTTTGCTTTGCTCGGCGCTTGTGCCTAGCACCTAACACCCATCTGCGTTAGCATACGGGGGTGAGTAGATGAACAATATTATGGGGATTAGAATGAGTGTAGGTTTAGGCATTTTAGGCGCCAATGGGCGCATGGGCCAGGCACTATTGGAAGCAGGCAACGATGACCCGCAGGCACGCCTTGCCGGAGCCTTTGTACGCCAACAGTCGCAGTTAAATGGTTTGGCGGTAGAAACCCTGGTCAAGGGGCTGCGAGAGGGCTCGCAAACGTTGGCTTTTAGTACCTTGGCGCCAAGCAAAGAGCTGGATGTACTCATTGACTTTACCTTGCCCGAGGGCATGCTGACGCACCTGGAATTCGCCGTCGCCAACAAGATCCCCATGGTGATTGGCACCACAGGCCTTACCGATGCCCAAATGCAACGCTTGCACGAGGCCGCCAAGCATATCCCCATCGTCTTTGCCCGTAACTTCAGTGTCGGTGTGAATCTGTTATTGGATTTGGTGCAAACGGCGGCGACTAAATTCGGCGACGACGCAGACATCGAAATATTTGAAGCCCACCACCGTCATAAAATCGACGCGCCTTCGGGTACGGCGCTGGCCATTGGCGAAGCCATTGCCGAGGCCAAAGGCTGGGACCATGAGCAGGCCGCCGTTTATGACAGGTCACAAAGTGAGCAAGCCAAATCACAAAAGGAAATTGGCTATTCGGTGCTCAGAGCCGGCGATATAGTTGGCGAACACACGGCTTATTTTGCATTAATGGGAGAAAGGCTTGAATTAACACATAAAGCAAGCTCTAGAATGACCTTCGCCCGTGGCGCTGTGAGGGCTGCAAAGTGGGTGCAAAATAAACACCCTGGCTTTTATTCCATGCGCGAAGTGCTGGAACTGGGTAAGTAAACGTGCTTTTTTGGGTGTTTCAGTAAGTTTTAATGTTAAAGGTGCCATTTTTTATATTTATTGATATTTAATTAGATCTTTTACCGACTCTCGTGTAGAATATCGTCAATTTGCCAAAATTTCATAATGCGCTGAATAAAGCGCTTTAAACGGGTTGTAAATTAGTCGCATTTTTTACTCCCGTTTTTTACTGTTAGGAGGTTAACTTGACTAAATCCGCTCTGTTAGTCCTAGAAGACGGCACAGTGTTTCGCGGTACTGCGATCGGCGCTGACGGCATGTCAGTAGGTGAGGTAGTATTCAATACGTCGATGACAGGTTATCAGGAAATCCTGACCGACCCGTCTTATGCGGAACAAATCGTAACTTTGACTTACCCGCATATCGGTAACACGGGTACTAACAGCGAAGACGAAGAAGCGAACAAAATCTGGGCCAAGGGCCTGGTTATTCGCGATTTGCCACTGCTAGCGAGTAATTTCCGTAATGAACAATCACTCAGTGATTACCTAAAAGAGCGCAACATTTTAGGTATTGCCGATATCGACACCCGTAAGCTTACTCGTATCCTACGTGATAAGGGTGCACAAAACGGTTGTATCATCGCCGGTGATGACGTTGATGAAAGCAAGGCGCTAGAAGCCGCTCAAGCCTTCCCTGGCTTAAAAGGCATGGATTTAGCCAAGGTAGTTTGTACCGAATCATCATATCAATGGTCTGAGACAAGCTGGACTCTGGGTGAAGGTTTTAAGACCCTGGCCGCAGAAGACGAGAAATTCCACGTTGTTGCCTATGACTTCGGTGTTAAGCGCAATATCCTGCGCATGTTGGTAGACCGAGGCTGTAAGCTGACCGTAGTTCCGGCGCAAACCAGCGCTGAAGAAGTACTGGCACTAAACCCAGACGGTATCTTCCTATCAAATGGCCCTGGCGACCCGGAGCCATGTACTTACGCGATTGAAGCGATCAAAACCTTCCTAGAAAAAGATATTCCTATTTTCGGCATCTGCCTTGGTCACCAGTTATTGGCCCTGGCCTCAGGTGCGAAAACAGTAAAAATGAAGTTCGGCCACCACGGTGGTAACCACCCGGTTAAAGACCTAGACCGTGACGTTGTGATGATCACCGCACAGAACCACGGCTTCGCCGCGGATGAGGCAAGCTTGCCTGACAATCTTCGTGCAACGCATAAGTCATTGTTTGACGGCACCTTGCAGGGCATTCACCGCACCGACAAGCCGGCATTTAGCTTCCAGGGTCACCCAGAAGCAAGCCCAGGCCCACACGATGCAGCACCTTTGTTCGATCACTTTATCGAACTGATGCAAGCGCAATCTAACTAATTTGAGACCGGAGTAATAATGCCAAAACGTACTGATATTCAAAGCATTCTTATCTTAGGCGCGGGCCCGATCGTAATCGGCCAGGCCTGTGAGTTTGACTACTCAGGTGCTCAAGCCTGTAAAGCGCTAAAAGAAGAAGGTTACCGTGTAATCCTGGTTAACTCGAACCCGGCGACCATTATGACCGACCCGGAAATGGCTGATGCGACCTATATTGAGCCGATTCACTGGGAAGTGGTAGAAAAAATCATTGAAAAAGAAAAGCCGGATGCGGTACTGCCTACCATGGGTGGTCAAACCGCATTGAACTGTGCCCTTGACCTAGACAAGCACGGTGTACTGGCTAAGCACGGCGTTGAGCTGATCGGTGCAACCGCCGATGCCATCGACAAGGCAGAGAACCGTGAGCGTTTCGACGTAGCGATGAAAAACATCGGCCTTGAGTGTCCGCGCGCAGAAATCGCCCACTCAATGGAAGAAGCGCACGATACCCTAACGCGTATCGGTTTCCCTTGTATTATTCGTCCTTCTTTCACCATGGGTGGTACCGGTGGTGGTGTTGCTTACAACATGGAAGAGTTCGAAGAAATCTGTACTCGCGGTCTTGACCTATCACCAACGAGCGAGCTGTTAATCGATGAAAGCTTACTGGGTTGGAAAGAGTACGAGATGGAAGTTGTTCGCGACAAAAACGACAACTGCATCATCGTCTGTTCTATCGAAAACTTCGACCCTATGGGTGTACACACAGGTGACTCAATCACGGTAGCGCCAGCGCAAACCTTGACCGACAAAGAATACCAAATCATGCGTAATGCCTCTATGGCGGTACTGCGTGAAATCGGTGTTGAAACCGGTGGTTCGAACGTACAGTTCGGTGTGTGTCCTAACACCGGCCGTATGGTTATCATCGAGATGAACCCGCGTGTATCTCGTTCATCGGCACTGGCTTCAAAAGCAACGGGTTTCCCAATCGCGAAAATCGCAGCCAAGCTGGCTGTGGGTTACACTCTTGATGAGCTGCAAAACGACATCACAGGCGGTGCTACTCCTGCGTCGTTCGAGCCGTCAATCGACTATGTAGTAACTAAGATCCCTCGCTTCAACTTTGAAAAGTTTGCCGGTGCTAACGACCGTCTAACCACTCAGATGAAGTCGGTAGGTGAGGTCATGGCGATTGGCCGTAACCAACAAGAATCACTACACAAAGCGCTTCGTGGCCTGGAAGTAGGCGCGACTGGCTTTAACCCTATCTTGCCAGTGGGCGAGAAGGGCGCAATCGAGAAGATCACTCGCGAACTTCGTGAGCCAGGTGCCGAGCGTATCTGGTACATCGCCGATGCTATGCGTCACGGCATGAGCGTTGAAGATGTATTCAACCTTACCAAGGTTGACCGCTGGTACCTGGTACAAATCGAAGACATCATCAAAGACGAGCAGAAGATCGAAGAAGTGGGTCTTGCCGGTCTTAATGCAGACTTCCTACGTCGCCTGAAGCGCAAAGGTTTCGCCGATGCGCGTATCGCAGAACTCGCCGGTGTATCTGAAGCGGAAATCCGCAAGAAGCGTCACCAGCTTGAAATCTTGCCTGTATACAAGCGCGTAGATACCTGTGCGGCTGAATTCAGCTCAGACACGGCTTACATGTACTCAAGCTACGATGAAGAGTGTGAAGCGGCACCGTCTGACAAAGACAAAATCATGGTAATCGGTGGTGGACCTAACCGTATCGGTCAAGGTATCGAATTCGATTACTGTTGTGTTCACGCGGCCCTTGCTATGCGTGAAGACGGCTACGAAACCATCATGGTTAACTGTAACCCTGAAACCGTTTCTACCGACTACGATACATCAGACCGTTTATTCTTCGAGCCAATCACGCTTGAAGACGTGCTTGAAATCGTCCGCGTTGAGAAGCCGAAAGGCGTTATCGTGCAGTACGGTGGTCAAACACCTCTTAAACTTGCCCGTGAACTAGAAGCGAACGGTGTGCCAATCATTGGTACTTCACCAGACGCCATCGACCGTGCTGAAGACCGTGAGCGCTTCCAGCAAATGGTTGAGCGTTTGAACCTGCTTCAGCCTGAAAACGCAACGGTAACTTCACTAGAAGAAGCGGTAGCTAGGTCAAAAGAAATCGGTTTCCCACTGGTTGTACGTCCTTCGTACGTACTAGGTGGTCGTGCGATGGAAATCGTCTACGATGAAGACGACCTGCGTCGCTACATGACAGAAGCGGTATCTGCTTCTAACGAAGCGCCGGTATTGCTTGACCGCTTCCTAGACGACGCCATCGAAGTTGACGTTGATGCTATCTGTGACGGCACCGAAGTAATCATCGGCGGTATCATGGAGCACATCGAGCAAGCGGGTGTTCACTCGGGTGACTCGGCCTGTTCACTACCAGCACATACCCTAAGCCAGGAAATCCAAGACGTAATGCGTGAGCAAGTACGTAATATGGCCCTTGAGTTAGGTGTAGTAGGTCTGATGAATACGCAGTTCGCGGTTAAAGACGGTCAGGTTTACCTAATCGAAGTAAACCCGCGTGCTGCACGTACCGTGCCTTTCGTATCAAAAGCAACCGGTGTTGCTCTTGCTAAGGTGGCGGCCCGTTGTATGGCCGGTCAGTCTCTTGCGAGCCAAGGCATCACCAAAGAAATCATCCCTCCTTATTACAGTGTGAAAGAAGTGGTACTTCCTTTCGCTAAGTTCCAAGGTGTTGACCCAATTCGTGGCCCAGAAATGCGCTCTACCGGTGAGGTAATGGGTGTAGGTGATACTTTCGCCGAAGCCTTCGCTAAAGCCCAGCTAGGTGCAGGTAATGCTTTACCACGTGGTGGTCGCGCGTTACTATCGGTTCGCAATGGTGATAAAGCTCGTATCGTTGAGCTTGCTAAGACCATGATCGAATTAGGTTTTGAACTAGACGCAACCTCAGGCACCGCTCAGGCGCTTGAAAATGCAGGCATCGAAGTTCGCCGTGTAAACAAGGTATTCGAGGGTCGTCCTCATATCCTTGACCGCATTAAGAACGGTGAATACAGCTATATCGTTAATACCACAGAAGGTCGTCAAGCGATTGAAGACTCTAAGGTTTTACGTCGTGGCGCCTTGATGCACAAGACCAACTACACCACAACATTAAACGCGGCATTTGCTAACTGTACAGCAAACTCTGCGGATGACCGTGGTAGTGTCTCGTCAGTTCAAGAGTTACACCAACGAATTAACTAAGCAATAGGCCGCAGCGCTTGCGCTGCGGCTTGCTGTAAGTGGGAATATTATGCAAAAGATTCCAATGACCACACGCGGTGCCGAGTTATTGCGTGCAGAGTTAAACGAATTAAAAACAGTCACTCGGCCAAAAATCATCGCTGATATCGCCGAGGCGCGTGAACATGGCGACCTCAAAGAGAATGCCGAGTATCATGCCGCTCGCGAGCAGCAAGGTTTTTGCGAAGGACGTATTCAAGAAATTGAAGCTAAATTGTCTAATGTGCAAATCATTGACGTAACGAAAATGCCTAACAATGGTAAGGTGATTTTTGGTTCGACTGTGACCATTGTCAATGTAGACACGGATGCTGAAGTGACTTACCGCATTGTGGGTGATGATGAAGCGGACATTAAGAACAACTTAATCTCTGTAAACTCACCCATCGCCCGCGGCCTGATCGGTAAAGAACTGGACGACTGTGTGAATATAGAAACACCCAATGGTACGGTAGAGTATGAAATCACTGAGATTGAATATATCTAACCTTCGTTGATGTGTTTAAAAGCCCGCTTAAAAGCGGGTTTTTTTATGCCTGTAGGTCAGGCTTTGCCGCCATGGATGGCGGTACTAGAGTAACGCAGGAGCGGTTACCTAGCAGCCTGACAATTTTTGTCGGCCGCCGACTTAGAGGAAATGCATAACCACGGTGCAAGTAATTCATCCTTGAAGCTGGGCTCCTGTTCGTGACGAAGTTACGGCGTCCCTGCCTCCACCTCCGAGCGCTGCGAAGCGGTGCTTCGGTCACTCGTTGCCCTCTTGGAACTCCTAGGGCACCCGTGATTCGCCAATGCTTGCGAACTCAGCGTTTTGTTAAACGCTGCGCATAGCTGTTGATGCGATTTAAGTATCAATCACCTTAGAACAATTCATCCATGAAGCCGTGATCCTGTCGGCATCCATGCCTCCACCTCCGGGTGCTGCTAAGCAAGGCTTCGGTCACCCGTCGCCCTCGCTATCAACAGCACAATCCACAACAAAATCTGATTTCTCCAGCGCGAATCTAAACGGGGAGATCCATACCTATTATTTCGTATTAGTGCCGTAAGCCTTTTTCAAAGAGAGATAAGTAAAAATGTGTCAATTGTGGTTGTTCTGGCAC
This sequence comes from Pseudoalteromonas sp. BDTF-M6, assembly GCF_018334135.1. Taxonomy (NCBI): domain Bacteria; kingdom Pseudomonadati; phylum Pseudomonadota; class Gammaproteobacteria; order Alteromonadales; family Pseudoalteromonadaceae; genus Pseudoalteromonas; species Pseudoalteromonas sp. BDTF-M6. The sequence continues at coordinate 58,876 of NZ_JAGXTQ010000005.1, forward strand.
GCTATGTAACACACAAACCGGCTCGGTTATGTGGTGATAAGAGATAGGTTTCTGATATTCACTGGGAAAATAAATTACATAGCGAGCCAAGCAAGGCTCGAATAAGTAACGACTCGCTTTACTTAATTACTTCTTCATTGCTCGCGAGAAAAACACCTGCTAACTTATTACTATCATTAAATAAAAATTTTATTAGTGGGAAAAGGTTAGGTTGTGGATAACTTCCTTAACCGGGAATTCGCACTAAGATGCTATTAGACAAACCTATAAGTACATGGAGGTAATTAAAATGGTGGTAGATCCAAACTTAGTGGGAAGATATCTCGAAGATATTTTGAAAGCACATCCTCAAAGAACTGCGAATTATTCATCTATAGCGCAAGCATTCGGCCTTCCAGACTTTGATGGAGCTTGGTCATCACACCCGTTGAGCGAAATATTTGAGGTTCTTGATCAACAGGATTCCGATGCCGACCGCCCCTTCAGAACATCAGTTGTTATTGGCGTAAATAGTAACTCACCAGGTCCTGGTTTTTTCGAAGCAATGCAACGCCTAAAAGGTATACAGGAGCCTAGAACCAGAAATTCCAGAGAGCAACTTTGGCTAACAGAGTTAAACAAAGCTTATGCCTATCCATGGGCTTAGATTGGTTTAGCAAGTGCACTAGTGAATGGACGTTTAAAGCTTAGCTGACGCTTGTTCTTCACAAATTTTAGCCAAGTATTTGTGTGCCCATTAGTAAGGCGCTATTGTTCAACCAAAATAGGGCATTGAATGGAATATATAATTGGATTTTTATCATTTTTACTAGGTATAGCGGCAGGTTACTTTGTTGCTTATGGTAAAGAGAAGGGTAAGAATCGCGCCTTGAAAGAAGATATACAAAACTTAGAAGAGCAAAAGCAGCAGGTTCAGATCAGATTCGCTAAAGAGGTTGAAGAATTAAAGAAAACTAACGTCCTCAACATTGAACTACGAAAGCACAAATACGAAGAGAAGAAGAAACAATTTGCTAAGTTCTTCACACTGCTGGACGAATTTCATGCCAAGAGCAACGAGATTTTCATGCAGCGTTTCGGTCCGATTTACTCAAAGTTCATGGAGAGCTATCTAGTTGGTGAAGACACTATCCAAAATGAAGCTATTGCTGAATTTAATAAGGGTATGATGGCTCTATTTGGTGAGCTCAATCAAGAACACCTGAAACTCACAACAGAAACAAATAGCATACGGCTAATATCATCATCAATGTTAGATAGTCTCTTGGATAAACTTACGGCTAACCTTGGAGAGGCCACCAATACAGCGCAAGAAGTGTTAAGGATGATGGCAAGTCCTGAGTTTTGGGCTGATCAAAGCATATTGTTGCCGCTCCAAGCCAAAGCCGAAGATCAAGGTCGGGCAATCATTTTGATACGTGAAGATATTTGTAAACAAATGAAGCTCGAGCTAGACGAAATATAAACACTAATAAGCGCATGTTGTTCGTCTTTGTGAGATTGGGTCTCTGATCCGCTGCGCTTCACTTCACTAAGGCACCAGATGCGTAAGGAAAAATATGACTCCGATTCTTAAGAAAATTGTGTCTCTATCAGGAGAAGCGCTTAATGCAGAGGATCAGTATCTTTTAGATGCTATTGGTAATAACCAAGCTTATGATGTAGATAGAAGTGGTCTCCTTTATATTAATAACGAGCGGTATTATCAGTTCGTAGTAGCTAAACACCTTTTTAAGACTCTGAACCGAAAAGTTGAAATTGAAAAGGACCTAATTGACCTCGTGGTGCTTTCAAACGAATGTACCCCCAAATACTATGTTGCGGTAGAAATGAAGCGTTGGATGAGTTCAACTGGTAATCCGGAAATTCCAGGAATCAGAAACGACTTCGATAAGCTGAAAGGCAGTAATTCCGAACACGGTCTAATGCTTATATTTTCATCGAACCCTATTGAATCTTCTCTGGGTGAAAATATTCGAATACTCTCCGAGAGAATTGACCGTGATGTAGATCCTAATGGGTGGTTTATTGAGAGCTTTGAAACTGTTGGTATAAATGGAATCAAAAATGTGTTTTGGGTTGCAGGGTATGAGGTACCAAAATACTAACCTGTTGCTCAAACGGGACACCCAAAGTACTTCTTTTGTGTCCCTTAGCTTGATGTTGTTCCGTCACCACTACCAATCGAAAGTTTAATAAATCCATAGGCATAGAAGCCTTGCCACGGGCAAAGCCTTTTTAGTTGGGACAGTTAATCCTCGCTGCTTACAGTGCCAAGAATAACTGTGTCTTTAGGGCTGACCGGGTAGGCTAATAGCGTCGACGTTAGGGCACTAAGCATTTCAAGGTTGGTCAGGGTGATCAAGGACATATGGCTTTCATCATAGCTCTTGATATCCAGATTTTTATTGGTAGAGGCAAACCAGGGCTTGTTGTCGACCAGGGCATCGCGATTACCAAGGTAGATATGGCTTGAACTCGGGTAGTCGTTAAGCTTGGCGACAATATCCAAGTCTCGCTCCTGTAGTGTGGCATCGCTAAGCACCTTATCTACTGCAGAATCTACACTGCTGCTTGGCACTAGGGTTGCGTACCAAGGCGAGAACTTGTCCGCAAAGGTGTGAATGCTAGTGCGGAAATCCGTCATTGGTGCCAGTAAATAGAGGGCACTGTTATCCAGCTCGGTATGCAGATGCGAGGCCGCCACGGCTCCCATGCTAAAACCAATAAGGTGCACTTTTCTCGGTTGTCGCGATTGGATATGTGCTTTTAGGTAGGGAAGGTAGTCAATACCAAAACTAAATCTGTGCGAGGCATTGGCGCTTGGCAAAATGTACACATCGGCACCGCTAATGGTGCTAAGCCAATTGCCATGCATCATGAATATCTTGGGATCAGTACCCCAGCCAGGAAATAGATAGATGATATCCTCGGTGAGCGGCGCTAAGGGAGGATCCTCGGGGTCATAGTTAAAATCCCATAATTGGGTTTTATCATTTATTTTTATCTTGATGCTCAGATGCTGTTTGGCCTCGTGCTGTTGGCTGATTTCTTGATAGCCTTTCGCTTGATAGTACTCTAGGCAAGGTGTGGCGTCGTCAATGCATTGACGATGAAGGTCTATATAATCGTTGAAGGAGTCGTCGACAACGACCTGATCACCAGAAGGTTTAGTAATGTTATGTGCGATAAGGTTGGCACAGCCGCAAAGGTGAAGCAGGGCTAAAGCCACAATTCCATGTTGTAAAATTTTTTTCATCCCTGAATTTCTACCCTGTTGAAACTATTAATAAATCAGCATAAAAAAAGCCTTGCCGCGGGGCAAGGCTTTTCTGGTTGGGATAAATACTGGGTACTTAACTTTGCTGTTTTAGTTCAGGCGTTGGCTTTACCTTAGGGGCCCTGCCAAAGAGTTTACGCAGGCCGCGTTTAAAGTCTTCCAATGCCACATATTGGCAAGGGATCAGCACCAGGGTGATCACTGTGGCGAACAGCACACCGAAGGCCAGCGATACCGCCATGGGGATCACGATTTGTGCCTGCAAGCTGGTTTCCATAATGATGGGTACCAAACCAATAAAGGTGGTGATCGAGGTCAGTAGAATGGCCCTAAAGCGCTTACAACCGGCTTCTACTACCGCCTGTTTAATAGCAATGCCCTGGGCGCGTGCCTTGTTCACATAGTCAACCATCACCAGTGAGTCGTTCACCACCACACCGGCCACGGCGATAATGCCGAAGAAGGACAGGCTGCTCATGGTCATACCCAGGATAACGTGACCGTACACGGCACCGACCACACCAAAGGGGATCACCGACATAATCAGCAGCGGCTGCGAGTAGGAGCGCAGTGGAATGGCCAACAGCGCAAAAATGATCAACAGCGATAAGGCGAGATCACGGCGTTGCTCGGCGACGCTATCCATTTCTTCTTGCACTCGACCGGCGACATTACTCTGCACGCCAGGGTAGTTTTTCAATAGCGCCGGAAGGTACTCATCGCGCACTTGCTTGGCAATTTCAAACGGCTGTGCCTGATTGGTGTCTACGGCAGCCCAGACATTAACCGTACGTTTAGAGTTTTCACGACGTATGCGGTTTACCCCGTCAACCAGGTTGACTGTGGCTATTTCTGCTAAAGGCACTTCCGCACCGGCCGGAGTAATAATGCGCACGTCATTGATTTCGCTGATAGAGTTACGCTCTTCAATGGGGTAGCGGATCATGACTTTGAGCTCTTCGCCATCACGCAGAATACGCTGAGCTTCGAGGCCGTAGAAGCTGAAGTTTACCTGTGAGGCAACATCGGCCAAGGTCAGGCCCAGGCTGTAGGCAATGGGTTTCAGATCCAGCTGTACTTCATCGGTCGCACTTTGCATAGAGTCATTGATATCGCCGACACCATTGAGCGTGGCCAGCTTTTCTTTCAATTTGCCGGCTACTTCTTTCAACTCGGCGGCGTCATTGCCTTCGAGGCGGAAGCTGATATCACCATCATCACGGCCACCACCGCCATTCATAATGCTGTCGTTAATGGTCATTGACTTCATCCCCGGCAGCGGCGGCATATTGTCACGCCACAAGGCACTGAGTGCGAAGGTGTCGATAGGGCGCAGGTGCGGCTCTACCAAGACCATCATTAAGCGTGCGTTGGTGCGCCCTTGCATATTAAGGGAGATATCCTTAACCATGGGCATGCCATATTGTTGCTCGATGACTTTCTCCACGTCCATGACCACACGTTCAACCTTTTTGGCCGTATCCAGGGTTGCTGTTTCCGACGAGGCCAAATTCATCTCAATGTTAATACTTGGGAAGTCATGAGGGATCTTCGGGTTGGCAACAAACTTGATTAAGCCACCGGCGAACAAGCCGGCACTGACGATCAGGATGCCAAAGAAGCCCACGATCACGGTATAGCGATAGTGAATACAGCGCTGCACAGCAGGGCGGTATACTCGCTCGATAAAATACTGTAGGCCGCCGTCAATCTTGTTGCGTAAGCGGTGCAAGGGGTTGCGCGGATTAACAGGGCGGTTCTTCATGGCCGCCAGGTGAGCCGGGAGAATTAATTTGGATTCCACCAGGGAGAACAATAGGCATAGAATAATCACGCCGCCGATGGCTTTAGAGAACGCCGCTCCCGGGCCGCTGGCCAAGGTTTGTGGTAAGAAGGCGGCAATGGTCGTCAATACCCCGAAGGTGGCGGGTACGGCCACGCGTTTTACGCCACGCACCACGTTATCCAGGCTGTGACCATGTTTCTCTATTTCGGCGTGCGCCGACTCACCGACGACGATGGCATCGTCCACCACGATCCCCAGCACCAGAATAAAGGCAAACAGGGAAGCCAGGTTTATGGTGACGTCTAAAAAGCCTACCGGCATCATTAAAAAGGCACCTAGGAAGGAGACGGGTAGACCCATCATCACCCAGAAAGCGAGACGGATACGCAGGAACAAGGCCAACATCAGCATGACCAAGATACCACCCCAAATCATATTCTCGATCATCATGTCGAGACGACCTTCAAGGTAGTATGTGATGTCAATCATGGGGGCCAGTGTGACGCCCTCGGGAAGCTCCGACTTTTTACGCTCTAAATAGGCGTCCATCACATCGGCAACACGGGTGACATCTTGATCTTTTGACGCACGGACTTCAAAAATCAGGGAGTTTTTACCGTTATATTTTGAATATTGCAGGCCTTCTTCAAAGCCATCCTGTATGGTCGCTACATCACCTAAAAATACTTGGGCGCCGTCTTCTAATGTTAATAAAGGAAGGCGTTCAAACTCACCGCCGCGATAGGCTTGTTTTTCCACACGCATGGAAATATAGCCATTATCGGAGCGGATTTGGCCTGCCGACATATTGGCCGAGAAGTTACGAACGGCACTGGCGATATCACGGAACGTCAGGCCATATTCGCGTAGCTTGTCCGGGCTGACCTCAATGCTTATTTCATAATCCAATCCCGAATTAAAATTAACGAGATTGACCTGAGGCAAAGCACGCATCTCATCATGCAGCTTGTTACCAAGCTCCTTGAGATCGTAATTGCTCATATCGCCATACAGGGCGAGGATCATCACCTCTTGAGTAAATTTTTCGCGGCGAATATTAGGGCGCTCCATCTCCGCTGGGAAGCTGGAGATGGAGTCAATCTGCATTTTGACTTCGTCAAGAACTTCTTGCGAGTCATAGTTTTCATCAACCTCAATCCAGCTTTGCGAAAAGCTGCGGTTCGAATAGGTGATAAGGCGTTTTATGCCCTCTAAACCTTGCAGGGACTCCTCAATTTTAATGGTGATCCCTTCTTCCACCTCTTGCGGAGCAGCACCGGGATACACGGCCTGAACACTGAGCCAGTTACTCTCAAATTGAGGGAATGCCTGTTTACGAATAGAAAGCGCACTGAGAATACCGCCTACTATGATGATCACCATCAGCAGGTTGGCGGCTACCGGGTTGCGGGCAAACCAGGCGATCAAGCCTTTTTCTGTGCTTTGCACCATGGCTTAGTCCTCCTTCAGCGCTAATTGCGTGTGCGCCGTTTTAGGCTCTTGCTCGTCTAAGCGCAGTTGCATGCCTTGCGTCGGGTATTCCAGCGCCGAGGTAATAATTTGCTGGCCGCTTTGCAGACCGGCGGTCACAAAGGCCATGCCGTCTTGCTCGCGGATCACTTCAAGGTCGCTAAACATCAGCTTGATTTCATTATCAATGAGGGCGATGCGGTTGTCCTTGATCAAATGGCTGGGGACAATGGCGGCATCACGTACACTTTTACCGACAATGCGGGCATTGGTATAGGCACCAAAGCGCAGTGGGTAAGCCTGCTGATAGGGCTGCTCTACATAGGCCACTAAGTAGGTCATGCGCGAGCGCTTATCGACGACGCCTTCGTTACGCACTATGGAGCCTTGCCAGGTGCGCATTTTACCGGCCACTTCGCTGGTCAGGGTAACCTTGGCACCAATACCACCATCGATCAGGTATTGCAGATCCTGGTTGGCTACCGGTAAACGTACCTTAGCAATGCTGGTGGCATCGATTTGACCCAGCACATTACCTGGGTTCACCACGCTGCCAAGGCTGATTTTCTTCGCCGTGACCAGGGCGTCATATGGGGCGCGAATTGAGGTGCGTTCTAAATTACGTTTGGCGCGTTTAACCTGGGCCTGAGCGGCGCGGAATTTCGCCAGTTTTTCTGCAAGCTGAGGCTTACGTAAATAGAGCTCCGAGGGGATCACCGCATTGGCATTGTCTTTAATGCGTTGCCATTCGGTTTTTGCCACATGGGCCTGTGCCTGTTCTATCTCTAGCGCCGATTGGGCTTGCGCTAAGCCAGCCTGGGCTTCAATAAGGGCCGCTTCATAGTCATTGGGGTCGATGCGAATAAGCTCATCGCCTTGTTTTACAAAGCCACCTTTAACAAACTGTTCGGCGATAGACACCACCTGACCGGACACCTGAGCAACCAGTTCGGTTTGTTCTTGCGCCATAACCTCGCCGTAGGAATGCACTTGCATGGTGACATCGGTCAGGTTGACCGGGGTGACCTCTACCAGTGGGGCTATGTTTTCCTGTTGTTTTTGCTCCGGTGGCTTTTTCATTGCCATAAAGGTGGCGAAAAGTGCCACTGACACTCCCAATACACCAATAGGTAATAGTATTTGTTTTTTGCTGGCCACAATGCAGCTCCCTGTATAGTTCGATGACAGGCTATATGGTAGCGGCAATCATGTTTACAGGTATGTGTAATATGTAACAAAGCATGTAATCTGTTAAAATGGCGACCGCGTTTGTTTTAGGGGTCGAATATGAATTGTCGTTTAGGGTGTGGTGCGTGCTGTATTGCGCCTAGTATTTCCAGCCCCATACCCGGTATGCCCAAGGGTAAGAAAGCAGGGCAACGATGTGTCCAGCTAGACAAAAATAATTTGTGCAAGTTGTTTGGCGACCCGTCGCGGCCGGCGGTGTGTTTACAATTTAAGGCGTGTGAAGACGTGTGTGGCAGCAATAACGCCGAGGCGATGTGGAGAATAACCCAACTTGAGGCGCTTACCTAACTGCAGTAAGCACCGCAAGTGGATGCAGATATTATTGGTTTGTGCCTGGCGGGTAGTTACTGAAAATCTCAGCAACCGACTCGCGAATGACCGCGGTGCGCTCGCTTGGCGTCTGATTTTTCTTCAAACGGCCTTCTTTGGCGGCGCGCCATACCAGTTGGTTAGAAGCGCGGTCGACCACGTCAATCACTAAGGTGCCCACCTGGTACTCGCGGGTGGTGGTTTGCACATTGTAGCCCATGCCCCAGTAATCCCAACGGGCGCTGTAGCCTGTGGTAAAGGTATCGACATCGACCTTCTTCTCTACCGAGGCATGGTAGTTGATCAGCACATCCGCTTGGTCCGCAGCCACCATACTCATGCCCTTGGCGCTAAGCTCATCATTCACCGCTTGTCGAACGCGACGCTCCATTAATTCGCTAATTTGATAATTGTTGGTGGCATTGGTTAGGCTGGCATCGGGAAACCAGGCAAAGGTTTTGTATTGAGCAAAGTTTACCGACTTGTCGTAGTCAAAGTCCGGGCCCGAGGCGCAGGCGCTCAACAGCAAAACCACACCCGCTATAAGTAAATTCTTCATTGACCGCTCCTTTATATCTGGCTACAAGAATCTATGTTTGTCAGTAACATATCATAATCGCTTGGGAAATATACAGAACCTCGGCCCTTTTAAGGGGGCAAATCCCCGAATATGTCATTACTGTGAATTTCAAATAATTTAAAGCTTATTAATATTTTCTATGGTAGTCTAGGAACTGCTTTGAGTTAATGCGTTTAATGTGACGGTTTTGTGCGGCCTACGCTGTAAGTGTGACTAACCTCGTTTAGTCCTGTACCGGACCCTAGCGGTAGCGACACTGGCTCAGGGAGGATAGTGCCTGGTTTCAGGCGAGTAATAGAAATTGACTTACAGGAACACTTTAGTATGTCAGATCAAGTAAACGGTAAAGTAAAGTTTTTTAACGAAGCAAAAGGCTTTGGTTTTATCGAGCAAGAAAATGGCCCAGATGTATTCGTTCACTTCAGCGCGATCAATGGTTCAGGCTTCCGCACTCTAAGCGAAGGCCAACAGGTTTCTTTCGGCATTAAACAAGGCCAGAAAGGACCAGAAGCGGAAAATGTAACTCCGGTTTAATTCCTTATTGACTCTGTCCTAGAGTTAATAATTAGTGGAGCCGTTTCGGCTTCACTTCTTCCCCCTGGCGCCACGCCAACATTATCTAGTCAGCTGTTAAGTCATTAATTAATATAATTACTTTGATATATCACTGATCTTCAATTATTATTTTATTTCCACATTTAAAGTATATAAGAGATCACAGTGAGAGAAATCAGAGCATTTGCCAAATCGGCATCTATTAATGAGTTGGAAAAAGCAATTAATATTCTGAACACTGCGCTCGATAATCAGCAACAGCAAGAAAAAGCGAAACAGGAAGTTCTACAACTGATGAAGGAAAAAGGGCTCAGTGTGGAAGATATTGTTGATGTGACCCAGGACAAGCGTACTAAGGTAGAGCCTAAGTATCGTCGCGAGTTTGAAGGAAAGATGGTGGAGTGGTCCGGCCGTGGTAAACGCCCTAAAGCGTTTCAGGATGTAGACCTCACTAAATACCTCGCGAAATAACCGTAAACCCAAAGGTCCAGCAATGGACCTTTCCTTTTTTGGGTGTCAGCAGTGTATACACTCAGAGACTATCAACAACAAGCCGTCGACAATACCCTAGCGCATTTTCGTAAATCACAGCGCTCGGCCGTTATTGTTTTGCCCACCGGTGCAGGTAAAAGCCTGGTCATTGCCGAGCTGGCCCGATTAGCCCGTTATCCCATCCTGGTATTGACTCACGTTAAAGAGTTGGTTGAACAAAACGCTAATAAATTTCGTGACATGGGTTTAACACCGGGTATTTTCTCTGCGGGTTTAAATGATAAAAACTTAAACGAGCAGGTCACGTTTGCCAGTATTCAATCATTGGCTCGTAGTATAGATAAGTTACAGCGCCACTATTCTTTAGTGATCATCGATGAGTGCCACCGCGTCAGCACAGAGCAGACCAGTCAATATGCCCAGGTTATATCCGCACTGCAGAAAATAAACCCACAGCTTAAAGTACTGGGTTTGACCGCGACGCCATACCGGCTTGGCAGTGGCTGGGTATATCATCGTCATTACCATGGATTTGTTCGTGGCCCAAGTGATGCGCCATTTGGCGATTGTATTTACGAGTTGCCGCTGCGTTATTTAATCAATAAGGGTTATCTAACACCGCCACGTATTGTTGATGCGGCGGTGCAGCATTATGACTTTTCCGCCTTGCTATATGGCGCTACACCGCCCAGTGAAGGGGATCTAAATGCCTTGTTGCAACAGAGTACGCGTGCCACCAAGGCCATTATCTCGGACGTGATAGCACAAAGTGATAACCGGCGCGGGGTGATGATTTTTGCCGCCACCGTTGCCCATGCCGAAGAAATTTACCGTTATTTACCATCCGGTCAGGCCCATATTATCGTTGGCGCAACGCCTGCGGCAGAGCGCGATGACCTCATCGCCCGCTTTAAGCGACAGGAGTTTAAATATCTGGTGAATGTTTCTGTTTTAACTACAGGGTTTGACGCTCCCCATGTTGATTTTATTGCCTTGTTACGACCGACGGAGTCGGTCAGCCTGTATCAGCAGATTATTGGCCGTGGGCTTCGTTTATGTGCCGATAAGCAGGAATGCTTGGTAATAGACTATGCCGGTAACGGCTTTGATATTCATCACCCCGAGGTGGGGATGCAGCGTCCGGACCCAAATTGTGAGCCGGTGCAGGTGCTTTGCCCCGGCTGTGGTTTTGCCAACGTGTTTTGGGGGAAAAAGGATGCGGCGGGTCAGGTTATTGAGCATTACGGCCGCCGTTGTCAGGGGTTATTGGACGATGGCGAAGAGCAGCAACAATGCGATTACCGTTTTAAATTTAAAGAATGTCCCCAGTGTTTTAGCGAAAATGATATTGCCGCGCGCAGATGCCATAGCTGTGAGCATCAGTTGGTGGACCCGGATGATAAGCTGCGTCAGGCGCTAAACCTGAAAGACGCCCTGGTGCTGCGTTGCAGCGGTTTAAGCTGTGAGCAAACAGCGCAGGGTAAGCTTAAGCTTACCTATTATGATGAGGACGGAGCCGAGGTATCGGAAGTGTACGACCTTGCAAATGCCAAGGTGTTGGCCTTGTTCAATTGCCAATACGGTAAGCGTCATAATGCACCTGGCGTTAATCAGTGGCGCAGTAGCGAGCAGGTTGTGGCACTGCAACAGCATTTGGGTTGGCCAGATTTTGTGATCGCCCGTAAGTCGAAAAAATACGGTTGGCAGGTCAGTGAGAAACTGTTTGATTATCAGGGAAGTTATCGCAAAGCCTATAGTCGTTGATAGGCTTTGCGCTTAACGTTAGGGGCGCTATTATTCGGCGCTGCTTTCGTCCAGCAGGCCCCAGCCATCGCCATAGCCGTTATGTTTGTCGGCCAGGCTTTCTAAATAGGCTTCCATGTTATTGATAAGCTCATACTCGGGCACCATGGTAATGCTGGCCTTCACTTCGAACACACCGGTATCCGGGCAGGTACTGAGGCTGGCTTTTGGCGCGACCTCGGCATGGGCCAGGGCATCGATAAAACCTTGTGCATGCGCTTGTTGTTCAAACAACAAAAAGAAATCGACGCTGTGCAGTTGCGTCAAGTCGACGCCTTGCTCGTGCATTTGTTGCAAAATTTGGCCTGTGTCGTCGTCTGGAAAGTGCATCGTTTATCTCATGTAAGCGTTAATCTTACGATTGTCTAATATCTTACTAAAAATAAAAAGCCACTTGAGTGAAATTTTTCGTCGTCATTAGTGATTGGCTCAGGCCAGCGGTGATAAACTTAAGTATTAAGAGCGTTTGTTGATCTTTATAGCCTCTGTGGGCTAACGCCCCAAGCAAACAGGCTCGAGTTTTGAAATACAATTCAATAAGGCTGGCACAGGCGGTGGAAAAGTGATTGAAATGGAGACACAGTAAGTTGAAGTTAACCCTACTAACAAGCCTGCTCTTGGTGCTGAGCCTGTGCTCATTCGACTCCTATGGCGCATGGGGCTCTGAGCCTGGCAAGTTCCCGCAAGGAAGGATCATTTCCGGCTACAGCATTGAGGGTATCGAGGGGGAGCTGGAGAAAAACGTCGCCCTGTATTTACAACAGCTCAGTGGCGAGCAGCCAACGCGGCAATTGCAGCGTTATGCGACCGACCAGGTGTTACTGAGTATGCGAGCCCTGGGTTATTATCATGCCGAAGTTGACTTGCGCCTCGAAGACAACAGCGCCGAGCCCAAGGTGCTTGCCAAGATCACTGCGGGGCAGGCAACACGTATCGAAAGCCTGGAGTACCGATTACTTGGTCCTGGAGAGCAAGACAAAGAGTTGACGCAGGTGCTGGCGCAGTTGCCACTTAAACGCGGCGACATCATCAATCATGGTCATTATGATGCGGCCAAAAGTACTATCGATAAGCAACTGCTTGAACTTGGTTACTTTGATGCCAAGTGGCAAGAGGCGCGCTTGGCAATCGATCGAGGTCACTACAGCGCCGAGATCAGTTTGGTGATGAGCACAGGTCAGCGCTATCGCTTTGGCCCCTTGAATATCGCTACCGACACTCCTGCGAGCGCATACATCCATTCTCTGGCCGAGTTCGAGCCGGGGCAAGCTTATAACGCCACTAAGGTGAGCAACTTTAACCTGGCATTGTCGCAGACCCCTTATTTCAGCAGTGTGCGCGTCTATGCCGACATTGCCAAACGCAGCGCACAGGAAGTGCCTATTCGCGTTGAGGTGCTGCATAAGCCACAGGACAGCTTTGAGGTCGGCGGCGGCTACTCAACAGACTTGGGCCCAAAGGTACGCTTTAAGTGGTCGCGTCCCTGGATAGGCGCGCAAGGGCATTATTTGGAAAGTAACCTCAATGTGTCCGAGCGTCAGCAGGATATAAGCCTTTCCTACACCATACCGGTCGCCGATCCGGTCGATGATATTTGGCGTTTTAGCCTTGGTTATAAGCTTGAGGATAATATAGATACAGATATCTTCTCAAAGACTCTGACCGGTCTGGTACAGCGGCAATGGAAAATTGAAGAAGATTGGATCCGCACCGTATTTCTCCGTCGTGAATATGAAGAATTTCGCATTGGCGAGGAAGAGAAAAGCACGGCCATGTTGCTACCCGGCGTCAGCTATGCGCGCAAGCGTTCAAAAGGGGGCACCACGCCCTATTGGGGGCGGCAATGGTTGATCAGTACCGAGGTTGGCGCCGATTCTCTGGCCTCGTCCACGGATATCATTCGCGTGCAGCTACAGTATGCCTGGTTAAATACCTATTGGCAGCGCCATTTGTTCTTTAGTCGCGTAAATATAGGTGCCATGTACGTCGATGACATCGGTGATGTGCCGGTATCACTGCGCTTTTTCGCCGGTGGCGATCAAAGCATACGCGGATTTAAATACGAGTCTATTTCACCCGAGGTCGATGGCGCCAAAGTGGGGGGCAAATACCTAGTGACTGGCACCTTGGAATACAATTACCAGTTTGCCAGTAACTGGCGCAGCGCCTTGTTTGTTGATGCCGGTACCGCCACTAACGACTTTTCCGAAAAGCTCTCTGTTGGTGTGGGTTTTGGCGTGCGTTATCTTACACCCGTGGGGCCTATTCGCATTGATCATGCCTGGGCGTTATCAACCCCTGGCAATACAACCCGACTCAGCATTACCGTGGGGCCCGAACTATGAAGCGCATTCTTCTTTTAAGCGTCAAAGTGATTGCCGCCATCCTTATTACTCTGGTCCTCTTGGTGGCCTTGTTACTTTTTACCGGGTTTGGTAACCGTGCTGTCGTGGCCTTGGCTAACAACCTGGTATCAGGACTTAATATCGAGCTGCATCAAGGCCGTTTGCTTGCCAATGGTCCCTTCGATTTACAATACCAAAGCGACGGCCTATCCCTGGATGTCGAGCATGTGCAGCTTGATATACGCGTGCTCGGTTGTGGCGGCGTGTGTATCGATAATGTCGCGGCGAAGCGCCTCAGCGTGCAAAGCGCTAGTGCCGACTCCGAGCAAGAGCCACAGCTAAGCCCGAACGCCGACATCGGCAGCGACGGCCAGCAAGCGGATGCGAACGCCTCTGGCCCTCTGCTGCAGTTCCAGTTGCCGAATATTGACGTTAAACGCCTGGCGCTCGCCGAGGCGGATATCGCGGTGGCGGGGCAAAAAATCAACGTGCGCGACCTGAGTGCCGGCCTTAGTGCCCAAGGTAAGCGCGTTAATATCAAGCCCTTTAAGGTCAATGAACTGAGGGTTGAATTGGCTCCAGCGCAGCAACAGCCAGAGCGGGGGCCCCTGATGCAATTGCCGCCGCTGACCGACATCGATTTTGATCTTGGCCTGCACATCCGTATTCAGAACCTTGCCCTCAACAATGCGACACTGGTACAAGGGGCAAGCGAGCATAGGCTCAGCAACTTGCAGCTCAATGCGGCGCTGCTTGGTAGCAAGCTGTCGCTGGAGCAACTGGATGTAAGCTATGCCTTACCACCTGAGCTGGTGGCCGGGCTGCCGCAGCAGCAGGGCGGCACCACGGACGCACAGCAGCTGCATGCGGCGCTAAAGGGTGATGTGGCCTTATCTGGCAATAATCCATTGCAGTTAACGCTGCAGTTGGAAGCTCTTGGGGAGCGCAGCAAGCTTGATTTAAGCGGGAGCCTCAGCGAGTTGCAATTGGCGCTGGCAAACCAGGGTCAATATCCATTGACGCTGAGCGCCACTGCCAAGTTACGGCAAACCAACTGGCCCTTTATGCTGCAAGCACAACAACATCAATGGCAGCTTCCGCTGGGTTCATCGACAGGCGCTGAAGTGTTGCAATTACACCAAAGCGATATTCGTGTAGAGGGTAATATTGATGATTATCAAGTCAACATAAACTTGCAATCGCAGTTGGCAGACTACCCCGAGTTACACAGTCAAATGAACGCCAAGGGGACCTTAAGTTCTTTGCAGGTCGCGTCATTGCAATTGCTCGCTGGCGACAGCCGAGCCGAGGTAAAAACCGAGCTGAATTGGCGCGATGGCCTAAGTGCTAACTTTAATGCCGAGCTGGTAAATCTGCATAGCGAATACCTTATCGATACGGTGCGCAGTGATGTGTCTGGCAAGGTAGCCGGCACTTTCGTGCTGGACCCCACAGGTCGCTGGCAGTTGGCTGTAGCACCGTCGACCTTAGACGGCACAGTCAATGATATGGCGCTGCAACTGCAGGCCGACCTGGATCTTGATAGCTCACTGCACGGGGTCGTGCGCCAGTTGCGTTTGCGTCAGGGTCAGAACAGCTTAAACCTCAGTGGAGAAATAGACGAGCAGTGGCGCCTAGACGGGGTGCTGGCATTATCCGCCGATACCCCCCTGTTGCCCGGATACACGGCAGCAGGTCAAGCCCAGTTGCAGCTTCGTGGCCAGCGTTTAACACCGAAAATAAAACTCGACGCGCAATTGGCGCAGGTGCAAGGTGCCGGCGTTAGTGTGGACACCCTCAACCTGGATGTTGAAAGTGAATATCACGACGCACTTCAATACGATATTTCTGCCCAGTTATCCGGTATTAAAGCCGGCGCCCAACACCTGGATAGCCTTGCCTTACAATCCCGAGGCAGTGACAAGGTGCAACAAACATCTTTGCTTATTGATTCGCCTTTGGCACAACTGCAAAGCGCGTTTGTCAGTGAGCTGTCATCGTCACAGCAAGAGTTAAAGGTGCAACTGGAACAATTCGATATAGCGCTGCAGGAGCACCAGGTGGCTTTATCCGCACCAACGAGCGTGCATCTGGATTTGGCCAAGCAGGCGCTGCGCTCGGAGCGTTTATGTTTGGGCGGCGATGCCGTGGACCTGTGTGTTGAACCCGCCACCATAGATCCGTTGCAGGGTGAAGTTAAGGCCACACTGACGCATTTTTATCTCCAGGCGCTCAAGCCATTTCTTGGGCCAAAAGCCGCTTTGGCAGGTGTGGCCAAGGGCCATGCCCAGTTTAATTGGCGCAGCGGCGAGGCGCCGAACATAGATGTGCAATTGCATACCGAACAATTACAGGCGAGCTACCTGCACCAGCAGCAGCAACATAGTTATCCCGTTGAAACCTTAGCCCTGTATTTGCATAGCGACATTAACCAGGCACAAGCCCAGTTACAGCTGGAGTCCTCTATTTTGGGTAACCTCAACGCCGATGTGAAGGTCACCGACGTTATGGCGGCGCAGCACCTCAACGGTCAGCTGCAAGTGGATGCCGTCCAGCTGACAAAGTTTGCATCGCTGGTGCCCCAGATAAAGAATCTTGCGGGGGATATCAGCGCCGACTTACGTTTTTCCGGCAATATCACTGAACCCAAGGTGCACGGCCAACTGAATGCACAAAAGCTAGCGCTGGAAGGGGATACCTTACCCCTGTCCCTGGCCGACTCACGCTTGAGCGTGCAACTAGCCGGGGAGCAAATCAGTGTCTCCGGTCAATTAGCCAATGTGGATGGTGGTGAGTTGAACGTAAGCGGCGAAGGGCTTTGGCTTGGTGAGCAGCCGCAGTTGACGGTGAAAGTCCAGGGGCAGCGCTTTGTGCTTATCCCGGATCAGGGCATTATGATTGCGCTTTCTCCAGATCTTAATATTGATGTGAGTGCGAGCCAGGTGAAGCTGGATGGCAGCATTGATCTTCCTTACGGGCGCATCAAAATCAAAGAGCTGCCCCAGGGCGCGGTCAAGGTCAGTGATGACGAAATCATTGTTGATGCGCCGGTACAGGAGCCCACCGTACCATTTATGTATGACGTTGATTTAAAAGTAAATATTAAAGATGATGTGTATGTCGACTCGTTCGGTTTGAAGTCCTACATTAAGGGCGACCTTAGCATCACCGCCAACAACGAGAGCCACCCGCTGGCAGTGGGCGAGTTGACCCTGGTCGATGGTAAGTACCGCGCATTTGGTCAAGACTTGCTGATCCGCACAGGACAAATAGGCTTTAGCGGCGCCCTAGATAAGCCCTATATTAATGTGCGCGCCATTCGTAACCCGGATAACACCGCCAATGGTGTGGTGGCGGGCATTGAACTGGCCGGCAGCGTCGAGCAACCGCAGCTGCATGTGTTTTCCGAGCCGGCCATGGACCGCTCACAGGCTTTGTCCTACGTGCTTAATGGACAACCGCTAGGCGATGGTGATGCCAATACCGATGCCTTGCTTACACGCATGCTCTTGGCGCAGGGTACCAATCGCGGGGAAGGCCTGGTGTCGCGTATCGGTGAGTCAATCGGATTGAGTGATGTGACACTTAACTCCAGCGGCAGCGGCGATGATACCAAGGTGGAAATCGCCGGTTATATAGCTCCGGGGATCCAGGTTAAATACAGTGTCGGCGTGTTTGAGTCCATCTCCGAGGTGGCGGTGCGCTACCAGGTGTTACAAAGACTGTATATCGAGGTGACCAGCGGTTTGTATGATACGTTGGATATTCTCTATCGCTTCGATATCGACTAAATCATAAGGGAAATAATAATGATAAAAAAATCCTTAGCCTTGCTAACGGCCGGCTTGTTGAGCGCGCAAATGACTGGTCCATTGATCCCCAAGGCCTACGCCTTTAACCCGGCTAAACCAGTTTTGCAATCGCCCGCAGAGATCATGGCCGCAGCCGAGCCCTCCGATTGGCGCCAGGTGGATAGTAATAATCTGATGATCCTCACCCTGCAAAGCGGCGTCGTCTACCTCGAGGTGAACCCTTTGTTGGCGCCTAAGCATGTGCTCAGACTGCGTGAGTTAGCGAAATCGGGTTTCTATAAAGGCCTAAGCATGTATCGCTTTGTCGAAGGCTTTGTTGCCCAGGGTGGAGCGGGTGAGCAAGAAACGGATATTGCGCCGCTGCAACAAGAGTTTGTGTGGCACAGTGAGCAGCCTTTGCAGCTAGATCTTAAGGTGAACGACAACGACGGCTATGCGCCGCGCAGTGGCTTTATTAATGGCTTTGCCGTAGGTCAAAATAAGGCGGGCACGCAAACCTGGCAGCTTCATTGTATGGGTGCCTTAGGTATGGCGCGAGGGAATGGCGTAGACAGCGCCACCAGTGAGTTTTATGTGGTGATTGGCCATGCACCGCGCTACCTGGATAAAAACATCACGGTATTCGGTCGCGTTCTCAGTGGCATGGAGCACCTGCAGCGCTTACAACGCCCTGGGAGCACGCAAACGCCGTTTAACCCTATCTTAGATCTGCAATTTGCCGATCAATTAGCACCAGAGCAGCAACCCAGCATTCGGGTGATGCGCACCGACTCGGCGCGTTTTAAGGCGCTGGTGGCGGCCCGCAAGAACCGCCTTGTGGCCACCCCGAATTACATCGATACCTGCGCCATGGTGGTGCCCAGTGTTATTGACGATTAATCCGCAGGCTAAAGGGAATATGCTGCTGATGCGTTGAGCGATAGGGGTTGATGTCCAAGCCGCCGCGACGGGTGTAGCGGGCATAAACCTCAAGCTCTTGCGGTTTGGCCAGCGCCATTATATCGCTAAAAATACGCTCTACGCATTGCTCATGGAATTCGTTGTGGGAGCGAAATGATACCAGGTAGCGCAGCAGTGATTCATGGCATAGCTGTGGCCCCTTGTAACGGATCACCACACTGGCCCAGTCAGGTTGCGAGGTGATCAGGCAGTTCGACTTGAGCAGATGGCTATACAGGGTTTGCTCAACCGGTTCGCTATTAGTTGCAAGCTGTAACAGCGCCGGATCGAGGTCGAAGGTGTCTATCTCTATATCCAACTCGTCGATACAGAATCCCGGGAGTGCCGTGGCGGCAAACTGCGACGTATCGTCTGGTCCGTACAAGGTCACCTTGACCGGGGTTTGCACCGCCTTGCTCAGATCCGCTTCGAGGATCTCCCTTACCTTGTCCATGCTCTCAAAGCGCGTCTGATTAAAGCTGTTCAAATATAGCTTAAACGATTTGGACTCGATAATGCTGGGGCTTTGGCAGGGAAACACAAATTCCGCTACCGCTACTTGCGGTTTGCCCTTGCCATTGAGCCAGGAAAGCTCATAGCCGGTCCACAGATCTTCGCCTTGAAATGGCAACGCCTGCTCATCAATGCCCAGGTCGTCGCGGTTAAGCTTACGGGCGATGGGGTAGAGCAGACTCGCGTCGTAGGAGTCTTTGTATTCAGTGGTTTTACCCAGCAGGCTGGCCTGCAGCTCAGGGGCGTTACGGTAATCTGTCATGATGCCATAAATCTAGTTACAATGGCGTCATTATAACGAATTTACGGAAAGCATGCATGAGTGTAAGCACACAACTCCAACAGGCACTACAAACTCATATCGACAAGCACCAGGCTCAGTTCAACTCTAACCCCATGACTTATATTGACCCGGAGTCACAAAGCCCAGCTGCCATCAGCGGCACCGAGCAGGGTGATCAGGTTCAGTGGCAAGTTTATGTGCGCGACGATAACGCAACCTTGAGCGATTTAGCCATGGCGCTGGAGGTTGAATTCCCGGCGCAATTGGAGCAGCTATTTTGCTGCGTTTACAGTGGTAACCTACCGGCGCAAATCGATGGTCATGGTATCGAGCTGCTATTGCCATGGAATGAAGAAGACTTTGTCCGCTTACAGCAAAACATTACCGGCCATGTACTGATGAAGCGCCGCTTAAAGCAGCAGGATACTGTGTTTATCGGTTTAACCGAGCAAGATGATCTACTGCTGACGGTACGTTTAAACGATGGTGCGGTATGCCTCGAGTATGTCGGCAAGGAGCCGCACCATGTATTGGCCGAGAATATCAGCGCCTTATTAGACGCCATTGAGGTGATCTGATCCTATTGATGATCCCAGGAAATATTCGAGACCAGCTCGCAGCGCTCGCAGCGAAAATCGAATAAGCCAAACCAAGGCTCGGCGAGTGCCCACTCGCCATCGCAGCCAGGGCAGCGACGTTGCAGCTCTTGTTGCAGGCTTTCGCCACCAACTCGGTATAAATAGTAATACACCGGCTTTTTGGTGAGAAAACGAATCCGCTTGCTCAAGTCCAGCCCACGGCGGCTAAGTGAACTATCCAACAGGCTTAATTCATCAAGGGCCGCAAATTCTGCTCGAGTAGCACCATTAATTTGCAGTTGGTCGCAGGCCTGCCAGTCTTCTTGCCACTTTATTAAGGTCTTGTAGTCGCCATTGGCTATGGCGGGTATGTTATAAAGCGGCACCGGCAGAAAATCATCGCCGCAGTACAGGGGGCTGCAGGTATGCAAATAAGTGGTATAGAGAATATAACAGCTTGGCTCGGAGCAGGCATCGGCGCTGTTGGCATGAATATCCTGACCGATCACCTTTACTTTCGGGGCCAGCAATCCGGCCTCGTTAAGCTTGTTGATTGCGTGTTTAACAAAAGGGCTGTGATGCAAGGGATGCAGCGAGTCTTCTTCTGGGCACATCACCCGGGTAAGGAAGTAGCCCTCTTTTAATACCGTTGGAAATTCGTCGCCGATTATCTGTCCGTTCGCGCGCAGCGCCACCACCATTTGGTTGATCGCCTGCTCGGCGTCGGCTAATTGAGTATCTTGATAACAGTCAAAGGTTAAATCGGCAACAAACATGCTTACTTCTTGGCTTCTAATAAAGCCAATAGTTTATCAAGTTTTTTCTCTATGCGATCCAGTTGCGATGATTTTTGTTGCGATGTCTGCGCACTCGGTTCGATCACCATATTCTTAAAGGCTTCTGGATTGTTTTTATACTGGCTGACCGCTGCGATGATCATCGGCATGGGCACCGGCTCGCTTAACATGGATTTGGTCAGGGCTACGGTGGGGGTTTTGTTTTGAGCCAATAGGGCTTTGATCGCTTCAAACACCACAGGGTTCATTGTGCTAGGTCCTCTTACTGAAAATCGACGCATTATAAAAGCAGATTCGCTCGGGAGCGAAGAATATCCGCGCAGTGTAGTGCGATTTTGCTGAACCCAAACTGTCCGCAGACTAGGCGCTGGCACCAGGCCAGCCGGCAAATACCTAATGTCTTAACTGAGCGTCAAGAATATCAATGAGTTCCGCCCAATCCGCATCTTCGGCGAGGGATTCACTAATGAAGTGACGTTGCGCATTGGACCAAAAAGGGGCGTCAGCCAACTTAAGATCGTTGCCTAGTTTGTGATTACTTACAAACTGTTCAATCTGGCTATCGCTGCTGGGTAAACCCAGTTGTTCAAACAGCGTATTCATAGTGTGCTTTGAGGTATCCATGAGTTTCTCAATTTTGTCGATAACAACTATGTTTAAATATAGAACAACAATGATAACAAGGAAATTCTATGTCAGTGACCCTCGATTACAGCGTCAAGTACCTCACACCTGAGGATTTAAACGTAGCCGCCAGTCTGATCTATCAAGCCTACCATAAAGACCCTTTGATGAGAGAGTTGCTGCAAGGCGAAGATCAATCTCAACAGCACTACGAGAAAAAGTTGCGCGCTTTAATTCGTGAAGAGCTGCATACGTTTTGGCAATCCAAACAGCCTTTGGTGGGGTTATTTGTCGAGGACAGATTACAGGCCATCGCTTGTGTGTTTGCCTCGGCGGCTTCTATGCCGGCGCAGCGATACTGGCATTGGCGGTTGAAATTGATGATGAGTGCCGGTTACCTGACCACCCAGCAATTGATCGAAAAAGAGCAAACCATACGCAATGCGCTACAAACCATGGGCAATTACTTATTTATTGCCTTTATTGCCGTGGCGCCGCAAAACCAGCGTCATGGTTTAGGTCACTACCTACTCAATAGCCTCGATACTCTGATGCAGGAAGATAATGCCCTCAAAGGCATGGCGGTATTTGTTACCCAACAACCTCATATCGACTTTTTTACCAGCCATGGTTTTGAGGTATTGCAGACGCTGAAATTTAGTAAGGTCAGCGGAGAGCTGCTATTCAAACATAAAAGCAATGGCGTATAGGGAAGTTTGTTTGTAGGAAATATCTCACATTGATGTGCGGGATCCCTGTTTCTTGCTTCCTAAAATTTAAGCAAAATAAACACAACGCTATGAATTGTAAGTGTTTTCCATTTATGTCATTTAAATGACATTGTTCTCAATTGATTCATAATGGCTGCACTGACGACATTTTTCTCTATCATTATAAGGGTCAGGAAGACAAGGGTGCAGGGAGCGCCGGGCCAAGGAAGGGATAGAGGCCAATAAAGCAAGGGCGTGCAGGACGAGTAAGGGACTAGACGGTTTAGGATAACCGTTCAAGGACTGGAGCACAGGATGTGCAGGGAAGGCTTGGAGCCTAGGAATAGCCAAGATGGCAAGTGGACACTTCAGGATGAAGCAGGAATTAGGGCACGGAATGCTGTCGGTTAAGATAGGTAATCGAACCAGGAAGGTAAAAGGACGACCACAATGGTCAGCGATATAGGATATCGCACAGGGAAGAGACGGATTAGGGCGTGACTTTGGTCACGCCTTAGTTTTATGCATTATATTTTGTGTGGGGGAATGTCTTTGCCGTGCAGGTGCTCGTTGTCCATGTACAGTTTGCCTTGATACAAGCTCTCTCCATCGCTTGAAAACTCGAACAAATACGTACTGCGTATCCCCAGCTTACCATTAGTTAATATACCCATACGCCATTTAAGGCAGGCAACGCTAACCAGCTGTACACCCAGTTGTTGGCACTGGTTTTGCGCATGTATTCGCGCCGTTTCCGCCAACTTGCGGCGATACCAAAATAAGCCGATCACCGCCGCGACCAGCATCAAAATCCACAAAGTAACCACTAAGAGAACAAGCCTCCAATTGCCCGCGATAGCGCTTCTGAGCGTTGCTCGCACCGTAACATAGCTAAGACATGGGGGCGCAGCGTTGGGATTGCAACGAGATCCGCAAACAGGCTGGCAAAAATAGCTTGCTCGGATTTTATTTGTGCACTTTTTTCCATGAATGCGGCTAAGCGTTCGGGCTCCTGAAGGTGGCTCCATAGACGCCCAGCAATCACCTGACAAATATCTGCATCTTGGCTCCAACTCGACGCCAGTACTAGATCGACAACGGCACCGCTTATTCCCGTAGCAGGGGCAAAGCTGATAGCCCTTAGGGCGTCAATCAACAGGGCCTTATCGCCTTGGGTTAAGGCGTCTTGTATCGATTGGTGCAGCATTTCCGCAACCGCCGTCGACACCGGAGTGTTTTCTAATTGTGCCGCCAAAGGTTGGCGCACTTCCACCGGAAGATTTGCCCAGGCGCTGCATAACAACTGCTCGTTATCACCTTGGTTCAAACGCGCGGCAAAATCCGCCAGTCCCTGTACCGCGATGCTCTGCCATTGGTGCCAACCCAGCTTACCGCTGAAGTACAGCTGGGTGTGCTCATAGTACTGGGATGCACTTTGGCGCAGCTCTACCTTGATATGGGCATTAAAGGCGGCGCGTTTGTTAGCGTTGGGGGTAAACACATAGGGGTTGTTATCGAGCTTACTTTGCTCTTGCTCATCGCCCAGTAGCTGGGTGCCCACGGCCTCTAGCACCATGTTGGCGAAGTGGTCGCGACTGGCGGCAACCAATTTGCTTTGCTCATCCAGCGGCAACTTTAAAAACCACACATAGGGTTCAGCGGAGGCCTTGGCATCCCAGAATTGAATGGCGAGTAAGGCATGCTGAGCCAATGGGAAAGGGTAGGGCTGATTGGTCGCCTCGATATCGGCAAAGGTGGCCTTATCTAATTTCTGCACGCGACGGCCAATGTCGTACACCCGCCAGGTGGTGCCTGCGGCGTCGAGTAACTCGGCTAAGGTGGCAATATTTGCAGTCATGGGCTGCTCCTAGAAATAAAATTCCGCAAATTATAGGCATATTGCGTCATCAACCCAAGGGAAATGCTATGATGGCGGCTGCGAAAATTACTTATTCCTAGGGTCTGTTTATCTTTGCGGTTTACTTTATGTTCAATCTAAACGCATTCTGATCACGACGCTCGTTATGCTGCATAGTATTTTATGTACATAGCGAGCAACACAGAGCAGGAGGCGTTTAGATAAACCCGCAGGGCAGCGTTTGTAGCGCATTTCTACTTTGTTGTTACATGTTCATGTAGAATAACTACACCACACATGTGCCGCCTTGTATAAATACACTACAAACTGCTGCAGAAACAAACAACAAAGGTTAACAGACCCTAATATGTACGACAAAACCGCGATGCTGTTACAGCAGCTAGAAACTCAGCTACAGGCACATCAACTGTGGCAACAAGAGCCCATAGATGCGCAGTTACTGCACTCTCAGCAACCCTTTTGTGTCGATACGCTGCGCTTTGAGCAGTGGTTACAGTTTGTCTTTATCGTAAAAATGCGCGAATTGGTGCAACGTCGAGCGGTGTTACCAAGTAGCATAGCGCTGACTCCCATGGCCGAGGTACAGTGGCCCGGTCGTTACTTGAGTGTGCATAGGACACTAGAAGCCATAGATTTGCACCTAAGCGCAGATAAGGGGACCGCTGATGAGTGAGCAAGCGCAGGCCCAGGGACAGGAAATCGAAGTGGTGGCCGTTGAGCCTTTGCAAATCCTCTATCGTGATGAGCATTTTATTGCGATAAATAAGCCGTCCGGCCTGCTGGTACATCGCTCGCCCATAGACAAAAGAGAAACTCAGTTTGCGATGCAAATGCTGCGCGACCAAATAGGCCAGCATGTTTACCCCTTGCATCGCCTCGACAGGCCCACCTCCGGTATACTCTTGTTCGCCCTCAGCAGTGAGGCGGCGCGGGACGCACAGACCTTGTTCAGCGACAAGCTGATCCGTAAACGTTACTTGGCTTTGGTTCGTGGCTATGCGCCACAGCAGCGTCTGATAGACAGGCCGTTAAAAGAAAAGCTGGATAAAATCGCCGATAAATTTACCGACACCAATAAAGCGCCGCAAGAAGCGCAAACCGAGGTACATTGCCTGCATCAGGCAAGCTTGCCAGTGAGCCTGGGTAAATTCCCCAGCGTGCGCTATTCGCTGGTGGAGTGCTGGCCAAAAACAGGGCGCAAGCATCAGATACGTCGTCATCTCAACGGCATTAACCACCCCATTATTAATGACGTAAACCACGGCGATAACACCCAGAATCATTTTTTTATCGATCACTTTGGCTGTGCGCGCTTAATGCTGTTTGCAACCGATCTGTACTTTGTGCATCCTTATACGCAAACAACCATTCATATTCGTGCACCGCTTGGTGAGCAGGCCCTGGCTATTTTCGCGCGCCTGGGCTGGCCGCAAAGTGAAGAAAGTTATTAGGGTCTGTTTATCTTTGCGGTTTACTTTATGTTCAATCTAAACGCATTCTGATCACGACGCTCGTTATGCTGCATAGTCATTTTATGTACATAGCGAGCAACACTGAGCAGGGTGCGTTGAGATGAACCCATAGGGCAGCGCTTGTAGCGCATTTCTACTGTGCTGTTACATGTTTGTGTAGAATACTACACCACACATGTACCGCCTTGTATAAATTCACTACAAACTGCTGCAGAAACAAACAACAAAGGTCAACAGACCCTATGTAAAGGACAATTAATGGCAACCATCAGTATTTTTTACGGCAGTGTGTATGGCGCCGCCGAGCGTCTTGCCGAGACCCTATGCGCTCATATTAACGAATTAGGAAGCAACGCTAAGCTCGTGGATAACCCTCAGGTTGAAGATATTATCGCTGCCGAACAGATCCTGGTGGTTACCTCGACCACGGGGCAGGGTGATTTGCCAGACAACATTTTGCCGCTCTATTTAGGTTTACAAGAGCAGTTTCCATTGCTCGGCGCTAAGCCCTGCGCCGTGATTGCCCTAGGCGACAGCAGTTATGGTGAGACCTTCTGCGGCGGTGGACGCCAGTTTGAGGAGTTGTTGATTGAGCTGCAAGGCAAGATCATTCAACCACGTTTGGATATTGATGCCATGGTTGATTTTGACCCCGGGCCCGTGGCACTGCCTTGGGTAGAGCGCTTGGTCGCACAGTCGTAAGTACACCGCTAAGATATAAAAAAAGCGCTCAAAAGAGCGCTTTTTATTTTTATGATAATCAATTGCTTAGGTGAATATTATCCGCGTTTCACATCGACTATCAGTTTTAATTTTTGCCCCGGTTGCAGGTATTTTTTGCTGTCCAGTTTATTCCACTTTTGAATATCACTGACGCGCAGACCAAATTGCGAGGCGATGCGAGAGAGGGAGTCGCCACGACGCACCTTATAGGTGATGGTGCGGTTGACACTCTTGATGGCTCCCGAGTTGGCCGACTGGCGAATTTTTAATTTTTGTCCAAGGCGCAGTACCGCATTGTCTTTAAGGTTATTCCAGGCCTTCAGCTGGGCCAGGGTGACATCGTACTCACGGCTAAGATCCCACAGGGTATCACCGGATTTTACAGTATGGCTGCGAGTGACACTTGAGCCACCGTTCACCGCTAGGCGGACACGCTCTGGCAGGTGCGCCGCGCCCTGATCCGATAAGGGGATCATCAGCGTTTGTCCAACGCGGATGTTGGTCGACGATAAAGAGTTAAGGCTTTGAATGGCTTTAACATTGGTGTTGTGTTTGCGGGCTATCAAGGACAGGCTGTCGCCGGAGCGAACTTCATACTGTTGCCAGCGCATGCGGTCTTTCAGTTGTGCCGTCGCTAGACGCTTTTCGAAGCGCGCTATGCTGTCGAGCGGCAATAATAAATGATGCGGCCCTTCAGGGTCGCTGGCCCAGCGGTTAAAGGCTGGGTTCAGACGGTATAGCTCCGATAGGGAAATGCCCGCCATTTTTGCCGCCATCTCAAGATCGATTTGCGTACCCGCGTCGACCCGGTCCACGACCTGGGCATTAACGATTTTATTCCAACGCACGCCAAACTCGTCATGACGTTTAAGCAAGTCGGCAAGCGCGAGTAGTTTAGGCACGTAGGCGGTGGTTTCTTTAGGCAGATCCAAGGACCAAAAATCCGTGGGTAAGTGTTTGCGGCGGTTCTTCTTAATGGCGCGCATTACCCGGCCTTCGCCCGAGTTATAGGCGGCAATGGCATTAAGCCAGTCACCCTCGAGGGTTTTGTGCAGATAAGACAAATAATCCAGCGCAGCGCGGGTAGATTCGGTAATATCACGGCGACCGTCGTACCACCAGTTTTGCTTCAGCCCAAAACGCTTGCCGGTTTGCGGCATAAATTGCCAAATGCCGCTGGCGCTGCGGTGGGAGTAGCCGTAAGGATCAAAGGCACTCTCAACAATGGGTAGCAGAGCGATCTCTATGGGCATCTGCCGCTTTTCAACTTCTTCAACTATGTAGTAAAGGTATGGCTCGGCACGTTTGGAAATGCGATCCAAATAGGCCTGATGACGCGCATAATAATTACGCTCGGTCACCACCGGACGGTTTTGTGGGACATCGATGGATAGCTGAAAGCGAATACGCTCCCACACATCATCAAATACCGGAACCGGTTCTTCTTCTTCACCCAGTTGTCCATCATCCAATAATTCCAGGGTCAGTGCTTCGCTGATCTCCTGCGGGCTGGCGCCATTGTCCGGTAACTGCGCCACCGGGGTCGTATCGGTTGCGGTACAACCCGTTAATAATGCCAACAACAATGCCAGCGAATAGGTAATCTTGTTCATGGACCGTTAATTTTTGATTAATCTGCGCGCATACTAGCAAAAAGTTATGAGCGCAGACAAATTTTGCCCTGTTTTTACTGGGGAAGGTGTCGGCCTAAAAATTATCTTTCCAGGCTCGCAGGGCGGCAAACTTAGCGTTGGGTTCGTCATCTTGTGGTCGAAACTGCGGGGGGATGGCACCAAGGGAGATGACATCGGCACGCAAGAAAGGGTTGATGCGCTTTTCCAGGCCTATGGTGCTTGGCAGGGTGATGATATCCTGCGCTCGCTTGGTCTCGACCTGGTGTTGATAGCTTAAAACCGCTTCGTTATGAGGCTGACTGGCGGCGGCAAACTGCATGTTGGCCTGGGTGTATTCGTGAGTGCAATACACTAGGGTTTTATCATCCAGGGCACGAAAGACCTGCATCGATTGCCACATTTGCTCGGCGCTTCCCTCAAAAAGGCGCCCACAGCCGCCGCTAAACAAGGTGTCGCCACTAAATACCAAGCCTGCGCCAAAATAACAAATATGATCTAAGGTGTGTCCTGGGGTCGCGCGAACCTGAAAATCATAATTGAGTACCTTGAGCGTATCGCCGTCGCTCAGTGCGACATCGACATCGGTAAATGGGCTGTTTTTGGGCCCGTATACCGTTATTCCTGGATAGGCGAGCTTGAGTGCCGCCACCCCTGTGGTGTGATCCCAATGATGGTGGGTAATAAGAATGGCCGCCAGGGTCTTGTTCTGTTCTTTAAGATAGGCGAAGACTGGCTCCGCCAGGCCAGGGTCGACCACCACCACCTGTTTATTATCGCTACCTTGTAGCGCCCAAATATAATTATCCTTATAAGCTTTGATTGCCTCTACTTGCGCCATCGACCATTGCTCTATATCGTTATCATATTCCTAGTATAACGAGCTAATTGTGTGAAACCAGCACTGAGTTTGCAAAGACATCCGCCGCCCCATGCCTGGGGGCAGTTTCCCCATGGCGAGTATCTGCAAAGCGATATCGAGCGCAAGATGCAGCCCTGGCTGGAGCGCATGTTTGGCTATCACCTGTTGAAAATAGGCGATCTCAGCGTGCAATTGGATACCTCGGCAAGCCCCATTAAGCATCAGGTTGGCGTGGCGGCGCGTACGCCGCAGGCTGGGGTGATTGCCGAAGTGGATGAACTGCCCTTTGCCGAGGGCAGTGTCGATGCCTGCGTGCTAAGTCTGTGCCTGGAATACAACACCGACCCTCACCATATACTCAGGGAAGCCCATCGCACCCTGATAGCCGGCGGCTATATTGTGATCACCGGCTTTAATCCCCTTAGTTTTTGCGGCCTGGCCTGTTTAATTCCTTTTAGCAGGCAAAAGCTGCCCTGGAGTGGTCGTTTCTTTACTCCCTCACGGGTTAAAGACTGGCTTGATTTACTGGGGTTTGAACTGATCGCCGATGAGCGCTTTTTACATGCGTCCCTAGCGCGTGGCTCGCGGCTGTCACGCTTTGCGCGCTGGCGTAGTTTTTGTCGTCACTACCTAAAGCCCATGGGCAGTGTATATATGCTGGTGGCGCGCAAAAGGGTAACGCCTTTGACGCCAATCAAACCCAAGTGGCACGCTCGCCCAACGTTTAAGCCCGCTATCAAAGGAGTGGAGGTGAGCCGCCAGCGGCGCGCCAACAAAAGGTTAAAGGGTTAGGGCGCCTTGTAGATTAAAGGGCACGGCGATATCCATCAGCCTTGGTTTATTCAGTGTTGCATCACGTTGCTGGCGTTGGGCGATAAAGTCCCCTTGCGCTTGTTGCAGATGCACGTTTTCCTGGCGCTGCTCGGCAATGGTGCTGTGGCAATCCAAAGCACGGCCGTTGGGCTGATAATCATGACAAACCCAGACCTTGGTGTGCTCGGGTAGCTCAAGCAGACGGACAATGGAGTCGTAAAGCTCGGCGGCACTACCATTAGGGAAGTCGCAACGGGCACTGCCGGAATCCGGCATAAACAAGGTATCGCCAATAAATACATGACCCTGACAATACAGGCTAATGCCATCCGGGGTGTGTCCCGGAGTGGCAATCACTTGAATATTTAGCTCACCCAGCGCCAAGGAATCGCCATCTTTTACATGTACATCGAACTGTGAACCATCGGTAACACAATCAAGTTGATAGATGGGTTTAAGGGTTCGTTGGACCTCGGTGATATGCTCGCTGACCACAATTTTCCCCGCGCTTTGCTGACGCAGGTAGGCACAGGCGCTGAGGTGATCGGCATGAACATGAGTTTCGATGATCCATTCTAGCCGTAACTGATGTTTAGTGATGAAGGCCAGTAGCTTGTCGGCACTGGTGTAGCTGAGCGTCTTGGACTCGCTGTCATAGTCGGCAACGGCATCGATCACCGCCGCCACTTTCGTTTCGGTGCAATAAAGAATGTAACTCAGGGTGTTACTGTCATCATGGTAAAAGGGAATGACCTTGAGTGACATAGCTATTCCAAAATTAGTTATAAGTTATATCCATTCGTTATATAACATTCACACCCTTGAGTAAAGTTAGCCTCGGCCAACGGCGGCGGCATCTTTGGGACTAAGCTTGATAGCCCTCATCCACTAAAAGGTGATTGCTCATGGCCGCATCTCGGGCTAAATCATCAACGATTTCATTTTCGTCATGACCACTGTGGCCCTTTACCCAGTGCCATCTTACCTGGTGGCGAGCACGTGCGGCGTCGAGACGCTGCCACAGATCCACGTTTTTCACCGGCTGTTTACTGGCGGTGCGCCAATTGCGCTTTTTCCAATTGTCTATCCAGCTTTCAATGCCCTGCTTAACGTATTGGCTGTCGGTGGTGATATCGACATGGCAGGGGCGT
Organism: Pseudoalteromonas sp. BDTF-M6; assembly: GCF_018334135.1. NCBI lineage: Bacteria > Pseudomonadati > Pseudomonadota > Gammaproteobacteria > Alteromonadales > Pseudoalteromonadaceae > Pseudoalteromonas > Pseudoalteromonas sp. BDTF-M6. Next base: position 89,531 of record NZ_JAGXTQ010000005.1, read on the forward strand.
TTTAAGGATTCCAGGGCGACAATGGCCGCAAGCAGCTCCATACGATTATTGGTGGTGTTTTTATAACCTTGGCTGAGCGTCTTCTGATGCTCCCCATAGCGTAACAACACCCCGTAGCCGCCCGGTCCAGGATTGCCCAAACAGGAGCCATCGGTATAAATTTCTACGCTTTTTTGCACGCTTTTCCTTGTTATTATGTACAATGACCAAAGCAGCAAAGATAGCAAATATGGGCGTAAACTGATATGGCGCAGAGACAAATAGTACTCGATACTGAAACCACGGGCATTAACCCCAAAGACGGCCATCGCATTATTGAGATAGGGTGTGTGGAATTAGTTAATCGCCGTCTGACCGGCAACAACTTTCACGTTTATATTAACCCACAACGGGGTATCGAAGACGAAGCCATAGATGTTCACGGTATTACCACCGAATTTTTAAAGGATAAGCCCCTGTATCATCAGGTAGCCGACGAATTTCTCGACTATATTCGCGGCGCTGAGCTTATCATCCATAACGCGCCGTTCGACGTCGGCTTTATGGATCATGAATTTGCCTTGCTCAATCGCGGACTGCCAAAAACCGAGGACGTATGTCAGGTCCTTGACACCCTGGTTATGGCCCGAAATATGCACCCGGGTCAAAAGAACAGTTTGGATGCGTTATGCCGTCGCTATGATATAGATAACTCAAAGCGAACCCTGCACGGCGCATTGCTGGATTCCGAGATTTTGGCTGACGTCTACCTGGCCATGACCGGAGGCCAGAAAAAGCTGAACTTAGCGCAAAATAACGAACAACAAGACAGCGCCAACAGCGGCGGTATTATCCGCTTGCCGGGCGACCGAGCCCCGCTCACTGTGATCAGCGCCAGCAATGAAGAACTGGCAGCGCACGAGCAGCGTTTGGATTTGGTTGCCAAAGAGGGTGGCAGCTGTTTATGGCGCGGTGAATAAATACCGCGCTTTAAAACAGGGAAATAATATGACACGCACTAATGCACGCATTATTGCAAGCCTAATGACGGGCCTTGTGTGCCTCAGTAGCCTGGTGGCCCCGCTAGGTTTTACTGCGCTTGCCAGTGAGCAGGATAAACTGACCCTGCTATCTAAGGGCAATGAGTTGCCGTTGCTAAACAACCGCTTTCGCATCGACCATGACGTTGACAAAATAACCCTGCTTTTTTTTCGTCGTCCCGGCTCACCTGCCGTGGTCTTGGTGCGCCCCGATGGCAGTAAATTGTATGCCCCGCACGCGCTTAATGACGAGCAACTGCAATGGCACGATGAGCGCGGTTATGATCTGATCGAGTTGCGCAACCCCATGCCTGGTCCTTGGCAGGTGGTGGGTCAGATCCTTCCCGAAAGCCGGATCATGGTGTTGGGCGATATTTCCTTAGAAGTGGATACCTTGCCGCCTTTATTGTTTCGCGGTGAGATCATCAAGCTGACCGGGCGTGTACTCAATGACGGCGAACAGGTTGAGGTGGGGCATTTCCACGAGGTGATTAATCTGCAGGTGGACTTTGTCAGCACCAACAACAATGAATTTACCAACTTTGGCGCCGGTACCGAGCATGTCGCCGACTTTAAAGACGATGGCCGCGGTTTTGATGAGCGCCCCGGTGATGCCATTTTTACCGGCGAGTTCCGCCTCGACTTTGCCCCTGGCCAGTGGCGCCCGGAAATCGCCTTAACCACGCCGCTTATTCAGCGTAAGGTGGTGCAAGAGCCGGTGGTGGTCAAAGAGCCGCCATTAGCCTATGAACTGATTAAGGGGGAGAGCGGCGCGGACCATGAGCTGGTATTTCGCCTTGACCCCGAGCTGGTTAAGCCAGAGTCGGTGTTGCTACAAGGGCGCATCTTCTATCCCAATAATGATGAGCAAGCCTTTTCTATACCCGCCAGCGCCTTAGCTGAGCGTCGCCTCAAGGTGAGCAATTATGAGCGCGGTCGTTACGAGATTGAGGTAGAAATGTTTGCCACCAATATCAATGGCCGTGAGTTTATGGCCAATTTACCGAACCATGACTTTGTCATCACCCGGCCCATAGAAAAAGCGGTTAAGACCTCAGCGGCGATGTCTGCGTCGGCACCAAGCTCAGTGTCGGATGATGTGCTAAGCGTAAATACAGCTGCTGGCGTTGAGGACCAATTTCAGTCTCGGACTCAAGGTGAGGGGCTGGAAAATACCTTTGAAAATGTGCTGCTGGTGGCACTGGGTAACTTGGTTATTTTGTTGTTCGGTGGCGTGTTGATCCGCGTTTTAGTGTTGAAAAAGCCCGTAATGGCAGGTGTTAATTTACTGTTTTGGCGGAAAAAACAACAAAGCCGGTTACATGCCCCACAAGCAAACTTCGGTAAAAATGGTTCAAAAAGTGATAAATCAGGTGAAATTTTAAACCTTTCGATGTCAGATGACTAAAAAAGCCTTAAAATTTCAAAAAAACTGTTGACTCACCAAGGGGTGATTCGTATCATTCACGCCGCTGTCAGGGCAGAGTCCTGAACAGTTTGGATAACGCGGAGTGGTAGTTCAGTTGGTTAGAATACCGGCCTGTCACGCCGGGGGTCGCGGGTTCGAGTCCCGTCCACTCCGCCAATTATCCTAGTTTGCTTTCTCTGCGGAGTGGTAGTTCAGTTGGTTAGAATACCGGCCTGTCACGCCGGGGGTCGCGGGTTCGAGTCCCGTCCACTCCGCCATTTAAGCAAACACAATATTCCTTCGCGGAGTGGTAGTTCAGTTGGTTAGAATACCGGCCTGTCACGCCGGGGGTCGCGGGTTCGAGTCCCGTCCACTCCGCCATTAGGAATAGTTAAAGAATATAGATACTGCGGAGTGGTAGTTCAGTTGGTTAGAATACCGGCCTGTCACGCCGGGGGTCGCGGGTTCGAGTCCCGTCCACTCCGCCATTTTATATCTCTTTAGTACATGCAATTCAGCGCTTCTGCGGAGTGGTAGTTCAGTTGGTTAGAATACCGGCCTGTCACGCCGGGGGTCGCGGGTTCGAGTCCCGTCCACTCCGCCATTTAGCCTGAAAATATGTACACACATCATTACTGCGGAGTGGTAGTTCAGTTGGTTAGAATACCGGCCTGTCACGCCGGGGGTCGCGGGTTCGAGTCCCGTCCACTCCGCCATTTGCTTCTCCCCTTAAGCAAAACTTCTCCCTTAAAAGTCCCTAAAAACCTTAGTTTCTATAGTCTTTATTTAAGAAAAACCAGGCAAAAAAATAGCCGGTGTCTGTCACCAGCTATTCGTATTCAGGCTTTTTCATCCGTTAGCTATCGCTTATTCGCCCTTTAAGTACTTATCCAGAAAGCGAACATAAGCGTCAGAGGCGGCAATCCGGTTTTCCCGTTTGCTAAAACCATGGCCTTCATCGTCAAACAGCACGTATTCAACCGGAATACCATTAGCTTTCACCGCCGCTACCAGTTCATCGCTTTCTACTTGCAGCACCCGAGGATCGTTAGCGCCTTGCACTACCAGCAAGGGCTTGGTGATGTTTTTAGCGTGGAACAGTGGCGAGATGCGACGATGGCGCGCTTCGTCCGTGGCCGGATCGCCCATTTCGTCATAAAGCGACTTCTTAAAGCTTTCCCACCAGGGTGGAATGGAGGTGAGCGTACGCACCCAGTTGGTCACACCGAAGATATTAATGCCGACCTCAAACTCTTCCGGGGCAAAGGTCAGCGCCGCCGCTGTCATGTAGCCGCCGTAGCTGCCGCCCATAATGCCGATTTTATCGCCATCGACCCAATCCAGCGTTTGCAGGTGTTTTTTGCCGTAGATGATGTCTTGCAGATCGTCTTCACCGTGTTTTTTATCATCAAGGTGGAAAAAGGTTTTGCCATAGCCTGAACTGCCGCGATTGTTGACCGCAAAAATGGCATAGCCATGATTCACTAAGTGTTGTTGCATGGCGCTGTAACCGGTGCGGCTTTGTCCGCCTGGACCACCATGCACCCAAATAAGGGCAGGAACCTTATTGTTTGCAGAGGCTTGTTTAGGCTTGTAGAGAACCCCGGGTATGGTTAGACCATCAAAGCTTTTAAAGCGGACAATTTCACTGCTTACCAGGTTGTTTTCGTCAATTTCCTCGCTCAGGGTGCTGGTCAGGCGCAGTGCCTGCTCGCTGCCTATTTCCCAGTGATAGAGGTTTCGAGGGCTGGTATCCGAGCTCAGATAAAAGGACATAAAGCGCTCGTCATGACTAAATTCAACGCCGCTGAGCGTGCCCTTGGGAAGCGACCTCGGCAGGGTTAACTGCTTATTGGTGCTGGTGTCGAAAATACTGACCTCGGTGCTGGCATCGGCATTGACGCCGCTAACCATATAGCGTCCAGTCTCTGAAAAGCGTAGAAAACTAATATCCCAATCCGCTTTCAGGGCTAGGCTATGTTCATCGGTGGCCAGGTCGTAACGCCAGAGCTGGCGAAACTCACCCTTGGCATCGGTGGCATAGTAGAGAGACTGACCATCGACGCTAAAATCCCAGGCATTGTAATTGGCCGGTTCATTGTGGGCACTTAGTAGGGTTGGCTTGGCACTGCGTTTTAGGGTGTCGAGCAGGTAAAAGTCGCTGTCGCGGTTACTGTTGGTTTTATTTAAGGCGATAAATCGGCCGTCTGGGCTAACGGCGGCGACATTAAACCCCTGTTCGTTCTTATAAACCAGTTCGGCGGCATAGGTTTTGGCATCGTACTTGTACAAGTCCATAAACTTAGGGTCGCGCTTGTTACTCAGCACATAGAAGTTGGTGCCGTCTTTACTAAACCCGACGAAACCGGCGCGGGTTTGCTCGCCCGGTGTTAAATCCGTGATGGTACCGTCGAGTTCACGCACAAACAAATGGTGTAGTTCATTACCGCCGTTATCGCGGCGAAACAAGATGCGGTCATCGTTTGGGTAATAGCCGACGCTGTAGGTGCTGTCTTGCGCATCGGTGATCTGGGTACGACTGCCGTCGCTTACCTTGACCTCGTAAAGGTTATAAATGCCCGTCTCGTCGCTGCTCAGCAGCAGCTTCTCACCCGTGTGGTTAAAGCTGTTGCCACGCAGGCTAACGGTGTCGAAAAAGGTTTGCGCACTGTAGGTGGGCATAGCAGCAGCTGTTGCTTCCACAGATATAGGTGCAGTGACTTGGTTTTGGGCCGTAGTAGAGGTGCCCGATTGGCATCCACTTAGGGCCAGGGTTAACGCGGCAGCCAGGCTGGTCGCGACCAAGGTTTTAGACATGGTTCTCATCCTTAAAGTTATTATTATGGCGTTAACAGTGTTTGCTTAGGCAGGCGTAAATGCAAGAAAAGTGTGGAATTTATCGCCAGTAAATTGTTAGCAAATTTAACGGGCATAAAAAAAGCCGGCGGCGGCCAGCTTTTTAACAGGATGTAGCTAGCTTTAGCCTAAGCGGCTGAAGCCTTTTTACTTGTTTGCTTACGCGCCGCTTTACCGGCCAATAGATCGGCAGGGTCGAAGTCGTCCACATTAATGACATCAAGGCGCTGCTTTTCAACGTCGCACAGGCGCTGTGCTTCGTCTTCGGTAAGTACACCGGCTTCGAGGCCTTGCTCGGCAATTTTATCGAGCTGCATAAAGGCCAGTTTCTTACCTGTGGCGCGGCAGACCTTATCGAACAGTGGCTCGACTGCAAGAATATCGCGCAGGGCTTTTTCTTGATTGCCGAGCAGGCTGTTAGGCCCTTCGCTTAAGAAAATATGCTGTGCCAAACGCGTACGGGTTTCGTTTGGCGTTTGCAGTAGCTGGGCAATCACATGCTCTTGCTTGTCGGTCGGCTTGCGTACCGGACGACCCCAAGGGAAGAGGATCACCTTAAGCAAACCACGCAGTGGTGCAGAAGGCATGTTGTTGATCAGATCCGCTAGGGCACGTTGACAGCGATACAGGTACTCTTGGCAAGCCCAGCGTACCAGAGGCAGGTCTTCTTTTTGACGACCTTCATCGTCATAGCGTTTTAGCGTTGCCGATACCAGGTAGAGATAACTCAGCATATCACCCAGGCGCGCAGATATGCGTTCTTTGCGTTTTAATGAGCCGCCAAATACCGCCATACAAATGTCTGACATCAGTGCCAGTGAGGCACTGAAGCGGGCTGCATCGCGATAAAATTGTGCAGTCTCATCTTTAAAGGGCACCGAGGTAAAGCGGGCACCGGTTAGTGCCAACCACTTGGTACGTACCAGATTAGAGATGGTGTAGCCGATATGGCCCATTAGCGCATTGTCGAACACATCCAGCGCTTCTTTTTGGTCTTCTATGGTGGTGGCGTTCAGCTCGGTCAACACGAACGGGTGACAGCGGATCGCCCCTTGACCATAGATGATCATATTACGGGTCAGTATGTTGGCGCCTTCTACCGTGATGGCAATGGGAGCACCCTGGTAGCCGCGGCCCAGGTAGTTGTTCGGGCCAAGACAGATGCCCTTACCGCCGTGTACATCCATGGCATGCATGGTGGACTCGCGCATTTGTTCGGTAAGGTGGTATTTGAGGATAGCAGACACTACCGAAGGCTTCTCGCCCATGTCTACCGCACCGGTCGACATGGCCACCGCTGCGTCGCTGGCATAGGCATAGCCGCCCAGTTTTGCCATGGCTTCTTCAACGCCTTCCATTTTACCAATAGGCAGGCGGAACTGGCGGCGAATACGGCTGTAGGAACCGGTCGCCAGGGCCAATGACTTAATGCCACCGGTGGAGTTTGAAGGCAGGGTGATCGCACGGCCGACCGACAAGCACTCAACCAGCATACGCCAGCCTTGGCCAGCCATTTTTGGGCCACCGATAATGTAATCCAAGGGGACGAATACGTCCTTGCCCTGGGTTGGTCCATTTTGGAATGGCACATTCAGTGGGAAATGGCGACGGCCAATGTCCACGCCTTCCATATCGGTTGGGATCAGTGCACAGGTAATGCCCAGTTCTTTTTTGTCGCCAAGCAGGCCATCCGGATCTTGCAGTTTAAAGGCCAGACCAAGGACGGTAGCAACCGGTGCCAAGGTGATATAGCGTTTATTCCAGGTCAAGCGAATACCCGTTACTTGTTCGCCGTTAAACTCACCCTTACATACCACACCATAATCCGGGATGGCACTGGCATCTGAACCAGCCTCCGGTGAGGTCAGTGCAAAACACGGGATTTCTTCACCGCGCGCTAAGCGTGGCAGGTAATGATCTTTCTGCTCCTTGGTTCCATAGTGCTGTAGCAATTCGCCCGGGCCTAACGAGTTTGGTACACCGACAATTGAGGACAGCAAAGTGGATTTACTGGTGAGTTTTTGCAGCACACAAGACTGGGCATAGGCAGAAAATTCCAGGCCACCGTATTCTTTTTTGATGATCATGGCGAAGAATTTGTTGTCTTTCAGGTACTGCCATACCTCGGGCGGTAGATCTGTTAATTCATGGGTCGCTTCCCAGTCATTAAACATGCCACACACTTCTTCAACAGGGCCGTTTAGGAAGGCCTGCTCTTCGGCGCTTAGTTTTGGCGCCGGATAGTGGTGGAGTTTTTTCCAGTTCGGGTTGCCGCAGAATAGGTCTGCTTCCCACCAGGTGGTACCGGCGTCGATGGCCGACTTTTCGGTCTCGGACATGGTGGGCGTGACTTTTTTAAAGGTCTTAAACAGCGGCTTTGTCAGGTATTGCTGGCGAATTGTGGTAACCGACAGGGGCACCGCAATAAGCAAGAAGACCAACCAACTGATAAAGCCAAAGGCTCCGGCGAAGGTGCCGATTAGCATGGTGGCAATCGCCAAGCCCAGGCAGGTGTTGTAACTGGCTCTGTGATAGCTGGCGTAGGACAGCACGACAATGAGCGCGAGTAAAAAAAGGAGTGTCATAATCTTATTCCTTGTTAGAGGTCTGACCACTACCGAGTAGATTAGCGTTACTCTATGGGGGTTGCAAGCTCTGTGTTTAATTATAGGGCTGTAAATCAGTTTGTTGCTTAATATTTCTCGGTTTTTTAGGAGTTTATGTGTGCGAATTGCTTGGCATGTCGGCCAACGTCCCCACGGATATTTGTTTTAGTTTCACTGGCTTATTAGAGCGCGGCGGTAATACCGGCCCGCACACCGATGGGTGGGGCATTACCTTTTATGAGGGTAAGGGATGTCGCTCGTTTAAAGACCCTTTACCGAGCGCTGAGTCGGAAATCGCCAAATTAGTGCGTGCGTACCCCATTAAAAGTAAGTCGGTGATCAGCCACATTCGTCAAGCTAATCGGGGTCGCACCTGCTTGGAGAATACCCACCCCTTCACTCGGGAGCTTTGGGGCAGGGAGATCACTTACGCGCATAACGGTCAGCTGTCTAATTACAATGACTTAAAGCCAAGCTTCTATCAGCCGGTGGGCAATACCGACAGTGAGCTGGCGTTTTGCTGGTTACTGGATAAAATTCGCGAAAAGTACCCCAAACGCCCCGCCAATATGGCAAGCGTATTTCGCTATGCGGCTAAATTAGCGCACCATCTACGTGAGAAGGGTGTGTTTAATATGTTGTTGACCGACGGCGTTCATGTCCTGGCGTATTGCACCAATAATCTGCATTGGATCACCCGCCGCGCTCCCTTTGGCAAGGCGACCCTGATCGACACCGATCTGGTGGTGAATTTTCAAGAAGAAACGACGCCCAACGACATAGTTACCGTGATAGCCACGCGACCGCTTACCAATGACGAGCGCTGGCATAAGATGGAAGCGGGAGAATTTGCTCTGTTTAAGTTAGGGGAAAAGATTTAGTTAGGCTCGGCGCCTAATTAGGCGCCAGTAGTTACTGTTTTTAGGCCTGCTCTGAAATGCGCTGCTCAAGATCGCGTTTAACGATTGCTAGGGCGCTTAAGGCCAATTGCGGGTCTATGTTATGTTGCTCCAGCAACATGATCAAATCCACCGCCAGTTTAACCTCATCCGGGGCATCATCTAGGGACTTGTCTGAATTCTCCATGGGTACCTCGTTTTGCTATTAACCCGCGGGCTACTTGGATCGCAGCCTGCACCTGCAGCCGCATGTGCGCGGCTTCCTCTGAGGAAAGATAAAACAACATGTCGACATCGGAGCGGATATAGCGCGATGGCAGTTGATTTAGTACGGTGCAGCTGAGGTCGGCCAGGGTGTCTTCATCATACTGTTGTTGCAGCTGTTGCTGCGCCATTTCTTCAACTACGAGCTTTTCATAATAATTATGAACATCGTCATGTAACTTCATGAATTCTATGCCCTAACCTAATTGATATCCAATTATCATAGCGCACCTAGGAGCGCTGTCCAGCAAATACTGGTAGTATCACGGGGCCTTATTTGTAGCTATAGTAGGCACTTAGCAGCAACTGCCAATGCACGTCCACCACCTGCTCCAGATTGCGTTGGTAACCGCCGCCGAGTGCACAGCATAATGGGATGTTTTTTTCCTTCGCCATGGTCATCACTTGGGTATCGCGTTGGCGAACCGCTTCAAGGGATAAGGACAGGGTGCCCAGTTCGTCCTCGGCCACCACATCGGCACCGGCGTTATACAAGATGATATCTGGCTGATGCAGGCGCAGTACCAGATTCAGCGCCGTTTCCAGGGTTTCCAGGTAGAGGCCATCATCGCAGCCCGTTGGCAGCGGGAAATCATAATCCGAGCGCTGTTTTAAGCGCGGAAAGTTCTGCTCGCCATGCAAAGAGAGGGTGATAATGTTCTCATCTTCGTCAAGTATACTGGCACTGCCGTCGCCTTGGTGGACATCCAAATCGAGCAGTAGCACGGTATCAACCCGCCCTTGATGTATGAGCTCTCGCGCGGCAATGGCCAAGTCATTGAAGATACAGTAACCACTGCCATGGCCGGCAAAGGCATGATGGTAGCCGCCGGCCAGGTTTATGGCGAGGCCATGCTCTAATGCACAATAGGCGGCACCAAGAGAGTTGCCGACAGACTGTAAGGTGCGTGCCACCAGGGTATCACTATGGGGAAAACCGATGCGCTTTTGGGCGCTGGCGGGCAGGGTGCCGTCAATAAAGTCGGCTATATACTCGGGGGTGTGTGCTAGGGCCAGTTGTTGCTGCGAGATAGGCTCGGCACAGCGCAGCCGAGCCGCTTTGCTCAGCTCAGGATGCAGCATTAGGCGTTCATGTAACAGTCGATACTTATCAATGGGAAAGCGGTGGTGCGCCGGTAAGGGCAGTGCCGAATACAGGGGGTGATAAAAGAGGTTCATCGCTGCTGCTGTTTTTCCGCGTATTGAATGCGCTCTTCGCAGGCACCAATAGCCTTGCGACAGCGTCCCAAGCGCGCATGCAACGCCAGTATCTCTTTATTTAATAGCGTCGCCTGCTCACCTTTGGCGAGATGCAATTGCTGTTGGCGCTCGTTGATCATCTGCTCTAGGCGGCGTTCAAACTCATGGTTTTTGGCCAGCTCCTGGTAGAGCTCATTGGTAGGTTGAATGATCTGTTGCACCGCCTTTTGGTACTTCCTCGCTCGGGCGCTGGGCGTGTTTTCCTTTTCCCACACCGGCGTCGCCTTCAATACTTTGACTATGGCTTCTATCTGCTCGCTGAGCTGGGTGAGGGCAAAGGCGTATTGATGGCGTGCTCCTTGGAATTGGCTGTGGCTTAGCCGCTCTAACTGTTGTTCAACTTCATCTACATAGTCGACTAACTGCATGCTTCTGGTGTTGAATACAGAGCGTTCAAACAAGGTATGTTGGGCCTGCATATAGCGATTTTTGGCAAACCATTTAGCCTTATCGAATTGTTCGGCATCAGCACGCAGGCGCTGAACCGTGTGTTTTAATCGAGTCAGAGCATCGCCGCGGGTCATTACAGATAGGCCTCGTACACAAGCTTTAGTGCTAGCACAATCACCACGGTGTTAAATACCGGGCGGATCACCTTAGAGCCAAAGCGAATGGCCGAGTGGGCACCCAGCCAGGCGCCGAACATTAAAAACATCCCCATGGTAATGCCGAGAATAAAGTTCACATGGCCCAAGGCGACAAAGGTGATAAGAGAAATAAAATTGCTGACAAAATTCATGGACCGGGCCAGGCCGCAGTTCAACAATAAATTCATCTTGTACAAAACACTGTTGCTGGCGGTCCAAAAAGTGCCGGTGCCCGGGCCGGCGATACCGTCGAAAAAGCCCAACGCGAGGCCTTGTAGCCATTGCTTAACACGCAGCAAAGGGGTGAGCACGGGTAATTGATCGCTTTGTTCGGGACTAAGCTTGCCGAATAAGGAATAAATGGCCACCAGAATGATCACCACGGGGATGAGTTTATTCAAAAACTCTATGCTGAGACTATCGACGATCAAGGTGCCTATGGCCGCACCTATGGCGGTGGCGACAATTGAACCGGCCCAAAATGCCGGGTCGAACAGGCGCTTACGATAATAGGTAATACTGGCGGTCAGTGAGCCAAAGCTGGCGGCTAACTTATTAGTCCCCAGAGTCAGATGGGGCGGCAGTCCTGCGGTTAACAGCGCTGGAACAGTGAGCATGCCGCCACCGCCGGCAATGGCATCAATAAAACCGGCAGCCAATGCCACGGCACACAGTATGGCCCAGGTTGAGGGGTCGATCGCTAATTCAAACATGATCAGTCAATTTGTCTTTTAAATGGCGGTAACGTATCAAGCATCGCCTTACCATAACGTTTACTGACTAAGCGTCTGTCGTAGATAGTAATGCGACCGCTATCGCGTTCTTTGCGCAGCAGTCTACCACAGCTTTGTACTAATTTCTTTGCCGCATCGGGCACCGTAATGGATAAAAACGGGTTGCCTCCCTTGCTTTGTACAAACTCGGCCTGAGCTTCTTCAATGGGTGAGGTAGGCACCGCAAAAGGGATCTTGGTGATCACCAGATTAGTCAGGTAATCACCCGGTAAATCAAGACCTTCCGATAGACTTTGCGTACCGAACAACACGCTGCCCTGACCGTCATCGATGCGCTTTTTATGGCGGCGCACTAGGGCATCTCGGGATATTTCACCTTGTACCAGTATGTCCCAACCCTGTTTTCGAAGACGTTCGGCGACATGCTGCATTTGCCAGTAAGAGGCGAAAAGCACCAGGTTAGCCCGCTTTTTTTCTAAACTCTGGGGCAAGGCTTTGACCAGATAATCACTAAAGGCTTTGTCTGTGGGTTCACATTCGGTTTTTGGGATATGCAGCAGGGCTTGCTGCGGGTAGTCGAACGGCGAGGGCACCTTGATAAATTTAACGCCGGCCTCGCCAAGCAGGCCGCTTTCATGGGCGAAATGTTCAAAGGAGCCCAAGGCCGTGAGTGTGGCCGAACAGAGCACCGCGCCGGCGCATTCGCGCCATAACTTGTCTTTAAGATAAAAACCCACCTCGATGGGACAGTCGCTGAGCAGGTAATCATGGTGATTTTTATACTCCATGCGCTTTATCCAGCGGGCATGGGGCACGCTTTCACTGTGCTTGCTGTAGCTCGACCAGAGCTTGTGCAAGGTTTCTAAGCGGGCAATGTATTGGCCGCTCTCGGCAAGCATGGGTTCGGCGATAAAGCCCTTAACATCGCCATCGTTAACATCGCTGCTCAGCGCCTCGTGCATTTTATTTAGGGTTCGCAGCGCCGTTTTTACGGCCTCGCCTATGTCTTGCGCCTGCTGTGTCAGTTGTTCGGGCAAACGGCCATGGGCAAAGCGATAGGTCTGGTCTTCGTTGTATTCATAGGCGGCGCTATCAAGCATGGTCAGCACGGCTTTATGGCCACGGCCGATATCGTCGACGGCATCGTTAAGTTTAAATTGGCTGCCCGCAGCGCTGGCACTGAAAATGGTTTGCGCCATTTTGCCGCTGAATTTAAGTAACTTCTCAAGCCAATCCTGGGTGCCCTTGATGGTGGCCGCGGCGGAGGAAAAGTCCCGAGTGATATGGGCCAGGTGATGGGCCTCGTCGATAACGTAAATACAGTTTTCCGGCTCGGGTAAAATGACCCCGCCACCGAGCTCAAGGTCGGCCAACAACAGGCTGTGGTTGGCAACCAGCACGTCCATTTGCGCAATTTTGTTGCGTGCCAGGTGAAAGGGGCAGGTTTGGTGCGCCTTCATTTGTCGTTGGCAGGAATGCTTATCGCCGCTGATCAGGCCCCACACCCTATCCGGGATCACATCGGCCCAAGAGTCTCTGTCTCCCTGCCACTGCTTATTGCTATAGGCCTGGTGTAATTGCTTCAGGCACTTTTGCTCCATCTCACTGAGCGGCGAGCTCAACGTCGGCATCAGTGCCATTTGCTGATCGTCGCCATTGACGGCATTTTCCAGCTTATGGGCGCAGATATAGCGGCCGCGTCCCTTGACCAAGTCATAGCTAAAGGTTAAGCCGCTGTGCTCGGCAAAAAAAGGCAGCTCTTTATATAGCAGTTGCTCCTGCAGGGCGACCGTGGCCGTGGAAATGACCAGTTTTTTATTGGCTTTTAAGGCAATGGGCAGGGCGCCAAGGCAATAGGCCAGGGATTTACCCGTACCCGTGCCCGCCTCGATAACACAGATGCGTTGCTTTTTGTCATACTCCCCGGCCAGGGTTTTGGCTATTTCCGCCACCAGGTAATTCTGACTTGGCCTGGGCCGATAATCTTCAAGGCTGGCGGCGATCCGCTGATGAGCGGTACGTATGGTCTTTTTAAGCGGATCGGAGAGCATGATTTGACTTATGTATATATTTACAGTGCTGATATTCTAGGGGGAGTAGGGTAAAGACTCAAGAGTTAGTCACCGACTCGGCTATGGTAAAGGGGATTTGCGTGCTGTAATTCTGGCGCCGCTTGGTGTAACTGAGCGCACTTAATATAGTGTGAGTGATATTTTCCTTGTCTACCTGCGCTCCTGCAACCGCCGGCTTTATTCTTTCCATGCAAACGCAATAGCGTCGTGATGGGGTTTGTTATTTTATCTGGCTTCAATCGTCAGCGTTCTCGCTCTAAGCATCACTTACCAGACTTAGTGGTGAGTTTGGCCGAGGCTTGTCAACGGGCTAAAAACGAAGATGACCATCATTTGCAGCAGGCGAGCAAAATCATTATGAATACCCTCTGTGGGTACTCGGGTCAAAGGGGCGTCGCTTTTATGAACCCAGTTTATCAAGCTCCATGGCCTTGCACGGCCGTGAAATTATGCAAACCATCAAAGGCTGGTTGAAGGGTTGGGCGAGAGTGTAATTATGGTGACACGGATTCCACCTTCGTGGCGTTCTCGAGCAAGTTTGATGAAGTGCAAAGTCATCCCGTTGCATAGGACTTAGTGGAACAAATTGACCAAAAATGGCGCGACAGGTTTGTTAGTACAAGATGGTTATCGCCTTGTGTTTAAGGGGGTGGAGTCGGTACGGAGTGATTGGACCCAGTTTGTACGGGATTTTTATCGACATTTTTTTAGCGCCTTATTTACAAGTGAAGACGTTCAACAGGTGGTCAATGACTATACAGATAAACTGCATAATTGCTCTGATGTGGCGCTGCTTACTTAGAGCTAGCGCTTTGGCAAAGACACTGATCGGTATACATAAGCTACCCCTCGTCATGTGCGCGCGGCGCGGGAATCTGATTAGGGTTTGAGTAAGGGCGTCTGGGTTCACTATGTGATCACCTTGTCGGGGCCTAAGTTGCTACCCACTACTCACGCGTTGGAGCTAGAACATTATCTGGAAAAGCAATTGAAACCTATTATCGATGATCTTCAGGGCATTGGTATGACCATTGATTACGGCCAACTAGGTAAGCAATTCCGGCTTTTGTAACAAATTATTTGCCTGTGGTTATATTGGCTCAGTTGTATTTCATTGTATTGTTTTCTATAGGGAAAATAGATATTTAAGACACAACTTTGTTTCTTGAGTGTAGTTTTTTGTGTTTTCATTGTTAATTTACTGTTGACCAATATTTCTGAAATTGTTTACTATCTTACTAGTGAGTGTATATTTTTACATTTCATGATTAGTTGTTCACGACAAAAAATAATTAGTCACACCTTAGATGTGACCCAGGGAGAATCCAATGTTAAACAGCAAAATTGCAAAATCAGTGCGCTTGGCACTAGCTTTTGGTGCTGCTTCAACTGCAGGTATTTCAGCAAATGCTTTGGCTGCTGAAGAAGGTGCTGATGAAGTAGAACGTATCGAAGTTACTGGCTCACGTATCAAGCGTACCGACCTTGAAACTGCAAGCCCAGTACAAATCACTACTCAAGCTGACATCGAAGTAGCGGGTTTCACTCGCGTTGAAGACATGATGAACAGCTTGCCACAAATTGAAGCATCAAATACTGCATTCCAGTCTAACGGTGCAACTGGTACAGCAACCCTTGACCTTCGTGGTATGGGTTCACAGCGTACACTTGTTCTTGTAAATGGTCGTCGTGTTCAAGCTGGTGGTATCTACACTCAATCTGCTGATATTAACCAAATCCCAGCGGCACTAGTTCAACGTGTTGAAGTACTAACAGGTGGTGGCTCATCTACTTACGGTGCTGACGCGGTAGCTGGTGTTGTAAACTTTGTAATGGACGACAAATTCGAAGGCTTTGAAGTAGACCTTGGCGTGACTGCATTCCAGCACGATAATGACAATGGTTACATGCAAGGTCTAATGGATGACCGTGGTTTTGACTATGAAGACGGTAATTCTGGTTTCGATGGTTCATCATTCGACTTCAGTGCAACACTCGGTGGCTCTTTTGACGGTGGTAAAGGCCACGCTGTAGGTTATGTAACTTACAACCGTCAAAATGAACTTCGTCAAGAAGCGCGTGACTACTCAGGTTGTGCTCTAAACGGTGCTGGTACTTCATGTGGTGGTTCTGCAAACGCTATTGTTCCTAACTTCTTCATCGCGCCTATCGGTGCTGAAGGTTACGATTACGAGCAAGAAGTATTCTGGTCACTTCAGCAAGATGGTTCTTTCGCTGATTACGATGGTTCTAACATCTATAACTATGCGCCTATTAACCACTTCATGCGTCCAGATGAACGTCATACTTTCGGTTTCTTCGCGGATTATGAAATCAACGATCACTTCCGTCCTTATGCAGAAGCAATGTACATGCGTGACCGTACAACTGGTCAGATCGCTGAGTCTGGTACGTTCTTCGACCAAATGTACATCCTTCCGCTAACAAGCGACCTATTCTCTGATGCACAGCGTCAACAGTTTATGGACGAGTTTGGCATCACTATGGATGACAGCATCGGTGCATACGTTGGTAAGCGTAACGTTGAAGGTGGCCCTCGTGCTGCGAACCTTGAGCATAGCTCATTCCGTATGGTTCTTGGTACAGAAGGCGAGCTGACTGACTCGTGGACTTACGATGCGTGGATGCAGTATGGCTCAACTTCTTCATCTGATGCTTACATCAATGACTTCTTCGGTCCTCGTATCACAACAGCACTTTCTGCAAATGGCGAAAGCTGTGCTGATACAGACGGTTGTATCCCTTACGAAGTATTTACTCCAGGCGGTGTAACTGCTGAAGCAGCCTCACAACTTACTGGTACAGCAATCCTTACAGGTATCACTGAGCAGTTCATCATCGGTGGTTTCGTAACTGGTGACTTGGGCTTTGGTCTACCTTCTTCTGACTTCCCACTAGCAGCTGTATTCGGTGCTGAATATCGTGAAGAAACATTCAGCCGCACAGCGGATGAAGTTTATGCTCAGGGTCTTCTACTTGGTCAAGGTGGTCCAACTAAGAGCCTTAACGGTGAGTATGACGTAACTGAACTATACACAGAGATCAGTGTCCCACTGGTTGAAGACGTTGCTTTTGCTGAGAGCATGACTCTTGACCTAGGCTACCGTTGGTCTGATTACAGCACTTCAGGTTCAGAACCTACTTATAAAGCAGCTCTTGACTGGAACGTGACTTCTGATTGGAAACTACGTACAAGCTTCAACCGTGCGGTTCGTGCTGCGAACAACGGTGAACTATTTGCTGCACAAAGCGAAGGCTTATGGGGTGGTATCGATCCGTGTGCGACTGCATCACCTGAACTTTCAGCTTCAGCGTGTGCTAACACGGGTGTATCTAGCTCACAATACGGCAACATCGGCGCGAGCCCTGCTGACCAGTACAATGCACTATACGGTGGTAACCCAAATCTGAGCCCAGAAATCGCGGATACAATGACTCTTGGTGTTGTTGCTAACCCGTTTGAAGGTTTCAACTTCTCTGTGGATTACTGGGACATTGAGCTTGAGCAAGCTATCGGTAACATTGATCCAGAAGTTATCGTTCGTCAGTGTGCAACGACTGGCCGTGCTGAATTCTGTGACCTAGTAAATCGTACACCTGGTAATGGTAGCCTTTGGGTTGGTACTGGTCGCGTAACTGCAACAGACATCAACTTAGGTCAATTACACTGGGAAGGTGTTGACGTAAGTGCTAACTACGATGTAGATGTATTGGGTGGTTCACTGTCTACAAACTTCATCGGTACGTATATGCTCACTAAAGAAACAACTGATATTCCAGGTGTTTCTGACCCGTACGATTGTATTGATACTCTAGAGAACGGCTGTTTCGCACAACCTGAGTGGCGTCATGTTATGACTATGAACTACGACACTGGTAGCTTCTGGCGTGCGACTCTTAAATGGCGTTACTACGGTTCAGTAGGTGAGAAGAATGAAGGCCCAGTTGCTACAACTGGTATCAGTTCTCAAAGCTACTTGGATCTTAAAGGTAAGTTCACTATCAACGATTACACGTCAGTGCTAATCGGTGTGAACAACATCCTAGATAAAGAGCCACCACTAGTTGGCGGTGCTATCTCTACTAACGCTAACGCGGTAGCCGGTTTCTACGACACACTTGGTCGTTACTTCCACGCTAACGTTACGTTCAAATTCTAAGATTATTTAGAGTAGAATAAAGCGAGCTTCGGCTCGCTTTTTTTATGGCTTGAATATAAGGGTGGATATGCCAAGTACAGAAGAAATTCAAAGGTTATTGAAAGAACACGACTGGCAAACAGCTCAACACTTAGCAGATGGTCTTGCTGAAAAGGGACATGTTCGCATCGTAGCACCCACTTTCGTCAGAGAAGCTATGGCGAATAAAGATGAAGTAGCACTTATCAAATATTTGGATATGTGGTTGCAGCAGCAGCCCGATGCAATGGATGCTGTCGATTTAAGAGTGAAAATTCACTTGCATAAACGGGAAACTGAATTAGCTGCGCTTTGCTACGAAAGGGCCGCACGCCTACATAGAGCACCAGCGGATCTGTGGTTTAACGCCGCATATTATATGAAACAAGCTGGCAAGTACGAACAAGCGCTCAGTTTCTACCAAGCAGCTTTAGATGCGAATGTCAGTGATGCTCATCAAGTTTATTTGAATATGGCAGTGATCCAGAGTGACTATCTAGCGAATGAGAATTTGGCACGGCAATATTTGGAAAAAGCCGTTGAACTAGAACCGAATTTCAGCGATGCATGGTACAACTTGGGTAATCTTGAAGAACAGCAAGCAAATGGTCCAAAAGCGAGAAAAGCGTTTTTGAATGCCTATCAAAGTGACCCTCATTATTTCTCAGCGCTAGCGCGGTTAGCGGATTTAAAAACCTTCACAGATGAGTATGACCCAGATATACGAGCAACTCGCCGGGGTATTAACAATCCACGCGCATCATCTTCAGATCGTTGTTTTTTACTTTATGGCTTAGGAAAGATGCTCAATGATTGTAAAAATTACAATCAAGCGTGGGGAGCATATGTTGAAGCTAATAGGTTAAATCGAAACAATCAAAAGCGTTATCACAGAGAAGAGCATGAGAAGTTTGTAGACAGTATTATTGAATCCTATCCTCAGGTTTTCAATCAACCTAGCGGCGATGCAAATGGACCAGAGTTAATCTTTATTTGTGGCATGTTCCGCTCAGGCTCTACGCTTGCAGAGCAGGTTTTAGGTGTGTTACCCGAGATATCTAATGGTGGTGAAATTGAACATTTACATCGCGTACTAACACAAAAGCCGAACTATTTCCCTGAGTACACCAAGGGGCTAACTTCTGACCGTTTAAAAAAGATCAGGGATGCCTACTTACGAGAAGTGAGTACCGCTTTTCCTGAAGCCGAAATACTTACTGATAAAAGACCGGAAAATTACCGCTATGTGGGCTTGATCAAACAGGTATTTCCAAAAGCTAAATTTATATGGACCCAGCGAGCTCCTCTCGACAATGCATTGTCAGCATATTTTCAATACCTGGGGCCGGGCATGAGCTATGCCACTAGCTTGGATGATACGTTGCATTATCATGACCAAATGCAGCGACTGAAGCTTCATTGGCAGGGCCTATATCCTGAATCAATTTTCACTTTAGATTACGATCAGTTCGTTAGCGAGCCAATAAAGGTAGCGAGAGAGCTACTTTCGTTTTTAGAAATTGACTGGAATGGCGAGATATTAAACTTTCATACTCGCCGTAACTCTGTAAAAACAGCAAGCGTGTGGCAAGTGAGAAAGCCCCTTTATAAAACTTCTTCAGGGCGATGCCAGCAATACATAGAAGCGATTCGTGCTAGTTCAATGTATCCGGAGTTCTGTGCTCGATTTAACCAAGAGGACTAATATCGCACGGTAAAGTCATTCGTGGACTCTCAGCTGTAAACGGATAAGTTCCGTGCCAGATGTAGCTCGGAAATAACACGATTTGCCCCGGTTTGGGGCAAACTGCAAGAGCGACCTCTTCACGATCTCCGAGGCCTAAACAAGTTTCACCGAATTTCACCCATCCCTGACGCATCGGGTCACCCTGATGAATCGTAGAAGGGACACTCAAATAAGTGGGCCCTGAAAGCCACCCCTGAGAATGGATGTGATTGGTATGGAATCCTTTGTTCGCAAGCTTGACAGACCAACTCCCAGCGATCTTAAAGCGTCCTGTATTGTGACGGCATAGTGGATGACTTGAATCGATAGGCAAGCTTGCTAAGTACTCCTTTATTACTTGCTCTAGAGAAGTTCGATATGCTTGAATAATTGGGTTTTGTAAAAACAACAAATGCCCTTCGCTTTGGCTACCACCCTGTACACTTTGATCCAAAGGCTGTTCTTGCCCTGGACTGTGATAGTGACCTATTGTTTTTTTCAATGCGTCTACAAAGTGCTCTCGATTATCAAAATTGGAGGGGACAGGTAATTCGAAAGTTTGTATGTACTTTTGATAATTATTGAGCCATAAATGTCGTTCATCGCCTCTCAAGCGCCAACAAATCCCTAAGTAGGCCCAGAGCTCCTGATTGTCCGGAAAATACTTGAGCAAAGGTGCTAAACGCTCTTGAGCAGATTGATACTCATGGCATTTAATCTCATGATTAGCAATATCAATTTGGAATCTTGGATTATTAGGCTCTAGCGTCGCTGCTTGTCGCAGCAGCGCAATACTTTGCTCGTCGTGTCCAACGCGCTTGTTAATAACGCCTGTTAGGTGAATGAATTGAGCATCTTCTGAAAAATGACGTCGAGCCCAATTTGCTGAATCCAATGCTTGTTCATATTGCCCCGTCACTAGTAGTTGAGCAATTCGCGAGCGTTCTAATACAGGATGCGGAGGGTGGGCATGTCTAGTGCGATCAAAACTATTGAGGAATTCATTCTTTCGCCCTTGTTGCCAGCGTAATTTACCTAAACATTCATGTGCTGGTACATAGTAAGGAGCCAGGGCAAGGCAACGCTCAAGATACTCTTCGGTTTGTTTATAGTTGCCCAAGTCATAGTGTGTACAGCCAATGACAAAATTTAACTCAGGGAGTTGTTTACCTTGAGGGTAAAGCGACAGAAACTCCTTTAGAGCTTGTTTTTGTCTCCCTAGTTCTCTTAATAAGCAAGCATGTTGATACTGCTGGTGAAAATCATTTTCTTTAAGTGACATTGATTTTTCTAGTTCACAGATAGCTAGATCAAGACGTGCTTGTTGTTGATAAATACTTGCCAATTGTGAATGGTAGGATAGGGCATCGAGACCGATTTCTTTCGCATCATTGAGGCTTTCCATCGCATCCGCACAGCGTTTTAACCCAGTTAAAATTTTTGATTTCAGCAAACTAACTTGAGGGTGGCGAATTTCTAATTGATTTAACGTCGCCAAAGCATCGTTGAACATTTCATTCTGTAACTGCAGTTGGCTTAGTTGAACTGTTAGCTCCGCGTGGCGAGGGTATTGATTTAAAGCGTATGATAAAATTTCAACCGCTTTATCTCTTTGCTGTAAAGCAGCATGAGAAAGACCTTGGATAAGCCAAGTTCCAACCGGCTTAGGGGTGTGCACATTACGCGAGATATAGTCAAGACACTTAGCATACTGACGATGCTGAAATAATGTTTGGAGTGTAGACGCCGTCACAATGAAAATACTTTATCAGAATATCATGTTTTCATGATACCACTTTCAATATCAACAATTAAATAATTGTAACAGGCTATTTACTTTTGAATTGAAGGCTGGTGTTGTTTCACCAGCCATAGTTTACGATTTGACAAGATTTAATTCTTAGACTCGTCAGACTTTGTTGGTAAATCACTAATTTCGACAGTTCCTAAGTTTTCTTTTCTCGCCATATTAAGTTTTTGAACTAACTCCAATTGCTCTGGTGTGAAGCGACCGAAATTAACGGTACGGCTAGCAATTTGGTCTGACAGTGCGCTCAAGTTTGTTGCGCCGATACCACTGCCTGAGCCCTCACCACCAATTGGTTTACTTGAATTACTCACAACAGAATCGAGCATGGCTGCATTGTTTGTTGCTGCGCCTGCCCCATATGTGCGGGCTGTACCGTAAATATCAGTAATGCTCCAATTTTCAATATCCGTATTAATACGCTTAGCTTGTTTTACATCAGACCTGATATCAGCGTTTGCAAAAACGCTTAAATGCTTCTTAAGGTCATTATCAAAGTTAGCAAACAGAGCTTTAGATTGTTCGTAGAAGCGTGACACTTCGAGCGTATTTTTCTTTGCAGGGACGACGCCGCGATTTGAGTTAATAAATTCTTCGGCACGGTGCTCCAATTGGTGATACACCCTATCACCCGTATAAGGCTCAGGGTTCAGACTCGGGCTACCAATATTACCTTGGTAAAACCCGTACATGACTATGGGCTTATCGCCAAACTTCTTATACACGATATTGTGTTGGATATCATTTAGAGATAGCGAATGGCCCGCTACATTGAGAAACTTTCTATCTAAAATAGAGTCTGTTCCAGTAAGCTCATCTTCCATATCGTGAATGGGATATTCGCTTATGAGTGTCTCAAGAAGAGCGATGTTATAAAGGTTCAGCCAATAGGCGAGTTGCTCCTGAGTTTTAAGCTCGCTCATGGCAATTTCTGAGGGTACTTGCTCTAGGCTTACACGAATGTCATGAAAAGCATCTTTAACGGTAGATTTTTTGAGCTCTTCAAATATAAAGCGGTTTGCTTCGAACGCTGTATCACTATTTTTACTAGAGCGCATTCGCGTTCCAATTGTGCTGCTGCTTTTAGCACTGCTTCTATCTGACATGCCTACATCTAATACAGTCGCATCGAGTAAAGCGTCTAAGTCATCATAGGAAATGGTAATTTGAGAGTTCCAAGTGAAGCCTTGAAACACTTCAGGCAATTCCTTTTCGTCGGCCTGCGCAAAGCCAGCGCCTAACAACGAACCTACAACTAACAAGTATACGAGTGATTTTTTCATAGGAGATCCCTTCTTACTTATTTTTATATGTACCTGTTGAATGTTTAATATACCAATCCATGGGAAACACCTACTTCGGGTAAGACTTTAGTCAGTGATACCAATGTCTTGGAATTATTTTGCTAACGCAATTTAATACCTTGGATGATTTCTGTGCATATTGCAACATTTATAAGGGTTATATATATAGCTGTTGTAATAAATGCGGGATGAATTGACCAAGAGTTTTGCTAAGGGAGGTGGTGGCAAGCGCTAGCGGTTACTATTTTTTTGATCTTAGATTGCAGTCAAGAAGGAAAAAAATTAAACATTTTTTACTGCAGTTAAATTAACTTTTCATTTCCAAAATTTCGTAAGAGTGAGCTATTTTGGCCTATACATACTAGGTCGATGTTAATTTTTTGTTTACATAAGGAAAATAAGACGAATGCTGGAAAAATTGCGATGAACATCAAGTTGACAGCACTTGAACCTTTTAGCATTATTGGCAAGTTGGTATCAGTAAAAAGATACCTAGGTTGGCTCATTTAGAGTGAGCCGATAAAAATTCAAAAAGTAACATTACTTAATTGGTTGGGAACTATGTCTGTTAAAATCAGAAAGAGTCTTGTAGCTTCTGCGTTGGTTGGCGCAGCTGCACTTGCAAGCAACAATGTGATGGCAGATCCGTTGAATGACTTGCACAAAGCTGGTGCAACAATTCAAACGGCTGCTAAAAAGTCTCAAACTAAAATCGACAACATCTACGGTCAAACTCAAGAGCTAATCGCCGATTACCGCTCTACTGTAGATGAAACAGAAATCATGAAGGTCTATAACGACCACGTTCAGCGCCTTGTTGATGACCAAAACTCTCAAATCGAGTCTTTGGAGCGTCAGATCGCTGGTATCGACAAAACGAAACAAAACGTTGTGCCTTTGATGTATCGCATGATCGATACGCTTGAGCAATTCATCAAAGCGGACGTTCCGTTTGATACTGAAGAGCGTATGGAGCGTATTGAAAAACTACGCGACATCATGACTAGCGCTTCTGTAACAACTTCTGAGAAGTTCCGTCAGGTTCTTGAAGCTTACATGGTAGAGAAAGACTACAGCACGACTATGGTTGCTAACCAAGGCACCCTAAACATCGACGGTCGTGATATCTCTGTAGACTTCGCGCGTCTTGGTCGTATTGCCTATGTAGCGCAGTCATTTGACCAGAAGAGTGCTTGGGTGTGGAATAACACTACTAAGCAATGGGAAGCGTTAGGTGACGAATTCTTGAAGCCTATCAAAGAGACAATCCGTATGGCCCGTAAGCAAGCGGCTCCGGATCTTGTTAAACTACCAATCTTCGGCGCGGAGTAATCGATAATGAAGAAACTATTTAAAGGTTTTGCTGTTGCAGCAGTACTATCTGTTTCTGCCGGTGCTGCGCTTAATGCCCACGCAAACACGCAAGTACTTGACCAAATTCTTGAGCAAGTAAAGAAAGAGCGTATCTCTGAAGGCAAGCTAAACAAGCAACGTGAGCAAGAGTTCCTAGCGGCTCGTGCTGACCAGCAAGCTATGCTAAACACTGCTAAGCGTGAACTAGCGGCTGAAAAAGCACGCGGTGAGCGTCTGCAAAAAGAATACGCACAAAACGAAATCACCCTAGCGGAAAAAGAAACTGCACTTGAAAATGCAAAAGGTACCCTAGGTGAGATGTTCGGTGTTGTACGTCGTGCGGCACAAGAAACAATTGGTTCAATCGAAGCATCACTAGTAAGTGCTGAAAAGCCTGGACGTGCTGAAATCCTTCGTTCACTAGCGGCGGCTAAAGAGCTACCAACTACGCGTGAACTAGAAGAGCTTTGGATTGCGCTACAAACTGAAATGACCGAGTCTGCGAAAGTATCTTCTTTCGAAGCCGAAGTTTCTGAGCTTGACGGTTCAACGTCTACTAAGCAAGTAACTCGTATCGGTAACTTCAACCTTATCACAGACGACGGTTACCTGATTTACTCTGGTGACACTCAGTCGATTCAACCACTAGGTCGTCAACCAGACGGTTACGTGCTAGACACTGCTAAGGCACTTATCAATACTTCAGCAGACGCGTACACTGGTTTCTACGTTGACCCAACTCGTGGTTCAATCCTGCGTCTAAACACGCAGAAAGCGACTCCTGAAGAGCGTTTCCACCAAGGTGGTGAAGTAGGTTACATCATCGCTATTCTACTAGTGATTGGTTTCCTAATCGCGATTGTACGTCTTGTAGACCTAACAATCACTTCAGGTAAGATCAAGAGTCAACTTAAGAACACCAGCGCACCTTCTGAAGGTAACCCGCTTGGTCGTATCCTTAAAGTTTACCAAGACAACAAAAACCAAGACGTTGAAAACCTTGAGCTTAAGCTTGATGAAGCGATTCTACGTGAAACGCCACGCATCGAAATGGGTATCAACATCATCAAGATCTTGGCTGCTATCGCACCACTACTAGGTCTACTTGGTACCGTTGTTGGTATGATCAACACCTTCCAGCAGATCACGCTATTCGGTACAGGTGATCCGAAGATCATGGCTGGTTCAATCTCAATGGCTCTAGTAACTACAGCCCTAGGTCTAATCGCGGCACTTCCGCTAATCCTAGTACACGCTGTTGTTGCCGGTCGTAGTAAATCAATTATCCACATTCTTGATGAGCAAAGCGCTGGTATCATCGCTGCTCACGCGGAGAAGGAGAAAGCCTAATGCTAGTCCTGATGGAGATTTGGGAATCTATCAGGGATTTTGTTGGCACAGGCGGCCAGGTTTTATACGTGGTCGCGATAGCACTCTTCCTCATGTGGGTTTTAATGATTGAGCGCTATTGGTTCCTACTTGCTGAGTTTCCGAAAATGAAAAAAGGAATCGTAGCTAAGTGGGACGCCCGCCAAGACACTACGTCTTGGTACGCACACAGAATCCGCGATGCATGGATTTCTGAAGCGTCTGAAAAATTAGATGAGCGCATGTTGTTGATTAAGACATTGGTAGCTGTATGTCCATTGATTGGTCTACTGGGTACTGTAACGGGTATGATCGCGGTTTTTGAAACCATGGCTACCCAAGGTACTGGTAACCCTCGACTAATGGCATCAGGTATTTCAATGGCAACAATCCCAACAATGGCTGGAATGGTTGCGGCACTATCAGGTGTATTCTTTAGTACACGTCTAGAAGCACGTGCGAAAATGGCTAAAGAAAAGCTGATTGATAGCTTGCCTCATCACTAGAGAGAGATTTGAATATGGCACGTAAACAACGTTTTCGTGAAGAAGAAGAAGCAGCCGTCGATATGACGCCGATGCTAGACATCGTATTCATCATGCTGATCTTCTTTATCGTAACTACATCGTTCGTTAAAGAAGCTGGTATTGATGTAAATAAACCTGAAGCAGCGCAAGCGACTAAGAAGAAAAATGCAAATATCTTCATTGCTATTCGCTCTAACGGTGAAATTTGGATGGATAAGCGTCAGGTAGATGTTGAGCGTGTAGCTGCGAATATCGAACGTCTATTAGCCGAGCAACCAACCGAAATCGTAATTATCCAAGCGGATAAAGAAGCGAAGCACGGTGTAGTTGTGAAGGTAATGGACCAAATTAAAGCTGCAGGTATCGATAAGATATCCATCGCTGGAGAAAAGTAATGATTCGTTTTCTGTTTTCACTGATTGCAGGTGGGGCAGTTACTTTCGGCTTATTCTTTTTCATGGCGTATCTGATCTCCGGGGGAGACGGACGCGCCGCTAACGAGAAAGAGAAGATCGTTGTCGAAATTATGACGAATCCACCTGAATCCAAGGTGCAGGAGCGTAAGCGTGTACCGCCGCCGCCGCCTCCACCGCCAAAGCAGCCGCCTAAACCGCAGCCGCCACAGCCAGACAACAGCAACCCTGATGCTGGCGCACTAGGCTTCAATATGCCAAGTGTTAACGTGGGTGGTTCTGCCGGTGGATTAAGTGGCCCAGGTGCATTTGGTCGAGATGGTGATGCGACACCTCTTGTGCGAATTGAACCTAAATACCCAGTGCAAGCCGCACGTGATGGTAAAGAAGGTTGGGTACAACTTTCATTCACCATCAACGAAGTGGGCGGGGTAGAGGACGTTGAGGTAATCGACGCCGAACCTAAGCGTATCTTCGACCGTGAAGCTAAGCGTGCACTGCGTAAATGGAAGTACAAGCCTAAAGTTGTTGATGGCAAGCCGGTAAAACAGCCTGGCATCACAGTACAGCTTGACTTTAAACTGAACCAAGACCAGTAAGGAGAGTGTAGAGATGAAAAATCTATCGAAAGTTACTGCACTCGCTCTGCTAATCTCCGTATCGGGCGGCGTAGTCAGCACCTCAGCGGTGGCTGCGCCAAACTACGCGGAGATCGAAAAGCGCAAAAATGCCAAGACTAAGGTCATGGGCGAGCGCGTCGGTAAAAAAGTGGTTAAGGCTTTCGAGCTTTATGAAGCTGAAGATATCGACGGTGCCATTGCTATTCTGAAAGAGTTAGATCCTTCTGATAAGTTCGATAAGGCTACGGTAGACCGTTACTTAGGTCAGCTGTACGCTCAGAAAGACAACTATCAGTTAGCGATCAAGCACATTCGTGAAGCGGTTAAGCCAGATGTGCTTAACTTCAACGACCAAGAACAAGCAATGAAGCTAATTGGTGACTTATTGGCTAACACCAAGAAGTACAAAGAAGCGAAGCAGGCGTACATCGACTGGATGGACTTCACCGGTGAAGAAGATGCCACGGTGTACACGCGTATTGCGCAGGCGAACTATGAGCTTGGCCAGTTTAAAGACGTTATTCAACCCGCCGAGCGCGCCATTGAGATAAATGCTAAAGGCGAGCCTAAAAAGGCACCTTTCTCATTACTTATGGGCGCATACTACGAAACGAAAGATTTCAAAAACGTAGTAAAAGTTGGCGAACGTATGGTGAAAAGTTGGCCCGAAGACAAAAAGTCTTGGACTAACCTAGGTCGTTTCTATATGCAGGTAGAGGACTATTCAAAAGGTCTGAATATCATGGATATCGCATACGATAGTGGCTTCCTTGAGTCTGAAACAGACTTTAAGGTACTTGCCCAGCTATACTCGTTCGTTGGTGTACCTTATAAAGCCGGTTTCCATATGGAAAAAGCGGTTAATGAAGGAAAGGTTGAGCGCACTAAGCAAAATGTAACGGCAATTGCCAGCTACTATCATAATGCGAAAAACATTAAGACGGCGGCTAAGTATTACGAAGAAGCAGCAAAGTTTGATAACGATGCCGAGCTTTTCCGTAAAGCAGGTTCATTGCGTTTACAAGAGCAACAGTTCGACAAGGCCGTGGCCTTGTTAAACAAAGCGCTTGATTTGGGCTCGGATAAGAAAGGTCAAATTTATTCAGACCTTGCCGAAGCCTACTTACAGCAAGAGAAATACAAGCAGGCGTATGCAGCGATCTCCAAAGCAGCGGAAGATCCAAGCACACGTAAGTTTGCTCGCAGCTGGAAGACCTTTATTAAAGATAAGGCGCAGCGTAACGGCGTAAGTCTTTAATCACAGCATGTGACCATAAAAAGCCCCATTTGGGGCTTTTTTTATATTTAAAAACTAAATAACAGCGTTGAGCAGATTATGATCAAGCGAATTTTATCCGTGGCGTTAGTATTCTTGGCGGGGTGTTCCGATGCGCCGAATTTAAATTCTGAGCAAGCCATTGCGGCCCTACAACAGCTCAATGCCAGGCTCAGCGGCGAAAAGGGCGATGCCAGCCAGCCTTGGCCCTACACTCCGGAGTACCTTAAGCAACGCCACGATGTTTATAATGCCATCGCACGTTCGCAGTTAACGCCTGAGCAGGCGCAAACCCTGGATTACCTGATCACCGAAGAGCGGTTTGTGCGTCGTTATCAGCCCTGGCCTTTAGCGGCAAAAATTGATGCCAGTTCGACTTTTTTTCAAGACCCCCAGTGGCAAGAAGGCTTAGCAAAATGGCTTCGTTTTGTTGAGCAGGCCTTAGAGCAAGGGCAGCAAAGTAAGATTTACCTCAATGCCGTGGAAATCGCGCACATACAGGCTCAGCTAGGGCAAATTAAAACACACAGCACAGCGCAGATGCTTAACAGTGCTATCACCAGCTTGGAGACGTATTTAAGCCGTTATATGCCGCGTAATCAATTGGGTTTGGGCCAGTTGCCCAATGGCGCACAGTGGTATCAGGCGAAGATTAACTATTACAGTAACCAGGTACGCTCTCCCATTCAGTGGTACACCCATATCCTAGACGAGCAAAAGGGCCTTAAAGGGCTGGATGCACAGCCATTGCCAGACCAAGAGGGGGCTCAATTTATGCCAGACCTGGATTGGCGCCAAGGCTATGGTGACCTAAGGGGGTGGGCTAAGACACAGCAATTAACGCCGTCACAGCGCTATATGGCACTGATTTGGATGGAAGTTGACCTGGGTGTACACGCACAAATGTGGAGTGAGCAGTTTGCCTATACGGCTTTGGCTAATAAAGGTATAGATGCAGGGGGGGCAACGCGCATCTTGATGCAGGTATTGACCCACCCAGGACAGAGTTTTATCTATGCTGACGTGGTTAACGCGCCTTGAGGTGAGTTTCGCACCGTCGGCAGCGTTGGGTGGTGACGTCTTCCACAAGACGCGCCGCCTCAATGGGTTCTTCACAATCGCTGCAAAAGCCGAAGAGCCCCAAATCAAATTGGCACTGAGTTGCCTCAAGGCGCTCCAGCTTATCTACCAAATCCTTGTAGGTGGGTCCGGATTTATCGCGAAGGTGTGCCACCCAGTCCCACTCCGGGTGTGCTGCCAAGGTCTGATATAGCTCGTTTTCATGGCTGAGGGTGGAGTAGCGCAGGCGGTTTAATAGCTCTTCACGCACTTGCGAAAGCAACACCTCTACTTTCGATTCAAAGTCGAGCGTCTCGATGGTCATGACACAGTCCACTGTTAACTTAGGTAGCTTTTATTGTGGCCAGTAAATGGCTGAGTCGATATGACCGTGATCAACTAAAGGCGAAAAAGAGTGAACTAATATTCGGCTTGCTCACTATGGTGTTTTAACACCGCCAATACTTCATCTTTATCGTGTAACCGGCGGATGTCTTCGAACAAGGCATCGGCCTGGTTATAGGTGCGTTTTAAATAACCCAGCCACTGTTTTGTGCGATTGGCGAAGTAGCGTTTCGACATCTGCTCATCGTCGTGCATGGACGAGTGCACGATATGATAGATAACATCATGCCAGCTTAGGTGGCGATGGGTTTGCCCCGAATCTTCTGCTTTTATCCAGGCCGCTAAATCGGGCATAGCCAGGGCGCCGCGGCCCAACATCAGATGCTGACATTGGCTCTGGGCTCGTGCGTTATGGGCATCATTTAGATCCCAAATTTCACCGTTGGCGACTACTTCCATATTTGTATTTCTTGCCAGCAGAGGGGCTATCTTGTCCCAGTAGGCCGGCGGACGGTAGCCATCGCGCTTGGTGCGCGCATGAATGGCAATACCATCGGCCTTGGCTTGCGCCACCGCATCGAAAATTTCACTGCTTAAAGAATCATCGTCAAATCCCAGTCGGACCTTAGCGGTAACAATATGCTCATTATCAACGGCATCACGCACCGCCTTGACGATTTGATAGACCTGCTCCGGCTCTTTCAAAAGCACGGCGCCACCCTTACTTTTATTCACGGTTTTCGCAGGACAGCCAAAATTCAGGTCAATCCCATGAGAGCCTAAGGCAACGGCTTTGACGGCGTTTTCGGCTAAATACTGGGGGTCTTGGCCAAGCAACTGGATGCGCACGGGAGTACCCGAACGGGTAAAGCCACCGTTGTGTAGTTCCGGGCAATAGCGCATAAACACGCGGCGCGGCAAACGTTGATTAACGACACGAACAAACTCGGTCACACATAGATCGAAGCCACCAATGTCGGTCAGCAGCTGGCGCATTTTAAAATCTACAACGCCTTCCATGGGTGCGAGGATAAGTTTCATGTTTGACCTTATGGGAAATTTTGGCCGCGTATTCTAACCTGAACTAGGCTATTGATAAAATAGCATTATCAGTTCATATTTAAGTCTGTGATCTGATTAAAAAAATAATCTAGCATTAGTGAAAGCATCCGCCGCAAGGTCGGGTCTACTTAATTTGACAGCTACTAACACAGAGAGAGCAAGAGCATGAACACATTAAAGAAAAATTCAATTGCATTGACCCTTGGCGCGGTTGTTGCCGGTGGTGCTGCAATGACAGCTACCGATGCCCAGGCTAATCCATTTGAAATGCAAGAAATGGTAGCCGGTTATCAGCTAGACGCTGGTGAAGGTAAGTGCGGTGAAGGTAAGACCGAAAAAGAAGGTCGCTGCGGTGAAGCTAAAAAAGCCGAGAAAGAAGGTAAGTGCGGCGAAGGCAAGTGCGGCGAAGGTAAAGCCAAGAAAGAAGGTAAGTGTGGCGAAGGCAAATGCGGTGAAGGCAAAGCCAAAAAAGAAGGTAAGTGCGGCGAAGGCAAATGCGGTGAAGGCAAAGCCAAAAAAGAAGGTAAGTGTGGCGAAGGCAAATGCGGTGAAGGCAAAGCCAAAAAAGAAGGTAAGTGTGGCGAAGGCAAGTGCGGTGAAGGCAAAGCCAAAAAAGGTGAGAAAGAAGGCAAATGCGGTGAAGGTAAAGCCGAGAAAGAAGGTAAATGTGGCGGCCACAGCGCATAAGCATTGAGACCGAGTCAAAACCTATGCAAGCCGCCGTCACACGCGGCTTGTGTGTTTAGGAATACCTAAGGAGTACGTGATGAAAACCTGTGCCACAGAGATAGGTAATGTTGGCCTTGGGCTACGTCGCGAAATGGTTGACGATATGCTCACCCATATTCCCGAGCAAATTGGCTTTATGGAAGTGGCGCCTGAAAATTGGTTACCCTTTGGTGGCAAGCTGGGTAAACAGTTTAAAGCCTTGACCGAGCGCCACCCCTTTATTTGTCATGGCCTTTCCTTATCGATAGGCTCGCCCGATCCCCTGGACATCGATTTTATCAAAGCCCTGAAACGCTTCTTTGATGAGCATAATATTCGAATGTACAGCGAGCACTTAAGTTATTGCTCCGCCGGCGGCCATATGTATGATCTGATGCCCATTCCCTTCACCGGTGATTCGGTTGATTATGTCGCGGCGCGTATTCGCCAGGTGCAGGATATTTTAGAGCGACCGCTTATCATGGAAAATGTCTCTTATTATGGTGCTCCGGGACAAGAAATGACCGAACTGGAGTTTACCAAGGAGGTATTGGCGGCGGCCGATTGTCAGCTCTTACTCGACGTTAATAATATCTATGTTAACTCAGTCAACCACGGTTATGATGCCAGTGCATTCCTCGGAGATCTGCCCAGCGAGCGGATCGCCTATATTCATGTGGCCGGTCACTATAATGAAGCGGACGATTTAATTGTCGATACTCATGGCGCCGATGTGATAGACCCAGTGTGGCAGTTGTTACAGCAGGCCTATGAATGCCATGGCGTGCACCCAACCTTGCTTGAGCGTGATTTTAATATCCCTCCCTTGCCACAGTTAATAACCGAGCTCGATACCATAGCCGAGCTGCAACAGCCTTTTTTAGTTAATCAGCAGCGAGCCTAAAGATGCAGTTTAAACAGGTGCAAAAGCAATTCAGTGATTATATTCGCGATCCAGAGGCCAATCCCAAGCCCGAGGATATCGAAGAGCGACGCATGAAAATCTACCGAGAGCTGTTTTTCAATAACGTCAACGGCTTTTTAGAAAGTGGTTTCCCGGTATTGCATAGCCTTTATAAACCGCAGCAGTGGCAACAGCTGGTACGCACCTTTTTTGCGCACCACCAGGCGCAATCCCCATACTTTCTCGATATCTCAAAAGAGTTTGTGCATTTTTTAGCTCAAGAGTATACGCCTCGGGCCAGCGATCCCGCTTTTTTACTTGAGCTGGCGCACTATGAATGGGTCGAACTTGCCGTAGCCACCGCTAAGGTGCAGGGCACTTATCGCGCTATTAGTACCATCACCGATGAGCCCATGTATTTTAGTGAATGTGCTCAGGTGGTGTGTTATCACTATCCGGTGCAAACCATTTCCATTGATAATCAACCGGACGCGCCGGATGAGGTGCCCAGTTATATTTGTGTCTATCGTGATAGAGATGATGAGGTGCAGTTTTTAGCGCTCAATGGCATGACGGCACTGTTGCTCGACATCCTTAGTAAGCATCCTGGGATTACCCTTAAGACCTTGTGTACCTTGGTTAAGCAGCATGCTCCTAGCTTTGGTGAAGAACAATTGCAAGCCGGGGCGCAGCAGATCCTGACCGACTTAGCCCAAAGAAGCATAGTGCTAACGCTGGATTGATAGCCAATATTAGATTACTATATGCGCCGTTTTTTGTCGTGTTTAAGAGGTAATTACAATGGCGCATAAAGGTGATTTTAAAGACCCTTTCAACTTCAAATATTTCGTTGCATTTATCGCGGTATTCGCGGGCATTGGTTGCCTTAATGCAATTCTAGGTTGGGCCACTGCCATTTCAGCCTAATCGAATATTTGCACAAGGCCCCGTTAGGGGCTTTTTTGTGCCCGAAAAGTTGCTAGCTAAATACCGACTCGGCCAGGGTGATAGAGCCGGCATCGGCGTCGAGCGTGACTTGAGCGCCAACGGGTAAAATAAATTGTTGTTTTACATGACCAATCATGGCGCCTCGATAGGCCGGTATTCCCAGTGACTTAATATAATCCGCGAAAATTTCATCCAGGCTCAGCGAGCCGTAGCCGGCGCTAGGTGTGCACTGGTTGCAATCGCCAAAGACAAACCCAGCGATTTTATCCAGCGCCCCCATCAGCTTTAAGGTGCTCATCATTCTGTCGATACGATAGGGCGCTTCTTCTGTGTCTTCCAAGAATAAAATTGCTCCGTCAAAGCTTGGTAAATAGGGCGACCCCGCCAAAGCGGTCAGCACGGTAAGATTTCCGCCTACAAGGCGCCCAGATACTTTCCCCGGTGTGATTGTTTGTGTCAGATAATCGCGATTAACCAACTCGTCCTCGCCACGAGGCAGATTCATATAGTGCATGCGCTGGCGCTGTTCGAACAGGCGCTGAAACTGCTGCACATTAAAGGGATCCCATTCGCTTGTGGCATTGGGGCCGTGGAAGCTGATCAAGCCCGTTTGTGCGAGCAGGGCGTTGTGCAGGGCGGTTATGTCCGAATAGCCCAAGAGGGGTTTGGGGTTTGCGGCGATGACGGGGTAATCGAGCAGGGGCAGCAGGCGCGCCGCGCCTGAGCCACCGCGCAAACAAAACAGAGCATCAACCTCGGGATCGGCGAATTGGGCGTTGAGATCCGCCGCTCGCTGCGCATCCGTTCCCGCCAAATGGCCGCGCCGAGCGAGTACATGCTCGGCCACTTTAACCTTATAGCCCAGGGCCTTTATTAGTTGTTGTGCTAGTAGCAAATCTTTGTGTTCTGCGGTGGCCGCAGAGGGGCTGACAAGGGCTATTGTGCCGCCTTTTTGCAGTGTCTTGGGCTTAATAACGCTTTGCGCCCCGAGTTTGGGAATGCCGATGGCCTGAGCCCCGGTACTGGCCATGAGGCCGATGCCAAGGAGGGAACAGGTTTTTAAAAAGGCGCGTTTGTTCATTTATCTACCTCATAAGCGATCAGACTAGGGTTAACGACCCTATGATTACCGCAGCGAAGTAAATATTTCAAACTTTATAGGTGAGGTGGAATAAAGTAGTTGGGGAGGGAAAGCCTTCACCGTCAGTGAAGGCTTATACAGTACTTATTCTACGCCGCGTAATAGGGCGTTAACACCGACTTTTTCGCGAGTCTGCTGGTCGACCTTTTTCACGATAATGGCGGCATACAGGCTGTGGCTTCCGTCTTTGCTTGGAATGGAGCCTGGAACCACCACCGCACCGGCAGGCACTCGGCCATAATGGATTTGGCCCGTTTCGCGGTCATAAATTCGGGTGCTTTGTGAAATGTACACACCCATAGAGATCACCGCACCTTCCTCGACTATCACCCCTTCCACGATTTCCGAACGTGCGCCGATAAAGCAGTTGTCTTCGATAATGGTGGGGTTGGCCTGCAGTGGCTCTAGCACGCCGCCGATGCCCACACCGCCTGAAAGGTGAACGTTTTTACCAATTTGTGCACATGAGCCTACCGTAGCCCAGGTATCAACCATGGTGCCGTCATCAACGTAGGCGCCGATATTGGTGTAAGAAGGCATCAATACCACGTTTTTACCTATATAACTGCCTTTACGAGCTACCGCATTTGGCACCACGCGCATGCCTTCTTGTTGGAATTGCTCCGGCGTGTAATCGGCAAACTTAAGCGGTACCTTGTCGTAATACTGATTAGCACCGTCGGCTAGAACCTGGTTGTCGCGAATACGAAACGATAGCAGTACCGCTTTTTTCAGCCACTGATGCACAACCCATTCGCCAGAGATCTTCTCGGCAACGCGGGCTTCACCCTTATCCAGGCGCTCAAGCACGGCGATAATGGCGTCTTTGACTTCACTCGATACGGTATTTGGGCTAATGGCGTCGCGGTTGTCCCACGCCTGCTCAATAATGGTTTTTAAATCTGCCATGTTATCCTCGTTAGTGCGCCGACTAGGCGGTTGTTGCCTCGTTGTCGGCGTTTAGTTTCTTCCTAAGTGCTTGATGGATTTTAACTTGTTCTTCATCCGTCAAGGCCTTGTAGTCGTTGTTAGAAACGACGAAAAAGTCTTCTGCGCGCTCGCCCACCGTGGTGATGCGTGCGGCATGAATATGTAATTGGTGGCGCTGAAATACCTGGGCTATTTTGGTCAATAACCCGGGAATATCCACCGCCTGAATTTCGATTAAGCTGCGATCCGCATGGGCATGAGGACGCAATATCACCTTGGGCTTAATGTTAAAGTCTTTAAAGCGCTGTGAGCGGCTCTTCTTAATGCGGATCTTCTTCTTGGGATCGAGCATAAAGAGCTCCAGAGCGCGCTTAATACCATTACCACGTCCTTTGGTTAATGGCTCGCCGTTGACCTCTAAAATCACAAAACTGAAAATTACATAGCCGTCTTTGGTGGTCATCACCTGGGCATGCTGTATTTGCGCCTTTTTTGAGCCAATGACGCTCACCAGACGGGCAAATAAACTGGCGCTATAGGGGCTATAAGCAAAGACCTGGGTGCCGCCGTGCATAGGCTCAGGGGACACGGTAACACTAGGCTGAGAGAGGTCTTCAGCGTTTAGTAAGTGCTCACAATGCCAGGAAATCTGCTGTTCACTAAAGGCGGTAAAATAATTCGCCTTAAAGCGGCTCCACAGCAGATCAATTTGTCCCTCATCATAACCAAGGTTGATTAACCTTTGCTTAGCTTGATGTTTTTTATCGCGAATTTGGTCGCGCATATCCATGGGGTTTTCCAGCCCTAAACGCAGGGCTCGCTGGGTGTGCAGATAGAGCTCACGCAGCAGGGTGTTCTTCCAATCGTTCCACAGATTGTCATTGGTCGCCCGGATATCCGCCACGGTGAGACAGTAGAGGTAGTCGAGTTGGCGCTCATTTTTAACCTTGCCGGCAAATTCGTTGATTACGTCCGGATCGTTGATGTCTTTGCGCTGTGCCGTGACCGACATCAGCAGGTGATTCTCGACCAGCCAGGCGATCAGCTTGCCATCGGAAGTGGGCAACTGATGTAAGCGTGCAAAGGCAATGGCGTCAACGGCACCAAGTTCGGAGTGATCGCCTCCGCGTCCTTTGGCGATATCATGGAAAATTGCCGCTAAATATAAGAGCTCGGGTTTGTCCATGCGGGTGACGATTTCACTGCAGATAGGGAAGTCGCTGACGCGAGTTTTATCACCATACTGATAGATATTGTTGATCAGCTTATGGGTGTGCTCGTCCACGGTATAGGCGTGAAACAAGTCAAACTGCATCTGCCCGAAAATATTTCGCCATTGCGGCAAATAGGCCGCCAAAATGCCGTGTTTATGCATCAGGGTAAACGCACGTCCCATGCCGTTGGGATGTTTCACCAAGCGCATAAAGGCTTCGCGGCAACCGGCATAGTCTTGCAAATCGCCGAGTAAGCGCCGACGCACCTGACGCATGGTGCGTATGGTGCTCGGATAAATATGGGTGATTTCTGGGTGGTCGGCAATGTGCTCGAATAGCGCCAGAAGTTGATCGCGGCGGAAAAACACCGACGGATTCTTGACCCGAATTTGATGACCTATGCGCTCAAAGTTGCGGTCGAGTTCGACCACCGGGAGTTGGCGTTGATCCGGCAAAATGCTTTGTTCAAAATAGGCCAGCAGCATTTGGTTTAGCTCGCGTACCCGGCTCATGATGCGGAACAGGCGTTTCATCATCCGCTCAACTGAGGCCTTGCCATCGCTACCAAAACCTAAAATTTCGGCGGCCTGAGGCTGATGATCGAAGAGTAGACGGTTTTCGTTGCGCCCGGCGGCCAAATGCAAGGCAAAGCGAATATTCCAAAGGTTCTCTAAACATTCCAGCAACTCTTGGTATTCCTCGTGGGTGAGGTAGCCATGGTTGATGAGCTCCTCTAGGGCCTCGGCCTGGAAGTGTTTTTTCGCCACCCAGATAATGGTTTGTAAGTCGCGCAGGCCACCTGGGTTTTCCTTGATATTGGGTTCCAGGTTGTAGGCGGTGCCATGGCATTTACGATGGCGTAGGTCTTGCTCCTGGCGTTTGGCGATGAAGAAGTCGTCCGAGCCCCAGACCGGCGTTTGCAAAATATGCTCTTTGAGCTTTTCAAACTCGATATGGTTACCAAAGATAAGGCGACTCTCGAGCAAACTGGTGGCAAAACTCACGTCTTCACGCTTTTGCTCTATCACTTGCTCACGGGTGCGCACGCTGTGGCCGATCTCAAGGTTGAGATCCCATAACAGGGTAACAAATTGGCCGATTTTTTCGCACAGATCAGGAGCGGGTTCGCTGCGCACCAAAAGCAAAAAGTCGATGTCGGAATAGGGGTGTAATTCGCCCCGGCCGTAGCCGCCGACGGCGACCAAGGCTAATTCCGGCTCATGAGCCAGATTACAGCTGTGAAACAGCTTGATCAGCAAACGGTCTATGTATTCGGCGCGGGCGCGGATAAGCGAGCCTACCGGTTGTTTATCAAATTGGTTACCCAGCCATTTGTAAAAGTATTGGCTACAGGCCTTGTATTCATCCAATTTGCTCGCCTGCTCGAGCAGGTCTTTTAGTTTATTCGGTAGGGCCACTTAGTTATCCTTGCTAATTAACTGTGCTCGATTACTCGCGGCAGGTCTTCATCGCTGCGCAGCGTCAATACTTCAACGCCGTTGTCGGTAACCAGTAGGGTATGCTCCCACTGCGCCGAAAGGCTGCGGTCTTTAGTGATAACCGTCCATTCGTCCTTAAGCAACTTACACTGGCGTTTACCGGCGTTAACCATGGGCTCGATGGTTAAACACATGCCCGCTTTCAAGGTTTCACCTGTGCCCGGACGGCCATAGTGCATCACCTGCGGCTCTTCGTGGAATTCTTTGCCGATACCGTGGCCGCAGTATTCACGTACGATCGAGTAGCTAAAGCCTTCGGCAAACTTTTGGATAGCGGCGCCGATGTCGCCCAAACGCACGCCAGGCTTGACCATTTTAATGGCCAAATAGAGGCTTTCTTGAGTCACTTCGCACAGGCGTTTGCCTTGAATCGTCGGCTGGCCGACATGGAACATTTTTGAGGTGTCGCCGTGATAACCGTCTTTGATCACGGTCACATCGATATTGATAATATCGCCTTCTTTAAGCGGCTTGTCATTAGGGATACCGTGACAAATAACATGGTTCACCGAGGTACAGATGGACTTAGGGAAGCCGTGGTAGTTCAGTGGCGCCGGAATCGCATCTTGCTCATTAACGATGTAATTGTGACAAATGGTGTTGAGCTCATCAGTGGTCACCCCAGGTTTTACATACGGGCCGATCATTTCCAGCACCTCTGCGGCCAAACGGCCTGCAACGCGCATTTTTTCGATTTCTTCCGGGGTTTTGATCACTGCAGTCATTGATGCTCCAATTCGGTTTTTTAAGATGTTTGCTGCGCACAAATAGTGCACAAAAATTTGAGTCTTGGTCGCTAATATGGTATAAAGCGCGCCGTCTTTTTACAAATAAAATCACCGCCGGTAAAAATCATCTTACTGCGAGTGGTTTGTCTGTAACGAAGACATAACCATTTAATATTAACACACACACATATCGACACATACACTTGGGTGCACTGAGAAGTTATTTCAAGGTGTTGGTGCTATGGGATATGTGGAGGCTTAACCCTAAATTATATAGAGGAAAATACAATGGCAAACGTTTCAATGCGCGACATGCTTAAGGCGGGTGTACACTTCGGTCACCAAGCTCGTTACTGGAACCCTAAGATGAAGCCGTTCATCTTCGGTGCGCGTAACAAGGTTCATATCATCAACCTTGAGCAAACTGTACCTATGTTCAACGATGCACTTAACTTCTTACAGAATGCTGCGTCTAACAAAGGTAAAGTACTTTTCGTTGGTACTAAGCGCGCTGCAAGCGAAGCAGTAAAAGAAGCGGCAGTTAAATGTGACCAGTTCTACGTAAACCACCGTTGGTTAGGTGGTATGCTTACTAACTGGAAAACTGTTCGCCAGTCAATCAAGCGTCTTAAAGATCTTGAAACTCAAAGCCAAGACGGTACGTTTGAGAAGCTAACTAAGAAAGAAGCGCTAATGCTTACTCGTGAAATGGCTAAGCTTGAAAAGAGCCTTGGCGGTATCAAAGATATGGGCGGTCTTCCAGACGCACTATTCGTTATCGATGCCGATCACGAGCACATTGCTATCAAAGAAGCGAACAACCTGGGCATTCCAGTAGTATCTATCGTTGATACTAACTCTAACCCAGACGGCGTTGACTACATCGTTCCTGGTAACGACGACGCGATCCGTGCTATCCAGCTTTACACTAACGCAGTTGCTGCTGCCGTTACTGAAGGCCGTGAAAGCAACATCGCCGTTCAAGCTGAAAAAGACGATTTCGTCGCAGCTGAGTAATCGCGACTCGCTTGTCATCAAGTCTTCATCCTAAAGCGGTGAAGACTTGATATTCTTAATTCAAAGTGACGTTTGGTCACTTGCTCTAAACATTGATTTGAGGAAACTCCCATGGCTGTAACTGCTGCCCTAGTTAAAGAATTACGCGAGCGCACTGGCGCTGGCATGATGGATTGTAAAAAAGCACTAACTGAAACTAACGGTGACATCGATCTAGCGATCGAAAACATGCGTAAGAGCGGTGCTGCTAAAGCTGCTAAAAAAGCAGGTAACATCGCTGCCGAAGGTACAATCCTTATCAAAGAAGGTAACGGTTTCGCTGCGCTTCTTGAAGTTAACTGTCAAACTGACTTCGTTGCTAAAGATGCAAACTTCCTAGGTTTTGCTAACCAGGTACTTGACGCTGCTGTTGAGTCAAAAGCAGACATCGAAGCGCTTCAAGCTCAGTTCGAAGAAACACGTGTTGCCCTAGTTGCTAAAATCGGTGAAAACATCAACGTACGTCGCGTTGAGTACATCGATGGCGACAAGCTAGCTTCTTACCGTCACGGCGACCGTATCGGTGTAGTTGTAGTTGGTGAAGCTGACGAAGAAACTTTGAAGCACGTTGCTATGCACGTTGCTGCGTCTAAGCCTGAGTTCGTAAACCCAGAAGACGTACCTGCTGATGTTGTTGAAAAAGAAAAAGCAGTTCAAGTAGAAATCGCAATGAACGAAGGCAAGCCAGCTGAAATCGCTGAGAAGATGGTTGTTGGCCGCATGAAGAAGTTCACTGGTGAGATCTCACTTACTGGTCAAGCTTTCATCATGGAACCTAAGCAAACTGTTGGCGAAATGCTTAAAGAGCGTGGCGCGTCAGTGTCAGCGTTCGTTCGCCTAGAAGTTGGTGAAGGTATCGAGAAGAAAGAAGAAGATTTCGCTGCTGAAGTAGCTGCTCAAGTAGCTGCTGCTAAAGGCGAGTAATCCTTTACGCTTTTTAAAGCATGTTGGTGCGACCTAGCTATCAGCCCCGTATGTCCTTGTCATTAGAAAGGAAAGCAGCGGCCCGAAGTGAGCAAAAGCCATGATTTGCTTTTGCGTCGACCAACAAAATTAATTAGAATAACCGCGCTCTTATGTACCCACATAGGCGCGGTTATTTTTTATCTACAATT
This sequence comes from Pseudoalteromonas sp. BDTF-M6, assembly GCF_018334135.1. Classification (NCBI taxonomy): domain Bacteria; kingdom Pseudomonadati; phylum Pseudomonadota; class Gammaproteobacteria; order Alteromonadales; family Pseudoalteromonadaceae; genus Pseudoalteromonas; species Pseudoalteromonas sp. BDTF-M6. The sequence continues at coordinate 130,538 of NZ_JAGXTQ010000005.1, forward strand.
CGTTATTGGCCGGGAAAATATGAATATTAGTCGCAAACCTATTTTTAGACGTGTTCTACTTAAACTAAGTGGTGAAGCTTTAATGGGAGACGAGGGCTTCGGCATCGATCCTAAAGTACTCGATCGCATGGCTCAGGAAATTAAAGAGCTCGTAGAACTCGACGTAGAAGTGGGTTTAGTTATCGGTGGCGGTAACTTCTTACGTGGTGGCTCCTTGGCCGAAGCGGGCATGAACCGCGTAGTAGGCGACCACATGGGTATGCTGGCAACCGTAATGAATGGCCTAGCCATGCGTGATGCGTTGCACCGCGCCTTTGTGAATGCGCGTTTAATGTCAGCCATTCCGCTAAACGGCGTGTGTGACGCATACAACTGGGCCGAGGCGATCAGTTTATTGAAGTCGGGCCGCGTGGTGATCTTCTCTGCCGGTACCGGTAACCCGTTCTTTACGACCGACTCAGCGGCCTGTTTACGCGGCATCGAAATTGAAGCTGACACCGTGATTAAAGCCACGAAAGTGGATGGTGTGTTCAGTGATGACCCAGTGAAAAACCCTGAAGCCACTCTTTATCGTCATCTTGCCTATAATGAAGTAATTGAAAAAGAACTGAAAGTAATGGACTTAGCCGCCTTTACCTTGGCGCGCGACCATAAAATGCCAATCAGTGTCTTTAATATGAATAAACCTGGTGCGCTTAAGCGCGTGATCATGGGTGAAGAAGAGGGAACCTTGATTTCTTCTGAAGCCTCGAGTGAGACAAAATAAGTAGGATACTAGCGTGATAAACGACATTCAAAAAAGTGCGCAAGAGCGCATGCAAAAAAGTGTAGCCGCACTTGGCAGCCAACTATCTAAAATCCGTACTGGCCGTGCCCACCCAGCATTGCTAGACGGCATCACTGTTTCTTATTACGGTGCCGATACACCGCTGAACCAAGTAGCAAACGTAACCATCGAAGACTCGCGTACCCTGGCTATCAGCGTATTCGATAAGTCTTTGGCGCAAGCGGTTGAAAAGGCGATCATGACGTCTGATCTGGGCCTAAACCCTGCATCAGCGGGCACGGTAATTCGTGTTCCTCTTCCGCCACTAACGGAAGAGCGTCGTAAGGACTTAATCAAGATCGTACGTGGTGAAGTAGAAAGCGGCCGTGTAGCGGTACGTAACATTCGCCGTGACGCGAACAGCGATATCAAAGCACTATTAAAAGATAAAGGTATCTCTGAGGACGAAGCACGCCAGGGCGAAGATGAGATCCAAAAGCTAACAGATAAGTACATCAAAGAAATGGACGCACAACTAAGCGCCAAAGAAGAAGAGTTGATGGAAATCTAAACGCTCTAAATTTGAGCGATTTGCTCATAAATTGCCATTAGGTTTGTAACGCCGTCTAGGGTATACTAGGCGGCGTTTTTTTGTGGATAATTTGAGTTACATGGCTTTAGACGCAGAACAAATTTCGCAGCAATTATTGCCCAAACATGTGGCAATTATCATGGACGGTAATGGTCGTTGGGCGCAGGCTCAGGGTCACCCACGGGTGTACGGTCATAAGAAAGGGGTTGATGCGGTTAGAGAAGCAGTGAAATTTTGCTCTAAGCTGGGCATCGAGTCGTTAACCTTATTTGCCTTTAGCAGTGAGAACTGGCGACGTCCGGAAGAAGAGGTCACTACGTTGATGGAACTGTTTTTAATGGTTCTTGGCCGCGAGGTGAAAAAGCTGCATAAAAATAACGTTAAATTATCCATCATTGGCGACCTGGGTCGCTTTTCCGAAAAGCTACAAGAGAAGATAGCTGCAGCACAAGCGCTTACAGCCCAAAATACCGGGCTGCGGCTGAATATTGCCGCAAATTATGGTGGTCGTTGGGATATCGCCCAGGCCGCTAAAGAGTTAGCGCTTAAGGTATCGGCAGGTGAATTAACAGCGGATGACATTGACGAGCACTCGCTGGCAAAGCATATTAGTCTAAATGAACAAAGTGAACTGGATTTATTGATACGCACAGGTGGAGACCTGCGCATCAGTAATTTCCTGCTTTGGCAGGCAGCATATGCTGAGCTTTATTTTACGCCTACGCTATGGCCCGACTTTAACGAGTCGGTCTTTGCAGAGGCCATTGCCTGCTACGTATCGAGAGAACGTCGGTTCGGATGTACCGGTGAACAAATAAAACAATTACTCTCACACGCTCAGCCCTAAGTTGAAGGTATAAGACTTGCTTAAACAACGAATTATCACGTCACTGGTGCTGGCGCCACTGGCCCTTGCATTAGTGTTTTTAGCCCCCCTAGATTGGTTTAGTTACTGTGCCGGCGGCATCGTATTATTGGGCGCCTACGAATGGTCGGCGTTAATGGGTATTTGTAATCGCGCCAAAAGGCTCATTTATGTGGCGTTAGTCGCGGTATTGGTGGCGTTAATGCAGTGGCATTGGCCGATCACCGCGCTGTGGCAGCAGGGTCAAATGCTGCCGGATATCAATTATGTCTTCACCCTGGCCCTGGCCTGGTGGATTGTGGCCACCATATTGGTGGTACGTTACCCTAAATTCAGCGATGCCTGGTCACAGGGCTATTTAATGCGCGGTATTTCCGGGGTATTGACCCTGGCACCATTGTGGCTGGCGCTCTGTGTACTGCGCAGCGCAAACTACGATGAGTCGAGCCAGTTTGGCTCCTATTTGATTTTGGCGGTATTAGGCATTGTCTGGTGTGCCGATATCGGCGCCTATTTCAGCGGTAAAAACTTTGGTAAGCATAAATTGATGCCCAAGGTGAGCCCGAATAAAACCATCGAAGGTTTTGTTGGGGGCCTGCTAAGCGCCGCGATTTTTGTCTTGGCATTTTGTTATTTTAAAGGGGTAGAGCCTGGCATGTGGGCACCCTATGCCCTGATGGCTGTGATAGTCGCGGCATTCTCTGCGGTCGGCGATTTGTTGGAAAGCATGTTTAAACGTCAGGCCGGCATGAAGGACAGTGGTAAGTGTTTGCCCGGTCATGGCGGTATTCTGGACCGTATCGACAGCCTCACTGCTGCAGCGCCTATCTTCGTGGTGTTCTACGCCTGGACCATGACCCTATGAGTAGCAAAAGAGTCACCATTTTAGGCTCTACCGGCTCCATCGGCCAAAGCACCCTGGACGTGATTGCGCGCAATCCTGAGCAATACTCGGTCTTTGCTCTGGTCGCCGGACGCAATCTAGAGCAAATGGTGAGCGACTGTGTCCGGCATAGGCCGCGATTTGCGACCCTGTCTTGCCCCGATGCCAACAGGCAACTGGGCGAGCGTCTTAGTTCACTGGGTATCGCTACCCAGGTCGTGGACTATGAGCAGGATATGACCATGCTCTGTCAGCACAGCGATGTCGATATGGTGATGTCTGCCATTGTCGGGGCCGCCGGGCTTATTCCTACCTTGTACGCCATCGAAGCGGCCAAGGTGGTGATGCTGGCGAACAAAGAGTCCCTGGTGATGTCGGGGCAATTATTTATGGACAAGGTACGTCACCACGGCGCTACTTTGTTGCCTATCGACAGCGAACACAACGCCATCTTCCAATGTATGCCCGAGGCCATTCAGGGTCATCATGATGCTACCTTGGTTAGCCATGGCGTTAGTAAAATTTTACTGACCGGCTCCGGCGGCCCATTTCGCGAACGAGCCCTGGACACCTTCGCAGACATCACGGTTGCCGAAGCGGTCGCCCATCCCAATTGGTCCATGGGTCAGAAAATTTCTGTCGACTCGGCGACCATGATGAATAAGGGCCTGGAATTTATCGAAGCCAAATGGTTGTTTAATGCCAGCGCTGACGATATCGAGGTAGTGATCCATCCGCAGAGTATGATCCATTCCATGGTGCAATACTGCGACGGCTCGGTTTTGGCGCAAATGGGGCAGCCGGATATGCGCACGCCCATCGCCCATGCTTTGGCCTACCCACAGCGAATTGATGCCGGCGTGGCGCCGTTGGACTTCAGTGCCATGAAAGATTTTAGCTTCCATGCTCCGGATTTTAATCGCTACCCGAACCTGCGTCTTGCTATTGAGGCCTGTAAAGCGGGGCAGAGTGCGACCACCATAATTAACGCCGCCAACGAAGAGGCGGTGGCGGCATTTTTAGCCGGCCGGATTCGCTTTACCGACATCTATGCGGTAAATGCAGATACCCTGGCGGCTATGTCGACCCAATACGATGATTGTTTAGAGGGAATTTTGCGGTGCGACGGCGATGCAAGGTGCGTTGCACAGCAGCAAATTAAGAGTAGGGCAAAATAATGTTCGAATTTCTGTGGCACCTAGGCTCCTTTATTGTAGCTTTGGGCATCTTAGTTACCGTGCATGAATACGGCCACTTTTGGGTGGCCCGCAAGGCAGGCGTCAAGGTGCTGCGTTTTTCCATTGGCTTTGGCAAACCCTTGTTGCGTTGGCACGATAAACTCGGCACCGAGTACGTGGTAGCGATGATCCCCCTTGGCGGCTATGTAAAAATGCTTGACGAGCGTGTCGATAAGGTTGCCGAGCATGAGCGTCACCTGTCTTTTAATGCCAAATCCGTGTATGCCCGTATTGCTATCGTCAGTGCCGGCCCCATCGCCAATTTCTTATTTGCTATTTTTGCCCTGAGTTTGATGTATGTCATCGGCGTGCAATCCGTTAAGCCTATTATTGGCGATGTTACTGTACAAAGCCGTGTTGAGGCCGCCGGTTTAAAAGCGGGCGATCAGCTGCTGGAAGTCGGTAGCCAGCAAACCCAAGACTGGCAGGAAGTAACCTTGGCATTGATGCAGCATCTGGGTGATGACAGCGTCAATGTTAAAATACAAACGCCTTCGGGTACCCAGAGTATCAAGGTGGTGGATCTCGAGGGTTGGAGCTTACAGCAGCGCGACCAATCGCCGTTGGCGTCTATTGGTATCGTGCCTTTTCGTCCCGATGCGACCTTGACCCTGGCTATGGTGGCTCCCGATTCACCCGCACAGCGAGCCGGGTTACAAGAAGGGGATGTGCTGATCAGTGTCGAGGGTAAGCTGATTAAGTCCTGGTCTGCCTTGGTACAGCAGATTGAGCGCTCCGCCGAGCAGCCACTGCAATTTCATGTAATGCGTGGCAAAACAGGCATGGATGTAACCGTGATACCGGCCGACAAACCCACAGAAGATGGTTTTAGTCGCGGTTACCTTGGCGTGGTACCTGTGGTGGAGCCTTGGCCTGAAGATGCAATTGTGACCCGCAGTTACAATCCGGTCACGGCCATTGGCCTTGGCGTTGCAAAGACCTGGCAAATGATCAGTCTGAGCTTTGAAATGATTGCAAACCTGATCACCGGTCAGGTGTCGATTAAGAATATCAGTGGCCCCGTAGGCATTGCGGTTGGGGCAGGAACTAGCGTAAGCTACGGTTTCGTCGCGTTTTTAAGTTTTTTAGCACTGATCAGCGTGAGCCTTGGGGTATTTAATTTATTGCCTCTACCGGTACTCGACGGTGGCCACTTAATGTATTACATAATTGAACTTATTCGCAAAAAGCCAGTCTCTGAAAAGACACAAGAAATTGGTTTTCGCATCGGTGCAACGTTATTATTGGCGCTTACTGCGTTCGCGCTGTTAAACGATATTGCGCGATTGTAACCTGAGGTTACCGCCGGCTTGGCTATTTTATGGGTAAAAACCGAGCCGGATGGACAAAGAAACTGCTGTGTAAGCCAAACAGCAATGATAAGATGGTTGTATTAGACGCAGCCGATGGCCCAAACCAAAACAGCCGTGCGCAAAACGAACTCTAACTAGTGCGTTTGGGTGAAGACACTGTAGTAAAGGACAAAGATAATAAAATGGCTATAAAAAAACATTTGGCAGTAACGAGTTTATTAGGGGCCAGTTTCGCCGCCCTGGGCCAAGAATCCTTTATCGTAGAAGATTTAAAAGTTGAAGGTCTGCAACGAGTTGCTTTAGGCGCCGCGCTGACCCATATCCCGATTAACGTGGGTGACCAAATTGATACCTATACGGTGTCAAAAACCATTAAAGCGCTCTATAAATCAGGCCACTTCGATGATATCGAAGTGTACCGCGATGGCGATAAAATTGTCTTTAAGGTGACCGAACGACCCACCATCAGCTCCATCGAGTTTGACGGCAACAAAGACATCAAAGACGAGCAGCTGACCGAGAGTTTAGAGCAGCAGAATATCCGTACCGGTGAGCCACTCGATCGCACCGTGCTCGATAGCGTTGAAAAGGGCCTGATCGAATTCTTCCACAGTATTGGTAAATACAACGCTAAAATAGACATCGAAATTACCCGCTTGCCGCGAAACCGTGTGCGTTTAAATATCAATTTTGATGAGGGTGATGCCGCCTCTATTCGTCAAATTAACATCGTTGGTAACGAGTTATTCCCGGACGAAGAGTTACTTACCCTGGTGGAGTCACAACAGGACTTGCCGTGGTGGAAGTTTATGTCTTCGGACCGATACCAAAAGCAAACCATTGAGGGCGATTTAGAAAAAATTCGCAGTTATTACCTCGACCGTGGTTATTTGCGCTTTAATATCGACTCGACTCAGGTATCGGTTAGTCCCGAGCGTGAGTCCGTGTATGTGACCGCTAACATCACCGAAGGCGAGAAGTACATGGTCAAGGGGTTTGACTTTATCGGTGACCTACTTGGTCGAGAAGAGTTGATCCGCAGCGTCATCCCGCTTAAGGCCGGTGAGCTTTACAATGGCTCAGTGGTGACCTCGTCGGAAGAATTTATTAAGAGTTACCTGGCGCGCTTTGGCTACGCCAATGCCGTGGTACGCACCATTCCGGAAATCGATGACGAAACCAAAGAAGTGCAATTAGTGTTGTCTGTTGACCCAGGCAAGCGCGTTTATGTACGTCGTATTGATATTTCTGGTAACCAAAGTACCGCCGATGAAGTTATTCGTCGTGAGATGACTCAGCTTGAAGGCGCTTGGTTGTCAAACCAAAACCTTGAGCGCTCAAAATTGCAGATTCAACGTTTGCCCTACATGGAAAATGTCGAATTTGAGGTGAACCCGGTGCCCGGTGTGGATGATGAAGTCGATGTGGGCTTTACCGTTAAAGAGCAGTCAGCCGGTAGCTTTACCGCTGGTTTGGCCTATGGTTCCTATTACGGCCTGCAGTTTAACATTGGTATCAGCGAGTCAAACTTCCTAGGTAGCGGTAATCAGGTGGCGTTTAATATCAACACCTCGCGTGGTTCTGAAAGCGTCAGTCTGTCTTATACCGACCCTTACTTTACGCCAGACGGAGTATCACAAGGTTCGAGTATTTTCTATCGTAACTACGATGCCAGTGAGTTCAGTCTGATCAACTATAAGTCGAAAAGCTATGGTCTCGGCACTAATATCGGCTTCCCGATCAATGCAGTAAACCGTTTGAACTTCGGTGTGCGTTGGATTGAAGAAGAACTGTCCGATTTGGCCGAATACGAGCAAACGCGCGTGTTGCGTGAAACCTTCCTGGATCCGGAAAACCCGGATGCTGGCTTTGAGTTTACCAAGTATGAACTCAGCGCCGGTTGGTCTCGTGTCACGGTTAACCGTGGTATGTTCCCAACAGCGGGTTCGCGTCAGTCGCTAAATCTGTCTGCGACCACGCCTAACTCGGATCTGACCTACTTTAAGATCAACTATAACTCACGTTATTACTGGCCGGTGAGCGACGATCATCGTTGGGTGTTCTCGGCACGTGCAGCGCTGGGTTATGGTAATGGTTATGGCGAAACCAATGGCTATGATCAGGTCTTGCCGGTGCAGGAATTCTTCCGTATTACCGAGCAGGAATTACGTGGCTTTGACCGTAATACCATCTTGCCACAGGCGGTAATACGTTCTCCACAGAATATCCCGGGTACAACCTTGCCGGACGGCACACCGACCGGCAATATAGGCGGTGCCGAGGAATTCGATACCTTACGACTTGCCGGTCGTATCGGTGGTAACGCTAAGGCGGTAGCGGGTGTAGAAATGATAGTTCCAACGCCGTTTTTAGATGAAGAGAACAGCAGTTCTGTTCGTACCAGTTTCTTTGTCGATGCGGCCAACGTATGGGATACAGAGTTTAACGTTGACCGTTATCAAAACCTTCAGCCCGATGAGCGGGCGCGCTTGGATGATTTTTCCGATCCAGCTCGTTTCAGGGTTTCAACTGGTCTTTCAATCCAGTGGATCTCGCCCATGGGGCCCATGCTAATTAGTTTTGCTTATCCGTTGCAAGAAGAAGAAGATGATAAGACCAAGACATTTAGCTTTAACATTAGTAACACTTTCTAAGGAGTTTTCTGTGAAAAAACTATTCAAAAACACAGCACTAGTAGTATTAGCCGCGCTAACCATGGGTACTTCGGTGCAGGCTTTGGCGCACAAGGTTGGCATCGTTGATATGCAAACTATTTATTCTCAGGTGCCACAAACAATGGCCATTGAAAACACACTGAAAAGTGAGTTTTCAGAGCGTCGCCAAGAACTAGAAAAGCTTCAGGGCGACATCCGCTTTGAAATGGAAAAGTTCCAGCGTGAAGCACCAACCATGAGCGAAGATCAGAAAAAGGCGCTTGGCGATAAGATTAACGGCATGCAAAAGCAGCTTGCTGAAAAAGGTCGTCCGCTAGAGCAAGAAATCAAGCAACGTCAAAACCAAGAGCTGGCCAAGCTACAAAAAACCATCATTACCGCCATTGAAGAAATCGCCAAAGACGGTGACTATGACGAAGTGAAGGTTAAAGACGGCACTATTTACTTCAACCCTAAAGAAGTAACTGATCTGTCAGAAAAAGTGGTTGAGCGCGTAAGTAAGAAGTAATGATGGCAAAAAGCTTAGCTGACATCGCCCAACATTTAGGTGCCGAACTTATCGGTGACGGCACCCTTGAAATCGTTGGCATCCAGACGCTTGAAAAAGCAACTGCGGCGCATATTAGTTTTTTAGCAAATAAAAAATACCGCAGCCAACTGGCCGATACGCAGGCCGGTGCGGTGATCCTAAGTGCCGCCGACGCCGAGCACTTTGCCGGTAATAAACTGGTTTGCCAAGACCCCTATGTGGCTTATGCCAAGTTGGCGCAGTTGCTAGACAGCACGCCGGCTTCGGCCGTGGGGATTCACCCAAGCGCGGTGATTAGCCCTGATGCCAAGGTCAGTGCCAGTGCCAATATCGGTCCATTGGTGGTGATTGAAGCGGGGGCGGTGATTGGCGATCATGCGCAAATCGGCTCGCACTGTTTTATCGGTAAAGATGTGCAAATCGGTGCCCATACCAAGCTGTGGAATAATGTGACCGTGTACCACCAGGTGCAACTGGGTGAACACTGTTTGGTGCAGGCCAATACCGTGATAGGTGCAGACGGTTTTGGTTATGCCAATGAGCGTGGCCAATGGGTGAAGATCCCACAAATCGGCTCTGTTATAATTGGCAACCGCGTTGAGATTGGTGCCAGTACCACCATAGACCGTGGTGCTATCGACGATACCCTTATCCACGATAATGTGATCATCGATAATCAGTGTCAGATTGCCCACAATGTGGAAATTTGCGAAGGGACTGCCATTGCCGGTTGTACCGTGGTTGCGGGAAGTACCAAAATAGGTCGTTACTGCCAGATCGGCGGTCTTAGCGCCATCACAGGTCACGTGGAAATCTGCGACAAGGTGGTACTAACCGGTATGAATATGGTCACCAGCGGCATTAGCGAACCGGGTATTTACTCCTCGGGCTTGCCGCACAGTAAGAATAAAGAGTGGCGTCGTACCATAGCGCACCTGCGCAATATTGGTGACATGAACAAGCGTATCAAGGCCATCGAGGCCGAGCTTAAGTCACAAGAATAACTTTGTTTTAAGGAAAAGAAGTTGGCTAATCAGTTAAATAGCTTAGATATTCAAGAGATACTGAGTTTACTACCGCACCGTTACCCGATGCTGTTGGTGGATAAGGTGTTGGATTACACACCGGGTGAAAGCCTGCACGCAGTAAAAAACGTGACTATTAATGAGCCGATTTTTACCGGGCACTTTCCTGACCAGCCAATTTTCCCAGGCGTGATGATCCTAGAGGCTATGGCCCAGGCAACCGGCCTATTGGGTTTTAAAACCACAGAAAATCGTGGTGAGAACGAGCTATACTTGTTTGCAGCCATCGACAATGCGCGCTTTAAACAGCCGGTATTACCTGGCGACACCATGCACTTGCATGTGAAGTTCCTAAAAGAGCGTCGCAATATGTGGAAATTCTACGGTGAAGCAGTTGTCGACGATAAAGTCGTATGCAGCGCCGAACTAATGTGTGCAAGAAGAGAGTTTTAATCGTGATCCATCCGACCGCAATTATCGAACCCGGTGCAAAGCTTGCTGATGATGTTCAAGTTGGTCCCTATAGTTATATAGGCAATGACGTTGAAATCGGTGCAGGTACCATTATTGAATCTCATGTGGTAGTGAAAGGGCCGTCGAAAATCGGCAAAAACAACCACATTTTTCAATTCGCATCGGTAGGCGAGGCGTGCCAGGATAAAAAATACAAGGATGAACCGACGCAGCTTATCATTGGTGATAACAACATTATTCGCGAATGCGCCACCATTCACCGTGGCACCATTCAGGATCAGGGTATCACCAAGATTGGCAGTAATAACCTATTTATGGCCTATACCCATGTTGCGCATGACGCAGTGATTGGCGACAACGTTATTTTTGCGAATAACGCCAGTGTCGCGGGCCACGTGCACATCGGTGACTGGGTGATCCTGGCGGGTAACTCAGGCGTGCATCAGTTTTGTAAAGTGGGTGCTCATGCCTTTATCGGCATGTACTCGGGTGTAAACCAGGATGTGCCACCTTATGTCACCACTATCGGCACTCCTGCGCGTCCCGTTGCTATCAACACCGAAGGCTTGAAGCGTCGCGGTTTTGAGTCTGATGAGATCATGGCTTTGCGTCGTGCCTATAAGACCTTGTTCCGTAAGGGACTTAAGGCGGATGAGGCGCTGGCACAATTGCAAGAGGAAGTGGCTAACTTCCCGGCTATTCAGCCGATGATCGACTTGGTTACCAACTCTACGCGCGGCATTATTCGTTAAATCGAGCCGTTTAAAGAGTTGCTCACAGAGCAAAAATTGAAGAAAAAGCGCTAACCCGGTTGTTAGCGCTTTTTTTATGCATGCACTTTTGATACGTAGATTTAGTTAAGCAGGTGAGTAAGGGTGTGATACTCGGGGTATTGACGCGTGAGCGCCTCGTGGCTGGCCATGGCCTTGATCCGGCCTTGCTCCATCCAGATCACCTTGTCCATTTGCCCAAGTAGCGCGGCTTCATGGGTGCTTACCACCAGTGTACGGCTTTCTGCGAGGGCTAACACGCCAGCAAACACCTTTCTTTGATTATCACCGTCTAGGCCACGGGTGGGCTCATCCAAGAGCAATACCTGTGGGTCGCGTAAAAATAGCTGGGCCAGGTGCAGACGTCTGGCTTCTCCAGCGGACAGCTGGCGTCCGGTGGCCCCCACTTGGGTGTCCAGGCGCTTAGTCATTTGCTTTACCGTGGCCGTTAGTTGCGCCTGTTCGAGAGCCGACCAGATTTCATCATCAGAGGCATCCTCCTTGGCGAGCAGCAGGTTTTCCCTAATGGTGGCGCTAAAGGTATGGCTATACTGATTGAGCACGCCCAGCTGCTGATTAAGCCAAGCGGGGTCGAGCGCATCTATCGGTATACCAGACGCCAGGGTTTTTCCCTGTTGCGCATGTAATTGCGCCGTTAGCAGGCCAAGCAGGGTAGACTTACCGGCGCCACTTCTGCCTACAATGGCCACCTTTTCACCTCGTTTTATGTCCAGGGATAAAGCATGAAATACGGGCTGCTGCGCCCGATAGGCAAAGTGAACTTGGTCAAGGGAAAAGACCGAGGAAGCCTGTTTTTCTCCCTGTAGGCCAGGTGTGGGAGTATGCTCCACCTCGGCCAGCAGGGCACGAATGCGCCCGGCGCTGGCCAGGGTAAGTTCCATTTTTAGCATGGCATCGGGGAGCATCAGCACGGACTCAAACGCACCTAACACCAAGAGCACCAGCATGGCTAATTCGACGTTTGCCAACTGGCCGTTGTTGACCAGAGGGATCAAAGTCAGCAGCGCCAACACCAGGGTCAACTGGCTTATAAACAGAGACAGACCTTGGTGGCCGGCAAACCAGCGGTGGGCTTTTTGTTGCTCTTCGGCCAGCGCTTGCTGCGCCGTATCGAGGCGCCGCCAATATTGCTCGGTGGCACCCGCAAGATACAGCTCTTTTAAGCCGCGCGTTCCTTCAACCAGACACTCGCTTAAATCGCTTTGCGCTTCCTGGGTGCACTTGCCCACTCCCTTTAGATTGCGACCGAGCCAGGTCGGTAGTAAGAAGCCTGTAGTTAGCAGGGCCGTTACCGTCACCAGCATAAGCACCAGGCTGTAAACGCCCAGCGCCCAGGCTATCAGTGGCAAGGCCGTTACGGCCAGCAACAGCGGCACCAATACCCCGATATAGAATTCATCGAGTTGCTCAACGTCTTCTTGCAGCTGTGACAAGCGGCGCCCAACACTGGCAAAGCACTGCTGCGGAACCTGGGTGAGGGCGGCGAAAATGTGTACTCGCAGCGTTTTCAGAATTAAAAAGGTGGTGTTGTGATTCACCAGGCGTTGCGCATAGCCGCTGGCGGTACGAACGATGGCGAGAAAGCGAATAATGCCCGCCGGGGTGAAGTAGTTCATGGTCACCCCATGTAAGCCAGCGGCGGCCATGGCCGCTAAAAACCAAGCGGACACGGCCAGCAGGGTGATGTTGGCGGCCAGGGCAAGAAATGCCAAGAGCATGCCTAAGAGCGCCCAACCAAGGTGCGGGCGAATGAGGGAAATAAGAAAGCACCAATTAGCCATGGACGACCTCCGGAGCATGGATCATCTTTGCCAGGTGCGAGCCGGGTGTGCCGAACAAATCCTTGTAACTGCCTTGCTCAACGAGTTCGCCCTGTTGTAGCACCAAGACTTTTTGGGCCCGAGTCAGGGTATTGAGGCGATGGGCAATGATCACCACCAGGGTGTGTGCGCTGAGGCGCTCAAGACAGGCTTGCACCTTTTGCTCGCTATGCTTATCAAGCGCCGCCGTGGGTTCATCCAAAAAGAGGATGTCCGGTTGCCGTAACAGGGCCCTGGCCAAAGCCAGGCGTTGAATTTGCCCCCCGGATAGGCCATGGCCTAATTCGCCTAACTGGGTGTCATATTGGTGCGGAAGAGCCATGATAAAGGCGTCCAGGTCGAGCTCTTTGCACAGCGAGCGAATGGCTGCAAGGTCGATTGACGCGCTTCCCAGGGCGATATTCTCCGCCAGGGTGCCACTGAATAAGGTCGGCGTTTGCGCGACCCAGGCAATGCGCTTTTGATAGCTGGCGATATCGATATCCGTTAAAGGCATGCCATTGATGCGTATAGCCTTATTCGTTTGCGGATATAAGCCCATCAGGCAGTCCATTAAGGTAGATTTACCGGCGCCACTGTGACCCACCAGAGCTAAAATTCCATTTGCGTCGGTGTCAAAGCTGATATTTTTTAATACCGCATTGGTGCTTTCATCAAGGTGCAGGCTTAAGTTTTGCACCTGCAGCTTGGTGACCGAGGCTATGGTGTCTTTCTGTTGGTTAACCTGCTGCGCGGGCTCTTGCTGGGTCAAAATGGCCATCATGGAATCGGCACTGGCGAGGCCCTTGAGTTTGGCATGATAGTGCTGCCCCAGTTGACGCAGCGGCAAGTAGAACTCGGGAGCGAGCAAGAGCACCACAAAGCCGGTGGCAAAGTCCAAGGTGCCGAAATACAAACGAAAGCCGATGATCACAGCTACCAGGGCGATGCTGATGGTGGCTAAAAACTCCAATGCCAGGGTGGAGATAAAGGCGATGCGCAACACCGACAGCGTGGAAATACGAAATTGATCCGCCATCTGCTCAACGCGCTTAACCTGGCCCTGGGCGCTGTTAAAAAGTTTTAATTGAGTCAGGCCGCTTAAGCGGTCAAAAAAGAATTGCCCCAGGTATTGTAACCGTTGCCAATTACGCTCGTTTAGCGCTTGCGCCTTGTAACCAATGAGGATCATAAAAAATGGGATCAGTGGTGCGGTGATAAGAAAAATAAGCCCGGATTGCCAGTCGATGGGAAATACCACGGCGATAATGGCAAAGGGGATAAGCCCGGCATAGGCCACCGCCGGCAGGTATTTGGCGAAGTAGTCATGCAGGGCTTCCACTCCCTGATTGAGGGTGAGCACCCACTGCGCCGCAGGGCCGGTTTTTAAGCCGTTTCCTTGCTGTTTGACCAAGGCTTTCCACAGCGCTTCACGCATCGCCAGCTTGATATTGAGTGCACTGCGTTCAGCCACATAGCGACTGGCGCCCATTAACAGCGCCCGTAGCAGGCTTAACCCAGCCAGCAAGTACAGGGCTGGTGCCTGCTGTGCTAAGTCTTGCCCGGCAAACATCACCTGATGGCACAACTGCGCCAGCACATAGCAACTGATGATCATCAACACGCCACTGCTAAAGCCCAAAAATATGCTTAGCAGCAAGGGGCGGTTATGGGGGCGGGTAAATTCCTTTAAAAAGGAGCGCAGCTGGAGTTGCTGCGCGCGATTTGGTTGGGGGTTCATGAGCTTAGAAGTGCTCCTGCTCGTCGTCTGCAATACTGTCGGTGTGCTGTTGCATTTCATACCACATCACATTGATCACGCCGAACGCAACGGCAAAGAGTACGCCTAAAATCCAAGCGAAATACCACATAATGCCTCCTTAATAGCTGCCGTGAGAGTTGTTTTCGATTTCTTCATGACTGACGCGACGCCACATCTTCACATAACACCAGGTGGTGTAACTCAGTACTATGGGCAGCAGCAATGCCACCACGATAAACATAATGTTAAGGGTCATATGGCTTGAGACCGCGTCCCAAATAGTCAGACTCATATTGGCATCGTGGCTTGACGGCATGATGAAGGGGAACAAACTGGCGCCAAAGGTCATTATGATACCCACGAGCATCAGGCTCGTTAGCACAAAACCCACCCCGGCTTTGTTACGCCATGAGCTTACTAAGGCTAAGCCTCCGGCAACAAAGGCCAATATCGGAAAAGCCAGGCTCCACGGACGCTGTTGATAGCCATCGAGCCACAAGCCGGTACCCGTGCTGACGGTTTTCGCCAAGGGATCGGCATGGCCATTGGTATCGGCCATGGTGACAATTTGCATGCCCTCGATTTGCGTTAACCAGACTCCGGCAATGGCAAAGCCTACCAGAGCTATGATCAATGCCAGGCGACCCAATTTCGCGGCGCGCAAGGCCACCGGGTTCACGGTGCGCAGCTGCAACCATAGACCGCCATGGGCGACCAACATGGCCACGCTGATCAGGCCACAAAGCAGGGCAAAGGGATTGAGCAGGGCGAAGAAAGAGCCCAGGTAGCTGACCCGCATCAGATTATCTATATGCAAGGGCACCCCTTGGATCAGGTTGCCAAAGGCGACACCAAATATCAGCGCCGGAATAAAGCTGCCGGCAAACAGCGCCCAGTCCCAGCGATTACGCCAAGTCGGGTTATCCAGCTTGGAGCGATAGTCAAAGGCCAAGGGACGGAAAAACAGCGCAAACAGCACCAGCATCATGGCGAAGTAAAAGCCGGAAAAGGCCGCGGCATACACCATGGGCCAGGCCGCAAATAATGCGCCACCGGCGGTGATCAGCCAGACCTGGTTGCCATCCCAGTGCGCGCCGACCGTGTTAATTACCACACGGCGCTCGACATCTTTTTTGGCGACAAAGGGCAGTAAGACGGCGGCGCCCATGTCCATGCCATCGGTGATGGCAAAGCCGATCAATAGGGCACCAATTAACAGCCACCAGATCAGTTTTAGGGTTTCGTAATCGAAAATCATACCTGAGTCTCCTTAAGGGCGGCCTGGCGTTCAAAATGATACTTGCCGGTGTGCAGCGAGCTGGGACCCTGTTTAATAAAGTGCAGCATCAACCACACCTCGATAATAGCGAGTATGGTGTAAAAGATAATAAAGCCGGTCAGGGATATCAGCACATCATTAAAGGTCAGACTGGAAGTGGCCATAAAGGTGGGCAGCACTTCTGAAATTGCCCAGGGTTGGCGACCGAACTCGGCCACAAACCAGCCTGTTTCTATGGCTATCCAGGGCAGGGGAATGGCGAATAGGGCGGCCTTTAGCAGCCAGCGCTTTGTCTCAATCACGCGCTTGGCGTTGTAATAGAAAGAGGCGGCGAAAATAAAGAGCATGATCACCCCACAGGCCACCATGACGCGGAAGGTCCAAAACAGCGGGCCGACGGCAGGGATCGAGTCCTTCACCGCCATAGCGATTTCTTCTTCGCTGGCGTTATAGACATCATCTCGATACCGCTTTAACAGCAAACCATAGCCGAGGTCGGCCTTGTACTTGCCAAATTCGGCAACGATCTCGGGGCGGGTATCACCATTGCGCAACTTTTCCAGATAGCGATAGGCAATCATACCACTGCGGATCCGTACCTCGTGCTGCTGCTGTAATTCCTTGATGCCGGTGACTTCTTCATCCAGGGAGCGAGTGGCAATAATACCCATCACATAGGGGATCTTAACCGCGGCGTGGGTTTCCTGTGCTTCTGAGTCGGGAATGCCGAACAGGGTAAAGGCGGCGGGGGCGGGCTCGGTTTCCCATTCTGCTTCAATGGCGGCGAGTTTAACCTTTTGCACCTCGCCGACCTCATAACCGGACTCATCGCCGAGCAGGATAACGCACAGCACCGAGGCTAAACCGAAGCTACAGGCCACCGAAAAAGAGCGTTTGGCAAAGGCCACGTCCCGTCCTTTAAGCAGATAATAGGCGCTGATCCCAAGCACAAACATAGAGGCGGCCACATAACCGGCGGATACGGTGTGAATAAACTTCACCTGAGCCACCGGGTTAAAGACCAGCTCGGCAAAGCTTTGCATTTCCATGCGCATGGTTTGGTAATTGAACTCGGAGCCCACCGGGTTTTGCATCCAGCCGTTGGCGATAAGGATCCACAGCGCGGAGAGGTTGGTGCCTATGGCCATTAAGAAGGTTACGCCGAGATGCTGTACCTTGGTCAGGCGGTCCCAGCCGAGGAAGAACATGCCGACGAAGGTGGACTCAAGGAAAAAGGCCATCAGGCCTTCGATGGCCAGCGGTGCGCCGAAGATATCGCCAACATAATGCGAATAGTAGGACCAGTTGGTACCAAACTCGAACTCCATAGTCAGTCCGGTGGCGACCCCAAGCGCAAAGTTAATTCCGAATAACTTGCCCCAAAACTTGGTCATATCACGATATATTTCTCGCCCGGTCATCACGTAGACCGATTCCATTATCACCAAAATCCATGTCATCCCTAATGTCAGTGGCACGAATAAAAAGTGATAGAAGGCCGTTATTGCAAATTGCAGACGGGATATGTCTACAAAGGATTCATCTATCATGGTTTACCCCTAATGTAAGCTGTTTGAACTTTCAGTAATAACTGAAAGTTTGCATAGTATCCGTACTTATTGGTTAACAGTCAACCACACATTAGCAGTTGCTAATTTATAAAAAAGTTCATTGCGATGAAAAAACAGCCGGCTTGCGCTCTGTGCCAAAGGGCTAAAGAATCGGCTATTTTTCAGCGTCATGGATTTGTGCGCCGCTGAGGTTTTAAGCACACCCTAAACAGGGTAGACTAGGCTGTTAATAATAACAGTGGTAAATGGGAAGCCCCCTTTAGATGAGCGCAGCAGCTAAACCTCTACGTATCGGTATTGTTGCCGGAGAAATGTCAGGCGACATTCTCGGCGAAGGCCTGATGAAAGCGATATTAAAATCTCACCCGGACGCAGAGTTTGTCGGCATCGGTGGTCCGCGCATGCAGGCGTTAGGTTGCGACAGCCTGTTTGATATGGAAGAGCTATCGGTGATGGGCCTGGTTGAGGTGCTCTCGCGTCTGCCGCGTCTGCTGCGTATTCGCAAAGAGTTGGTGCGGCATTTTATCGCTAATCCGCCGGATGTGTTTGTCGGTATCGATGCGCCGGATTTTAATCTGCGTGTTGAACTGCCGCTTAAAGAAGCGGGCATTACAACCGTGCATTATGTCAGCCCGTCGGTGTGGGCATGGCGACAAAAACGTATTCATAAAATCGCCAAGGCCACTAATTTGGTGTTGTCCCTGTTACCCTTTGAAAAAGCATTTTACGATGAGCACCAGGTGCCCTGCACCTTTGTGGGTCACACCCTGGCCGATGATATTGCCGTTGAGCAGGATAATACCCAGGCGCGGGAGCAATTGGGCTTATCGCCCGAGGATAAGGTACTTGCTTTGCTGCCCGGCAGCCGTGGCTCCGAGGTTGGCTTGCTAACCCCTACCTATGCGCAAACCGCCGAGCGTTTGCAGCAACAGAATCCGGATCTAAAGGTGGTGGTGCCCCTGGTTAATGCGGCGCGTAAGGAGCAGTTTTTAGCCCTGCAACAAGAGCATGCGCCCAATCTTAAGGCTATTTTACTCGACGGTCAGTCAAGCTTAGCGATGCAGGCCAGCGACGCCATTTTATTGGCCTCTGGAACTGCCTCTTTGGAAGGCATGTTGTATAAAAAGCCTATGGTGGTGGGGTACAAACTTAAACCCATGACCTACTGGATGGTGCAAAACGTCTTTACCTTTACCATCAAGTACTTCTCGCTGCCAAATCTATTGGCCGATGAAGAATTGGTGCCCGAGTATTTGCAGCATGAATGCAACGTCGACGCCCTGTGTGCGGCGCTAGAGCCCCGCCTGTACGGTGACAACAGTGCGCTAATTGCCCGTTTTACCGAAATCCATCAGAATATTCGTTGTGATGCCAGCCGTCAGGCGGCCAAAGCCGTATTGGAGCTTATCGATGCAAATTAATCGCCCAGACGTTCAATATATTGCCGGTGTCGACGAAGTGGGGCGCGGGCCTTTAGTGGGCGATGTGGTCACCGCCGCGGTGATCCTTGACCCCAATAAGCCCATTACCGGTCTGACCGACTCGAAAAAGCTGAGCGATAAAAAGCGCCAGGCACTGAGCGAAGAAATCAAAGAAAAAGCCCTGAGTTACTGTATTGCCCGCGCCACGGTGGAAGAGATTGACGAGCTCAATATTCTCCACGCTACCATGCTGGCCATGAGCCGCGCCGTTGCCGGCTTGGATATTAACCCAGACTTTGTGTTTGTCGATGGCAACCGTTTGCCGGCGCTCGATATGGCGGCGCAGGCCGTGGTCAAAGGGGATGCGCTGGTGGCGGAGATCAGTGCCGCATCCATTTTGGCTAAAGTGGCGCGCGATCAGGAAATGATCGAGCTCGATGCCCAGTATCCCCAATACGGCTTTGCCGGGCATAAAGGCTATCCAACCAAGGCGCATTTTGAAGCCTTGGCCGAGCATGGTGCCCTTGAGCAGCACAGAAAAAGTTTTAAGCCCGTCCAACGGGTACTGGCCGAGCGAGGACAATAAGCGATGGCAGCCCCTCAGTTCGTTCATTTACGGGTTCACAGCGACTTTTCCATGGTCGATGGCCTGGCTAAAACCAAGCCCATAGTGGCCAAGGCGCAGGAGTTGCAGCTCAGCTCCCTGGCTATTACCGATCAAATGAACCTCTGCGGCCTAGTGCGCTTTTATGGTGCTGCCCACGGCGCCGGGATTAAGCCCATAGTCGGGGCCGATATCTGGCTCAATACCCCGGAATTTCCTGATGAGCCTTGTCGTTTGTTGCTGCTGGCGAAAAACAATCAGGGTTATAAAAACCTCACCTTGCTTATTTCCAAGGCCTATTTGCGCGGTCATGTAATGCACCGTGCCATGGTCGACAGAGACTGGCTGGCGGAGCATGGTGAAGGCCTGATCATTATCAGCGGCGGTAAAGACGGCGACTTGGGCAAGGCACTGCTTAAGGGCAATGCTGGCATTATCGAAGAGATCAGCCAATTCTATCGCACTCATTTCCCCGGTGATTATTATTTAGAGCTGATCCGCACCTCCCGCGCCGACGAAGAAACCTATTTACACCTGGCGGTTGAGCACGCTTATGCACATCAACTGCCGGTGGTGGCCACCAATGAGGTGGTCTTCTTAAAACCGGACGACTTTGAGCCCCATGAAATTCGTGTGGCTATCCACGATGGTTACACCCTGGAAGATAAGCGCAGACCCAAGCGCTTCTCGCAAGAGCAATATCTAAAAACGCCCGAGCAAATGACCGAGCTGTTTAGCGATATCCCCGAGGCGCTGCAAAACACGGTGGAAATTGCCAAACGCTGTAATGTCACCGTGCAACTGGGTACCTATTTCTTGCCTGATTACCCCACGGGCTCGCTGAAAATCGATGACTTCCTGGTGAAGGTATCCCGCGACGGCCTCGAAGAGCGTTTACAATTCTTATTCCCAGACGAGCAGGTGCGTGCAGAGCGCCGTGGCGAGTATGACGAGCGTTTGCAAATCGAGCTCGACGTAATCAACCAAATGGGGTTCCCAGGTTACTTCTTGATCGTAATGGAGTTCATTCAGTGGTCGAAGGATAACAATATTCCCGTAGGTCCGGGGCGAGGCTCCGGTGCGGGTTCACTTGTAGCCTATGCCCTGAAGATCACCGATCTCGACCCGTTGCAGTTTGACCTGCTATTCGAGCGATTTCTAAACCCAGAGCGGGTCTCCATGCCCGACTTCGACGTCGACTTCTGTATGGATCGCCGCGATGAGGTAATCGACCACGTGGCCAAATTGTATGGTCGCGATGCGGTATCGCAGATCATCACCTTCGGTACCATGGCTGCAAAAGCGGTTATTCGCGACGTGGGCCGGGTGCTGGGTCACCCGTATGGCTTCGTTGATCGTATTTCTAAGTTGGTGCCCGGCGACCCGGGTATGACCTTGGCCAAAGCCTTTGAAGTGGAGCCTCGCCTCCCCGAGGCCTATGACGGCGACGAGGAAGTGCGCGACCTCATTGACATGTGTCGCATTCTCGAGGGCTGTACCCGTAACGCCGGTAAACACGCCGGTGGTGTTGTAATCTCACCGACCACCATCACCGACTTTGCCGCCCTGTATTGCGATGAAGAGGGAAAGTTCCCGGTTACCCAGTTCGATAAGAACGACGTAGAAACCGCCGGTCTGGTTAAATTCGACTTCCTGGGTCTGCGTACACTGACTATTTTGCAGTGGGCCCTGGATATGACCAATGAGCGCCTCGCCCGCGAGGGCAAAGCGCCGGTGGATATCAATGCCATTCCGCTGGATGACAGACCCAGTATAGAGCTGCTGCTGCGCGCCGAAACCACGGCGGTGTTCCAGCTCGAATCCCGCGGTATGAAAGACCTTATTCGCCGCCTTAAACCGGACTGCTTCGAAGATATGATAGCCCTGGTGGCCTTGTTCCGTCCGGGGCCACTGCAATCGGGCATGGTAGATAACTTTATCGACCGTAAGCATGGTAACGAGGAAATCTCTTATCCGGATGCTCAGTACCAGCACGACAGTCTGAAACCCATTTTGGAGCCGACCTATGGCGTAATCCTGTATCAGGAGCAGGTTATGCAAATCGCCCAGGTCCTGGCGGGCTACTCACTCGGTGGCGCCGACTTATTACGTCGCGCCATGGGTAAGAAAAAGCCGGAAGAAATGGCCAAGCAGCGCTCGACCTTCGAAGAAGGGGCGATACAAAACGGCGTTGACGGCGAACTGGCGATGAAAATCTTCGACTTGGTAGAGAAGTTCGCCGGTTATGGCTTTAACAAATCACACTCCGCCGCGTATGCCCTGGTGTCGTATCAGACGCTGTGGATGAAAACCCATTATCCGGCCGAATTTATGGCCGCGGTAATGTCGGCGGATATGGATAACACGGATAAAATCGTCACCCTGGTGGACGAATGTGAAAACATGAAGCTCACCTTGTTGCCACCGGATGTGAACGCTGGCCTGTATAAGTTTACCGTGAACAAGCAGGGCGAGATTGTCTATGGTATCGGCGCCATTAAAGGCGTGGGTGAGGGCCCGGTAGAAGCGATCTTGAGCGCCCGTGAGCAGGACGGGCCATTTAAGGACCTGTTCGACTTCTGCGCCCGAGTTGATTTGAAACGCCTGAACAAGCGGGTTATTGAAAAACTCATTATGGCCGGGGCCATGGATAAACTGGGCCCGGATCCGGTGCAGGGCGGTCGTGCCATCTTGATGGCCTCGCTGCCCGAGGCGATTAAGTCCGCCGAACAACACAATAAGGCCGAGCAACTGGGTCAGGGTGATCTATTCGGTCTTCTTGCCACCGAGCCAGAAGAGGTTGAACAAGCCTTTAAACGAGTGCCATACTTTACCGATAATCAATGGCTTGATGGTGAGCGTGAAACCCTGGGATTATTCTTGACCGGGCACCCAATCAATCAGTATCGTGGCGAACTTAAGCACTATACTAGCGGTAAACTCGTCGATCTGACGCCGACCGAGCGAGATGTGCAAACCACCGCGGCAGGTTTGGTGATCAGTGCCCGAACTTTGATAAATAAGAAGAATAAACGCTGGGGATTAATCACCTTAGATGACAAGAGTGCCCGAATTGATGTACGCTTATTCCCAGAACAGTTTGAAATGTTCCAAGAATTGCTGCAAATCAACAATATCTTGGTGATAACTGGACAGGTCAGCTTTGATAACTTCTCTGGCGGCATTACAATGACCGCCCGAGACGTCTGTACCCTCGCTGAGGCCCGTGAAAAGCGCATTAAAGCGATGAAAATGACGGTGGACATGGCGCAAATTGACGACAACTTCTTCGAAAAGTTGGAAAAAGTGCTGGAACCGTACAAATTTGGCACCTGTCCGGTAAAAATACTGTACCGGCGGCCAGATGCCTTGGCTGAGTTGGAACTAGGAACACAATGGTGTGTGACGCCTGCCGATGACTTAATTCATAAGTTATCGCTGATGGCGGCACAAAATATAGAATTAGAATTTAATTAAATGGGTTAATGAGCACATGAGTCTCAATTATTTGGATTTCGAACTGCCAATTGCCGAATTGGAAGCGAAGATTGAAGAGCTACGTCACGTCAGTCGAGCGGGCGAACTGGATTTAGGGCTAGAAGAAGAAGTCGGTCGCCTAAAAGAGAAAAGTGTTGAACTAACTAATAAAATCTTTTCTGAACTAGGTGCATGGCAGGTTTCGCAACTAGCTCGTCATCCACTGCGTCCATACACACGTGATTACATCGAGCGTATTTTTACCGAGTTCGACGAACTCGCGGGCGATCGTGCATTTGCAAACGATCCGGCCATTCTTGGTGGTGTAGCACGTTTAGACGGTGAACCAGTGATGGTTATCGGTCAGCAAAAAGGCCGTGATACAGCGGAAAAGATCAAACGTAACTTTGGTATGCCAAAGCCGGAAGGCTACCGTAAGGCCTTGCGTCTGATGGAAATGGCCGAACGTTTTAAAATGCCAATTTTCACCTTTATCGACACTCCGGGTGCCTACCCAGGTGTGGGTGCGGAAGAGCGCGGCCAAAGTGAAGCCATTGCCCGCAACCTTAAGGTTATGGCGGCGCTGAAAGTGCCAACTATCTGTACCGTGATCGGTGAAGGTGGTTCAGGTGGTGCCCTTGCCATTGGTGTCGGTGACCGCGTTAACATGCTGCAATACAGCACCTATTCGGTAATTTCTCCAGAAGGTTGTGCATCAATCCTTTGGAAGAGTGCTGAGAAAGCACCATTGGCTGCTGAAGCCATGGGTGTAACCGCACAGCGCGTGAAAGAGTTGGATTTGATCAACAACATTATCGAAGAGCCGCTAGGCGGCGCGCACCGCAACTATGATGCCATGGCCAAGAGCCTCAAGGCACAGTTGAAGCGTGACCTGGCCGAGCTGCGTCAAAACAGCGTTGAGGAAATGCTGGACTTGCGCTACAAACGCTTAATGAGCTTCGGTTACTGTTAAGCAAAAAAAGGCCGCTCAGTCGGCCTTTTTTAATGCCAGCCTAATACCGTCTAATGACCAGCCCAATGTACACACGCTTTGCCATACAATTAGCACACCTCCTTAACGAGCTGCCCGACTGTCAGGGCTTGGCGGTTGCCCTCAGTGGCGGCCTGGATTCCATGGTGTTGCTCGAGCTGGCGCAGCGCTACGCCCAGGAGAAGGGCATGCCCTTGTGTGCCATTCATATCCATCATGGCTTAAGCGCCAATGCCGATCATTGGCAGGCCTTTTGTGCCGAGCAATGTCGTAGGCGTGGCATTGCCTTTTACAGCGAGCAGGTGGTGTTGTCGGAGCAGACCAGGCTGGGTATCGAAGCCAAGGCCCGTCAGGCCCGTTATCAGGCGATGGATAAGGCCTTGCCTGCAGGCTATGCGCTGCTTTTGGGTCAGCATAGCGACGACCAGGTAGAAACCTTCTTTTTGCGCCTCAAGCGCGGGGCCGGGCTTAAAGGGCTCGGCGGCATGCAGGCCTTGAGCTACTGGCAACAGCGTCCTTTGCTTCGTCCTTTGCTCGGGATCAGCCGCAAGCAGTTGCAGCACTTTGTCGAGCGTCATGATCTAAAGCATATTCACGATGAGTCCAATGACGACAGCCGTTTTGATCGTAACTTTTTACGCAATCAAATTTTGCCCCAACTGAACAAACGCTTCTCTGGCTTTAGTGCCAAGGTGGCGCAAACCACAGAGCTACTGCAACAGCAGCAGCGCTTGCTTGATGAGATCGCCGCCCAAGACCTAACACAGCTGAGCGTTAACTCCGAGCAACTGACCCTGGCGCCGTTAATGGCATTAGGCGAGGCCCGAGCCAATAATGCCCTGCGTTACTGGCTGCAGAGCCATGATGTCGCCATGCCTTCACAATTACAGCTGCAAAGCCTGTGTGCGCAGCTGTTGAGCGCTCGGGCAGATAGTCAGCCTAGTTTAACCTTGCGCACTCATTGCGGCGATGAGGTGAGCGTGCGCCGCTTCAACGAGCAGCTGTATTTGGTTCAACACCAAGTAGAGCCCATAGCCGAGCGCCTTGCTAACCCGGGTATACATGCTCTAAACGATGGGCGCACCTTGATGTGTCAGCCCGGAGTCGGGGTGCGAGCGCCAAATGCCGATGAGCAGGTGTGGGTGCGTTTTGGGGTGCTTAATGCCCGCATTCGTCCGCAGCACAAACCCTATGGCAATAAACTGAGTCACTGGCTAAAAGAGCTCAAGGTGCCGCCCTGGGAGCGCCAACGCATCCCGCTTATTTTTTACAATGACACCCTAGTGGCGGTGGTAGGTTACTTTTATAATTACGATTTTTTGGCACAACAAGGATTGCAATGGCAACTGACAACAACTCTTCCGTAAAGAAGCCTCATGTAGGCCTGTCTTTAGTGCAAAAGGCGCCCTTGGCTGTGTTGGTGACCTTGGTGTTATTGGCCGTAGTTGTCGGTGTTTATGGCCCAATGTGGCCGGTGTTGGGATTAGCGCTGGTTTTTGGTGTTGTGTGCGGGGCGCTGTTACTGGCCTATTGGCTGGGTAAAGGCGGCACTTATTTCATTGTCGGCTTGCTGGTGCCCTTGTTGGCCGTGATGTTCGCCGAGCTGCCAAGCTTTACGTCCTTGTATCAGCTTATTTTGGCATTCTTTGGCGGCTTTTGGTTGTCGTTGTGGGCATTTAAGCTAGTAAAAGGCACTGCGGACAATTCAGAGGCACCCTGATAGGTGTTGCGGCCGCTGAATTTAGCCTGATACAGGGCCTTGTCGGCGCGCTCGAACAGACTGATATTCACATCCTTGGCTTGCGCAAGGGCAAAGCCGATACTGCAACTGACGCCATAGCGGTTCATTAACTCGCTGTTACCCACCGCCGCTTGAATACGCTCGGCGATCACCGTATTGGTGGTGTAATGGTCATCGTCGATCAGAATGGCAAACTCATCGCCGCCAAAGCGAAAAATCGAATCCGTGGCACGTACGCTTTGGCGCAACAGGGTGGCAAATTCCTGTAAGGTTTGGTCGCCCACCTGGTGTCCATAATTATCATTGACCTGTTTAAAGTAATCTAAATCTAACAGCATCAGGCTAAAAGGACGGTGCTGGCGTCGGCAGGCTTCCAGTTTTTTTTCCACACTCATATTGAAGTCACTGCGGTTATTAAGCCCAGTCAGCGGATCGCGTGTGGCCAGGCGGAGTACGCGATTATAGGTCAGGGCGTTGCGTAACGGGTAAGCGAGGACTTGTTGCCATTTTTTTAGCTGCTCTTGCAGGGCCGCACTAAAGGTGGCGTCACTTAAATACACCAAGCGGCCTAAGTGCTCACCCTCGACCTCAATATCGAAACGATTAGCCACCGCATTGTCTTGGCTGTTCGTCATTTCATTGACACCCAGACAGGAATGCAGTTGCAGGCCGGTAAAGTAGGCATGTGGGCGCACATGCTCGGCAAAAATATCAAGCAGGGTGGGGAGCTCAAGACTGCGTTGGAGCTCTTGTGTCAATGCGGTGACGTTGACGACCGAAGTTGGGCGGTAAAAATGTGCCGCTGTGCTCGCATCTTGGGTCATGGCGGTGTGACCGTATGTCAAAATATGGACGTTATCCAAGCGTTACGCTCCAAGACTAAATTCGTATAGGATTTCATGCTAAAACTATGCCATTAATTCAAACTAGCCATAAAACAAGCCCTTGCTATAGTTAATGGAGGGTGATTAGTCGGTCAGGGTGTTGACGCTACAGGAGCGCCATGCAGCAGCTGTTTATAGAAGTCTTTGGCTTGTTAGTCAGTGCGGTGGCGCTGGTATGGTTGTTTAAACGTCTTGGCCTGCCGGTCATACTGGCTTACCTGGTTACCGGAGTCATGGCTGGCCCCCACGGCTTTGACTGGCTCGCCAACGGTTCGCAGATGCATGGCATTGCCGAACTAGGCATTGTTTTTCTACTCTTTAGTTTAGGCCTTGAGTTTTCTTTCCCCCGCCTGCTGGCGATGCGCAATATCGTATTTGGCGTCGGTTTGTTGCAGGTATTGGTGACTTCGGTCGTCTTCTTTTGTTGTTTGTGGTTATTTTCGTTCGACTCCTTGAGCGCGTTTGCGATAGCGACCCTAGTGGCGCTGTCATCCACCGCCGTGGTGGTGAAATGCCTCAAAGACAGTGGTCAGTTACAAAAACGCCGGGGCCAGTTGGCGGTAGGCGTATTATTATTTCAAGACCTGGCGGTGGTGCCCTTACTGATCGCTATTCCCTTATTGGCAGGAGACGCCGAGCAATCATTACTCTATAGCCTGGCCTTTGCCCTTGCCAAAGGGGGCTTGGTGTGCGCCTTGTTATGGGCCATAGGCAAGTGGTTGTTGCCGAGGCTCTTTAACGAAGTTGCGCGGATGCGCAATGAAGAGCTTTTTGTATTGACTACCTTGCTGGTAACCCTGTTTGCCGGAGGTTTAACCTATTGGTTCGGTCTGTCTATGGCTCTGGGGGCTTTTTTGGCGGGCATGATGCTCGGTGAAAGCCAGTATCGGTATCAACTTGAAAGCGATATTCGCCCATTTCGTGACATTCTTATGGGCCTGTTCTTTGTCACCGTGGGTATGCAGATCAGCTTGGTATATGTGGTCTCCCATGTTCATATCGTGCTCGCGGTGTTAGTGGCCATGATGCTGATGAAATGGCTGATTTTGGCGCTGATAGCACAGCTTTTGGGAGAGCGTAAAAGTGATGCCTTCAGCGCTGCGATCATGCTATGCCAAATGGGTGAGTTTGGCTTTGTGCTGGTTGCCTTGGCGAAAACCCATGGGCTTCTCGATACCGAATTGGCGTCATTACTTATTGCCGTGGGCGTTTTATCCATGGCCATTACTCCTTATTTGATCGACTGCGCACCGCGATGGGTGCATCGCATGTTTACCGCCACGGCAGAGCCCGATCAGATCAATTGTGTCGATGAGCGCCAGAGCGAACATGTGATCATTTGCGGTTATGGGCGTGTCGGTCAAAATATCAGTCGTTTTCTAAGCACCGAGGCGTTGCCATTTGTGGCCATAGATTTAGACCCCTACCTGGTTCAGCAAGGGCGTTTGGCCAATGCCGCTTTGATGTTTGGTGATGTAACACAAAAGGGGATTTTACAGCGAGCAGGCACCGCCAATGCGCGCCTGGTGGTGATCACCTTCACCGATCTAGCTAAGGTCAAATTAGTGACCGAAGTGATTAAAGAAGTTGCTCCTGAGGTTAAAATTTTAGCGCGCATGCCGGACGATGCTCACCTTGAAGAGCTCAAAGAATGTGGCGTCTCGGAAGTGGTGCCCGAGTCCCTTGAGGCGAGCTTAATGCTCTCGTCTCATGTTCTATTTATGAGTGGTGTGCCGATGAAGCGGATTTTACGTCGCGTTAGTCAGGAGCGGGAGAATCGGTATTCGCTATTACACAGCTTTTACATCAGCGATGAGGCCCCGCACCGTGAGATCCAGAGCGACCGTCTGGAATACCTGCATGTGATGGCCTTGGCGGATAACGCCTATGCGGTGGGAAAGACCATTGCCGAGCTAAACCTGGGTCAGCGCCGTGTTAGCCTGGCGGCCATGCGCCGCCATGGTCAGGAAATTGACGACCCCTGCGCCGAAACCGTGCTGCAGGGGCAGGATGTGCTGGTACTGAAGGGCAAGCCGCGGCGGGTGGAGCTTGCTGAGCGCTTCCTGCTCAATGGCAGCGATACTTAACCTGGGGCATTAATCTAAACGCAAAAAGTGGCGTAATTCGGGCAGCTTATTAAGTCCGTCCTGATAGCCGAGGTCGATCAAATGTTGGGTATAACGTTTCTCAAACAGCAGGTAGCTGGGTAAGCTCGACTCGCTGTAGCGTTTCACACCAATGCCCCGCAACAGCATACGAATGGCAAGGGGCATATCGTCGTAATACTCGCTGCTTATGGTATTAAAGTTGTGCGAGGGGTTAATAACAAAGGTGTCGATATGTTTGAGCTCTTTGTGATCTTCACGGTCTTTTAGCAGGCTCAGGGTGCGGTTAATGCGTTCAACGCGTTCAAGATCGGCCTGCAGGGTATCGGCGAACACACTGTCGAGCAGGTGACCGGCAATATGCGAAATACCCGGATAGTGTGGGGCATACTTACGGTTTTCATCTTTTGGCGCCTCGACACCGATAACAAAAATGCGATCGGCTCCAAGGTGAATGGCACTCGAAAGCGGCGACATTTGGTGGATGGAACCATCACCATAATATTGCTGTCGAATTCTTACACTGGGGAACACCACGGGGATGGCACTGGAGGCCATCAGGTGTTCCATATGGATACGGGTTTTTAGTCCCTGGCGCCTCACCCGTTGCCAGGGTTCGGCGCTTTGGCTTTGAAAAAAGGTAATGGAATCGCCGTTACTGTAATTCGAGGCGGTGACCGCCAGGGCATCTATGATACCGCGGTGAATATTACGGTCGATGCGCTCCATGGGCAGTACCTCGGCCAACAGGCGCCGCAGTGGTGCGTTATTAAACAGGCTGCCCGGAGCATGGTTGGCATGGCCGGAGCGAAAACTGGTGAGTATGTTGCGAAGAAGATGGCCAAAAACATGGACGAAGTCACTGCGATACACGTGCGAGGTATGAAATTGGCCCCATACCGCATCCAGCTTACGGCTGGCCAAATGGGCACAGGATGCCCAGCAGCCCAGTGCCACAGAGTTGATCGCCCCGGCAGAGGTGCCGGTGATAATACGAAACGGCAGCGGGGCAGTACGCGGTAGACTATGAGTGAGGGCCTTAAGCACCCCCACTTGGTAGGCCGCACGAGCGCCACCGCCGCTTAAAAAAAGTGCTGTGCCTTTTTGACCGCAATTAGTTTGCTTTCGCATATTATTTGCACTTAAATGGAGACCTAGCTTTAATGTAAAAGATTCTTCAGTAAAAAGAAACGTATAGGCAAGCGTGTTGCCAATGTTGGCACTGCCACTGATGGCCATCGCCCTTGCTGAAACCGTGGTTATGTTAACGGAGCACCTATGAAAGAGCAGCCCCCCGAACAAGACACGAAAACACCGAACAGAAATACCCTGTTGTTTGCCGCCATCGTTGTTGTGGTGCTGGTAATTGTGGTGGTTATTGCCCTCAGCAATCAGCAGCAACCGACTGAGCCGGCTCCTGTTGCCGAACCTAAAGAGGTGGTTATTGAGCCGCAAGAGCCCGAACCCGAGTTAGAGCCGCAGCCAACCCCTGAGCCTGTTCAGCCCGAGCCCGTTCAGCCCGAGCCTGAGCCCGTGATGGAAGAGCCCTTACCAAGCTTGGATGACAGCGATGCAGAGGTCAGCGAGCGGGTAGAGCAATCCTTGGCCGCCAGCAGTGCCGAGCTATTGGTGAACGATGATTTAATCCGTCGCACCGTGGTATTTGTTAATAATCTCGCCGCCGGTCGCGTTGCCACCAATCACTCGCCGGTGACTAAATTGCAAGAACCATTCAGCGTTGTTGAAGGCGATGTACTGACCATGGACCCGCAAAGTTTTAAACGCTATGACCCTTATGTGGCCATTCTTACCGCCCTGGACAGCGAGCAACTTTTGGCGCTGTATAAACGCTTCGAGCCACTCTTTGTCGAAGCCTATGGCGAAGTAGGTGAGCCGGGTACCAGCTTTGAGCAGCGCCTGGTGCAGGCCATCGACCTGGTACTGGCAACGCCGGAGATGACCACACAAATTCCGCTGTTGCGCGATTCGGTTACCTATAAGTACGCCTATTCAGAATGGGAAAACCTGCCGCCGGCGCAAAAGCAATTGCTGCGCATGGGCCCGGAAAACGTGGCCAAGGTGAAAGGGGTGTTACGCGAGCTCCGCGCCCAGCTTGATTAAATGCCGGTAATAAGAGAGTCGGTGGCACTGCCATTCGGTTCTCGATAGCACTGAGGTGGGCTGGCCATCAGGCTGGCCCAATATCCTAAACTCGCGCCCAAGACACAACCAACTGTTTGTTTACTAGGCAGTTAACTTGGTTTTATCGGACAATTCACGGATTTCCCTTGAATCTCACCCTTAAAGTCGGGATAATCCCTCCTGCGCCCAAAGAGGCCCACTATGGTGGCCTTATTGGTCCTCTCGCAACACTAGCATGTGAACCTGGTCAGGCCCGGAAGGGAGCAGCCACAGCGTGTGATGTGTGTGCCGAGATGTGGCTGGTAAGGCTACCACCCAACTTTCTCTCCCCCTTGCTTTTTGAAGTGTAAATCTGCAAGTTTTAATCTAAAACTGACATAAATTTGAATTGAGAAATATCCTTATTTAATGTTTCTCACGTTTTGCATCGCCGCATACATCTTAGGCTCGCTTTTTTCTCGCACGCTTTTCACTTTCTCTCTATATAGCAACTGCTCACTCAACAGTAATACCCTAAAAATATCGCGCACCCTCTGCTACCGAAAAATTCAGACTATCAGTAGACAATAGGTCATCGCATACGCACAGCGAGTTAGCACAACAAGCTCATCTGAGTGCGTCGTCATTTAGGCAGCATTTCAAAAGTACTACAGGCACTAGTCCGTTGCAGTATTTGAAAACGCTACGCTTGCAAGAGGCAAGAGATCAAATGCTAATCAATGGTCTTGATGCCAACCAAGCAAGCGGGGTAGTGGGGTATGAAAGCCCTTCTCAGTTTTCGAGAGAGTACAGCCGCCTCTTTGGTTTACCACCGCTAAAAGATGTACAGCGACTAAAGCAACAACAAGTTTAAATCAACAAATCGGCACCCCATGGTGCCGATTTTTGTCTGTTGCTTTATGTCACTAAAGAGCGATCTAGAGACGTTCACAGTCATCTAGTGCAACTTGCTCAATTCTACAAAGCCGACGTTCGGCTAACGCATTTCTGCCCCAAAATCACTTAGAGTTGTTACTCATAACATTTCTGAACGCTCCCACTCGAACTAATAATATTTATGACGGCACATGGCAATTAACTAAATGTACATTGGATGCGTACATATCATGGGCGACAAAAAAGTCGTTGATTAATGGTTGGTAGGTAATAAAATCAAAGGGCTATTACAGCCTAGCCCTTTAGAAAGTGGTTATTCGTTAATGTTATCTGGTCTGTCGTGATTAGGGTTGTTTCTAGCGTACTCAATACCATTACGTTTGTAGATGTGAGTATCAGGATGCTTACCTTGTTTGACCTCTCGGACTAACCGCGCTCTACTGACCTCTCCCCGACCAGTAATTGTATAACTGTCGTTGCCACTGCTATTACCACCGTTACCGTTAATACTTGAACCTTTCGCCATAAATGACTCCTATACTCAAATGAAATAAGTTTGTCGTGCATTCAAGAACAACAATGCAACTTGCTGTTTCACCTCCTAAAGCACTAATTTCTATGTATGGGTATACAGTATCTAATTCAAGGGGCTTTGATTAAAATAGAGGCAAATATAATGTTGTGGGTTCAGTAACTAATTTTTACTCCTAGTGACAGTAATTGTGGTAACAGCCTGTTGCACTACTACTGTCTGTCCAAATATACGTTATACTCAACGTCTGCTCACACTCAATGATCGCCTTAAGACCACTAATGGCACGTATGCGAAATTCGGCTGTGAGCGATAAGCGGAAGCTACCTTAATGATTTCCTATCGTGTTTCACAGAATAACGGTATCAAGGATTGTTACACACTCAATGAAAACGTTTTTCAAATATCTAGCAATATTACTTGTGCTTTTTATTGGCTTTAATTACGTCAAAGAATCATTTAGGGAATATGGAATCGTCAATGTATCGAACTCTAAGCTTTGCATTCCAAAATCTTACGAACTCATGGTCAATGTACCTTATCTTTGGTTTATTGATGATGAAGATCTAGATGAAAATGCCGCTGGTGGTCTTTATAAAATATCAGCACAAGAAGTAGCTGACTCAATTGCTGGTTATACTTATAGTCATATAAACCAATACAACGTTGATTTAAAACATGAAATAACAGGGATCATTTGGGGGTTAAATCAAATCGGAAAACCAAATGGTGTCGCAGAAGCTGCATGGAATGTCCAAATAGAAAAAACTGAGCCAGCAGTAGATTTTAATGAAAGCTTAAATTTATATGAAATAGGCGACAGAAGATTTATTGATACGTGGTGGAGTTTAGCGAAAACCCCGCCTAATCCGCGTCTAGATGCAATGCCTGATGATTGGTTTATTGGAAGCTGTATTGGCAAGAAGCCCATGAACTTTAGATGCGAAAGAAGCTTCATATATAAAGATTTTTACTTTACTTATGACGTTCAGGCGCACGACCTGCATTTAATACCTCAGATTGAAAGCTTCCTTCAAGTTAAGTTCGAAGAATGGGAATCATACTGTAAAACATGAGTCAGTGAACGGCAGCTAATGGCACAAAGCACGCATTCGTCCTAACTCAATTTTGTCCAGAGGTGTGCTTGCGCCGATTACGGCAAACTCACCTGTGCCCCAAGACGTGTTTAGGCGAATTACTCAAAAGAGCGAACTTCGGCCGTTCAAAATTGCTTTTCTATTTCGTCAAAGTATATTGCTTGCATAGTCAGGAAAACGACCCAATCGCTCGTTTTTGTCCTGAGACAAAAGCTAGAACTACAGAATTTTAGTAGTAATGGCAATTAGTTAAGAAGTTTGTTACAAATGAGTCATTCAGAAAAGCGAGCGACGCTGTGGTAGAAAAACGCGCGATTCG
This sequence comes from Pseudoalteromonas sp. BDTF-M6, assembly GCF_018334135.1. NCBI lineage: Bacteria > Pseudomonadati > Pseudomonadota > Gammaproteobacteria > Alteromonadales > Pseudoalteromonadaceae > Pseudoalteromonas > Pseudoalteromonas sp. BDTF-M6. The sequence continues at coordinate 164,289 of NZ_JAGXTQ010000005.1, forward strand.
CTCGCTATAAACATGTTATATTTCCATTGCAAAGGAGTGTTTATTTTCATGTTGAGAAAGTTACTGTTTAGCTCTCTATTTTTTGTTTCCTGTGTTGATGCACAAGAACATGATTTTCCAACCATATTATCTTGCCATGCATCATCGGATAAACCGGGACTTGCAGTTAGCATCGAACAATCTGGAAAGCATGTTTTCAAAGGCGCTCTTGGTGTTGCAGACCTAAGCACTCGCGAACTATTAAGAGTTGATGACACTTTTCAGATCGGCTCCATTTCAAAGCAGTTTACTGCCGCTGCGATACTTCAACTCGCTGAAAATAAAAAGTTATCCTTAAAAAGTACCCTAGGTGATTTTATTACAGATATTCCAGTCGAGTACGCAAGCCTGACGATTGAAAGTGTTCTAAGCCATACTTCCGGGCTGCCAAATTACAACTCGGATACAGAGGTCAGGCAGCGATGGGACAAGTACGCCCCCATTGATGAAGTGATCAATGTTGTGAGTAAAATGCCAGTCCTGGCTAAGCCTGGTGTTGATTATGCGTATTCAAACACCGGATATATTTTGTTGGGAAAGGTGATTGAGGTTGCTTCTGGGCTGACATATAGCGAGTATTTACAACGGAATATTTTTTCCCCTTTAGGCATGAAGAATTCGTTTGTTGTTACTAAAGGGGTAAGTTCAAAGCGAATTGTTAAAGGCTATACCTCAAACAGAAACGCGCCTGATCTGTATGTGGCTCCCGAAAACGTTGACCGCAGTTGGATTTATGCAGCGGGGGCAATTGCATCTACTCTTGATGACATGAGCCTGTGGCATCGTGGTTTAAGTTCAGGGAAGGTAATTTCGGCTGAAAATTATCAGCTGATGGTAACTAGAGCAAAATTAAACAACGGTGAATCAGTAAATTATGGATTTGGTACTGATGTATACCCTATAAGTGATCAACCGTCGTACAGTCATCAAGGGCAGGTGCCAGGTTTTATGGCATGGTCAGTCTATTTTCCATCACATGATTTACTTGGCACAGTATTCGGTAACAATGACGCTGTTCACCCAGGCCCGGCTTTGTTAAATATGATTGCAAGGCAACTTAACCTTTCACCAGCGCCAATTGCTGAGAAAGACATCACGGAGCAAGCTAAGGCTCTGATTGGTACATACAAAGGTGCAGACGATACGGTTATGACTGTTACATTCGATAATGGTCAACTCAGCGCCAAAAACGGCAATGGTGTCATGCAAAAATTAGTGCTTCGGGAAAATAACTCATTTTCTTATGAATGCACCGAAGATTATTATCAACTTCGAGAGCAGGATGATAAGCGTTTACTTGTTCCTGTCAGTATTTACATGGGTGAACGAGCACCTTTAGTTAGAATGGAAATATAACAATCGCCATCAAAAACGACTCGCAACACGTTGCTCACGTTTGTGGCGGGCGTTATGTGAAAGGGATAAATACGTGAAGTCAGTATTTAAATACTTAGGTATTGGTGTTCTTTTAGGTTTGGGAATATCTATTGTTGATGAAGCACACTATCACCTAAGTAAAAAAGATCGATTGAATGACTTCGAAGATGCTATGGAAAAAGCGCAGCAGTTAAGAGAGTCGATGACAATAAGCTCTGATGAACTGTTTTTAAGTGATATTCCTGATATGTATTATGACCCGAGCCATGATTTATATTTCAGCATTCAAAGTTACAAAGATATGGGGGAAGTGATAGAGATTTCAGGTGTTATAAGTAACAAAGGTAGCAGTACTTGGAAGAGTGTGGCGGTTGAATTTGAGGCATATACAGAAGAAAAAAAACTAATTGCTAATTGCTCTGCTTGGACTGGTCAACTCGTGCCTCTAAGCACTGATGGTGTTGTAGTACGTTGTGATAAAGTTCAGGAGTTTATTTCACAGCCTATATCTGAAGTAACTATGCAAATCAGGTGGAATTTTCATGGAGAACGTGTAATTTCACATAACAAACCACTGAAACGGGACTCGTAACAGTTGGCTCGGTTTCGCTTCGCTACACATTTTAGCCTACTATTACTCGCTCCTCAGTAGGGCGTTACCGAATAAATACACTAACTTGTTTCTGTCCAAAAAAGGGCTAGCTTGAACGTCCGCTATATTGGTTTTATTAGTTGTGTGAAGAAGTAGCTGAATGGCTCTAATTGGCACAAACCGGAAAATAGTAGTTGGTAACTTTTTAGCAATTTCACTTCAAAACTATGTCAGCTTATACTTCAAACGACAAATTCCTTGTTGTGTTAATTTCAACGCTTCTATCAATGTGAATTGCTTTGTGACTCCTGTTTACGGCCAACCTTAGTTGGGCCAAAGCAAGCTCTATGCAAAAATCTTAAAAATATTTTCACCCCTTTTCATACCCCCATGCGTTTTCTTACTAAGCACCTTACTTGTCAGGGTGTCAGTTTTTAAGGGGAAAGAGCATGGAAAATACATTGAATATTACTCAGGGCGCTCACCAGAGTGGCACATACGAACCGGGTTTTGAGCCCAGCCATAATCTGATTGCACCAGGTTTTAAGGCGGTTGCCTTTGCCTTAGCCGCTGCGGCGATCACCTTGGCAACCTTTAGCTTTATGGTGTCGCTATTGACCGCAGAGCAACGTGCGCCCGTTGAGGTGTTTGACGATGTCATTGTGGAAATCATGGAGCCGCCTAAGCACACCGAGGTGATCACAAAAACCAAGCCGGTGCCACCTAAGGTTGAGCCAAGACCGCAGGCAAGACCAAGCCTGGCTGCGGAACCTGGTGATGAGGTGCTGACGTTAGCGCCGACATTGCCGGATGTGGGCACCGAGATGTCGGACTTGGGGGAATTTTCATCCATGTCTCGCGATACCGCCATGCCCTTGGTGCGGGTACCGCCGCAATATCCAGCGACCGCCGCCCGTGAGGGGATCGAAGGTTATGTCATACTGAGCTATGATATTTCCCCAACCGGTCAGGTTATCAATGCTAAGGTAATTAGCGCCGAGCCGAAGCGGATTTTTGATCGTGAGGCCCTTAAGGCGCTGAGTAAATGGAAGTTTAGCCCTAAGGTTGTGGAGGGTGTGGCTAGGAGCCAGCCCAATCAACAGGTAAGATTAGACTTTAACTTGCAAAATTAGTCGCCTAGGGCGCCACCCTGGATTTGAGCCCAGGGTGTCGCCGATTTAAGGAGTGAAGATGCTAAAAGCGGTTGCCACACGGATATTTGCGCCCTTGTCGCCAAACTATAGCCACTATAGTGACGAGCAATTGGCGCAACTGGCCGCCGACAGCGCCAAGGCACGGGATGTCTTGGTGCTCAGGCTAAGCGACGATGTACTGTATTTTTTGCAGGCCCAGTTAGTGTCCTTAAGTGAGGATAGTCACACGCGGCGGCAATTGGCGCTCGATTTATTGCATGAGGTGTGGTTGCGCTGGTTGGCCCAGCCACAACGCTTTAGTCCGCAACAGCAGGGCAGTTTTAAGGCCTGGTTATTTAGTCTGGCCCGCAATCAGGTGATTGATTATGCCCGCAGGCAAAAGCGTCATCTACCGGTAGAAGAATGTCTGCAAGAGCCTAATTTGCACCTCGACGCCCAGCATATAGAGGGACTGATCATGGCCGCCACCGAGCAGCAATTAACAGCGGCGATAGCAGATTTGCCGCACTTACAACGCGAGGTTTTAACCTTGCAACTCGAGGGTTTTAGTTTGCAGGAAATTGCCCAGATCACCGCCAGCGCCCAAGAGAGTGTAAAAACCCGATTGCGTTATGCACGCGCAAAAATCGCCGCCACCATGGTCAAAGGAGAACAGTAATGGCAAACCGCGGATCAGACAAACTGGCCCAATGGCAGCAACAGCAAAAACAACAAAGCGCCCTGCAGGCACAGGAGAAAAAAGCCTTGTTGTCGGCCCTCGATTCGAGCCCCCGTAATTGCCGTAGCTGGTGGCATCAGGGTCAGTGGCTGATGGCCTGTGTGGCCTTATTAACCCTGGTGTCGGTCACCTGGCAGGCGGCAAAGCAAGAGCATGCGCCCCTGTATAGTGTTGAGAGCTATACGCGCATGGAAATTTTTGACCTCGCCGGTGGCGAGCAGCGCATGCGCATCAGCGACACAGTGCCAGCGCAATTGCGCAGCATAGATCAAGCCGAGCTGCAGCTGGCAAATCAGCTGCGGGTGCAACACCAGGCCTATGCGCTTGGCAGTGAAACGGAGCCGATACGCTTAGTGCGTTTAGTGCAAAGCGAAGGGGATTGGTTGTTGGCCGATTGCCGGCAACAGGTGTTGATCGCCTTGAGCTCGGAACTGTTGAAACGAGTAGAGCACCCTGGAGTGAAATTGCAATCCGGCACCTTGTTGGCCTTGTCTTTTGACAGTAACGGGCAGCTGTTGGCAATACAGGGAGCGGGCAAGCATCAGCAGTGCTGAGGTAAGAGAGGTCAGGCGCTAAAGTGTAGCGCCTGGTTGTGTGTTCTCAGATTAGTGGGTTGCGGTACCCGACGTGTACTTGGCCAATTCCACCTGGAATTGCTCTACGCCGTCTTTGCCCTTGTACATGCGCACCATCATATGGTCCATGCTCGGTGCAAACCAGGCAATGGCTTGGCGCTTATCGTTGTCGTACACCCGTTTCACCTTAATGGTTTCCACATTGCCTATGGGCAAGGTAATGGTTTCGTTGCCAACCACCTCGAATTGATACTCTCGGTCATTGCCTTTTTTATCCACTATGGGATAGCTGAACTTGGTTTCGCCTTTGCTCAGAGCCTGGCGCAGTGAGATCTGGTAGGAGAGTACATCTTGGAAGTTTTGGTTCCAGGTGCATTCGAGCGGGTATTTGGACTGGTTGCTAAATACCTGCTGCTGCTGGTGATCAAAGCTGATTTTATAGGTTTTATCCGGGCCGGTGCCGGTGCGCTCAAGCACATAGTCAATCGGTAATACGGTGCCGTCGACAAACTTAAAGCGGCTGCTTTCCTGACGCTCGTCTGAGAAAATCATCCACTCTATTTCGCTGTGATAGCTCAATTGATACAGGTTATCGTCGACTCGGGTGAGGCTTCGCTGCGCGGCACCATGGCGTTCACCCTGACGGGTCACTATGTATTCGGCGCTGTATTCGTTGAGGGTGGTTTGTGACGCGGGGTTGGCGTCTTGCGGCTCGGCATGAGCAAGATTGATACCGCAGCCAAGGACTGCGGCAATCAATAATTTAGCTGTCCAAGTACGCGCTGAGGTCGGCGCCTTGGCTTGGAAGGGTGTTGTTATCGAGCACTGCATAGTTATCTTCCATTTTCAGTCGTTGTTCGCTGAACCACTTAACCACCAACGGATAGATAATATGTTCTTGTGCATGAACCTTCTGCGCCAAGCTGTCAGCCGTGTCATCACTTTCGATGGCCACCTGTGCTTGAACTATCACAGGTCCGCCGTCGAGCTCTTCGGTCACAAAATGAACGCTAACGCCATGCACTTTATCGTTTGCATCTAACGCACGCTGGTGGGTGTTCAGCCCTTGGTACTTAGGCAACAGGGAAGGGTGAATGTTCAACATTTTCCCTTTAAATTTTTGCACTAAGCCAGCTGTTAGAATACGCATAAATCCAGCTAATACAACACAGTCGGGTGAAAAACTCTCAATGAGGTCACCCAGAGCCACGTCATATTCTTCGCGTGAGGCAAACGCCTTGTGGTCTAACACTTTTGCTTCGATGCCAGCCATTTTAGCTCGCTCAAGGCCGAATGCGTCGGCCTTATTGGAGATCACCGCGCAGATTTCAGCGGGGATGGTACCCGCTGCAACCGCATCAATGATGGCCTGAAGGTTAGAGCCACTGCCCGAAATAAGTACAACGAGTCGGGCAGGTACCTGGCCTGGTGTCATTATTGCGCACCGCCAAGGATTTCAACTTGCTCTTCGCCAGCGGCTGCATCTTGGATTTCACCAATGTGCCAAGCGTTTTCGCCCGCATCTTTAAGAATGCTCAGGCTTTGCTCTAGCTTGTCGGCAGGAACCGCAATCACCATGCCTACACCACAGTTAAAGGTGCGGTACATTTCGTGCGTTTCAATGTTGCCGTTTTCTTGTAGCCAGTTGAATACCGCAGGCCACTGCCAGCTGTCGCCCTTGATCACGGCTTTAGCCGACTCAGGCAATACGCGTGGGATGTTTTCCCAGAAACCGCCACCGGTGATGTGTGAAAGCGCGCGTACGTCTACTTGCTTAAGTAGCTCTAGTACCGGCTTAACATAGATGCGTGTCGGTTCAAGCAGGTGCTCGCCTAGGGTCTTGCCTTCGAATTCGCTGTTAGTGTCTGCACCAGATACCTCTAATACTTTACGAATTAGTGAGTAACCGTTTGAGTGAGGGCCGCTAGAAGCAAGGGCGATAAGCTGATCACCGGCAGCAACCTTAGTGCCGTCGATAATGCCTTCTTTTTCTACCACACCCACACAGAAGCCAGCCATGTCGTAGTCGTCGCCTTCGTACATGCCAGGCATTTCAGCGGTTTCACCACCGATAAGGGCACAACCAGAAAGCTCACAACCTGCGCCGATACCCGTTACTACGTCGGCAGCCGTGTCTACGTCTAGTTTGCCAGTGGCATAGTAATCAAGGAAAAATAGTGGCTCGGCACCTTGAACGATAAGGTCGTTAACACACATGGCAACCAGGTCGATGCCTACGGTGTCGTGTTTTTTAAGGTCGATAGCAAGGCGCAATTTAGTGCCCACACCATCGGTACCGGCAACTAAAACAGGCTCTTTGTAGCCAGTCGGTAGCTGACATAGCGCACCAAAGCCGCCGATGCCGCCCATCACTTCAGGACGTTTGGTCTTTTTCACAACGCCTTTAATGCGTTCTACTAGGGCGTTACCCGCATCGATATCAACGCCGGCATCTTTGTAGCTAAGAGACTGTTTTTGTTCGCTCACAGGGTTTCCTCAAAATTTAATTTAGGGGTGATCAGGGTCTGTTGACCTTTGTTGTTTGTTTCTGCAGCAGTTTGTAGCAGATTTGTACAAGGCGGCACATGTGTGGTGTAGTTATTCTACATGAACATGTAACAACACAGTAGAAATGCGCTACAAACGCTGCCCTGTGGGTTCATCTAAACGCCTCCTGCTCTGTGTTGCTCGCCATGTACATAGAGTGACTATGCAGTATAACGAGCGTCGTGATCAGAATGCGTTTAGATTGAACATAAAGTAAACCACAAAGATAAACAGGCCCTCTAAACGCCGGGCATTTTACAGCAAATGCCGCGGCTTAGCTAGGAAAAGGAGGACCTTTGTCCTTGTTTATGCAGTAGCCACAATAACGGCTCTTAATGGTGCCGGATAGCCCTCAATGGTCTTGTTTGGATCAGTGGGGTCCAGGAAATCGGCCAGGGATTCATTTTCCATCCATTCGGTGCGGCGCTGCTCGTCGAGCGAGGTTTGGTCGGTGTCGACGACGCGAATATCCTTAAAACCAACACGGCGCATCCACAGCATCAGGGCCTCGGTGCTGGGGATATACCAGACATTACGCATTTTCGCGTATCTGTCTTCGGGTACCAGCACGGTATTGATATCGCCTTCAATTACCAGGGTTTCCAGCACCAACTCACCGCCTTTACGCAACTGGGCACGCAACTGGGCTAAAAAGTCGATAGGTGAGCGGCGGTGATACAATACGCCCATGGAAAAGACCGTATCAAAGGCCTTTAGCTCGGGCAGTTGCTCTACCCCTAAAGGCAGCAGGTGCACCGCCGGATCTGGATTATAGTTTTTAATGGTCTGGAATTGGCACAGGAAGAGATCGCTTGGGTCGATGCCCACTACCAGCTCGGCACCTTCGCCGCGCATACGCCACAGGTGATAGCCGGAGCCACAGCCGATATCCAGCACCTTGCGACCATGCAGTGGGCTGATATGAGGTAAAACACGATCCCATTTCCAGTCGCTGCGCCATTCGGTGTCGATGTCAATCCCAAACAGTGAGAAGGGGCCTTTGCGCCAGGGCATAAAACGCTGCAATAAATGGATGAGCTGCTTGCGCTGGCCCTCGTTAATATCCTCGCTGGTGCCCACTTGCACCTGGGTTTGAATATTCACTTCTGAGGCATTCAATTCTGGCAGGTTATTGAGCACTTTTTGCCATTTGGGCATATCGCCATGGCGGGCTTCTTCTTGCCAGTGTTGCAGTTGTGCCGGCAGGGTATTGAGCCAATGACTGAGCTCGGTGCAGGCAATATGGCGATAGAATTCGTTAAACCATTGATTCATTGTTGTTCCGTTTATTTTATGGCGACCATGGAGCAAAAGTTAAAGCATTGATACCACACCTGGGTTTGGCTAAAGCCAATCTCATTAAGGCGGGTAAGATGCGTGCCTAGGGTGTCGGTGCGCATGACATTTTCAATGGCGGTGCGCTTTTGACTGATCTCCAGCTCGGAATAGCCGTTGGCTCGCTTAAAGTCATGGTGCAGATCTATCAACAGGTCGTCGACGACTTGGTTTTCACCACGCAGCTTTTCGCTCAACAGTAAAACGCCACCTGGTTTCAGGGCATTGTAGATTCGACTTAAGAGCGCATGACGTTTTTCCGGCTCGATAAACTGCAGGGTAAAGTTCATCGCCACCACTGAGGCATTCTCTAATTTAGCGTCTAATATGTCGCCCAGTTCCACGCTCACCGGTACGGTAGAGCGAAAGCCCTCCAGGTGCAAACGGCAACGCTCAACCATGGCCTCGGAATTGTCGATGGCAATGATTTCACATCCCGCCTGGTTGAGATTACGGCGCATGCTCAGGGTGACGGCACCTAGTGAGCAGCCCAGGTCGTAGAGGTTGCTGTTATCTTGCGCATACTTACCGGCAAGCTTGCCCAGGGTGCTGACTATGGTGGCGTATCCGGGCACCGAGCGCTCGATCATGTCGGGGAATACTTCCACCACTTTGGCGTCAAAGGTGAAGTCTTTTACTTGTTGTTCTGAGGCGTAAATACTGTCTTTGGCTGACACTTTGCTAAGCTCTAGCTAGAAACGATGGCGTTATTTTATCATTTTTGTGCTGCTTGTGGGGAGCTTTAGTCGGTGAATATGAGCAGGCGACTAAGTCCAGCCTTAAGCGGTCGAGGAGGAGCCTGCTCCCAGTGATAAAAAAGCACGAGTAAATCACGTCTATTTGTCGTATATTCAGTGCCTTATACGCCTTAGCGCGCCATCAACAGCAGCAAGTGAGACTGTGCATGAGTAAAAGTAAAGTAATTAGCACCGATGATATCCTCGCCACCTTATGCCATTCGGTCACCGAGGTGTTGTCGTCGGCCAGTGGCAATAACATCAGTTATTCCGCCATGGTACAGAAAATATCGCGTACCTGTATGCGCCCGGACATAGGCTGTTTTGTACTGTTTGACGGCGGCTTTACCGGGTTAGTTGTCACCAACTTCAGTGCGCAGGCGGCGATGGAAATTTACGGCGATTACCTCCGTAATATGGGCATGCCGGAGAACGAGCTGGCACAGAGCCATTTGTCCGATGATGTGGCCAATGTGCTTGGCGAGTTGATGAATCAGATCGTCGGCGACTTTACCAAAAAAGTGCGCGAACAATTGCATACCTCTATCAGCCAAAATCAACCGAAAATGATGGCCATTAACAAGCAGGTGCAGATCTCTGTCGATACCGCCTTAGACAGGCCACAGGCGCGACGGGTCACCTTTACCACCCAAAGTCAGAATATCTTTTATCTGGAATTGGCCATGGATAAGACCGAGTTTATTAAAATGCATGATTTCGATATCAGCGAAGCGGTAGACCCGGATGAGATCATCGCCAATACCCGTGCCGAGCAACAGACCAAGGTGAAACAACAGCAAGAGGTCGATCAGGATATCGACGACGACTTTATGGAAAACCTCGGTTTATAGCGGTGAGCCTCGGGGGACTAAAAGAAGCTGCTTTGTTGGTTGTACTCGCCGGCAAAGGGCTCTATAGCCCTGTGATGATACCCGCAATACGCTTTTAGGTCGCTGGCAAACTGCCGTGCCAATAAAGGCGCACCATGATTGTCTGCGGTGTGTAAAAACACATAGGGCTGGCGGCCTTCATCCAGCCACTGCTTTATTTTCCTTAACCAAGGTTGATAGTAGCTTTGATATTCATCCCCCATGGCGGCGATAACAAAGCGCACTATGGGGCGCTGGCCCAGGGCAATGGCATGCACGGGTAAATGGGGCTTTTTTTGTTGCGCATCAATAATGGCTTCATTATGGGGTTTGGCGGCAAACAGCGCCCGGGTATCCATGCACACGCGGTCAATTCCCTGCTCAAAACAATAGCGATTAAGTTGCTTTTCGCCATCCCCTTTTGTGAAAAATTCAGGATGCCTGACCTCTATGCTGCGGCCGATGTCGGTGGGTATCTGCGCCATAAAGTGTTGTAGGCGACTTAAGTGCATGGGCGCAAAGCTGGCCGGGAGTTGTAACATCAAGGAGCCGGTTTTTTCCATCAAGGGTGACATTAACTTCAGCCAGTCATGTACGGCCTGTTTATCGCATTGCAGCGCCAGGTCGTGGCTAAACCGCTTGGGAAACTTAAAGGTAAAGCGAAAATCTTTGCCGGTGGCATCATGCCAGCGCTGCACCGTGTCGGCTTTGGGGTCGGCATAAAAGGTGGTGTTTCCCTCTACCGAGTTAAACACCTGGGCGTATTGCGCCAGCATCTGGGCATTCTGACAGTCAGAGGTAAAGAGACTGCCTTTCCAGGCGTTATTGGCCCATTGTGGGCAACCCAAATACAACATGCGTGCTTTTGCTCTTGTCTTTATTTGCTCTGATACGCAAATGCTATCACAGCTTGGGTCGTCGCAGTGGTGAATAAATAGCCAACCCGTAGTTTGCTTCGTGACATTGACCGCCGTTTTTATATAATTGACGCAATTTATTTGGCCACTGCGTGCATTTAGCTCACGCGCTTACAATTAAAACAGGAATATTATGCGCTCTATATATTGCGGACACTTGAACAAAAGCCATGTCGACCAAGAGGTTACTCTTTGTGGTTGGATCAACAAACGCCGTGATTTAGGTGGTTTGATCTTCGTCGACGTGCGTGACCGCGAAGGCCTAGTGCAGGTGGTGTTCGACCCTGAAGTCGAAGGCTTGATGGACATTGCCAATAAACTTCGTCAAGAATTCTGTGTCCAGATCAAAGGTGTGGTGCGTGCGCGCCCAGAAAGCCAAGTAAATAAAGATATGGCCACCGGTGAAGTTGAAATTCTTGGCACTGGTCTTGAGATCATCAACCGTGCCGAAGCCTTACCACTGGACTTTAACCAGCAGAACTCGGAAGAGCGCCGCCTTAAATACCGTTATCTTGACCTGCGTCGCCTGGAGATGAGCGATCGTATTAAACTGCGTGCCAAGGCATCAAGCTTTGTGCGCCGTTTCTTGGATAGCAACGACTTCCTTGATATCGAAACGCCGGTATTGACTAAAGCGACACCAGAGGGTGCTCGGGACTACTTGGTACCTAGCCGTGTACACCATGGTAGCTTCTACGCCTTGCCACAGTCTCCGCAGCTATTTAAACAGTTACTGATGATGTCAGGTTTCGATCGCTATTATCAAATCGTGAAATGTTTCCGTGACGAAGACCTACGTGCCGACCGTCAGCCTGAATTCACCCAGATCGATATCGAAACCTCGTTTATGACGTCGGATCAGGTTCGTGCCATCACCGAAAAACTGATTCGTGATATGTGGCAAGAGCTACTAAACGTTGACCTTGGCGAATTCCCTGTGATGGGTCACGAAGAAGCCATGCGTCGCTTCGGCTCGGATAAGCCGGACCTACGTAACCCAATGGAACTTATCGACGTTGCCGACCTGGTAAAAGACGTTGAGTTTAAAGTATTCTCGGGCCCGGCCAACGACGAAAAAGGCCGTGTAGCGGTACTGACCGTACCAGGTGGTGCGTCGCTTTCACGTAAGCAAATCGATGAATACACCAAGTTTATCGGCATCTATGGCGCCAAGGGCCTGGCTTGGATGAAGGTTAACGACCGTGACGCCGGTGTTGAAGGGGTCCAATCGCCCATCGCTAAGTTCTTAAACGAAGACGTGATCACCGCCTTGCTTGAGCGCACCAATGCACAAACCGGCGACATCATTCTATTTGGTGCCGATAGTCGCAACGTGGTTAACGAAGCCATGGGCGCATTGCGCTTGAAAGTTGGTTTAGATCTGGAGCTAACGGACTTAAGCAAGTGGGCACCGCTTTGGGTTGTTGACTTCCCTATGTTTGAAGAAGACGACGAGGGCAACCTGCACGCGGTACACCACCCATTCACGGCACCAAAAGGCGTAAGCCCAGAGGAGCTGGAAGCCAACCCGGCAGGCACGCTATCCGATGCCTACGACATGGTATTAAATGGCTACGAAGTCGGTGGTGGCTCTGTGCGTATTCACAGCAACGCCATGCAACAAGCGGCTTTCCGTATCCTGGGTATCGAAGAGCAAGAGCAGCAAGAGAAGTTTGGCTTCCTACTGGATGCCTTGAAGTACGGTACGCCTCCGCACGCGGGTCTGGCGTTCGGTCTTGACCGTTTGGTCATGCTGCTATGTGGTACCGACAACATTCGTGACGTGATTGCCTTCCCGAAAACCACTCAGGCGTCGTGCTTGATGACGGATGCGCCAAGCTATGCCAACCCAGAAGCGTTAAAAGAACTGGCTATTGCGATTGCACCAAAAGCAAACGCGGAGCAGGGTGAATAACCCTTTCCAGATAGACAAACGCGTTCAATCTTAAAAAGCGGCTGAGGCCGCTTTTTTCTTGCGCCTCGCCTTTACACTGGTCATCCATACAGTTACCATTGTTCGGTGCAAGAATAAAAATAAGGTTTCTGGGTGAGTATTATTTTGGGGATTGACCCGGGCTCGCGATTCACCGGCTACGGCGTGGTGCGCCAACAAGGACAGCGATTTGTCTATCTGGGCAGCGGCTGCATTAAGCTTGGCGATAACGCGTTTCCAACGCGCTTAAAAATGATCTACCAGGGCGTCACCCAGTTGATCGCTCAGTTTAATCCCGACGCCTTTGCCATTGAGCAGGTATTTATGGCTCACAACCCGGACTCGGCACTCAAGCTGGGTCAGGCCCGTGGTGCCGCCATCGTCGCCGCCACCATGGCTGAATTAGGCGTGCACGAGTACTCAGCCCGCCAGGTCAAACAAGCGGTAGTGGGTAAGGGCTCTGCAGAAAAAGCACAAGTTCAACACATGGTTAAGCATATTTTGAAGCTGCCAGCGACGCCTCAGGCGGATGCCGCCGATGCCCTGGCCATTGCCATGTGTCACGGCCACTCACAACAAAACCTGATTAAATTAGCCGGCCAAGCGCACAAAACCGTGCGCGGTCGTTTGAGGTAAAGATGATAGGAAGAATTCGCGGACAATTAGTCGAAAAGCAGCCCCCAGAAGTGCTGGTGGATGTGGCCGGTGTGGGCTATGAAATCAGTTTACCCATGAGCTGTTTTTATGCCTTGCCGGAGTGCGGCGAAGACGTCACTCTGTTTACCCATTTTGTCGTGCGTGAAGATGCACAACTGCTATTTGGCTTTAATACCAAAAGCGAGCGGGCGCTGTTTCGTGAGCTGTTAAAAGCCAATGGTGTGGGCCCCAAACTCGGTTTAGGCATTCTCTCGGGCATGTCGGCGGAGCAGTTTATTCATTGTGTCCATCATGGTGATGCCAGCACCCTGGTGAAATTGCCCGGGGTAGGCAAGAAAACCGCCGAGCGTTTAGTATTAGAAATGAAAGACAGGCTCAAAGACTGGGGGCCGGATCTATTCACCCCTTACACGGATGCGGCACCTGTCAGTGGCGCCAGTAACGGCACGCTGGTTACGGCCAACGCCACAGACGACGCTATTGCCGCTCTGGAAGCCTTGGGTTATAAGAATAGTCAGGCAACAAAAGCGGTGAAAGCCATTGCTCAGGAAGCGATGACCTCAGAGCAAATGATCAAGCAAGCGCTTAAGGCGATGCTGTAACAGAGATAAGTGAATGATAGAAGCGGATAGACTAATAGAGCCCCAGCAGCAGGGCAATGAAGACGTGGTCGATAGGGCCATTCGACCTAAGCTGCTGGCGGACTATCATGGTCAGCCTCATGTAAAGCAGCAAATGGATATCTTTATCGAGGCGGCGCGTTCTCGCAGTGAGGCCCTGGATCACCTGCTTATTTTCGGTCCGCCGGGTTTGGGTAAAACCACCTTGGCCAATATTGTCGCCAATGAGCTTGAAGTGAGCATTAAAACCACCTCAGGTCCCGTGCTGGAAAAAGCCGGCGACCTGGCGGCTCTGTTGACCAATTTAGAAGCCCACGATGTGCTCTTTATTGATGAAATCCACCGCATGAGTCCCCATGTGGAGGAAATTCTCTATCCGGCGATGGAGGATTACCAGCTCGATATCATGATAGGTGAGGGCCCGGCGGCGCGCTCAATCAAGCTGGATTTACCGCCTTTTACCCTGATCGGCGCCACCACTCGTGCCGGCTCTTTAACCTCACCGCTGCGCGACCGTTTCGGTATTGTCCAGCGCCTGGAATTTTACAATGTGGATGACCTGGCCGCCATCGTTAAGCGCTCAGCGACACACCTGGGTTTAAGCATTGACGAGCAGGGCGCCTATGAGGTGGCTAAGCGCTCACGTGGCACGCCGCGTATTGCTAACCGCTTGTTGCGCCGCGTTCGTGACTTTGCCGAGGTCAAGGGCGATGGCAGCGTATGCGCCGATATTGCCGCACAGGCCTTGGATATGGTGGATGTCGATAAAAGCGGTTTTGATTACATGGATCGTAAGTATTTACTGGCGATCATCGAGAAGTTTATGGGTGGGCCGGTTGGTTTGGATAACCTCGCCGCCGCCATAGGCGAAGAAAAAGAAACCATTGAGGATGTGATTGAGCCTTATTTGATCCAACAAGGTTTTATTCAGCGTACTCCAAGAGGGCGAATTGTCTCCGATCATGCCTATGCTCACTTTGGTTTGCATAAGGCCACCTAAATCAGGGTGTGAATAATCGCACCTTATTAGCCAAGCCCTAATCAGCCGAGCCCTACGCTCGGCTTTTTTATGCCCGTTGCTGGGGCAGTTAGATAGCTGCTTGTTTTACAAGTGCTATTTGTTTTAGCACTGGGGTGCTAATTGGTTGTCATACGGCTTTTGATTCACAGCGGATTAAGGCTGAACCGATTAGGGTCTGTGCCTGAGCTTGATTCAGGCAAAAAAAAGCCCGCTATAGAGCGGGCTAAACAACAAGTTGAAGGAAGTAAATCCGAGGAACACATCAGCTGCTCATTAGTAGGATGAAACAGCCGATGGTGTGAGGTGGGGAATCAGAAACCACCTCATGAACTGTGCAATAGAGCCATAGTTGGTTGCGCTAGCTCAGTACAGGGAGAATAATAAAGCGGTAGCAGGTTTTCTTCAAACTAGAAAAATTATTTTTTTCGGATAAAAAAAACTAATACCGAATAAAATCTTCAAGATGATATTTTGCACAACACATACTAACTTATGCGTCTTATCCTATGAAATATAAGGTTATTATTATTTTTGTGCTTTTTTTGTTCTATTAGAATTACTATTTTTTAACTTGTTGTATATAAGCAAAATGACAGCTTATGCGATTAATTTGCATAAAATCTAGTTTTTTGGAACTTTTTCGCATTTTAATGGGCCCAACTAAGTATCGGTGGACCTGCTTGTTAACTACCGCTAGCGGCTATTTATCGGCGCTTTGTGGCAATTCATGGCAAGGTCATTGTCAGCGCAATTACGACTGGGTACACTAGAGTTCATTGTGTGTCGTACGCTGTATCGAGCGCGGATACAGTTAATAGCAATATACTGCGCCTCAGGAGAAAAGACGTGGATTCAGGATTAAACTTTATTGATCTAATTTTAAAAGCCAGCTTTTTAGTTCAGCTGGTGATGCTTACCCTAGTCGCCCTTTCGGTGATTTCATGGGCCATTATCATTCAGCGCCGTAAAATCCTCAGCAGCGCCCTAACGAATGCGAAAAAGTTTGAATCCCGTTTTTGGTCTGGTGTTGACCTCTCTAAGCTGTATAACGAAATTTCTGCTCGCGGTACGCAAAGTGAAGGCATCGAAGCCATTTTCACCTCGGGCTTTAAAGAATTTGCCCGCGCTAAGAAAAACAACCTGTCCGCTGCCGCGCTGGGGATTGATGGTCCACATCGTGCCATGCGTGTTGCCCTTTCTCGCGAGATTGAAAAATTAGAAAACAGCCTGTCTTTCCTCGCCACTATCGGTTCTATCAGCCCATATATCGGTCTATTCGGTACCGTGTGGGGGATCATGAATGCCTTTATTGCGCTCGGTGAGGTAAAACAAGCGACCTTGCAAATGGTTGCCCCGGGTATCGCCGAGGCCTTGATTGCAACGGCCATGGGTCTGTTTGCCGCTATTCCTGCGGTAATCGCCTACAACCGTTTTGCCACCAAAATGGAAAAGATCGAGTCTTACTACGGCAACTTTATGGAAGAGTTTGCCAATATCCTACACCGTCAGACTCTGACACAAGAGGTGAAAAGCCATGTATCAGCGTAAGAAGCGTCGTCCGGTCTCGGAGATCAACGTCGTTCCTTACATCGACGTGATGTTGGTGTTGTTAATTATCTTTATGGCCACCGCTCCGTTGATCACCCATGGCGTCAAGGTCGAGCTGCCGAAAATGGAGCAGTCGGAATTGGTGGACACCAAGAGTGAGCCGCCGATCATTGCCTCTATCGATGCCGACGGTAAATACTATGTCAGCGTTGGCACCGATCCCGAAGCACCGATGGAAGCCATAGATGTGGCTGCGGTCATTAAGTTGAAGCTGGATCAAAATCCAAAAACGCCGGTGATGATCAAGGGCTCGGGTCAGGTCAGTTATCAAGAAGTACTGCGACTGATGGATTTTCTTAAACGCGCAGGCGTTCCCGAGGTGGGTTTGATGACGGAGTCATTCGAGGAATAATATGCAGCAGTTTAAAATCCCACTTCTGATCTCTGCTGGCTTGCATGTGCTTATGATCGCCATACTCGTGGGTGTCACTTACTTTCGCCCGTCAACACCTGAGGTGATGACGGTGACGCTCAACGCCCCGAGCAATGAAGATACGCCGCAAAAAGCCGTGGATGCGGTGGCGGTGGATCAAAAGCAGGTGCAAAAACGCATCGATGAACTGCGTAAGCAAGAAGAAGAGAAAAAACGCGCCGAGCAGCAACGTATTCGCGAATTGGAAAAGCGTGCCGAGCAGGCAAAGCGCAAGCGTCAGGAAGAAGCCAATCGCATCAAGAAGCTAGAGCAAGAGCGTAAAGCCAAGGAACAAGAGCGTAAAAAAGCGGAAGCCGAAGCCAAACGTGCTCGCGAGATTGAGCGCAAAGAGCGTGATAAGGCGAAGAAAGCGCAGCTAGAAAAGGAAAAGGCTGAAAAAGCCGCCAAGGCTGCCGCAGAAAAGCGCCGTAAGGAAGAAGAAGCGGCGCGTAAAGCCGAAGAAGAGCGCAAACGCAAAGAAGCAGAAGCCAAGCGTAAGGCCGAAGAGGCCCGTCAAAAAGCCCTCGCCGAACAGCTAATGCAAGAGCAGCTGGCCGCCGAGCAAGCGGTGCGTGCCAAGGCGCGACGTCAGCAGGTGCTTTCCGAGGTGGATAAATACCGTGCCTTGATCGGCCAGCGTATTCAGCAGAACCTGCTGTTGGACGAAAGTTTCCGCGGTAAAGAATGTCGCCTTAATATTAAGTTGGCCTTTAATGGCCTGGTGACCAGCGTTAATTCGCTCGGTGGCGATAGACAAGTTTGTGAGGCCGCAGTGCGTGCCGTGCGCCGTGCCGATACGCTACCGGTATCAAAAGACCGCGACGTGTTTGAAGAATTGAAAAATATTAACTTAACGGTTAAACCAGAGTTTTAGGGGAAAGTTATGGTTAGATTATGCCGCTTAGTGGCAGTGTCTTTACTGGCAAGCATGAGCATGTGGGCTCAGGCAGCGCTGGAGATTGTGATCACCGAAGGGGTCGACAGTGCGCGACCTATCGCCGTGGTGCCTTTTGCCTATAAAGGCACGGGTGAGATGCCCATGCCCATCAGCGAAGTGGTTGCTGCGGACTTACGCCGCAGTGGTAAATTTAAGCCTGTTGCCAATATCGATATGCCGCAGCGCCCGAACTCGGATGCTGATGTCGACTATGGCGCCTGGGCCCAGCGCGGTGTTGAGGCTATTGTGGTGGGCACAGTGGAGCAGCAATCGGGGGGCCGTTACCTGGTTAGCTTCGAGCTAATCGACGTGTTGCGCGGTCAGATCACCGGCGGGCAAACTCGGGTGCTTAATAATGGTCAGTTGGTGAACAGCGAAGACCATGTGCTTGATGCGCGCGAAACCGTGATCTCTGCGTCTAGCTTCCGTCGTTATGGCCACCGTATCAGTGATGTGGTGTATGAAGCCTTGACTGGCGAGCGCGGCGCCTTTTTAACTAAAATTGCTTACATCATAGTGCGCGAGCAGGACGCTAAGCCTTATCAGCTAGTGGTTGCCGATTACGACGGCTTTAACGAGCAGGTGTTATTGCGTTCTAAAGAGCCACTGATGTCACCTTCTTGGTCACCGGATGGCAATAAGCTGGCCTATGTCACCTTTGAAAACCGTCAGAGCCAAATCTTTATTCAGGACATTTATACCGGTCAGCGTCAGTTGATCACCAGCCACCCAGGGATCAATGGTGCACCGCAGTTTTCACCCGATGGCACTAAGCTGGCTATGGTGCTGTCAAAAGACCGTACCGGTGCCACAGAATTGTATTTATACGACTTAATTACTAAGCAGGAACGCCGCTTAACACGCCACCGTAGCATAGACACGGAGCCAACTTGGCACCCTAACGGTAAAGAGCTGATGTTTACCTCTGAAAGAGGTGGTAATGCCCAGATTTATAAGTTAAATTTAGACTCGGGTCGAGTACAGCGTATGACTTTCGACGGCGATATGAACCTTAATGGCTCGGTGACCCCAGATGGTAAACATTTGATCATGGTTAACCGGACTCTAGGTCAATACCATATTGCCAAGAAAAGCCTTGATAACGGGAATTTCCATGTGTTGACTCGAACTCGCTTGGACGAATCACCAAGCGTTGCGCCCAATGGCTCAATGATTATATACAGCACCATGCATAACAATAAAAATGTATTGGCTTTGGTGTCGATGGATGGTCGTTTTAAAGCGCGTTTACCTGTGCTCGACGGTCAGGTTAAGTCGCCGGCATGGTCGCCATTTTTGTAATTCGCTAAGGGTGTAGTCAGCTTTAATCGCATAAACTTGATGTTTGTGCGATTGGCGCACTATAGTAAGAAAAATTGAAAATCAGGTGATGGTTTCACTAAATCAATAATAGGAATGTACTCAATGCAACTTAATAAACTGTTAAAAAGCCTGCTTGTTGCAGTGCCAGTAATGACACTAGCAGCATGTAGCTCTTCATCAAACCTAGATGAAGGCCAAGCCAACGAAACTAACCAAGTTGAAACCCAAACAACTGATACTGTAGAAGTTGAAACTGTTGAGCGCGTAGAAACTGCAGAAGAAAAACTACGTAAAAAGTACGAAGAACTTCGCCAGCAGCAGATCATCCACTTCGACTTTGACCGTGCTACTATCCAAAGCAAGTACGCTGAGCTACTTCAAGCGCACGCTCAATTCCTAATCGAAAACCCATCGGTTAAAGTACTTATCGAAGGTCACGCGGATGAGCGTGGTACTCCTGAGTACAACATCGCCCTGGGTGAGAGCCGTGGTCAGTCGGTTGAAAAATACCTTCTAAGCCTTGGCGTTAACGCAAACCAAATGTCAGTTGTGAGCTATGGCGAAGAGAAGCCAATGATCAAAGCACGCAACGAAGAAGCGTTTGCTCAAAACCGCCGTGCGGTATTAGTATACTAAAATCGGTAGAGTAATGATGAAGCCGAAACTTATTTTGGCAGCCTTACTCATGAGCGGGAGCACCCATGTTTGGGCTGCTCCCGCTCCTGTTTCTGAGGCCACTGCCAGCGAATCAAGCATCGAGCAGCGTTTAAGTCGACTTGAGCAAATGATGCAATCTCGCAACATTATGCAAGCCAACCTGCAGCAGCAGCTCGATATGTTACAGGATGAAGTGAGCCAATTGCGTGGCATCACCGAAGAGCATAGCTACAAGCTCGAGAAGGTATTGCAACGTCAGCGTGAGCTTTATCAAGAGATTGAAAACCGTGTTAGCGCCGCTTATACGCAGCAACCTAGCTACGATATGCCGCAAACGCCAACACAGCAGCCTGACAGTGGCTTAAACACCACAGTGGTCAGCACCGACCTGTCGGAAAACCAAGCGTACGACAAAGCGGTGAAGCTGATTATGCAGGATAAGCGCTATGATGCCGCGATTCCTGAGTTCAAGGCGTTTCTACAAAACTATCCTAACTCTGTATATGCGGCCAATGCCCATTACTGGTTGGGACAATTGTTGACCATTAAGGGGGACACGGCCGGTGCTAAATCTCATTTTGAGACCGTGGTGAATCAATACAGCGATTCTAGCAAGCGCCCGGATGCACTTCTTAAGCTCGGTACCCTGGAACAACAGCAAGGTCAGTTGGCCAGAGCTAAGCAATTGTTTAATGAGGTTATCACGCAATACCCTAATACTACGGCAGCAACATTAGCCGCCGAACGTGTTAGCAAGTTGTAGCCGAAATTGCTAGTTGTTAGGTTTTAGACTGCTTTGTAGCTAAAGCGGTCTAAAATTAGGCAACTAAAAGGAAAAACTAAAAAAAACCGAGTATTTGTATTGCACTTGGATTTTAAATAAGTATTATAAGCGCCCGCAGCAGGGGATAACCACTCAGGGAATTTTCTGCAGCAAATTACATAAAGTGGGTCATTAGCTCAGCTGGTAGAGCAGTGGACTTTTAATCCATTGGTCGATGGTTCGAATCCATCATGACCCACCACTTTATGTAATATTTAGCACAGCGTTGGGTCATTAGCTCAGTTGGTAGAGCAGTGGACTTTTAATCCATTGGTCGATGGTTCGAATCCATCATGACCCACCAATTGCTAAATCGATTCTAATGTTGGGTCATTAGCTCAGCTGGTAGAGCAGTGGACTTTTAATCCATTGGTCGATGGTTCGAATCCATCATGACCCACCACGTTAGAATCAATACTGTTAACTTGTTGACGTTAGTCATAACGCCTTAAACATATTAACAACCCGGGCGGGTCATTAGCTCAGCTGGTAGAGCAGTGGACTTTTAATCCATTGGTCGATGGTTCGAATCCATCATGACCCACCATCAATCTCCCCCTGCTATTATGAATAGCGCTTAATGTGCCGACATCTTATTGGCTCATTACACCAGAGCGGGTCATTAGCTCAGCTGGTAGAGCAGTGGACTTTTAATCCATTGGTCGATGGTTCGAATCCATCATGACCCACCACTTTCTTTATTCCCTTTTAAACTAACTAGTTACTAACTATCTTCTCGAACCCTAGCGCATAGCTTCTTTTTATCGCCATAGTTTCGTATAATTGACCCAGTATTTCGTAACCTAGAATAGTATTATCAGTATGGGTATTAGCCAACAGATCATGCCAGAGGACTATATTTTTCCTCCTAAGCCAGCTCCTCTTTCCGATGCCGAAAAGCTCGCCTACAAAGAGCGTATTAAGCAATTGCTGAAAGAGAAGAATGCCGTATTAGTCGCGCACTACTATACCGACCCTGAAATTCAGGCGCTCGCGGAAGAAACCGGTGGCTGTGTTGCCGACTCTTTAGAGATGGCTCGTTTTGGCGCACGTCAAGAGCAAGCAGATATGATCATCGTTGCCGGTGTTCGCTTCATGGGTGAAACGGCTAAGATCCTGACGCCGAATAAAACCGTGGTCATGCCAACCCTGGAGGCGACCTGTTCGCTGGACGTGGGTTGTCCTATCGATGCCTTTAGTGAGTTTTGTGATCAGCACCCAGATCGTAAAGTAGTGGTGTATGCCAACACCTCAACTGCGGTTAAGGCGCGTGCTGATTGGATTGTGACCTCATCGTGCGCACTGGAAATTGTTGAGCATCTTGATAGCGAAGGCGAGAAAATTATCTGGGGTCCGGATAAGCACCTTGGCAGCTATATCCAAAAGCAAACCGGTGCCGATATGATCATGTGGAATGGTGCCTGTATCGTTCATGACGAGTTTAAAACCAAGGCATTGCAAGACATGAAGGCCTTGCATCCGGATGCGGCGATTTTGGTTCACCCCGAGTCACCGGCCGAGATTGTTGAGCTGGCCGATGCCGTTGGTTCAACAAGTCAGCTGATTAAAGCGGCGCAGGAAATGGATAACCAGAAGTTTATCGTTGCCACCGACCGCGGTATCTTCTATAAGATGCAGCAGCTATGCCCAGAGAAGGAATTTTTTGAAGCACCGACTGCAGGCGAGGGTGCAACCTGTAAAAGCTGCGCACATTGCCCCTGGATGGCGATGAACGGTTTAAAAGCCATTGAGGAAGCTCTGATTGACCCAAGCGGCAAAGAAGTGTTTGTGGACATGGAACTGCGCGAGGGCGCCTTACGCTCGCTTAACCGCATGCTTGATTTCACCGCCGCCATGGCACGCTAATGGCGGATTACTAAGCAATTGATTTGGTTTTGTAAAAAACACCTTGCAACAAACAAAGCCTTTGCTTAGTATAAGCGGCGCTGCTACGGCAGCCCAGTTAAAGTGCGGAGAGGTGGCTGAGTGGCCGAAGGCGCACGACTGGAACTCGTGTATACGTTAATAGCGTATCGAGGGTTCGAATCCCTCCCTCTCCGCCATGCATTAAAACAAAAAAGCCCAGCTAGTTAGCTGGGCTTTTTTGTTTTAACAGCACCAGCTGAGCTGGGTGGCCTTGATGAGAACCCTGGTTCGACAAAATGTCGGGAGCATTTTGAGCCGCGCAGGCGCCCGAAGGGTTGCCTAAAGGATGTAGGCAAGCTTATCCCTCCCGGTCGCAAGCTTCGGCCCTGCGGCGTTGCCTTAGGCTGTTCGTTCACTCGCGGTGAACTTACTCCTCTACGCTATGTATTCCCGAAGCCTCGTATTCAGTGAGGCTTGGCCGTTTATTGGCCCTGTGTAAAAAGCAGGTGGCTACAAATGGCTACCAGTAATTAGGCTCAATGCTAGTGGCTTATGGATGAATAGTTTTGAACATCATGTTTCTTTATTAACCTATCTTAATTCAAATATCTAGGCGCTCGTTATTCGAGTTTCCCTGCAAGTTTGGCAATGGTTTTGTAGTCTTTCCAAAGCCAAAGTTTCACATCTATACCTGCACGCTGTTCCTCGTGGTATCTCTGTAGAAATTCATTTAACGACTCCAATACAGCTTCCGCTATTTTTCCTTCTGGACGTGGGATACGAGTTTTGTTGTTATTTCCAAGTACATTTATTATTCCCAAGTCAGGTCTCCGTTGTGAGACGTCGAGCCTGTATTCATATGAATAGTGCATCATGATCTCATAAATCTTATCGAACTTAGTTGAACTAGACGTTTCATATGCAGTATTTTCATCAACAACAATAGACGAAAATTTACTTTTTATGTGTATGTGAGAGCCTGCATTAAATGTGTCACTGTGTAATCTAAAAGTCTCCTCATCTCTATCGAATTCAACTAGAGCAATAATTAAAGTGAAAAAATTTACATATTGTTTCTTATTAGTTGCTCGGAAAGTGTCATTGGCAACTCTGAGACAAGCGTTCAGCTTTGCAACTAACTGGTCTATTGCTCTTATCTCAAGCCGGAACGCGGTAACTATCCAGTAGAGATAAGTTATAAATGAGTCTTTGACAATATGAGGTGGAAGGGCCGGATACAGGGTAACCTCTTTAGTATTAATTTGGTATCTCAATATTAGTTAAGCTTATATAGTGCTTAATATCTGGCTCACTAAGCCTAGCTTCTCTATTGAAAAAACGCTTTAGATAGTTCGATGAATTGAATTCAGTGCCATATACAGCTTTAATCGAATGCTTTAGTTGTTCTGTATCGGTCGCGATAACAAAAACGAAATTTTTAGTAGTAAAAAAGTGCTTTATGACCTCCAGCATTTCAATGGCATAGTTTGGCCTACACCTGTCTAATTCATCTACTAATACAATCACTGGAAGTTGATGTTTATAGTTTGTTTGAATTACTTCAGCCAAACACTCCAGCTCCACTCTTATTTTTTTTATGGCGTCTACTTGTTCAGTATGACCCTTTTTAACTTGCTCTAAATAACCAAGGTCCGATTCACTAAATAGAGACTTTGCTATCTCTGTACCCGCACTGGCTTCACCTAAAGCTGCTTTTGATAATAACCCAGCGCTTGCGATAGTGACTCCTTTTAAAGCTTTTCCAAGTACACGGCTTACTTTTTTCAAATCACTGCCAATATTCTCGTTAATACATGAAAGTTGACTAACAAGCTCACTAGAGACAACTGATAAAGGGCATTCAGAAAAGTCACTCTCCCAAGCGTCAATGTAAATAGTTGGATGGCCTTTTGAGCACAATAATGAATAAAGCCTTTTTAGAAATTGGGTTTTACCCGTTCCCCAAGCTCCATTTAGGTTCAGTACGAAACCATCATGTTCCCCAGTAATATAACTTGCTAGGAACTCTCCATACTCAGATCTGTTCAGTTTGCAGTTGCCGAAAGTATAGTCATCTAACCACTCTTTGTATTTGCAGTTGGTAATTGGTGATAGGCGAGTTGAGGCCATAACACTTCCTTGTTTTTAGATTCAAATTTGTATCTCAGTGAATGCTAACACGAATACGTTTATTGCATGCAAGGGCTAGAATAGGGAATACAAAATGCCTGGAGCATTTTGAGCTGCGCAGGCGCCCGCAGGGTTGCCTACAGGATGTAGGCAAGCTTATCCCTCCAGGTCGCAAGCTTTGGCCCTGGGGCGTTGCCTTGGGTTGTTCATTCACTAGCGATGAACTCACTCCTTTACGCCACCCATTAAAACAAAAGAGCCCAGATAACTTACTAGGCTCTTTTGCTATGAATATAGAGGCGTTCGTTGGTGTTGAGCGCCATTTAAATTCTACGCCAACTCCTGCGCCACTTCTGCCACTTTCTGCCGCAACCAGATATGGCTCACATCCCTATGTAGCAGTGGCGACCAAATCATGTCGAGCTCGAACGGCGGTATGGGGAAGGGCGGCTCTAAAATGGTGAGTCCCGGATCGTCCTGGTATATTTTCGCCGCCTTAGAGGGCAAGGTGGCCACCAGGTTTAGTTCTTTGGCTAGGTGAATGGCTACGTGGTAATTACGCGTGAAAGTGGCAATGTCTCTATGTTTACCAAAGTGTGCCAGGGCCTCGTCAACCCAGCCGAGTTTTTGCACATCTTTAGGGTCCATACCCACACCGACGCCAAAACCGGTTTTACTCACCCAGATATGTCTGGCCTGCAAATAACTCTCTAAATTAAAGCGCTCCAAAATGGGGTTGTCGGATTTGACCAGGCAGCAGAAGCTGTCCTTCCAAATGCGTTTATGGTGGAAGGATTGGGGCAGCTTCTCAAAGCGGTTGAGGGCCATATCCACCTTGCCGTTTTCAACGTCGTGGAAATTCACATCACTGGGCGTCAGTATGTCCAAGGTGGTATCCGGCGCCTCGGCGTGCAATTTACTCAATAAACGGGGGGCCAGGGTACTGGCGGCATAGTCGCTGGCCATAATGCGAAATACGCGCTTACTGCTGGCGGGTTCAAAGTCGCGGTTAGGGGCCAAGGTTTCTTCCAAGGTCATCAGCACCCCACGGATCACTGGTTGCAGCTCCAAAGCGCGCTCTGTCGGCACCATGCCCTCGCTGGTGCGCACCAGTAGGGGATCATTCAGCAGGTTGCGCAGGCGCTTGAGGCCGTTACTCATGGCTGGCTGAGTAATGCTGAGCTGATTGGCAGCCTTGGTCACATTACACTCGCGCAACAAGGTATCGAGATAAACGAGAAGATTTAAATCAATTTTGTTTATATTCATTCCGCTATGCCATTTATTTTATTTATGGTTAGTCTAGCTTAATCTTGGGCGGCCGAATAGGCTACCAAAGGTGTATAAAGCGCTGTTCGTTGGGGTAAGGATAGACCTGTTTATATTCGCCTCGGGCAATCTTTTGTTGCGCCTGCTGCCAATAGTCGGCGCCGGTCAACTCGCCATGATGGCGCATAAATACGTCTTTATGTGTTGGGTTGGGCAGCACAAAGGTGGTTAACTGGGCTGGAAACACATCGTTGGGGGCGACCGAAAAACTGTGCTCGTCAGCATGGTCGAATTCGCGAAATTGCATGTCGGTGAGGTATTGCACCTCATCATAGTCGTAAAACACCACACGCTGATGTTTGGTCACACCAAAGTTTTTCAACAGCATGTCGCCGGGAAAGATATTGGCGGCAATCATTTCTTTGAGCGCCTGGCCATATTCAATGATGGCATGCTCCGCTTTGTCCTGGTCGACCTCTTGTAAATAGAGGTTGAGTGGTGTCATGCGGCGTTCAATATACAGGTGTTTGATGATCAGCATATCCCCTTCGATGCGCATCGAATTGGCAATGCTGTTTTCCAACTGTTGCAGTAATTCTTCGCTAAAACAGCTAAGGGGCAGGGCCACGTCGGAATATTCCCAGGTGTCGGCCATACGGCCAACCCGATCGTGGCGTTTAACCAGCTGATAGCGCTCGAGCACGGTTTTTCTACCGAAGGGTTTACTCGAGCCAAAGCGATCTCGAATGATTTTAAAAACATAGGGGAAGGATGGCAGGTTTATCACCATCATCACCATGCCCGGGGTACCGGCGGCCAGTTCAAAGCGCTCGTGGGCGTGTTGCATATGGGCCAGCAGCTCGCGGTAGAATTCGGTTTTGCCCTGCTTGTGAAAGCCGATGGCATTATACAGTTCGGCCTTGGTTTTGCCGGGCATCAATTGATTGAGAAAGTGCACTAAGGCCGAAGGCGCATGGGTTTGCACCATAAAATAAGCCCGGGCAAAACCAAAGATCACCCGCATCTGTGATGAGCGGGTCAGCAGGGCATCTATGTACAGGCCACGGTCTCGATCATGTAACACCGCAATTATAAAAGGCTGGGATCCCGTTGATGAGACAATACGGCCGACGATATAGGCGGCTTGGCCGCGATAAAAAGGCGCCTGCAGGATATCGAAGCGCATTTGATGGCTTTTAACATGAGTCTCAGGGGCTTGTTTCATAAAGGCCTTTAATAACAATCGAATATCACGTTCGAGGTTGGCAAAGGGGCAGCCAAACTCAAATTGAGTGATAATTTGGCGAATGGTGGGCTTGAGGCCCTCAACCACGGGAAAGTAGCTGCGATATTCCGCTTCCACCGGCAGCGCCGGAGCATCGGCCAGGGTCGCCTGGACGAAGATAAAGTCGTTATTGTAGTACTTGCGCTCAAATAAACGACAAAACACCGAGTTATAAAAGGTTTCCGCGAGCTCGGCCTGTGGGTGAAAGGCTAAAAACTGCAGATAACATTCCTTGGTATCTATCCACAGTTGCGGATCATCCGCCGGGTCGTTAACCACCGAGGCCAGGGTGTCGACGGTTTCATTAACGCGGGTATCGTAATAGCTAATGCGTAGGCTGGCAATATGACGCATGGTCGCCCAATCACGAGTGGCAAAGGCCTGAGGTGCCTGCGCCGTGATCGATTGAAACAACTTGTAGTGATGAAAAAATCCGTTAAGAATTTGTTGTGCTATTGCCTGTGCATACACCATTAAAGCCTTCTAGAGTATAAACTCTAAGCTACCTTAAGCCATGGTCCTAAGTCATTGCAAGCGTTATTGAAATTTTGCCAGGGACTTTTCTAACCTTGCCAGCTTTTGCTCGGTTTCTTTTATACGCTGAGTATAACGACGCTCGATGTCTTTAATGTTGACGCGCACCTCTTTTTTCAGGGACTTGCGCTCATCATCCGACATGAGTCGTTCCAAGCGTTGCTCTTCGGCCAGGGTTTTTGCGCTGCGTTCGCGTTTTAACATCACCACCTTGTGCTTGGTGCTGCGAATTTGCATATTGATGCTGTTGCGCTTGTTTTCTTTCTCAAGCTCGGTCAGCTGCTTTGAATAGTCTTCTTTGGGGCCCTGATGGCGGGGGTTGGAGTGTGTTACTGTTTGCTCCGTTGCATTTTTATTGCAAGGGAACTGGCTAAATACCGTGCCAGCTTCGGTTTGACACTTAAAATAGTCGGTATTGGCATGGCCCATGATAGGCAGCGCCGCGCTAAGTACTAACACACTTCCTCGGAGTGCTAATCTGCTAGTCACTGTTTCACCTCGCTTAATTATTATTCTCATTCCTAGTCCAATATAGATGAACTAAATTTGAATGTCACGATAGTAAGACAAAGGTATGAAAGGGAAAGTGAGGTCTTTTTTTGCTGGCTAGGGTCAAAGACCCTAGCTTATTGGGCGTTAAAGCGTTTCAGTTGCTTAAGGCCCTGAATTAAAAACGGCACGTTAAGCTCTTGGTCGACACTAAAGCCTTCGCTGGCAGAAATATGCTTATAGCTGCCGTCGCTGCTCAGCAAGGTAATGCGGTCTTTGCGCAGGGCAATAAACACCCCTTGCGAGTAATTGATATTGGGCTTGCTGCCATTACTGAGCATGTTATTGGCAATTAGGGCGCTGGCCCCGAGTTCAGGGCACTGCCACTGCTCGGCAAGTACGGTGGCAAGTATATCTTGAGGTTGTACGATATGACCTAAACCCTGCAGGCGTGCATCTGTGCTCCATAACTGATTAATCGTCGTCACACCCTCTTTGCTATCGCCCTCAAGGGTAAAGGCAAAGACAATATGCGTGTCTTGCACTTGGGTGTGCTCATCAAGCGTGACCTTAACCAAGGCCTCGACATCGTCATGGATAAAATCAAATTGCGCTAAGTTAGTCTCTAGCGTCAGTGGCGGGCGTCGCCACAAGGGATCTATGTGATCCTTGCTCATGCTTTGGCGGTAATAGCTTGGTAGACCATACAGGGTATTGAAAATAGTATCGTCGCTGTCGGTCGGATGTAAAATAGGGGCGACTTTGTCGAGTGTCGGGTTGGCCTCAAGAAAACGGCTTAATTCGGCCTTGGTGCTAAACAGGCGAATATCGACCGCAGCGGCATCGGGAGCCAAGGTGCAACTAGGTAGTTGCGCCGGCATCACAAAGCTGACATTGGGCGCATTAACATTGACCGAGCGCTCTTGCTCGTAACGTTTCAGATCCAGTAAATCATTTTTGGCCAGCAAGGACTTCGCCGTAGTCGGGTAAGACAGAGGCAACATATTGTCTTGCTTGGTAATATCAAACTTCAGCTCGGCATCCGCCCAAATATGAATGCTGTGACTCAGGGCAAAGCAGACGACTAGCGTGGTAGTGATGGTGCGGCCAATGCGCAGGCGTTTAAGATCGCCCAGATGGTGCCAGGCATAATTACTGACAATAAGCTGGTAGGCTAAAATGAGCAGCACAAAGGCACTGACCAACAAGGTAGATAGCGCCGGGGTATTACTCACGTTTCGCCAAAACAGCGATAAAATCTCACCCAGTGCACTGTAGTTAAGGTGATAACCCAGGTTGTAGTAAACAAACGCATCCACCGCCAGCAGCGTCATTCCCACCGTTGCCAGCACCGAGGCCATGCCGCGAATATGCCGGGGGTAGGGGAAAATCAAAGACAGAGGGAAAATGGTCAGCACAAAGGCTAAAAAGGTAATAAAGGCGGTGTGGCTGAGCCAGGTCACCACCATATAGAAGGTGCCTACGGCCGTGGTGGGGGGCGCATCGGCGAACAAATAGGCAAGGCTAAGCAACAACGCAAGGCCAATATTAGCCAGGGTAAACCAGTGGCCCCAGGCCAGTAACTGACTGACTCGAGAGGAAAATTGATTTTGCGTTGTCAGATTCATTGGTTACTTCAACGAATCCGTAAGGGCATTGGCAAAGTTTTGCGCCACGGCAGCTCTTTTTGCCTCGGGCACATGCTCTTTAATAATATGCGTGATAGTATTGCCCAGACACATCAGGCTTAAATCAACCGGTGCCTTTTTTTCGGCAAGTACAGCGACAAGCTGATCGACAAGTTGTTCTACTTCTTCATTGGTATATTTGGATAACGCTGGCATCGGTGGTTCATTACTGATTTATATATGTCCTTGTATTTTAACACCGTAGGAGTGAAAAACAAAGATGACCACTGAGGTTAAGAAGCTGGTTGTACATTACGTCGATAAAGACGGCGATAATACCCAAATTCACTTGCGCAATGACGAAATGCCCATCAATGAGCGCGTTAATGTGTTTATTGAACAGTTACATCACGCCTATAACGGCAAGCCCGGCAAAGGTTTTTGTGCCTTCAGTGCGGACAAAAGCAGTGTCGTTGCAAGTGCCATGCAAAGCTACCGTAATCATGAGCTCGGCTTTTGGCAGGTTACCGAGCAGGCCGCAACGGTATTAAAAGAAGAACTTGATAAATATGCCTTTAATGAAACCGGTTATTTGGTGTTTTGTCATTATCAGTATGTTGCTACCGACTATATCTTAATCGCCCTGATCAACATTAAAGAGCACTACAGCATCACCTCTGAGCTTGATCTCGCCTCCTCTCGTCACCTGGATATCACGCGCATGCAACTGGCGGCGCGTATCGATTTGGCGGCCTGGGACACGCAAGCGGACGATAACCGTTATATCTCTTTTATTAAGGGCCGAGCCGGGCGTAAGGTTGCCGACTTCTTCCTAGACTTTCTGGGCTGCGAAGAGGGTATCGACCCGAAACAGCAAAGCCGTTCCATGCTCAACGCCGTTGAGGACTATTTAAGCGAGCAAGGCTTGGACAAGACAGAAAAAGATGAGCGTCGCCGCGAAGTCTTTGATTATTGCAGTGACCGTCTAAGTAGCGGCGAAGACGCACAAATCGAGGAAATCGGTAAGGCTGTCAGCAAGGATGACGACAACAGCTTTAGCGATTTTTATCAGCAGCAAAACTACGATCTGGCCGAGTCATTCCCGGTCGATAAAAAGACCGTGACCGGCATGGTGAAGCTCTCCGGCATGGGTGGCGGTGTGAGTGTTGGCTTTGAGCGTAAGCACTTAGGTGAGCGGGTTATTTACGACCCGGTTAATGATACCTTGACCATCAAGGGCGTGCCGCCTAATTTGAAAGACCAGCTTGAGCAGTTGGACAAGGAGTAGGGTGTAAACCTACTCTTAACTCTGAGAGCTTCCAGAGTTAAGGATATAAAAAGACATAAAAAAAGCCGCTGATTTCAGCGGCTTTTTTACGTTTACCTTAATTACTCAGCATCAGCCTGTGCTACTTCAGGCACCGGCTCAGCGGCAATCTGTGGGGCTTTTGGCGTCGCCGCACCACAGAATGCATGGTGTACAGGTGCAACTGAACCTGGCTTCAAGCCACTGTTGACCACTGCGGTGCGCTGCTCAGCTGGCATTGGCTGTGGCAATTCACCCAGAGGTTGCATGGCTTGGGTTACCGGCTGTGTCATAGGCGCAGAGGCGTGACCGATTGCGCGTACGGCGTTAGCTACTGGCTCGGCCGTTGCTGTAACCTCTGCTTCGACCTCAGGGGCTTCTGCAGTTTCCGCAACAGGTGCTTGTTCAGCGACAACTTCAGCCTTTTCCTCTTGAGCTGGCTCGGCTGGTGTTTCAACAACTGTTTCGACGGCACTCTCGACATTAGTCTCGACAGCAGTCTCAGCAAGTGTTTCAACTGGAGCTTCAGCTTCAGCTTCAGTCTCGGCCGGTTTCGCTTCGTCTTGCTCGGCGACTGCTTCCTCTGCCGGCTCTTCGCTGCTAGTCGCAGGCGTTTCAACAACCGCTTCTTCAGCTTGTGGCTCAACAGTTTCTGCAACCACTTCGGCTTGAGGCTCTGGGCTCTCTTGGCTTGGTGCTGGAGCAGCTTCAACGGCCGCTTGTTCAACCGCAGGTGCAACCGACTGCTCGGCAGATTGCTCTTGTGTCGCGGCTACCGGTGCAGTGTCTTGCTTGGCTTCTTCCGCCATGGCCTGATCGGCTACCGGAATAAAGGCGGCCTTATCGCTTTCGCCTTCTTGCTTTTCACGACGACGGCGTTGACCGGCGGCGCGCAGGTGGCGTGGTGAACGACGGCTGCGAGTGCGGCCTTCTTTTTCGCCCTCGGCTTGCTCTTCACCTTCTTGCGTCTCAGCGTTGGCGTTTTCCATCTGAGCTGCAGGCTCGGCTTTTGGCTCTGCCTTAGGTGCAGGCTTAGGTTCAGCTTTTGGTGAAGCCTTTTCTTGTGCTGCATCAGCTTGCTGTTCTTGCACAGCAACGTCTTGAGTTGCTGCAACAACCGGCGCTGCTTGTTGCTCTTGAGTATCTACTGCAGGCTCAACGACAGCGGTTGCAGTTTCGCTTGTAAGCGTTTGCTCGGCCTGTGCTTTATTTGGCACGCGCACCTTCTTACGTAGGTTGCGACGTTGGCGGCGCTGCTTAGGCTTTTGCTCCTGCTCTTGTTGTTGCTCGTCTTTCGCTTCAACATTGGTGTCTTTAAGCGTTTCAGCGCTCTCGTTACGGTTATCGCGACGACGGTTTTGCGAACGACGGCGTTTATTGCGGTTATCCGAGCCACGATTGTCATCACGCTCGTTGCTGCGCTGACCACCACGTTGGCCGCCGCGCTCATCGCTGCGATTTTGCTCCTTGCTTTCGCTCTTCTCAGCTTCTGGCTTTTCACCGCCTTTTTGCTGCGGGCCTTTGCCGCGGTTGCGCGACTGATTGCTGCGACGACGCTGGTTGTTGCGACGACGCTCACCTGAGCGGCGGTCTTTTTCTTCACCCTTACCTTGCTTTTTATCTTGTTCGGCTTGCTCTTCACCACCAAACAGATCTTTTAGCCATTTGCTGATGCGCTCAAGCAGGCCAGGTTGTTCTGGGGCCTTGGCTTTATTGCTAGCAGCTTTAGGCTGAGCCACAGGTGCGGGTTCGTGTGGCATGACCACGCCCTTGAGCACCGGCTCTTCACGTTGTGGTGAGGCTGGCGCACGAGAATACTCGATTGCTTCCGGCTCTGGCTCAATGATTTGCTCGTAGCTTGCCGCTTCCAGGGTTTCGTCTTTACGTAAGCGCACGACTTCGTAATGCGGTGTTTCCATATGCTGATTAGGAATGATCACCACATCACAGTTGTGACGTTTTTCGATGCGCTGCACGCTGCGGCGCTTTTCGTTCAGCAGGTAGGCGCCTACGGCAACCGGCACCTGAGCATTAACCTGAGCGGTATTGTCTTTGATTGCTTCTTCTTCGATTAGACGAAGGATAGACAGGGCAATTGACTCATTCGAACGAATGGTGCCCTGACCACTACAACGTGGACAGCTGCCTTGGCTTGCTTCGCCCAATGACGGACGCAAGCGCTGACGTGACATTTCCAACAGGCCAAAACGAGAAATCTTACCGATCTGCACACGGGCGCGGTCTTGACGCGCCGCATCTTTAAGGCGGTTTTCTACTTCACGTTGGTGGCGCGGAGGAGTCATATCGATAAAGTCGATAACAATCAAACCACCCAGGTCACGCAGGCGTAACTGACGGGCGATTTCATCGGCCGCTTCAAGGTTGGTATTGAGTGCGGTTTCCTCGATATCGCTACCCTTGGTCGCTTTTGACGAGTTGATATCGATAGAGGTCAGTGCTTCCGTTGGGTCAATTACGATTGAACCGCCAGAAGGCAGGCGCACTTCGCGCTGGAAGGCAGACTCGATTTGGCTTTCAATTTGATAATGCGTAAACAGCGGCACATCATTTTGGTACAGCTTCACGCGATTCATAAAATCAGGGCGGAAGCGTTCGATATGGGCTTTTGCTTCTTCGAATACACGCGGCTTGTCGATCAGGATTTCACCGATGTCGCGACGCAGATAGTCACGAATAGCACGGAAAATAACATTACTTTCCTGGTGAATTAAGAAAGGTGCCTTGCCACTGTCGGCAGCATCTTTAATTGCCTGCCAGTGCACCAGTAGGGCTTTTAAGTCGTACTCAAGCTCTTCGTATGATTTACCTACGCCCGCGGTGCGTACGATTAGGCCCATGCCCTTAGGCAGGTCTAAACGGCTCAGTGCTTCTTTGAGCTCGGCACGTTCATCCCCTTCGATACGACGAGAAATACCGCCGGCACGAGGGTTATTTGGCATCAATACCAGGTAGCTACCGGCCACACTGATAAAGGTGGTCAGCGCAGCGCCTTTTTGGCCGCGTTCTTCTTTATCAACCTGAACAATTACTTCCTGACCTTCTTTGATTACATCCTTGATATTAGGACGACCGCTAAAGGTATAACCGCTAGGGAAGTAGGTACGGGCAATTTCTTTAAGTGGTAAGAAGCCATGGCGTTCGGCGCCGTAGTCAACAAAAGCGGCTTCAAGAGAAGGTTCGATACGGGTAATTTTACCCTTGTAGATGTTTGCTTTTTTTTGTTCGTGTCCAGGGCTTTCGATATCTAGATCGTACAGGCGCTGGCCATCAACCAGTGCTACGCGCATTTCTTCTTGCTGCGTCGCATTGATTAGCATGCGTTTCATATTGTTACTCTTAAATTCTGTACATAGTGCCCGACCTAACTTGGGTCATTCGGCGCTCTTCTTATGTCTTAGGTGCAGTCTCACGACTGGGCTTTTAACGAAAAAGCTTAACGTTTTAAATTTACCTTGGCGGGTGGTTTGGCAAAAAATAAAGGCCACTACACCACATCTTAAGTTTTTGCCGTCAGCAATAGCTGACAAGCGACGCAACAAGGTAATAGTCGTTTACCGATACACCAAATGGTGGTCGATAGCATTATGATTTTGTTTAATTACATGTCGTTCGCGGGCGTTCATTTTATTGCTGAAACAGCGCGCAAAAGACCTAATGTTCTATATTTTCGTTTCCTATTATGCCCATATGGGCTAATCACCACTTGCGGTCGCAGCCAAGCAAACAATCTATTACGCGCATTGTTTGTCACTGCATTCACGTGGTTTCTGGGTGATAAAGCTGTGGAAATACGAGCTCGAATCTGTATGATCGCCATTCCCAGAATGTGTTGCACGCAAGTTTTGGTCGAAACCAAAGGTGATGTAAAATCTTGTGTTATGCACAGGTTTTACAAGGGCGATTATCCCACTAAAACCGCTGCAGAAGCAACTAAATTATGACTCAAATCAGTGATTAGGTAATGAAAGAGACGATTGGCACCCAGGTTTGCTTTGTAACCGTTGATGAAGACTACAGCGGGCAACGCATAGATAACTTTTTGATAACCAAACTCAAAGGGGTGCCAAAGAGTGCGGTGTACCGGATTTTGCGTAAAGGCGAGGTGCGAGTGAACAAAAAACGTGTCAAGCCTGTGTATAAATTGCAAAGCGGTGACACGGTGCGTATTCCGCCGATTAAAATTGCTGAACGCACAGAGCAGCCGATACCTACTAACCTGGATAAGGTGAGCAAGTTAGAAGATGCCATCTTGTATGAAGATAAGTACCTGATCGTGATCAATAAACCTGCCGGTATGGCGGTGCACGGTGGTAGCGGCTTAAGCTTTGGTTTGATTGAAGCCTTGCGCGCCCTGCGTCCAAACGATAAAAGCCTGGAGCTGGTGCATCGATTAGACCGAGATACTTCGGGTTGCCTGCTTATTTCGAAAAAACGCTCGGTGTTGAAATCCCTTCATGAGCAACTGCGCGAAAAAACCATGGAAAAGAATTACTGGGCCTTGGTAGCAGGGCAGTGGGACGCCAAGGTGCGCAATGTGAATGAACCGCTTAATAAAAACACCCTGCAATCCGGTGAACGGGTGGTGCGTGTTGATCATGAGCGTGGTAAGGCCTCGCACACACGTTTTCGGGTGTTAGAACGCTTCGAAAACTGTTCCTTGGTCCAGGCTTCGCCGGTGACCGGGCGAACGCACCAAATTCGTGTGCATACCCAGTGTAAAGGGCATCCTATTGCCTGTGATGATAAATATGGTGACCAGGCCTTTGACGCGCAGATGCGCGCTCAGGGCTTTAACCGCCTATTTTTGCATGCCCGCGAGCTGCGTTTTTTCCACCCTAAAAACGAAACCACTATGGCATTGGAAGCGCCTTTAG
This sequence comes from Pseudoalteromonas sp. BDTF-M6, assembly GCF_018334135.1. Taxonomy (NCBI): domain Bacteria; kingdom Pseudomonadati; phylum Pseudomonadota; class Gammaproteobacteria; order Alteromonadales; family Pseudoalteromonadaceae; genus Pseudoalteromonas; species Pseudoalteromonas sp. BDTF-M6. Next base: position 200,542 of record NZ_JAGXTQ010000005.1, read on the forward strand.
ATGCGGCGTTGGAACATTGTTTAGGACGCTTACGTGAGCAAAATACCTAATAAAGAGCTGCTTATATTCGATTGGGACGGCACCATTATGGACTCGGTGCCGAAAATAGTCGCAACACTGCAAAGTGCGGCACGCTCGCTCAGCGTGCCCGAGCCAGACCCCATTAGCGCAAAGAATATCATCGGCCTGAGCCTGGATACCGCGGTAGCAACCTTGTTTCCTGAGCATAGCGAGTTTCATCAGGCGCTCGAGGAGCAATACAAGCATCATTATTTAGCCGTCGATACCACGCCGACGCCGCTGTTTGATGATGTTGCAAGCACGCTCACGGCGCTAAAGAATAAAGGCTATGCTTTGGCGGTGGCAACCGGCAAAAGCCGTAAGGGGTTAGACAGATTATTGGCCGAAACCGGCCAGGCGCATTTTTTTGATATTACCCGCACCGCCTGTGAGGCCCAATCCAAGCCTCACCCTGAAATGCTGGAGCACATTCTTGCCTTCTATCAATTGTCTCCTGAGCAGGCGGTGATGATAGGGGATACGCAAATCGATATGCAGTTGGCAGCCAATGCCGGGGTTGATAGTATCGGCGTGACCTTTGGGGTGCACACCAAGGATGAACTGGAAATTTTTAGTCCCAAGGCGACCGTGAACAGCTATCGGGAGTTGTTGGCACTGTTTTAAGCGCCGTCTTAAGGCTGGCGCAGTTACAGCGCCAGCGGATCTATGCCCCAATCTAACAGCAGTTGATTGAGACGTAATAATGGTAGGCCAACCAAGGCATTGGGGTCATCGCCCTTCAGCGCCTCAAAAAGACATATTCCCAGACCTTCGCTTTTAAAGCTGCCGGCACAATTAAGCGGTTGCTCTTTGGCCACATAAAGACGTATTTGCTCGGCGCTTAAATGGCGAAAATGAACTTCAAAGGGCTCGACTATTACCGTATTTTTGCCCGTTTCTATGTCGAGCAGGGCTAAAGAGGTTAAAAAGGTGACTTTTTCGCCGCTAAAACGAGCCAGCTGCGCTTCGGCTTTGGCTATTGTGTGTGGTTTGCCGAGGATATCACCATTATGCAGAGCCACCTGATCTGAGCCAATAACAAGCCCGTTACCATAAAGGTTGCGGGCGGTTTGGGCTTTTTCCAGCGCCAAACGGCGTACCAGTTGCTCCGGCTTTTCGTCGGCTTTGGCTGACTCGTCAATTTCGGGTGAAAAATGGTGAAATTCAGGGATAATTTTTTTTAATAATTGCTGCCTAAAAGGCGAACTTGAGGCTAAGATAAAAGCTGTTTTCATTGCCCGATCATCGAATTGTTAAATATCGACCCTAGAATACGGCGCAATCGGGCGAAAAACAAAAGGAAAGTCGAATTTTATTTTGACTCTAATGATAACTATCTATATGATGCAGCCCCTATGCAAAAGGTGAAGATTCCCGTCACCCTTGATCCGGGCAGGGCAGCACAACGTCAGCTAAGTTATGATGGCGTGGTGATGTTTGAAGAACTTTCTCGATTCGAGCAAGTTGTGCTGGATAAAAGTGGTGAAGTAGCGGTACAAATTCATTGCAAGCAGGATGAACAAGGTTTAACTGTGCTAAGTGGTTCTTTAAAGGCCCGAGCAACCCTTATTTGTCAGCGTTGTAATGAAGAGTTTGGGTTGGATTTGGAACAAGACTTTGCGTATACGCCGGTTGGCATGGGTGCAGAGTCAGATCATCTCCCTGATTACTACGATCTTGTGGAGCTAGATGAGAACGGAGAAGTCAACGTTCGACAATTAGTTGAAGATGAGTTGATTTTGGCCATTCCTATCGTGCCTATGCATGACGAAGCATCTTGTCGTTACTCAGAGCAACAAAAAAGCTTTGGTAAAATCGACGAAGAAGATGAAAAACCAAATCCATTTGAAATTTTGAAACAACTTAAGAAAGATTCTTAGGAGAAGGCTAATGGCGGTACAAAAAAGCAAGAAGTCTCGTGCAAGACGTGGTATGCGTCGTTCACACGATGCGATCAGTGGTCCAGCTCTAACAGTTGATAAAGTGACTGGTGAAACTCACCGTCGTCACCACATCACTGCAGACGGCTACTACAAAGGCGTTAAAGTAATTTCTAAGTAAGAGATTGCTTTATGCAACGCAGTCTAACCATTGCGTTAGATATGATGGGGGGCGATTACGGCCCCCGTTCATCTATCCCAGCCGCAGTTGAAGCGGTCCACCTCCATTCATCACTTACCCTGATCCTCTGCGGTAATGAAACGCTAATTCAAGAGCAGCTTTCCCGTTTAGACGCGCTGCAGCACCCACGTTTAAAAATCAAACATTGTACGCAAATCGTCACCAATGCCGATGAACCGGCGTATGCGTTGCGCAATAAAAAAGATGCCTCTATGCGTGTGGCCCTTGATTTAGTTAAGTCCGGGGAAGCCCAGGCCTGTGTGAGCTCCGGCAACACCGGGGCGTTATTCGCCATTGCTCACTACGTACTGAAAATGCTGCCAGGCATCAAACGCCCGGCGCTTATTTCCTCGGTACCTACCGAAACCAAGCGACCCGTTTATTTATTGGATCTTGGCGCCAATGTTCATTGCGATGCCCATACCCTGTATCAATTCGGGATCATGGGCGCTGTGGTGGCACGCGAGGTGCAGGATATTGAACACCCTAAGGTCAGCTTGCTCAATATCGGTTCCGAAGACATTAAGGGTCATGAGGGTATCAAGGAGGCAGCCCAGTTGATGAGTCGCTGTAATACCATTAATTACACGGGTTACAGTGAGGGCAGTGATATTTTCAGTGGTAAGGCCGACGTGATCGTCTGTGAAGGCTTTGTTGGCAATGTGGCACTGAAAACCTGTGAAGGAATTGCAAAACTGATCATGCATAAGATGACTAAGGCCCTGAAAAAGCACTTGCTTTATCGCGGTTTGGCGCTATTACTTATGCCTGTCATAAAAAAGATCTATAAAAAGGTGAACCCCGACCAGTATAACGGCGCATCTTTGGTAGGATTGCGCGGTATAGTGGTTAAAAGTCATGGAAATGCATCGGCAAGTGCATTTCTAGCGGCAATTAATGAGGCTGTTAAGGAAGTGCAACGGCAGTTGCCCGAGAAAATTCAAGCGGCCTTCGCTGAGAACGAGCCAACGCCAGATACGAGCTCAGAAAACTCGTAAACTCCCTCCTCATTAATGCCTGCCAAAATTCGCGAACATCGCTAAAACAATACGAAAAGAGCAGCATATGTCTGAAAAAATCGCAATATTATTTCCTGGTCAAGGCTCACAAAGCGTTGGCATGTTATCCGAGCTACTGAGCGAGTCAGAAGTAGTTAAAGCCACCTTTGCGGAAGCCTCAGAAGCCCTTGGCTATGACTTGGCGGAACTGGTACTGAACGGTCCAGAAGAAGAGCTCAACCAAACACACCGTACGCAGCCAGCGTTACTGTGTTCGTCTGTGGCTATTTTCCGTCATTGGCAGCAGCAAGGCGGTGCAGAGCAAGAAGTGGTACTAGCCGGTCACAGCCTGGGTGAGTACTCGGCGCTGGTATGTGCTGGTGTCATGAGCCTAGCCGAGGGTGTTAAGCTGGTAGAAAACCGTGGTCAATATATGCAGCAAGCCGTGCCAGCGGGTGTTGGTTCAATGGCGGCCATCATAGGTCTAGACGATGATGTTATCGCTAAAGCCTGTGCCGACAGCGCGCAAGGTCAGGTTGTTGCTCCGGTGAACTACAACTCACCGGGTCAGGTGGTGATTGCCGGTAATAAAGAAGCCGTCGATCGCGCCAGTGAAGCCTGTAAAGAAGCCGGTGCTAAGCGTGCATTGCCTCTTGCGGTAAGTGTACCTTCTCACTGTGAGCTGATGAAGCCTGCCGCCGAGCAGCTTAAAGGCGACTTGGATGCATTAGCATTAAACGCCCCTGCCTACACAGTGATCAACAACGTTGATGTTGCCGCTGAGCAGGACGTTGAAGCCATCAAAGATGCCTTGGTACGTCAGCTGTATAGCCCGGTCCGCTGGACTGAAACCGTACAAGCCATCGCCAAAATGGGCATCACTCAGGCGTTTGAATTTGGTCCAGGTAAGGTGTTAACGGGTCTGGTAAAACGAATTGATAAATCTGTTGCTTGCAGCGCTGTTAATGACAGTGCCAGCGTAGACGCAGCTAAATAAAAGAGAACAAAAATGGCAAATTTATTTTCCCTAGAGGGCAAGGTAGTCCTAGTAACAGGTGCAAGCCGTGGTATTGGTAAAGCGGTTGCTGAGCAATTGGTCGCGCAAGGCGCAAAGGTTGCTGGCACGGCGACCAGTGACGGTGGTGCTGAGAAGATCTCTGCCTACCTTGGTGAGAACGGTAAAGGCTACAAGCTGAACGTGACCGATGCCGAGTCAATCGAAGCAACCCTAGCTGCAATTAAAGCAGACCTAGGTGACATTGATGTATTGGTAAACAATGCCGGTATCACCCGCGATAATCTGCTAATGCGCATGAAAGATGACGAATGGCAGGATATTATCGACACTAACTTGTCGTCTATCTTCCGCCTGTCAAAAGCGGTATTGCGTCCTATGATGAAGAAAAAGTCTGGCCGTATTATCAACATAGGTTCGGTTGTGGGCACCATGGGTAACGCCGGGCAGGCCAACTATGCGGCTGCGAAAGCAGGCGTCATTGGTTTTTCTAAGTCGTTGGCGCGCGAAGTGGCGTCACGCGGTATCACAGTAAACGTGGTGGCACCTGGCTTTATCCAAACCGATATGACCGACGAGCTGACTGAAGAGCAAAAAGCGGCAACACTTGCCAATGTACCGGCGGGTCGTCTTGGTCAACCAAACGAAATTGCAGCGGCCGTATGCTATTTAGCGTCTGACGCGGCAGCGTACGTTTCCGGCGAAACTCTGCACGTTAATGGCGCGATGTATATGGTTTAAGGCTCAGGCTGAGCCAAAAAAGGTCGCAAAAACTCGACTAAAAAGATTGAAGTTTTTGTGATCTTGCTTTAAACATACTTGAAATCGCCGTGAAAATGGGCGATAAAAGTGCAACTTTATATTCATAGAGGTTTGACCAGACAAAAAACTCTGGGCAAATCCTTGAATCAGACAAATATGCTGCGTAAACTACGCCGCAATCTGAAAAAATAACGCAGTAGCGTTTAAATAAAGGAAAGAAGAATGAGCGACATCCAAGAACGCGTAAAGAAAATCATCGTTGAGCAACTAGGTGTTAAAGAAGAAGAAGTAAAGTCTGAAGCGTCTTTCGTTGATGATCTAGGTGCGGACTCTCTTGATACTGTTGAGCTAGTAATGGCGCTAGAAGAAGAATTTGACACTGAGATCCCAGACGAAGAAGCTGAGAAGATCACTACAGTTCAAGCTGCTATCGATTACGTTACAGCTCACGCTGAGTAATCCACGCATTTCTTTTAAGGGCAGCATTCGCTGCCCTTAGTCTATCTGAGACCCCCATCTTTTATTCCCTTTTTGGAGGACACCGTGGCTAAACGTCGAGTCGTAGTTACTGGCTTAGGTATGCTTACGCCGCTGGGTAATGATGTAGCGTCAACCTGGCAGGGCTTATTGAATGGACAAAGTGGCATTGGTGCTATTACCCATTTCGATACAACAGATTTCGGGACCAAATTTGCTGGTTTAATCAAAGATTTTGATGCCGAAGCATACATGGCGAAGAAAGATGCCAAGAAAATGGATTTATTTATCCAGTACGGTATCGCTGCAGGTTTACAAGCGCTGGACGATTCTGGCTTGGAAGTCACTGACGCCAACGCCGAACGTATTGGTGTTGCTGTGGGCTCAGGGATCGGTGGCTTGACACTGATCGAAGAAAACCATGAAAAACTTTTAAATGTTGGGCCGCGCAAGTTGTCGCCATTTTATGTGCCGTCAACCATCATCAATATGATCTCAGGCCACCTTTCTATAATGAAGGGCCTGCGTGGACCGAACATTTCTATCGTTACCGCCTGTACAACCGGCCTGCATAATATCGGCCATGCGGCACGCATGATCGCCTACGGTGATGCGGATGCCATGGTTGCCGGTGGTGCCGAGAAGGCCTCTACGCCTATGGGCATGGGTGGTTTTAGCGCTGCACGTGCCTTGTCAACGCGTAACGATGATCCACAAGCGGCGTCACGCCCTTGGGATAAAGACCGTGACGGTTTTGTGCTTTCTGATGGTGCCGGTGTTGTAGTACTTGAAGAGTATGAGCACGCCAAGGCCCGTGGTGCGAAAATCTATGCCGAATTGGTAGGTTTTGGCATGAGTGGTGATGCCTATCACATGACCTCGCCGCCTGAAGACGGCGCCGGTGCGGCACTTGCTATGGCCAATGCCATTAAAGATGCGGGTATCAATGCCGAGCAAGTGGGTTACATCAATGCTCACGGTACCTCAACGCCAGCGGGCGATAAGGCAGAAACCAGTGCGGTTAAGAGCATCTTCGGTGCCGCTGCCGACAAGGTGATGGTGGGTTCGTCTAAGTCTATGATGGGTCACTTACTTGGTGCCGCCGGTTCGGTAGAATCAATCATCACAGTGCTGTCACTGCAAGACCAAAAAGTATCGCCGACCATCAACCTGGATAACCCGGACGAGGGCTGTGATCTGGATTACATTGCCCACACCGCGCGCGATGTAAAACTAGACTATGCGCTGTGTAACTCGTTTGGTTTCGGTGGTACCAACGGCTCACTGTTATTTAAAAAGATCTAACAGTGAAATCAACTGCCTACCAGCATAGACCAAGTTGGGACTAAGCTGGTAACATAAGCTCGGTTATGACCGAGCTTTTTTTATGACTAAAACTATTATAAATGGCCAGCCGGGGCACCTGATCGATATTAAGGATCGTGGCTTAAACTACGGCGATGGTTTTTTTACCACCGCCAAAGTGGTCGACGGCCAGGTTCAGCTTTGGCCCTTACACCGCGCTCGTTTAAGTGAATGTGCTCGACGTTTGGGTTTTGGGGAATTGGATTTTGTTGCCCTGGAGCAGGATGTGACTCAGCTGCTTGGTAGTAACCAGGCCCTTGCCGAGGAGCCCGCGGTACTCAAGGTGTTGTATACCCGAGGCAGTGGTGGGCGAGGTTATGCGCCCCCCAGTGATGTGCAGCCCACACGCGTGCTTAGCCTGTTGCCTTACCCGAGTGCCTATCAGGGGATAGCGCAAAAGGGCCTGAGCCTCTCTGTCGCCAAAACACGCTTGGCGCAACAGCCCTTGTTGGCCGGTTTGAAAACCCTCAATCGCCTAGAGCAGGTCTTTATTAAGCAAGAAGCGGCACAGCAGAGCAGTGATGACTTACTGGTGCTAGATACCACAGACAAGGTGATTGAAACCTCCAGTGCCAATTTGCTGATGTACAAGCAAGGGCAGTGGTATACGCCAAGCTTAGAGCAGGCTGGGATACAGGGGGTTTATTTAACGCATCTGCAACAACGCCTGCCAATAATCAGTTGTCAGCTTAATTTGGCCCAGGTATTGTCGATGGATGCGGTGTTCTGCTGTAATAGCTTGATGGAGCTGGTGCCTATTACCCGCATCGCCTACCATGATTACAACCTCGATGTAGCGCTTAGCCTGTTAGTAAAACAAGGGATCAAGGTATGATAAGGGTCATTGCCAGTGTGGTGTTACTGGCGTTAGTACTTACTGCGGCCGGATACTACCAGTTGCGCCAAGCCATGCAGGCGCCTTTTAATATTGGTCACACGCAGTTGGTGGAAATTCCCAGTGGCACAGGGTTTAATCAGTTATGCAGTCAGTGGCAGAGCAAGCAATGGGTCGACGAGTGTTGGCCGTTACAGGTGCTCGCCAAGCTCGATCCTAGCCTCACCGATTTAAAAGCCGGCGTGTATCAGTTGGTACCAGGTACCGCACTAAGCGCTTTTAGGCAGATCAGTCAGGGGTTGGAGCATGAGTTCAGCTTCACCATTATCGAAGGCGATAATTTACGCCAGGTGCTGGCACGTTTGGCTCAAGCAGAATACGTAGATACGCCATTACAATGGGGCGATAGCTTTAATAATCAGCCTTTGGATGAGCGCTTCGAAGGTAAGTTGTTTCCCGATACCTATCATTATCATGCCCATGAAGATGCCGAGCAGATCCTTTTACGGGCCTATAACAAGATGGAAGTGCAGTTGGCCGAAATCTGGCAGCAGCGCGACGATAACACGCCATTGCAGAGCGCCTATGAGGCCTTGATCTTGGCCTCGATTATCGAAAAGGAAACCGGGGTTGCCGGCGAGCGTCCACTTATTGCGTCCGTGTTCGTAAATCGTTTAAACAAGGGCATGCGGTTGCAAACGGATCCCACGGTGATCTATGGTATCGGCCCCGATTTCGATGGCGACATTACCCGTGCTCATTTGCGTCAGACCACGCCATACAACACCTATCGTATCAATGGCTTGCCACCAACGCCTATTGCCATGCCATCGCGCAAAGCCTTGTTGGCAGCGGTGCAGCCAGCGCAATCGGACTACTATTATTTTGTCGCCAAGGGCGATGGCAGCCATCAATTTTCAAAGCGACTGGCGGATCATAACCGCGCAGTGCGCCAGTATCAGTTAAGAAGAGCAAATGACAGCTAAGTTTATTGTGATTGAGGGTCTAGAGGGCAGTGGTAAGTCCACCGCCATGAAGGTCTGTGCCGAACTATTAACGAAAGCGGGTGTTGATTTTATCACCACTCGAGAGCCAGGCGGCACCCCGGTGGCAGAACAATTGCGAACTGTGGTAAAAGAATGCCAGGACGAGCAGGTGAGCACCCAAACCGAACTGCTGCTAATGTATGCGGCGCGCTCTCAATTGGTGGAAAATGTAATTCGCCCGGCGCTGATGCAGGGCACCTGGGTGCTTGGCGATCGCCACGATTTATCGTCTCAGGCTTATCAAGGCGGGGGCCGAGAGGTCGATGCCGAGGTGATGCGTTTTCTTGGCAATTATGTCCTAGACGGGCTACGCCCGGATTTGACCTTGTATCTCGACATCGAGCCGGCCCTAGGCCTTGAGCGAGCCCGTGGTCGCGGTGAGCTGGATCGTATCGAACAGGAAGACCTGTCGTTTTTTGAGCGCACGCGAGAGCGTTATTTGGCCTTGGCGCATGCAGATGACAGCATTCATATAATCGATGCCAGTCAAAGCATGGAGCAAGTGCATCAGGCTTTGGCCGATGTGCTGGTGCCCTTCTTAGCGGAGCAATAATGTACCCCTGGCTTAGCAATGTACAGCAGCAATATGCCCAACAGCAGCAGCAGGGGCGATTGCACCATGCCCATTTACTTTATGGCGCTGAGGGCGTGGGTAAAGGCATATTGGCTGAGCAGTTATGTAAGGCCTTGCTGTGTGAGCAGGCCGAACAAATGCACCCTTGTGGCCAATGCAAGGGCTGCAAGCTAATTGCTGCCGGGACGCATCCAGACTTACTTATGCTCAGTGGAGAGGGCAGCAGCATAGGTGTCGATGCCATACGCGCCATCAGCGACTTTGTCCAACACAGTGCCCAGCAAGGCGGCGCCAAATGCGTGATTATTCCCAATGCCCAGCGTATGACCGTGGCCGCCAGCAATGCCCTGTTAAAAACCCTGGAAGAGCCTAATAACCATTGTTATTTGTGGTTGCTTAGCCCAGGTACGGCTAATTTATCGGCCACCATCTTAAGCCGCTGCGCCAAGCAACAGATCTCGGTGCAAGACGATGCTCATTTGGATGCCTGGTTGCAACAGTATGCCCATGAAGCCATACAGCAGCCCTTTGCCGTGCACTTTAAAACTCAGCCCTTGTTGTTGCGCCAATGGCAAGAAAACGACGAGTTAGGGCAGATTCAAACCTTATACCAAGCGCTGTATGAGCAGCGATTAGCGGTTAACGAACAAAAGCTGGTTGATATTTTGACGCAAAACTCACAATATATTGCTATCTTTAGGCTGTTCGTAAGCCAGTTTTTATTACACAAGTCCCAGCAGGGGTTGAGCTTTGCGGCTTTTGAACGCTGTTATAAGCAGTTACATCACTTTAGTGAGCAGGTAACGCAGACCCCAGGACTGAATATGACGTTAGCACTGGCACAGCTGTTGCGTGTGTTAAAGCAAGAATTAGGATAACAAAGGAGCCGTTGTGCAAGAGCTACTTGTAGAATTAGACGATCTGGATGAATTATATCGTTGTTATATGCCTTATCTAAAAACCGGTGGTTTGTTTGTACGCACAAACATGAGCTATGAAATGGGGCAGTCTTTGGCGTTGCGTGTAAGCTTACCCGATTCCCTTGAAGAAGAAGTGGTGACGGGCAAAGTCGTGTGGGTAACCCCAATCGGCGCGCAAAGCTCAAACCCGCCGGGTATCGGCATCGGCTTTATCGACGACAAGGTACATTTGCGTGATAAAATCGAAAAGATGCTTGGAACCTTGTTAAATTCCGGCCACCCCACATACACCATGTAAGGCCTTGGGCCTTACATCCACATTGCAGTAACTCATGATTGTAGATTCCCATTGCCACCTAGACAGGTTGGACTTTGATAAGCTCGGCGAAGATTTGCCGAGTGTATTAGCTCAGGCGCGTGCTAAAGATGTTGAACACTTCTTATGTGTGAGCGTGACCTTGCAGCAGTTTCCACAGATGCTGGAAAAAATTGCCGCCTTCGACGATGTCTCCGCTTCTTGCGGGGTGCACCCGTTAGATCAAAAAGACGCTTTGGATATAGACCTGTTGCGCCGTTTGGCGGTGCATGACAAGGTGGTTGCCATAGGTGAAACCGGGTTGGATTACTACTACAGTGGTGAAACTAAGCAGGTTCAGCAAGAGAGTTTTGTCGGCCATATTCAGGTGGCCAATGAGCTGAATAAGCCGCTGATTATTCATACCCGAGACGCCAAAGCCGACACCATAAATTTGATGCGCGAGCATAATGCCGAGCGTTGTGGTGGGGTGCTGCATTGCTTCACCGAAGACCTGGACATGGCGAAACAGGCCATGGATCTGGGTTTTTATATTTCCATTTCAGGCATCGTCACCTTCCGTAATGCTGAGCAGTTGCGAGAGGTGGTTAAGCAGGTGCCTCTGGAGCGCTTGCTGATTGAAACCGACTCACCCTACTTGGCACCGGTGCCGCATCGCGGTAAAACCAACCAACCTGCCTATGTGCAGGATGTGGCCTACTTTATTGCCGACCTCAAAGGGGTGAGCTATAAAGAGCTGGCGAACGCTACTACGGATAACTTCTATCGTTTATTTAACGGTATTAACAGGCGCTAAGGATTGATGGGGCCAATATTGTGACAGAACTTCCTCTGCTCCTGCTTGGCCCTTTGCTTCGTCGCGCCGAGCCCGAGCTTATTCGCCTGCAGCTGGCGACCTCTAAGGCGATCAACCCAAGATTAGAGCTAAGCGGCGTCGAGCTGTATCAGCAGGTAGACATGTGCCGTCTTGGCGAGCACTTGTACCTTTACAGCCTGACCCTTACGCCAAGCAAAGGGACCTTTGCTGCGGACCTGGCCATCGCCTACGAGCTGTTTGATGGCCTTGAGCGCATAGATTTAAGTGCGTTTTGCTACCCCGGCCACACCAGCCCGACGTTATTGATACCCCAGCAACTTCACTCAGTGCTACATGGCTCTTGTCGCAATCCCCATCATTACAGTGACGATGCCCTGGTGCAGGCAGATGAATTGCTGGCGCGCTCCCTAGCGCAAGAAAATGAGGTTCAACGTCCGCAGTTGTTGTTGCTCTCTGGCGATCAGGTGTATGCCGATGATGTGGCTGGTCCCATGTTACTGGCTATTCATCAGTTGGTTGCCAAGCTGGGTATTTACACCGAATCCATGCCCTTGCTGACTACGAGCGAGCAGGTGGTCGACGAGCTCTATCGGCGCGCCGAGTTGCTGCCGAAAAAGCCTTGGCAAAAACTGTCAAAGTGGCACAGCGGCTATTGGCTGCGCAAAGACGAGCCCCACTTTAGCAGCATTAAAAGTGCCAACCATTTAATCCATTTCGAAGAATTTATTGCGCTGTATTTGTTGAGTTTTAGCGCCGCAAGTTGGCAACTGGTCGATTTTGCCCGGCTAGAGCTCGCCGCCGAGCATCCCCAGCAGGAAGTGTTTAGTGCCGAGCGCGAGCATTTGCGTAAATTTGCCGCCAGCCAAGGGCAGGTGGCGCGGTTGTTGGCGCACACCAGCACCTTAATGATTTTCGACGATCATGACGTCACCGATGATTGGAACCTCACCGCTAATTGGGAGCAAGCGGTGTATACCCATGGCGCCAGCCGCGGCATAATATGCAATGCCATGTTGGCCTACGCCCTGTTTCAGGGCTGGGGGAATACGGATGCGAAACAGGACTGGCCTTTTTTCTCCTTAGTCAATGACGCCTTGCAAGATAATCATTGGCATTTGAAGGGCGGCTATAAGCCCTTGCTGCATTACGATTACTGGCATTATGAGCTCCCCACCGTACCTAAGGTCGTGGTGCTCGATACCCGTACCCATAGGTGGCGAAACGAGCAGGACTTTAATGAGCCATCCGGCCTCTTGGACTGGGAGCGACTATTAGAGCTAGAGAGCACCCTGGAAGGCTGTGACAAGGTTTTGCTGGTTTCCCCGGCGCCGGTGTTTGGGGTTAAATCCATCGAGGCGATACAGGCGCTGTTTACCCTGTGCGGTAAGCCCTTAATGGTGGATTGTGAAAACTGGATGGCCCATGAGGGCTCGGCGAAAAAGTTACTCGATATCTTCCGGCGCTTAGAAACACCGGAAGAAACCATCATTCTTTCCGGCGATGTGCATTATTCCTTTTGCTTCTCCGTCAAGGCGCGCTTTGGCGAGCGCGACAACCGTATTTGGCAGCTGACTGCCAGTGGCATTAAGAATGAGTTTCCTCGTAAGTTGATCAACTTTTTGGATAAGCTTGACTCCATACTCTACTCGCCGCGCAGCCCCTTGAATATGTTTACCAAACGTTGGCAAATGAAGGTCGATAAGCACGATACCACCACGGGTCCGCAGAAACATTTGGTGAGTCAGGCGGCGATCAGTCTGATTGAGTTGGAGCAGGGCGAGCTAAACCGCTATCGGCTGCTGCACAGCGACGGCAGCTGCACCGAGTATGAACTCGATTAAGGTCACAAAAAAGTGGCAATAATTTATCGCAACAGCTTGAAACTTATGGTGAAAATTTTCAAAAGGAATAAAAAACGCCCAGGACGAATCCGCATTGTCCTGGGCCTAGGGGAATGGCTCTTGATGAGCCGTGCGCTAACTAAATAAACTGTTCACATTCATACGGGAGAAGCGAAAGTCTTCTTAATTGTAGTTAACGCAGTGCAAAAAGTGAAATAAATCTGAACGATTAAATTAACTTTAAAAACAGTGTGTTATAAACTTTTGTGAAAAACTGTAAAAAAAACAGACTGGTTTTTGCTGCTTTTATACCCAAGTTATTCCCAAGTTATTAACCGTCCATCCAGGACCAGATCCCGGGCAAGGGAGTTTTTGATTTTGTTCTTTTGCCACTTCCCCAGACCGACGCTGGCTCCGTTTAAACGTATGATCACTTCACCTTGGGCCGAACTTGGCTCGCTAAGGCGTACATCTTTGCCATTAAAGTAGTCGGCGCCTTGCTCGGCGGTTAATTCAACGGTGTTTTTCGTGGCCAGTTTCCCTAGGCAACTGCCAAACTCATGCTCAAGTCGCACGCCATTTTTGTGTGTGGTGCCAATCAAGATACCGATGCGGGAGTATTTAACCGCCTCAAACAACTGCACATTCTCTGCATCCGGGAACAGCCATACTTCTTTATCGCGGACATACAGGGTGCCGGGTAAGGCTTTTATCCCAAACTGCTTTTTAAGATACTGCATAAATTCTTGCAGTTGTTTCGCCGGCATTGGCGTAAAAGGGAAGGCGCCTTTTTTGCTTTTCGGTTCACTTACCGCCTTGGCACCGGTTTTCTTAAACTTGGCAATAAAGAAGCCTTCGCTGTCGAATATCTGTGGCCAGATGTGCAGATAGCCTTCTTCTGTTGCCGCTTTTTCTGCATCGGTAAACAAATCATTCAGCGGCTCAACTTCGATTAAGCCGGCAAATTCGTCGAGCAGGTACTGGCACACGGCCTGGTTTTCTACCGGGGTCAGGGTGCAGGTGGAGTAGACCAGGGTGCCGCCCACTTTAAGGGCGTGGAAAGCGCTTTTTATCAGCGACTTTTGTACCTCGCTGATATCGATATTCGATTGCAGCGACCAGTTTTTTAACGCATCTGCATCCTTCCTTACCGTGCCTTCACCAGAGCAGGGTGCATCCAATAAGATGGCGTCGAACATCTCCGGCATATAATTTCCAAATACGGCGCCATCAAAATGCGTGAGCCCAACATTATGGGCGCCGATGCGTTTAAGCGTAGCACTGAGAGCCTTGAGTCTTGACGATGAATACTCGTTGGCGACTAAAAAGCCCTGATTGTTCAGCATGGCCACCAATTGTGAGGTTTTACTGCCTGGGGCCGCAGCCATATCCAGTACCGTATGGGCTTCGCCTAAGGCATTGCCTAAGGCATCTTTCAAGGCGGTGGGTGGCAGCATGGAGCTGGCCTCTTGTACATAGATGCAGCCACTTAAGTGCAAATCGGTTCTGCCCAAAGGCAGGGACTCTTCTTCTTGCTCTGGACGGGTTAGCCAATAACCCTCTTCACACCAGGGCACCGGGGTGGTCTGCCAATGGCGCTGGTTACATATTTGCTCAAACTCCTCGGTGGTCATCTTTAACGTATTAACTCGCACCGCTCTTTTAAGCGGGGTTTGGCAGGCGTTGATAAAGTCTTCTAGTTCAAGGTGTTCAGGCAAATAGCTTTTAACATCATCAATAAAAGCTTCGGGGATATAGGTATTGATGTTCATAGATATGGACAATGACGGGCAAATAATCTGGCCATAGTGTATCGCATCACCATAGTGAATGCCGATGTTTTTAAAGTGTCGACATTTTTGTTTTAATTCCACACAAAGCACTAACTTTTGCCGGTATAAATAGAATTTATGTCGACAATATAGGCTGACTACGGTTGACAATATCCCCGACCTCTCCCATAGTAGGTGCCAAGATTGTCGACAATTTGAGAAAGGCGTGAGCAATCAATCCGTGACTAATGAATCAATAGAACCGCAAAACCAGGTGACAACCGCAGTAGACCAAGTTTTTGTGGAGCTGCGCCGCGCCATCGTTGAGGGAGACGTGGCACAGGGGTCGAAAATTTCCGAACCGGAATTGGCAAAACGCTATGGTG
Organism: Pseudoalteromonas sp. BDTF-M6; assembly: GCF_018334135.1. Classification (NCBI taxonomy): domain Bacteria; kingdom Pseudomonadati; phylum Pseudomonadota; class Gammaproteobacteria; order Alteromonadales; family Pseudoalteromonadaceae; genus Pseudoalteromonas; species Pseudoalteromonas sp. BDTF-M6. The sequence goes on from NZ_JAGXTQ010000005.1 coordinate 215,847, forward strand.
TATCGCGCGCAACCCTGCGTGATGCCCTAAACCGTTTAGAGGCCTGTAATCTGGTTGAGCGCAAAGCCAATGTGGGTTGTCGCGTGGTGGCCTTGACGCCAGAGCGCCTTATCGAGGTGTATCAGGTGCGTGCCGCCCTCGAGGGTTTGGCCTGTCGGCTTGCCGCACAGAACATGACCGACGAGGAAATTGCCAATATTAAAGCCTTGTTAAACAAGCACCTCAATGAGCAACGAGTGAAAGAAGGGGAGTCCTATTACCAAGAGGCCGGCGACCTGGATTTTCACTACCGCATCATTAAGGGCTCGAAAAACGAGCACCTATTTAATTTGCTAATTCACGATTTATATCAGCTTATTCGCATGTACCGAGTGCAAATGGGGATGACGGGCCCTCGAGTTTCCAAAGCATTTGACGAGCATTTGGCTATTATTAACGCCATTGAAAATCGTGATGGCGAATTGGCTGAGATGTTGATGAAGCGACATATCAGCTATTCAATGAATAACATAGAAAACAAATTTAACGCGGCGCAATAACCGCAACCGTTCACAGAGCAGGAGTTTACAATGTCCGCAGGAAAAAAATTTAGAGACGCATTAACGGCCAATCAGCCATTGCAGATTGTTGGCACTATCAATGCTTATTGTGCCATGATGGCCAAACAACTAGGCCACCAAGCTATTTATCTGTCCGGCGGTGGCGTGGCCAACGCCTCATACGGTCTGCCTGACTTAGGCATGACTTCATTGAACGATGTGATTGCCGATGTACAGCGTATTACCTCGGCCTGCGACTTACCGCTAATGGTGGATATCGACACGGGTTGGGGCGGTGCATTTAATATTGCCAAGACCATCCGCGATATGGAAAAAGCCGGTGCCGCTGCGGTGCACATCGAAGATCAGGTGGCGCAAAAGCGTTGTGGTCACCGTCCAAATAAAGAAATCGTTCCCGTTGAAGAAATGGTCGACCGTATTAAAGCGGCGGTGGATGCCCGTACCGACTCAGACTTCTTCATCATGGCCCGTACCGACTCATTTGCCCAAGAAGGCTTAGAAGCCGCTATTGCACGTGCCAAGGCTTATGTGGCCGCCGGTGCCGACGGTATCTTTGCCGAAGCGGTACAAACCGAAGAGCATTACCGCGCCTTTGCCGACGCGTTAGACGTGCCAATTCTGGCCAACATCACCGAGTTCGGTAAAACCGAATTGTGGAACTGCAAAGAGCTAGGCGAGTGGGGCGTGGACATGGTGCTTTACCCATTGTCGGCATTCCGTGCCATGAATAAGGCGGCAGAAAATGTGTACAAATCGATTCTAGCGAACGGCGATCAAAAAGCCGTAATAGACACCATGCAAACTCGTATGGAGCTATACGATTATCTTGGCTATCACGAATACGAACAAAAACTCGATGCCCTTTTTGCCGAAGGCAAGAATAAGTAACCGAGTTTCAACAGGAAAAATTCAGGAGAATTATTATGGTAGATAAAGCATTAGGTGGCGCGGGTCTGCGCGGTCAAGAAGCGGGTCAAACAGCCCTTTGTACGGTAGGTAAAACAGGTTCGGGCCTAACCTATTGTGGTTATGACATCAGCGAGCTGGCGGATAAAGTACAGTTCGAAGAAGTGGCCTTTTTACTTTCGCGCGGTGAGCTACCTACCGCGGGTGAGCTGGTTGAATACAAAGCCAAGCTTAAATCATTGCGCGGCCTACCGGCGGCACTTAAAACCGTGCTAGAGGCCATTCCAAAAGATGCCCACCCAATGGATGTGATGCGTACCGGCTGTTCTATGCTGGGTAACCTGGAAATGGAAACCGACTTCGACCAGGCCAATGACGCCATTGACCGCATGGTTGCTATTTTCCCAAGCATCATCTGTTACTGGTACCGCTTTAGCCACGATGGCGTGCGCATCGAAGTTGAAACCGATGACGATTCGGTGGGCGCTCACTTCCTGCATCTGTTGCATGACAAAGCGCCATCGCAGTTGTTTGCCGATGTGATGAACGTGTCTTTGATTCTCTATGCAGAGCACGAGTTTAACGCCTCAACCTTCACCGCCCGCGTATGTGCGTCAACATTGTCTGACATTCATTCATGTGTAACCGGTGCTATCGGTTCACTGCGTGGTCCATTGCACGGTGGTGCCAACGAAGCAGCGATGGAACTGATTGAGCGCTTCAGCAATGCCGATGAAGCCGAGCAGGAGCTGATGGGCATGCTTGAGCGTAAAGAGAAGATCATGGGCTTCGGTCATGCGATTTACCGCGAAAGCGATCCGCGTAATGTGATCATCAAAAAATGGTCAGAGCGTTTGGCCCAAGAGGTAGGCGATGATGTGCTTTACCCTGTGTCTGTACGTTGTGAAGAAGTGATGTGGCGCGAGAAGAAGCTATTCTGTAATGCCGATTTCTTCCACGCGTCGGCCTATCACTTTATGGGCATTCCAACCAAATTGTTTACGCCTATCTTTGTAATGAGTCGCGTAACGGGCTGGACTGCACACGTGAAAGAGCAGCGTGCTAACAACCGTATTATCCGCCCAAGTGCGGGTTATGTTGGCCCAGAAGCGCGTCCAGTGCCCGAGCTAAGCGAGCGCTAAGCTACGGCTTAGCCACCTTGCCTGTCGGTGCGGCACATTCGTTGGCGCACCACATCCATTCGCAATGTAGAGAAGATTATGAATACCCAATACCGTAAGACGCTGCCGGGCTCAGAGCTGGTTTATTACGATACCCGAGCGGCGGTTGATGCAATCGAGCCAGGTGCCTACGATGGCTTGCCTTACACCTCAAAAGTGCTTGCCGAGAACCTGGTTCGCCGTTGTAACCCAGAAGATTTAACGCAAAGCCTTGAGCAACTTATTTATCGCAAGCGCGAGCATGATTTCCCTTGGTTCCCGGCGCGCGTAGTTTGTCACGATATTCTTGGTCAAACGGCGCTGGTGGATCTTGCCGGTCTGCGTGATGCCATTGCTGCCAAAGGCGGCGATCCGGCCAAGGTAAACCCAGTAGTGCCAACTCAATTGATCGTTGACCACTCGTTGGCGGTCGAAGCACCGGGCTTTGACCCAGACGCGTTCGAAAAGAACCGTGCCATTGAAGACCGTCGCAACGAAGACAGATTCCACTTTATTAACTGGACCAAAACAGCGTTTAAAAACGTTGATGTGATCCCGCCGGGTAACGGCATCATGCACCAGATCAACCTGGAGAAGATGTCGCCGGTGATCCAGGTACGTGATGGCGTGGCCTTCCCGGATACCCTGGTAGGTACCGACAGTCATACCCCGCATGTTGATGCGCTGGGCGTAATCGCCGTGGGTGTGGGTGGTCTTGAAGCCGAAAGCGTGATGCTGGGTCGTGCCTCTTACATGCGCTTGCCGGATATTATCGGTGTTGAGTTGACGGGTAAGCCGCAGCCGGGCATTACCGCCACCGATATCGTACTGGCGTTAACCGAATTCCTACGTAAAGAGCGTGTGGTTTCCAGCTACCTTGAGTTCTATGGTGAGGGTGCCTCGCATCTGACCCTGGGCGATCGTGCCACCATCTCGAATATGACACCGGAATACGGTGCCACGGCGGCCATGTTCTATATCGATGAGCAAACCATCGACTATTTGAAACTGACCGGTCGTGAAGACGAGCAGGTTAAGCTGGTTGAACAGTACGCCAAAGAAACTGGTTTGTGGGCCGATGCCATGACGGGTGCGAAATACGAGCGCGTATTAAGCTTTGATTTGTCATCTGTGGGTCGTAACCTGGCCGGTCCATCAAATCCGCATGCTCGTTTGGCGACGGCGGACTTGCAAGCCCGTGGTATCGCCAAGCATGTTGAGCAAGAAGAAGGCCTGATGCCGGATGGCGCGGTTATTATCGCGGCGATTACCAGTTGTACCAACACCTCTAACCCGCGTAACGTGATTGCCGCAGGTTTATTAGCCCGTAACGCTAATAAGTTTGGCTTAGTGCGCAAGCCCTGGGTGAAAACCTCACTGGCGCCAGGTTCTAAAGCGGTGAAACTCTATTTAGAAGAAGCGAACCTATTGCCTGAACTGGAAGCCCTGGGCTTTGGTGTGGTGGGTTTTGCCTGTACTTCATGTAACGGCATGAGTGGCGCCCTGGACCCGAAAATTCAGCAAGAGGTGATTGAGCGCGATCTGTATGCGACTGCGGTACTCTCTGGCAACCGTAACTTTGACGGCCGTATCCACCCCTATGCCAAACAAGCCTTCCTGGCCTCACCGCCATTGGTGGTGGCGTATGCCATTGCCGGTACCATACGTTTCGATATCGAAAAAGATGCCCTGGGCTACGATAAGCAAGGTCAGCCTATTACCCTGAAGGATCTATGGCCAAGCGACGAAGAAATCGATGCGGTTATTGCCAAGAGCGTGAAGCCTGAGCACTTCCGCCAGGTGTACGAACCCATGTTCGATTTAGACGTGGATTACGGTGAAAAGAACAACCCCTTGTACGACTGGCGCGAAATGAGCACCTATATTCGTCGTCCACCTTATTGGGAAGGGGCACTGGCGGCACCACGCACCATGAAAGACATGCGTCCGCTGGCGGTGCTGGGTGACAACATCACCACCGACCACTTGTCGCCGTCGAATGCGATTCTGGCCAGCAGTGCGGCGGGTGAATACTTGGCGAAAATGGGTCTGCCTGAAGAAGACTTTAACTCGTACGCCACGCACCGTGGTGACCACCTAACGGCGCAACGTGCAACCTTCGCTAACCCGAAGCTGTTTAACGAAATGGTGCGCGATGAAAACGGTGAGGTGAAGCAGGGCTCACTGGCGCGTATTGAGCCAGAAGGCCAGGTTACCCGCATGTGGGAAGCCATTGAAACCTATATGGAGCGTAAGCAGCCGTTATGTATCGTTGCCGGTGCCGACTATGGTCAGGGTTCAAGCCGTGACTGGGCAGCCAAAGGCGTTCGCCTGGCGGGCGTCGAAGTGATCATCGCCGAAGGTTTCGAGCGTATTCACCGTACCAACCTGATTGGTATGGGTGTGTTACCTCTGGAGTTTAAAGCGGGTGAAAATCGTAAGACTTTCAACCTTGATGGCAGCGAAACCTATACGGTGTTAGGCGAGCCAGCACCGGGTGCCGATATGCAAGTGCAGATCACCCGAGCCAATGGTGAGCAGCTGACCATTACCACTAAATGTCGCCTTGATACCCAAGAGGAATTGTCTATCTACAGTGCAGGCGGTGTATTACAGCGCTTTGCTCAGGACTTCCTTGAAGGCTCAGTATAAATTGCAAAAGGTGGGCTCCCATTAGTGATGGGATCTCACCTTTTTTTGAGGTTAATAATGACACAACAGCTAAAAATACCGGCAACCTATATGCGCGGCGGTACCAGTAAAGGGGTGTTCTTTGCACTGCATGATTTGCCAGCACAAGCGCAGCAGCCCGGCGCCTATCGCGATGCCTTGCTTTTGCGCGTCATCGGCAGCCCGGATCCCTACGGCAAACACACCGATGGCATGGGCGGGGCGACATCCAGTACCAGTAAAACGGTGATCTTATCGAAAAGCGATAAAGCGGATCATGACGTTGACTACCTGTTTGGCCAGGTCGCCATCGACAAGCCCTTTATTGATTGGAGCGGCAATTGTGGCAACCTAACCGCTGCGGTGGGTGCCTTTGCCATTAATAACGGCTTGGTGGATGCAGCACGCATTTGCGAAAACGGTATCACCGAAGTGCGGATCTGGCAGGCCAATATCCATAAAACCATCATCGCTCATGTGCCTATGCGCGATGGCATGGTGCAAGAGCTTGGTGACTTCGAACTCGATGGCGTGACCTTTCCGGCCGCCGAGGTCAAAGTCGACTTTTTATCGCCTGTCGGTGATGGTGCGGTCCTGCCAACGGGTAATCTGGTTGATACTCTAGTCGTGCCGGGCGAGGGCGAGCTACAAGCGACCTTTATCAATGCCGGTATCCCCACGATTTTCGTGAATGCTAGTGAACTGGGTTACACCGGGGCCGAGTTGCAAGACGATATCAATAATGATGAGCAGGCATTGGCACGCTTTGAGCGCATTCGTGCCTTTGGTGCGGTGCAAATGGGGCTGATCAGCGATATTGAAGAGGCGAAAATCCGTCAGCATACGCCGAAAATTGCTATGGTGGCACCGCCAAGCAGCTATGTGGCCTCCAGTGGCAAGCACATTGATAGAGCGGATATAGACGTGCAAATTCGTGCCCTGTCTATGGGCAAACTGCACCATGCCATGATGGGCACGGCCGCCGTTGCTATCGCCACCGCCGCCGCTATTGAAGGCACCTTGGTGAATCTTGCCGCCGGTGGTGTGGCTCGTCAGTCACTGACCTTTGGTCACCCTTCGGGCACATTGCAAGTGGGTGCCTCGGTGAATATGAATGCGGGGCAGGTTGAAGTGCACAGCGTCAGTATGAGCCGCAGTGCCCGCCGCTTAATGGAAGGCTGGGTGCGAGTACCAGAGCCTGAATTAGGCGAGTAGACATAAAAAAAGCCGCTCAAAGCGGCTTTTTTTATTAAAGCAGAAGGTGAATTACACAACACCGCGCGGTAGGCGACAGTCGTGGTCTTTCTCTGCAAGCTCTTTAATCCAAAATTCTTCGGCAGTGAAACCGTCTTTGTTTTCACTTACGACAGTAAAGGCAGCTTTCTTTTCGGTAGGTTTTGCCGCAGGAGCTGCTTTTTTGGTTGTTGTTTTTTTGCTTGCTTTGGCAGGTGCCTTTTCTTCTGCTTTAGCGACCGTTTCTGTTTTACCAGAAGTGAGTTCTTCAGTGAGAGCAGCTACGTCAGCAAGGCGCATGTTTTTGCCGCCATCAATGCTGTACCAGCCAGGCTTGGTGGTGATTTCTGGCTTTTTGCCATTCGCCGCTTCATAAGCAGCTTCAAAAGCAGCTAACACTTCTGTTTTGTCTAGTTTACTCATCAAAAGATCCTAGTCGTTAACGCAGGTTAATTTTATTACAAGTTTATATTTATACCCATTTGTCCCAAGATTTTCAATTTTTTGTGGCGAAATTGCTAATTTCCTTTATTTTTTCTCCCAATGACGGGAAAATTTAGGCCTAAATTAGGTGCATGAGGTGATTATGAAACGCAATGAGCTACTCGCTATTTTGAATGCCAAGCTGGCGCCGGAGCAGATCAAAGACTTTTGTCCCAATGGCTTGCAGGTGGAAGGCACTGAACAGATCAAAAAAATCGTCACCGGAGTGACCGCCAGTCAGGCCCTGGTGGACAAGGCGGTGGAGCTGCAAGCAGATGCGCTTTTGGTACACCATGGTTACTTTTGGAAGGGTGAGTCACAAACCATCAGTGGCATGAAAAAGCGCCGCATAAAAGCGCTGCTGGCGGCGGATATTAACCTGTTCGCCTACCACTTACCTTTGGATGTGCACCCTGAGTTAGGCAACAACGCTCAGCTCGCTAAGTTATTGGGCATCGAGATCCAGGGCGGCATGGAGCCGGGAGCGACCAGCGTGCCGGTGTGGGGCAAACTCACAACGCCGGTCAGCGGTGCTGAGTTTGCCAAGCGCATCGAAACCGTGCTCGGGCGCACGCCGCTCAGCTCAGTGGTGCGCTCGGATGTGATTGAAACCATCGGCCTGTGTACCGGCGGTGGTCAGGGGTATATCGACCTGGCGGCGGCGCAAGGTTTGGATGCCTACCTGTCCGGCGAGGCTTCGGAGCAAACCATACATAGTTCCACCGAGCAGGGCATAGATTTCTTTGCCGCCGGGCACCACGCCACCGAGCGCTATGGTGCTAAGGCGTTGGGGGAATTCTTAGCGGATGAATTCGGCTTGGATGTAACCTTTATTGACATCGACAATCCGGTATAAAGATTATACCAATTCACTTAAATAGCTAATCACCCTAGCGGGCTAAATATCGTGCTAACTGTGTTGAAATTTTTCTATGTACGCCTACACGGATGTAGGCGGTAGAGCGGCGCAGGAGCCAAAGCCGAGAATAACTACATAAGAAAAATTCCGCCTTGTTATCACATCATTTATCCAGCGCTATATCTGATCACATACTTAACAGAATTGGTATTAAAAGGAGCCATAGGCTCCTTTTAACTGTTGTTGCACTGGCTTATTTGCGGCTGTTATTTTGCTTACAGGTATTGAGGAAGTGACGATAAACCGGGTTGTCCTTCATCTCTTTTTTCATCGCCAAATACATGGGGCGGTTCAATCCCAGGGCGCCTAAAGGAATTGACTTGATCAAGCCCTGAGCCTCATAGGGCGTCACCAGCCAATCCGGCAGGGCGGCCACGCCCATGCCTGCACTGACCAATTGGAAAATCAACAAGCCCTGATCCACGGTTTTTAAGGTGCCATCAAAACGGGCATTTTGAATAAAGTGTTTGAAGATATCCTGGCGCTCCCGCGGAATAGGGTAGGAGATGATGGTCTCGTCTTTTAAATCCAAGGCGGTGACATAGGCCTTGTTGGCCAAGGGGTGGTCCGGTGCCACGATCAGCTTAAGCTTAAAATCGAACAAATGGGCAAATTCCAAGCGATCCGGCTCACGAATGTCCGAGGTCAGGACCAGATCTAAATCACCATCCAGCAACTCGGGAATGGCGTCATAACTAAAGCCGCGCTCATAATCCACATGTATATCCGGCCAGAAATTATTGAACTCCTTAATGGTCGGCAGCAACCAGTGAAAACAGGCGTGGCATTCCACACTTAGGCGCAGTTGCGAAATAGGCTGATTTAAACTTTCTTTAAGGCGGCATTTGGTGGCTTCGACCTTAGGTAACACCTCTTGCGCCAGTTCCAATAGCAGCATGCCTTGAGGGGTAAAACGCACCGGATGGGTTTTACGCTCAAACAGCTGACAATCCAGCTTGTTTTCCAAGTCTTTGATTTGATGTGATAAAGCTGACTGGGTTAGAAATAATTCACGGGCGGTATTCACTAAAGAACCGGTTTCTTTCAAGGTGGCTATGGTTTTAAGGTGTTTAATTTCAATCATCTTTAGTAAATCTCATAAAAGCCAGTCACATATCTCATAATGATTGCGACTAAACCGCGCTGGATAAATGTATAAAAGTCTAGATGGCTAAAAAATTATCACTTTTATACTCGGTTGGCTATTAAAAGATAAAATTCATTGTGAAAAATGTCTATTTTCTCTGTTTTTAAATTTATTCAGCGGTGAGTTAACGCGCTGATATGAATTTAATTCATTAGCAATGTGAGTAAGCTTCGTTTGTGTCCCCAAGATCTGAGAGGTAATGTTTGGCCATCTAAACAGCTAAACGGATATTTACATCATGGCACGTATACATAACTTAGGTTTTCCCCGTATCGGCAAACGCCGCGAATTGAAATTTGCTATCGAGGCCTACTGGGCCGGCGATATTACTCAGGAAGAGCTGCGCCAGCGCGGTGCGCAAATCCGCCAAGAAAATTGGGCAATGCAAAGCGAGGCCGGCATAGAGCTTTTGCCGGTAGGCGACTTTGCCTGGTACGATCAGGTTTTATCTACCTCTATGCTGGTAGGAGCCATTCCGGCGCGCCATCAAAGCGACAGCAGCAATGCACTGGACACCCTGTTCCGTATCGGCCGCGGTCGCGCGCCAACGGGCTGCGCCTGTGCCGCCAGTGAGATGACCAAATGGTTTAATACCAATTACCATTATATTGTGCCCGAGCTAAGTGCCGAGCAGCAGTTTGCGCTGAGCTTTAACGAACTTTTTGAGCAGGTAGAAGAAGCGCAGAATTTAGGGCATAAGGTCAAGCCCGTGCTGGTTGGCCCGGTAACCTATTTGTACCTGGCTAAATGTGCCGGGGACGAGTTCGACAAGCTTACCTTGTTAGAGCGCTTGTTACCTGTCTATCATCAGGTGCTGGCCAAGTTGGCGGCACAAGGGGTGGAGTGGGTGCAAATCGATGAGCCAATTTTGGCCTTGGAGCTGGATACCCACTACCGCAGTGCCTTGACTCAAAGTTTTGCCGCCTTGGCAAATCAGGGTGTGAAGCTGCTGCTGGCGACTTATTTTGATGAGGTGAGCGCCTATCTGGAAGATATCAGTGAGTATGCCATTGATGGCGCCCATTTCGACCTGGTGGCAACACCACAAAATATTGAAGCGCTGGACAAAGCCCTTGGCGAGCAGCGGGTGTTGTCTCTTGGGGTGATCAACGGCCGTAATATTTGGCGTGCCGATCTCAGTGCCATCTATGAGCGAGTGAAAGAGGTTGCTGAGCGTCGTGGCGATTCGCTGTGGCTGGCGCCATCTTGCTCTTTATTGCATACCCCGGTGGACTTGGAGCAAGAGCAACTGCTGGACGGTGAATTGAAAAGCTGGTTGGCCTTTGCCAAGCAAAAAGGCGAAGAGCTTAATTTGCTGAAAGTGGCTCTGGAGCGCTGCAACACGCAAGATATCGACACCTATAGTGCACCGGTGAAAAACCGCCGTACTTCAAGCAGGGTAAACAATGCGCAAGTGCAGCAGCGTGTGGCTCAGTTAAGTTTGGATCACGGTCAACGTCACAGCGAGTTTGCGCTGCGTGCTGAAACACAGAAGGCGGCCCTGCAATTGCCACTCTTGCCGACTACTACTATTGGCTCCTTCCCGCAGACATCGGATATTCGTAAGGCCCGTCGCGACTTTAAGGCAGGCGATTTGAGTGCCGAGGCTTATGAGCAGCAGATGCAGGAGCAAATTCAATATGCGGTGCGCGAGCAAGAAGCATTGGATATAGATGTATTGGTGCATGGTGAGGCAGAGCGTAACGACATGGTCGAATACTTCGGTGAATTGCTCGATGGTTTTGCCTTTAGCCAGTTCGGCTGGGTACAAAGTTATGGCACACGCTGTGTGAAGCCGCCTTTGATTTGGGGCGATGTGTCTCGTGCTGCCCCCATGACCTTGCAATGGACCCAGTATGCCCAGTCGCTGACTGACAAGCATATGAAGGGCATGCTCACCGGTCCTGTGACCATTTTGTTCTGGTCCTTTGTACGCGATGATCTGGATAAACCGACTATTGCCAAACAAATCGCCCTGGCGCTGCGCGACGAGGTGGTGGATCTGCAGGATGCGGGCATTAAGGTGATTCAAATCGATGAACCGGCATTTCGCGAGGGTATGCCACTGAAGGCAAGCCAGTGGCAAACGTATCTTGATTGGGCGGCCTATGCGTTCCGTGTGTCGGCCAGCGGCGTTGATGACAGCACGCAAATTCACACTCATATGTGTTACAGCGAGTTTAACGACATTATTGGCGCCATCGCCGCCATGGATGCGGATGTGATCACCATAGAGACATCGCGCTCAAATATGGAACTGCTCGATGCCTTTGAGCACTTCGATTACCCCAATGACATTGGCCCTGGGGTGTATGATATCCATACTCCGAATGTGCCCGAGGTCACATGGATCAAGGAGTTGATTCACAAGGCCGCGGCGAAAGTGCCGGTTGAGCGTCTGTGGGTGAACCCAGATTGCGGCTTGAAAACGCGAGCCTGGCCGGAAACCCGTGAGGCCTTGCAAAACATGGTCATTGCGACCAAGGAATTGCGCCAGGAGTTAAGTGCCTAGTAAAAAGAGCCATAAAAGAGCGGACGTTATAAATGTCCGCTCTTTTTAAAGCCTTTCTCACCCTTTACTTTCACTGTCTTCCCCCCTAAGATCACACAAAATTTCTAGTGGATAAGCGCAATGACACATACCCCGCAACGTATTACCCTTACTCGTCCTGATGATTGGCACATTCACCTTCGTGATGGCGAACAACTAAAAGACACGGTAAGAGACGCCAGCCGCTATATGGGCCGCGCCATTATTATGCCTAACCTGGTGCCACCGGCGACTTGTACCGATACGGCGCTGGCTTATCGTGATCGCATTATGGCTGCGGGGCCACAGGCGCATTTTGAACCCCTGATGGTGCTTTACCTAACGGATAACACCACGGCGGATGAAATTCGCAAAGCCAAGGCATCGGGTAAAATCGTTGCGGCTAAGCTGTATCCTGCCGGCGCGACCACCAACTCGGACTCGGGTGTGACTGATATCGAAAACATCTACCCTGTACTTGAAGCCATGCAGGAAGTAGGTATGTTGCTGTTGGTACACGGTGAGGTGACCGATTCCAGCATTGATATTTTCGACCGTGAAAAGGTCTTTATCGAAACCAAACTGAAAAAGGTAGTGAAGGACTTCCCTGAGCTTAAAGTGGTGTTAGAACACATCACTACCAAGGATGCCGTTGAGTTTGTGAGCTCGGCGTCAGCCAATGTGGCGGCGACCATTACCGCGCATCACCTGCTTTATAACCGCAATCATATGCTTGCCGGTGGTATTCGTCCACACTACTACTGTTTGCCGATCCTGAAGCGCAACACTCACCAGGAAGCCCTGATTGCGGCTGCCACCAGTGGTAACAGCAAGTTCTTCCTAGGTACCGACTCGGCGCCACACCTTAAGGACAAAAAAGAAGCGGCCTGTGGCTGTGCCGGTGCATACACGGCGCACGCGTCACTTGAGCTCTATGCCGAAGCCTTTGAGCAGGCCGGTGCCCTGGATAAGCTTGAAGCCTTTGCCAGCCACTTCGGCCCGGATTTTTACGGCATGCCGCGTAATACGGACACAGTGACCCTGGTACGTGAGCCTTGGCAAGTGCCGCAAAGCTATCCGCTGGCTGAAGACAAGGTGATCCCTATTTGTGCCGGTGAAATGCTGAACTGGCAGGTGAAGGACTAAGGTCTATCCCGCCATGATAGAAAAAAGCCCGATGTTTTATCGGGTTTTTTTATGTCCGTAAGAACTGACCTCTAGGGTGGGGGGCAGGGTGTTGATCTGCGTCAAGCAAGTCGCACAGTGCGGGTATGGGCGGACAATTGTCCTTATGATATAGAGTGGCTTTGACTAAGCTCTGGCGCTAAAATTAAGCACAGTCAGTGCTTCTCGCGCTATAACAAACAGGTGAAATAACCATGCACTTACCGACAGTGGACTATCAATCGCCGAACGCGCCAGCCGAATTTGTCGAATCGCTTCGCAATACCGGTTTTGGAGTGTTAACCAACCATCCGATCCCACAATCGCTGGTGGAGTCAATTTATCAGGATTGGCAGGCTTTTTTTAACTCAGAGCAAAAGCATGAGTTTCTTTTTGATAAACAAACTCAGGACGGTTATTTCCCCCCGGAGGTCAGTGAAGTGGCCAAGGGCTTTAAGGTTAAAGACATCAAAGAGTATTACCATGTCTATCCTAAAGGCCGAGTGCCGGAGCAACTGGAAGCGAACATTCGCGAGTATTATCGCTTGGCCAATGAGTTTGCCAGTGAACTGCTAAGCTGGGTACAAGAGCATGCGCCGGCGGATGTGCAGGCGAAGTTTTCTATCGATCTTAAAGACATGATCAAAGACTCGGAGCAAACTCTGCTGCGCATTTTGCACTACCCACCGATGACGGGCGATGAAGAGCCGGGCGCTATTCGTGCCGCCGCTCATGGCGATATCAACCTGCTGACCGTTTTGCCTGCGGCGAACGAGCCGGGTTTACAGGTACAAACAAAAGAGGGTGGCTGGCTGGATGTCCCTAGCGACTTTGGTAACCTGATCATCAATATCGGCGATATGCTGCAAGAGGCTTCCGGTGGTTACTTCCCATCGACCATTCACAGGGTTATTAACCCAACGGGTAAGGCCTCGACCAAGTCGCGTATCTCGTTACCCCTGTTTTTGCACCCACGCCCAGATGTGGTGCTGTCTGAGCGTTACACCGCCGACAGCTATTTGCAGGAGCGTTTGCGCGAACTAGGCGTAAAATAACGCCCATAGAACAACCATAAAAAAAGCCCGTTAAAAACGGGCTTTTTTGTTTTGAACTTGAATGCTTAGCTTATCAGCAAGGCGCGGGCCGTGAGGCCGATACCCAGGGTGATCACCACGCTGAGTAGAGTCCCCAACATCACGTATTCGGTGAGCTGCTTGTCCTTGGCGTTGGTTAAATCGCCAAAGCGAAAGACCGACTTGGCGGCAAGCACAAATCCCACGCCAGCCAACTCGTCGATAATGATAAAGGTCAGCATAAGCAGGCGCTCCAACAGGCCTATGCTGTGCCCTGCCTGTGGCAAGGCCTGTGGCAGCGTTGTTGTCTTATCACCGGCGATGCTGGCAGGCAGGTGCCAGCGCTCAAGCAGCATACGAATGGCCACGGAGCAGGGATTAAGCACCAATAAATAGGCGAGCAGGAGCACATAGGTGTTGCTGTGCATTAGCTGAGCGCTAAACCATTGGCCGAGGAGTTCGGTGTCCGTTAGGTAACAGCTGAGCGCCACCAGAATCAGAATATGCGCCCCTTGATCGATAATAAAGGGCACAAAACCATGCTTGCTGTAGGATTTTGCGACATCAATCAACCAGTGACTCGCCATGATAATTGCCGTGGCCGCCAGGACGGGGAGCCATTCACCCAGGCCATAATAACACTCCCACACCCACAATAAGGCGCCGCTCAGCGCGCCGTGCACCAACATATGTAGCGCTAACTTAGGGGATTTAAAATGGCGTTCATTGCGCTGCATCACCCAGCTTAAGGGCTGCAAATAGAAATCAGCGATTACATGGGCCAACAACAGCGCTAACAGCAGCGCAATTTGTTCATTCATGCGTGTGCTCCTTGGCGGCGACCGCGAGAAATTCATCGAGCAAATGATATTGCCCGGCATTGAGTAATTTAGTGACATTGGCCCGTGAGCTGCCCATTTGAGCAGCGATGGCGGCATGATCTTGGTGTTCCAGCCAGTGATACCAGTACAGGGCCTGGGCCTGCTTTTGGCTGGTGTGGCTAACCAGGTGGTCAACGAAGCGGATGTTTAAGGCAAAGCTGGCGCTCAGGGGCTCCTCATAGAGGCTCAGGCTCAGGCGCTTGTTTTTAATCGTATCCAGCCCCTTGCCGGAGAGCAGCAGAGCGGCCCCTGTGGCGGTTTTTACATCCTGGCGGTAGTTATCAATCGGCCCCCGCGCCTCGCTAATGCGGGCATCTAGATTCTGGCTGCGTAAATAAAGGCGTAACATCAAGGTTGCCTGCAAAGGGACCGTGGCCTTAGCGAGAATACATTGAAACGCATCGCCACGGTAAATATTGAAGTGCCCATCGAAGCGCTCGCACAGGGCCCGCAAGCCTTGCTCCAGGGTATAAAGCAGGCCGTCATATTCTGGCCCCGCCTGCTTGCTGGAGCCGACAATATCGCCGCTTAGTACTGTGTAGTGCGTTGTGGACATAGGTTTCCATACAGTTTGGTTACTTGATTAAAAGTAACTTAAAATGGTTACATTTAATTTTGTAACTGAATATAGTTACTTAACCTTGAAAGTACAAGCTTTGCCTTATTTTTGCCAGGGACACCTGTATTTTAGGTGCTTTTTGCCAGGCGCTTATAATTAGCTAATAACAAAGATATCAGATAGTTATACCCCTAAGGGGAATTTTGTTGGGAAATTTCAAAAAAGTTAATGACAACGCTGTCATTAATTGGGTAACATAATTTCAACATGATTCAGTAGGTGGTTACCGGCAAAGTGGCGTCAGCGATACTTTATCCCGGTTAAGTAAGGAATAGAGGTCTGGTAATGAGGGTAGACGCGACAACGCAGGAGCAGCTATTTATCGGTATTGACGGTGGGGGAACCAAATGCCGGGCGACCATCTATAGCCCCACTCAAGGAGTCTTGGGCACGGGGTTGGGTGGGCCTGCCAATCCCTTACATGGATTGGAGCGGACCCTGGAGTCGATCATGGTGTCGACTCAGCAGGCGCTGCGCGATGCCGGTATGAGCTTGCACCGTGTTCATGAGCTGGTGGCCGGTTTAGGCCTGGCCGGGGTCAACTTGCCAAGTCTGTATGAGCAAATCAGTGATTGGCAGCATCCCTTTAAAAAAATGTACCTGACCACGGATTTACACACCGCCTGTATTGGCGCCCATGAAGGGCAGGATGGGGCGGTGATCATTACCGGCACTGGTTCATGCGGCTTTGTCACCGTCCAGGGCAAGAGCAAAAGCTATGGAGGCCATGGGTTTGCCCAGGGCGATAAGGGCAGTGGTGCCTGGCTGGGGCTTGAAGCCCTTAAGGCGGTTTTGCTCGACCTCGATGGCCTGGGGCCACATACCCAACTTACGGCTATGTTTACCTTACACTTTAATACGCAGTCGGCGATGGCGATTGCCGAACAAATGGCAGGCCAACCCTCGAGTAGTTATGCTAAATTGGCACGTATGGTCCTCGATGCGGCGCAACAGGGCGATGCTCTGGCGAGTGCGATAGTTAAAGATGGAG
This sequence comes from Pseudoalteromonas sp. BDTF-M6, assembly GCF_018334135.1. Classification (NCBI taxonomy): domain Bacteria; kingdom Pseudomonadati; phylum Pseudomonadota; class Gammaproteobacteria; order Alteromonadales; family Pseudoalteromonadaceae; genus Pseudoalteromonas; species Pseudoalteromonas sp. BDTF-M6. Next base: position 232,183 of record NZ_JAGXTQ010000005.1, read on the forward strand.
CCCGTTATATCAGCATGATGGCCAAGCGCTTGTTGGCGTTTGAGCCGCCGCGTTTATCCATGATCGGCGGTTTGGCAGAGCCCTTACAGCCGTGGCTGGATGCGGACCTTGCCGCGCGCGTCGCACCGCCAAAACAGCCTCCGGAACTAGGAGCTGTCTATTTTGCGCAGCAATCATTAGCACAAGAATAACCTGGAACGAGTCACTTACAAATAAGAGTAACTGGTTACCACAAAGCCTAAGGGTATCAATACCATGAACACAAGCTACCATGCCCAGCGTTTATTTGATGGTGAACGCTTTTTGACTAACGTCTACTTTCAGGTGCGTGCGGGGAAAGTGCATTTTTTAACGCAGCCGCAAGAGCAGGCTGTCCGGCTTGAGGGCTTGGTTGCGCCCGGTTTTATCGATGTTCAGGTCAACGGCGGGGGCGGGGCGTTTTTTAATGCCGAGCCCAACCTAGCCTGTCTCCAGCAAATGGTACAGGCCCACGGTCAATATGGCACCACGGCCATGATGCCGACGCTGATCACCGATGATATTAAGGTGATGGGGGCGGCGGCCGATGCCGTTGCTCAGGCTATCAGCGCTCAGGTGCCGGGCATTGCCGGCGTGCATTTTGAAGGCCCACATTTAAGCCTGCCCAAAAAAGGCACCCACAGTGAACAATTTATTCGTGCGATCAGCACCGCAGAAATGGCCATTTATGAGCGCGACGATCTGGGCCTGAAAATGCTGACCCTGGCGCCGGAGAATGTCAGTACCGCCGACATCAAACGCCTGGTTGCCATGAAGGTTAAGGTCTCTCTGGGTCATACCAATGCGGATTACGCTACCACCATGGCGGCTCTTGATGCCGGCGCCGATGGCTTCACTCATTTATTTAATGCCATGTCTCCCTTTACCTCCCGTGAGCCGGGCGTGGTGGGCGCGGCTTTGTGGCATGACAACAGCTGGTGCGGGCTAATCGTGGATGGTCATCATCTTCACCCGGACTCCGCCAAGTTGGCTATTCGGACCAAGCAACGCGGCAAAATCATGCTGGTGACCGATGCCATGCCGCCGGTCGGTACCGACGCCACCGAGTTTGATTTCTTTGATGGTCGCAAGGTGTACCGCACCGGCGATCGTTTGAATTCCAGCACAGGTGAGCTGGCGGGCAGTGTGCTTGATATGGCCAGCGCCGTGCGCAATACGGTCAATACCCTGGATATCAGCCTGGGCGAAGCGCTGCGAATGGCCTCCCTTTATCCAGCGCACTACTTGGGTTTGCAGCGTACCAAGGGACGTCTGTTAGAAGGCTTTGATGCCGACTTTGTGGTGCTTGACGAGCACCTGCAGGCACAGGTGACCTACCTGGGCGGGCAATTAGCTTAACATTTCCTCCCTAAGACCCCGCATGCGGTAGCGCGGGGGCTTTTTACCGAGTATTTAATTGCCCCTGGCAAGTAGTGAGAAGATATGGCGACAACTGACACGGTTAAAAAGAAGCAACGCCTGGCCTCTTTGGATGCCTTACGCGGCTTTGATATGTTTTGGATCCTCGGCGGTCAGGGCATTTTCGCCGCACTTTTGGTGTTAACGGGTTGGCAAGGCTGGAAAGCATTCGAGGCGCATACGCTGCACTCTTCCTGGCATGGCTTCACCTTTTACGATCTGATTTTTCCGCTCTTTATATTTTTATCGGGCGTGGCCATGGGCTTAAGCCCTAAACGCATCGACCATTTACCCGTTAATGAGCGACGACCCTATTACCAAAAGGCTCTCAAACGACTCATCATGCTGTGTGCTTTTGGCGTGCTCTATAACCATGGTTGGGGCACCGGCATGCCTATGGCGCTGGATGAAATCCGCTATGCCAGCGTGCTTGGACGCATTGCCATTGCCTGGTTTATTGCCGCCATGCTGGTCTGGCACACCTCTATGCGCACTCAGGTGATGGTGGTCGTTGGCATCTTAGTGGGTTATTGGCTTTGGCTTTGTTTTATTCCCGTGCCCGGTGGGGTTGCCGGTGATCTAAGTGCGCCGGGCAGCTGGAACGCCTGGGTTGACCAACGCCTGTTACCGGGTATTAGTTATCAGAATAGGCCGGTTGATCCTGAGGGACTATTGTCGAATATTCCCGCGGTGGCCAACGCCATGCTGGGAGTCTTTGCCGGGCGTCTGGTTGCTCAAGCGCAAGAGCGTGGGCAGTGGCGAATTACCGCTATATTGCTGGGCTGCGGGCTTGTTAGCCTGATCTTGGGCTGGCTATGGGATGGAATTTTTCCTGTTAACAAAGAGCTTTGGACTAGCTCCTTTGTGCTGGTGACCGTGGGCTGGAGTGCCATGTTGCTGGCGGTATTCTACGCCTTGGTTGATGTCCTGGGTCTTCAACGGTGGGCTTATCCCTTTGTGATTATCGGCGCCAATTCCATCATTATTTACCTGGCGTCCAGCCTGGTTAGTTGGAGCCATGTATCGAAAAGCCTGTTTGGCGGCGTGATACGTGCCGTCCCTGAGCCTTGGCAGCCCTTGGTTGGTGTAATAGTGCTGCTGGGCGTACAGTTGCTGGTGCTACACTGGATGTATCGACGCAAGATCTTTGTCAGTGTCTAAGCCTTTATCCGGCGTAGGTAACAGCAAACAAAGCTAAAACAAAAATCCATGCCTGTTTCGTCGCTTTGGCTTTACAAGGGGAAATGAAAAAGGTAAAAATGACAACGTTGTCATAATGGTGTGACCTAATAACCATCCCTATTAGGCGCTGATCTATGGTCAGGGGCCAATTGCACGGAGCGCTTGACCATAGATCCCATTTTTTTCAACTTTAACAACGAGCTAGACATGCAAATTGTGATTCTAAAAGACGCGACGGCGGTTGCTCACTATGGCGGTGAGTTGTTTGCGGCGCAGTTAAAAAAACAGCCTGCCTCGGTATTGGGTTTAGCGACCGGTTCAACGCCCGTTACCTTGTATCAAAACCTCATCAAGCTAAATCAGCAAGGGGACATAACCTTTGCCCAGGCGCAGAGTTTTAACCTCGATGAATACCTGGGCTTGCCCGGTGAACATCCGCAAAGTTACCGCTACTTTATGAATCAGCAGTTGTTTAATCATATTGATATCGATATTAACAACACCCATGTGCCGCCAGGCAATGCGGACGATCCCATTGCGGCCTGCGAGCAGTACGAGCGGCAAATAGCCGAGGCTGGTGGGATTGATTTGCAACTACTTGGCATAGGTCGCAACGGCCATATTGGTTTTAATGAACCCTCGTCCGGCTTGACCTCGCGTACTCGGGTAAAAACCCTGACCAAAGCAACCATTGCCGATAATGCGCGCTTCTTTGCCGAGGGCGAATACCAGCCCCATTTATCCATCACCATGGGCATAGGCACCATATTGGATGCCAAAAAGGTGGTATTACTGGCAACTGGCGAGAGTAAGGCTGCGGCCATTGCCGCTACGGTCGAAGGGCCGCTCAGTGCCGCTTGCCCGGCATCGGCGCTGCAAATGCATCAAAATGCCGTGCTGGTGATAGATGAAGCGGCGGCAAGTAAGTTGGCGGATGTGGACTTTTACAAACATATTGAAGCCGAAAACCAAAAGCTGCTTGCTCGCCTGGGCAAAAGATAACTTCTTCATTAGCTAGATTAAAAAGCCCTAATTAGGGCTTTTTTTGTCGCTGTCGATAGGCCGCAAATATGCTAGGGTAGAGGCATTCGATTTTTTGGCCCGTGTTTAGATTTAGATGTTGCAATACTCCCAGTTGCCCCTCGACCGTCACTCCAGTGACCGCAAAGACCCAAATTGGCTTATTAACAAGCGCCAAGGTGGGCGTTATGTGCTTATCAATAACGACCATAATTTGTTTGTTCCAGACTCACCCATCGCTGCTTTTGTCGATTACCAAGCCGTAAAAGAGTTTGATGTGGATAATGCCATCTATCTGGGCGAGCACGAGCAGCAGCATTACTTCGCCCTGGATGTCAGTGCACCGCTGGCCGAGATAAAGCAGTTCGCCGGCCATGAATTCGTTGATATCCGCAAGTATGGACCCGTGGTTGATGCCCATGATGCGGCCATTTTAGTGCTGGCTCGGGGCCTGTGCCACTGGCATAAAACTCACACATTTTGTGGTCGCTGCGGCACCCAAAACTTTGTCGCCGAGGCCGGTCATGCGCGTAAATGCAGCAATAAGAACTGTCGCCACTTAACCTTCCCAAGAACCGACCCTGCGGTGATCATGTTGGTTCATTATCCCTTTAGCGATGGTATTGAGCGTTGCTTATTGGGCCGTCAGGCGAGTTGGCCTCAAGGCGTTTATTCTACCTTGGCCGGATTTGTAGACCCGGGTGAAACGCTCGAAGCCGCCGTGGCCCGTGAGGTGATGGAAGAGGCGGGGGTGGAGGTGGAAAACCCCAGGTATATCGCCTCTCAGCCGTGGCCTTTTCCCAGCTCTTTAATGCTCGGCTATATGGCCAAAGCAAAAAGCACAGATATCTTTGTTGACCAGGACGAGCTCAGCGAGGCGAGATGGTTTTCCCGTCAGGAACTGCGCGATTTTGGTAACTGGGGGGACGAGGGCGAGCATTTCAAATTGCCCCGTCAGGACTCTATCTCACGGTTTTTGATCGACTCTTGGATAGCACAGAATGAGGACCAGGAATGAAAAAAGAAACGCAGCTGATCGCCGCCGGGCGCAGTAAAAAGTACACCCAGGGGGTTGTGAACCCTGTATTGCAGCGGGCATCCACCGTGGTATTCGACAGCGTGGCCGAATTTAAAGAAGCGGCTAAAAATCGCGGTAATCGCGCCTTATTTTACGGTCGTCGCGGCACCAATACCCATTTTGCCCTGCAAGAAGCCATTGCCGAGCTAGAAGGCGGCGCCGGCTGTGCCTTGTATCCAAGCGGCGCGGCAGCCATTGCCAATACGCTGTTGTCATTTGTGAAGGCCGGGGATCATATCCTGATGATGGATACCGCTTATGAGCCAACCCGTGACTTTTGCAATAAGGTACTGAGCGGACTAGGCGTAAGCACCACCTATTACGATCCCATGATAGGCGCAGGCATAAGCGAACTAATTCAGGACAACACCCGAGTGCTGTTTATGGAGTCTCCCGGGTCCATCACCATGGAGGTACAGGATGTGCCGGCCCTGGTTAAGGTGGCCAAGGAGCATGGCTTAATTACCATGCTCGATAATACGTACGGCAATGGCCTGCAGTTTCGACCCTTGGATCACGGCGTCGATATTAGTATCCAGGCCGCCACCAAATATATTGTTGGCCACAGCGATGTGATGATGGGTGTCAGTGTTGCCAACGAGCGCTACTGGCCCACCTTGCGTGAGCAATCCTACCTGCTTGGTCAGTGCTGCAGCGCCGACGATGCTTATATGGCGCTGCGCGGTTTGCGCACCATGGCGGTGCGTTTGGCACAGCATGAGCAGGCGGCGCTAACGGTGGCAAACTGGATAAGCACCCACCCGCTGGTTGACCATGTGCGTCATCCGGCGTTACCAAGCTGTCCTGGGCATGAGCACTTTAAGCGTGATTTTCACGGCAGCAATGGGTTGTTCTCCGTGGTAATGAAAAAGGGCAATCAGCAGGCGCTGGATGCTTTGGTTGAAGCCTTGCATCACTTTAAAATGGGCTTTTCCTGGGGCGGGTTTGAGAGTTTGATCACCACGGGGCTGACCATGGCGCCGCTGCGCAGCGTGACCGGTTGGGCGCATGGGCCGATTATTCGCCTGCATATTGGCTTAGAGAATGTGGATGACCTGATAGAGGATCTGAGTCAGGGTCTGGATGTGTATGCTAAGGTTTGTGCTCAGGCTTAGCCCACAAGCCGTAGACTTTACTGAAACATCTTTTTACAAGCGCTCATACTTTTGAGCGCTTTTTTCATTTATAGTGGTAAGCAACTAATAATACCAATTGCATTAAATAGATGGTCTATTATGGCGTCAGATAAATGGCCCAATGACAAGGCGAAAATTTCAGTATGTAGTTGTTCTACATCTGTAATTTTAAACGATGTAAGTGGGTTATTTAGCTCGCAAGAATGATAAGAACTTTAATAAAATTGGTATAATAATAAGGATAACGCCATGGACCCTGTGCGTATTGGCAAGCTTATGCAGTTTGAGCTAGCGCGGCATTTTTTAACTAAGAAAGCCTGGCTGGCACTGTTGGCCTTTGCCCTAGTGTGGCTGATGATTTACCGCTATGGCGTGTATGAAGCGGTGAATATCTTGGCTCAGCCGGAGTTTGAGCAGTTTATTTTAGCCGTGTTTGGCAACCTAGGTCTGCAAAGCCTGTTGCATTGGCCCGATGCCGAGATGGCGGTGTATTGCCTAATCGCCATGCTCACCTTTCCACCTTTTATCATCTATTTGTGCAGCGATCAGTTTGTCAGTGACCGTGAGCGCGGCACTCTGCGCTTTATTGCCTTGCGGGCCACACGCCTGGAAATCGTACTGGGACGTTTTTTCGGTCATGCCCTCAGTACCGCATTCTTAATTGCCATTAGTTTGTGTGGGGCGCTTATTTTGGTGGCGCTGCGCGATATCAGTATTCTTCCACAAGCGCTTTGGCATGCCCTTCAGTTTGAACTTCTGTTACTGGTTAATTTACTGCCCTTTATTGCTCTCATGTCTTTGCTCAACACCGTGGCGCGCTCATCGCGAATGGCACTGATTTATGTGATCTTGCTCTACACTCTGGGCTTGCTGATCTTATCCATACTGCAGGTGAAACTGGGTGTGCCCGAGGCGCTGGATTATTTGTTCCCCGGTGAGCCGCTCGACCAGATTGCGACTTTACGCCCGCCCTTAATGAGCGCGGTGTTGTGGCCGCTGGTGCAAACGGGGCTCTTCCTGGGGCTTGGCTTTTATAAATTTCAGCGAGGCAGTCTATGAGTTTGTTAATAGAAGCCAAGGGCGTCAGCCATTTCTTCGGTGCCAAGCAAGCGCTGCAAGATGTGAATATCGAATTGGCGGCGGGCAACCCCATAGCCCTGGTCGGCCCCAATGGCGCCGGTAAAACCACCTTATTCAGTTTAATCTGCGGCTACTTGCAACCGAGCCGGGGTGAGCTGCGCGTGCTTGGCCATAAGCCGGGCAGTGCGGCCTTGTTCGGCCAGCTTTCGGCGCTGCCACAAGATGCTTTACTCAGTCCGGATTTTAGCGTGGGCGAACAGCTAGGTCTGTTTGCGCGGCTGCAAGGGTTTAGTCGTGCCCAGGCGCGCAGCGAATGCGAGCGGGTGTTGGAGCTGGTGAGTCTGTCCGAGACACTTAATAACCGTCCCAACGAACTGTCACACGGCATGAAAAAACGTATCTGTATAGCGCAGGCGCTGATCGGCTCGCCTAAACTGGTGATGTTGGATGAAGCCACCGCGGGACTTGATCCGGTCAATGCCAGGGCTATTCGCGAGCTGGTGAGTATGCACAGCGATCACACCACCTTTGTGCTCAGCTCTCATGACTTGTCCGAGCTCGAACGTTTGTGTGATCGCGTCTTGTATTTACGCCAGGGGCAATTGGCAACTCACGAACTTAATCAAGGCGGCACGCAGCTGAGGTATCTTACTCTGCAACTGCGAGAGCAAGATGCGCAGGTGGTAGAGCGACTAAAAACCCTTGAACGGGTGATTGAGGTGAGTAATAGTCAACGTAATGAATTTGTGATCGGCTACGAACATCAGGTCGATTCTGAGGCCATGGATATTCAGGTGCTAAGATTATGTCATCAGCAAGGATGGCAATACCGGGCACTGGTCAATGGCCACACACTCGAAAACCAACTTTTTGCAACAGGAGCCTAATATGGGACTTTTAAGTGGATTAATGGGAAATGCCAGTGAAGTGGACGGCGAGGAGCTGGAAACCTTGCTCGAAGAAATTCTGGCTCCAGGAGAGAACCTGGAAAAGGCTTACAAGGTGATCCGTGATTTATTCTTGTTTACCAACAAACGCTTAATCTTGGTGGACAAACAAGGGATGACGGGATCAAAAATGGAGGTGCTCAGCATTCCTTACGGCAAGATCACCAAGTTCAGTAAAGAAAGCGCCGGCCACTTTGATATGGATGCGGAACTGAAGATCTGGATAGGCTCGGATAAGGAGCCGTTGACGAAAAACTTTAAGGCCGGTGACAACATTAATGAGGTTTATCGAATATTGTCACGCTACGCTTTGTAAGAATTTGTACCTATATCTAACAATACCTAACATTTATTTAAAACAATCAAATGGTTAGTTAAGTTATAATTCAGTTCAGCGGCGCTAGAGTGGCGCTGCTTTATTTAGATATAGGGAAATCTATTATGAAAAAACTAACTGTTGCCATCGCATCTGTACTTTTCTCAGGCGCTGCATTCGCCCAATCTTATCAGTCGATCACCGACCTTGAATACGTTAACTTCGACTCTGATGACTTTGTTTCTTTAAGCTCTAAGTACTATTTCGCGCCTAAGCAAGTACTTGGCCCGTTGGATCAGTTTGAATATATCAACAAAACCACCAATGTATATGGCGGTCTTGCTGATAGTGACTTTGCCACTAGCTACAATGTAGGCGGTGAGTACTTCTACAATAGCTTTGTATTTGGCGCATCATACAACACCACTGACATTGATGATGCCGGTGACGTTGATGGCTACACACTAAGCCTAGGTTACCTGGTAAATGATGACCTGCTGTTTAAAGTTGACCGTGTTGATTACGAGCACGCCGATGAAGTTTACTTCTTCTCTGCTCAATACAATCACGCGCTAAACGCCACCGATTACATCGGTTTTACTGCAAAAGTTGACGACGAGTTCGATCACCGTGAAGTAAGCGCGAAATACTTTAAAGATTTGCAGCACGGTAACTACCTTACGGTTGATGCTGCATTTATCGATATTGAAGATGGAGACAGCTACTGGCAGCTTGGCTCTAGCTACTACTTCAGCAAAGCAACCTCGGCATTCGTTCAGTTTGATGAAGAAGACAACTATGGCTTCGGTGCTAAGCACTTCTTCACTACCAACTTTGCTGTGACTGCTGGTTATGGTAACAACTGGGATGACTCAGACCTAGATCAGTACTACCTAAAAGCCACGGCGCAGTTCTAATCTGCTCGGGATTCTAGGAATAAAAAAAGCCGCGATTATCGCGGCTTTTTTGTTATTTAACAGTAGCTTATTACCAGCCGCACTGGCGGCCTTTGTTTTGCTCATCAAGGTAAGCTTGAAGCGGCGCAAAGTAATCCAGGATGGCGGTGGCATCCATTTCTTCTTTACCCGTCACGCTGGCCAGGGCTTCTTGCCATGGACGGCTTGAACCCATCTCGAGCATGGCATTGAGTTTTTCACCGGCTTCTTTCGAGTTGTAGACCGAACAGCGGTGAATCGCTTCTTTATTACCGGCGATTTCACACAGGCTACGGTGGAAGTCGAACTGCAGAATATGCGCTAGGAAATAACGGGTGTACGGCGTATTACCCGGAACATGGTATTTCGCACCGGGATCAAAGTCGGCTTCAGAGCGGGCGATAGGCGCTTGCACACCTTGGTATTTCTCTCGCAGTTCCCACCAGGCTTTGTTGTACTCGGCAGGTGTAATTTCACCGGAGAATACTTTCCAACGCCATTGGTCAACGAGCAGACCGAAAGGAATAAAGGCTACTTTATCCAATGCCATCTTCATCAGCAGGCCGATGTCTTTCGACTCATCCGGCACTTCATCAAGCAGGCCGATTTCTTTTAGGTAAGCCGGAGTTACGGATAGGGCGATGGTGTCGCCAATGGCCTCGTGGAAACCATCGTTGGCGCTTTCCTGATAATAAAGCGGCTGCGTGTTGTAGGCACGCTGATAGAAATTGTGGCCCAGTTCATGGTGAATAACTGAGAATTCTTCACCGGTGCGCTGAATACACATCTTAATACGCAAATCGTCCTTGCTGTCGATGTTCCAGGCCGAGGCATGACATTGTACATCGCGGTCCTGCGGCTTAGTAAATAAGGAGCGCTCGTAGAAGGTTTGTGGTAGCGGTGCAAAGCCCATAGAAGTGAAGAACTTCTCCGCACCTTTGACCATCTTGATCTCGTCATAGTTATGCTTGGCGAGTAGCTCGGTGACATCATAACCTGGATCGGCATTTTCCGGTGCAACCACATCATAAATGTTGCCCCAGGTTTGCGCCCACATATTACCTAGTAGGTGAGCTGGGATGGGTTGATCTTGCGGTACCTTGTCTTCGCCGTACTTTTCGCCCAATTTGGCGCGCACATGGCAGTGCAGTGAATCATAGAGCGGCTTTACCTGGCCCCAGATACGATCCAGCTCTTTGGCGAAGTCATCGGCCGGCATATCGTATTTGCTACGCCACATGGCGCCGGTATCGGCATAACCCAGCTCCTGGGCGCCTTCGTTGGTAAGCGCCACTTGCTGCTCGTAAAGCGGGCGCATGGGTCTAGAGACCTGACGCCAGCCTTGCCATAAATCCAGCAGCTCGTTGTAATCACGGCTGGTGGCCATGGTGGCGGTCATCTCGCCCAGACTTAAACAGGTACCGTCTTCTTTACAATATTTGCCTTTGCCATATAAACCGCCTAACTCGGCGACTAACTGCGACAGCTTAGCCGTTTTCTCGGCGTCCTGCGGAGCAGGCAGGGTTAAGGCGAGTTTCAGCTTGTCGAGCTTACGACGCGCATCGTAGTCGAGCTCTAAGTCGTCAAACTTGGCCGCTTCATTGGCAAGGCGCACCACGGTTTCGGTCATCTTGCGGTTTACTTCGGCAGAAAGCTCGGCGGTGTCATGGGTAATGAAGTTGGCGTAAATCCACTCGGCGCGGCTTGACTCCAGATAGAGTGCGGCTAGGTCCTGCTCGGTTTTTTCTAAGAAACGCTCGGCATCGGCGGCACTAACCTGAGTCTGAGCAACACCTTGTTGTTTTGTTTCTGCGGTGTTGGCTTCTGAGCAGGCAGTTAGGCCTAACGCTGCGCAGACAACCAAGGCGCTTAGGCTTGGTTTAAATGGCAATTTGGTCATGAAGATTCCTCTTGTTGTTAGACCCGGGTTAATTAACCCGGTTAAAGCAGCAGAATAATAGCAGTGCGTTGCGAATTGGTACAATGCAGATGTCGCAAATGATTGTAAATCTTGATAGTTCGTCCATACTGAGGGCTAAGATCGAGTATCAAGGAACAAAACAATGAGTTGGTTATTTATCCTTATTTTGGTCGCCATTATTGTGGTGTTTGGGGTGCGTGATATTCGCATGAATATTATTACCCGTCCGGTGTTTAAATGGTTTAAAGAAGCGCTACCGCCGTTATCGCAAACCGAGCGCGATGCCATGGAAGCGGGGGATATCTGGTGGGACGGCGAACTCTTTCGCGGCAGCCCCAACTGGCAGACGCTGCATCAATATGCCACCACCACATTAAGCAGCGAAGAGCGTGAGTTTATCGACAATCAAGTGGTCACCCTGTGCGCTATGCTCGATGACGATGAGATCACCCGAAACCAGGATTTAAGTGAACCCGTCTGGCAATACCTTAAAGACCAAGGCTTTTTTGCCCTGATCATTCCAAAAGAGCATGGTGGCCATGAGTTTTCTGCCTTAGCGAACTCCACCATAGTGGCGAAAATTGCTACCAAGAGCTTAAGTGCGGCCGTGACCGTGATGGTGCCCAATAGCTTGGGGCCGGCGGAGTTGCTACTGCACTATGGCACCTTGGAGCAGCAAAACCATTGGTTACCCAAGCTGGCCAAGGGCGAAGAACTGCCTTGCTTTGCGCTAACTGCCCCAGATGCGGGGTCTGATGCTGGCGCCATCCCGGATACGGGGATCGTTTGTAAGGGCGAATACCAGGGTGAGGAAGTGCTGGGTTTAAGGCTCAACTGGTCAAAACGATATATTACCCTGGCGCCCAAAGCCACGGTATTGGGCCTGGCATTTAAGATGTTTGACCCGGATGGCCTGTTAGGGCACACCAAGAATATCGGTATAACCTGTGCTTTGATCCCCACGGATCACCCGGGCGTGAAGACGGGTATGCGCCACAAGCCTATGAATATGGGGTTCCTTAACGGTACCACCACGGGCGAGGACGTGTTTATTCCCCTTGATTGGATTATTGGTGGTGAAGTGCAAGCCGGTAATGGCTGGCGTATGTTGGTTGAGTGTTTATCTGCAGGGCGGGGCATTTCACTGCCGGCACTCAGTACAGCAACCGGGCATCTCAGTGCCCGTACCAGCGGTGCCTATGCGGCACTGCGTCAACAGTTTGGTGTTGCCATTGGCGAGTTTGAAGGGGTGCAGGAAGCCCTTGCGCGTATCGGTGGCTTAACCTATCAACTTGAGGCCTCCCGAGTGCTGACCGCCACGGCCATAGATCAAAAACTAAGCCCCGCTGTGATCACCGCCATTGCTAAATACCATATGACGGAAATGGGTCGACAGGTGATTAATGATGCCTTGGATATTCATGCCGGTAAGGGTATTCAAATGGGGCCAACGAATTATTTGGCCCACTGCTATATGGGCACACCCGTCTCTATCACCGTCGAGGGAGCGAATATTCTCACGCGTAACCTGATGATATTCGGTCAGGGCGCTATTCGCTGCCACCCCTATGTACTTGATGAGATGGCCGCCGCCGCAAATGAGGATGGCGAAAAAGGCGTAAAAGAGTTTGATCCCCTTTTATGTCAGCACATTCTATACAGCGCCGGCAACGGCGCCATGGCCTTTGTCCATGCGCTTACGTGCAGTTACTTTGCTAGTACTCCGGTTGGTGGTGCCACGGCACACTATTATCGTTATCTTGGCCGTTTCTCTAGAGCCTTGGCGTTTTGCTCTGACATCGCCATGCTGCGCTTTGGTGGTGAGCTTAAACGTAAAGAAATGCTTTCGGCGCGCTTGGGCGATGTCTTGAGCCACCTTTACCTGGCCTCGGCGGTATTAAAACGCTTTGAGGACGAGGGTCATCAGCACGCCGATCTGCCCTTTGTGCAATACTCGGTGGAGCGTAGCCTGTATCTATGTGCCAAAGCCTTTGATGAATTTATTGCCAACGTGGGGGGCTTGGCACTGCGCAGCCTGTTACGCGTGGTGGTATTCCCCTTGGGTAATCATTTTAAAATGCCTAAAGACGAGGTTGCCAAAGCCGTGGCCAAGCACATGACTCAAATAGGTGTGGTCCGTGAGCGCTTAACCCACTTATGTGTGCTGGATGAGAATAACGGCACCGGCGTGCTTGAGGCAGCACTAGAAGCCCAGCACCAGGCTGCATCCGCTTACAAGGCGTTAAATAAACTGCGCAAAGAAAAAGAAATTTGCGGTTTAACCATGATGCAATTGCTCGATGATGCAATGGAGAAAAATAAGCTCAGCGCCGAGCAATTGGAATTGTTAAGGCGAGCGGAGGAATTAAGACAGCAGGTGATCGCCGTCGATGTTTTCGATGCAGATGAATTTGCATAACGAAAAAGGGCCTTTGGGCCCTTTTTTATTGCCCATTGCCCTTGTCGGCTTAACGCCCATAGGGATCTGGGATAACTTCCGTCACCACCCAGGACAATCCCTCTCTGCTTAACTTAACGCTGCGCATATCATCGACCTGTTTGCCCTGAAAATCGCCGGTGAAGACCAGGTTAATGGTGGCATGATCTCCGTATTGCTCGCGCACGTTCATTTCCGTGCGGTCAAGCTCGATGGCGACATGGTCGAATTGCATATTCAACACGCTGCGGGTGAACTGCTCAGCGCTGCCATAGGCGTACATGATGCGGGTGAGTTTGGGTGAGGCATGCTCGCTGGCGCGCTCTAAACTGTCGTGATTATAGAGGGCGAAAAAATATTGGCTGGCCACATAACCTGGGGAGTTAGGGTCACCGCTTATCTGGTCTTCTTGACCGCAAGCACTTAAAAGTACCAGTAACGAGGAGAGTATAAGGCGCTTCATACACAGTAGGTAAGATTGCTAAAAACTAAACGAAAGTGTGAAGTGCGGGGGCAAATAAGTAAAGAAAAAGGCGCCTAAGCGCCTTTTAATTACGAATAAAGAACCAGAACTTACGTTACTGTACCAATTCCTGGTCGCTAAACTCATCGGCAAACAGAGCACTGGATAGATAACGCTCAGCGGAGCTAGGTAAAATCACCACAATGTTTTTACCTGCGTTTTCCGGGCGCTCGGCAATGCGCTTGGCGGCCACTACGGCGGCGCCTGATGAAATGCCGGCAAGAATACCTTCGCGCTTCATCAGCTCATGGGCCATATCCATGGAGTCTTCATTGCTCACTTGTTCAACGCCATCGATCAATTCTAAATCCAGGTTTCCTGGAATAAAGCCGGCACCGATCCCCTGAATTTTATGGGGGCCAGGTTTAAGCTCTTCACCGGCCATGGTTTGGCTGATCACCGGTGAGTCGCTTGGTTCAACGGCGATAGACTTCACATCCAAGCCTTTTTCCTGCTTCAAATAGCGGCTCACACCCGTGATGGTACCACCGGTACCCACACCAGCGACAAAGAAGTCGATTTTGCCATCAAGGGCATCGTAGATTTCTGGGCCTGTGGTTTCGAAATGGATTTTTGGGTTCGCTGGGTTGTCGAACTGTTGCAATAAAATATATTTCGCAGGATCGCTATCGCGAATTTCTTTGGCTTTTTCGATAGCACCTTTCATGCCTTTAGCGCCATCGGTTAATACCAGGTTCGCACCGAGTGCTTTAAGCAGCTTGCGACGCTCTAAACTCATGGTGTTAGGCATGGTGAGAGTCAGCTTATAGCCACGAGAAGCGGCAACGAAGGCCAGGGCGATGCCCGTGTTACCCGAGGTAGGCTCAATCAGTTCTTTGTCTTTGGTTAGTTCGCCCGATTTTTCGGCTTCCCAAATCATGGACGCACCGATACGGCATTTAACACTAAAGCTGGGGTTACGCGCTTCGATTTTGGCGTAGACGTTGCCTGAGGTGACGCGGTTAAGTTTTACTAACGGGGTGTTTCCAATTGAAAGCGAATTATCTTCATAAATCTTTGACATATTCAGTACCTAGCTAAATGTGACCGTCTATTCGGTAATGCCTTCACTTTACTCTTTGAAGCGCAAAACTAAAGGAAAGATTAGCTATATCATATAGCCAATCGGTTATAACAGCAGGGTATAAAAATGACGCTTTATATATCTGATGTTATTGTGCTCTTTGCTTAACCCTAACGGGATTGAGCAATTTAATTCTGGCGCATGGGTTGGGGTTTCGCCAGTGGCTTGCGGTGGCACTTGTGAGGTATTTGAGGGCTTAAGTATACGGGCCTGCCTTTCCAGCCAAGGATAACAGGTACGAATTTGTCTAATTCTTACCCACCTAAAGAGTAATTGAACCGATTTATGCGTACATAAGTGTTAAAAGATGGTAAAACATTGGCATTGTTAAATTAGATTCTAATGTTATGAAGCTTATTGTTAAATTAATAGCCGGTATCCTTTTGGGGATTATTATTGGTGCCTTCGCACCAGAGGCGGTTGCACGGGTGTTGTATACGCTTAAAACCCTGATCGGCGAGCTGATTGGTTTTACCATTCCTTTGATTATCCTCTTCTATATCTGCTCGGGTATTGCCGGACTTCCCCGTGGAGCAAACCATTTGCTAGGTAAAACCGTGGGGTTTGCTTACGGTTCAACGGTGATTGCCGGTACCTTGGCAACCCTGGTGATGATCTGGGCAGCGCCGCACCTAAGTGGCAGCATTAATTTTTCTGGCTCAGAAGAGAGCGCCCTAAAAAGCTTTATCGACATTAAAATTCCGCCCTTGTTGGGCGTGATGACGGCATTGGCCACCGCGTTCACCTTTGGTATTGCCATCAGCCAACGTCAGTTACGTGAGCTGCAAACGGTTGTTGACCAGGGACGTGAAGTGATTGATGCGCTGCTGGCCCGAGTAATTATTCCGGCATTGCCCTTTTATATTGCCGGTGTCTTTGCCGATATGACGGTAGCCGGTACCGTGGCCTCGACCTTGCAAACCTTTGCCGTGGTGTTGGCCATTGCCTTGATCATGCACTGGTTATGGTTAACCGTGCTGTATGTGGGTACCGGCATTCTGCTTGGCCGCTCGCCGCTAGAACTCATTAAGAACATGTTGCCAGCGTATTTAACCGCCTTAGGTACCATGTCCAGTGCAGCCACCATCCCAGTGTCGCTACAGGCAAGTAAAAACAATGGCGTGAAAGAAAATATAGCCAACTTCAGTGTGCCTCTGTGTGCCACCATCCACCTTTCAGGCTCGACCATCACCATAGTAACCTGTGCCATGGCGGTGATGGCGTTGTCGCCGGGTATGAGCGTGGGCGGGTTAACCGATATGCTGCCCTTTGTCTTTATGCTTGGTATCGTGATGATTGCAGCGCCAGGTGCACCAGGTGGTGCTGTAATGTCGGCATTGGGTCTGCTAACGAGCATGTTGGGCTTTAATGATGCGGCGATTGCGCTTATGATTGCCCTGTATTTAGCTCAAGACAGTTTTGGCACCGCCTGTAATGTAACCGGCGATGGCATCATAGCATTGTGGGTCGACCGTTTTTCTGTTAAAACAGAGGCTTGAGTAAGGTGTTTACAGGGACGCTCGGGCAACAAGGAGTCGCTTGAGCGTAGCTAAAGAGGGTAATCCCGTTGATTGATGTGTTACTAGTAGATGATCATGAACTGGTACGTACTGGCATTAGACGTATTCTTGATGATGTTCGTGGCTTTAAGGTAATAGGCGAAGCCAAGACCGGCGAAGAAGCGGTGCAGTTTTGCCGTCAGAATGAGCCTGATATTGTCTTAATGGATATGAATATGCCGGGTATTGGTGGCTTGGAAGCGACCAAGAAAATTTGCCGGTATTGCCCCGATGTGAAGGTCATCGTATTGACCGTGCACTGTGAAGACCCTTTCCCAAGCAAAGTGATGCAAATTGGTGCTCATGGTTACCTAACCAAGGGCGCCGGCCCGGAAGAGGTTATCAATGCGATCCGTGCCGTAAACTCGGGACAACGTTATATTGCCCCGGAAATTGCCCAGCAGATAGCCTTGGCACAGTTTAGCGGTCGCACCGATGAGAACCCGTTCCAAACCCTGTCAGATCGTGAGCTGCAAATTATGCTGATGATCACTAAGGGAGATAAGGCGCAAAGCATTGCCGAGCGCTTAAATTTGAGCTCTAAAACCGTCAACAGTTACCGTTATCGTATTTTCGAAAAACTCGCGGTAAATGGTGATGTAGAGCTGACACACTTGGCTATTCGCCATAAAATGATCGATATCGACAGCGATCACTGATCAAACCCTATGACCTTTGCTGCTGACCAGTTTCTTAAAACGGTCTCTGAAGAACCCGGCGTATACCGAATGCTCGACAAAGAAGAGCAAGTGATATACGTCGGTAAAGCGAAAAACCTAAAAAAGCGCCTTTCCAGTTATTTTCGTAAAACCGGTCTAGACACCAAAACGCAAGTCTTGGTGCGCAATATCTGCGATATTCAGGTCACCCTTACCAATACCGAAACCGAGGCCTTGCTGCTCGAAAATAACCTGATAAAGAAATATCAGCCGCGTTATAACATTCTGCTGCGTGACGACAAGTCTTACCCTTATATTCTCTTAACTAAGCACCAGCACCCGCGTTTGGCATTCCATCGCGGTGCCCAAAAAATAAAGGGCGAATATTTTGGTCCTTTTCCCAGCAGCAGTGCGGTATCGGACAGCCTCAGGTTAATGCAAAAGTTGTTTCCGGTGCGCCAATGTGAAGATAGTTACTATAAGGCCCGCAGTCGGCCTTGTTTACAGTATCAACTAAAGCGCTGCAGTGCCCCCTGTGTTGGCAAAGTCAGTGATGAAGATTACGACGCCCAGGTAAACTTCGTACGTAAGTTTTTAGGCGGTAAATCCCAAGAGGTGATCGCCGAGTTGGTGGCGAAAATGGAGCAGGCCAGCGAGAACTTGGCTTTTGAAAAGGCGGCCAAGTACCGCGACCAAATCCAGCTATTGCGTAAGGTGCAAGAGCAACAATCGGTCTCCGGAAAGCACGCCGAGCTCGATGCCATCGGCTATTATTCTCATAATGGCCTGATAGCTATTCATATCCTTATGGTGCGCGATCACAAGGTATTGGGCAGCAAAACCCTGTATCCCAAGGTGCCTAAAGACAGCTGCGACGATGAAATCCTAACCTCTTTTATTGCCCAGTATTACTGTACCCCAGGAGCCAGTGGCCGCATCGCTAAGGAGCTGATCTTACCCTTTGCCATAAGCGAGCAAAATGAGCTGGCCGCGGCCATGAGTGAGCTTAAATCGTCTAACGTTAAGCTGGTGACGGTGCAAAGAGGGGAGCGCGCCCAATACCTGCAGTTGGCCAATAAAAATGCCCGCAGCAGCCTGGAGGTGAAGCAAAGCACCCAGGATTCTATTAACAAGCGTTATGCGCTGTTAAAAGATGCCCTGAACCTCGATGATATAACCCGTATGGAATGTTTCGACATCAGCCATACCATGGGCGAGAACACGGTGGCTTCGTGTGTCGTCTTTGACGCACAAGGACCAAACAAGTCGCAATATCGACGTTTTAACGTGACCGGTATAACCCCCGGCGACGATTATGCGGCCATGGCCTTTGCCTTGAAAAAACGCTATTCCAAACTGGTGGATGAAACTAAAATCCCCGACGTAATTTTTATTGATGGCGGTAAAGGGCAGCTAAATCAAGCGGTTGAATTTTTTAGTGATTGGCCGTTTGATAAAGAGCCGCTGCTTGTGGGGGTGGCCAAAGGCACCAGTCGTAAACCCGGTCTGGAAACCTTATTAATCGATGCGGGGCGTAAAACCGTGAATTTAAGTAGCGATTCGCCGGCATTACACCTGATCCAGCATATAAGGGATGAATCCCACCGCTTTGCCATCGCCGGGCATCGTAATAAGCGACAGAAGCAGCGTAACCGTTCTGTGCTGGAAGAAATTAGTGGTGTTGGCCAAAAGCGGCGCCAGGCGCTGCTCAAATACCTAGGAGGAATGCAGGGTGTTAAGAATGCAACAAGGGAGCAATTGAGCCAGGCTCCAGGTATCAGCCAAGCCATGGCTGAAAAGATATTTAACCATTTGCATGACAAGGCATAGCCCTTCGTGCGAATATTAATAAAAAGAAGACGCTAAGAACGCCTAGTAGTTATGTGGAACATTCCCAATACGTTAACAACCTTCAGGTTGTGCCTTATTCCGATTTTTTTAGTTATTTTTTATTTACCTTACCAGTGGGCGTTTTTTGCAGCGGCATTTGTATTTTGGTTAGCCTCGATCACGGATATACTCGATGGGTATCTGGCGCGACGTTTAAATCAGTCTACACCCTTTGGCGCGTTTCTTGATCCTGTGGCCGATAAGGTTATGGTCAGTGCTGCCCTTGTGGTTTTGGTTAGCTATTATCAAAGTGCCTGGATGACGGTACCGGCGATTATTATTATTTCCCGGGAGATCGTTATTTCCGCATTACGTGAGTGGATGGCCGAGCAGGGTAAGCGCGGTCAAGTTGCGGTTTCCCAGTTGGGAAAAATTAAAACTGCGGCGCAGATGTTGGCCATTATCGGCTTGATTTGGCAGTTCCAGCCCTGGATGGTGAGTTTAAGCTATGTGTTGTTATATATTGCCACCTTATTGACCTTTGGTTCCATGGTGCAATATTTGCTGGCCGCACGTCACAGTTTACTGGCCAATAACGGCTAAATGTATAATTACACACCGTTTTAGATAAATTTTAAGCAAACGATTCAAAACTGACATTTTTTGTATTGACGCGTTTAATAATCTCTGTAGAATGCGTCGGTGTTGAGAGGGCGCTAGCCCAATCAAAGTGAAGCAAGAAGCCAAGCTTCTTGTTAGGTGAGAGTTTCTCATCGTAGGATGCGAGTATAGCTCAGCTGGTAGAGCGCAACCTTGCCAAGGTTGAGGTCACGAGTTCGAACCTCGTTACTCGCTCCAAACTTTGATGGCGGAATGGCAGAGTGGCCATGCAGCGGATTGCAAATCCGTCCACCTCGGTTCGACTCCGGGTTCCGCCTCCATTTTCTCAACATTTCCACATGCGCAAGCAACCCGATGCCCGGGTGGTGGAATTGGTAGACACAAGGGATTTAAAATCCCTCGCTGGTAACAGCGTGCCGGTTCAAGTCCGGCCCCGGGCACCATTTTAACACTATTGTGTTTTCGGATTTTGCGAGTATAGCTCAACTGCATGAAGGTAAAGGCGTAACCTGAAACTTCTAGCGGTTAGATTATTCTCACTATGGAACGCGAGTATAGCTCAGCTGGTAGAGCGCAACCTTGCCAAGGTTGAGGTCACGAGTTCGAACCTCGTTACTCGCTCCAATTTCCTCCGCTTCGTATGTATGGCTCTTGAGTCGACCATCCGCCCGGGTGGTGGAATTGGTAGACACAAGGGATTTAAAATCCCTCGCTGGTAACAGCGTGCCGGTTCAAGTCCGGCCCCGGGCACCATTTGGCTGTTTTAAGTCAAATTAGGAATAGTGAGGGTAACCTCATTTGGAACGCGAGTATAGCTCAGCTGGTAGAGCGCAACCTTGCCAAGGTTGAGGTCACGAGTTCGAACCTCGTTACTCGCTCCAATTTCCCCTCTTCATAGCAAAACCTTGCAGTAATAATACAATCAAAAACGTCATGCTAAATATGTCGAATCGACTACGCTTATCCTAAATAAACTAAACCCTCATATTGTCCGCGTGACTAAATTTCCATTGCGCTAGTTTTACGTTATACCAGCTTTCCTTTATTTATTTTATCAGCAATCTGGATAACTAAGTTTAGTAATCATCTGACTCATAGATGTTTTTGTCTCTGTTTTTAATCTAGCGTAATTTGTTTTTATTACGGTCAAAGCTAAGAAAGTTTGTTGTATATTTATCTCTATGCCGATAAATATTGCAGACGGGCTTAGTTTTCATTATTTCCCTTGCCTGTTTTATTCTGGCCACGGCCGATATCTAGCCGTGGGTTATCTTAACGCCAGAACGTCGTCTTGGAGTTGAGAGTGTATCTGGCCTTTTTGAAAGGCGTCTAGGTGAGCGCATTCAGAGTGACTCTAGGCACTGGCGAACGGCTTTTTCCTTAACACTGATGGTATGGTAAAACCGCACAGGACGCATTTTATTTCAATTTAAATTTCTTCTATGTCAGGGGGTTATTTTTTGAGCATAAATTAGTCATTTCGCATTCATCTAGCTGCATTATTATCCATCACACTAAAAAACAGTATGAGCATCGACGGGATAAAAAGGTGTTTTAGCGCCTGGCGTCGACTCTCTGCTTAATTATATTTATGCTCGAATATATGTTGTTAACCTTTTGATTTGGTTGTTTTATTTTATTTTTCAACCATGCTGTTCAAGCGAGTGCGCTTTATAACTAGAAGAAAAGTTTTCGATATGAATTTGAGTCTTAAATTTAAGTAATTGATGTGGCAAGCTTAATTTTACTTGGCGAAAGTTTATTCAATTTTACACCGTAATTTGGTTGAATTTTGACCTTTCTCCTTGCTATTATGCCGCCCTTTTTCATTCAGGTGATGATTTAACAGCTCAATAAAAGCATTCTATTTTTGGTTCATCGTTATATGAGCCAGGGGTTTTTATTGCCTGAAATCACTACCTTTGCCGTTTTTTGAAGTCTCTCTTGGCTTTTTATTTGAGATTTTAATTATTTACATAAATTATTTCAGGTGTAGCGATGACAGCAAAACTTAAAATAACTAAAGCAGGGATGTTGAAGAGTTCATCTTTTTTACTGGTCCTGTTCGTATATCTTCAAAGTGTACAGCCAGCATTAGCAGCAAACGCAATAGGACAACAAAATACCCTAGTGATGTTGCTTAACTTCAAAGAAAACCCAAATGAACAACCATTGACTGTTGCAGAAGCAAACGACATGGTATTTGGCACGGTAGATGATTTCTATCGCGAAAATTCCTTTGGCCAAACCTGGCTTTCAGGTCAGGTTGTCGGCTGGTATACATTGCCTGTTTCCAATCAGGTATGCGATTATCCTGGAGTTCAGGATGCCGCGGATCAGAAAGCGATCGCCTCTGGTATTCAGTTAGAGCAGTATGACCGTATCGTTTACCTAATGACTAAGACTGGCTGCGGTAGTACTGGTCAGGGAAGCATGCAGGGGACGCCGTCACGCGCTTGGATTAACGGTAATTTTTCTGCAAAGACTACGGCTCATGAGTTGGGCCATAACCTTGGGTTATATCATTCACGTGGTCTAGATTGTGGCGAAAAGACTCTTTCAGAACAATGTACAACGCGCGAGTATGGTGATTCCTATGATGCTATGGGGGGATCAGATATCGGTTATTTCAATACTTTCCAAAGAGAGAGACTAGGGTGGCTTGAGGGTGCTCATGCCGCTAAAACTATCGAAGTGACTCAAAGCGGTACTTATTCAATTACAAATTACGAAACACAGAGCAATGAGCCTGTGACCATCAAGGTGCCTCGTGGCGTCGACCCTGCAACGGGTAAAAAGAGCTGGTTTTATATTGAATACCGTCAGTCTGTAGGCTTTGACGACTTCCTTGATGCGCGCTCATATCAATTTTACCGGGACGATGTGACTGCCGGTATTATTGTTCGTACGGCATTAGAAGGCGATGGGCGCAGCAGTAATCTGTTGCACTTAAAAGCAGGTTCAGAGTTTTACCAGGTTGCCGGACGAAACGACTGGCATGATCCTGCTATGCCAGTGGGTGACAGTTTTACCGATCCGCTATCGGGTACAACGATCAGCTTACTTAGTACAAATGGTACTCAGGCCGAAGTAAAGGTGACCCTTGATGGTTCCGATTCTGGCTCCGGTGGCGACAAGGGCAGTTGTGCTATTAACGCGCCGAGCATAAAGGCACAGGCCATCACGAGTAGTGCGGTTTTAGCCGGTCAAGAAGTGCAATATCAGGTGAGTGTTACCAATAATGACTCAACCGATTGTGCCAGCACCAGCTTTGATATCAGTACAGTGGTACCCTTTGGTTGGCAGGTAACGAGTGAGCAAGTAACTTTGTCACCGGGTGCGTCTGGGCAAGTGACTATCGCTGTTACTTCAGCGCAAGAGGCCACAGCAAAAGACTATTCGTTGTCAATTAAAGCAACTCACGGTGGCGATTCCGCTTATAGCGCAGCAACATCAGTGCGCTATACCGTGGTTGCCGATGAAACGATAGCGCCGGAAGTGGTAGCCGTTGACGATACGGTAGCCTTAAGTGCCAAGGTATCCGTCGTTATCGATGTATTGGCCAATGATATTGTTGATGCACAAGCCTCGGCTTCTGTAACTTCAATCACTCAGCCTAATAAGGGCAGTGTAGAGCTGTTGTCAGACGGTACCTTGCGCTATACACCAGGGCGACGTTTTAAAAACACTGACAGCTTTAGCTATACCATTAGCGACGGTAATAGCCGCTCAACAGCCTATGTGTCTATAAAGTTACAGTCGGATGGTGGTAATAAAGGCGGGCCTGGCAAAGGTAAGAATAAGTAGTAAGAGCGTTTAAAATTAAAAAAAAGCCTGGCTCTTACGAGTCAGGCTTTTTGGTATCTCGATTTAACTTTGCCTATTCAAGATCAATTGCCGATGCGGGTGTAGGGCACATTTCCATGTCTACACATTGAGGGCATAAGGTACATGAAGCGTCTGCTGGATCTGCAGTAACGTCATCACCTAACGCTGTACTACCAGATGCGGTTACTATATCCGTGAAGGCACCCACTTCAAAGCCAGGTGTACCGTCACCTAACTCACCTTCTCCGGGTACAGGAACATAGCTACCTGAGTAGGGTTTGCAGGAATCGGGGTGCCCCATAGGAGGCAGGTCGCCTATAAATTCTGCATCTGAATCTTTGTTATCTTGTACTACAACGCCTGTAATGGCTACTTCAGATTTATTACACACTTCACCACTGTAATTAACCTGCAGTCCATAATCTCCATAGTCGTTTAGCACTACGAGCACATCACAATCTTTGGTAAGTGACAATTTACCAGCAGTTTCTTGAGGAGGGCAAATAAAACTAGTCATGTCTTCAACTGCAACTTCTCCGCCATCTACTATCGCGGCGGTTACCTCTGCTTCGTTTGTAGGGCTATTTACATTAATTTCAAAGGATCCAGGAAATGTCTCGGTCTCACCCGGCAGCAAGCCGTCTTTGGTGTAAGTATGTAATTCGTCTTCATCGTTCAAATCTTCGGCAGTGGTATCAATTGCCTTAATATCAAACAAAGGTAAAGTACCTGTGTTTGCAACAGTTAATTCATAATTGTATATTAGAGCGGTACCAGCCTCATTGAACCCTCCGCCTGTACAAGTTTTGGTGATAGTAATTTCCGGTACGCCCGGTGTATAGCAGAACGAAATATGGCTTAAGCCATAGTAATTACCGTTCTTTGGATTCTCAGGAGCGTGCAAATTACCGTCTGCTGTGGTGATAGAACCGCTCTCGGGGTTGTATTCATAGAGGTTTCCTCCTGGACCACCTTTAACGAAAATAGAGTGGACGACCATACCGCTCGATTCCCAGTCAAAAGTCTTGTTTGAGAATGTCTCAATATCCACACTCGCCCCATCGCCCGCTTCGAACGTACCATCACCGACTTCATTGATCCGGTACTCCAGCAGTCCTGGAATATCACTCATCAAATCCGCACAGGTTGGATTATCTGGAAAATATACAGGCTGGACGCCGTTATCGGATGCTGGTCCGGGATCGGGGTCATCAGCGAATGCATTTTGTGTACTAAGTGCCAAGCCTATAACCAAGAACAAAGTAAACAAATTTTTCATAGTGATGGTGACACAACTAAACCAGCTTGTGCCCCACCAGAATTTCACATTGGTTTTCATAAAACCTCCTTTGAGTATGGGCACGATACTGCTGGCCAATACACAGTGTTAGTTTGTCGTTAATGAGTGGAACTTCAACTCCGGCTGTATAGGAGCACAGAACATGCCATTTGTTAACCTGTTGTATTTAAAGGTTTTTTTTATTTTCATTCAGGGCGTTTAGGTTGAACTGTGGCTGGCACGTTACAGTTTCACCAGGTTTACGCTGGGCTAACTGTTTCTAACCCTATGAATAGGTAGTAAATAATATGGGAGATAAAGGAGGTTGGCTGAAAGTAACACTGTGTCCATTGGTGTTACACCCCAGCACGGATACAGCTTGGGACACTTCTTAATCACTCAAACAGAAAAGTGATAATTTATTGTTGACCAGACGCATTAATCCGTTAGACTACGCCCCGTTCTCACGGAAACGCTCTTGGGAACACGGCAGTAAAAATGTGGGGATTGTTCTTATTGTTAAGGACATTTTTTCTCATTATGGAACGCGAGTATAGCTCAGCTGCAAGAAGGTAAAGACGCAACCTTTATCTAGTAAGGCAGATAAGTAGTAAGGCAGATAAGCTTTCTCAATATGGAACGCGAGTATAGCTCAGCTGGTAGAGCGCAACCTTGCCAAGGTTGAGGTCACGAGTTCGAACCTCGTTACTCGCTCCAATTTCCTTAGTTCTGCTGCTACAATCATTTCAAGAGGGCGGAATGGCAGAGTGGCCATGCAGCGGATTGCAAATCCGTCTACCTCGGTTCGACTCCGGGTTCCGCCTCCATTTACTTTTTCTCTTCTTTACTTTCAAATAGCCCTTTTAATAACTCCATGGGTAATGGAAAGGCAATGGTTGAATTTTTCTCGCCGGCAATTTCCGTCAGGGTCTGTAAGTACCTTAGTAAGATGGCACTGGGCTCTTTTGATAATTTTTCTGCCGCCTCAACCAGTTTTTCCGAGGCTTCCATTTCCCCAGACGCGTGAATCACCTTCGCTCTACGTGTGCGCTCGGCCTCTGCTTGTTTGGCGATGGCCCGGATCATGGTTTCGTTAAGGTCTACGTGTTTAATTTCGACATTGGCAACCTTGATCCCCCAACCATCGGTACGCGCATCTAAAATCTCTTGGATATCGACGTTTAGCATGTCTCTATTTGCCAGCATTTCATCGAGTTCATGTTGGCCCAGCACTGAGCGCAAGGTTGTTTGTGCCAGCTCTGAGGTGGCTTGGAGAAAGTTTTCCACATTAATAATGGCTTTTTGCGGATCGATAACGCGAAAGTAGATCACCGCATTGACGCGTACCGAGACATTATCCCGGCTTATTACATCCTGGCTGGGCACATCCATTACTACGGTACGTAAATCCACGCGGACTATTTGTTGGATAAAGGGAATGACGATAATGAGGCCAGGCCCTTTTACCTTGTAAAAACGCCCGAGCAAAAATATCACGCCGCGCTCGTACTCACGCAAGATGCGAAATGCACTGAGGATGATTAAAATGAGCAAGAGTACAATGGTGCTCGAGAATATCTGACTATTCGTTAATAGGATTTCCATGACTTACTCCTTGGCTGGGGGTGGCGAAACATGCAATGTTAAGCCTTGAACTGATTCTATGGTGACCTGATCACCCTGTTTGATGGGGCTATCACTGTGCGCTGCCCAACGCTCGCCGCCAACATCCACAAAACCCTGGCCGCAAAAATCGTTTTCGGCGATGGCTATTTTTCCAGCCATACTTTCTTGACCGAAAACCACTTCCACATTTCGATTTCGCCATAAATAACCAAGTAAAAATATCACCACCAAGACACTGGTGAAGGCGACGCCGGCTATTAAAGGGATGGAAATCTGAAAGTAGGGGCTTTGGGTATCAATTAAGAAAATTGAACCCAAAACAAAAGCAACAATGCCGCCTAACCCAAATATGCCAAAACTTGGCACAAACGACTCGGCAACCATTAAGGCAATGCCTAACGCGATCAGCGCCAGGCCGGAGAAACTTAGGGGTAACATTTGAAAGGCATAGAGTGCGACGATGAGGCTGATGGCGCCGACGACACCGGCGACGCCGATGCCCGGGCTGTAAAACTCGAGCAAAAGGCCGTAGACACCAATCAGCATTAATATATAGGCAATGTTTGGATCCGTGATAGTGGCAATAAAGTCAAAGCGCCAATCCGGCTTAACCGGCTTCAAGTAGGCCTGTTCTAAAGCCAGCTTAGTCTGCTGCTCGCCGCTTTTTATGGTGAAGTCTTTTAGCTGCGCCAACAGCTCACTGGGAGAGTCGGCGAGGTGAGTGATGACATTTTTTTGCATGGCTTCGGTTGCCGTCAGGGTGGCCGCGTCGCGCACCGCTTTCTCGGCCCACTCGGGATTACGTCCGCGTAGCTGCGCAAGGGAGCGAATATAGGCGATGGCATCATTGAGCATCTTCTTGTCCATGGCACTGGGCGTGGGCTCGGCTTCACCTTGAGGTTGACCTTGGCCTGGAGCAGCGATATTAACCGGCGTAGCGGCCCCTAGGGTGGTGGCCGGAGCCATGGCGGCAATATGACAGGCGTACAAAAGGAAAGTACCCGCACTGGCGGCGCGAGCGCCTTGAGGGTATACCAGGCAGGCTACGGGAACGGATGATGTTAACACCGCCTGGTTAATTTGCCGCAAACTACTGCTTAGCCCGCCAGGCGTGTCCAGGGTGATCATAATCAATGGTTGTGACAAGGCATTGGCCTGATCGATTTGGCGCACAATAAAATCGGCCACAGCGGGACCAATAGCCCCCTCTATGCGAATTACCGGGACCATGTTTGTTGGTTGTTGCTCAGCTTGCTCTTGTGCCAATCCATAAAAACTTGTCAACAGCAATACTAAGGCGAGGAGTCGTATCATGATCAATTTGAACTTGATGCTTTAGTCAAAGTATAGCCCTAGTTGGAGCACCGCGTTATTTACAACTAATATTCAAAGAAATACTGAGGTTGCACTCAGTAAATCTTATCGAGTCGACTAATAATGACCATGATCGAGACCTACCATCTCCTCGAAGCGCTAGGCGGGCTGGGGCTTTTTTTACTTGGCATGACCATCATGACCGATGCCCTCTATCAACTAGCTGGTCAGCGAATTCGCAATGCGTTGATGGCCTTGACACGTAGCCCAACATCAGGCGCGCTCACCGGTGCTTGCAGCACGGCTATTCTACAGTCTTCAAGTGCTACAACGGTGGCCGCCGTCGGTTTTGTCTCCGCCGGGCTGTTAACCTTCAAAGAAGCCCTGGGTATTATTTTCGGCGCGAATGTGGGCACGACGATAACCGGCTGGTTAGTGGTACTTATAGGCTTTAAGCTTAAACTCACCAGTTTGATGTTGCCTTTATTGCTTCTTGCGATGTTCGCTAAGCTGTTTTTAAAGAGAAAGCAGGCATCACTGGCGATGGCGGTAGCGGGATTTTCCGTTATATTTGTTGGCATAGGCATGATGCAAAGTGGCCTGTCCGGGTTTGAACAGGTATTAACACCGGCAACGTTTGGTCCTGATACCTGGTTTGGCAGAATACAACTCTTGCTCGTCGGTGCGGCCATTACAGTGGTTACCCAATCTTCAAGTGCCGGTGTGGCGGCAAGTCTCACAGCCTTATATGCCGGTAGTATTAGCTTTCATCAAGCCGCGGCCTTAGTGATAGGAATGGATGTCGGTACCACTGTGACCGCTTTGGTGGCGACCCTGGGCGGGTCGCTTTCATCACGGCGGACCGGGCTTTCTCACGTTATTTATAATCTTTTAACGGCAGTCATGGCGCTACTGCTGCTTACGCCCTTTGTGCAGATATGGCAATGGCTTTTTGGGCAACCGGTTGAAGCGCAGGCGCAGTTGGCCTTGGTGGCTTTTCACACCCTTTTTAACACCTTTGGGTTGCTTTTGATTTTACCCTTTACCAATCAGTTTGAACGTTTAATGAGCACGCTAGTTCCGGAGCGGGAGTGGTCGTACACAGAGCCTTTGGATAATGCCTTACTGCGCGACGTCGACCTCGCATTAAAGACGGTCTATGCCAGTGTGTGTCGGCAATTTCATGATCTACTCTTTTATCTTCGCACTCGGATTAAATCGGGAGACGAGGATGAGGCCCCTCCGTTTCCTCAGCTACAAAGTGCACTGGATGAAACTCATGTTTATGTTGATTTGATCCATTTACAGCAAAAAGACAAACCGAGCTGGTATCAATTGCTGGAACTGATCCATATCCTAGATCACATGCAGCGCTTACATGAGAGGTGTAAAGATTGGGGGGATGACCCTTGGTATGAGCCCCAGCATGAGTCAGGAGTGAAAGACGGGCACCTGAGCGAGCTTCTTATCAAGGCCGAGCAGACTTTATCTGAAATGATGCACAGTATTAACGAGGGTGACAATCTGCGTCTTTGGCAGCAGGCGCAGCAATTAGGCGAAGAAGTGGACAGGCAACTTGAAGCAGCACGCAAACAACGCATGCATGATATTGCTGGCGGTCATCTTAGGGTGCCAGAGGCCGAGGAGTACTTAGAAGAGTTCAGGCACCTGCAACAAATGGTTTATCATATCCGGCGAGTGTGTTTGCATCTAAAGCGGTGGCAAGAAATTAAATAAAAGAGGCCGCAAACGCGGCCTCTTATGATTAGTCCCACATTCCTGGGGGTAAATCCTTATCCAGCTTCTTATGAGCGGTGCGATTAAAGGTGGGTACGCGACCGGCTTTTAACTGTTGGCGATAGTCCTTGGCCAGCCAAATTACCACACCCGAAAGCATAAACAGGGCGATGACATTGACGATAGCCATAAGACCCATAGAAATATCGGCTAATGTCCAAACCAGCTTAATCTCTCCTAGCGAGCCAAACATCACCATGGCTAACACCAATAAGCGGAATATCAACATACCTTTTTGGTGGTTATGCTCCAGAAATAATAAGTTGGTCTCGGCATAGGAGTAGTTAGCAACGATAGAGGTGAAAGCAAAGAATAAGATAGCGATAGCGATAAAGGTCGAGCCCCATTCACCAACGTGGGTTACTAATGCTTCTTGAGTTAAGGCGATGCCGGTGAGGCCGGAGTCAGGTTCAAGCTGACCGGATAATAAAATCAGTGCTGCCGTTGCACTACAGATCACTATGGTATCGATAAACACACCTAGCATTTGTACATAACCCTGTGATGCCGGGTGTGGTGGATTAGGTGTGGCGGTGGCAGCGGCGTTGGCAGCACTACCCATACCGGCTTCATTAGAAAATAAGCCGCGCTTAATGCCTTGGATCATGGCCTGCATAACACCATAGCCAATTGCGCCAGCACCGGCCTGTTCGATGCCAAAGGCATGATCTATTATCAGCATAAATACGCCGGGTAGCTGCTCTGCGTTAATAGCGCATATATATATAGCAAGCAGAAGATAGGCAATGGCCATAAAGGGCACGACGATTTCGGCAAAGCGGGCAATGGTTTTAAGGCCGCCAAAGATGATAAAGCCTGAGCCAATCACTAAGACGATACCAACGGCGAATTTGGGAATATCAAAGGCGACATTAAACGCCGCAGCAATAGAGTTAGCCTGTACGGCATTAAAGACCAGGCCGAATGCGAGGATAAGGCACAATGAAAATAATACACCCATCCAGCGCTTGCCCAAGCCGAGTTCCATATAATAAGCTGGGCCGCCACGGAAGTTACCTTCCTCATCTTGTATTTTGTAGGCCTGAGCTAATGTGCTTTCGGCAAAACTGGTTGCCATACCAATCAGAGCAATTAGCCACATCCAAAAAATAGCGCCCGGGCCACCTAGATATAGTGCAACGGCAACCCCGGCCATATTGCCGGTTCCAACGCGAGCGGCCAAAGAAGTACAAAATGCCTGGAATGACGAAATGCCACCTTTCGCTCCCTCGCGACTGGCAAACATCACTTTAAAAGAGTGCCCAAAGTCACGAAATTGAATAAAGCCTAAACGAAGAGTGAAAAATAAACCTGCCGCGATCAGCAAATAGATAAGTACATGCCCCCAAATAAGGCCGCTAATGGTGTTAGCGATTTCGGTCATAACAAGTGTACCTTTGAACGAGTAATAAAAATTGAGGCGCAATCTAGCATATAGCTGAACAAACTTTTAGTGCATTAGTATAGAAGATAGCTAATTGGGGTAGTTATCCACAGAAAAATGTGAATAACTGGTGGGTAGGGTGTAGCTAAATAGGGCGGTGAAATCTTTTTACTATTTTCTTTAAAAAAGGGGTTGCGTCGAAATCGTTTCTCCCTATAATGCGCATCCACCGACACGGAGGACTGCTTACAAACAAGCGATACGAAGTGAAGGTTGAGTCAAGTAAAACTGAGTTTTAAGAAACTTTAAACTTTCTCAAAATTAAGTGTTGACAACAAATTAGGAAAGCGTAAAATGCGCAGCCCTAACGCGGTGAAAGCCGCAGCGACAACGGTCGCGCCGTTCTTTAAAAATATGAAGCAATCATCTGTGTGGGCACTCGTACAGATTGAGTTCTAACAGCTAATTCTAGTTCGCTAGATGAGGCAAGCAAATTTAGAGTCTCAATGTTTTTTCCTTAAATGGAAAGTGAGTGACCAACGGAAACAAGTTTACTTGTTTCAGCACAGTCAATTCGATATCGAAAGATATCATCACAGTATTCATTGAGCACGAAACTTCGGTTTCAAAAAACTTTTAATTGAAGAGTTTGATCATGGCTCAGATTGAACGCTGGCGGCAGGCCT
>NZ_JAGXTQ010000006.1:0-193464 GCF_018334135.1 Pseudoalteromonas sp. BDTF-M6
CGATCAACCACTTGTTTGACCGCTTCGATTTTGAATTCATCAGGGTAGCGTTTACCGCTCATAAGCACCTCTCTTTTTAGTTAGTTTATCTAACTGAAGGGTGTCTAGGAAATGAGTGGCGATTCAGTTCGGGTCGATCAGCTTAAAGTCACAACGGTTTTCGGCTGCACCTTGTTCGTCTCCATCTACTTCTAGCGCATAGTGGCGAATGACAGCTTGGAGAGCGGCGACTTTGTCGCTTTCAATGAAAAATAGCATGTGCCAGTGTGGCGTGCCGTCGTGTTGTGGTTCGGCAACTCTAAAGCCATAAGGAGCAATATTTTGACGCTTAAATTCAGCGCGGGCTTTTTGCCATTGATTGTTTAGGTAGTCATTGGCTTGGTTTGGCATTAAGCCTTGCCACTTTGGATTAGGCGCACCTGATTTGGAATAGGCTCGGTGATATTTAGAGGGGCAGGTTACGGTAATGAATAAGGCGTCATGACCTAGCTCTTTCGCTAGATTTTCAAAGCCTCTAGCACGACAAAGTAATTCGTCTTTACGTATTTTAGGGTTAGAGACGTTAAGGTCTGAAATTTCTTTAAGCGAATAGCGTTGGCCTTGTTCATTCAATATATGAGTAGAGCTAAGTAAGTGCTCATTGCGAGCATGCTGAGTCAAGCGATTACGCGTTGTAACATCACTGGCGTATATCTGTTTTTTGCTATTTACGAAGTTTAAGTGAATAGCTGCCTTTTCGTTGGCTTGGGTTACGAGTTTGCGGATTTTGCGTAGCCACCAACGTTTATCAGTATATCGCTTTAAAGCTCCACCTAGTTCAATGCCATTTCCGATTTGGATAGGTGAAAGCCCAAAATTATTCACATAGTTTGAGAGGTGCTCATAAAGCGCGACTTGCTTGATATAAGCGAGTTCACTAGCGAATTCGCTATCTTCAGAGCGAAAGTAAGCGGAATCTTCGCCCTTTGTTTCGCTGTTTACATTGCTGTGATAGCGAAAAGTGAGCGGAACGTTCCGCTCTGTTTCGCCTGCGTTTCGCTGTGCATTTCGCCTCTGAGCGTAGATGTAATCTACCTTTTCGGGATTAATGGCAAGGCTGCGGCAATAATTTGCACACTCTTTTGCCTGTGTGTTTATTTCATCGTCAGAGCAAAACAACAAGGGGCGCAGCTTTTCAGGTAGTAAATCTGACAGCGCCTTTGATGTTCTGAGAATATATATGTTTCTGTCGTATCTAGTTGGCTGATTAAAAGCATGGAACAAAATAGCGCTTTTAATTTGCTTAGGAAATGGCGAGAGGTTTTTGATTAGATGGGGCTTGTCGACTCTATCGACTTGATCAAGATAGGGCGCAAGGATTTGATCTTGTTCAGTAATCGCTTGCGCTATTTTTTTCTCTTTAAAGGTAGCCATCGGAATTTACGCGCTCAATTGTTCTACCAATTCTTTTCCCAACCTGGTTAACACGAACTGCTCATGCTTCAGACCAAATGGGTAAATGAATTCCCCAACTACCAGTGACTCGGTCACAAGTTTGTTTAAGGTACGAATATCAAATTTGAAAGGAGTGCCTAACTCATCTGTATATGTCTTTAGGCCGTTCACTTGGTTTAGTGAATAGCCATGCTGTCGACATATCTCTAGGTGACTAGTTGGGCGAGATAACCATATTAATAGACGCTTTTGCTCTTTGGATAACTTAGGCATGGTCAGTCCCCTGAGGGTCTTGGCCTAAGTGCTCTAAGCGACTAAAGCTATTTAACCAATTATCTAAATCATCTTTGAGGTAGCGAACCGCTCGACCTATTTTGATGAAGGGTGGGGCGGGAGTGCGATTTACTCGGTTGCCTTCCATGCGCGATTGACGCAAGAAAGAGCGACTCATTCCGATATACTCGGCAGTTTCTATTTCTGATAGTGCACGTTTGTTTTCGGTTGTTGGCATGATCGCCTCCATGTACGTTTAAGTTCATGGAGGAATCTAAAGGGATGGTTAACTCCTAGGAG
This sequence comes from Pseudoalteromonas sp. BDTF-M6, assembly GCF_018334135.1. Taxonomy (NCBI): domain Bacteria; kingdom Pseudomonadati; phylum Pseudomonadota; class Gammaproteobacteria; order Alteromonadales; family Pseudoalteromonadaceae; genus Pseudoalteromonas; species Pseudoalteromonas sp. BDTF-M6. Next base: position 2,008 of record NZ_JAGXTQ010000006.1, read on the forward strand.
TCCTTCGAGGAGTTATGACCTTTAATTTATTTTTAATTTTTTAATTAGGTTATAAAAACTCTTCTTTTTCATTTGCTGTGGTTCTGCATGAGAGTCGAACCAATACAGTGTCTCTTCACCCACTTCATCAATGATCTCATCCGTATCAAATTCACGAGGCTCATTGTTTATGTCATCCCTCAATTTATCCCAGAGTTGGCTAGGTTTACTGTTGGGGAACTGAATAAGCATATTTGAAAACAATAAATCTATCGGGCGCATTTTTGCCGTATTGAGTTGCTTTGAGGATTTGAATAGATAGTTTTTTGCTTTCTCTAACTCTTCGGCGGTAATGCACAAGTCATCAAATACGAACGCAGAATGAGAGCGAAATAGCTCGTCTTTAATGGGATTTCTAGGGTCGAACTTTTCAGGCAATTTAGAGATAGACTCTTCATTTTTACCTGTTGCTTCATAGATGTTTTTAACGAACTTTTTGAGCCTGCTCTTACGCTGCTGTGGCATAAAGCTAAATGGTATTTGCTCAAAAGGTATCTCATTAAAGGGGGCATCTAACCACTCTTGGATAATCGGATTAGGTACACCCACAGTAAAAGGGTAATCAGGTGTGTAGTTAGTGACTTTTTCCTTTTGCAGAAGCACCGACTTAGCTAGGCTTACTTCTTTGCTCTCGAACAGCTTTGTCTGTTGCTCTTTGTTTAGTGAAATTAAGCCTGAATATGAAGCGCAACCAAAACCCACAAATTTATCTTTTCTATATCCACCCAAAATCACATCAGACGTTTTACAGAATACACAAAATGAAACGTCGGTTTCTGCATTAAGGTAATAGGCATCATCGATAGATATCCCGAATGCTTTATCTAACTCGGATAGTCTGTAGTAACTCTTCAAAATAACGTCCTTATTTTAATAAAGATTTAGTTCAATCTATCACTTCACTATAAAAAATTGTATCTTTAACAAAAGGGAATATAACAGCGGGTTTGTCTAAAAACCGCAATAATTACAAATAGTAAAAGAAGGAATTTACATGAAGCTTCTGCCTCTTGTGGCCATAATCTCTAGTCTAATTCTTACCGGCTGCGCCACTCAACCACCGAGCTCTGATGAAATTAGGCAAGCATCGATAAAGCGCCTGTATGACAAAAATCTTTCCAGAAAGGAAGGACACAGAAACATTCCAGTAACTATTACTAGAGACGCTGGCCTTAAGGGGATGTTAGAAACCGTTTTTCTAAAAGTAGATGGGGAATATGTCGTTTGGCTAAACACTAGAGAACAAATAACAATCTACTTATCTGAAGGCGCATACGTATTCGAATTAGTAAATGGCTTTTGCCCAGAATTACCGTCTTGCGTTAGTGCATCTGATATCACCATCAAGAGTGGATTCGAAAATAACTTTCGAATTAAAGCTGATGAAGACTTTATTTTAGTTCGCTCAAAAACTTAGTTATTGGCCATTGTAGGGCAAATAGATTTGAGTGTTCGGATCAGCTAAGACTGCATCGTAAGTTACTACATTGCCTTTACGATACTGAGCTTGGCCCTCTATGTGTGTCGTGCGATATATTTATTCTTAATTTTAGTGAGTATGTTATGTCTAGTGTTGAAGGTTATTGCTCTTGGTGCTTCGAGAGAACGGAGCATAAATTAGTTAAAAAAAGCCACTTATCACGTAATATTTACCAGTGTAATTGTTGTAGAAACAATACCCTAATATGTCGTTATTGCTCTGAATTGGCTCGTGGAACACCAAATTCAAGTGTGCTTGAAGGGGTTGAAGTTGGTGGTTTAGGGAAGCTAGCACAGACTTGGAATAATGAGTTGTGTGCAGAGCACGACGGTACGATTGCAAGCTTCTCTAAATTAGGCTTGAAAATCAAGGACATTACAGAGTACGAGAATATATTTGAGCGAGATAAGAGGAATCTTGCAAAAGTAGGGAAATATGCGGGTTTAGGAGTGGCGGGAGTTGTTAGCGTTGCCGGTGTAGCAGCTACTGCGGGAAGCGGAGCTGCTCCTGTTGCCGCTGCGATGGGTAAGCTAGGTTTGTTGGGAACAGCTTCGACAGGAACTGCTATTTCATCTTTATCTGGTGCAGCGTTGACTAGCGCTTCTTTGGCAGCAGTGGGTGGAAGTGTGGCTGCAGGTACAGCCATTATATCAGCGACCGGTTTAGCGCTTGGTGGAGTTATGGGCGGGGTGATAGCTAATAAATACCATGGAGAGGATAAGAGTTTTGCTATTCGCAAATTGAGAGATCGAGACACTGAAGTTAAAACTATTTTCATCAATGGTTTTACTCAAGAAAAAGAAACAGACTTTCATGACTGGCAGATATCACAACTATCGTATGACTCTCAACATGTCATGTATGGTGTCAATTGGGCATCAAAAACAAACACCAAGTTAGGCATAGCTTTTTCTAAAGGAGTAGGAACTAGTGCGGCAAAAAAAATACTAATCAGTATTGCTGAAGCTGGTTCGCGAAGTGGGGCTAAAAAGTTAAACCCGTTAGGTTGGCTAGCGCTTCTATCTGATTTAGCTGCGAACCCTTGGCATAACTCTATGCTCAGAGCTGCTCAAACGGGGGTTCAGGTGGCTGATGCTATATCTAGAACCGAAGGCCAGAAGTTTAACCTTGTTGGGCACTCCTTGGGTTGCCGTGTAATCTATTATGCTCTAGAGGCTCTTTCCTCAAAGGTAGATAAATATATAAATGATGTTATTTTGCTTGGCGGTGCTGTTGGCAGAAGTGATGTTGATGGTTGGACCAAAGCGTTAAGCGCTGTAGATGGTAAGCTGTATAATTGTCATAGCGAACAAGACCAAGTGCTTTCGCACGTTTACCGAATTGCAAACGCTGGTTTAAGTTCACCTATCGGTATATTGCCCATCGAACTCGAACATGAAAAGCTTACAAACATCAATTGTGATGACTTAGTCGAATCGCATATGACCTGGAAAAAGCATTACGAAAAAATATTGCAGAGAATATACGGGTAACTCTCAACTTTTCAATAAGCAGTATCAGAACTGGTCGAAACTAATTCAAATTAGCCGATTAAATTAACCGCAGCTGCTTTATGTTCAGGCGCTAAGTGTGCATATCTTAGCGTCATATTTAAGTCACTATGTCCTAATAGCTCTCGCACAGTATTTAAATCTACAGATGCCATTACTAGCATACTAGCAAAGTGGTGGCGTAGATCGTGGAATCTGAAGTTAGTGATAGCCGCTGCGTCCAGCAACCTCGCCCAGTCATATCTGAAATCTTTTATTTGTAATTGGTTTTCGCCTTTAAAGACATAGCCATTGTCACCAGATAAATCTTTCCACTTTATTAATGTATTGAATGCTTCAGTATTTAATGGGATATGGCGCGAACTACCCGATTTAGCATTTTGAAAGTCAACAGTGAGCACTTTGTTTGTCAGGTTAATGTCTTCCCATTTCAGAGATAGAAGCTCTCCCTTACGCATACCTGTATTTCTGGCTAGTAACACCAAGGTTTTTAGATAATCGATACCTAAGTCATCTAACGCGGCTCTTAGACGAAGCTCTTCGTCCTTAGAGAGGTAACGCACTTTTGAGTTATCAACCGTCAGAGCTTTCACTTTTTGTAGGTCGTGGCTTTCAATTAAGCCCCATTCAACCGCTCGACTGAGGCAGCCTTTGATTAAGTTTATCTGGCGGTTAGCCGTTGCTGGTTTGATAGCATCATCTAATCGTTTGTTTCGCCATTTTTCCACTTCCCAAGCAGTAATGTCTTTTAGTTGATAATCCATAAACACCTGAAAAGATGCTTCGAATGCTTTGATAGTCTTTTGTACTGTTTTTGGGTTACGAGATTTAAGCCAAGGATAGTATTTTTCCTCTAAGAACCTTTGCAGTGTAGAAAGTTTTGCCTGTTGTGTATTGAATCGTTCTTTTTTCTTTACAGCTTGAACATCGATGCCCTTAGTTACTTCAGCCATTTTATCCTTGGCTAAGTCTCTTGCTTGAACAGGGGAGATTTGACCGTTAACTCCTAGCTTATAGTTTACTTGCTTGCCATGGAGTCGGTAGAAAAGGTAGTAGGTGATTGAGCCTTTTGGGGTGATGCGAGCGTGAAAGCCTGCAATCTCAGTGTCATTAAGACGCTTGTCTTCAGGCTTTAGTCCCTTAACACTTGTGGCTGTGATTTTAGCTTTGATTGGCATTGCAAGCTTGTTCCTTGTAGCTTATTTGTAGCAGTCTCATTGTGCTACAAAGAACAAAGAAGAACAATGGCATATAATCACCTTGTTTTATATGTAATTAAAATCAATTGGTTATATTTTGTTTTTGTGCTTTGTTGTACATGGAGGTATTTGGAGTGTGCTGCTTTCTACACACTCCTAAGGGGTAGTTGCAGGTTCGATTCCTGCAGGGGCCGCCATCTTATTGGGCCGCGAAGTAAGCGGCCAAATCGTCACTGCCACCTATATGTTCGCCACCAATAAATACCTGAGGCACGGTTTCACGACCTGTGATGGCCTTTAAGCTGGTGAGCGACACACTGTTACCCAGGATGATTTCTTCAAACGCCAGGCCCTTTTCGGTCAGCAGGTTTTTCGCTTTCGTGCAAAACGGGCAACCGGGTTTGCTAAACAGGCTGACCGGCTGAGGCTTCACCTGCTGAGGGTTGATGTACTCCAGCATGGTATCGGCATCGGATACCTCAAACGGGTCGCCGGGCAGGTCCGGCTCGATAAACATTTTCTCGATCACCCCATCTTTAACCAGCATGGAATAACGCCAGCTGCGCTTGCCGAAACCCAACTCGTTTTTATCCACCAACAGGCCCATGCCATCGGTAAACTCGCCATTGCCATCGGGTAGCAGGGTGATGTTGCCCGCTTCCTGGTGTTGCGCCCAGGCGTTCATAACAAAGGTATCATTCACCGAAACACAGACTATGTCATCGACGCCGTTTTGCTTAAATACCGATGCCAGTTCGTTGTAACGTGGCAAGTGGGTGGATGAGCAGGTGGGCGTAAAGGCACCGGGCAGGGCAAAGACGATCACTGTTTTACCGGCAAAAATATCCGCGCTGGTGCGTTTTTGCCACTGTTCATTGTCACGAATGGCAAAGGTGACATCCGGTACGCGTAGACCTGTGCTGTTTTTAAATTGGCTCATTAGTTTTAATCCTTATCTAAACAATGAGCCCAGTATGCCAAGATGAATTAAATCATTAAAACGATTTAATTTGATTAAACCAATCGCTTTTTTGAATGTTTAGTCCAGATCCACTAAGTGTTTCATTAAGGATTCACCAGCACCAGATCATTGAGCTGGATATTCTGCAGTGGCCTTTTTGAAACATTGCTGGCCACGGCGCTGTGTTGATAGAGCTGGGTGATTTCGACCCGGTACAAGGTAGTGATCTGGCGCGGCAACCGCTTACCCGCATAGGTGACTGTTTGGCTGTTATGGGCCAGGGTGAGCTCTTGCCCTAGGGTCAGGCCGTTGTCTTTACCAAGATTGATAATGACCTGCTGGTCTTCGATATGCTTAATTTGACCTTTGCTTGGCTGGCATTGCAGCGCCTGATTAAGGTCATACATTACCTGCTGGCTAAGGGCACTGACGCTGCGGCCATACTGACTTTGCCAAAAGATGCCACTATGCACATCGACCAAAGCGGTTTTATCAAAATCCCAGGGGCCCTGAGTGTGATAGGCCTGTTGCCAGACCTTTTCAAAGCTCAGGGCATCAAACAGTATAAATTCCACGTTAAAAAAGCGCGCAAAGCTGTCATCGGCCCAAAAGGCATAGTCGCTGTTGAGCTGTTGTCCTAACGACACATCGGTAATATGCGAGAGCAGCACAAACTGGCTGTTGCTGGCATTACCCACATAATCGATAAGCTGCTCATCATAATCGTACTGCTGTGAAAAGAAGGGCGCCACATCAAGTGCTTCTTTAAAATAGGGAGTCGGACGCACATTCAATTCGGCCTGGCTCATCAGCGCAAAGAGCTGCTTGCTAAAGGCCTGGGGAATGTCAAATATTTGACCATCGCGGGCTTGTTGCGGGTTGGCAAATCCGGCCCGGGTTAGGGCAAAATGATTCCGTAAACCGCTTTGCTGGCACTGCTGGATTTCGGCATCTGCTTGTATATCAAGCTGCAGGGTCACACTCAACAAACCATCTTGTTGTTGCTCTTCAAGCACAAGGATCTGCTGCACTTGGCCTTGGCTCTGTATCCTGATGCTATCTTGCGTCAATACGCCCTGGCTCAGGGTTTGCACACTCGACAGCGACACCCCTGAGTATTGCAAGGCCTGGGTAATGGCATCATTTATGGCTTGCTGGCGCGCATCGGCGCTGCTTTGTCCGGTCAGGGGCGCGACCCCTGTGGTTTGTAGCCATTGTGCCGCCACACAGTGGCTGTAGGCAGAAAGTAACAGGGTGCAAAGTAGAGCTGGGTATCGCATAAAAATCAGTCGTAGGATCTCACTTGCCTTAAGACCAGCAAAGAACATACCAGGTTAATCTTGCCCACGCTTTTCTGGCATTTTTTGTGCATACTATGGCAATCACATTAAGTAGTGGAAGTGGAGAGCAAGATGCTGCGTCAAATGGGCATAATTCTAGGGTTGGTGATCGGAGCCGCAGGCTGTAGCTCTATGTATGATAAGCACGTTGAGTATGCCATTGAGCAACCGGATAACTATCCTGTGTTAAAGGCGGTGGGGTACGCACCCATAGCACCGCAACCGGGTGAAAGCGCCGAGCAAAAGTCCCTGATGGCGATGAAGGCATCTAAGATAGAGGCCTATCGCGAGCTGGCTGAGCAGGTATACGGCCAACAATTAAGTGGGCACACCGAACTGGCACAAGCGATTGCCAGCAACGACCGGCTAGAGGCCAAGGTGCAAGGGGTGATCCGCGGTGCCAAGGTAATGAGCAGCTATGTGGTTGGCGACAGTTATGCCACCGAGCTGGAGCTGGATATGAAGCGTGTTTACGATCTTTACATAAGCGAGACCAAGCCACGTAAGATAAAAAAGGTGAGCTATTACTGAGGCACTGGTGAGCTTTTAGCAAGCCGTTAGCCAGCCGTTAGGCCTTTAGGTTACGCACCAGTTTATTGTCGCTGCGGTCAATGGCACCGTCGGCGGCATAGGTAATGGAGCTCGGCGCGCCGATCAGGATATCTTTTAGTTGTTTAACGCTCAGTTGTGCCTGGTGGGCGGCATGGGCATTAATCTGGTTTTGCTGTTGGCACTGGGCAAGTAATTCCCGAGCGCTGTCGATCAATTGCTGGTCTTGCTCATCGCGTTCGCTTTGACGGGCCAGGAGTTGGGCAATATGTTGATCTTGTTTTTGAATCTGGGTCAGGGCCTGGGCCTTGGCCGGGGTAATGCTTTTTAACTCGGTGCCGCTGCGACCGGCAATGGCGGTGAGCTCGTCATTGAGCAAAACCAACAGCTCATTGAGGCTGTTGTGCTGTTGTTTCAGAGCCAGGGTAAGTGCCGAATCAGCCATACACATCAAACTCGAATGCGGCGATATTTTTCGCCAGCTTTTCGCTGTCGATCTGGTAATTACCGGCGGCAATGGCTTTTTTTAGTTCGGCAACTTTTTGTTCATCGAATCCCGAAGAACGTTCTGCCTTTTCTTGCAATGAGCGCATTTGTCGTGCCTGTGGAGTGAGACTCACAGAATCGCTCGCGGCTTTGACATCGGCCTTAGTGGCAGCGCCAGAGGCCTGAGATTGCGCCGATTTTTGCTGCTCGATTTTTTGTTGCGGGCTATTATACACCGCGCCTTGCTGGCTCTTATTTACTTGATTAACCATGTCTTCGTACCTGAGCTAAACTGACCTTTGGATATTTTATCGGCCACTTACGCCATTACTTTAGCATATAATTTAGATATTCACTGCAACGGTTTCAACCGCGGTAACCTGGGCACTGAGCAAGCGTCCCGATTTACGGTTACGAACTCGGATGTTCTCCCCCAAGCCTCCATCCTCTAGCGCCTCGCCCGAGGTTTTAATAGTTAAGCCATTGATTTTGGCAACAATAGTCACGCTATCACCCTTGCATACCATGCACAACTGATTGAGGTTGATGGGCAGGCCTTGGCGTATCGTGCGTTTGCTGCGACTGCCTATTACTAAATCCGGGGCTTCCACGTAACGGGCGCGGACAAAATGTTGTGGCCTTAACTCGGTGCTGATATCCGTAGCGGCAATAATCTGACCACGGGCAATATGGCTGTTGGCGACCACTATGGGTGAGAGCTTATCGATGCGCACATGCACGTATTGAGTCCACAGGGCCGGCTCTGGGCATTTGAGTTGCACCGTCACCTGGCGGTTAAAAGGGGGCTCGCTGGCGGTGGACAGCTCCGGCTCTTGAGCGCAGTGGCGCGAACCGATGCGTGCATCCAGGTCGATGGCCTTTACCTGCAGCTCCTGCTGCGGTTTTATCTGGGCTAAGGCGATAATATGTTGCTCAGCCAAGGCTTGTAAGCGCTCGCGGCTGTAGTCCTTGTTTTGGTTTGCTTGCGCCTCGGAAAAAGGGCTTAGAAATAGAGCGTTCAGCAGCCAGAAGCCATGAATAAAGATTATTTTTTTGAACATACTGAGGGCCTTTCGACTATGCTTATTGCACAAAACAGGGTATAACTACCAGGCGTCAAATAGCAGACGCGCAAACGTAATTATGCTGACTTGGTTAGCTCAAAGCAAAAAGCGTTCCTATCTGGCGCATACTGGCGCAAATCTGTAGTTTTAAGTCAATGCTAGGAGGGCCCCGATGGCTGGCATTTTAGATTCTGTCAATCAACGCACCCAGCTGGTGGGTCAAAATCGCCTTGAACTCTTGCTGTTTAAACTTAAGGGGCGTCAGCGCTTTGGCATCAATGTGTTTAAGGTGCGCGAAGTTTTGCAGTGTCCCGCGCTCACCAAAATGCCCAAGAGTAATCCCTATATTCGTGGCGTTGCCCATATTCGCGGGCAAACCATTTCCGTCATTGACCTGTCGATGGCCGTGGGCGGCCCGGCGATCACCGATACCCAGGATTGTTTTGTCATTATCGCCGAGTACAACCGCACGGTGCAGGGCTTTTTGGTCGGTGGCGTCGAGCGCATCGTCAACATGAATTGGGAAAACATCATGCCGCCCCCCTCGGGAGCCGGTCGATATTCCTATTTGACCGCCGTCACCGAGATAGACAAGGAACTCGTTGAGATCCTCGATGTAGAGAAGATCCTTGCCGAGATAAGTCCGGTTAATACTGAAGTCAGCCAGGGCATTGCCGACGACGGCGAAATGCAGCGGGATATTGGCGAGCGCATCGTCTTTATCGCCGACGACTCGGCGGTGGCACGTAATCAGGTAAAAAGGGCACTGGAGCCGCTTGGGGTGCAAACCGAGCTGGCCAAAAATGGCAAAGAAGCGCTGATGCGCCTTAAGGAAATTGCCGAGCTTGATTGCCAAAAGACCATTACCGAACGGGTGGCACTGTTGATCTCCGATGTGGAAATGCCGGAGATGGACGGCTATACCTTAACCGCCGAAGTGAAAGCGGACCCCAAACTAGCGCCCATGCATGTGATCTTGCATACCTCCTTAAGTGGGGTGTTCAACCACGCCATGATTGAGAAGGTCGGCGCCGATGACTTTATCGCTAAATTTAATCCGGACGAGTTAGCGAGTGCGGTAAAAAAATGGGTGCACAACGACTAAGGTTCGTGTTGCCCATCCTGGTTAATCACCACTAAGTGAGTCATAGATTGGAAAATAAGCACTTACAGCTTAACGAATATAATCAGTTTCGTGCCTTTTTAGAGCAGCAATGCGGCATAGTGCTCGGCGACAGCAAACAGTATCTGGTTAAAAGCCGATTGGCTCCCTTGATGGCACGCTTTGGTGTCGATACCCTGTCGCAGCTGGTGCACAAAACCTTGAGTCCCCATGAGCGGCAACTTCGTGCCGCCGTGGTGGATGCCATGACCACCAACGAAACCTTGTGGTTTCGCGATCAATATCCGTTCGAATTACTGAAGAACCGGCTGTTACCCGAGTTTAAAGGCCTGGCGCGACCATTAAAGATCTGGTCGGCGGCCAGCTCTTCCGGCCAGGAACCTTACTCCATCGCCATGACCTTGGCCGAATATCAGCAAAGCCGCCCCGGTGCGCTGAATCCCAATGTGCAAATCGTCGGCACCGATATTTCCAACAGCATGCTGGAGATGTGTAAAAAGGGTGAGTATGACGCTCTGGCTTTAGCCCGAGGCCTTAGCGCCGAGCGTCGTCGTAAGTTCTTTATCGATGGCGATAACGGCATGGCCCGGGTCAACGACCATATCAAGCGCATGGTCAGCTTTCGCCATCTTAATCTGCTCGACTCCTATGCCTTATTGGGCAAGTTCGACATTATCTTTTGCCGCAATGTGCTGATTTACTTCGCCCCCGAAGTGAAGGCCAAAATTATTGCCCAGTTTGCCCAGGCCCTGAACCCCGGCGGCTACCTTCTGCTCGGCGCCAGCGAGTCCATGACTGGGCTCAGTAACGATTTCATTATGCTGCGTTGCAATCCCGGTATCATCTACCAAAAAACACATAAAAACATATAGTTAAAATCTATGGTATAAGAATTGCTGTAGCCCTTTCCACAGTCAAAAATTTGGAGAGGCTATGGCTATTAGCTTTGATAAAGCGTTTGGGGTTCATCCCCAGGCGATGCTTATACGTTCGCAACGCGCCGAGCTCCTGGCGTCGAATATTGCCAATGCAGATACCCCGGGATACAAGGCCAAAGACATCGATTTTGCCACCGCCCTAAAAGCGGCAAAAAGTGGGCAGCTAAGCGGCAATCGACTCACCACCACGCACCCGGATCACCTGCATGCAGGCACGCAAATGAACGCTGGGTTTGCTAAATTTCGTGTTCCAAATCAAACAGATACAGGTGATGGTAACTCTGTTGATGTACAGGTGGAACGGAACTTGTATACACAGAATGCCATAGAGTATCAGGCCAGCCTAAGTTTTATGACCGGCAAGATTTTAGGTCTTAAGAAAGCGCTAGGCGGTCAAGGAGCATAACCATGAGTTTATTTAATGTTTTTGATGTTGCCGGCTCGGCGATGAGTGCACAGAATGTGCGTCTCAACACCACCGCCAGTAACCTTGCAAATGCCAACTCGGTGAGCTCCTCTGTGGAACAAACCTACCGTGCTCGCCAGCCCGTGTTTGCTGCCCAATTGCAGCAAGCCCTGGGTAAAGAGCATGGTGAGTCTGTAGGCGTGAAGGTATTGGGTGTGGTGCAAAGCGATAAGCCATTGCAGGTCGAGTACAACCCCAATCACCCCATGGCGGATGCCAAAGGCTATATCTACAAACCCAATGTTAATGTGGTGGAAGAGATGGCCAATATGATTTCTGCCTCGCGCTCCTATCAGACCAATGTGCAAATCGCCGATTCAGCCAAGCAAATGCTCACCAAAACATTGCAGCTTGGTCGCGGGTAAAGTGAGGATAGAGCATGAGCAATAATGTGCAATCAACCTCGGGATTAGGGTCGTTATATTGGAACGATAACCAGCCCAAGACAGAGGAAAAAAATGATGAGTTAACGCAAGAAGATTTTTTCAGCTTGCTGACTCAGCAATTGTCTTATCAGGACCCGAGTAAACCGGCGGATAACGACCAGATGATTGCGCAGATGACCAACTTCACCATGGCCGAGGGGATCTCCAAGCTTAACGAGAACTTTGCTTCCTTGGCGGCCTCCATGACTTCTAACTCCGCCTTACAGGCTTCCACCCTGGTTGGCAAGAAGGCGCTGTTGGAGTCGGACACCATAGAGCTTAACAGCGGTGAAGTAAGTAAGGGTACGGTATTGGCACCGGATACGGTGGATAACCTGACCCTGACCATAAAAGATAGCAGCGGACAAATTATCGATACCGTGGATTTAGGTGCGCAAAGTGCCGGTGCTATTCGTTTTGAGTGGGACGGCCTGGACGCAGATGGTCAGCCATTCCCGCCGGGCGAGTATCAAATTGTCGCCGAGGGCAGCATCAATGGCGAATTTAACGCCTTGCCCCTGGCAACCTTTAAGAATATTGAGAGCGTCAATATTAATGGCGCAAATGGAATTATCGTCAATACCAAAGAGGGCGCGGTGCGACTATCTGAGGTAGCGGAAATTTCTGTGTAACAGCTGCGCCGTTAGGCACTAATCGAAGAGGTGAAACATGAGTTTCAATATCGCATTAACCGGGCTTGCTGCAGCCCAGAAAGACTTGGACGTTACCGCGAACAACATTGCCAACGTCAATACCACGGGCTTTAAAGAGTCACGTGCCGAATTTGCCGATGTGTATGCGGCTTCGGTATTCAGTGCCGGCAAAACCAAAAGCGGCGACGGTGTGCAAACCACCATGGTGGCACAACAATTCCACCAGGGCTCACTTAAATTTACCAACAATGCTCTGGATTTGGCGATCACAGGCGACGGCTACTTTGCCATGACCGACAGCCTGGCATCGCAAGACATGACCTACACCCGCGCCGGTGCCTTTAAGCTCAACGACGATAACTTTATGGTCGATGCCAAGGGTAACTTCTTGCAAAGCTTCCCGGTCGACCCCAGCTCAGGTGATACCTCATCGGTGAGCCTAAGCACCGCCAACCCGATCCAGATCCCCGATGCATCCGGTTCGCCGCGCGCCACACAAAACGTGTATTCATCCTTTAACCTGGATGCCACCGCCGATGCCCCGGGCCTAGTATTTGAGCCGACCGACCGTGCCACCTATAACTCGTCGACCTCGACCACTGTGTATGACTCGCTGGGTGAGCCGCATATTCTGCAGTATTTCTTCGTTAAAAAAGACCCGGCTACGGCGCCTAACGAGTGGGAAGTGTATGCGACTATGGATGGCAAGGTCATCGATCCGGGCACGGGCGCCGAGCAACCAGCTTCGCCGTTTACGCCTTTGGTTGAGTTTGGCTTTGATTCCAGTGGCTTACCGGCGACCACCAATGGCAACCCGAATGTGACCCCGAGCACCTTTGATGAGGTTACGCTGCCGGCAGGACCGGGCACCGGCTTGTCGACTCTGTTAGACAATGGCGCCACCTTCCCGGACTCGGGTGTGGAGCTGAACTGGCGCGATGAGGGTAATACCGCCAACAAGGTACCGACTCAGTATGCCAGCCGCTTTGAAGTGAAAGCCCTGGAGCAAGACGGCTCGACCGTAGGTCGTCTTGCGGGCATCGATATTGGCACCGACGGTAAGGTTGTGGCGTCGTACAGTAATGGCGATTCCACCTTCCTGGGCCAGGTCGCCATGGTGCGCTTCCCGAACTCACAAGGTTTGCAGCAAGTGGGTAACACCGGCTGGAAAGAAAGTATTGAATCCGGTGAGCCGATTGCCGGTGAGCCGGGCACGGGCACCCTGGGCACCATTAACTCCTCGGCGCTCGAGCAGTCAAACACCAACCTGACCAACGAGCTGGTGGACCTGATCACCGCACAGCGTAACTTCCAGGCCAACTCGCGGGCGTTGGAAGTGAACTCAACATTGCAGCAGAATATCCTGCAGATCCGCTAAGGGTAGTTGAGATTATTAAGGCCACGTTTACGTGGCCTTTTTTGTGTCCTTATTTTGTCGTCATTGTTGGTATTAATCTTGCTTTTCCTACCCTAGTTAAGAATTGTGGGAGCAAGCCAATGGATAAAATGCTGTATATAGCAACTTCCGGCGCCAAACAAAGCCTGTTGGGGATGGCGGTTAAGAGTAATAACCTGGCCAATGCCAATACCACGGGGTTTAAAGCCGATATTGCTCAGGCGCGGTCGATGCAGGCCTTTGGTGAAGGGTTGCCGACCCGGGTCTTCGCCTTGCAGGAGCGTGCCGGAACCAACACCAGTGCCGGCGGTATTTCCGCTACCGGACGCGATCTCGATATCGCCATGAGCGAGCAGGGCTGGTTGACTGTGCTCGATGATGCCGGTAGCGAGGCCTACACCAAGGCCGGCTCGCTGAGCGTTACTCAAGAAGGCCTGCTGGTGGACCGTGAAGGTCGCCAGGTGGTGGGCGAGGGCGGCCCGATTATTCTGCCTCTACCCATAGAAAAAGTCAGCTTTAGTAAGGATGGCACCATACAGGTTCGCCCCCAGGGCGCGCCGGCCAACTTTCTAGAGGAAGTGGACAGGCTGAAAATAGTGCAGGCCAGCGGTCGCCAGGTCGAAAAAGGCAATGATGGCCTGTTTCGTGCCCGCGAAGGTCAAAACATTGACGTTTCCGCCGAGGTTTCCATTATCCCCGGAGCGTTGGAAACATCCAACGTCAATCCGGTCCATGAAATGGTGGACATGATCAGCCATCAACGCCAATTCGAATTACAAGTCAAGCTAATAAAAACCGCCGAAGAAAATGATCAGCGCGCCGAATCATTGCTGCGCATCGTTTAGCCTTAGCGAGGAGTTAATAATATGAACCCAGCATTGTGGATCAGTAAAACCGGGCTTGATGCCCAACAAACCGATATTTCGGTGATTTCCAACAACCTCGCCAACGCGAGTACGGTGGGCTACAAAAAGAGCCGCGCCATTTTTGAAGACCTGCTCTATCAGAATATTAATCAACCGGGCGGGCGTTCGTCCCAGGACACGGAAATGCCTTCGGGCCTGATGCTTGGCGCCGGTGCCAAGGTGGTAGCAAACCAAAAGAACTTTTCTCAGGGTAATATGCTGAGCACCGAAAACTCCATGGACTGGATGATCCAGGGCCAGGGTTTTTTCGAGGTATTACTGCCCGATGGCAATATTGCCTACAGCCGTAACGGCCAATTCACCACGGATGAAGACGGCCGTATCGTCACCAGTGGTGCCGGCTTCCCGGTGCAACCGGAAATGAATGTGCCCGACGATGCTCAATCACTGACCATCTCGCAAGACGGTGAGGTCTCGGTGCGCATTGCCGGTCAGGCGGATAACGTGGTGATTGGCCAGCTGGTGATCAGTGACTTTATCAACCCATCTGGTTTGGAACCCATGGGTCAAAACCTCTATACCGAAACCGCCGTCAGTGGCGCGCCGGTGCAGGGTAACCCGGGTGTCGATGGCCTTGGCATCATAGTTCAAGGGGCACTGGAAACCTCTAACGTGAATGTCACCGAGGAGCTGGTGAACCTGATTGAAACCCAGCGCGTGTATGAGATGAACTCCAAGGTGATTTCGTCCGTGGACCAGATGTTGAGCTACATTAACCAGCAACTCTAAGGCAGCATTATGATGACTAGGTCTTTATGGTTGGCGGCCGGTGTGTCGGCTACCCTGGCATTAAGCGGTTGCGAAACGACGCAAAATGCCACCGTGGTAGCGGATGATCCCTATTACGCCCCCATGTATCCGCAGCAGGCGCCGCAAAACATCAACAATAATGGGGGCTTGTTTAACCCTGTGTTGGCCAATGATCTGTATGCGGATCAAAAGGCATTGCGTACCGGTGACATCATTACCGTGGTGCTGCGCGAGTCGACCCAGGCGTCAAAAACGGCGAAAACCGAAACCGATAAGGAAACCGAAGTGGGTCTGGACCCGGTTATTGGTCTTGGTGGCAACCCGGTGAATATCGGCGGCGACAGCATAGAGCTGGGAGTAAAATCCAACGCAGCCTTTACCGGCGATGCCAAGTCGAATCAATCGAACAGCTTAGCCGGCAATATCTCGGTTAACGTGATGCGGGTGTTGCCCAACGGCAATCTGGTGATCCGCGGTGAAAAATGGCTCACCTTAAACACCGGTCAGGAGTTTATTCGCCTAGAGGGCATAGTGCGCCCGACCGATGTCAGCGCCCAAAATACGGTGGAAAGCAGCCGCATTGCCAATGCCCGCATTCAGTATTCGGGTAAGGGTGACATGCAGGAAGCGCAAAGTGCCGGTTGGCTGTCGCGCTTCTTTATGGGCTCGTTATTTCCGTTTTAAGGAGTATCAATATGCAATGGTTTAGCGTCATCATCGCCACACTCGTAACTTTGGCAAGCCTGCCGGCTCAGGCCGAGCGCATCAAGGATGTGGCCATGGTCGAGGGCGTACGAAGCAACCAATTGGTGGGTTATGGTCTGGTGGTGGGTCTTCCCGGCACCGGTGAGAAAAACCGCTATACCCAGCAAAGTTTTAAGGCCATGCTCAATAGTTTCGGCATTACTTTGCCGGCCAATTTGCAGCCCAAGATTAAAAACGTTGCCGCCGTTGCCGTGCATGCGGATATGCCGGCCTTTATGAAGCCGGGGCAAACCATGGATGTAACCGTGTCTTCCATCGGTAGCGCTAAAAGCCTGCGTGGCGGTACCCTGTTGCAAACCTTCTTAAAGGGTATCGACGGGAATGTGTATGCCCTGGCGCAGGGCAGCCTGGTCGTCGGTGGTCTCGGCGCCGAGGGCCTAGATGGCAGCCAGGTGGTGATCAATACCCCAACGGTGGGACGCATTGCCAATGGCGCCACGGTCGAGCGAGCTATTCCCAGCCCCTTTACCCAAGGCGACTATATTACCTTTAACCTCAATCGCCCGGATTTCACCACCGCAAAACGCCTGTCCGATACCATTAATAATTTGCTCGGCGGCGATACCGCCACGGCCATGGATGCCGCCTCGGTGCGGGTGTTAGCGCCGCGGGACATGGCGCAACGAGTCGCCTATTTATCGACCTTGGAAAACCTCGAGTTTGAGCCCGCCGACAATGCCGCGAAAATCATAGTCAATTCGCGCACCGGCACCATAGTGATAGGCAAAAACGTCAAATTGCAGCCGGCGGCCATTACCCATGGTGGTCTTACCGTGACCATCGCCGAGAATGCCCAGGTGTCGCAGCCTAATGCCCTGGCTGGCGGTCAGACCGTGGTGACCAATCAAAGCATTATTGATGTTCAGCAAGACGACTCGCGCGCCTTTGTATTCGACCCTGGCGTGAGCCTGGATGACCTGGTACGGGCCATTAATGAGGTAGGCGCCGCCCCAGGTGATTTGATGGCAATTCTAGAGGCGCTTAAAGAAGCCGGCGCCATTAATGGTCAGTTGGTGGTGATTTAAGCCCAGGTAATTGATCTTCTGATAAAAAGGCCCGCCGTGATTGCGGGCTTTTTTATTGGCTATTGGTATGCAAATTGCATTGTTAGCAGCATTAATTGCTCACATGGTTTTAATCTCGTCAGCACAATGGATGCCAACCAACTACAACAACAAAGTGTATTTGACCTAACCAGCCTGGACAGGTTGCGTCAGGATGCCCTCAAGCAGCCCAAGGGCAGCGAGGGTGAGCGCGCGGCACTGAAGCAGGCGGCACAGCAGTTTGAGTCAATCTTTACGCAAATGCTGCTTAAAAGCATGCGTCAGGCAAATGCCGCTTTTGAGGATGAAAACAGCCCTTTTAACGCCAGCAGTGTCAAATATTTTCAGGACATGCACGACCAGCAGTTATCCAGCGAGCTGTCGAAAAACGGTTCCTTAGGCTTGGCGGATATCATAGTGCAGCAGCTCTCGTCAGAGCAGGGCAAATATGTTCCGGCCGAGGTGTTGCGTATGCCGCAGGTGGCAGGTGCTCGCTCGGTTAAAGGCGCAGACACTCAGGTGCAGGCTGCGTCCGTCAACCCTCAGGTTGAGGCCGCGGTAAAGGCTGATACCACAGCTGAAGCTACGACCGAGACGCCAAGCTTCCAAGGGGCACAGGACTTTATCGAGGGCGTGTGGCAATTTGCCCGTCAGGCGGCGGCAAAAATTGGCGTACATCCCGGGGTGATGGTAGCGCAGGCGGCTTTGGAAACCGGATGGGGTAAGCACATCATTCAATCCGCCAGCGGCGAGAGCTCTAATAACCTCTTTAACATTAAGGCCCACCGTGACTGGCAAGGGGCCAGCATCTCTAAAACCACGGTGGAGTACGAGCAAGGCGTCGCGGTGAAGCGCAATGAGCCGTTTCGCATGTATGGCTCCTTGCAACAAAGCTTTGACGACTTTGTTTCGTTTTTACAAAGCAATCCCAGATATCAACAGGCGCTGGCGGTGGCCGATAAGCCCGCCGCCTTTATCGATGCCATCAGTGCGGCCGGTTATGCCACCGATCCCAACTATGCCACTAAAGTGAAGCGCGTTCTTGCTCAACCCGAATTAAAGGCCCTGGTAGGCTCGCTACCAGGCATTGGAGACTAAGGTATGTCTTTTAACTTACTTAATATTGCCGGCTCTGGCATCCGTGCCAGCACCGAGCTGCTCAATACCGCCAGTAAGAATATAGCGAATGTGAATACCGCCGGTTATGTGCGTGAGCGCACCGAGCACGGCGGCACCATAGACAATCAAATTGGCCGCGGTGAAACCTATCGCCTGCTTAATGAGTTTGCCCAGCAGCAGCTTAATCGCGATACCTCAAACCGGGCTTTTTTCGAGCGTTTTACCGCCGATGCCGGCCGCGTGGACACCATGTTTTCCGAGGAATCGACCAGCTTATCGACGCAAATTAATAATGTTTTTAATAACTTGCAAGAGGCGTTGAACCAGCCGGCGAACAGCACCACCCGGTCCTTGTTCTTCAGTAATGCCCAGGGCTTTGTTGATCAGCTCCATACCCTGTCGGGGGCGCTCAACGAGCAACAGCAGGCGGTCAATGAGCAGCTGTACGGTTTAAGCGAAGAAGCCAATGGCTTGATTGAAAAAATTAGCGAGCTTAACAGCAAGATCACCGCCGTGCATGGCAGTGATACCCAGGCAAGTGCCAGCAACCTGTATAACGAGCGTGATCTGGCGATCAAGGAACTCTCGGCCCTGGTGAATATCGAAACCACAGATGGGCCCCATGGCGAGAAGCTGGTATTTATGAGCACGGGTGAGTCCCTGGTGATGGAAAACGGCACCTTTAATATGTTTTCTTTGCAAGGGGACCCAGATCCCAGCAAGATGGAGCTCAAGCTCGATGTGCAAGACGGCAAAGCCATCGCCATCGATATCGACCCTAATACCTTGAAGGGTGAAATTGGCGGGGTGCTGGCCTATCGTGATGAGATCCTTATTCCGGCGCAAACCCAGCTTGGGCAAATGGCCTTGTCCTTTACCGATGCCTTTAACCAGCAAAACGCCCTGGGCATGGCGGGTAATGGTGAGCTTGGGGGCGATCTCTTCACCTTGCCAAGCGTTGCCGGTCTGGCCCATGGCAACAGCAATGCCGAACTCAGTGCTACCTTAGCGCCGGGGCAGGGCACCAATATTCCCGCCAGTGATTTTCGCCTTGAGTTTACCGGTCCCGGTGCCAACGATGTTCTGGTGCAACCCATAGACGCGTCCGGCAATGCCATAGGCACCGCATCGGCGGCCACCATAGCCGCCAATGGCGATGTGGACTTTGGTGGCAATGACTCTTTCGGCCTGCAAATTAATGTCAGTACCCTGGGCGCAATTGGCGATAAGGTAGATATCAAGCTCAATAGTGCCGCCGCCAGCCAGCTGACCCTGGCCACCGACCAGGGAGAAGACCTGGCTCTGGCCTCGCCCATACGCACCGAAACGAATATTAACAATAACTCCGAGGCGAGCATTAGCGCCGGCTCGGTAACCAGTATTGGCACCGGCTTCCTACCCGGACCGCCACCGAGTCTGGCCAATGGTGAGTTGACCCTGACCAAGGTGGCAGAGCCGGATCAATACACCCTGTCCGACAGTGCCAATTCGGTGACCTTCACCTTGAGCGATCCAAAAGACGGTATTCTCGCCCAGGCCGGCGCGCCTTTTGATGCCTATGGCTTTGATTTTGATATTAAAGGCACGCCCGAGGTAGGAGACAGCTTTAGCGTCGAATTTAACGAGCAGGGCTTTGATGATAACCGTAATGGCCAGGCCCTGGCGGATTTGCAAAACCAGAATCTGGTGCGTCAAAGCGTGAATGCCCAAAACGATGGCAGCAATGGCAAAACCTTTAACCAGGCCTATGCCGGGACGGTGAGTGATATCGGCATGGTGACGGCGCAGGCACAAACCAGCTTTGGCGCCTTCAGCGCCTTGGAAGCTCAGTCTAATGCCTGGTACGAGTCGCTGTCCGGGGTCAACCTCGATGAAGAAGCCGCCAATTTGTTGCGTTTTCAACAAAGCTACTCGGCGTCGGCCCGTATTCTGCAGACCGCCCAAACCGTTTTTGACACCCTGCTTAGCTCTGCGAGGTAACTGCTATGCGTTTATCAAATAATATGTTTTATCAAAACAGCCTGAACCAGTTACTGAGTAAGCAATCGGATGTGTTGCAGGCGCAAAACCAGGTGGCCACCGGCGAGAAATACAGCAGCGCGTCTCAGGCGCCCAGCGATTATGCTCAAGCCATGTTGCTGGGCGACAAAATACAGATCAATGAGCAGCATGAGAAAAACATCAATATGCTCAGCAGCCGCTTAAACACGCAGGAAAGCGTGCTGCAAAATATCAATACCACGATTCAGTATGCCGAGGAGCTGGCGGTGCGTGCAGGTAACGGCGCCCTAAATGAGCAGGATAAAAAAGCCCTGGCCAGCGAGCTGAAAGAGCTGCAAAAAACCTTATACGAGCTGATGAACACGCAAACGGAAGACGGCAAATTCCTGTTTTCCGGCTATCAGGATGCCAGTCAGGCCTACAAATTCGACAGCGTGGCTGGCGAATTTGTGTATCAGGGCGATCAGGGCCAGCACCAGATCACCATAGCCAATAACGTTAAAATCAATTCCAGCGACAATGGCTTTACCACCTTTGAAAAGGTCGCGGCACGATTGAATATCGCCGATACGGATTTAGGCACAGGCATCGCGGTTATTGCCGATCAGGGGACCTTTGATGCCTTTCATCAGGCCAATTATGATGACGTTACTGCGGCCAACAACAGCTTTACCATCAATGTGCTGCCACCGGCACCGGGCACGACCAGCGAGCAATATGAAATAGTCGACAGCACAGGCACCGTATTGCAAAGCGGCGACTACAGCGGTGAACCCATCGACTTCAATGGTCTCAATATTCGTCTCAATGAGGGGGAAACCACGGCCAGCGTGACTTTGGAAGCACCGCAAAAGCAAAATGTTTTAAACACCCTGGGTGATTTGATCAATACCCTCGAAGATGGCTCGCTGACCAATGAGCAATACCACCATAATCTCGCCGATGCCAATGTCGGTTTGCGCAACGCGTCGGAAAAAGTGGTCTATACCCAGGCTACCTTGGGCGCACGCATGACCGCCCTGGAGCGAGTACAAGACAGCAACAGCGCCCGCGAGATCAACAATCAGGCGGCGCGCTCTAACCTGGTGGAAGTTGATATGGCCGCGGCCATCAGCGAATTGACGCAACATGAAACCGCCTTGCAAGCCTCTCAGGCCACCTTTGGCCGCCTGGCTAAGCTATCACTGTTTGATTATATCGGTTAACGACCTGTCGGCTTATGCCGCAGGTGATGATTTCAAAAGGACCCCCTGGGTCCTTTTTTATTATCGTCGGTCAGACTATTGCCACCCGGCAAAACAAGCGGCAAGAAGCTGACAATCGGCGCTGGTTGCTGACTATCTAATTTTTAAAATAAATATTATGTGTATGATTAATAAGAGAAAAATAATTCTGGCACGGTGTGTGTATAGAGTTTAAAGAAATAATATCCCAAGTGGTTCGCCTTACTTGTAAGAACCACGGTAAACCTCTTAGGAGATGGTAAAATGGCTTTAAGTGTAAATACGAACGTTGCGTCGCTCAACGGCCAGCGTAACCTATCAAAATCCGGTCAAGCGCTGGAAACCTCGATGCAACGCCTGTCGTCGGGCCTACGTATTAACAGCGCCAAAGACGATGCCGCCGGTCTGCAAATCGCCAACCGCTTGACATCGCAGATCAACGGCTTGACAGTGGCCCAGCGTAACGCCAACGATGGTATTTCCATGGCCCAAACCGCCGAAGGAGCGATGCAGGAATCGGCCAATATTTTGCAGCGTATGCGAGACCTGTCTTTGCAGTCGGCGAACGGTTCAAACAGCGCCGATGACCGCAAGGCCCTGCAAAAAGAAGTAGCGGCACTGCAACAAGAATTAACCCGTATCGCCGAAACCACCAAGTTCGGTACCACCAGTCTGTTGGATGGCTCGTTTGGGACTAAACAGTTTCAGGTGGGTGCCAACGCCAATGAAACCATTAATGTTAGCCTGGGTAATACCTCGGCCGATGCCATCGGTATCCATGAAATTACCGGCGCCGGTACCGTTTTAGGCACCGAGACTGCGACAAGTGACCTTGCTACCCTGTTGGGCACCACAACTAATGACACCTTGAATATTAACGGCACCGATATCGTAGTTACCAGCGGTGAAGGTGCGGCGGATATCGCCGAAACCATTAACCAGGCGGGCATAGGTGTTAACGCAGAAGCCGTATTGGAAACAACCATCAGTGGTATTTCCGGTGCGACGGCTGTGCTGACGATTGGCCCGGATACCTATGACCTGGCCACCTATGGCGGCGATATGGAACGCCTGGCGGAAGACATGCTGGCCGACGGTTATGATGCTATTTTCGATGCCGACGGTAACGGCGGTAATGGCGAAATTACCCTTAAGGCGACCGGTGTCAATGGGATTAGCTCGACCGATACCAAAGCCGGTGTGGCATTTAATTTAGGCGGTGTGACGGCTCCATCTAACGGCTCTGCGGCCGTGGCTTCAACTTTGGAGCTGGGCTCGGCGGATAAAATCGGTATTTCAGGTAACACGGCCAATGAATTGTTTGGCTCTGGCGTTATTGCCGCAGGCGGTACTTCGGCACTGACCTCGGTAGAGAGCATAGATATCAGCGGCTCGACCTCTGCAGGTGCCCAAGATGCGATCAAGACCATAGACGCGGCCCTGGCGCAAATCGACTCGCAGCGTGCCAGCCTGGGTGCGGTGCAAAACCGTTTTGGCCACACCATCTCTAACCTGGCCAATGTATCGGAAAACGTTTCTGCCTCGCGTAGTCGTATTCAGGATACCGACTTTGCCGTAGAAACGGCGAACCTGACTAAAAACCAGATCCTGCAACAGGCCGGTACCTCGATTCTGTCGCAGGCGAACCAGTTGCCGCAGGCGGCAATCAGTCTCTTGGGCGGCTAATTTTTTCCCATCCCTTGGTATTAAAACCGCGGTTATCCGCGGTTTTTTGCGTTTATCTATATGAAAAATATGAATTTAATTATTTTTCAAAAAAATTGTTAAAGTTATTTTTTGGCCGGCCGTTAACCTAATCAGAACGGAGCTGGAACAAGAATAATGTTGATGGCTCTTGGTGAATACGACTTAAAGAATTACGACAGTAATCAGGAGTTTGAACATGGCTTTATCAGTAAATACCAATACCACCTCGTTAAACGCCCAGCGTAACCTAGGCAAGTCTAGCTCAGATCTACAAACGTCAATGCAACGTTTGTCTTCTGGTCTGCGTATCAACAGCGCCAAAGACGATGCTGCGGGTCTACAAATCGCTAACCGTCTAACCTCGCAAATCAACGGTCTGGGTGTGGCTCAGCGTAACGCCAACGACGGTATCTCAATGGCACAAACCGCAGAAGGTGCGATGCAGGAATCTGCTAACATCCTACAGCGTATGCGTGACCTGGCACTTCAATCTGCTAACGGTTCAAACAGTGCCGACGACCGTGCCGCGCTACAAAAAGAAGTAAGCTCGCTACAACAAGAATTAACGCGTATCGCCGAAACTACTAAATTCGGTGGCACCAGCCTACTTGACGGCTCTTTCGGCACCAAGCAATTCCAAGTAGGTGCTAACGCTAACGAAACCATCAACGTATCGCTAGGCAATATGTCGGCCGATGCCATCGGTGCCAATGAAATCAAAGGCGCGGGCACTGTGCTTGGTGCCACGGCTGCTGCAGGTACATTAGCTGCAAACAGTGCGGTGACTGCTGGTGATATCAACGTAAATGGTAAAACAGTAACCATAGGTGCTAACGACGGTGCCACCGGTATTGCCGATTCAATCAACGATGCTGCCGCGGGTGTAACGGCGACGGCTAAACTGGACGTGGTTATCGCCGGTATCACTAGTGCCGACAATGCCACTATCAACATCGGTGAAGACTCATACGACCTGGGTACTTACGGTGGTGACATGGCGCGTCTAGCAGAAGACATGACCGCCGATGGCTACAACGCGGTATACGATGCAGACGCGCAAAGCATCACGCTTTCTGCTACCGATGTTGATGGTATTGAATCTGTGATGGCTGGTACGCCAGCTGGTGGCCTAACGTTTGACGGTGTTGCGGCAGCGACAGCGGCTACGTCAAAAACCTCAACGGTTAACTTGTCTTCACCAAATACTATCGGTATTTCTAACGATGGCACTGCAAACGAGCTGGAGTTTCTATCAGCGTCGGGCAGTACTTTAACAACGGTTGAAGACATCGATATCTCAGGTACCGACAGCACAGGTGCACAATCTGCGTTGAACACCATCGATGCGGCATTAGCGCAAATCGACTCACAGCGTGCCGACCTGGGTGCGGTGCAAAACCGTTTCGGTCACACCATCTCGAACCTATCGAACGTATCTGAAAACGTATCTGCATCACGCAGCCGTATTCAGGACACCGACTTTGCTTCGGAAACGGCGATTCTGACTAAGAACCAAATCTTGCAACAAGCAGGTACGTCTATCTTGGCTCAGTCTAACCAGTTGCCACAAGCTGCATTGAGCCTACTTGGCTAAGGGCACAAACGGCAATAGCTAAGCACAAAGGAAGGCGCCGGTTGGCCCTTCCTTTTTGCGTTTTAACTAAGCTTTCATAGCATTACCAAGAACAATAACTGCTAGGAGGATGTATGGACACGGTCAATATGGATAACAAGCTGGACTTTGCATTGGCCCAGGCCATCAAACAGCTTAATGCCTCGCCTGAGCCCATAGTTACTGCGCAGCCACAATCACAGAGCGACGAGCCGGACACTTTATTGGCCACCGAAGCGCTGACCTCACAGCAGTTAGAAAAAGTGGCGCAGCAATTGCAGACGTTTGTCAGCGAAATGAATAAGAGCCTCGAATTTTATGTTCATGAAGAGTCGGGGCGTGACGTGATCCAGGTCATTGATAAGAACAGTGGTGAACTGGTGAAGCAGTATCCGTCACAAGAAGTATTGGAAGTGGTAGGCCGTCTGGCGCAAGCCCCAGGCGTATTTATCGATTCACAAGTGTAGTGCCAAGCGAAAGGGGGCCAGTATGGCGATTTCATTTACCGGTATAGGATCCGGTGTTCAGATTAACGACATAGTTTCTGCCATAGTTAATGCGGAAAAGGTGCCCTTTGAGCAGCGCATGGCCAGACAACAGGCCAACTTCACCACGGATATCTCCGCCATTGGCGCACTCAAGGGTGCGATGGAGGAGTTGGCAACGACCATGGAATCGCTGGCCGATATTGATAAATACCAGCAGCGCCGCATTTCCGGCGGTGACGACTTTGTTTCTGTCAGTTCGGATAAAGACGCCGCTCTTGGCAGTTATTCGGTCAAGGTGAACGCCCTGGCGCAGTCACAAAAGCTGATGTCGGGTGCCTTGGCCGCCGATGAAGATGTGGGTGAGGGCACACTGACCTTTGCCTCGGGCGGCAATACCTTTGCCGTTGATGTTGCCGCGGGTGACAATCTTGAGGCACTGCGCGATAAAATCAACGACGCCGAGGACAACGACGCCGTGACTGCCACCATCATCACCGATGCCAGTGGTCAGCACCTGGTGCTGTCGAGCAAGGAAAGCGGTGTAGAAAACGCCATTACCGTGACCGTCGATGACAGCGGTGATGGCAACGGCCTGGATGCCAATGGCTTATCGCGTTTTGCCTATGATGCGGATGCCAGCTCCCCCACCTTTGCACAGAACCTGACGCAAACGGTTGCGGCGCAGGATGCCTCGATCACCATCGACGGGACCATTGTCGCCACAAGCAGTACCAATGAGTTTAATGGTGTGATTGACGGTATCGATATCGAGGTGAAGAAAGCCCATGGCGCCGATGACGATATCAGCCAGCTTAAGGTGCGCGAGAATAACAGCAATGTGAGCGTGGGCCTCAATACCTTTATCGAGAAATTTAACGCCCTAGTCGATTTGGCCAACCAGTTAGGTAAGGCCGATGGCGAAAACGGCAGTGGCCCCTTGGTGGGGGACTCCTTACTGCGTAGCTCCCTGAATCAAATTCGTTCCATGTTTAGCAATGGCTACGACACCGGCAATGGCGAAACCATCCTGTTGGGGGAGTTGGGTGTGCGCACCGAGCGCAGCGGTAAGCTGACCCTGGATAGCGATACCCTTAACGATCAGCTTGAGGCCGACCCACAGCGGGTGCAGAATTTCCTTATCGGTGCCGATGGGGAGTCCGGCTTCGCCAATGACCTGACCAAGGTGCTGGGGAATTTTGATGACATTATGCAGCAGCGTATTGATGGCCGCGAAGCGCAACTGGATAAGCTTGACGACGAGTATGAGCGCTTCCAGGACAAGATGACCTCGTTAGAAAGCCGTTTATTCAGGCAGTACAATGCCATGGACTTGCTGGTGGCCAATATGAACAGCACCGGCAATTATTTGCAGCAGCAATTGAACAGCTTGCCCGGGGTGGTGAAAAAGTCCGATTAAGGAATAAAAAAAGGAGTGCTTGCACTCCTTTTTTTATGGGGGGCGCCTTTGCTCCCGGTTAGAGCGAGCGATACTTGGCAATGGCCTTGTTATTGCTTTTTTGCCGCCGTATCTCATCCATGGCCTGTTGGCGTTTTTGCACAGCGGCCTCGGTGAGCTCGTCAATCAGCTGTTTAAGCGCTCTAGTTTCCTCAAACCCGGGCGTGGGCCCTGGGCCTTCATACAAGTCTTTAAGATAGGCGTCGAGTCGCTGCTGGGCCTGCAACAGCTGTTGCTCATCGTCGGGCGGCGCAGCAATTGCCTGCGCCAGATTTTGCACTAGCGTGTTCAGGGTGTCGTCGCTAAAGGTGGGCAGGTTCACCATCATCTTAAACGTGGGCAGCGCCGTCACGAGCGTCGGCGGGAATGGTGTCCCAGCCTTCTTTGATGGTTTTAATCAGGCCCGACACTTCATTGATGATCTCCACGTCATTATTGATGTTGGCTTCCACTAAGCGGCGCTGACAGAAATCATACAGGGCGTGCAGGTTGTCGGAGATCTCTCCTTGTGCCATATCCAGGGCATCCTGCAAGGCGCCTAGCAAGGTAATGCAATGGGACAGGTTTTCACCCTTGGTGACTAGATCGTTGCGGGCGATGGCGCCATTGGCCGCGGCCAGTTTGCCGATGATGTTGGTAAACACCAGGTTGACCTGATCGTATGGGCGCATCTCACGCACACTGCTGACCTTGACCTGGCGATACTTGTTAATTGAAGAATGAGCCATGTTTTCCTCCGGATTCTCAAAGCTAGACTAAAGCATTAAGCAAAAAGCAAGCCAGGAGCGTAAAGTTGCGAGCCTTAAAAATAAAAAAAGAGGCCAAATTTGCCGCCAATTTTACCCTGCTCCGTGTGCCTGCTATTCTAACAAGATTAAGAAAACAGGCTCAGAAAATTTGTCTGTCTCGCGGTTTCTTTGATAAAAACTAATCCTTAATTATTGCTTTAGCGCAAAGGAATGGCGAGTATTTGGCATCTATGTCAAAAAAGTGCCGATTGCACTTGAATCCTCACTTAACTGCAATACAATCGATGGCCTGTTTCCACAGCTTTTGAAATAAGTGGCGCTAGGATGATCCTGATTCTTGATGACAACGGCAGTCGTGCCCAAGGCCTAAGTTACGCATTAACCTTTGTAGGTGAAGCTAATAAAATCATTACCTTGGAGCAACTCTCTGAGCAAGTTGGTCAATACCAGGAAGCGATCATAGTACTGGGCGCTCTTAACCAGGGCGAGCATGAACAGCTGATCCAGGCCCATCCGGAATTACCCTTTTTACTGGTGGGACAAACCCTAAAACCGCTACTGAAAATTGCCAATGTTATCGGCCTGATCTGCGAGCCTTTCTCCCAGGATGTCACCACTCAGCTGCTGCATGACTGTCAGCAATATGTGCGTCTTAAACCCTGCGGCAATAGCAATGTGAATGCCAAAGCCTTTAATGGTCTGGTCGGTGATACCGAGGCGGTGAATCATGTCCGCTTTTTGATCTCCCAGGTGGCGAAAACCGATGCCAATGTACTGATCCTCGGAGAGTCGGGTACCGGTAAGGAAGTGGTGGCGCGTAATGTCCATCAGCTATCCGGACGCAGCAGCGGCCCGTTTGTGCCGGTGAACTGCGGCGCTATTCCCGCCGAGTTACTGGAAAGTGAGCTGTTTGGTCATGAAAAAGGCGCCTTTACCGGTGCGATTTCGGCGCGCAAGGGCCGCTTCGAACTGGCTCAGGGCGGCACCCTGTTCCTGGATGAAATCGGCGATATGCCGTTGCAAATGCAGGTTAAGCTTTTGCGCGTGCTGCAAGAGCGCAGCTATGAGCGCGTGGGCGGCACCAAGGCCATTCAGGCGGATGTGCGCGTTATTGCCGCCACTCACCGTAACCTGGAGGAGATGATCAGCAGCGGCGATTTCCGTGAAGATCTCTACTACCGCTTAAATGTATTCCCCATTGAAAATCCGGCGTTGCGTGAGCGCGCTGAAGATATTGGCCTGTTGCTAAAAGAGCTCACCAAGCGCTTGCAGCAGCACGGTGGCCAAGGGGTGAAATTTACCGACCGCGCCATCGCCAGCCTGCAGGCGCACTCCTGGCCGGGCAATATTCGCGAACTGGGTAATCTGGTAGAGCGCATGGTGATCATGTTCCCGGATCAGGTGGTCGATGTGCCGGACTTACCAAGCAAATACCAGCACTTAGACGTTGAAGCCTTTGTGCCCGAGTACCCGGAAGAATTGTTAGAGCGCCAGGCGTTAAACGACATCTTTGGCGAAGGCTTTATCGACGAGGATGAAGACACCACCGGCGAGGGTAATGGCAAAGCCGATATGGGCCTGTTGCCCGATGACGGTATTAAGCTCAAAGATTATTTGGGCGAGCTTGAGGTCAGCCTTATCACCCAGGCTCTGGAGCGCTACGACTATGTGGTGGCTCGAGCGGCCGAGATCCTGGGCGTGCGCCGTACCACCTTGGTGGAGAAAATGAAGAAGTATGAGCTTAATAGGGATTAGGGGGCGACGCGCCGCCTGATGCACTTTTTGGATTCCGCCTCTGGCATGAATGTGGTTTAAATATAAGTTGCTGTTTTTACTTGGCAGTGGTTTTCACATTAAGATCTTGTCGCGTTGGCGACGGCCACCAAAGGGTGGTTTACGCCAACCACCCCTTGGAACCCCAAGGCGCCCCCACATTGCATTATTTCCTCACCAGGTTACGAGAAATGAACGTAACCAGCATGCACAAGGCATCCATGCCCCGAGCATGCTTTCGCCAGCGTCCTGCTGCCGATTACTCTTCTCGCCCCCTGTTTCGGATGCAATGTAAGGGGATTAGGCTGATACACCGAGTTTCAAAGTTAGTGTTGCTCTGGCTGTTAGCATGGATGGTGCGCTAGCGAAAAAAGCCATTGCTGGCAAAAGCTTGCACGATTTGTTATCAATAGAGGAATAGACGAGTAGGGAAACTTGTAAGCAGTCTAATACAACACTTTCCTTCTAGTAACTTGTTAAATTTCTGGGTGAAATATGGACGCTCAGATATTTGAATTAGGACTACTCAATGGCATAGCTATAGCTTCCGCTATTATTGCATTCTTATCTGCTTATTACGCCAGGCGTACCAATAATGAAGCTAAAAATGCCAATGAATTATCTCGAATGAATGCGCTTTTATCTTTCAGAAAACACTACTTAGAGTTAATGAAGCACCAAGTAAAAATTGCTGAAGTGTTGAAAACTAGCGATAGTGGTATGCAAGCGGTTCGTGAAAAGCATGCCGAACTTGATGGTAAGCATAGAGAAATCAACAAAGAATTAGAGCCTTACCATGTAAAAGTGGTAGCAAATGAAATATAACAAGCAAATCAATGAAGGACTTAAAAAGTTTGACTTAAACTCCCTCACCGCACAGTATTGCCAGGCTTTTTAAGTTTATTTTTTGGTCTTTTTAAGCGTTTTTTAAAGGAGTGTCAGTTGTACCAACTATATTATTATCCACTAAATGCAAGTATGGCTCCCCACTTTATCCTTGAAGAGTTAAAAGCGGATTTCGAATTAATTAAAGTAGATAGGAAAAGTAACGCTCAAAAGTCTCAGGATTATTTAGCCTTAAATCCTGTGGGCAGGATCCCGACATTAATTGATAATGGGTATCCTATTTTCGAAAGCCCAGCTATCTGCATTCATTTATCAGAAACACATCCATCTTCAAATTTAATACCAGAAACAGGCTCTCCAAATCGCGCTTTATTTTTTCAGTGGATGATGTATCTAACGAATACAGTTCAAGCTGAACTAATGATTTATTTCTATCCTCAAAAACACACTAAAGACGAAAAGGGTACTGAGGATATAGTTCAGGCTCAAGAAGAGAGAATTACAGAAATGTTGGAGTTACTTGATAACGAGCTTGAGGGTAAAGAATATTTGATTGGAGACTCTCTTAGTGCCTGTGACTTTTTCTTATTTATGCTATCCGTTTGGGCTGATGAATTTAAAAGGCCTCCATTGTCATTTAAAAATTTATCTCTTTATCTCAAAAAGCTAGCTCAGAGAGACTCAGTTGTGCGAGTTTGTAACAAAGAAGGGTTAAGCCTTAAAGACTATGAGTAGGTTGCTTCACACAAGGCAATTATAGTTCGGGCACTTTAAGTTTGGCTTGCTCTCCTTCTTCGCAAATTTTAGCCAAGCACTTAAGTCGACCAAACATACTGCAATTATTGCGTCCAAAGATAACCGCCCGACATTTAAATTTCTATCTGTGCCGGATTAGCATGACATCAATATCTAATTCTGTGGCCTTACACAGCAACACTTAACTCGAAACTAACAGATATCGCTTTTTTCGTTTAGATTCATGCCAGTAGAAAAAGAGGAAACCTGCCTTTTTTTCTACTATTGATTAAATGCGCTTGCGAAAAAGTCCGTGCAGGTATAGCTCGCTCGATGTAACGAGAAACGGGCTTAAGAAGTTGATGTTGTTCGTCGTATTCTCAGCCGTATTTCTTCTGGCTATTAAATAGATAAGTAGAGGTGGTGAATGAAGCATCCCAGGCATCAGGTATGGATAAAGTTCCTATTGCTTTTGTTAATTTTATTATCCTACTTTGGCTATTTAACTTACCAGTATGACTTTATAACGGGCGGGGTGGCATCCCTAATAACCTGGAGTTTCTTTGTGTTTTGCACGCCCGTGGCCGATGCCGGTTTTTTATTGGACTTTCCCATTCGATTATTACTGGGTGTTCGTATGGTGCTCTCAGAAATCGTCGTTTGGATTATTGCCATTATGATCAATGTACTTTTGTTGTTTTACCTTCCTGAGTTTTATGAAACAACATTTGTCACGCAAACGATGAAAAAGATATTAACGACACCGTTTCCATATTGGTCGGTTGTTTTGTTATCCGGGGTGGGGACGTTTCTGTCTATTCGATTTGGTGATGAACTGATGGATGTTTTTCACCATAAAGATCGCTTTTTCTATCTACGCCATCACTTTAAACATGAACTGATTTTGTTCGCTTTTTTTATTCTTGTTCTGTTTGGCTATTACGAAATAATCTCAACATTAGGTGTGAATACCAATTTCTGACGCTTACTAGCTCACCAACAAACGTAGAGTGTCAGGTCTCAGCTATTATACATAGCCAAAACCTCTGCTTTTCTAAAACAATCGTCGTGATGGTCGTTGACCATGCCGCAGGCTTGCATATGGGCGTAAACGGTCGTTGAGCCTAAAAACTTAAAGCCGCGCTTTTTTAAATCCTTGGCAAAGGCATCGGATTGTTCGCTGGTGGCGACATAGTCCTCGCGCGTACGAATCGAATTAACCCTTGGCTTGTGATCAACAAATTGCCATTGATAGGCGCTAAAGCTGCCAAACTCCTTTTGCACTTCGATAAAGCGCTGAGCGTTATTAATGGTGGCGTTTATTTTGAGCTTATTGCGGACAATTCCCGCGTCCTCTAGCAGGCGGGCGATGTCCTGGTCGTTAAAGGCGGCCACCTTGTGCACATCAAAATTGGCGAAGGCGCGGCGGTAGTTGTCGCGCTTTTTTAAAATGGTGTACCAGCTCAGCCCGGCCTGGGCCGATTCTAGGGTTAAAAACTCAAACAATTGCTGGTCATCATAAATGGGCACGCCCCATTCATTGTCATGGTAGGCCACATAATCTTCTTTAGTTAAATCAACCCAGCCGCATCTTGTACACATAGTGCTCTCCTTATCATCTTGAGAGCAGCATAACGCATAACTGTTTTTATATACAGTGTCATTTTTTTGGTTTGAGTTTTTCCATCTAACGCCATGAAAAATAACAAAATAAAAGTTGGTATGCTTTGTGCTTTTTAGCTGTTATTCGGAGTTTTAGAGTACCTAGCTATGGCTTTGGCAAGCGTAATAACCCCACAGATTATTTCCCATGGACATTTTAGTCCAACCTTGGCCCACGAGGCCTATGTCGGCGAGCTCAGCGAGCTTAGGCAGCAAGCCAGTTGGCTTAGCCACCTGGTCGATACTATGCCCGCCGGGGTGGTGGTGCTCGATGCTCAGGGCATGATAGCCAAGGCCAACACCATCGCCATGGATATGCTCGGTGAGCCCCTTGAAGGGGAAAGGTGGTTTAGCGTGATTCAACGCTCGTTTCGCCCACAACAGGATGACGGTCACGAGGTGTCGCTTAAAGATGGGCGCCGCATCAAGCTGGAAATTCGCGCCCTGACCCCGGAGCCGGGGCAGCTTATTTTTATGACGGACTTAACCGAAACCCGCCAGTTGCAGGCGCGGGTGGCGCATATGCAGCGCCTCAGTGCGCTGGGCAAAATGGTGGCCACCTTGGCCCACCAGGTGCGCACGCCCTTATCGGCGGCCATGCTCTATGGTGCCAATCTGGGTTCCGAGCGCCTTAGCGGTGACTCCCGCACCCATTTTCATGGCAAGTTGATGTCGCGTCTTAAAGACCTGGAAAGTCAGGTGAACGACATGCTGCTGTTCGCTAAAAGCGGCGAGCAACAGGTGATTGAACCCACATCCCTGGGCCAGTTGCTCAGCGAGGTAAAACAAGGCGCCGAGGCCATGCTGATTGAACATGGGGCCCAGCTGCATGTGCAACTCCCTGAGCCGGATATCGAGGTGATGGGCAACCGCACCGCCTTAGCCAGCGCCATCAATAACCTCATTCACAACAGCGTGCAGGTAATAGCCAGTGGTGCGCAAATCAGCATGAGCGCAAGGCGCAGCCCGGATGCCGACGACACGGTAGATATAGTGATCGCCGACAATGGTCCGGGCATTAGCGACGAGCTGAAACAGAAGATTTTCGAGCCCTTTTTCACCACCAAGCGTCAGGGTACCGGCCTTGGTTTAGCCGTAGTGTCGTCGGTGCTCAACGCTCACAAGGGCCAAGTGACAGTTAATAACAGCGAACAGGGCGGAGCCGAGTTTGTACTCAGCCTGCCGCTTTTAAAGACCCGCCTACAGGAGGGCAAGTATGAGTAATTATGTGCTAGTGGTGGAGGACGATCCGGGCCTAAGAGAGGCGCTGACCGACACCTTGTCCCTTGCCGGCATTCCCTGTATTGCCGCCGACAGCGGTGAGCAAGCGATCATGATGCTAAAAGAGCAGGCGGTGGCCATGGTGGTCAGCGATGTACAGATGCCGGGCATTAATGGCATTGAGCTGCTTAAAAGCATTAAGTTGAATTATCCGGATTTGCCGGTACTAATGATGACCGCCTATGCCACCATAGACGATGCGGTCGAGGCCATGCGTCTAGGCGCCATAGATTATATGGCCAAACCCTTTGCCCCCGAGGTGCTGATCAATTTAGTCAGCCGTTACTTGCCGGCTAAAGCGAGCAATGACAGTGGTCCCGTGGTGGCCGACGCCAAAAGTTTGGCGCTGCTGGAATTGGCGAAAAAAGTCGCCGACAGTGATGCCAGCGTGATGGTCATGGGTCCAAGCGGCAGCGGTAAGGAAGTGCTGGCGCGCTATATTCACGACCAGTCCGGGCGTGCCAATGAAGCTTTTATCGCCATCAACTGCGCAGCCATTCCCGAAAACATGCTTGAGTCGACCCTGTTTGGTTATGAAAAAGGCGCCTTTACCGGTGCGGTCAATGCCTGCCCAGGTAAATTTGAGCAGGCGCAAAACGGCACCATCCTACTCGATGAAATCACCGAGATGGATCTCGGCTTGCAAGCCAAGCTGCTACGGGTGTTGCAGGAGCGCGAAGTAGAGCGCCTTGGGAGCCGTAAAACCATTGCCCTGAATGTGCGGGTGCTGGCCACCTCCAACCGCGACCTAAAAGAAGCGGTGCAGGCCGGGGTGTTCCGTGAAGACCTTTATTACCGTTTAAATGTTTTTCCCCTGCAATGGTTGCCCCTGTGCGAGCGCCCGGGAGACATTATTCCCCTGGCCGAGCATTTATTGCAGCGCCATTGTGAAGCGGGTAAACAAGCGCCAGCGACCCTGAGCGAGGCGGCCAAACACAAGCTGTTAAGTCATGCCTGGCCGGGCAATGTACGGGAATTGGACAATGTTATGCAGCGGGCACTGATATTACGAACCGGCCCCCAGGTCGAGGCCGATGCCATCTATATTGAAGAGCTGTTAAGTCCACCTCGTGCTCCCGTGCCTCTTGCCTCCCAGCCAATAAGCGGCGCTGTTGAGATGGGGAACAAAGCAGAAGATGAAGAGCCGACCTTTAAGGACGAGCTTAAAAACAAGGAGCATAAGATCATCCTCGATACCCTGGTACGATTTAACGGTAAGCGTAAGGATGTTGCCGAAGCGCTAGGGATCAGCCCGCGCACCTTGCGCTACAAGATAGCGCAAATGCGCGAGCAAGGCATTCAACTGCCAGCTTAGACTTCCTTTTTAGTTGGGCTCAAGTTTTACTTGGGCTTTTTTTACGTCAAATTAACGTTGTTTAAATACTCATCAGTGTCAAAAAATAAAAATCATAACTTACTGTAATTAAAGCTTAATTTAGTTGGCACGCTTAATGCTTGATAGAGCTTAAGTTTAATTTAACCAGTGCCAGTTTGATGAAAGTTCAAGCCAATTCTTTATTTCAGGAAATGCAGTCCCTTGCGCTCGAAGCGCAGGCACGTAACCCGTTAAAAACCATGCCTCAGCCAAGCAGCGCGGCGTCGGTGCAATTTGGTGAGCTGCTAAGTAATGCCATAGACAATGTCAATGGCCTGCAACAGGATGCCAAAGCCAAGGTCACCGCCGTGGAAATGGGCGACCGCCGTGTCTCTCTTGCCGAAGCCATGATCGCCTCGCAAAAATCCTCGGTGGCGTTCGAAGCCACGGTGCAGGTGCGCAATAAGCTGGTGGAAGCTTATAAAGACATTATGAACATGCCTGTTTAACGGATAGCGGAGAAAAGTCGTGGCGCAAGCAAATCAATCAACGGATCTCGCCCTGGCCGACTCGGGTGCCGATATGCACACCGGTTCAGGCGAGCAACATGAACAAAAGTCGGGCTACCTGGGTGCCTTGAGCGGCGTGGATATGCTGCGCCAGGCCACCTTGATCATTGCCCTTGCTATTTGCTTGGCCATTGCCATTTTTATCATTATCTGGGCACGCCAGCCGGAAATGCGCCCCCTGGGTAAAATGCCCACGGAAGAGCTGATCCAAACCCTGGACTTTTTAGACGCCCAAAAAATTGACTATGAGCTCAACGGCAACGTTATCATGGTGCCCGAAGATGCGTATCAGGATATCAAGCTGTCCATGACCCGTGAGGGTTTAACTCAAGGCCCCAGCTCCGGCACCGACATTTTGATGCAAGACATGGGCTTTGGTGTTTCTCAGCGCCTTGAGCGTGAACGCCTGAAGCATTCTCGCGAGCAGCAATTGGCGCGCACCATAGAAGAATTAAACAAGGTTAGCCGTGCCAAGGTGTTACTGGCGGTGCCCAAAGAAAACGTCTTTGCCCGGGTGGAGAAAAAACCTTCGGCTACCGTAGTATTAACGTTGCAACGCGGTCGCACTCTGAACAGTGAAGAAATCGATTCCGTGGTCGACATCGTCGCCTCGGCAGTGCAGGGCCTATCTCCTGAACGCGTGACCGTGACCGACCAAAACGGCCGTTTGCTTAATTCCGGCTCGCAAAACTCCCTGTCGGCGCGCTCACGTAAAGAGTATGAAATTGAGCGTCAGCGCGAGCAGGAGTACCTGGAAAAAATCGACAGCATTATGATCCCCGTGGTGGGTCTGGGCAATTACACCGCTCAGGTCGACCTGGTGATGGACTTCAGTGCCGTAGAAGAAACGCAAAAACGCTACAACCCGGACCTGCCAGCGGTGCGCAGCGAAACCACCCTGGAAGAAAATAATATTGGCGGCCTGGCCGTGGGTATCCCCGGTGCCCTGAGCAATCAGCCGCCGGTTAATTCCGCTATCCCCGAAGATGCCACCGAAACGCAGAGCACGACGCAAAGCAATGCGCCTTCGCGCAGCCACAAAGAAGCAACCCGTAACTATGAGCTGGACACCACCATCTCTCATAAGCGCCAGCAAAGTGGGGTGATCCGTCGTATCAGCGTCTCGGTTGCGGTTGATTACAGTCAGGCTGCCAATGCCGAAGGACAAGCAACGGCGGCGCCACGTACCGAGCAGGAACTCAACAATATTCGTCGTTTGCTCCAAGGCGGTGTGGGCTTTGATTTACAACGGGGCGATGCCCTGGAAGTCGTGAGCATGCCCTTTGTTCGCGAAGACTTGGGCGCAGCCGCCGAGCTACCCCTGTGGGAGCAAGACTGGTTTAGGGAGCTGGTGCGTGTGATCCTGGCCGCCTTAGTGATTATCGTGCTAATCATCGCCGTGGTGCGCCCCATGTTGAAACGCCTGATCTACCCGGATGACACCCTAGAAGCCTATGATGAAGAAGCGCTGACCTCGGGCGTGGATATTGGCGACAGTACCCTGGAAATGCTTAACAATGATTTCGACTCTGCCTCGGTGGGCTTCTCACCGGATGGCACCTTGCAGCTGCCGGACTTACACGGCGATGAAGACCTGTTAAAAGCGGTCCGTGCCTTGGTGGCCAACGAGCCGGAATTATCCTCTCAAGTAGTAAAAGCGTGGTTAAATGACGATGACTGAAGCACAACAGAAACTCCCCAGTAACTTCAATGTCGATAAGCTTGAAGGGGTAGAAAAAGCGGCGATTTTACTTTTGAGCTTGTCCGAAGAAGACGCAGCGCAAATTTTAAAACACCTTGAGCCCAAGCAGGTGCAAAAAGTGGGCATGACAATGGCTACCCTGGCGGATTTAAGCCAGGATAAAATCAGTGCCGTGCATAATTTGTTTATCGAACAAATCCAACAATTTAGCACCATAGGCTTCCAGTCCGAGGACTTTATTAAGAAGGCTCTGACCGCGGCGCTAGGCGAAGATAAAGCCGCTAGCCTTATCGATCAGATAGTCATGGGCTCCGGCGCTAA
Organism: Pseudoalteromonas sp. BDTF-M6; assembly: GCF_018334135.1. NCBI lineage: Bacteria > Pseudomonadati > Pseudomonadota > Gammaproteobacteria > Alteromonadales > Pseudoalteromonadaceae > Pseudoalteromonas > Pseudoalteromonas sp. BDTF-M6. The sequence goes on from NZ_JAGXTQ010000006.1 coordinate 39,681, forward strand.
AGGCCTGGATTCACTGAAGTGGATGGACTCCAAGCAGGTGGCCAATATTATTCGCAACGAGCACCCGCAGATCCAAACCATAGTCCTGTCGTATCTGGAGCCGGAGCAAAGTGCGGAAATTCTTTCCCAGTTCCCGGAAAAAGTGCGCCTTGACCTGACCATGCGCATTGCCAACCTCGAAGAGGTGCAACCGGCGGCGCTGCAAGAGCTTAACGAGATAATGGAGAAACAATTTGCCGGTCAGGCCGGTGCCCAGGCGGCGAAAATGGGCGGCCTGAAAGCGGCGGCGGATATCATGAACTACCTGGATACCAATATCGAAGGCCAGCTTATGGACTCTATTCGCGAGCACGACGAAGAAATGTCGCAGCAGATTCAAGATCTTATGTTTGTATTTGAGAACCTGATGGATGTCGATGACAGAGGCATTCAGTCTATCCTGCGCGAAGTGCAGCAGGATGTGCTGATGAAGGCCATTAAGGGCGCCGATGACGGCCTTAAAGATAAGATCCTCAGCAACATGTCTAAACGTGCCGCCGATATGCTGCGTGATGACCTTGAAGCCATGGGGCCGGTGCGCATCAGTGAAGTGGAAGCGGCACAAAAAGAAATTCTCTCTACCGCGCGACGCCTGGCCGACTCCGGCGAAGTGATGCTCGGTGGTGGTGGCGGCGAGGAGTTCCTCTAAGCCATGCAGGACACTAAATTGCATCCAGGACGCCCGCTAGAGGCCAGTGAAGCCGCCGAAGAGCTGTTGCAACATTGGCCCATACCCGATGTCACCGCCAGTGCTGAGTCTTTGCAGGGGCGTTCGACCGCCTTCGGTACTCCCTTAGAGCAGCTGTATCACGCTGGTGAGCAAGGCGGTACTGAGGATGAGGAAGTACACACAGCGCAAGAGCCAGAGCTGCCCAAGCTGACCATGGAAGAACTGGAGCAGATCCGTCAGGATGCCTATGAAGAAGGGCTGCAACAAGGCCATGAGCAGGGCTATATCGATGGTTTTGACAAGGGCGTGAGCGAGGGCAAGGAAGCGGGCTTTAAGGAAGGTCAGCAACAGGGGATGGAGCAGGGTGTCGCCGATGCCAAGCCACTGCTCGATGAGCAAATAACCCAGTTAAAGTCGCTGTTGGCGGCACTTGATGAGCCGGCCAAGCGTTTGGATCAGGAAGTCGAGCAGGAACTGTTGTTCTTAGCCACGGAACTGGCCAAGGCGGTGATCCTGAGCGAAATTCGCACTAACCCGGATATTATACTCGCGGCTCTAAAGGCGGCCACCGAGGCGCTGCCGAGCAATGACGCCCAGTGCCAGATTTATCTTCATCCCGATGACTTGGCTCAAGTACAAAGCCATTTCGATGAGCAGCAGCTGAGTAATCGTCATTGGCAATTATTAAGCGAGCCCACAATGGAGCGCGGCGGCTGTCATATTAAGCAGCAGCGTTCGTCCATCGACATGAGCCTGTCGCAACGACTGCAACAGGTTATCGGCGGCTTTTTACAAGACGCCGGCGTGCCGGTGAAAGGGTAGAACTAAGCCATGAGTCACTCCTTAGCACAACGCCTTAAAAACAAGCGCAGTGCCATTGCCCCAGCGCCGGTCGCGGTGGCTGGCAGCCTTACCCGGGTGGTGGGCTTAACCTTGGAGGCCAAGGGCCTGCATGCGGCCATTGGCAGTTTGTGCCAGGTAGAAACCAATCAGGGCATGGTCGATGCCGAGGTGGTGGGTTTTAACGACGACATTCTTTATTTGATGCCCAACGACCGTATCTCCGGAGTGTTACCCGGGGCGCGGGTGATCCCTGTTGCGAAAAAGCCGGGTTTGCCCGTGGGTATGAATTTACTTGGCCGCGTAGTGGACGGTTTAGGTCGTCCCTTGGATAGCCTTGGGCCTTTGCGCACAGAACATTATGCGCGTTTTGCGCAAAACAATATTAATCCTTTGGCGCGTCGTCCCATTAGCCAGGCCATGGATGTGGGTGTGCGTGCCATTAATTCGGTGATCACCGTGGGCCAAGGTCAGCGTATGGGCCTGTTTGCCGGCAGTGGCGTGGGTAAGTCCGTGCTGTTGGGAATGATGACCCGAGGCAGTGCCGCCGATGTAATAGTGGTGGGTCTGGTCGGCGAGCGTGGTCGCGAAGTGAAAGAATTTATTGAAGAGATCTTGGGTGAGCAAGGACGTAAACGTGCCGTGGTGGTGGCGGCGCCCGCCGATGCCTCGCCGTTAATGCGTTTAAAGGGCTGCGAGAGTGCGGTCACCATCGCCGAGTACTTTCGCGATCAGGGCTTAAATGTCTTGTTGCTACTGGACTCGGTCACCCGTTATGCCATGGCGCAGCGGGAAATTGCCTTGGCGGTGGGCGAGCCTCCGGCCACCAAGGGCTATCCGCCTTCGGTGTTCGCCAAATTACCGGCACTGATCGAGCGCGCTGGCAACGGCGGCGAAGGGCAAGGCGCCATTACCGCATTTTTCACCGTGCTCTCCGAGGGCGATGATATGCAAGACCCCATTGCCGATGCGGCGCGGGCCATACTCGATGGTCATATCGTGCTATCGCGGGAGCTGGCCGACAGCGGCCATTACCCCGCCATCGATGTGGAAAAATCCATTAGCCGGGTGATGCCTCAGGTGGTGTCCGAGCAGCATATGCAGCAGGCCCGAATCATGAAGCAGGTGCTGGCCATGTATTCGGAAAACAAAGACATGATCACCCTGGGTGCCTACCAAAAGGGCACCGACCCCATGCTGGATCAGGCCATAGATATGATGCCGATGATCAATCAATTTTTACGCCAGGGCATGAAAGACGTGGTGCCTTACGACGAGTGCTTGCATTCGTTAGCCGTGTTGTTCGGACAAGGAGGCAAGGGTGGCTAAGTTATCTCTGCTACTTAAGCTTGAAAGCGACAAGGAAGAACGCTTGCGTGCCGACTTCCTCAGTGCTCAGCAGCACCATCGACTGCAACAGCAAAAATTGCAGGGCTTAACCCAATTTCGTGGCGAATACATGAGTCAGTTGATGAACAAGGCTCAGGCCGGTTTATCCAGTGCCGGCTTTAGTCATTATCAAAATTTTATCGCGAAAATAGAGCAGGCCATTGCTCAGCAGTCACACACGGTGGAAACCGCCGATAAAGTCACCCAGCAACGCCAGCAACAGTGGCAACAACAGCGTATACGCGCTGAGGCGGTGGCCAAGTTGATCGCTAAACAAGAACAACAAAAGCAAGCAGTCATGGCCAAAGCCGAGCAGAAAATGTTGGATGAGTTCAGCACCAACCAGTTTTTTGCCCGGCGCCTGGCGCAGGGCTCGGGTTCGTAGCCCATGAGCCCCTCAAACAGCCAAGGCCAAAACTGGTGCATATATTGCAGTCAACAGGCCAGGTTGATTATTCCCGGTGCTAAAGCGGCAGTGCTTTGCCACCTTTTGAGGGTCTGTTCATGACATATATTGAGTCCGTTGCCATGCTCGGCACCCAAGTGATTTCCGGCGATTCTGCCTCGTCGCACACCAAAGGCGCAGGTGATGAAGTGTTTCGCTCTGACTCTTCTCAAGAGCAGGCGCCGAGCTTTGCCAGTGCCTACCAGCAGGCCCAGGATGCCGCCAGCAAGAGTAAAGTAGACGCCAAGGCGAAGCCAGAGGCATCACCCGATACATCGGCAAAGGCATTGCCACAGACGTCGTCACCAAAGGCGAGCGATGAGAAAACGAATATCGATTTGGCCGAAGAAAAAGACGCAGCCTTGACCGTGCCTTCTATGGACGCTGAAGAGACGCTCGCAAACGAGGAGCAGGTATTATCCTCGGGCGATAAATCCGACGCTGAGTTGGGTGCGGGTGCAAGTGCGGGTGCAAGCGCGGGTGCGGATACGCAGAGCAAGCCGAATCAAGCAGCCTTGGCCGACCATACTCATGCCTCGCAGGCGGCGCAGCAGTTAACCACCCAAGGTGGCGAGCAAGGGCAAGCAGGGGGCGATTTTTATCAGCAGTTGTTTGCCCAGCTTACTATCAGTACGGAGTTAAAAACAGCGGCTCACAGTGTCTCGGCCCGGGGGGCTGAGGCCATGGGAGCTAAGGGGATAGAGATAAAAGCGTTAGCGCCGGACTTACAGCAGGCGCTGGCGAAATTAACGCCGCAGCAAAAAGAGCAGCTTAATGCCACTGTGCTGCAATTGGCTCAAGAGCAAAACCTGGAACCCAAGCAATTAGCGGCCTTAACGCAGCAGCTTGAAGGCTGGGCTAAGCGATCCCCTGAAGGCCCTTTGCTCGGCGATCAAGGTGAAGGCAAAGAGACGGGCTCACCAGCCAGACTTGAGTCGGGCAAGATGGACGAGCTCCTGACTAAGCCGATGCAATCCGCTACGGCGGCCGCTTTAGAAAGTAAAAATAGCGTTTTGGCGTCAGGCATTCACGTCACTATGACTTCAACTGCGGGTGCAACTGCGGGTGCAACGGCTAGCAAAAGTAGCGAATTAAACGCCGGTGTTGAGCATGATTTGCTTGCCCTAAGTGAGGGCAATGAGCAGGCGGCCGGCGTTAAAATCAGCCAAGAGCTAGGCCTGGAATCGGCACCGAAAGGGCGACTCGAGAGCATCGAGGGAGGCAAAATCTCGCAGTTAGCACAGGCGTTATTGGCGCAACTCTCTGGAGGCACTCACGCCGGTGCGGCGAGCGATGTCGGCAGCGCCATTGAAGCGGACTTAGCCCAGTGGCAACAGTTTGTATCGCCTGCCAGCGTGCAGGCCCAGACTGCTGCCCAAGGTACGGGGTCTAAGCAGACACTGGATCCGGCCTTGTTGCAGGCGCTGAATATCACTAAGAGCGATGCCGCCCAGCAATTGCATCAACGGGTCAATATGTTGCTGAATCTCAGCAATCAGGAGGCGGAAATCCGTCTCGACCCACCCGAATTAGGAAGCATGCAGGTTCGCGTGCGCAGCGAGGGTGAGCAGGCACATATTAATTTTGTGGTGCAAAACCAGCAGGCAAAAGAGGCGTTAGAGCAGAGCATGCCACGGCTACGCGAGTTATTGGCGCAGCAAGGATTAGCCCTGGGTGAGGCGCAGGTGGAGCAGCAAAATCAAGGTCAGGGCCATGAACGGGAGGCCTTTGCCAACCAGGCTCAACAGGGCCTAGAGGCTGAGGTCCAAGGCGACAGCGAGGCCGAACTTGAGCCGCTTAGCGGCCCGGTGAAAAACCCACAGGCAGAGCAAGGAATTGATTTCTATGCCTAATAACAATTGCTATTATACAGCTAACTGATTTTATTCGAGGCGCCCAATGGCCGATGACAAGCAAGCCGAGCTACAAATTGAACAGGCCGGCTCACCTAAAAAATTAATAATAATCATTGTCGCCCTGGCGTTATTGGCGGCCGCCGCTGGCAGCTATTTTTTCTTCGCTGCCGCTAATGAAGCGACGCCTGCTCCCGCGCAAGTAGCCTCAAAAGGCGGCGCTGAGTCGGCCCTGGGTTCACCGAGCGCGCAATTAGGCAGTGCCTTGTATGTGGCCATGCCACGACCCTTCGTCTTTAATGTGCCTGGTGCGGCGCGCGATCGCATCGTGCAGATCAAGGTGCAACTATTGGTACGAGGCGATGACAATGAGGAAACGGCGAAAAAGCATATTCCTTTGATTGAGGGGACCTTACTCAGTGTCTTCGCCGGCACCAATGCCGATGAATTAAGCACCGCGGCGGGCAAAGAATCACTGCGCGATGAGGCGTTGGTAAACGTACAGCAGGCCCTTGAAGGGGTTGCTGGTACAAGTGTGGTTGAGCGGGTACTCTTTACCGGCTTTGTGATGCAGTAACGAGGTGTAGCGTGAGCGACTTATTATCTCAAGACGAAATTGATGCGCTATTACACGGTGTCGACGAGGTTGAAGAAGAAGAGGTAGCCGAGGGCGGCGAAGGCGGTGCCGATGTTGCCTTGCAATACGACTTCTCGTCCCAGGACCGCATTGTTCGTGGTCGCATGCCGACCCTTGAGATCGTTAACGAGCGCTTTGCCCGGCATATGCGCATCAGCCTGTTCAATATGATGCGCCGCACCGCCGAGGTTTCCATTAACGGCGTGCAGATGATCAAGTTTGGTGAGTATATTCACACCCTGTTTGTGCCAACCAGTTTGAACATGGTGCGTTTTCGCCCACTCAAGGGGACTGGCCTTATCACCATGGAAGCCCGCCTGGTGTTTATCTTGGTGGATAACTTCTTCGGTGGCGACGGCCGTTACCATGCGAAAATTGAGGGTCGTGAATTTACCCCCACCGAGCGCCGTATTGTGCAGATGCTGCTGAAAATCATCTTTGAAGATTACAAAGAAGCCTGGGCGCCGGTGATGGATGTGTCCTTCGAATACCTCGACTCCGAGGTGAACCCGGCCATGGCCAATATCGTCAGCCCCACCGAGGTGGTGGTGATCAGCTCCTTCCATATCGAGCTCGACGGCGGCGGTGGTGACTTCCATATTGCTCTGCCTTATTCGATGTTGGAGCCGATTCGTGAGCTGCTCGATGCCGGTGTGCAATCGGATACCGAAGACACCGACCTGCGCTGGTCCAAGGCGCTGCGCGATGAAATTATGGATGTGGACGTGGAACTGTCGACGCGCCTATTGGACGTGGACCTGTCGTTGGCGCAGATTATGGACCTGCAGGCCGGCGATATTATTCCGGTGGAAATGCCCGAGCATGTCACCGTGTTCGTCGAAGACCTGCCGACCTACCGCGCTAAAATGGGACGTTCGCGGGATATGGTGGCGCTGCAGATCAGTGAAAAAATTAAACGCCCCGAGTCGGTTAAATCCGATCTTCATGTCTTTACCAAAGGCGGTAAAAAACTGGATTCGGATGCCGAACTGGCGGTGCTTGAAGATGACCTTCACCTCAGTGAAGGGGTAGATTTAGATTGGTAAAAAGCACAGAGTAACTGTGCCTAGCAACAGAGGTTGTATGTAATGAGTGATGACCAAGATACCATGGACGAATGGGCCGCAGCCCTGGCCGAAGCAGAGCAGAGCGAAAGCGAGGCCGGTGAGGCGCACGCAGCCGAGCTTGACGAGCTGACGCCAACAAACCAGGACGTGTCGGCGGACGACAAGCGTAAGCTCGACACCATTTTAGATATTCCGGTGACCATTTCCATGGAAGTGGGGCGCTCGAAAATCAATATTCGTAACCTGCTGCAACTGAACCAAGGCTCGGTGGTCGAGCTGGATCGCGTTGCCGGTGAACCTTTGGATGTGCTGGTAAACGGCACCCTGATCGCCCATGGCGAGGTGGTGGTGGTGAACGATAAGTTTGGTATTCGCCTTACCGATGTGATCAGTCAGGTCGAGCGCATTAAGAAGCTACGATGAAGCTTGCTCGTATTGCCTTACTGCTAAGCGCTGCTGCGCCGACCTGGGGGTGGGCTAGTACCGCCGCGGCCACGCCGGGAGCGGGGTTAAACCTCAATATCGTCTCCATGCTGCTGTCGCTGATGCTGGTGGTGGTGACCATACTGGTTTTGGCGTTTTTACTGAAGCGCTTTAATCCCAATATGGCAACCAGTGACGATTTTAAGGTGGTACGTACCCTGGCGCTGGGCACCAAGGAGCGGCTGCTGGTGGTGGAAATTGATAATAAACAACACCTGCTTGGGGTGACGCCACAGGCCATTAACTATTTGTATGAATTAGAAAACCCTTTGCCGGAGCGGGAAATGACGCCACTGGCAAAGCAACTTAGCCATTTACTCAATACTAAAAATAAGACCTAAGATGATGAAATACTGGCTCCTGCTGCTGTGCGCCTTGCTCATTAGCCCGACCGCCTTTGCCGAGCAAGGTTTACCGGCGGTGACCGTCACCACCAATGCCGATGGCTCTCAAGATTACTCGGTAACCCTGCAAATTCTGGCCATTATGACGGCGCTGAGTTTTATTCCGGCGGCGGTGATCATGATGACCTCTTTTACCCGCATCATAGTGGTGCTGGCGATACTGCGCCAGGCCATCGGCCTGCAGCAAACGCCATCAAACCAGGTATTGTTGGGTATGTCGTTGTTTTTAAGTATTTTCATTATGGCGCCCATTTATAACCAGGTGCATGATCAGGCCATTGCGCCCTATCTGGATGAAAAAATGACCTCGATGCAGGCGCTCGAAGCGGCAAAGCAGCCCATGAAGGCCTTTATGCTGTCGCAAACCCGCATTAAGGATTTGGAAACCTTTGCGCAAATCGCCGGTTATGAACAGCTGGACTCCCCAGCCGACACGCCCTTTATCGTGGTTATCCCGGCCTTTGTCACCAGTGAGCTGCAAACCGCTTTTATTATCGGCTTTATGTTCTTTATTCCGTTTCTTATCGTCGATTTGGTGGTGGCCAGTGTGCTGATGGCCATGGGTATGATGATGCTCTCGCCCATGATAGTGTCGCTGCCCTTTAAGATCATGCTCTTTGTGCTGGTCGACGGCTGGTCGCTGGTGATGGGCACCTTGGCCCGCAGCTTTGGCCTGGGGACCTAAGCATGGAACCGGGTGTTTTTGTCGATATCCTCAGCGATGCCTTGTTCCTGGTGATCAAGCTGGTGTCGGCAATTATCGTCCCCAGCTTGATTGTCGGCTTAATCGTTGCCGTGTTTCAGGCCGCAACCTCGATTAACGAACAGACCCTGAGCTTTTTGCCGCGTTTGTTGGTGACCCTGGGAGCCCTGATCATAGGGGGCCACTGGATCACCCAGGAGCTGATTGATTTCTTTAATCGCCTGATACTGTCTATTCCAGAAATAGCGGGCTAGCGATGGAATACCCCTTTGCCGTTATACTTCAGTGGCTAAGTGACTACTTACTTCCCTTGGTGCGCATTGCCGCCATGCTGATGGTAATGGCCGGTATCGGCGCCCGCAATGTGCCCGCCCGGGTTAAGCTGGGCCTGGCCCTGGTGATTGCCTTTGTCGCCGTGCCCGTGTTGCCGCCGGCGCAATTTACCAACCTCTTCTCGGCGGAAATGATCCTGGTGGTGCTGCAGCAAATACTCATTGGCGTGGCCATGGGCTTTGCCTCTCAGCTGCTGCTCAATACCTTTATTTTGGCGGGGCAAATTCTGGCGATGCAAACCGGTTTGGGTTTTGCCTCCGTGGTCGACCCGGCCAATGGCCTCAGCGTCCCCGCTGTGGGTCAGTTTTACCTGATCCTCAGCACCTTGCTGTTTTTCGTTTTTAACGGCCACTTGATGATGATCCAAATGATAGTGCACAGCTTTATCGCCGTGCCTATCGACGGTACCTGGTGGGCGGTGGATCATTATTGGGATATTGTCACCTGGGGCGGCTGGATGTTTACCACGGCCCTGGTGCTGGCTCTGGCTCCCTTGACTGCCATGCTGGTGATTAACCTGTCATTCGGGGTGATGACCCGTGCCGCGCCACAGCTTAATATTTTTGCCATCGGTTTTCCCTTTACCCTGGTCTCCGGCCTGGTCATTATCTGGGCAACCCTGGGGAATTTTATGGCTCAGTTCGAAGCCCAATGGCTGCGCATGGTGGAGCTGATGTGTTCCATGGTCGGTTGTGCCCCTTAGGAGGATAAATGGCTGAAGATTCAGGGCAGGAAAGAACCGAAGAACCCACGCCGAAAAAGCTCCAAGAGGCGAAAAAGAAGGGGCAAATCGCGCGCTCAAAAGAGCTGGGCACCACCTTTGTGCTGATCATGTCGGCGGTGTCGCTGCTGATTTATGGCCCGGATATTGGCCGCGGTCTGCATCTGGTGATGGGCCGTATGCTTAGCCTCAGTCGCAATGAAACCTATGATACCTCGAAAATGTTTGCCGCCTGGGGCGCGGTGGCCGATGCCTTGCTCTATCCCATGGCCATGTTTGTGCTGGTGATAGTGTTGGCGGCCTTTATCGGCAATACCCTGCTCGGTGGGTTTAACTTTTCCTGGCAGGCCATGGCTCCTAAAGCCAATAAACTGTCACCGCTAAAAGGCTTTAAACGCATGTTTGGGACCCAGGCAGCGGTGGAATTGGTCAAGGCATTGTTGAAGTTTGCCCTGGTGGCATCCTGCGCGGTGTTTTTAATTAAAATTTACTTTTATGAAATTCTTCATCTCAGCATAGAATCGACGCCGGGCAATATCGCCCATGCCCTGGAGATCATCGCCTGGATGTTCCTGGCCTTGAGCTGCACCATGCTGGTGGTGTCGGCCATCGATGCGCCGTATCAAAGTTACAATCACCATAAACAGCTGAAAATGACCCTGCAAGAGGTCAAGGACGAGTATAAAAACTCAGAGGGTGATCCGCAGATCAAGGCGCGTATTCGCCGCACCCAAAGGGAAATGTCGCAGCGACGCATGATGCAGGATGTCCCCGACGCCGACGTGGTGGTCACCAACCCGACCCACTATTCGGTGGCGCTGAAATACGATACCGACAAGGCCGGAGCGCCAATTATGGTGGCCAAGGGCGGCGATGAACTGGCGATGCAAATACGTAAGGTCGCTCAGGGCAATGATGTGCCCCTGGTGGAGTCGCCGGTGTTGACCCGGGCGCTGTTTCACACCACAGAGGTGGGCGAGCAGGTGCCGGAACAGCTCTTTACCGCGGTGGCCCAGGTGCTGGCCTATGTCTATCAGTTGAAGCGCTTCCAAAAGGGCCGTGGCCGCAGACCGACCAAGCTGAGTGAACACCTCCCCATCCCAGATGACTATCAGTATTAGGCCCGCTAAAGCGTAACTTTTAAAGCTGGCCTGCTCCTTGCTTTAATGCCCCCAGTGTCAATTTATTGCTGTGCGCATTTATGGATTTCAAGGCCGTTTTAACCCAGCTTAATCGCGATAAAAAAGAATATGCCAAGGGCGTAGGTACGCCTTTATTAGTGCTGGCCGCATTGGCCATGGTGGTCTTACCCATGCCGCCGTTTCTGCTCGATATTCTTTTCTCCTTTAATATCGCTTTGGCCCTGGTTGTGCTGCTGGTGACCGTCTACACCTTAAAACCCTTGGACTTTGGTATGTTCCCGGCGGTGCTTTTGGTCGCCACCATCATGCGCCTGGCCCTGAATGTCGCCAGTACCCGAGTGGTGCTGCTCGAAGGTCACCAAGGCGGCGACGCCGCCGGTAAGGTAATTGAAGCCTTTGGCTCCGTGGTGATCGGTGGTAACTATGCGGTCGGCCTGGTGGTCTTCTTAATTCTTATCATTATCAACTTTGTGGTGATCACCAAGGGTGCCGGGCGCATCTCCGAGGTGTCAGCGCGTTTTACCCTGGACGCCATGCCGGGTAAGCAAATGGCCATAGACGCGGACTTAAATGCTGGCTTTATCAGCGCCGAGCAAGCCCGTGAGCGCCGTGAAGAGGTGACCCGCGAGGCGGATTTCTACGGCTCCATGGACGGTGCCAGTAAGTTCGTAAAAGGCGATGCCATCGCCGGTATTGTTATTTTGATCATCAACATAGTCGGCGGCTTGTTTGTCGGCATGATCCAGCATGACCTCAGCTTTGGTCAGGCCATGGAAGTCTATACCCTGCTTACCATAGGGGATGGCCTGGTAGCGCAATTACCTTCGCTATTACTGTCAATCGGCACCGCCATCGTAGTGACCCGACAAAACGAGTCGCACAACATGGGCGAGCAGGTTAAAAGCCAGTTGGGCAACGACAAGGCGCTGTGGATCGCCTGCGGTATCTTGGTCACCATGGGTCTGGTCCCGGGCATGCCCCATTTGGCCTTTTTAGGTCTGGGTGCCTTGCTAGGTTTTATTGCGTATTTATCACAAAAACAGGCGCGCGAGGCCGAGTTGCAAGAGCAACAGCTGGCGGCGCAGGGGGCGGGCACCCAAGTGGCGGCGCGTGACGAGCCCAAGGAGTTGGGCTGGGATGACGTACAGCAGGTGGATGTGGTGGGCCTGGAAGTGGGCTATCGCTTGATCCCCCTTGTGGATCAGGCCCAAGGTGGTGAGCTGTTGAGCCGCATTAAAGGGGTGCGTAAAAAGCTGTCGCAAGAATTTGGCTTTTTGGTGCCGCCGGTGCATATCCGCGATAACCTGGAGCTCGACCCCAATGCCTATCGCATTACCCTGATGGGCGTATCCAGCGGTGACGGTGAACTGAGCAATGGCTCTGAGCTGGCCATTAACCCAGGTCAGGTTTTTGGCCCGGTCAATGGCATAGCCACCAAGGATCCGGCCTTTGGCCTGGATGCTGTGTGGATTAAGCCGGAACAAAAAGACGAAGCCCAATCCCTGGGTTACACGGTGGTGGATGCTGCCACCGTGGTCGCCACCCATATCAGCCAGTTACTTACTAACAATGCCGCACTGCTGCTGGGTCATGAAGAAGTACAGAGCCTGCTCGACATGCTGGCCAAGAGTCACCCCCGCCTGGTAGAGGGCCTGGTGCCCGAGGTCTTGCCGCTGACGACCGTGGTGAAGGTGTTGCAAAACCTGCTTAACGAAGGGGTCGCTATTCGCGATATGCGCACCATAGTTCAGACCCTGGTGGAGTATGGCCCACGCAGCCAGGACCCGGATGTTTTAACCGCGGCGGTGCGTATTTCGTTACGTCGATTAATAGTACAAGACGCGGTGGGCGCAAGCCCGGAAATTCCTGTCATAACATTGGCGCCTGAGTTGGAACAGATGTTGCATAAGTCACTTCAGAACGCAGGAGATGAAGGTGCCGGTATCGAACCAGGCCTTGCCGAGCGACTACAAGCGTCGCTCAGTGAAGCTCACCAGAACCAGGAAATGGCCGGTGAACCTTCCATCTTATTGACCTCTGGAATGCTGCGAACGGTGTTATCACGCTTTGTTAAATACACCATTCCAGGCCTTAGGGTGATGTCCTATCAGGAAGTCCCCGATGAGCGTCAAATTAAGATCGTTAGCTCCGTAGGACAGCAATAAACCAATGGCCAGGCCGTTGCTTAAAGGGTGAACTTATGAAAATTAAACGCTTTTTTGCTAAAGACATGCGCAGCGCATTAAAAGAAGTAAAGGATGAACTTGGCGCCGACGCGGTGATCATGTCGAATAAAAAGCTCGCCGATGGTGTTGAAATCGTCGCCGCCATCGATCATGAGCGTCCTAATGCGGTGCCTGCCCAGCCGAATACTGTCGCATCGAATACTGTCGTATCGAATGCTGTCGCATCGAATACTCAAACTCAGCAAACCGAACAACCACGGGTGCAGCCGCGGGTGCAGCCGCGCGTACTGCAACCATATAATCACGGTGCCCGCGTCCATAGCCAACAAGAGCGCGAACACACGCCGGTGGCCGACTCCTTGCAGGCTTTGTTAGAGCGTCAAAATCCACAACCGAAAAATGCCGCCCTGGCGGATATGTTTTCGCAATCCGGCATCGATTTGCAGCAGTCAGGGCAGCAGTCAGGGCAGCAGCAGGTGCAGCAGCCAGCGTCGCACTACGCCCCGGCAGAATCAGATATGCAACCGCGTGTGCAACCGCGGGTGCAACAACCGCATGCGCCATCACAGCGTCCGGAACCAAGAATGCCCGCCCAACATCTGGGTGATGACCTGGACGGTGATGACTTAGATGACTTCGCTCCGAGCACCAAGGCCGAGCAGGATGAAATCACCGCCATGCGTGACGAAATGAATGCCATTCGCCAATTGCTGGAACATCAGGTATCGGGCTTGCTGTCACAAGACCGTGCCCGTCGAGACCCGACCCGCGCCTGTTTTATCGAGCGTCTGCAAGGCATGGGTATCGATGCCAAGGTGGCCGAGCAGTTGGTGCGTTATGTGCCCGATGACGTTTCCCGTCAGCAAGCCTGGCAGGGAGTGATGGAAATGATGCATAAGCATATGCACACCACGGGCAACGAGATTTTACGCCATGGCGGCGTCTATGCCTTGGTGGGACCCACAGGTGTTGGTAAAACCACAACGGTGGCTAAACTGGCGGCCCTGGGGGCGCAGAGATACGGTGCCGATCAGGTGGCCTTGATCACCACGGATACCTACCGTATCGGCGCCTTCGAGCAATTGGCGACCTATGGGCGAATTATCGGTTGTCCGGTAAAACAAGTTAAAGATGCCAGCGAATTGGCCGATACCTTATTTCAGTTACGCAATAAGCGCCTGGTGTTAATTGACACCGCCGGTATGAGCCAGCGCGATCTGCGTTTAAGCGAGCAGTTAAATACCCTGATGCGCAGCGCCGCGGTTGAGATCCGCAGCTACCTGGTACTCAGTGCCACCGCCCAGCGCGAAGTGTTGCAAGAAGCCATAAAACACTTCCAAAAGGTCGACCTAAGTGGCTGTATTTTCACTAAGCTTGATGAAAGTCTAAGTTTGGGTGAGATTATTAGTGTAGCGATTCAAAATCGCCTGCCAATAGGGTATCTTACTAACGGTCAGCGCGTGCCAGAAGATATCCGGGTTGCAAACTCGGAAAAAATGGTGAGAAAGGCTGAGCAATTGTTTATAAAACGCCAAAAAGCGCAAGCAGCACAGGCTCCAGCAGGGCGTCAGACGGTAGCGTCACCAGCAGTAGGAATGTATGATTAACACCATCTTGGATCAGGCAAGCGGCCTTCGCAGAATGAATCAGAATAATAGTCAAGGCGTAAAAGTAATCGCCGTAACCGGCGGCAAAGGCGGTGTGGGTAAAACCAATGTTTCCCTGAATATGGCCATTGCTATGGGCCAACAAGGAAAGCGGGTTTTAGTGCTTGATGCCGATCTGGGGCTGGCCAATTGCGACGTGATGCTTGGCTTGCGAGTGGAAAAAAACCTGTCGCATGTCCTCAATGGTGAGTGTCACCTGCGCGACATCCTGGTTGAAGGTCCCGCCGGCATCCATATCGCTCCCGCTTCTTCGGGAGCCCAGAGCATGGTGGAACTAAGCCCCGCCGAGCATGCGGGTCTGATCCGTGCCTTTAGCGAGCTCGATAACGATTATGACGTGCTGATTGTCGATACCGCGGCCGGTATTTCCGACATGGTCCTAAGCTTTTCGCGCGCCTCGCAGGATGTGGTGGTGGTGGTCTGTGATGAGCCGACCTCCATTACCGATGCCTATGCCTTGATCAAGGTGCTTAGCCGCGAGCATGGTGTCTACAAATTTAAAATCGTTGCTAATATGGTACGCAGCCTGCGCGAGGGTCAAGATCTGTTCGCCAAGCTGTCCAAGGTCACCGATCGCTTCCTCGATGTCTCACTGGAACTGGTTGCCACCGTGCCCTATGACGAAAACATGCGTAAAGCCACGCGCCGCCAAAAAGCCGTGGTTGATTTATTCCCTAACTCTCCGGCCTCGGTGTCGTTGAAGAGCCTGGCCAACAAGGCCTGGCAATGGCCGTTGCCAAACCATCCTTCGGGACACTTAGAATTCTTTATTGAAAAGCTCGTAGGCGGCTAACGGTTTAGGACGGCTATGAATAGGGTCGCAGGGTATCAACAGCAACAGCAGTTAAGTTCTTTGGTGGAGCGCCATGCTGCATTAGTTAAGCGTATCGCCTGCCATCTTTTGGCGCGTTTGCCCGCCAGCGTGCAATTGGACGATCTCATTCAATCGGGAATGATAGGGCTTATCGAAGCCTCGAAAAACTTCGATGGCAGCAAGGGTGCCAGCTTTGAAACCTTTGCCGGCATTCGTATTCGTGGTGCCATGCTCGATGAAATTCGTCGTGGTGACTGGGCGCCACGCTCATTGCACCGCCATAGCCGTGCCATAGCGCAGGCTATTCACGATTTGGAACGGGCCTTGGGACGCGAGCCAAAAGATGCCGAAGTCGCTCAAAAGCTGGATATTTCACTCGAGGAATATCATACGATTTTAAACGATGTTAATTGCGCCAAGGTCATTGGCATCGAAGATCTGGGCGTCGATGAAGACGTTATCGGCGGTGGCGGTGAGCATGAACAAGAACAGCTCAGCCGCCCCTTTGCCAGCATGCATAACGAACGATTTAATGCCGCTTTGGTTGCGGCGATCAAGTCGTTGCCCGAGCGCGACGCCTTGGTACTGTCGTTGTACTACAACGATGAAATGAACTTAAAAGAAATAGGGCACATACTCGAGGTTAGCGAGTCGCGTGTGAGCCAAATACATAGCCAGGCGATGATCAAGCTTAGAGCCAAGATCAGCGACTGGATCAATTAGTAGTAAGTAAAGCGGGTTTAGACCTCACTGGAGGATACTTTGGATAAGAACATGAAAATTCTCGTGGTTGATGACTTTTCCACTATGAGAAGAATCATTAAAAATCTATTGCGTGATTTAGGCTTCACCAATGTGCAAGAGGCAGACGATGGCAGCACGGCGCTCCCTATGCTGCAAAATCAGGACTTCGATTTTGTGGTCACCGATTGGAATATGCCGGGCATGCAAGGTATTGACCTGTTGCGCGCCATTCGCGCCGACGAGCGACTCAAGCACCTACCCGTATTAATGGTGACCGCCGAAGCCAAGAAAGAGCAAATTATTGCCGCCGCCCAGGCCGGTGTGAATGGTTACATTGTTAAGCCGTTTACCGCCGCGACCTTGAAAACCAAGCTGGAAAAAGTGTTTGAACGCTTAGGTTAAAAAAGAAGGAGAGGTTTATGTCAGCGCCCGCTGCACCTCATATTACCCTGGAGCAGGCCAAGCAGCTTGTCGCGTTCTTGGAACAGGGCGAACAGGAAAAAGCCGACCAATTGATCTTGGATGCGGCCTCGAAGGAGCAATCCGAGCTGTTTGCCGAGGTGGGAAAACTCACGCGCCAACTGCATGAATCACTGAAAAATTTTCAGCTGGATACCCGCCTTTCAGACTTGACCAACGAAGCCATTCCAGACGCCAAACAGCGTCTAAATTATGTTATGGAAATGACCGAGCAGGCGGCCAATAAAACCATGGATGCGGTGGAAGCCAGCCTGCCCATTGCCGAGCGCTTGTCCACCGACCTGCATCAGATCAAACCCAGCTGGGATAAGCTGATGCGCCGAGACTTGCAGTTGGGCGAGTTTAAGCAGCTGTGCCATCAGCTTGACGGCTTTATGGGGCGCTCGCAGAGCAGTACCTTGGAGCTGCACGCTTTGCTTAACAATGTGTTGTTGGCGCAAGACTACCAGGACTTGACCGGTCAGGTGATCCGCCGGGTTATCGAACTGGTTCGTGAAGTGGAAGACAGCTTGATCCACCTGCTGACCGTCTTCGGTGCTGAAGAAGGCGAGCTATTAGAAAAAGAACAAGTGGCCATTAAGGTCAACGGCGAAGGCCCTGAAGGGCCCATTATTGATAAAGAATCTCGTGATGATGTGGTATCAAGCCAGGACGAGGTCGACGACTTGTTGTCGAGCCTGGGATTCTAACAGGAGTGCGGTTGCATGAGCTTTGAAGTAGATGAAGATATTTTGCAGGACTTTCTCGTCGAAGCGGGTGAAATATTAGAACAGCTGTCTGAGCAATTGGTGGAGCTGGAAAATAATCCCGAAGATAAGGATCTACTTAACGCCATCTTCCGTGGTTTCCACACAGTGAAAGGCGGTGCCGGCTTCCTGGCCATGAATGAGTTGGTTGATGCCTGCCATGGTGCCGAAAACGTCTTTGATATTCTGCGTCAGGGGCAACGTCGCGTTACAGCCGAGTTGATGGATGTGATCTTGCAAGCGCTGGACACCATTAACGAGATGTTCGCGCAAATTCAGCTGCGTGCTCAACCCGAGCCCGCCGACCCCGAACTGTTAGCTATTTTACATCAATTAAGTGAGCCGGAAGCACCCGGTGAAGCCCTTGCTACATCTGCACCCGTTGTTGTTCCTGTCGTGGAGACCACGGCAGTGTCAGTGGCTGAATCTATGGCTATCGAGGATACCCCGATAGCCTTTAATGATGAGTCCAACTCGGCTATTGATGAAATCAGTGAAGACGAATTTGATGCCTTACTTGATGAGTTACATGGAGTAGGTAAAGGCCCGGGGGCCGAGACCTCAATGACCGAGGAAGCCAGCACAGATAGCAATCTTTCAGGGTTCTCCGGGGGGGTCACCGAGGGAGCCCCCGAGGGCGATGAAGATATTACCGATGATGAATTCGATGCCTTACTTGACGAATTGCACGGCCCCGGCAGTTTTGGTGTATTAGGCTCCGGCTCAGCAACCGCATCTGCGACCACATCTGTAACAGCATCAGCCGATAAAAAAGTCGCAGAAGAGACGGCTGCAGTGGCCAGCGCCGACGACGATGAGGAAATCAGTGAGGACGAATTTGACGCCTTACTCGATGAGCTTCATGGCAAAGGCAATGGCCCTACGGCGATACCAAGCCCGCCAGCCGCCACAAGCCAGGCCGCGTCCGCAGTTTCAGTAACGCCAAGCCAACCGGCCAGCGATAGCAGTGCGGCGGTACAAAAACCACAAGTTCAGCCCACCAGTCAACCCGTTGGCCAGCCTGCAGGTCAGCCAACAGGCCAGGTTATTGGCAATGCAAATGGTCAGCCCGTCGGTAAGCCCGCCGAGAAGCCGGTCAGCAAGCCGGTCAGCAAGCCGGCGGCTAAAGCCGCGGCGCCCGCCGCCGAAACCACGGTGCGCGTCGATACCAAGCGCTTGGATCAGATTATGAACATGGTTGGCGAGCTGGTGCTGGTACGTAACCGCCTGCTGACCCTGGCCAATAGCAGCAATAGCGAAGACATGGGTAAAGCCATTTCCAACCTGGATGTGGTGACCGCCGATCTGCAAGGGGCGGTGATGGCCACCCGCATGCAGCCAATTAAAAAGGTGTTTGGTCGTTTCCCTCGGGTGGTACGAGACCTAGCTCGCAGTCTGCAAAAAGATATCTCCCTGATATTGGAAGGCGAAGATACGGATCTCGATAAAAACCTGGTCGAAGCCCTGGCCGATCCCTTGGTGCACCTGGTACGCAACTCCGTCGACCACGGTATCGAAATGCCCGCTGTGCGCGAGCAAGCGGGTAAGCCCCGTACCGGCTTGGTGAAGCTTTCGGCCTCCCAGGAAGGGGACCATATTCTCTTAAGTATTCAAGATGATGGCGCCGGAATGGACGCTGAAAAGCTGAAAAATATCGCCATCAACAAGGGCGTACTGGACGCCGATCAGGCCGCCCGTTTAAGCGATAATGAGGCCTATAACCTGATTTTTGCGCCGGGTTTTTCAACCAAGGAACAAATCTCCGATATTTCCGGCCGTGGCGTTGGCATGGATGTGGTGAAAACCAAGATCAGCCAGCTTAACGGCACCATTAATATCGAATCGCAACTGGGTGTGGGTACCCGCTTAGACATCAAAGTGCCCCTGACCCTGGCGATATTACCGACCCTGATGGTGGTGGTGGGCGAGCAAACCTTTGCCCTGCCGCTTGCGGCGGTCAACGAAATCTTCCACCTCGATTTAACCAAGACCAATGTGGTTGATGGCCAGTTGACCATTATCGTTCGTGATAAGGCCTTGCCCTTGTTCTACTTGGAGCACTGGCTGGTTAAGGGAGCCGACAGCTCGCAGCGCAAGGCAAAGGGCCATGTGGTGATAGTGCAAATTGGTACCCAGCAGGTGGGTTTTGTGGTCGACTCTCTGATTGGTCAGGAAGAGGTGGTTATTAAGCCTCTGGATGCCTTATTGCAGGGGACACCAGGTATGGCTGGTGCGACCATTACCTCAGATGGCGGCATTGCCCTTATCCTCGACGTGCCGAGCATGTTAAAACACTATGCTGGCCGGTCCAGCGTAAACTAGGTGAGTGGCCCATGCCTGTAAAAGTTCTGATTGTTGATGATTCGAGTTTTTTTCGCCGCCGTGTCAGCGAAATTCTTGCTGCCGATAGCGATATCGAGGTCATAGACACCGCCGTCAATGGGGCCGATGCGGTAACCAAAGCCGCGGCCTTGCGTCCGGATGTGATCACCATGGATGTGGAAATGCCGGTGCTTGATGGGATCTCGGCGGTTAAACAGATCATGGCGAAGACCCCCACGCCTATCCTGATGTTCTCCTCTCTGACGCGCGAAGGGGCCAGTGCCACCCTGGATGCCCTCGATGCGGGAGCGCTCGACTTTTTACCAAAAAAATTCGAGGACATCGCCCGCAATAACGATGAAGCCGTGGCTGTATTGCAGCGTAAGGTGAAAGAACTGGGGCGTCGTCGCTTAATGCGCTGGCGTCGTCCCCCCTTGGCAACGACTGCATCTGCGAGTGCAACTGCAACAGCAACTTCGACGGCTACCACAGCGCTGCGCAGCGGTGCACGCTCGGGGTCGGCGCCTGCGCCGGCAGTAACGGCTCAGCCCAAGGTGCAAAACGAACCAGGTTTGAGCCCGCATCCTCGTCCCACTAGCTATCGGGCGACGGGCAAAAACTATCGCCTGGTGGTGATCGGCACCTCAACCGGCGGTCCGGTCGCACTGCAGAGTATTTTAACCCAGTTACCCCGAAATTTTTCGCTGCCTATTTTACTGGTACAGCATATGCCCTCAGCCTTTACGCCGGCTTTTGCTCAGCGTTTAAACAACCTTTGTAACATAGAGGTGAAAGAGGCTGAGCAGGGCGACATGTTAAAACCCGGCACCGCCTACCTGGCCCCCGGTGGTCAGCAAATGATGTTTGACCCTCGCGCCACCTCACCCAGACTCAAGGTGTTTGCCGATGACAACCCGAGAATCACCTATAAACCCAGCGTCGATGTCACCTTTGCCAGCAGCGCCAAGCAATTTGGCGGCGATGTGCTGGCCATAGTGCTGACCGGGATGGGCGCCGACGGTCGTGAAGGGGCGCGCATGTTAAAGCAATACGGCGCCAGGGTATGGGCTCAGGATGAAGAGTCCTGCGTGGTCTATGGCATGCCGCAGGCCATTGTCAGTGCCGGTTTGCATGATCATCAGTTGGCGCTCGAGGACGTTGCCAGCCATTTAATCAAGGAGGTGGGCAATGGATAAGCTCTCCCTACTCGGTCTTATTGTTGCCCTTGGGGCCATCACCCTGGGTTACAGCCTGGAGGGCGGTGTGGTCAGTGCCCTTATCAATCTGCCGGCGCTGCTTATCGTGGTCGGTGGCACGCTCGGTGCGGTCATGTTGCAGTCCCAGCTCCCCATATTTAAAAAGGCACTGGAAATTTTTAAATGGGTCTTTACGCCGCCCCGTTACGATATGGAAGCGGGTATTGAGCAGGTCAAGGAATGGACCAGTACGGCCAGACAAAAAGGCTATTTGGCTTTGGAAGAATATGCCCTGGCAACACAAGACCCCTACGCGGCCAAGGGCCTAAGCTTGCTTATCGACGGCACCCAGGAACAGCGTTTGCGCGATACCCTGGATATCGAACTGACCTTGGAGCGCGAGCGCTTGCTTGATGCCGCCAGGGTGTACGAGGCCATGGGCGGTTATGCCCCGACCATAGGCATCTTGGGCGCCGTGTTGGGCTTAATTCAGGCCATGGCTTATATCACCGAACCACAGCAGCTCGGAGCCGGTGTCGCCACCGCGTTTTTGGCCACCATTTACGGTGTCGGCCTGGCTAACCTGCTGTTACTGCCGGTTGCCAATAAGCTTAAGCAGGTGATTGAAGAAAAGATGCTTTATCACGAGCTTATCGCTGAGGGCATAGTGGCCATGCACACGGGTGAAACGCCGGCCAATATTGAGCTAAAGCTAGAGGCCTATATTGCCGAGCGTCATGTGAGTTCAGGATACTAGCCCTATGCGTCTGCGCCACCGTCGAGCTCAAGCAAAAGCATCACAACATACCCATAGGTGGTTGGTGTCTTACGCCGACTATATGACCATTATGTTTGCCTTGTTTGTGGTGCTGTACGCCATAGCCATCAATCATAAAGACGAGCAGTTCAAGGTGTTTTCGCAATCCTTGGAGCAGATCTTCACCAAGGCGACTCAGGCCCCCGCCAGTGATGACACCGGCGCCGCCGCCGAGGGGTTACTGACCCAACCCCTGCCGGCCAATGAGGCCCTCTTGTATGGTCAAAGCCTGCAAAGGGAGCGTCAGGCCAGCCACCACCTGTTACCCGAGCACGGTGATGTGACTCAGCTGCCGCAGCAGCAGTTGGGCGAGCCATTGGAGCGCCTGGTCGATGAGCTCACCAACACCTTGCTTAAAGAGATACGCCAGGGCGATGCACAGTTACAGCTCGATCAGGACTGGCTTACCATAGAAATGAATTCCGCCATGGTCTTTGCCAGCGCCAGTGCCACCGTGACTCACCAAGCCGAAGCGGTGATCGCCCGTATTGCCCAGGTGTTAGCGCCACAGCGTAATTACCTGCGTATTCGTGGCTACACCGACGACCAGAGTATTAATAACGAATTATTCAGCTCCAACTGGCAGCTGTCGGCGGCCCGTGCCGCGGCGGTGGTCAAGCAGTTGCAGCAGGAGCAGATAGTCCCCGAGCGTATGGCCCTTGAAGGCTATGGCCAATACAGCCCCTTTGCCGATAACGGCACTGCACAAGGACGGGCAAAAAATCGTAAGGTGGTGATTGCCATCTCCAAGTACGCCCTGCCGGAGCCAAAGGCTGTGCCACAGGCTGTGCCACAGGCTTCACCTGAAGCATCACTAACAGCTCAGCCTCAAGGCAAGCAGACAGAGCAGGAAATTCATAGGCCGGGACAAGATAACAGCATTAAAATTATACAGCTTCCCCATGGCGGCATTCGCATTACCACGCGCAGCGAGGATAACGAGCAATGAAAGTTTGGACTGTGGCGAACCAAAAAGGCGGCGTTGGGAAAACCACTACCTCGGTGGCCTTGGCCGGATTGCTGGCGGAGCAGGGTAAGCGCGTCTTGCTTATCGACACCGATCCGCACGCGTCTTTGACCTATTACTTTGGCATTGACTCTGAGCGCATCGAAATCAGCGCTTATGATGTATTTTCCCGCGGCAAGGAAATGCAAAGAGAAGAAATCCTGCAGGCCTTGTGTCCATCCGGGGTCGATAATATCGATATCCTGCCGGCCACCATGGCCATTGCCACCTTGGACAGAAGCATGGGCACGCAAAGCGGCATGGGGCTGATCCTTAAAAAGGTGCTGGCGAAGATAACGGATGACTATGATTATGCCATTTTAGATTGCCCTCCCGTGCTTGGGGTGTTGATGGTCAATGCCTTGGCCGCCAGCGAGCATGTTTTAGTGCCGGTGCAAACCGAATTTTTGGCCCTTAAGGGCCTGGAACGCATGATGCGCACCATGGAGCTGATGCAAATGAGCGCCGCCCCTAAGGGGAGTGGCGATGCCCCCGGCATAGCCTACAAATATACTGTGGTGGCAACCATGTTTGATAAGCGCACCAAGGCGTCTTTGGTGGCCTATAAACAGTTGCAGGCCAGCTATGGCGACAATGTCTGGCCCGGGGTGATCCCCATAGACACTAAATTCCGCGATGCCAGCTTGGCACAGCAGGTGCCCAGTAAGCATTTCAGCAAGGCTCGTGGGGTGCAGGCCTACCGCCATTTGCTTGACTACCTACAACAGCGGGAAGGGCGCAAATGAGCGGAACGAACGATCAGGTTATGCGCCAATACCTCGATGCCCTGCTGCAGGAAGACTCCTTTGAGGAACCACAGCAAACGCCTCGAGAGCCGCAGCCGAAAATAGCCAAGCAAGTCGCCAAGGCCAAACCTCATAACCCCTTGTCGCCAATGGCGCAAGAAGAGCTGGCCATGAGTGCCGTGGCGCAATTATTGGCGCAGGTGGAGCTCAGGTCGCAGCCGCGCCCACAGCTTCAAGAGCCACCGGCGCCGCAGGTGACCCAACAGGAGCAGGTACAGGAAGTGACGCCTATGCCGGTTGCCGAACCAACCCAGGCCAAAGCGGTGTCACCCGTGCCCGAAGCTTCGCCAGTGCCTTCGGCGGAGCTTGCACTCGCGACTTCATCCGAACCTTTGAGCGAGCCAGCGGCAAACCCCTTACTAAAGCCGCAGGAAAATAACGCCGAGGAAACGCCATTACGAGCCCCGCAGGCGGCGCGCGAGCAATATATGCAGGGCGAGTTTCAGGCCTTGTTTTTCGAGGTGGCCGGTTTAACCCTGGCGGTACCGCTAAAATCCCTCGGCGGCATTCATCAGCGCACCGAGCTGAATCAATTGTTCGGTAAGCCCGAGTGGTTTAGCGGGGTGATGTTAAACCGGGATGAGAAAATTAATGTGGTTGATACCGCCCGTTGGGTGATGCCAGAAAAATATGACAAACAATTACAACAGGCATTAAACTACAAGTACGTGATTATGCTCGGAGAATCCCAGTGGGGACTGAGCGCTGAAACCCTTATCAACAACGTCACGCTAAAAAGCGAAGACGTAAAATGGCGGCAAAGTCATGGTAAAAGACCCTGGTTGGCCGGCGTTATAAAAGAAAAAATGTGTGCTTTAATCGATGTCGAAAACTTACAGCTGCTGCTAGAGCAGGGACTCGATAGTCAGGCGCAATAAAAGTATCAACTATATATGCCAGTTTGGCCGTTACTGTGACGGCCAATTTTAAATGGAGCCAAGTATGAGCGAACAGAGACAAGTCTCAGCACATGATGTCGACAGTAGTGATGAGGTGTTGCAATGGGTGACCTTCCGTCTGCAGGAAGAAACCTATGGTATTAACGTAATGCAGGTGCAAGAAGTGCTGCGTTATACCGACATTGCTCCTGTGCCTGGTGCGCCCAATTATGTGCTTGGGATCATTAATCTGCGCGGCAATGTGGTTACCGTGATTGATACCCGTGCCCGCTTTGGCCTGGTGGATGCCGAGGTTACCGAGCAATCACGTATCGTGATTATTGAGGCGGAAAAGCAGGTGATCGGCATTTTGGTCGACTCGGTGGCGGAAGTGGTCTATCTGCGCAGCTCGGATATCGACAGTGCGCCGAATATCGGCACAGATGAAAGCGCCAAGTTTATTCAAGGAGTCTCTAATCGCGATGGTGAGTTATTGATCTTGGTCGATTTGAATAAACTGCTCAATGACGATGAGTGGGATGAGCTGAGTAACCTGTAAGCAATGAACGAACTGACAACTTCTATGCTGATTGGCGCCGGTGTGATTTTGCTCCTGGCGGTGGCTGTGGTGATCTTATGGCTGCGTTTGACGCGACTGCACGCCGGTCATGAGCGCCTGCTTTCGCAATTGGCTCACGCCGATCAGGGGCAAGATCAAACC
Source organism: Pseudoalteromonas sp. BDTF-M6 (assembly GCF_018334135.1). Classification (NCBI taxonomy): domain Bacteria; kingdom Pseudomonadati; phylum Pseudomonadota; class Gammaproteobacteria; order Alteromonadales; family Pseudoalteromonadaceae; genus Pseudoalteromonas; species Pseudoalteromonas sp. BDTF-M6. Next base: position 64,790 of record NZ_JAGXTQ010000006.1, read on the forward strand.
CAAATTCTGCGCGCCGAAATTGCCGAGGTGCGCACCGCGGTTGAAAATATTGCCAACCATGTCCAGCATCTGCAAGGCAGAACCGAGGAGCTGGCGCAGCAACAGCATAGCTTTAAAGATGCGGATCCCCAGGCCAAGTTGTATTCACGGGCGGTAAAAATGATTGAACTTGGTGCACCACTCGATGAGGTGATGCGTGAATGTGAACTACCGTTGGCGGAAGCTGAACTGCTTTTCTCTCTGCATCAAAAAAACTAGGCTTTGATATTGAGCTTATTGCTAAAGTTCTGCCACCCCGGCGGATACTTTCCCCGTAACACGTAGGAAAAAGCGATAAGCTCGGCTATCACATAATAGAGCTCCGGCGGGATCTCTTGCCCTTGTTGCAAGGCGGCCAAGGTGTTCGCCAGCTCCTTATCCTGATGAATTAAAATTCCCTGTTGCTCGGCGGCATTGATTATCTGCTGGGCCAGCTCACCGAAACCCTTGGCGCTGACATGAGGCGCGCTGCCTTCTTGGTAAAGCAGGCCAATGGCACTGCGTTGCTCGTTATGCTTCATGACTACACCTTTAGATTCACTATGCTGTGGCGGCGATAGAATGCTTGCCACCGGCGCGCCTGTTGTTCGCTGACTTGTTGCACCTCAATGGCGGGCACGGATAAGCCGTGCTGCTGCAGGTTGCGCCTTAAGTCTTCGCTGTGTTGCTGCGCCAATTCGCTTAGGGCATGGGAGCCGGCCTTAAGGGCACAGTTAAGCTGCTGTTGGCTCAGTTGTGCCTGCACGCTGAGCTCACCCTGTTTACCGTAATCGAACTGCATGCGCACAAACCACACCTCATGCGTTTCCCCTTGATTATTCTTTTTTTGATAACGCCCCAGCGTCAGTTCGCTGTGCCCGACATCCGGTGGCAGGCGCATGGGTAATAACAGCTGCACCAAGGCATTACTATCTTGCTGCGCGACCTGAGTCTGTGTGCCGGGTTGAGTACTAAGCTGGGCGCTAAGTTGGGGGGTCATCTGCTGTTGTATGGGGGCCAGCTCATCAATCAGCGCCTGCGCCGCCGGAGATTGCAATTGTTGCAGCAGATTATCCGCACGCAGTTGTTGTTCCGGGCCTTTTCCGCTGTTACCAAGCAAGAGTTGCAACAGGGGGAGTAAGCCATTGTTGGTCTTTGGTACAGCCTGTGGCACAGCCTGGGTAACGTTGCCAGGGGCATCGGAAATTGGCGCCGCCACCAAGGCGGTCACCAGCTGATCGAGCCTGGCACTGAGCGAGCTTTGCCACTGCTGTGGTGACAGGGTCCAGGGTTGCAGTTGGGCGCGAATTTGCGTCGCATTTTGCACGCTGGGTGTATGTGGTCCTATCATTTTGGCGAAGGCCTGATTGACCAGCTGTTGCAGCTCCTTCGGCGCCTGCATAAGCTGAGTGTCGAGTTGGGTCAAATGATGACGCAGCTGCTGGCCCGGTGTTAGCAATTTTTGCAGCGTTTGCGTCAGGGTTTGGGTTAAGGGCAAGGGCGTTAGCGCCGCGACCTTGTTTGACTGAACGTGTGCCGACAAGCTCGCTGAAGAAGTCGTATCCTTTACGGGCCCAGGTTGGAGTTGAGATTGAGAGCCGGGCAGCATTAGGCCAGACGAGGGGTGAGCGGGAATACTGACCCTGACCAAGCCTTGCATTTGCACTATCAGTGCCAGCAGGGGCGCCTGTTGGCGCACTTGGTTTGGCACCACGGGCATGGCGCTGCGCAGGGGCCTTTGCTCCTGGCCTGTTTCGGGCAAGGGATGCATTGGCGAGACTTGCAGCAGGGGGGTTAACAAGCCCTTGGCATGGCTTTGCAACAGGGATGGGGGCAAAGCGTGGGACTTATCCTGCAGTGCCGCGCCCATAAGCTTGTTATACAGGGCCGCCTGCCAACTGAGCACCTGCGGCAGAAGCTGTGTTTTGAGTGTATTTGCTTTGGCATTTGCTCCGGTGGCCGTGGTCGGGGGAGTTGCCGTTAGCTCGCCCGAGTCCGGCATTGGGGCCTTAGCGCCAGCGAGCGTCGGTACCTGGGTGTTTAGGCGCAGGCTGGGAGGCTGCAGTTGCAGTTGTAATTGGCCGCTGTTATCCAATTTAGCCATGACCGGCTGGGGTTGCCCCTGCAGCAAAGCGACTTCGCCTTGGCGCAGCACCACTTGGGTCAAAGGCGTTTGCTGGCCATGGGCAAGCGTCAGTAACAGCTGCGCCAGCGACTGGGCCGTCGGGCTGCCAGGCGTGCTTGTCTGCGGCGTTAATTCCAGTCTCGGCGCACTGTTGACCAGCCATTGCATCAGTTTATTATCGGCTAAGGGGAGGGGCAGGCGGGTTTGATTATTTAGCACTAGGTGTGCCTGTATCCGTGATTGCCCTTGCGCCAGACTAAGCTCCACCGCCAGCGCTTGTGTGCCTTCACCGAGCAAGGCCAAGGTGGCATTATTGATTTGCAGGCTGGCTGCCAATTGCGGTAATTGGATACGACCCTGATTATCGAGGTAAGCGGCGAGTTGGAGTGTTTGCGCCGTCGTCCCTGAGTTTTTTGGCGCCGCCAAGGCTGACACTAGCTGATATAGCAACTGGGCTTTATCGACATTAAGGCTGATCTCGCTTGGGCGTAGCTGCAACTGGCCATTGACACCCAGGCGGATTTCGGCGCTTTCCAGGCGCAGGCCTGCAAGCTGGGGTTGCGGGGGGCTGAGTGTCAAGGTGGTGCTTTGCCAATGTCCCTGCACACGCACTTCCATGCTTATCTGCTGGGGTTCAATGCGAATGTTACGGGCCGCCAAGAGGCGCTCTTGGGGGAGTTGCTCCTGCGGTTTAGCCGCGTTCGAAACGGTCATTTCCAGCGCCGAAGCCTGGTTAGTTAAAGGGGCAAATGGACCCGACATATTCCCCCCTGCACGAGATCAAAGTTTTGCCTGCAATTTTTCGCATTAGCTTAGCATTATGGTAGACTATCGCCCAATTTTAAGCATTGAGAAACCCTGTTTGTGCTACACGTTGACGCAGTCACTTGTATAAAGCAAGAGCGATGTTTGTTCGAAGACCTGAGTTTTAACCTAAAGTCGGGTGAGATCATGCAGTTAGAAGGCCCTAACGGGGCCGGAAAAACCTCGCTATTACGTATTTTAGCGGGCTTCGCCGAGCCTATGCAGGGGCAAGTAAAATTTAACCAGCAGTGTATTGGTCGTAATTATGACGAGTACGCCGAGAATGTGCTGTTTATCGGTCATAAAACCGGCGTGAACACTGCGCTTAATGCCTTAGAAAATTGTCAGTTTTGGCTTAATACCCATGGTCTCGAAAGCGGCTTAGATCTCTACGAGGTGCTTGCCGACCTGGGTCTGGTTGGTCTTGAAGATGTGCCGGTGCGTCAGCTTTCTGCTGGGCAGCAGCGCCGTGTGGCCCTGGCGCGTTTATGGTTAAATCGCGCGCCCCTGTGGTTGTTGGATGAGCCCTTCACCGCGGTGGACAAAAAAGGCGTGCAACTGCTGCAGCAGCGTTTTGCCGAGCATCTGGCCACTGGCGGGGCAATTTTGCTAACTAGCCACCAGGACCTCACCACGCACTTTGATAAGCTTATCAAGTTGCAGCTGGAGTATCGCATTTGATAGCACAGAATCATTCTTATTGGCGCGTGTGGGCCAGTGTGTATAAAAAAGATGTTCGTCTGGCGTTTCGCCAGCGCAGTGACATTATCAATCCGTTATTGTTCTTTTTAATCGTTATCACCTTGTTTCCGCTGGGCATTGGTCCCGAGCCCAATCTACTGGCGCGCATGGCGCCTGGGATTATCTGGGTGGCGGCCTTATTGGCGACCATGTTGGGTCTGGACAAGCTCTTTCGCGACGATTACTTGGACGGCACCTTGGAGCAACTGATGTTGTCGCCTTTTCCGCTGTCGTTGAGCGTTTCGGCTAAGGTGGCGGCACACTGGACGGTCACTGGGTTGCCCATGGTTATTTTAGCGCCACTGTTCGCGCTTTTGATGAATTTACAATCGCAGGCTCTGAGCGCCATGATGCTGACCCTGCTGATCGGCACGCCGCTGCTGAGCTTGATTGGCGCCATTGGTGCCGGGCTTACCGTGGGCCTGCAAAAGGGTGGGGTACTATTAAGTCTTTTGGTCCTGCCGCTCTATATACCCGTATTAATTTTCGCGACCTCCGCCATCGATACCGCCAGTATGTCCCTGGCTTATGGCGGCCAGCTTGCGATTTTAGGCGCATTTTTAGCGGTCGCTATCGTGCTTGCGCCTATTGCCGTTTCATCAGCATTGAAAGTGAGTATTAACTAATGTGGAAGTGGTTACATCCCTACGCTAAGGCCGAAAGAGCCTATCAGTTGTGTAACACCCTGCTACCCTATTTTGCCGTGGTTGCCGTGCTTGGCATCCTGGTGGGTTGGGTATGGGGGCTGGCCTTTGCGCCTGCTGACTACCAACAAAAAGACAGCTATCGCATAATCTTTATCCATGTGCCGTCGGCTATTTGGTCCATGGGGGCGTATTCGTCCATGGCCATCGCTGCCTTGGTGGCCCTGGTGTGGCAAATTCGCAATGCCCAGCTGGCGGTGATTGCCATTGCGCCGGTAGGCGCGGCCATGACTGTGATTGCGCTGTTGACCGGTGCCGCCTGGGGTAAACCCATGTGGGGTGCCTGGTGGGTGTGGGATGCCCGTTTGACCTCAGAGTTGATTCTGTTGTTTTTATACCTGGGTGTGATGTCTCTTTATCATGCCTTTGAAGATAAGCGCGCCGGGGGTAAGGCGGCGTCTATTCTTGCTTTGGTTGGCGTGGTTAATCTGCCGATTATTCATTTCTCGGTAGAGTGGTGGAATACCCTGCATCAGGGCGCCACCATCACCAAATTCGATACCTCGGCCATTGACCCGAGCATGTTCTGGCCCTTGATGATTAATATCCTTGGTTTTGCCGGCTTCCTAGGTGCGGTGACGCTAATTCGCCTGAAAACAGAAATCCTAAAAAGCGAACAACATCGCCCCTGGGTGAAAGCCCTGGCGGGAGGCAAATAAGATGCAGTTTGACAGTCTTTCAGAATTTTTCGCCATGGGCGGCTACGCCTTTTATGTATGGTTATCGTTCGGCAGCTGTGCGTTAATTCTTATCGCCCTGGTGGTAAGCTCGGTTCAAGAGAAACGTAAATTATTACAGCAGGTATCGGCACAAACAGCCCGAGAGCAACGTATTGAAAAAGCCAAGCAGGCTAAGCAGCAGGAGTCGCAGTCATGAACCCAAGACGTAAAAAACGCCTATTAACCATTATTGCTTTGTTATTCGGCCTATCCAGCGCCGTGGGCCTGACTTTGTACGCACTGCAAGAAAACATTAACCTCTTCTATACCCCGAGCGAGTTGATCAACGGTAAAGGTCCTGAGCTTGAAAAGCCTAGTGTGGGACAAAAGCTGCGTATCGGCGGCATGGTGGTACCGGGCTCGGTCAAGCGTGATGAAAACTCGCTATTCGTTGAGTTTAAGCTGATCGATAGTGGCCCCATGGTAACCATTCGCTATAAAGGCATTTTGCCTGATCTGTTCCGTGAGGGGCAGGGCATAGTGGCACAGGGCACCCTGATTGAAAGCGATGTGATCGAGGCATTCGAAGTGCTGGCGAAGCACGATGAAGAATATATGCCCGAAGAAGTCGCCGAAGCGGTGAAGGGTATAAAGCACCAGAAACCAACTTATAACAACAACGGCTACTAAGTTATGATCCCAGAGCTCGGTTATTTTTCATTAACCCTGGCAATGGTGCTCTGTGTGCTGTTGTTTATTTTTCCCATGTGGGGCGCGCACACAGGCAATTTACGCCTGATGCGCGCGGCGCCGTCATTGGCGGTGGGCCAGTTTATCTTTGTGCTGCTTTCATTTGCGGCGCTGATTTACGCCAGTCTGACCGACGACTTCACCGTGGCCTATGTGGCCCACCACTCAAGTAGTACCTTACCCTGGTATTACAAGATCACCTCGACCTGGGGCGGCCACGAAGGGGCCATTCTTCTGTGGCTGGTGATGCAGGCCGGCTGGACTGCGGCGGTGGCGCTGATGTCCAAATCACTGCCTTGGCCATTGCGCGCCCGAGTCCTCGGGGTACTGGGCTTTTTGGCCGTCGGTTTTATGCTCTACACCCTGTTGATGTCGAGCCCGTTTGACCGCCTGTTGCCTTATTATCCGGTGGAAGGACGTGACCTGAACCCGCTGTTGCAAGACCCGGGCATGATCATTCACCCGCCGCTTTTGTATATGGGCTATGTTGGTTTGTCTGTTTCCTTTGCCTTTGCCATTGCCGCACTGCTTACCGGCCAGTTGGATAACCTTTGGGCCAAATGGTCGCGCCCCTGGACCATGGCGGCGTGGGGCTTTTTAACCCTAGGTATCACCATCGGTAGTTGGTGGGCCTATGCGGAACTTGGCTGGGGTGGCTGGTGGTTCTGGGATCCGGTGGAAAACGCTTCCCTGATGCCTTGGCTGGTAGCCACGGCACTGCTGCACTCCCTAGCGGTGACGGAAAAACGCGGGATCTTTAAATCCTGGACCGTGCTATTGGCCATTGCCGCTTTCTCATTGAGTCTATTGGGTACCTTTATCGTGCGCTCGGGCATTATTGTTTCGGTACACGCTTTTGCCTCGGACCCGGATCGCGGCATGTTTATCCTTGCCTTCCTGGCTATAGTCGTGGGTGGCGGGTTAACGCTTTATGCCCTGCGCGCAGGCCATGTATCGAGTGAAGGTCGCTATAGCCTGTTTTCTCGTGAGGTAGCGCTGTGGCTGAATAATATTCTCCTGGTGGTAGCAACGCTGATCGTTCTACTGGGTACGCTATTGCCGATGATCCACAAGGAGCTGGGTCTGGGCTCGATTTCCATCGGCGAACCCTTCTTCAATCAGATGTTTACCTATTTGATCGTGCCCTTTGCCTTATTGCTGGGTGCGGCGCCGCTGCTGCGCTGGAAGCAAAACAAGCTGAAGCAGGTGGCGGGTAAATACGGTCTGGGCGTGATCATTGCCTTGGTACTTACCGCGGCCTGGTTGTTTAGCAGCTTCGCCAAGGTCAGCGCCATTACCTTTATGGCCACCGCGTTAGCGCTGTGGATTGTGGTGATGAGCGCTCAAGATCTGCTGCAGAAAACCGCTCAGGCACAATCGATTAAGCGTTTGGGCTTGAGCTATTGGGCGATGCTGCTGGGTCATATAGGTTTGGCCTTGGTGATTATGTCCGTGGCCCTGACCTCGGCTTATTCAACGGAGCGTGATGTGCGCGTTGTGCCCGGCGAGCAGGTGGCCTTGGGTGGCTATGATTTCCGCTTCGATGGCGTCAAGGTGATCCGTGGACCAAACTACACCGGTCATGCCGGGGTGGTCACCGTATTTAAACAAGGCGAGCAGGAAACCGTGCTGCACGCGGAGAAGCGTCGCTACGATATCGGCATGCAGTTTATGACCGAAGCCGCCGTGGACGCCGGCCTGAGCCGAGATCTCTATTTGGCCCTGGGCGAGCAGCTCACCGGTGGTGCCTGGTCATTGCGTATTTATCATAAACCCTTTGTACGGGTGATGTGGCTCGGCGGTATTTTAATTGCCCTGGCCGGATTTATCGTCTTATTTGATCGCCGTTATCGTCGTCGTAATCCCAAGGAGGCACAGGCATGAATAAAAAGTGGTTGGTATTGACGCCACTGGCGGTGTTTTTGCTGCTGTGCGTATTTCTGTTAAAAGGCTTGTTTTCCGACCCACGTGAGCTGCAAAGCGGCCGTGTGAATCAGGCACTGCCAGCCTTTGATTTGCCGGATCTGATGACGCCGCAAAAGCGTTGGACCAATGCCGACATGGCTGGACAAACCTATTTGATTAACGTTTGGGGCACCTGGTGCCCGACCTGTCTGGCGGAACTGGGTTATTTAACCGAGTTGCGCGAGCGCGGCGTGACCATAGTGGGTTTGTACTACGAGCAGGGCTATGATCCGGACTTCGGCGACCGTTTCGACTTAACGGCGTTGCAACAGGAAGTGCGCGATATGTTGGCCCGTGCCGGCGACCCTTATCAATTCAATATGCTGGATTTAGACCGCCAGTTTATTTTGGACCTGGGCGTTTCCGGGGCGCCGGAGACCTTCTTGGTCAATGGCGAAGGCAAGGTGCTGGTGCATCACACCGGTGATGTTAACGCGCGAGTGTGGCGTGCCAAATTTGCGCCTTTGCTGGGAGAATAACATGCGTTTTGTGTTTGTATTATTAGCCTTGGTATTTGCGGTTTCTGCCAGCGCGGTGGAAGAAAAATATGACTTCGCCAACGAAGAGCAAGCGGCCCTTTTTGCCGAACTGACCAAGGAGCTGCGTTGCCCTAAGTGTCAAAACCAGAATATCGCCGACTCCGATGCCGTGGTTGCCAAGGATCTGCGCGATAAGGTCGAACAACTGGTCAAAGAAGGGCAGAGCAAGGACCAGGTTATCGATTACATGATCGATCGTTATGGTTACTTTGTGCATTATCAGCCACCGGTCACCCCTGCTACTATTTTGCTGTGGATACTGCCCGGTCTGATCGTGGTTGGCGGCTTCGCCTTTATTGTTCTGCGCCAGAAAAAGGCGGCGCAAAAAGCCCGTTGGTCTGAGGCCGACGAGCAGCAACTGCAAAAGTTCATCACGCGCTATAAGCGCAAGGAGTCTGCGTAATGTTGTCATTATGGGGGGCCTTTGCGGCCTTAGCGATTGCCGCCTTGGTATTTGTCTGTTGGCCGTTTTTCCGTCGCTTTGAAAGCGATGTGAACCCAAGCGTCAATGCCGAGCGCATCGATATTTTTGAACAACGTCAGCAGGAGCTGGCCGATGATTTAGCGCTGGGGCGCATTTCGCAAACGAGTTTTGACGAGTCCTTACTGGAACTTAAAAGACGCCTGCTGAATGACTTAGCGCCGGAACAACAACTGCAAAGTCGCGGTAACAACCGCATTTTGGCGCTGACTGGTACCGCCTTTTTGGTGCTGCTCAGTGCGGTGTTCTATTATTTTACCGGTAATCAGGCCCAGCTTAAGGCGTGGGAACAGGCCATGGTTGAGCTGCCGGAACTGGGCGAGCGTGCGGTGATGGGTAAAGGCGAGCCCCTTGATGCCAACGAGCGTCAGGCACTGCTACTGGGCTTGCGTACCCGCTTGGCGCAGGACGGTGATGATGCGGTGGCCTGGCTGATGCTAGGGCGTGTGGCCATGACCTTAAACGATTACGAAATGGCCATGCAGGCATTCGATAAGGTGTTGGCGATGGACCCTGAAAACCTCAGTGCCAAGGTGAGTTATGCCCAGTCGCTGTTGATCAAAGGCGATGAGATGGCGATGAACCAAGCGGCCAAGCTGCTGTCGCAAGTGCTGCAGGTGCAGCCGCAAAATATTGATGCTATTTCTATGCTGGCATTAATCGCTTACGAGCGTAAGGATTGGACCGAGGCCAAGAGTGCCTTTGAGCTGATTTTAGCGACCATGACCGAACAAGACCCGCGTTATGCCATGGTCAGCGAACGCATTGCCGAAATCGACTCGCGCCTGGCGCAAGAGCAAAACAGCGAGCCGACTCACCAGGTGCAGGTGCAGGTGACTCTGGCCGAGGAGATAGCGAATCGCATTCCTCATAATGCCGTGTTGTTTGTGTTTGCCAAGGCCGCCGAGGGACCCGCCATGCCATTGGCGGTGAAGCGCTTTGAGCAATTTAGCTTGCCCATGAGTGTGACTTTAAGCGAGGCAGATGCCATGATGGCGCAATTGAGTTTGCAGCAGTTCGAACAAATTCAAGTGATTGCCCGTATCTCAAAAGATGGTGACGTGGCTGTTGCGCTGGGTGAATTAGAAGGTAAATCACAGCCCTTTAACCGCCTGCAGCAACCGAGTGTCAACGTGACCATAGATACCTTGATTCAGTAGGATAGACGATGCTTAAAAAGACTTTAATGACCTTATCGGCGCTGCTGCTAGCGGCCTGTGCTCAGGTGCCGCCGGAGAAAGAAGACCCGCGCGACCCGTTGCAAAGTGTTAACCGTCCTATCTATGACTTCAATATGGACGTCCTCGACGCTTATATTTTACGTCCTGTAGCAGTCGGTTATGTAGAGGTGACCCCGGCTCCGGTGCGTCGTTCAATCGCCAATTTCACCGACAATATCAGCGCCCCTACGAATGCCATTAACGCCGCGCTGCAAGGCAAGGCGGATCGCACCGGCATCGCCGTGGCGCGCTTTTTGGTCAATACCACGGTGGGTATCGCTGGCTTGTTCGATGTGGCAACCAGCTTAGGCCTTGAATATGTTGATGAAGACTTTGGCCAGACCCTGGGGGTTTGGGGTATAGGTGATGGCGCCTACCTGATGTTGCCGGGTATGGGTCCAAGCACCGCCCGCAACCTCACAGGCGATGTGGTGGATAACTTCGTGTTGCCGGAAATCGCCCTGAGTACACCGGAAACCATCCTGGTGTTTGTGTTGAAAGTGGTGGAAACCCGTGCTTCGTTGATCCCTCAAGAAAGCCTGTTGAACGAGTCGCTGGACCCATATACCTTTGTTAAGGACGTCTATTATCAACGTCAGCTGTATGAGCTGTACGATGGCAACCCGCCGCTTGAAGAAGAGCCGGAAGCCGAAGAATATGATGATAACTTTCTGGAAAATCTATAATAAAAAAAGCCTGCATTGAGCAGGCTTTTTTTATTTATCAATGCGGGCTTACATAATCGCCTGCATTTGTTCATGGGCCCATTGAATGGCCTCATGGTAGGCATCGGGCACCCGCTTGGCATCAAGCTTCATTTTATCTATGGTGCCATTGGCCTGTTGCCACTGGGCTTGTTCGTATTGCTCAACCAGAGCCAGGTAATCACCTAGTTCGCCCTCGCCGTCGCGCAGCGCCGCCTTGATATCGTTGGCCAAGGGTAAGCGCTCTACCACTTCAGCCATGCTTTGATCTAAGATGGCATCAAGCAGCGACATCATAGCCGTTAGGAAGGCGCGGCTCGCGTCCACCTGATCCGGATGCTGCTCCGCTAATATTTCGGCAAAACGGGCTCGGGTTAAGGACAAGCGCATCAGTTCAGCGGGTTTATCCGAGGATAACTGGGCGGCAAATAACAGGGATAAGAACTTTTTGATTTCCTTGGCACCAAGCACCACTAAGGCCTGCTTAATGGTGGCGATTTCCGTACGGCGTTTAAACATGGCCGAGTTGGAATAGCGCAGCAGCTTGTAGGAAAGGTTAACGTCGCGCTCGAACACCGCGGTGATCTTGGCGAGGTCCAGTTCGGTGGTGGAGGTTTCATAAAGCAGCTCCGCCAGGGTCAGCTCGGAAGGCGGCAGTGCTTTACTTTGCACCATTTCCGGCTTGGAGAAGAAGAAGCCCTGGAAAAAGCTAAAGCCAAGATCCATCGCCTGTTGATACTGCTCATGGGTTTCGACCTTTTCCGCCAGCAGTTTAATATGGGGGAAAGCTTTAATGGCGTCGATCACTTCCTCGATTTGCTCCACCGGGGTTTGCAAATAATCGATTTTGATAATGTCGATATAGGGGTAGAAGTGACGCCAGACATTCTGGTGTTTGTAGTCATCGAGCGCCAGGGTATAGCCGCGCTCTTTGAGCTCCTTGGTGAGGGCCAGCAGGCGTTTGCCCGGTTGCACCGTCTCAAGGATTTCCACGACGATTTCGTCGCTCCCCATGGTGGTGGCATAGCCCTTGGCCAGCGTTTCCAGGGTGAAATTAATATAGGCGGGCTTGTTTCCGGTTAGCTCTTCAAGGCCAAAGGTAAACTGACTGCCTTCAATCAGTCGCGAAGTGGCTTCGTCGCCATTGATCTGGGGGAATACGTTATCAAGACCATCGCGAAAGAGGAGTTCATAGCCTACCAGGGATTTATCTCTGTCGAGAATGGGTTGTCGCGCAGCGTAGAAATTCATTTGTCACATCCAAACTGGTTGCTTATTAGTTAGAGCCATAGTCCGTTACGGGTGCCATTTAATCTGACTCAAATTGTTCTACCAATATATGAGAAATTTAAGTGGCTTTCACCCAGTATTATATACTTTTGTCACGATTAAAAAGTACTTTTTACTTTAAAACAACATACTAGGCTCAGGTCTAGCCTCTGGTGTTGCCATTATGGCAACGAGTCGAACAATTTTGCGACAAACGCACTAATTGGAGTTGCCCCCGTTCGCCATGCTATAGTAGGCGACTCGGTTGTAATCGACAGCCGTATAACACAATAACAAATAGCTTTGAGCCCTGCTGCGGCCAAGGCACGCACTATTTAGCGCTAAAGTTGGAGGCTAGTTTGGAATTAGGTACGATAATATCACTCGCCATTTATTTTATTGCCATGCTTGGCATAGGCTTGTATGCCTATAAAAAATCGACCGATGATGTATCTGGCTATATGCTCGGTGGTCGAAACCTATCGCCAAGTGTTGCCGCCCTGTCAGCCGGGGCTTCGGATATGAGTGGTTGGTTACTTATGGGCTTGCCTGGAGCCATGTATTTATTTGGCTTGAGCAAGGTATGGATTGCCATCGGTCTGGTACTCGGTGCCTGGGCTAACTACTTCCTGGTTGCACCGCGTTTGCGTGTGTACACGGAAAGAGCCAATGACGCCATTACCATCCCGGATTACTTTGCCAATCGCTTTGCCGATAACAAAAACATTCTTCGCGTTATTTCTGCCATCGTCATCATCGTCTTCTTCACCTTGTACACCTCATCCGGTGTGGTTGCCGGCGGTAAGCTGTTCGAGAATTCCTTTGGTATGAGTTACGAAACCGGCTTGTATGTGACCACCGGCGTGGTGGTGCTATACACCCTGTTTGGTGGCTTTTTAGCGGTGAGCATGACCGACTTCGTCCAGGGTTGTATCATGTTTGTGTCGTTACTGGCGGTGCCGGTGGCCACCTATATGATGCTTGATCAACCGGTGTTCGAAACGCTTGGCAATGCCAGTTATGATTTGCTGTTGGCCTCGCCTAAAGAAAGCGAAGTGCATGCAATGAATATGATGGACTGGTTTGCCGGTGGCTCTACCATTGCCATTATTTCTGCCATGGCCTGGGGTCTAGGTTATTTTGGTCAGCCGCATATTATTGTGCGCTTTATGTCGGTGCGCTCGGTGAAGGTAATGCCGACCATGCGTCGTATCGGTATGTCGTGGATGACCTTGTCGGCCATAGGTGCGGTATTAACCGGTTTATTTGGTGCCGCCTATATGCTGGAAAATCAAATGCCCATCGACGACAAAGAAACCATCTTCCTGGTTCTTTCCGAGCTGCTGTTCCACCCCTTGGTGGCCGGTTTCCTACTGGCGGCTATTTTGGCGGCCATCATGAGTACCATTTCATCTCAGCTATTGGTGTGCTCTAGCTCGCTGACCGAGGACTTCTATCGCATTTATGTGCGCCGAGAAGCGTCTCAAAAAGAATTGGTATTGATAGGCCGTATTAGTGTGCTGTTAGTGGCCCTGTGTGCCATTTACCTTGCCTACGACCGCGACAGTTCGATTCTGGATCTGGTAAGTAATGCCTGGGCTGGGTTCGGTGCCGCCTTTGGTCCATTGGTTCTGTTTAGCCTGTACTGGAAACGCATGAACCTGCAAGGCGCGATTGCCGGTATGGTGGTGGGTGCCGCGACCGTGTTGTTCTGGATTTATGCACCTATCAGCATTAACGGTCAAAGCCTGAGCAGCATTATTTATGAAATCGTCCCTGGCTTTATCCTGTCGTGTATCGCCATTGTGGTGGTGTCACTGGCAACCAAAGAGCCAAGCGACGAGCTTATTGCTACCTTTGAGCAGGTAGAGGATTCGCTGAAAGCCGAACTTAACTAAGCCCAAGCTAAGAGCTAGTTTATAGCTCGCTTAGAGACACAAAAAAGCCACCCTTAGTTTGCTGAGGGTGGCTTTTTGCTATCCGGGGTAGCACCGCTTTATAACCAATGCAGCGATTGGTTGATACGACTTTGATATTCATCGATGGGCGCCTTGGCGGCGGCCACTAAAATGGCATCACCCTGCGGGAAGTGGGAAACCCGCCCGGCAAAACGCTGATCGGAGAAGTAGTTATCGCCCAGGTATTCATTATTGGTGGGAACGATAAATACCGTCATGGGGCCAAAGTCCGACTCAAACACCAGGTGCAGACTCTTCTGCCCCTTAAAGCGGCAAAAGCGAGCATAGGTCACCTCTCCGGGCAGGGCACTTAACTGGCCACCCAATTCACTAAGACGGGCATTGACCGTCGCCATATCGAGACGATCCTGGGATTCCAGCGAGTCGATTTCATGATAGACATGAGCCAGGGCATGCTCACCTATGGTGAGCGTGGGACTATTCAGTTGATACAGGGCGACGGTAAACACCATGGCAATGCTGGCAGCCAGCGCCAGATACCAAGGACGCTTAACCGAGCCGGGCATGGGCGCGCAAACGTCACTCCCGTCATCGCTCATGCTTTGCCTCAGAATAATCTTGTCGGCCAGGCTCTCCGGCACGGGCACCTGCATGGCCTGCTGGAGCTCCTTATCAAAGCTCTTGAGCTCATTGACCAGGGCCAAGCGCTCGGGACTTTGTTGTGCGTACTCAAGCAGCGCTTTGTCTTTGTCGTGCGGCTGGGCTAAAAGGCGCCGACGAAATTCGAGTTCATCCATTGGGGGCCTCTGTAAATTTATCATCGTTACGAGTTAATGCGTCTTTTAGCTGGTTTCGAGCCCGATATAAGCGCGTCATTACCGTGTTTTTGTTGAGATTAAGGATGTTGGCTATTTCCTCGCCGCTGCAGCCGGCCATCACCTGTAATACCAGTGGCTCCCTATATTCATCCGGTAAGGCCATGATATGCCGTTGCAGAACGGTCAGCTCCATATCGTCATCCAGGGCGGTATTGTGTTCATCAACCAGGGTGTCCTGCTCTACATCGCTGTAATCAAATTGTTTACGTTCAAAACGGCGGGCGTTTTCTCGACGCAATATGGTCAGCAGCCACGACTTTGCCGCGCCCTGATCCTGCAAGGAATCCAACGATCGCCACGCTCTTAAAAATGTTTCTTGGACCAGGTCTTCCGCCACAGTGGCATCCTTGCAAAGCCAAAAGGCAAAGCGATAGAGCTCTTTGTGGTACACCTGCACCAGCGCTTCATAGCGCTTTTGTTTATCTGCCATGCCCATAAAGACCTGTAATAGCGAAAAATGATTTCGTAAAAGGAGAAAATTTTGCACCTGGTTTACGGCAAACCGAAAACCAGGTGCAAAAAGCTGGTAAAAGCCTTAGTACAATGAGTCTAGCTCAGCTTTTTGCTTATGGCTGGGGCGCGGGGTGTGTGCCGCAGCCTTGGCGATGCGATTGTAGTCAACCTCGGGTGCACTTGTGCTGTACAGAGATTGGCGCAGCTTAGCGAATTCCTGCACCGCATCCTGTGGCCACAGGGCAAGCCAGGCATCTATGTTGCCATAGTGAGACTTGGCGTAGATGTCGATGGCTTGATAGAGGGCTTTAGCGTCTCCTCTGTTGGCGGCGTTTTGGATATCGCCTACCTTGACGGGGGCACTTGCCGTTGATTCTTGGCTTTGCTCCACAGCCTGTGCTTTTTTACGCTTGTGACTGAGCCACCACAGCAGCAGGGTCAGTAACCATAAGGCATAGCCGGGCAGGGCCAGCCACCAGGGTAGAGAGCCTGTTTCGCCTTGGGCGGCGGTCGTCTTGTCGTCTTTAGGAGCCTCTGCATCGGCTGTGGCGGTTTGCTCTGCTTGGGGCGGCTCACTGGGGGCTTCTTTTGTTCCGTCGGCGGCGACCACGGTGATTTGCTGCTCGGGGACACTCGCCACCTGCTCACGCCCGGTAACGGTATTAAACCAGTTGATTGAAATCGCCGGCAGGGTGTAGGTGCCCGGCTCTTGCGGCACATAGGCGATAGAGGTCTTGGTCTGCGCAATGATGCGGCCATTACGAACCACATGGGTGCGCTCGGACTGATCCGCATAACTGCGCACCGCCTCAACTTCACTGCTGGTTACATCCGGCAATTGTTCCTTGGTAACATTGAGCGCGGTGAGCGTAAGCGTACGAGTGATGGGCGTGCCGACCTTTACCTCTTGCTCCAGTCCCTGCCATTGCTCGCTTAAATCAACCAACTCACTGGGCAGCCAGGCGCCGCTGTACTGCGCAGGGGTGGGTTTTACATCCACCAATTGACTCGTGCCGCGGGCGCTGATGGCCACCGGGCGGTAGTTTACACGGGCTTTGCCGTTGAATACCGGTGCCTCTAGTTCAAAGGTGCCGCTTTTCTGCGGTTGGATCAGATACTCGCGCTGGATCACCCGATAGCGGCGACCATCGACCACTTCCTGACTTTCGCTGTCGCGACCTAACTGAGCCAAATTTGCTTCGCTCATTGCCGGTGCGGTCATGGCCGCATCGATAAGGTCGACGCCGACGTAAAGTTTTACGGTATAAATGGCTGCCTGTTGCACATATAAGCTTGCCGGAGTGAGCTCGGTTTTAATAAAGGCGTTATTGCCATCGCCCTGGGCCTCCTTATTGGCGACCACATTGAGGGTAAAAGGCTCGGAGCTCACGCCTTTGAGGTTAAAGGCCGGGATCTCGTATTGGCCTGGCTCGCGGGCCATCAATTCCACCCGCCAGCTGGTTTGGCGGCTGACTACGCCGTTGACCATCTGGGTATTGGTGCTGCGATAAGTAGGGCCGACCACAAAGTGCCGTAACAAGGCGTCTGTGTCCGGTTGAGTGGTTTTTATGGTGTCATCGGCGCTCAGGGTCAACATAAAGTATTCACCGGCGACCACCGGGTTTTTATCGACGCTGGCTTCAAGCTGCGATAAGGCTAAGGTCGGCAGGCTCAAGCAGATTAAGCAAACATATAAAAAACTTCTTACCATGACTTCTCTACTCCTTGTGGTAAGCGGCGGCGATATCGTTGACGTTGCTGGGCTTCTAGTTGCATTTTGTTGCGCAGCAGGATCTCCGGGTTGTCGGGAATTTTTCGTAGCAGTTGATTGAGCTGTTGCGCTTTTTCACGCTCTTCGGGACTGAGCTCAGCCATGGCAGCGGCTTGTTGCTCGCCATCTTGCTGCCCGGCTTGTTGTTCGCCGAGCGCTTGCTGTTGTGCTTTAGCTTGTTCTTGTGAGTCCTCGGGCGAAGTCTCGGACGAAGTCTCGGGCGAAGCCGCTGCGTCATTTTGTTGCGACGACTGCTCGTTCGAGGACTCGGTCGAAGACTCGCCAGACTCTTGCTGTTCGTCTTGGTCCGACTTATCGTCGGCCTGGGCGCTGTTTTGCGGGCGGTTGCGCTCATTGCTGTTACGCTCGTTTTGCGCGCTACTGCCACCGTTTTGTTGCTCGGAGTCGTCTTGTTGTTGCGACTCACCTTGTTGCTCAGAGCCTTGCTGCTGGCCATCTTGCTGCTGTTGTTGACCATCTTCTTGTTGTTGTGAGTCCTGGCCTTGGGAGTCTTGCTCCTGCCCTGAATCACCTTGTTGATTTTGTTGCTGCTCTTGCTGCTTTTTCAACTGCTCCAGGGTGGACTTATTGGCCTTGGCGGCCTCGAGGTTTGGGTCTTTATCCAGGGCCTGCTGATAGCGCTCCAGGGCCTCGTCAAACTTGCCCAATTGCGCCAGGGCATTACCCTGGTTATACAGGCCGGTGGCCGAGTTATCCTTGTTAAAATCAGCCAGGGCTCCCTGATAGTCCTGTTGCTGGTATTTGGCGGCGCCACTGAGCAAAGGGTTTCGCGCCTGTGCCGCCTGCTCATAGGCCTTGTCATGGTAGGCGTTGAGGGCATTTTGTTCTGCATTATTAAACCAGGACTGGCCGCTGGCGGCATAGGCCGGGGTCCATAATTGCGGCACCAGTACAAGGGCGGCGCCCAGCATAATAGCGCGGCGTTGCAGTTGCCATAGCAGCAAGGGAAGAACCAATAAGGCCAGATAGATGCCGGCATCGATTCGCCATAAAGTCTGTTGGTTTTGCGCCTGCTGCGTTGTTTGTTCACCTTTGGAAACCGCGAGAACGTTAAGGTTGTCGCTGCTTGGCTGATAACGAATAAGTTTACCGCCACCGAGCTGCGCCAGGCGTTGCAGGCGCTCAAAGTTAGTCTTAGGAATGACGATTTGTCCCTGATTGTCTTTTAAGAAGCCGCCATCGGGCAAGCTGATGGGGGCGCCTTGCTCGCTGCCTATGGCATAGATATGCAAACGGTAGTCGTTGTTGCTGAGCCAGGTGCGGATATCGCCTTCTTCCTCAGCATCTATACCGTCGCTGATTAAAATAATGTCCCCTTGCGGGTAATCGGCCTGCTCCAGCAGCTCCTGCGCCAGCGTCAACGCCGCCAGTACATTACTGCCTTGCTCGGGCATAATATCCGGGCTTAGGCTGGGGATAAGATTAGTCAGGGTTTGGCTGTCCGAGGTCAGCGGCGAAATGGTAAAGGCATCGCCGGCATAGGCGATGAGCGCCGTTTCACCTTCTTTAAACAGCTCCACCATATCCAAGGCCTTAAAGCGGGCCTGCTGCAGTCGGTTGGGGCTGATGTCCGTACTAAACATGGAGCGGGACATGTCCATTACCATAACCCGCGCCATTTTCGCCTCATACACCGGCAGCTCTTGTTTGCTAAAGCTGGGTCCAGCCATGGCGACCACCATGAGTGCCAGCAGCAGGGCATTGAGCAAACCATTGTTTTGTCGTTGCTCAGCGCCTTCTTGCATTACTTGCGCCGCCAAATGGGGGGCGATAAGGGGTTGTTGCTGTTGTTCGTCTTTACTGGCAACCAGGCGCCAAATCAGGTAGAAGCCCGGCAATAGCAGCAGCCATAAGAGATCGGGTCGTAAGAAAATAAATTCGGTCATAATTGCTCTCCTGCAACACGCTGCATGGCAACCGCAAAGCGGTGCCAGACGGTGGCCAACAAGAGTATTAAGAAACTCAAAAAGAGCGGAAGGTAGAAAAGTGCCTCTTCCGGGCGCACGGTTTGTTCTTCTTTCGCCAACGGCTCCAGGGCGTCCAGCTCCTGATAAATATTGGCTAGGCTACGGGTGTCGGTGGCGCGAAAATAACGACCGCCGGTTTCCTTGGCCAGGTGAGTAAGTAAGCGCTCATCCAAGGCCGCACCACCGCCCATGGAGAACAGGCCGCCGCCAAAGTTGCCGTCGGAGCCAACGCCTATGGTGTATACCTTCACTTGTGCATCCTTGGCCAGGATCAAAGCTTCCTCCGGGGTGAGGTTGCCGGCTGTGTTTTGGCCGTCGGTGAGCAGGATCACCACCTTGTTGGACGCAGATTTATCGTTAAAACGTTTTACCGCCAAACCTAGGGCATCACCGATGGCGGTGGCGCGACCCACCAGGCCAATCTGCGCTTCTTTGAGCATTTGCGCTACGGTATCCAGATCCCTGGTTAGCGGGGTTTGTAAAAAGGCGGTATCGGCAAAGAGAATAAGCCCGAGCTGATCGCCCTGACGCTCGGTAATAAAGTCGCTGAGCACATTTTTTACCACGCTAAGGCGGTCGACAAAACGTCCCTGATAGGCCATGTCTTGCTCGCGCATGGAACCGGATAAGTCCACCGCCAACATAATATCGCGCCCCTCATTGGCCAGGGTAATAGGCTCGCCGCGATACACTGGATTAGCCAAGGCGCTCACGAATGTCAGCCAAGCCAGGGCCAGTAACCAATGTGGCCAGCGCTTGTTAACGCGGGTCTGGGTTTTTGCCTTGGCCTGATAGGCCAGGGAGTCGATACGCAGTAACAAGGTGTTGTGTGTTTTTTTGCTATTTTGCACCCAGGCCAGTAGCCAGGGCAGGGGGAGAAGAATAAACAGCCAGGGCCAGGCGAACTCAAACATCCAGGGTCTCCTTGGTCTTAAACTGCACCAGGGCCTGCTTTAGCTTATGCGCCAGCTCATCCTGCTCGGCATTCTGCATGGCATTCTGCACGGCATCACCCTTATATAAGGCAGTAAGCTCTTCGGCGTGAAAGGTAAGGCCGCTCAACTGAGACAGGGTCAAGGCCCAGCGCTGGCCAGTCAGGGCGCTTACCTGGGCACCGTAATAATGTTTGCATAGGCGCTTTAATAGCTGATGCAGGCCTAACGCCGTTTGTTGCTGCGCCAATTCCAAGGCATGGCGTTTGGCGCGCAAGTGTTGCTGGCGGCGACGATAAACCAGTACGGCGGCGATAATTAACACTAACAGTGTGGCGGCCAAGAGCCACCAGGCCGGACCCGGCGGCCAACTTGATACCTCAGTGGGGACAATCACATCGGCCAATGGCATTGTAGGGGCTGACTGCATTTACAAACTCCCTTCATAAAACTGTTGTTCCAGCGCCTTGGCGGCGCTAATTTCCACCAAGGAGTGGCAATATCGGGATAGTTTTTGTTGGCGCAAAGCGCCGAGTTGCTGCGCCTGCTGATTAAAGCGGCGACGAAAACCGGCATCCTGTAAGGGCAGGCTAAAATGCCCCTGATGGCTACGCACATTCACCGCTTCCGGGTAGTGCGGCAGGTGCTGCTCAAAGGGGTCGCTGATCACGCAGGCGACCACTTCGCAATGGCGCGCCAGACGTTGTAATTCGCGCTCTATGGCCGGGTTATCATCGTGCTGCAATATGGCAAAGTCGCTCAGCAGGTAGACGGTGCTGCCGGGCTTGGCAAGCTGGTTTAAGCGTTGCAACTGGCGCAGCAGATCTGTGCCAGTGGCGCTACTGCTGAGGGTTTGCTGCTGTTTGTGGCTGTCGAGCAGGCCGTGGAATACCCGTAACACCGCCTTATCGCGGCTTTGTGGGCGAAATTCATGGTGCTGCTGATCGTTAAAAACCAGGGCACCGAGTTTATCGCCACGGGCACAGGCCGACCAGGCGATCAAGGCGGCCAGATGCGCCGCTTGCACCGATTTAAATAGCAGCTGAGAGCCAAAGTGCATGCTGGCGCTAAAGTCGACCAGCATTAGTACCGGGCGTTCCTTTTCTTCCTGAAACAGCTTGGTATGGGCCTCGCCGGTACGGGCGGTTACGCGCCAGTCGATGCTGCGTACATCATCGCCGCTTTGATAATGGCGCACCTCCGCAAACTCCATGCCGCGGCCCTTATGCGGTGCCAGATACTGACCGCTATGGGGGCTGCGTATGCGCTTGCGTACCGCTAAATCCAGCAGCTGGGTTTTTGTTTTGTAATAGGTGAGCTCTTTTAAAGCCAGGCTATGGCCATTGCTATGCAACTGCTCTAGCCATTGCTGCACACCCATGGCTGACTGCAACTTAGCCATTAAGGCACTGCCACGCGCTCTAAAATGCGCGTTAACACCTGGTCTTTACTGACGCCCTCGGCCTGCGCTTCGTAGCTGAGAATAATGCGATGGCGCAGGACATTGTGAAAGACCGCCTGAATGTCTTCCGGGCTGACAAAGTCGCGGCCTTGCAACCAGGCATGAGCACGCGCCGCTCGGTCCAGGGCTATGGTGGCCCGTGGACTGGCACCGTATTCAATCCAATTGGCCAGGTCGTCATCGACGCGCAGGCCATCGCGGGTAGCGATCACCAGCTGAACCAGGTATTGCTCTAAGGGCTCGGCCAAATGCAACGCCAGCACCTGTTGGCGGGCATCGAATAGATCCGCCTGAGAAATAGGCTCAATATTTTGCTGCTCACCGGCCAGCGCCTCGCCACGAGTCAGCCGCAAAATGGCCAGCTCCGCCTCGGCGTCGGGGTAATCAATATTCAAATGCAGTAAAAAGCGGTCAAGCTGTGCTTCGGGCAGCGGGTAGGTCCCCTCTTGTTCTAGCGGGTTTTGTGTTGCCATCACCATAAACAGCTGCTCAAGTGGGTAGGTATTTTTCCCCACGGTGATTTGCCGTTCGGCCATGGCCTCCAGCAGGGCCGACTGCACCTTGGCGGGGGCGCGGTTTATTTCATCCGCCAGTACCAGGTTATGAAACAGTGGGCCCGGCTCAAATACAAACTCGCTGGTTTGTTGGCGGTAAATATCGGTGCCGGTGACATCCGACGGCAATAAATCCGGAGTAAACTGAATGCGCTGGAAACAGCCTTCTAGGCCCTTGGCCAAGGCGTTTACCGCGCGGGTCTTAGCCAGTCCCGGCGGGCCCTCAACGAGCAGGTGACCGTCCGCCAATACGGCAATAAGTAGGGACTGAGTGAGCTGGTGTTGACCGATGATTTGGGTATCTAAATAGGTTTTTAATTGTGCAAACTTAGAAACTGCCATAAGTGTACTTGTCCTTGCCGGCATAAAAATATGCTGTGAAAAATAGGGCGCGGTTACGCCTAACAACGCCCTTTAGGCATTGTGTAAGCCAAATAGTTCGATCGATTTTACTTACAATTGTTCAGTTTTAAAGTCTTGTTTTTTATTTTGATTGCTTCAGTTTGTTAACTATTGTTGTAGCTGGGTGGTAAATTTTGATATGCCTATTGGCAATGCGCCCGGGGTTGTTTTAGAATCGGGGAAACATTAACAGGTCAGACCTGTCAGCAGGAGAAGCATTTATATGTCTGAGCAAACAAAACTAACAACACGAAACGGGGAGCGCATTGCCATTGTCAGCGGCCTGCGTACACCTTTTGCAAAGCAAGCGACCGCTTTTCATCATGTACCCGCATTAGACCTAGGTAAACTCGTGGTCAACGAGATGCTAGAGCGTCTTGATTTCGATCGCAAGGAAATCGACCAATTGGTGTTTGGTCAGGTGGTACAAATGCCCGAAGCGCCTAATATTGCTCGTGAAATTGTGCTCGGAACCGGCATGCCGGTGAATATCGATGCCTATTCGGTTTCGCGCGCCTGCGCAACCAGCTTTCAGGCCATTGCCAACGTCGCCGAATCGATTATGGCCGGACACACACAGGTAGGTATCGCCGGTGGTGCCGACTCATCCTCTGTCTTGCCCATTGGCGTGAGCAAAAAGCTGGCCGGCAGTCTGGTGGATTTAAATAAAGCCCGCACCCTGTCACAGCGCTTAAAGATTTTCTCAAAACTGCGCCTAAAAGACTTGCTGCCGGTGCCGCCGGCGGTAGCCGAGTACTCGACCGGCTTGTCCATGGGTCAAACCGCCGAACAGATGGCAAAAACCCATAATATCAGCCGCGCCGATCAGGATGCTTTGGCGCACCGTTCACATACCTTGGCAGGCCAGGCTTGGGCCGAGGGCAAGCTGGCGCAAGAAGTCATGACCGCTCATGTGCCGCCTTATAAGTCCTTTATCGAGCAGGATAACAATATTCGCGCCAACTCAGAGCTTGCTAGCTACGCCAAATTAAAGCCGGTGTTCGACCGCCAATACGGCAGCGTCACCGCCGCCAATGCGACGCCATTGACCGATGGTGCGGCGGCGGTACTGCTGATGAATGAGAGCAAGGCCAAAGCCATGGGTTACGAAATCCTGGGCTATATTCGCAGCTATGCTTTCACCGCCATCGGCGTGCATGAAGACATGCTGATGGGCCCGGCGCATTCAACGCCAGTGGCCCTTGATCGTGCCGGTATTACGTTAGGCGACCTTGACCTGATTGAAATGCACGAGGCCTTTGCGGCACAAACCCTGGCGAATATGAAGATGTTTGCCTCGAATAAATTTGCCAAAGAGCAGCTTGGTCGCGATAAGGCAATTGGTGAAATCGACATGGATAAATTCAATGTTAACGGTGGCTCGCTGGCCTATGGTCACCCATTCGCCGCCACCGGCGCGCGTTTGATCACCCAAAGTATTCATGAACTCAATCGTCGCGGTGGTGGTTTGGCCTTAACCACGGCCTGTGCCGCCGGTGGCCTGGGTGCCGCCTTTGTATTGGAGAGTGCATAATGACTGAATCAGTATTTACATTCGAGCTCAATGACGAGCGCGTCGGTATCGTTACCATAGACGTGCCCGACGAGAAGATGAACACCTTGCGCGCCAGCTTTGCCGAGCAGTTGCAGGATGTGATCACCACAGCCAACGAAAATAACGTTAAAGGCCTGGTGTTTATCAGTGCCAAGCCGGATAACTTTATTGCCGGTGCCGACATCAACATGCTGGACGAGGCCAATACCCGTGAAGAAGCGTTGGCCCTGTCGAGTACCTGTCACGACGCCTTTTTTGACTTGGCTAAACTGCCTTATCCCACGGTGGCCGCCATTCACGGCGCTGCCTTAGGTGGCGGTTTAGAGTTTGCACTGGCCTGTGATTACCGCGTTTGTAGCGACAGCGACATCACCAAAATGGGTCTGCCCGAGGTGCAGTTAGGCCTTTTGCCTGGCGGCGGCGGAACCCAGCGTCTGCCTAAGCTGGTGGGCATTCAAAAGGCTCTGGAATGGATGCTAACCGGCAAGCAGGTGCGCGCCAAGCAGGCGAAAAAAGCCGGCCTGGTGAACGACTGTGTGCCGCACTCGATTCTATTGGATGTGGCGGTGCAGTTTGCGCAAAAAGGTAAAGCGAAAGCGGCGAAACCTCGGCTCGATAAAATGTCGGCGCTGCTGGAGTCTAACCCCTTTGGCCGCAATCTGATCTTCAAAAAAGCCGCCGAAAATGTGGCCAAGAAGACCGGCGGTCATTACCCGGCGCCTGAGCTGATTATCAAGGCGGTGCGTGCCAGCGTCGAGCTGGACCAACTTAAGGCCTATAAAACAGAGGCCGAAGGTTTTGCCGATCTGGTGATGAGCGATGTCTCTAAAAAACTGCGCGGTATTTTCTTTGCCACCACAGAGATGAAGAAAGAATGGCGCGCCGATGACGCCCCTAGCACCGACAAGGTTGCCGTGTTGGGCGGCGGCCTGATGGGTGCGGGTATCACTCATGTGAGTGCCATCAAGGCGGGTGTGCGCACCCGAGTAAAAGACGTGGCGCAACAAGGCATTGCCGGGGCTATGAACTACAGCTATAAAATTCTTGATAAAAAGCGTCAGCGTCGCATCTTGTCTCTGGCCGAGTTGCAGGAGCAGATGAGTCGCATTACCGGCACAACGGATTACAGCGGCTTTAAGCATGTGGACATGGTGATCGAAGCGGTATTTGAAGACCTTTCCCTAAAGCAGGCCATGGTTGCCGATGTTGAGCAATATGCCCAAGCGCACACCATTTTTGCCAGCAACACCAGTTCGTTGCCGATAGCACAAATTGCCGCGCAGGCGCAGCGTCCGGAAAATGTTATTGGCTTACACTATTTTTCGCCGGTAGAAAAAATGCCGCTGGTGGAAATTATTCCCCACGAGAAGACCAGTGAGCAAACCATCGCCCGCACCGTGAGCTTTGCCCGCAAGCAAGGCAAAACGCCGATCGTGGTTAAAGACAAGGCCGGTTTCTTTGTAAACCGTATCTTGGCTCCCTATGTGAACGAGGCGGCAAACCTATTGCTCGCGGGTGAACCTATCGAGAAAATCGACCAGGCCTTAGTGGAGTTTGGTTTCCCGGTTGGCCCTCTGGCGCTGCTCGATGAAGTAGGAATTGATATCGGCTCTAAGATTGCCCCTATTCTTGAGGCCGAGCTGGGTGAGCGCTTTAAGGCACCAGCGGTGTTTAATCGCTTAATCGACGACAAGCGCCTAGGTCGTAAGTCGGGCCGTGGCTTCTACGATTACAGCAAGAAAAAGAAGAAGGTGGACGAGTCGGTTTACGAATTCCTGGGCGTGACGCTCAGCCCTAAACTAAACAAGGAAGAGATTGCCGAGCGTTGCGTCATGCAGATGCTGAACGAAGCGGCACGTTGTTTGGAAGAAGGTATCGTCAGCAATGCCCGCGACGGCGACATAGGTGCCATCTTCGGCATTGGCTTCCCGCCGTTCCTGGGCGGTCCGTTTAGCTATATGGATAACCTGGGCGCCGGCAAAGTGTGCTCGATTCTGGCAACCTATGCGCAGTTGAATGACGGCTTTGCCCCGGCGGCGGCTCTACTGGCCATGGCCGAGCAGGGCGAAAGTTATTACCCGCAGGAGCAGGCGGTTGCCGAGGCTAAAAGCAAGGTTGAAGCTGAGGAAGAGGTTGAGACAAAGGAGCAGGTTGAGACAAAGGAGCAGGTTGAAGCTGAGAACAAGGCAGAGGCTAGCGACAAAGCCGACGCTGAAAGCAACGACGAGTCCGAATCAGTTGATTCTGAAGAGCCGGCCAAGGACGTTGCCGGGGACGTTGCCGAGGACGCTGCGGATCAAGACAAGGAACAGGCTCGCAGTTAATCTCCTCCTAAGTACAAGATTGAAAAGCGCAGCAATATGCTGCGCTTTTTTGTGCTCAGGATTTTGGGCGCGTATCGGCTTCTAGATGAAATAAAATCAACTGAAAAAGTTTACTTAATAACCAATGGCCTAGCTGTGAATTAAAGAAGCAGGGTGGGCTGGGTGGTTAATTAATCAGCATCTTTATGGTAAAGTCGCCGCCCGAGAATGAGGGGGGATTATGATTTTATTATTAAGTGTCGTGTTTGCCAGTTTGTTGTTTGTAGTTGCCACCGCCAAAGGCATGCCAGCCAAACGCTGGGCCCTGTTAGGCGGCTTATGTGGACCCTTCGCCCTGGCGCTGTTTAATGTGCATTACCGCCGCGCTTTGATGCGCACCATAGCCCATTGTGGGATTATTTGGCGACCCTGATATTTCTTGGTGCCGGGAAGGATGCCGCCGAGCATCCTTTTTTGTGTAAGTGAGTTGCAACTCATC
Source organism: Pseudoalteromonas sp. BDTF-M6 (assembly GCF_018334135.1). NCBI lineage: Bacteria > Pseudomonadati > Pseudomonadota > Gammaproteobacteria > Alteromonadales > Pseudoalteromonadaceae > Pseudoalteromonas > Pseudoalteromonas sp. BDTF-M6. The sequence continues at coordinate 91,485 of NZ_JAGXTQ010000006.1, forward strand.
GGCAACGGTTTTCTCAGTTGGGTGTTGTCGCCACTGCGACAAGATCCAGCAGTTTGGACAAACTACCTAGTTTTAGCAATTCACCCAAAAGCAGATTAGTTTCCTGCTTTACCCGCTTCGAGTATTGGCAGACCTGCCTCGGTGGGGATGTAAATGCGCTCACCATTGCCTTCTTGCAGGCCTTTAATCCAGACATAACGCAGGTAAGCTTCATTCCCTTTAAGGGACTCGCCTATGATTCTGTTTGCCTCAGCGGCTGCCTTTGCTCTTTCTATGTCTGCTTGACCCTCGGCTTTTGCTTGAACAATCTTGGCTTCACCCTCGGCTTGCGCTAACGTGACCCGCGCCTTTGCTTGCATGAGCGCTGCTTGCTCCCTGGCCTTGGCCTCTTCAATGAGGATTTGTTTGCTCCATTCCGCCTCTTTTAATGCGGCAATACCATTCATTTCTAATTTATATACTTTGTATTTAGGCCAAGCCCATAAGGCCAGTATGATTAAGATCACAAAGAATAAAACCGTGGCCACCAGACCACCAAAAGCGATTGCATTTCTATTTGGATGCACAATTTTTCCTTTCTTTATAATAGGTTATTATTTAGTCCTTGAAGTTAGCTTACCTTGTCGGCTCTCCTAACACCAGCATGCAGAGCAGGGGGCGTAATCTGCCGTGTCTGAAAAGGGCTGAAGACAGTGAATACTTTCTTAACTGGTGTGGTTAGGCTTTGGTTTGATACTGGTGGCACAGCATTAAAATGCCCACTGAGATAGAGACCGAGCCCAGATAGGTCAACGCCATGACAACATAGCTTTTATAGAGCATAACCTGAGCGAGTATGTCGTTATCCATCCTTGCGATTGCCACCGAGGCAAGCGTGTCGAGCGGCAGCAACCCTATTAGGATGGTTCCAATGCTAAGAAAAAAGATGGCTCCCTTGCCAAAGGTTCTGTGTAGTTTCACGCTTGCAATAATGGCCAAAATAATAGGACTAATGGCTGCCAAGAGCGCAAATAATGCAAAAGCAGTTAAGGTTAATTCTTCTTCCATTTGATAACTCCTTCCTTAGAGATATAACATCCGCATGATGGGCAGATTCAGCTTGGCTAAAATTAGCGCCAGCCTAGCTTTATTTTTCCTGCTTTAACAACTTGTTAGTTTGAATTTCACTGTAATCAATAGGTTTATTTGCTGCAACAATGACTGCCACAATAAATGCAGGTATAAACTGATAGAACCATTCGGCTATATTTTGAGCAAAAAGAAATGCAATTGATGCACTAGTTAATGCTGTAATAGCAACACAAGTTAAAGCTTGTAATTTATATGCCCAACTAACATGACCAGAAGAGACCTCTTTTCTAGATGCAAACCTAATTGCAAGTGCATAGATAATTAGAAAGAAGTATAAAAATACAAATGCACCCATGATTTCCTTTTCAAACTAAAGTTGATTATCGCGGCCTTGTAAGCCAGTTAACTTTGCGTGCCCTTCACTAACGGAAGCAATCTATCGCGGCGTTGGATAAAGAAGTCATAACCCGCATCCCCTTCTTTGGAGAGCTCTAAGGCCATATTAACCTGTTGCAGTGAGTCCTTATATTGTCCGTTGCGCTCATAAGCGAAGGCCAGTCCGTTGTATGCATCGGCGGACTTAGGGTGCAATTCGATATTAAACTTGAATAGCTTTATTGCCGTTGTAAAGTCATCTTCTTCAAAGACAAAGTGGTAACCCAGTTCTCTTATTACCTGTTCCGGCGGCGCTATCTGTTCGCCGTATTGCTGTGAAAGGCGAGCGTAGTAGTCGGTAATAGAGTCCAGCTCGCCGGTGAATGCCTGTACCGGCATGGCCCTGGGCATAAATAAATGATGGTACGCATTGAATATGCCGGCGCTGGATGTCAGTGCGTGCGCTACGTTATCGAAGGCGTTGGTGACCAGGGTCAGATTTTTGGGTTTATTGGCCCTCATAAACTGATGCAGGTCATCATACACAGCGCGCATATCGCCACCTTCTTCACCTATGTTCATATACACATAGCTATTAAGCGTTTTTGCTTTGGCAATGAACTCCTTGGTACTCTTTGCCGACGCGCCATGGTTCCACCACACCGCAGGGCTATAGGCGATATGGGCCTGAAAAAGCTCGGGCTTGGCTTGCAGCGCATAAAGGGCAAAGACTCCGGCTGCGGAAGCGCCGGCAATGACTCTAAAGTCATGGGTACGGTATGTATTATCGACCAAAGGGATCAATTCACGTTCGAAAAAATCCAAAAACTTGGCGCCACCGCCACCGAGTCCGACCGGCCCCCTTGGGTCTTGGTTTACCGTGGGATAAAGATCTCTCAGGCGGTTGGTATTTTCTATGGCGACAATAATAACCTCGGGAGCTGATTGGGCATGCTGTAAGCGCTCTATAACCGCCGTAAGCAGGGGGACATTACTGGCACCATCTAGGCGGTAAATTACCGGATACACCTTGTCAGGGTTGGTGTGGTAGCTTTTAGGTAATTGCACCAGGATGCTGCGCTCTTCACCAAGCACTTTTGACTGTATGATTTCGGTGTGTTGACTGTAGGTGTCACTTAATTTTTCTTGAGCTAAAGTCGTGGTTGAGGCCATTGTGGCTACAAGAAAAGCCAAAATTAAAGCGCTGGTCGGTTTTAGAAGACTCACAATAAATCCCTTTATATAAACGTGTTAGTTAATTCAAACTAGCATCGTTTACAAAAGAATAAAACAATTATAATCAAAGCATTATTAGTGTTTTATATCCAGGCAGCCCAACGCGTCGGGACCTGAGCCCAGGCAGAGCTCAACATTTTATAATGACTGGCTTTGTTGGCTTTCACTGGGTTCGCAGAGCGGATCACTCAACCACTCCATTCGCGGGCGCTGCGGTGCAAACAATTCGTGTAGATACTGCAGCACCTGCTCAAACTCGATGTTTTCTAACGTACTCAGTAAATTCGCCTGCAGGGTAAACTCGACCCCCGGGTTACTTATAGCCAGCCAGAAACGTTGCGAGCGCAGGCGCAGGTTTTTATCTTTTTCGGCAATCTGGCGATAAAGGCTTTGTTTGCTGTGCTCCCAGGTTTGCTCATCCATTTGCGTCACCTGTTGGCAATACTGGCTAATAAAGTGATTATGATGCGCCAGTAATTGCTTACCTTCGACATTGGGTGACTGCACGTAAAACGCCAGGCCGGCGCGGGAGTTAAAAGGCGCATAACCGGCACCGACCAAATAGCCAAGCTGTTGCTCGGTGCGCAGGGCATTAAAGTAGGGCTGATTAAGCAGGTGATTGACCACCATCATCAACACCTTCTCTTCAATATTGTTGCTGGCGGCCTGGTAGTAAATCACCATGGCATGGTCATTACTAGGCAAACTAAGCTGCTGTTGTACGATGGCGGTGATTTCCTCAAGCGGACGGCTAATGGCCTCAATATTGGCCCTTTGCTCCAGGTGGGACTGGATCAAGCGCAAAAAGTCATAGGCGTCGGCGGGGCGCCAATTACCATGTAAAAACGCCTCGATATGCACGGCGGCAAAAAACTCTTCGCGGAACTGCTTAAACTGTAAGTAGCTGGTGCTTTTAAGTGCCTGTGCCAAGGCTTCCGGAGTCGGATTCCAGGGCATGATCTCGGCGCCGATGCGACTGAAAATCTCGCTCACCGGTTTGTTTTGGTTACTTGATTGCCAGTGGCGTACCAATTGTTTTTTGTATTCGGCGTAGCGTTTGGCGCAAATATCCGCGTTAAAGAGGGCGTCTAACAATCCCTGCGCCAGCTCCAATTGGCTTGAAGACAGACCCGCTGTGTGCAGGGTTAAACCGCCTTGGTGTGAAGACAAGTGGTAGTTGAGGCCTGCTAGCTCGGCGGGGTAAAACTGCTCGGCCACACAGTCGATAAAGAGATCCGCAAACAAACGGGTCAGGGCCATATGCTGCACATCTTTGACCGCCAACTGGGAGTCGATGGCCAGATAAAAGTGACCCTTGGCGACGCGATAGGTGGCGTCTTGTTTAAACCAAAAGTTAAAGCCCGGATGCGAGGCCAGCTTTTCCGGAATTGCGCCGGGCGACTCCAGCTCGTGCAGCACACAAGGGCGCTGCAAGTAGGGATTGACCTCGGGCAGCGACATGGTGCTCAGCGGTGTATCTATGGCCGCCAGGGCATCCAGCCACTGAGGCTCCAATGCCTTGGTGTAGTAGGGGGTGTTGTACCATTGCGTGGTTTTATCGCCACTGACCCCAGGGTGGATCAACACCAAGCGCATGTTTTTGGGGCTTAGCCAGTCGAGCACCTGGGCAAACTGCTGTGGCTCATAACCGGCCATCAGATAGTCGCCGTAGAGATAATGCTCGCTGGGGTAGTGGTGCATATTCACGCTCAGGCCACTGACCCAATCCAGCAGGCGAGCCTTTTCCTGGTTATCGAAGGCGATTTGCAATAGCGTTTGCTTATCCCGATACAGGGCATGTAATTGCCCGGCATTTTGGCGGATAAGGGCGATATAGGCAAACACCATCTCGACGATATCCTGATAATACTCAATGCCGTCGTCGGTCAGCGCCAGGCTGATATTAAAGTCTTTAAAGTTGCTGCCGTTGATGCCACCCCCGGCGGACAGGGCATTGATCCAGCCCTGGCTTTTAAGCAGAGAGTGCAGCGAGCCTTCGCCCTCATAGCCGAGTAAATGGGCGAGAAAGCTGACCGTTTTGTGCTTATAGAATTTATCTATGCTCGGCATGGCAAAGCTGATGATCAGCTTTTGCAGATGCTTATGGGGCTCTATATGCAGCTCCAGCCCCAGGTCTTGAGCGCGATACAAAGGCTCGGCAATCTCTGGCTTGCTGGTTGTGCTGCTATTGAGATCCGTGAATAAGTGCTCGGCCCAGCGCTGCAATTGCGCCAAGGAGTAGGGGCCACATAATACCAAAGTCATCCATTGGGCCTGATAGTGCTCGGAAAAAAACGACTCCAGTTCTTGTTTTATCGGGCCTTGTTCATCGCTCAAGGTATCCAGGCTGCCCACCGAGAATTTGGCAAAGGGATGCTTGGGGTTGACCGTTTCCTTGTGTGCCTGGTAGATACGACGGCCATCGTCCTTAATTTTTAGCTTAAATTCGGCGTCGATGGCGTTACGTTCTTTGTCTATTTCTGCGTCATTGAACAGGGGGGCAATAAAGAGCTGGCTAAAACGCTCCAGGGCCGGCTGAAAATATTGCTTGGTGATATCGAAGTAATAGCAGCTGTGTTCGGTGCCGGTCCAGGCATTGCTGCTGCCGCCGTGGCGGCTAATAAAGTCATGAAACTCACCGGCTTCGGGGAATTTTTCGGTGCCGAGGAAAAGCAGATGTTCGACAAAGTGGGCAAGGCCCTGGCGGTGCCAGGGATCATCAAAGTGCCCGGCATTAACGGTAAGCGCGGCGGCCGCTTTTTGACTATCGCTGTCGGCGACTAACAAAACCCTAAGACCATTGGGCAGTGTTAGCGCTTGGTAGAGTCTGTTATCATTGCGGCTGATATTCAATTATTGCTCCTGAAACTAAAAAAAGTTACAAGATGTTCAGGGCCAGCGGTTACGGCGAAGTGCCTACCTGAATATCGGGTGGTAAAGCTAAACTATAGCGAATATCGCGCCTTAATGGCTAGCTTTTGCGGCAAAACTTTTTCTCTAATTAGTTGATTTAACAGAAATGAAAACAGTTTTAATCATGCGTCATGGCGATGCGCAGCCATTGCAGGCAGAAGATAATTTGCGTGAGTTGACCGCCAAGGGCCTGGAGCAGGCGGATCATGTTGGTCAATGGCTGGCACAACGCTTTAATCCTCAAGGCTTATTGGTGAGCCCCTATGTGCGGGCGCAACAAACCGCGATGCAGGTAAAGGAGCATTGTCGCAACTTTATTTACAGCGAAGACAGCGAGGAAGTGATCCCGTCCGCCGATGCTAAACGCGCCGTTGATTACCTCAGCGCTCTGATTGCGGTGCACGATGACATAGACTGCTGGCTGGTGGTCGCCCATATGCCCATTGTCAGTTATATGGTCGCCGAGCTATGTCCGGATAAAATGCCCATCTTCCCAACCTGTGGCGTGGCCCATATTGACTACGACCCGCAGACCTTACGAGGCCATTGGCGGGCCTTGTATAGCCCGCAATAATATGGGCGTCTTGAGGCTTAGCCGCCGGCTATCTTGACCTTAAAGCCTTGTGCTTCCAGCAAACCTTTAAGTTTGTCGCGGTCATCACCCTGGATTTCGATAACGCCATCCTTAACGGCGCCGCCTTGACCCATTTTTGATTTTAATAGCTTCGCCAGTTTCTTTAGATCATGTTCCTGCGGGTCAATACCAACAACCAGCATCACCCCTTTGCCTTTGCGGCCCTTGGTTTGTCGCTCGATACGCAGGGCGCCGTCTTTAAACAGCTTAACGTCGGCTTGCTCTTGCTCAACAGGCGCTTTAATGCGTCCCGTCTCAGTTGAATACACTAGGTTATTGTCGCTCATCACTACCTCCGACCTAATCAGGCCGCTAGTTTATCATAATTGCGCTCTGCTTATTGCCAAATTAGTGCTAGGTCCTATATTTTAAACAAGCAAATAATCAGTAGCTTAGGAGCGAGCATGAGTTTGAATCAGCATTACGACAAGGAAAAGAATACGTTGGTAATAGTGATTAAGGATAAGTTTGATTTTAACTTAGTACAGGACTTTCGTAACGCTTACATTGGCATCGACCCCGGCGCGCGCTCTGTGGAGGTGGATTTACGTGCCACCAGTTACATGGACAGCTCGGCGCTGGGCATGTTGTTAAACATGCAAAAAGCCTTGAAGGGACAAGTTGAACGCTTTGCTATTTGTAATGCCAATGCGCAATTGAAGAAGATCTTCCAGATTTCTCGTTTTGACAAGAAGTTTGCCATTGACTGAGGTTGGCCGCCTCGGCGGCTCACCCGGGGCAGCCGAACATCCCCCGGTGGTCTTGGTGGTGGATGATCAGGCCCTTAACCGGCAAGTGCTGCGCGCCTTATTGGAGCGCGAGCAGTATTGTGTGCTGGAAGCCGCTAACGGCGCCGAGGCGGTGGCCTTGGTAACCAGTATGGCGGTGGATGTGGTGCTGCTTGATATTATGATGCCCATCCTGGACGGGTATCAGGCGGCGCCGCAAATAAAGCAACAGGCTGGGGGCGCTTACTTACCCATCATTTTTATTACCGCATTAGAGGGGCAGCAGGCCCTGGCTCGCTGTCTTGATGTTGGCGGTGATGACTTTATGCCCAAGCCATTTGATGCTCATATTCTCAGAGCCAAACTGCGGGCGCACCTGCGTATTCGCCAGTTGCTGGCGCAGTCCATGGAGCAGACGCGGGCGCTTAGTTACTATCAGCGCCAAACGGAGCGCGAATACGAGCTGGTGGAGCATATCTTTACCAATGCCCTACAGCGAAATATGCAGGTGCCCAAGGGGGTCGACTGGCATTTGTCACCAGCGGCGATGTTCAACGGTGATGTTTTCCTCAGTGCCTTGAGTCCCAACGGAGGCCAGTACTTTCTGCTGGGCGATTTTACCGGTCATGGCTTGGTAGCGGCGGTGGGCGCTCTGCCGGTGGCACGCATTTTCTACACCATGGTGGAGAAAAACTTTGCCGTGGCCGACATTGCCCGGGAAATAAACCAGGCCCTTGAGCAATTATTGCCGGCGCATATGTTTTGTGCGGCGACACTGTGTGAGCTGAACCCAAGTGCGCAAAGCGCCACCCTCTGGATGGGCGGCTTGCCCGATGCTTTTTTGCTCGATGAACAGGGGCGGGTATTACAGCGCCTGCAGTCTCGGCATATGGCGCTTGGCATACTTGAAGATGATGAATTCGAGCGGGACTTGTTGCACCTCACCTTGGCAGATAATGTCCGCCTGGTGTTTTACACCGATGGCATTATTGAGGCAACGAATGGTGAGGAGCAGCAATTTGGCGAGCAAGGCTTGCTCAGCGCCGTGGCTGCCAAGGTCAAGGCTAGCTCAGCCGATGTCCTTAGAGCGGTGCATTGGTTTAGTGGCGGCGACAAGCAAGCGGATGATTACAGCCTAGTACTCATTGACCCGCAGCCACAGCCGCAGTTGGAACCTGTTCCTGAGCGCCTAAGCCAGTTACCTCTAAGCCTGAGTCTGGAGCTGGACGCGCAGCAATTAAAAAGCACGGATCCCGTCTCCGAATTGATTGATCTCGTGGCCAGTATACCGGGGTTCCGAGCCCATAAATCGGCGCTCTTTATCTTATTGTCCGAAGCCTATAACAATGCTCTCGAGCATGGTTTACTGGCCTTAGACTCTGAACTCAAAGTCAGCGACGTCGGCTTTTTCGAATATTATGCGCTGCGTGAGTGCATATTGGCCGAACTTAAAAGCGGGCATATTCGCTTCGATATCGCCTACCAGCCACAACAGCGTCAGCTAACATTGACGGTCACCGACTCCGGCCCAGGCTTTGAGCCAGCCCGCTATCGACCGCCAAAGCCATATCAAGGCTACGGCTGCGGCATTGCCTTGTTGCATGAGCTCGCAACCACGGTGCGCTATAACGAAAAGGGGAATCAGGTGCTCATTACCTACAGGCTGTAGATGGGTACTTTGCGACCTTATTTTGTTATTGCCTGCGCTTTTGCCTCTGTGTTAGCATCCATTTAAAAGTTTAGATGTTTGGATGGCTAAATGATTTCCTATAACGAACAGGCGCACCTAGATGCGGATGCGGCACTCACCGAGAAGTATCAAGCGTTACTAACGGAGTATCTGGCAACGGCAAGTGCTCAGGTGCAATGGCAATATCTAATTCCAGAGTTGGGCGAGGGCGGTGCGTGCAGCCTGTTTGGCCATTTACAGGAAGAGCCCTTTAGCTTGCGTGAGCACCTAGATGGCGGTGCCGAGGAACGCCTCGCCACCTTGCAGGCGATCGTTGATTTTGTTGTAGAGCAAAGTGGTGTCGATTGGTTTGGTATCTATCAAGCTCGCGATATTGACGGCCAGTGGCAATTGCTCAAACTGGCGTACTATGGCGCGCCCAGTCGACCCCTGTTTCCGATTACTCCAGAGTTCGCCGCCACTAGTAATAATGTACAGGTCGCAAGCTCTGGAAAGGCGAGAATTATCAATAATGTGGAAGACTATGTTGCCAGCGGTGGCGAATACTATACATGTGACCCGAAAGTGAAGGCTGAAAGCTGCTTGCCGCTTTATTCGCAGGAAGGTAAAGTAGTGGGTATCGTCGATGCGGAAGCATTCAGCACAGATTTTTTTACCCCCGAACGCATAGCTCTGCTAGTCGCCGCAAGCAAAGAAATTGTCGCGCATTTGCCAGCTTAATGTGGCCGGGTACTGCTAACCCCTGAGATAATTAAAAAGAGAGTCCCATGTTCTCACAGTTAAAACCATTACCGACGGATCCCATTCTTGGGTTGATGGCTGCGTTCAAGGCTGACACCAATGCCAATAAAATTGATTTAGGTGTCGGTGTTTATAAAGATGAGCAGGGCAACACCCCTGTGTTAAAAGCCGTAAAAAAAGCTGAAGAGTTTCGCTTAGCCAATGAGGCCACCAAGTCTTATATCGGGTTGGCCGGTAACTTGGATTATTGTCAGAAAATGGAACAATTGCTGTTAGGCGATGCGCACCCAGCGTTGCTAGCGGACCGTGTGCGCACGGCACAAACCCCAGGTGGTACAGGTTCATTGCGCGTTGCTGCCGAGTTTATCAAGCGTTGTAACGATGACGCTACGGTTTGGGTGACTACACCGACCTGGGCTAACCATATCAGCTTGTTTGAAGCGGCCGGTCTGACGGTAAAAGAATACCCTTACTACGACTATGAAAATAAGGGGTTATTGTTCGACGAAATGGTTAACGCCCTAAGTCAGATCCCGGCAGGCGATGTGGTATTGCTGCACGCTTGTTGTCATAACCCAAGCGGTATGGACTTAAATGCCGAGCAATGGCAAACCGTGACCGACATCGCTAAAGCACAAGGCTTTACCGTGCTTATCGATATCGCCTATCAAGGTTTTGGTACTAGCCTGGACGAAGATGCTGCCGGCCTGCGTTTACTTGCTTCACAGGTTGAAGAGTTGATCATTTGTTCCTCATGCTCGAAGAACTTCGGTCTATACCGTGACCGTATCGGTGCCTGCTCAATCATCTCAAAAGATGCCAGCGGTGCCGATGTATCTAACTCGGTATTACTGAGCGTGGTACGTAGCATCTACTCTATGCCTCCGGCGCACGGTGCGGATATCGTCAGCACTATTCTTGCTAGCTCTGAGCTAACCACCATGTGGCACGATGAACTGGATGAAATGCGCTCACGCATTAACGAGTTCCGTTCACTATTAAAAGAGAAACTGAATGCCAAATGTCATGGCATGGACTTCTCATTTATTGAGCGTCAGCACGGTATGTTCTCTTTCTTAGGCATTAATAAAGAGCAGATCGAGCGCCTGCAAAAAGAGTATTCGATTTACATCGTTGGTTCGAGCCGCGTTAACGTAGCCGGTATCAGCCACGCAAATATCGATTACTTCGCCGATGCGGTAGCCGAAGTAACGAAATAACTTTCGCTTAAAATTAAGCAATAAAAAAAGCCAGCAAATGCTGGCTTTTTTTATTGGCTGTCGGTTAGGCTTCTTTTGCCTTCAGCTCGGTCACCTTATCAGTGCTGCTTTGCGCCTTGGGCTTTTTTTCGGCTTTATTATCACTTGGCTTAGCGCCTTTTAGCACCTGCATAAAGTCTTCTTTTTGTTTGGCTATTTGCAGCGCCAGGCTTTCTACTTGTTGTTCGCTTAAGGGCACATCGGCGTTTGCCAGCAGGCCTTCAAGGTTTTCGGCAATATCGAGCATTTTGTCATAAGCATCGGCTTCTTTTTTACTGGTAAAGGTCATGCGCTCGACTCCATCTCTTTCAACTACGTACTTAACGACAACAGCCATGGGATCTCCTAACTATACTGTTTTTTTATACAGTTAGATTAGGGGCGCGAGCAGCGAAGGTCAAGGTGTTTTTATTCTTTTTCCGTAACTTGCGATAAACACAGTGCTCAGGAGCTTGGGTCGATGCGTGTGCGCCAGAGCCACTAGGTTGACAAGCCTGGTTCCTTCTTCTTTATTTAATAGCGGTAGTACCAAAGGAATAGTCATCACTTTAAGGAGAGAAGTATGAAACTACTTAACACCTCTGCAAGCGCCATTATTGGCGTTCTTGCCACCACACTCTTTCTTGCCACCACAGCCCCGGTTATTGCAGCGCCATCCGAGCCAAGTAAAAGCGAAGCCTCAAGCCATGCCAAGGTCAGCTTGAACCAGGCCTCGGCCGAGCAATTGCAGGCCTTGCCCGGTATAGGTCCGGCCAAAGCCAAGGCAATTATCGACTATCGCGATAAAAACGGCGGCTTTAAGAGTATTGAGCAACTGGATGATGTGCCAGGGATAGGTGAGCGGCTAATGGCCGAGCTCAAGGATAAGGTGTCGTTGTAATTGGAAATAATCTAAAGGCAGCGTTAGCTGCCTTTATTATGCTCTGTAATCGCCTGGTCCAGATGACGACAGGCAAAGTAGTGGCGCACCGGCAGCACCAAAATGGGGTAGGCAAGACCGGCAAGCAATAACCAGGGCAGCATGCTCCACCCCTCAAAGCGCACCAACAATAAAAACAGCGGCGTGATCAGCAACAGCTTGATGATATTGAGGGTGATACGTTCTTGGGCATTCAATAATTCCAAGGCCTCAGCCACCAGTTGCAAGCGCTGGCGGTGGCTGAATGATTGCAGTTTAGGAATTTGACTGGCTAAAAAATAAATCATGACTTGCTAGGCTTAAAGAACAAGCTAGCACAGGTTACGATAACTGCGGCCGCTGCAAGGGCCGCAAAAATAACCTGCATCCAACCCGGCATCGACAGACCTAAAAATTGCCAATCAATGTTACCACAGTCGCCGGTCGCGGCGAAGAAGCCAGGGATCCATTCATGCAAGGGCACGGGGAAGTTAGGTTCGAATTCACAGACGAAGGCGAACGGGTCGGTGGTGGTTTGCATCATAATGTGCTCACGGGCCAATAGCAGACCCCAAATGCTGGCAACCAGCCAGGTAGCCAAGCCGCTCAGGCGCAGCCAAAGATTGGCAGGGTTGATGGCGCCAATAAGGCCAGCGAATAACACGCCTAACACGGCGGTACGTTGGTAGATACACATGATGCACGGAGCTAAATCCATGGCGTATTGGAAATACAGCGCCGTTGCCTCAAACAGGGTTGCGATTAACGCTAATAGTAACCAAGGCGCACGTTGGCGCGAAATCTTACTTAACCAGCTCATAGCTTACTCAACTAATTGTCTATGCGAGGATTATGCCCCTGCACCTGGGTCTATGCAAGCACCAGCCAAAAGCCGCGAAAAGCTGATACTTTATTATTGTCTTGTGCAATTGCCAGTTTTACTCGGTGTGCTTTACAGTGAATTGGCTTTTTTTACGACACAATCAATTAGTATAAATGTCTACTACAGGCAAATCTGAAACATTAACAATATTTTTGGGCCACCTATTAAAGTCTATAAAGTTGACGTTAAACCAATCCAATTCTGCCGCAAAGCTTGTTAACATAAACACTCTCAGGACAGCTTTAAGAACAAAGCGGATCGGAAATTTCATTTTTATTAAATGGCTTGTTAGAGTGGTACTTTAATTGGCACAATTTATAAACAGAGAAAAAGGATGTTAATCGATGCAACTCAGACGAATACTTATCCTATATTTTCTGCTTACCTCTTCTTCTTTGCTCTCCTGGGTTTTGTATGAGCAATTTAATGCTTTGCTAAAGATTCGGTCGAAATCATTCTAGAGCGTGGTTTTAAAAAGAAGTTAAATGTTAATACTTAATTAGATTATTACCGCATCTGTGACACGTTAGCTGTAAGTAAAAATAAAAAAATAAGGATATAAGATGATAAGAATCGGGTTGTTAATATGGCTGCTAACTCTTTCAACTGCATCAACAGTGGTTTTTGCGAATGTGTTCACGAACATGGTGAATCACCCCAGTAAAGAGGGGGTAGCGTATAGTTTTAATGAGGGGCATTTTTATACGTTACAAGCAGATGAGAATGGTTGGCAAATGCTGGACCATACATATTTAGGTCGCTACGAAGCTGACAATCAAGTGGCTTTATACAGTGATGGCAGGGGAGCGCACTAGCTGCCACCGTATTTGATGTGTATTTCCTACCATTTGATGACCAAGGTGTATCTACAGGTGAGTTTCAGCATGTGTTAGATGTGCCAAGTGGAATTGGCAATTACTCTATAAAGCTGTTGCCAGACCAAGATTTGGTGCTGATACTCGGGGACACAGCTATGGTGCAATATCAAATCGTTGATCAGCAGGCGGTGGAAGTAGGCCGTTACACACACGAAGATTTCGAATTACCTAATCATTACAGCACTTATATTCACCCTGATGGAACCTTGTTGGATTTTATAGGCAATGTTTATCCTTGGGATGGCTCTATTTATTCTGTTCCATTTAGTGTTCCTAAATTGGCTGAATTTATGACCCCCGATGTTTTGGTTTTAGATCAAAACGATGGATTTATTGTATTAAAATCATATACCAGTAATGTGGTGCGTTTTAACTGGCCACTAAGCGAAGACTCGAGTCCACAATTAATAGCTAACAATTGGGATGGGAGCAAATTCCTTGGTGTTGGTTCTCATACTGACTGGGTAAGAGTTAAGCCGAATGCATTTAGCCCATGGTTATTTGATCCTACTGATCCATTGGCAAGAATAAATAGTAACTTCACCTACCCACATTGGTTGAAGAGCTATCAAGTTATAACTGGGCAAAGGTCATACGGTAACAAGGAAGGGTTTGAAGACCGCCCTGTACAAATTAACAATGTCCTCTGGTTGGGCCCCCTAAAAATTGAACCGGTAGGAGAAACGTATCAGTTTGACTATTTTAGTACTCTTCACCTATCGAATAATGATCTGCTAGTGAATAGACGAGACAACCAAGGCTCACCAGCATGGGGAAACGACTTTCAACAAATAAGCTCTGAAATATCCTTGGGGTTGTCTCGATATACACTGAATGAAACAGGGGAGATTCAATCGAAAACTGTACTTGAGGGGCAAAGTCAAGGTAGTTGGGCACAGTTGATTATGGCAGAGCCGCTATCAAACAAAGTATTTGCCCTTGTCTTAAACCCAAATGATACCTTTGTTTATGCTCAGATTTATAAAGATGAGCAGCTATTGTCTGAGTATCCAGTATTTCAATACGGGCATTTTTTTGGGCAACCAATTCATGGAGCTGACAGTCGTCCAGTGATCTCTCCTGACAAAGCACACGTTTATTTTGAGGTGAATGAGGAGGTTTACTACTGTGACATTGAGGAGCTAACAACGCTCAATAACTGTGCTCAGATCTATGTTGAAAAGCTTACCTTTCCGCGCATCAGTGCTTACAAGGACGGAATCGTTTATTGGGGAACTCACAGGCATAAATTTATCAGCATATCTCACAATAACGACGAGTTACTTGTAGAAGATAAGTGGGCTGGAAAATTTGAAGACGGCTGCTGTGTTGAAACGGTATTTTATAACCCTGTTACAGACCGCTTGTTTGTAGATGACATGGAATTATTGCCTGACGGTAGTGTGGAGAAGTTGAACGTGCAGGCCAGACGTCCTTATTTTTATAATGAAACTACCAAACTTGCTTTTGGTTCGGGTTACAGCACCAGTGGATCATTTGGTTATGACATCAACACGGACAGCTACTATCAAGTTGAGTTTATGAATCACCTGTATCCCCAAGTCTCAGAGGGTTCCTTAAGAGCGTACTTGGGTTCTGACCTACTGGTGTTTGACAACCCCTATGTGAAAAACGGTATTGAAGTAATCAAGGCGCCATTTCTTGTTAACGTGGCAGTGGATTTCAACGAGCCTGACACCATTTATTCCTACGAGGAGTTAACACTTCCTATTTATGAGCTGTTTACTTCTGAACCTGAGTTTCAAGAAACTTGGATGCTGGCGATAGGCTATAGTAGCGAAGATAATAAAAATGCGGTGCCGAAAGATAACTATATTCGCTTTACAATTGAAAAAGCTTACTCCCTAGCCCATGACGGTAGTTTTCCCTTTAAATTAGTGACTGAACAAGGGTCATGGCGAGCCACATTTCCACTAAAAACTCAGTTGCTTAATTTAAACGAGGCGCCTGTGTTTCAAAAAGTATATGACCAACGAATGACTGTTGGCACTGAATATGAGGGAGCGTTATGGGATATCGTTAGTGATCCCGACGGCGATAATCTTATCTTTACTACAGAAGGTTTGCCAGCTGGCTTAGTGCTTGACGGCAGTTACATTTCAGGTGTGCCAACCAAAGCAGGTGATTATCTGGTTACTGTTACGGCAACTGATCCTTTAGGGCTAACGGCCCAAGTTCAGTTTTATATTAAAGTGGAAAATGCCGACTCAGACGACTTAAGCAGCTCAGGTGGTAGTTTGGGTTATCTAATCGTGTTCATGTTGATGGGAGCTCGTTGGCTGCGTCAGCAGAAAACACCACTAAAGAAGGGTTAACGAGTAGGTGCAATATGAGTTATCTATTTTGTTTTTGACTAAATATATTAGCGCCGAATAGATAAACGAGTTTTCTGTACCTGCACCTGGGTCTATGCAAGCACCAGCCAAACGCCGGGAAAAGCTGATACTTTATTATTGTCTTGTGCAATTGCCAGTTTTACTCGGTGTGCTTTACAGTGAAGTTTTCTTGTTAGTTGCTAATCATCTGGTACAATCAGTGGGATAATTAAAATTACATAAACCGTGGTGAAGTGGACCTTAGATGAGAATTTTTAAAGCGAAAAGCCCAGCTGGATTTGCTGAGGAATACATAGTTGAGTCCATCTGGAATGGTGAGTTTCCACCAGGCTCTATTCTTCCTGCCGAGCGCGAACTATCGGAACTCATCGGCGTGACTCGTACGACACTGCGTGAAGTTTTACAACGCCTTGCTCGTGATGGCTGGCTCACCATTCAACATGGTAAGCCAACGCGAGTAAATAACTTTTGGGAAACCTCGGGTCTTAATATTCTTGAGACGCTGGCGCGTCTTGACGAAGATAAAATGCCCGAGCTGACCGATCAGCTACTGTCAGCACGCACCAACATCAGTGCCATCTATATGCGTGCGGCGATCAAAATCGACCCAGAGCGTGTAAAGGAAATTGTTGCCGAGCGTGACGGTGTTGAAGACACGGCTCAGGCCTTTGCCGACTATGATTATTTGGTACACCATCACCTTGCCAGTGCCGGAAACAACAAAATTTATGTGTTGATCCTCAATGGCTTTAAAGGCTTTTACTCAAAAATCGGTTGTCACTACTTCTCTGATCCCCGTACTCGTGAGTTAGCGCGTCAATTCTATTCTGATCTGGCAGAGCTGGCCGAGAAGCAAGACCACGACGGTGCCATTTCCCTAATGCGTCGTTATGGCCATCAGAGCGGTCAAATCTGGCAGGAAATTCGTGGCGATATGCCCGAAGACATTATGGATTAATTAAAGAGCCTGCGAATGCAGGCTTTTTTGTGCCTGAACAGCTAAAAATTAAACAATCACTTTTTTCGATAACTGCTATCGTTAAATGCGATTGTTCTTTTGCGCCCTAGCTCAGTAACATAGCGCCCAAGAATATAAATGTACGTATTTTTAATGTCGGGGTTGTTTTTCAAAAGCCCGCCACTATATCTATGTGCAGGAATAAATACAGGCTAGGCGGCCTCGTCGTCTCAGCCGCAAAGTACGATAAACTCAAACTATTTTGGAGAATAAAATGGGTGTATTAGTAGGCCGCAAGGCACCAGACTTTACAGCTGCAGCAGTGCTAGGTAACGGCGAAATCGTTGATGCATACAACCTACACGAGACAATCAAAGGCAAGAAAGCGGTTATCTTTTTCTACCCACTTGATTTCACTTTCGTTTGTCCTTCAGAGCTAATTGCTTTCGACAAGCGTTATGAAGAATTCCAAAAGCGTGGCGTTGAAGTAATCGGTGTTTCTATCGATTCACAATTCTCACACAACGCATGGCGTAACACTGCTGTTGCAGACGGCGGTATCGGTCAAGTTAAGTACGCTCTAGTAGCTGACGTTAAGCACGAAATCTGTCAAGCATACGACGTTGAGCACCCAGAAGCGGGCGTTGCTTTCCGTGGTTCTTTCCTAATTGACGAAGAAGGCACTGTACGTCACCAAGTAGTTAACGACCTACCTCTAGGCCGTAACATCGACGAAATGCTACGCATGGTTGACGCGCTAGCGTTCCACAGCGAGCACGGTGAAGTATGTCCTGCTGGTTGGACTGAAGGTAAAAAAGGTATGGACGCAAGCCCTGAAGGTGTTGCTAAGTTCCTATCTGAAAACGAAGGCGACCTATAAGGTTTTACCCTCGTTTGAAAAACCGCGCTTAGGCGCGGTTTTTTTGTGCCTAAATAATTGCGAAAGTTGTCGATTATCAGCAAGATGGCAGTGAGCTATGATTATAAGGAATAACCTAATGCGTTGGTTATGGTGGCAGAAGGGGCGTCAGCAGTCCGGCTATGACAAAATGTTGTTGGCTGGCGCATATTGGCCGATTAAGTTTGATTGTTATCTTTTGCGCTTCAAACAAGGAAGCTTTATCCAGCGCCATACGGATACAGTGGAGTCTGGTCGCCATTATCGCCTTAATATAGTCTTAAAAGCTGCTAAGAAGGGCGGTGAGTTTGAATGCGAGCAACCTATCTATACCAGCAAGCGTATCAAGCTGTTTAGACCGGATGTTAACGCTCATGCCGTTACCTTAGTGGAAGAAGGTACGCGTTATGTATTCAGCGTCGGCTGGATACGCGGCGATAAGACATAAAAAAAACCGCCCTTGGGCGGTTTTTTTAATTTTGCTTATTGAAAGCTAACAGCGCGACGCTCTTTGCGTGGACCACGGCTTTTCGCATTTGGGTCACGGAAGCTGCGCTTCTTGCCTTCGTTGCGGTCATTACGCTCGCGTGGAGGACGTGAATCACGTTGCTCGCGTGGCGCATTCGCTTCGCTTGGACTTAGCGTTAGCTTCATCGGGCGCTTACAGATGAATACTTTTTGGAAGTGCGCAACTTTCTCAGCGGGCATACCTTGCGGTAGCTCAACGGTACTGTGGGCCTCAAACAAACGGATGTCACCGATGTACTTGCTGGAGATATCCGCTTCATTGGCAATCGCACCAACGATGTTCTTAACCTGTACACCGTGCTCACGGCCTACTTCGATACGGTAGGTATCCATCGGCATGTTCGAGTCGCGGCGCTCGCGACGTGGCTTATCACCATCACGACGATTGTCATCGCGGCGACGTTCACCGCGCTCACCACGTTCGTTACGGCGCTCATTGCGCTCACCGCGCTCTGGACGTTCCTTCGCTTTGATCTCTTCCACTTTCAATGGCGTCTGCTGTTGCGCCAGGCATAGCAGGGCCGCGGCAAGGTCGCCTTGGCTAAGTTGCAGCTTGTTACCGATTGAATTGGCAACCTGGGCAAAGAACTCGCTGTCTTTGTGCTCAAGGGCGGCGGCAATCTTGGTTTCAAGGGCGTCGATACGCTTTTGCTCAACCATTTTAGCACTTGGTAGCTGTACTTCTGCGATGTCGCTCTTGGTGTGGCGTATAATGTTTTTAAGCAGGTAACGCTCGTTACCCTTAACAAACAAGATGGCCTTACCTTGGCGACCAGCACGACCAGTACGGCCGATACGGTGTACATAGGCTTCACTGTCTTGTGGGATATCGTAGTTCACAACCAGACTGATGCGTTCAACATCAAGGCCACGTGCCGCTACGTCGGTAGCAATAACGATATCAAGTAAGCCGCTCTTCAGACGGTCTACGGTGCGCTCACGGGCTTGCTGGTTCATGTCGCCGTTAAGCGGTGCCGCGGAGAAACCTTCGCGCTCTAGCAGTTCTGCCAGCTGTACCGTGTCGTTACGGGTACGTACGAATACGATAGCGGCGTCAAACGTTTCCGCTTCCAAGAAGCGCACGATAGCATTGTTCTTGTGTACGCGGGCTTGCCAGTAAACCTGTTCTATGGTCGATACCGTGCTGTTACGTGGCGTGATGCGCACTTGCTCGGCGTCTTGCAGGTAGGTTTTACAGATAGACTGAATTTGTTTTGGCATAGTCGCAGAGAACAAACAGGTTTGCTTGGTTTCTGGCGTTTGCGCCATGATGCTTTCTACATCGTCGATAAAGCCCATGCGCAGCATTTCATCCGCTTCGTCCAACACAAGTGCGCTAAGACGAGATAGGTCGATAGACTTACGGCTGATGTGATCCAATAGACGACCAGGGGTCGCGACGATGATTTGTGCGCCGCGACGCAATGCACTTAGCTGGATACCGTAGCTCTGGCCACCGTAAAGTGCTAAGACTTCTACGCCCCTAGTAAATTTTGCATATTGCTCGAACGCTTCCGCTACCTGGATAGCAAGCTCACGAGTGGGGGTAAGTACAAGGATCTGCGGGTGCTTAGCATCGGCATCGATGTTGTTCAATAAAGGCAAAGCAAAGGCAGCAGTTTTACCTGTACCTGTTTGCGCCATTCCCAAGACATCCTTTTTGTCGAGTAAAAGGGGAATACATTGAGTTTGGATCTCGGAAGGAGTCTCATAACCCAACTGTTCCACTGCTTTTAAGATAGCAGGAGAAAGGTTCAACGACTCAAAGGTGACTGGTTCTGACATTAAAACGCCTCAGGAATTCAAAGAGCGCGCATTGTACAGGAATGAAGCAGTAATTGCTTGTATAAATTGAAACTATTTCCTATGTGATTGGTTTTGTATGAAATTTAATCAGGTGTATTTTAGGAAACCTGTGTAAACGGCATAAATAAAGGGTTTTCTGTTAGCGAATAAAGAGTTTTTTAGTCCTTGTTAAAGTAGAAATGGCAGGATAAAAATGCTGAAAATAGGGCGTTTGTTGATTTGTTTCGCGCTACGCTTGTTTTTTTAATTTTTAGTTTGTTTTATGAACAAATGAAAACGCCGCTTTGGTGAGCGGCGCTTCAGGGTAGCTGTTATTCTTGATACAGACCCAAGTTTGCCTTGGCGTAGGCTTCAAATTCCGTAAAGCCACCGATATGCTCTTGGTCGATAAAAATTTGCGGTACTGTTTCACACGGCTTGCCGGCAGACTTTTCCAGATCCGCCTTGCTGATCCCTTCTTTGATGATATCCACGTAGCGAAATTTAAAATCGTCACGTTGTTCGGCTAATTGGCTAGCAACATCTTTCGCACGTACGCAAAAGGGACAACCATCACGACCAAATATAACAGTTAACATAATCTCTCCAGTGCTTCTTTTAAGGTACAGGAGGCAGTGTAGCGAGCTTAGGAGCTCGGGTAAAATGCCAAAAACCGATTTATCTGTTCGTTAAAAACGATTAACTGCGATAAACGGTTTTAATCAGGTGATAGCCGAACTTGGTCTTCACCGGGCCATGCACTTCAAATAATGGTTTTTTGAAGACCACATCGTCAAATGCCTTGACCATGGTGCCGCGTTCAAACTCACCGAGATCGCCGCCGCGTTTTTTCGACGGGCAGGTTGAGTACTGTTTGGCAAGCTTATTAAAGTCGCCGCCTTTATCGAGCTTGGCTTTAATTGCTAAACATTCTTCTTTGCTCTTCACCAGGATGTGGTAGGCACAGGCTTTGGCCATGATGTTACTCCTAAAATTTAAATCGATACGGTGTGATCTGGTCTAACACCTTTTGCTTCTCGCCAATGCCACCAATGCGATAGGCGGTGCCCTCATGGGCGAGCAGACCTCTGTGGTCCATGGTTGCTCTTTGGGCGTGTTCCATCCGTTGCCAGCGGTTGCTGGGAACATCAAAACGCCAGACCTGACTTGAGGGCGAGCTGGGTTTGCCATTATACCCTATGCCGTTGTAGTTGTAGGGGTTAGGTGAGCCACCGATAAATACCAGGTTGCCGTTGATGGTGCCCGCAGCCATACGATAATGCGCCTTGCCGCTGGGGTGGGCAATGCTGTGCCATGAGACCTGGCGAGGGTCTTGTGGGTCGATAACCCCTTTTAGGCATTGGGCTTTAGCGGCAAAGCCGCGACGTTTTTCGGCATAGGCCACGGTTTTAACCCCGTCACAAATTATCATCAGGTTCTCGTTAATTGCGCCGGCGTGGCCAAATACCGCATCGCCGAGAAAGGGGGAGGCCTGTGACCATCTGTCTTTAGCGATATCATATACCTGTACCAGATTGACATTGCCGTCGTTGTGCCAACCGCTGATCAGATAAATATACTGGTCGTTGTAGTTGAGGGCGACGCTGTCGTCCACCGGCACCGGCATATTAGCCAACTGTTGGTACTGATCTTTTTCCACGTCATAGCGATAGGCATCCGGCACCGAGATCTCTGTGTGATCGGCGGCCACTGTGTAACCGCCAAACACATAGGCATACTTGCCAACGCCTACGGCGGTGGCGGCGAGGCGGCCCGATAGCTGGGTTGACGCCGGAACCGGCGCCTTTGCTTGCCAGGCATTGCTGCCCAGTTTTAACGCCCACACCTTGTTATGAACATCAAGGTGCGTTTTACCCGCCCCCAGGCCCATAAAGCTCAGGAAATAACTGCCTTGATCGGTGTTTACCTTGGCCACCGCATTGTTGCTGACCGGCTCCGGCAGCGCCGGTAACTCTGCGGCGAACAGGGAGCCACTCAGGGCCAGGCCCATAGCGGCGCAAAGCATTCTAATCATCTGATTTACCTCTTAATTTAATACCTAGCTCGGTGGAGTAACCCATTGCACGTGCACTAATAGATAAAGATTCATCAATCACGTAATAGGTTGGAAAGGCGGATATTTTATATTGCTGTGCGGTGTATTCGCTACCTAAAAGTATAGGCATTGTCAGCTGTAAATCATCGACAAATTCGCTTACCTGTGCCTGCGACTGGTAGTCCAGAGCGATAGCGATGGCATGAACGTCGCCCCGATCCATGGCTTTTTGTAGATTTGGCATAGATAACTTACACACGGTGCACCAGGGGGCAAAAAAATACAGCACGGTTTTTTGCCCTTGCAACTCCTTAATACTAAAGCGAGCGTCACTATGCAGTTGGGGCAGGGAAAAATACGGAGCCGGGCTGTGGTCGGCAGACAAAAGGTGGCGCTCCTGATAGGCACTCACCGCGAAAAATACCACCGCTATGACCACGAGTTGGAAAAAAAACTTTTTCATTAAAATCCTTTAATTTCAATTTGATACTTATTTTAGACCGGCTTTTCTAAGAAAAATGTGAAATTATTATCTTGAAATTAAAAGCACCGTCCATACATCAGATTATGAGGACGCCATAAAGGGTCCTAACCAAACTAAAGTTATTGATATTTATACATAAAGGTTGTTTGTTCAGCAGAAAAACAACCGCCAAATATTGCTTAAATTGAGGATATTATTATGCGTACAGTAGACCTTTCTCCACTATATCGTTCATTTATCGGTTTTGACCACCTGGCATCACTTATGGATGCGGCGGCACGCACCGATAAACAACCAAGTTACCCGCCTTATAACATTGAGGCTCTGGGTAAAGATCAGTACAGAATTACCATGGCCGTGGCCGGTTTCAGCGACAATGAGCTGACCATTGAGTCGGAGAATAACACGCTCAAGGTGACCGGAACAAAGGCCGATAAAGAATCTCAAGAAGAGCGCAAATTTATCCATCAGGGTATTGCCGAGCGCAACTTCGAGCGCAAGTTCCAACTTGGCGATCACGTCAAAGTATTGGCCGCAAGTTTGGAAAATGGCCTGCTGGTTATAGATCTAGAGCGTGAAATTCCAGAAGCCTTAAAGCCACGCAAAATTGAAATTGGCAAAGGCAACTTACTAGAAAGTAAGTAATCAGTTAAGATATCTCCCTGTGATGCGCCGCCCTTTTTGGGCGGCTTTTTTGTGTTTAATACCAATTCACTTAAATAGCTAATTATTCTAGCGGGCTAAATATTATGCTCTCAGCGCTATATCTGATCACATACTTAACAGAATTGGTATAAAAGGTGTTAACAATGACGAAAACAGACAAAAAACGCGATAAGCAATTGCGCGAGTTATTAACTGGGCTGTGTGAACAGCACTGTAAAATAATCAAGGGTTTTAGTTGGTTAACTCATCACATTGACTGGAAAAACCCGCAAGCAAGCGTCACACTCACGGTGGTTTTCGATAATGACACCAAGCGTGATGCATTTATCAGCTCAGGCGAGCGAGCACGACTTGAGCGCGTTATTCAAATTAGTTTAAAGTCGGTGGGGCTGAACCTGAAAAATGCCGCTAAACAACTCAGATATGACACCGAAGAGCAGTGCCAGTTACAGCACCAGGGTAATTGGGCCAAACGATTAAATTAGGGATATAACCGATGGACACCTCAAAACCCAGTGCTGCTATTTTTGTGGACGTGCAGAACATCTATTACACCTGCAGAGAAAGCCAAGGGCGTAATTTTGATTACAATGCATTTTGGCGTGAAGTGAGCAGCCAGTACGATATTCAGCATGCATTTGCCTACGCTATTGACCGGGGTGATGCAAAGCAGCGGGAGTTTCAAAATATCCTTCGCGCGATAGGATTTGAGGTCAAGCTAAAGCCCTTTATCCAACGCGCCGACGGCTCAGCCAAGGGTGATTGGGATGTGGGGATCACTCTGGATGCCATAGAGTATGGCTGCCAGACCGACACCATCATTTTACTTTCCGGCGATGGCGATTTTGACCTGTTAGCGATAAAGCTACGCGACGAAAAAAACAAGCGTGTGGAAGTGTATAGCTGTGAAAAGCTCACCGCTGCATCGTTAATAAATGCCGCCAGTTACTTTCGCGCCATTGACTCCAGTTTGTTGCTAGGCCGATAGGCTCGCCTATTTGTGGCCTGCCAGCTCTGCTTCGAGTTGTTGCTGCATCTGCTCTAAGGCATCTATCTTATTGCGTGCAAACTCAAGTTGCTCCGCGCTTATGCCTTCGCGCTCACCTCGTGCCAACAGGCTTTTTAACCCCGCGACCTTGTCCTGAGCAGCGTTTACATAAGCTCGTTTGAGGGCAAGCTGCTGTGCGCCCTGGTATTGCTGATAGGCTTGATGATCGTCGAGATCTCCTTGATAACCCGGTGTTTGCGTATTGTTTTTTGCAATTGGCGGCAGGTACTCGGGCGCCGAGTATTGAGCACTAACCGCTTCTACTTTGTTATCTGGAAGTGTCGTGCTCGGCTCTGCAGGTGCCATTGTCTTAGTGGGGGCCAAAGGTTTGCCTTTGGGTGTTTCGGATGGCGAACCAATAGCGGTTTTAACCT
Organism: Pseudoalteromonas sp. BDTF-M6; assembly: GCF_018334135.1. Lineage (NCBI taxonomy): Bacteria > Pseudomonadati > Pseudomonadota > Gammaproteobacteria > Alteromonadales > Pseudoalteromonadaceae > Pseudoalteromonas > Pseudoalteromonas sp. BDTF-M6. The sequence goes on from NZ_JAGXTQ010000006.1 coordinate 115,945, forward strand.
GGGGATCAGGCATCTGGTGCTCTGGGTAAAGGCAATAGAGTGCGATAGTCGCGGTGATTAATAGGGTGCTAAACAAGGTTTTCTTCATTCTTGTAACCCCAGATCTTTACGCCAGGCTAGGTATTGTCGCCGGTAGTTAGCCTGTGCTTGCTCCTTGGCGATGGCATTCATCGCTTGATAGCGCACGGTTTGTGACTGTGCTGGATAAAGGCCATACTCCTTATCCTGACAGTGAATAACCAGCCAGCGGCCTTTTGGTGTGCGTACCGGGCGAGAGATTGTCTGTGCCGGTAAGGTAAAAGCCAGTTGATAGGCAAACCCCTTAGCCTTGTCATCACGGCTAAGCTCGCCCTGGTGTTGGGTAAATATATCTTCATGCGTAGCCAAGGCCGCGGCAAATCCCACTTTCATGGCTTGCTCGTAGAATGCATGCGCCGCTTGTGCATCCTTAAAACGCACGCCTTGCGCGCTAACGCGCTCAATGTAGCGAAAGCTCTGTTGATGGCGCTCATAGTAGCGGGCGATTTGTGTATCACTGATTTCACCTTTAAGGCGCTCAAGCTCGGGGCTTTGCCCATGCAAGGTCTGTTGGACGCCAAGCTGGCCCAGTATGCTGGGTCGTAAAATATCCGCTAAGGCCATCTCTTCGAGTCGTGACAGCGTCAGTTGCTGCTGCTTCAACTTGGCCGCAAGCTGCTTGCTTGCCTCTCGGTACTTATGCCAGCGCGTTAGTTCGGCGATGAAGACGTCTAGGTCAGCGCGATGCAGGCGAAATTTAATTTGCATCGACATACTTTGATAAAAATCACCTAAGTTAAGCGCTGGCCAAGGGCCGTTTTCCGGCAGCAGTTCGACGCTGTTTAGCTGTGCAAGTCTGTCGGTGCTTAGCCGGCCATCGCTTGGGTAGCTGCCAAGGGTTTGGCTTAGCCACTGGGCTGTCCAAAAAGGAGTTTGCGGCAGTGCCGGCAGGGTGCTGGGGTCAAGCCAAGCATGCACTTGCCAGGCGTTTAGCAGGTAGCGGCGGACATGGTACTGATTATCAAACCCCACCTCGGCCTGGCGCAACAGGAGGTGAGGAAAGGTGTGCTGCGCCTGCACTAACAAAAACGCATTCTCAATAAGGCGCTCCCTGCTTTGCGCGGCTAACTCCTGGCTTTGTTGTTGGTAAAGCGTGCGCATAAAGGAGACTTCCTGAGGCGTGGGCAGTTGTGCATAAGCCCAAGAAGATAGGCCAAAAAGGCCTATCAAAATAATGGCTCGCAGTCGCATTAATGCTGCTCCATCGCGTGATTTAGCAGGTGCACCACCATGGCGATGGCATGGGGGATCACCATACGGCCAATTTGTACACGATCATAATGATCTTCAGAATTCAGCACTATGCCGCCCTGGGCATAGCTGAATGCCCCGCCTTGGGTTAGCAGTGGGCGGATGTCCTGACTTTGCGGGTCAAGGGCAGCGAATGAGGCCATGGCGTTGGAGACCAAAGTAAAGTCATTAAGCTGCTCTTGATCATAGTAGTCATTGACCCAGCTTTCCCAACTTGAGTGATTGAGGGCCGAGGTGGTCCAGGTATGATGCGGTTGCAGTAGATCTGTGGTGTGAAATACAAACCCTAATACCTGAGGGTTACCGCTTTGCAGGTAGCTTTGATACCAGTACTGACCCAAGTTATCTATGGGCTGGAACGGCATTTCCTCAAAGTCATCATACATGCTGTAGCTGGAGTAGCTATCGATGCGATAGTGTGCTTCGGTGATCCCATAGGTGTTGTACTGGCTGCTGTCGCCAAACCAGCCGCTGGCGCCGCCCTGACCGTCATCCAGGTAGTCGCCCTGCAACCAGGTAGCCGCCATATTGTCGATGTCGCCCCATACGGTGAGCTTTTCATAGTTATAGCCACCAAAGTCATTACCGTGCACATCCGCACCCTGGGTGTGGTTTTGGAAGTGCCAATAACTGGTGTATTTTACGATGCTCTCGGCGACTCCCCAGGCTGGAGCCTGAACACACGAGCCCGACATGGCACCGCAAAAAAAGGTGTCTTCGAAATCATCCACATCGTATGCCGCCTGGCCCAGCAGCTCGGCCAGGGCGGCCACCGACATATTGTGCTGTTGTGCGTATTGTTGCAATTTTGCATAGGCGGTGCTGTTTTGGTTTTGTTGCATATAGGCAATGGCATCAAGCACGATGCGCTTATGGGTTTGCTGACTAAATGCTTGGGCATCGGTGGTAATAGCGGCGATGAATAGGGCGCCGAAAATAAGGGGCTGCTTCATTTTGTTTCCATTTTAGTGTTAAAACAGCCTGTATTTAAATGGGTGCGCCTTACAATCTGGTTACTAAATTGTTAATTTTTAGTTCCTGTTTTGTGTCTTTATAAATCATCGACGTTGTCTAGGCACCACTGGGCTCTATCAAGCACAGCCTGACGGGCTTCATCACTTTGCTTATCCCAGTTTCGATAAATCATGCCAATGCGGTGGTTATTGCCAAAACGTGCTCTGTGCCGGTGTAAAAAGTGCCAATAGAGACTATTGAGTGGGCAGGCGAGGTCGCTGGTTTTTTCCTTGACCTTATAATGGCAGCCTTGGCAGTAATCGCTCATCTTATTGACGTAGTTGCCGCCGGCGCAGTAGGGCTTGGTGGCAATAATGCCGCCATCGGCGAACTGACTCATGCCCCGGGTATTGGGCATTTCCACCCATTCAATGGCATCGACATAAATACCCAGGTACCAGGCATCTACCTGGTCTGGGTCAACGCCCAGCAATAAACAGAAGTTGCCGGTGATCATCAGGCGTTGGATATGATGGGCATACCCATAGTCCAGGCTTTGGCCAATGGCGTGTTGCAGGCAGTTCATTTTTGTTTTGCCGTTCCAGAAAAATTGAGGCAGGGCATGGTGCGCCTCAAGGGCATTGCTGTGTGCGTACTTGGGCATATTGAGCCAATAGATGCCTCTGACATATTCACGCCAGCCGAGGATCTGGCGCACAAAGCCCTCAACCTGCGCCAGGGCGATCTCGCCTTGGGCTTGATGATAGGCGTCAACGGCCGCCTGAATGACTTGCAGGGGATGCAGTATTTTTGCGTTGAGCGCAAACGACAGGCGGCTGTGATATAAGGACCATTTGGCGTCGCTTTGGCAGGTCATGGCGTCTTGAAAGGTGCCAAATAGAGGTAGCAGGTGATTACAAAAGTGCTCAAGCAACTGCAATGCCTGTTTGCGTGTCACCGGCCACAGCGGGCTGACACCGCCTTTGCCTATGGTCTTTATTTGATGGCGAGCAAGGCGCTCGGCAATTGCCTTAACGTCGTTATCAAAGCTCAAGGGAGGGGGAAGCTGTTTAATATCCTCGGCCTTGAGCTTGTTACGATTTTCTTTGTCGAAGTTCCATTGGCCGCCAAGGGGTTTACCCTGGTCCATCAAGATATCGAAGCGCGTGCGCATCTTGCGATAGAATTGCTCCATGGTGTGGTGGGTATCCACCTGGAAATAGTCGCCTAGTTCTTCAAATCCGAGCATAAAATGCTCACTGTCATAGCGCCTTATCTCAACGCCGCTTAATGTCATCTGCTCCAGCTGCCGGCGCAGCCGATATTCATCCGGGAGCTGATAGCTAAAACGGTCGGCTTGATGCTCGGTGACACAGTGGGCAATTAACTCATTGAGCTGTGCAAACTCTTGGGTGTCGTCCAGAGTAAGGTGTAAAACCTGATGCCCCGCCTGGCTAAGGGCAGACGCAAAACGCTCCATAGCGGCAAAAAAAGCGAGCACCTTTTGGATATGGTGTCGGGTGTAATGCATCTCCTGATGGAGCTCGGCGATTAGGTAGAGCACATCGCTATGCTTGGTTTTAAACCAAGAGTGATTGGCATTGAGTTGGTCGCCTAAAATCAGGCGAACCTCTTTGTATTGTTGCTTGCTCATGCTCGCTCTCTTACTAGTGCCGTGGCCAGCCATTGTGGTCCCGCTCGTATACTTCGATACTGGCACCACCGTAGCGTTTAGTAAACTGGCCATCGGGGTCGAATAACTCGGATTGCTTGGCTATGTTGAAATGCCGTCCGCCGCGGGGGTCGGCTCCAACCCCGGCAATGTACTGCCAGTTGCCATAATTGCTGGCGACGTCGTAATCAATCAAGTGATGCTCGAAGTAGGCGGCGCCATAACGCCAATCAAGTTCCAATTCATTGACAAAACAACTGGCGACGATTTGCCTGCCTCTGTTGGACATCCATCCGCTGGTATTGAGCTGATGCATGAGCGCATTGACCAGCTCAAACTCGGTATTGCCATGACACCAGGCCTGATAGCGCTCGGGGTAAAAGCTCGTATTGGGTGCCGTGTCGCTCATGCCCTTAAAGAGAAACAGGGTGCGCCCTTGTTTTAAGGCCAGCCATTGAAAATACTCCCGCCACAAGAGTTCGAAGTAGATCCAGTAAGTCGATTCATTGGCGCCGCAGCGCTGCTCATAAGCAAGTAGGGCGCTATAGACCTGGCGAGCGCTAAGAGAGCCATTGGCCAGCCAGGGAGAGAGCCCGGTTGAGAACTTGTCGCCATGCAAAGCGTTGCGGGTTTGCTTATAAGAGCTGGCCGCTCGCGTGTGGAAATAGTCATTCAGTGCCTGGGGAGCGCTGTTATTAAACCAAGGCTCTACAAGTTCTTCACGTGAAGGCTCAAGGGGACTGGTCGGTAAATCGCAATGCATTGGTTTAGGTAAGGCGATGGGTTTTTGCAAAGTGGGTTCGATTGCCACCGAGTTTTCGGTTTTCTTGCGAAATTGGCTAAATGTCGCCGGTATATCAGACACAGAAAAGGGTAATTGCTCGGCGCTGAACAAGGTATGGTTATGGGCGTGCCAGAAGGTGAGGTGCTCCATGCGTTGCTTGAGTGTGCGCACCCTATTTATTTCCTCCCAGCCGTGCTGGAAAGCAATGCCGATATCCGTAACTCCCTGCGTTTTTATCAGTTGGGTGAGTTGTTCAAAGCGTTCGATGTGATAAAGGGAGTGGTCGTATGCCGCCAGCTGCTTGGCTAGGTTGGCGAGTGTCGCCTGAGTGAAGATACGCACGGGCTTGGAGTAGTGCTGGTGTGGATAGGCGCCGTGTGCAGATGGAATAAACGTTCTCAGTGGGCAGTAAACAAAAAGAATCTGTCCGCAACGCGCACTCATTAGTCGCAACAGGGCATTATCTTCTACTCTGAGGTCATTGCTAAAGAGATAAAGGCCGATTCGCATACCGATCACAAACAAGGAATTGGAGTCGATAGATACGTATGCGAATAGCATGTGGATCTCTGCCGATGCCTCGGCAGAGATTTAATGAGTCGGGATTAACCGACCTGGGCAACCATAAGTGAGGGCTGCAAGCTGATCAGGGTCGCCTTGGCGAAGAAGTTAAACTCGGTGCTGGTGGTCCAGGTATAGGCACCCATGTTTTCGGTAAACACCAAATCCCCATCCGCTAAGGCCGGCATTAAACAGTTATCGCTGATCACATCGATGCTGTCACAGGTCGGCCCGGTTAAAACACAGGGTTGCACATCTTCGTGTGCCAGGCTGTAAAAGCGCTGCTCGGGCTCACCATAAACTCGGCCACTAAAGGCGCCGTAGACACCATCGTCCATGTAGTACCAGGTAGTGCCACCACGCTGACTTTGGCCCATGACGCTCATTACATGGGTCATAGCCGAAGCAACGATAAAGCGTCCTGGCTCGGCGATAAATTGCACCGTGTCTGGCCAGTTTGCCAGCGCATCACGAATTGGCGCGCAATACTCCTTGATATCGATGGGCTGTCCCGAGTAGCTTACGGGGAAACCACCGCCAATATCCAAGGTATTCATGGCCCCTAGGCCTTCGGCAACAGCAGCTTCAAATACTTTTTTGCACTGTTCAATAGCATGAACATACTTGCCAGCATCCATGGTTTGCGAGCCAACATGAAACGACAAACCGCGCACCCGAATTCCCAACTCTTTTGCACGGGTCAGAAGTGGCAATGCAGCTTCGACCGTGACCCCGAATTTCTTCGACAAGTCGGCGGCCGCGTCTTTATTAGGGAAGCTTAGGCGCAGAAAAAGTTCGACTTGGTCGCGATAGGGCACAAACTTATGCAGCTCATTTTCACTGTCGAACACGAAAGTCGTGCAGCCAAAGTGAAGGGCATGCTCTATGTCACTGATGCGTTTGATCGGATGCGTGTGTATTACCTGTGTAGGTGATACGCCGGCCTGAGCTACCAGGTCCACTTCGCCATTGGTGGCCAAATCAAAACAGCCTCCAAGCTCATTTAATGTGTGTACCACATCAACATGAGGTAAGGGCTTAAGGGCGTAATGTAAGGCTACATTGGGTAACGCACTGGCTAGCTGCAAATAGTTTTCACGCACCTGGTTTAGGTCAAGTACCAGTAACGGGGTGCCGTGCTGCTTAGCAAGCGCAGCGCATAAGGAAAGGTGCTCGTTGTTTGTAGCAAAAGGCTGAGCAAGGGTAGAAACCGACATCATAACTCCAAAAGTTAATTTGGATAGTTACTCTTTCGCCTTGGCAAGAAATGCTGTACTAGGATTGGCTATCTAATAAAAAGTGGCGCAATAATAGCCAAATTATTGCGCCACGCAAGCTAAATTTTAAAAAAATTTATCGCTTTATTTCAGCTGCTTATTCAGCGATATCAAAAGTAACGTTGGCGTCTTCACCCGCTACTACAGTGACGTCCTGAATAGAGTACAGAGTAACCTCTTCATTTAGTACTTCTGCGTCATCAAGGTGTGCCGCACAGGTGTAAGCAAGCTTGTAGTTGCCCGCTGCAACGAAGCCGATCTCGAACTCGTTCATACCGGTTTCTTCGTTCATTACCACGCTAGCCGTAGCAATCGGCGCGTCGGCAGGTGAGGTTTCACCGTCTACGTAAAGGTCTTTAGGCTCAACAACGTCACCGCTGTACAGGTAAACCGCATGACCAAAGGTACCCGTTTCTGGAGCAAGAGCGATGTTGTCTGCCTCACAGGTCTCCATCATGGCGCTTGATACTGTGCCTTCAATGTCTTCAACTTCGGCAAGGTTTTCAAGACGGATACCGGTAGGTTTAAGGTTCACAACTTCGCTGTTGCTAGGATCAACCAGTGATTTTTTCAGGTCGAACTCAAGAACAAATTGGTTTTCGCCTACCGCTAGGGTGAAGTCGTTGATTTGGATCTCGCCGATACCGTCGCTGTTTTTACGGTTAACGACTAAAGGAGCCACGGTATCATCGTTGTATACGATGTGAGAAGTCATTTCGATATTGGCTTCATCACCGTTAATGATGTTGGCACGTAGCCACGCGTATTCACCCGGTGCTACAACTTCATCGTTGATAAGACCGAATACATCGCTACCTGTGAACTCCAACAGGTTAACCATTACCGGCTCACCATCTGCAGTGCGGGTTTCGAACGTTGGGCGCTCGCCGTCTGCGGCGTTGATAATGATGCTATCGAAAGCAACCCATACTTCTTTTGCATTACTGACCGGCGCATCCGATACACCTAGGGTAAACTGAGCCGTCATTGGCTCATTGTTATCATCACTTGAACCACCACAACCTGTTAGTAAGGTAGCTGAGATGGCCGTTGCTAGTAATAGTTTGTTCATAGTTATTGATTCCCTTTGTTTGCAGTATCTTCGAGCTTAACAAACTTGCCTGAACAGACATTTAACAAGCATTGGTCAATGATTGATAGATATGCTGAAAATGCCGTTTGTGCTGCTCAAAAAGGTACTGTCTCAGTTGTCTTTTATTCTCATTGGCGACAAAAGTGACGGCAACGAAGTTATCTTGCTGCCGGGTCTTTTTAAGCTTTATCGGTAGAGCATCATACTGAGGCAAAATAAGCTTCGCTATCGCACTTTGAGGTGGATTTTCAAGGGAAGTGATGTCTATTACGGCACCGGTTGAGGATAAAGAGCGTACCGGCCAAAGCTGGCCTTTTTGGTCTTTCAGTGTAATATCGCTGGGGTTATCGAAGCGCCAACTACGGTGGATCCCCTGAGCTTCAAAGATCTCTGGGGCACCGAGCTGTGGCTGAATGTCGTTATTCTCGGTGAGGTTGAGACTAAGGGGAAACCAAAGCTCAAAATGACCGACTTCTGCGAGCATATACAAGCCCGGGTTATCAAATAAGGGCGCGACATAGTCGGGGAGCGTGGAGCGCAAAGACAGGCCAGCCCCGCCTAGGTTGTCATTATCTAATGGCTTCTCACTGAACAACTGTTGAAAGAAGGCCACTTCTTGATCCGTAAACTCCATGGATTTTCCTCTGCGCACCGATTACGACTGTTAACAAAAAGATGCAAATGCTGGCGCAATGTAGCAAAATAGTACCAATGTTTAAAGATTAAACAAGCATATAGCCGCACTAAAGTGCGCGGTTGAAATAAGTGTAGGGGGTCGTAGGGATTGTGACAACTGTGTGTCTATAATAGGCACGGCACTTGCATTGCACAAGGCCGTGCTGCAATGGATTACTTAACTTCTTTACCCGCCGCTTGCTGGTCGGCATGGTAGCTGGAGCGGACGAAAGGTCCGCAGGCAGCATGAGAAAAGCCAATCTCGTCGGCATATTCTTTCAGGGCATCGAACTCTTCGGGTGGCACATAGCGCTTAACCGCAAGGTGGTGCTTCGAAGGCTGCAGATACTGACCCACGGTCAACATGTCGACATTGTGCTCACGTAAATCGCGTAACACTTCTTCGATTTCACTCATTTCTTCGCCCAAGCCCACCATTAGGCCTGACTTAGTGCGCACTTCTGGGTGAGCTTCTTTAAAGCGACGTAGTAGCTCCAAAGACCATTTATAATCGGCCCCCGGACGCGCGAGTTTATACAAACGCGGTGCGGTTTCCAGGTTGTGGTTAAATACGTCCGGTGGTGTTTCGCTTAGAATTTCAAGCGCACGTTCCATGCGGCCACGGAAGTCCGGCACCAGGATCTCAATGGTAATGCCTGGATTGTGTTTACGAATTTCACGAATACAGTCGGCAAAGTGCTGTGCACCACCGTCACGCAAGTCATCGCGGTCAACCGAGGTGATCACCACATAGCTTAACTTCATGTCTTTAATGGTGAGCGCCAGTTTTTCTGGCTCTGCGGCATCGGGCTTGAGTGGACGACCGTGCGCCACATCGCAAAACGGGCAACGGCGGGTACAAATTGCACCCAAGATCATAAAGGTCGCCGTACCATGGTTAAAACACTCGGATAGGTTAGGGCAGCTCGCCTCTTCACAGACCGAATGCAGGCCATGTTTACGCATAGCTTGTTTAATGCCATCAATGCGTTCGTTTGACTTAGGCAAACGGATTTTCAGCCATTGTGGCTTGCGCAGCATTTCTTCTTTTTCCGTCGGCAAAACCTTTACCGGGATCAATGCCATTTTTTCCGCGTCACGAAGCTTGACGCCTGGCTCCATACGTACAGATGATTTTGTCATTATTTCGCTAAACCTTGTTGGTACTCAACCTCTGCCGGGTTGAGTCGTTTAATTAATTGCTGCACCAGCCCTTGTCCGGCGCTCTCTACGCTTTGTGGACCGCCTAAGTCTTTACATTGCACCATTTGCAGGCCGGCGTAACCACAGGGGTTAATGCGCAGAAACGGGCCTAAATCCATATCGACATTTAAGGCGAGACCGTGGAAGGAACAGCCGCGGCGTACGCGCAGGCCTAACGAGGCAACTTTTGCTTCATTCACGTAGACACCCGGGGCATCTTTTTTGGCATAGGCTTCGACGCCATATTCTTTCAGGCTATCGATAATGCTTTCTTCTAGCCAGGTTACCAGCTCACGAACGCCAATTTTTAGACGACGTAAGTTAAACAGGACATAGAGCATTTGTTGACCTGGGCCGTGATAGGTTACCTGACCACCGCGGTCGACCTGAACCACAGGAATATCACCTGGCATCAGCAGGTGTTCTTCTTTACCGGCCTGACCTTGGGTAAAAACGGGATCGTGTTCTACCAGCCAAATTTCATCGGCGCTTTGCTCATCGCGCTGGTCGGTATAGTCCTGCATGGCATGCCAAATGGGCATGTATTCCTGGCGTCCTAGCTGGCGAACAATTAGATTACTCACTATCTGGGTGTCCTCGGTAGTGCCATTAGAGCACGTAGCGGACATGCTCAAGGCTGCCCAGCTCAGTGTAGATAATTTCGATATGTTCTTTCGATGTTACGGTTGCAATCAAGGTGACCGACTCGTAGTTACCCTTGCTACTAGGCTTGGTTCTTGGCGCGTAGTCGCCCGGAGCATGTTCTTGCATAACTGTAAGTACTTGCTCAGTTAATTCTACGTTAGCAAGGCCCATTACCTTAAAGGTAAATGGACAAGGAAACTCTAGAAATTCATCAAACTTGGTGTTTTTAACCGGCTTGACCATAATGCTTGACCCTCATTAACAACACAGGACGCAGACAAACTAATGGGTTCATTAGTTCTTAATGGGGCATATTCTAGCATTTTTTAGCGCAAAAAAAACGCCCCTCAATAGGGGCGCTTATTCTGGATTAGGCCAGCTGTAAGTATATTTCTACTTACTCAATGATTTGCAAGCGTAAGTAATCGTAGATCTTGCTGAAAAAACCACCTTCTTCAACGCTTTCCAGCGTTACCAGTGGGTAGCTGGCAATGTCTTCACCGGCCAGCTGCAGGTATAAGGTACCTACCTTAGTGCCTTTAGCCAGAGGCGCTTCCAATGTGCTATCTAGCTCAAAATTCGCTTCCAGGTTCTTTTGCTGACCACGAGGGATGGTGATCGGCGTATCTTCTAAAATACCCAGAGAAACCATTTCCTTATCGCCCATCCAAATACGCTGGTCGGCAAATTTATCACCGGCTTGGTACGGAGTAATGGTTTCAAAAAAGCGGAAGCCATAGTTAAGTAGTTTTTTGCTTTCTACCTTACGGGCACGCTCTGAGCTGGTACCCATGACCACGGCGATTAAGCGCATATCGCCCTTGGTTGCAGAAGACACCAGGCTGTATCCGGCATCATCGGTGTGACCGGTTTTAATACCGTCAACGTCCAGGCCCTGATCCCAAAGCAAGCTGTTACGGTTGAACTGCTTGATGCCGTTATAGGTAAAGTCTTTTTCTTTATAGAGTGCGTATTCTTCAGGTACGTCACGAATCAACGCGGCACCTAAGGTCGCCATATCGCGCGGTGTGGTGTAGTGCTCGTTGGTATCTAGGCCGTGGCTGTTAATAAAGTGACTGTTGCTCATGCCTAGCTTCTGCGCGTGCGCATTCATTAAATCGGCAAACGCCGATTCGCTGCCGGCAATGTGCTCGGCCATGGCCACACAGGCATCGTTACCCGATTGGATAATGATACCGCGGTTTAGGTCTTCAACGCTGACCTGTTTACCCACCTCGATAAACATTTTCGATGATTCGGGGAAGTTCTTCGCCCAGGCATTTTCACTCACCGTCACCATGTCGGTGGGGGCGATGTTACCCGCAGCGATTTCTGTACCAATCACATAGCTGGTCATCATTTTGGTTAAACTGGCCGGTGCCAGTTTGGTATCGGCTTCGCCCTCGGCGATCACCTTGCCCGTGGTGAAGTCCACCAGGAAATAACCCTTGGCATTAACCTCAGGAGGGGCGGGAATAATTTGGGCATTAGCAGTAAAAACGGCGCTAGCACATAGCAGTCCACTTAAGCCTTTTAGAAGAGAGTGTTTAATTGATTTCATTATGCTTGTTTAATCTGTTTTGGGTGAAAATGCGATTAGGGTGTTATCTTAAAGGGCTTGGTCGTCATAAAGCAAGAAAGCTTGGGCAAACCGACTGCTTTTTAATTGCTCTAATAACGTTTTAGCCTGTTGCTCGTCGCTTATAGGACCTAAGCGGAGGCGAAAAATTCCATCTTTTTGCTGTTTTATATGGGTCGGGACGTGATAATCCTGCTCTAGCTGTAGTGCCAGCGCCTGAATATTTGCCAATTTTGACCCGGCAGCAACCTGTATGTATTTAGTGCGAGGCTTAGCGTCGGCTAGGGTAACGGCTTCGAGCTTAACCTTGGCTGTACCCTTTAAATGATAACCTAGTTTATACGCGGCAGCGTAGGATAAATCTATGATGCGGTCTGCGTGGAAGGGGCCGCGATCGTTAACCCGCACCACCACGCTTTGGCCGTTGTCGACATTAGTGACGCGCACAAAGCTGGGTAAGGGCAGGGTTTTATGGGCTGCGGTCATGGCAAACATATCGTACACCTCGCCGTTGGAAGTGTGATAGCCGTGAAACTTGCGTCCGTACCAGGAGGCGATACCAGTTTGGGTGAAGCCGGTTTCATCAAAAATGGGCACATACTGCTTGCCTCTGACCTGATAGGGACGATTTGCCGCAGCACTTTTTGCTTCATCGGTCACCACCGCATCTTGTAGTTCCATATCGGTGGGGTGGCGCAGAGGCGCGGCATCATGCTCCATCTGGTAGCGACCCGCCTGGCCATTGCCTGGGGTTCCTTTGGGTGAACTACAGGCGGTAACAATAAGACTGATTAAAACGATAAAAAGCGCGCGCAAGGCCATTATTTATTTAACATCCGTTTTTCGGTGGCGATACTCATTATGATGCCAAAGCCTGCGAGCAGTGTCACCATAGATGTGCCCCCGTAGCTGATCAATGGCAGGGGAACACCCACCACGGGCAATAAGCCAGATACCATGCCGATATTCACAAAGACATAGACGAAGAAGGTCAGGGTGAGGGCGCCGGCCAATAACTTTCCGAAAGCTTCTTGAGCATTTACAGCGATATAGAGACCGCGAGCGATAATAAAGAGGTAGACACCGAGCAGGAATAACACCCCAATCAGGCCAAATTCTTCGCTCAGCACCGAGAAAATAAAGTCGGTGTGGCGCTCGGGTAAGAACTCCAACTGTGACTGCGTACCCTGCAACCAGCCCTTGCCTTCAATGCCACCGGAGCCGATGGCGATTTTCGATTGAATAATATGGTAACCGGAGCCTAAGGGGTCGCTTTCCGGATTGAGGAAGGTAAGCACCCGCTGTTTTTGATAGGCGTGCATGCCGTAGTGCCAAAACAGTGGCGCACCGGCACCCACCAATACGGCTAATGAGCCGATCAGGCGCCAACTGACGCCGGCTAAAAACAGCACAAAGATGCCGGAGCTGGCGATCAGAATCGAGGTCCCTAAATCCGGTTGCTCCTTGATAAGCAAGGTGGGCACCATAACAATCACTAAGCCGATAAAGAGGTTGCTTAATTTTGGTGGTAAATGGTTGCGGCCTATATACCAGGCAACACACATGGGCACGGCTAACTTCATGATTTCCGAGGGTTGAAAGCGAATGCCTATGTTAAGCCAGCGTTGCGCGCCTTTGGAGCTGACCCCGACAAAGAGCACGGCGACCAACATTAACGTGCCCACCAGATACACAGGGATCACCACGCGTTTTAGGGTGCTCGGCGAGACCTGGGCACAGAGCAACATCGCAATAATGGCGCCACCCATGCGCGTACTGTGGCGCATCATCATACCCGTATCCTGGCCACTGGCGCTGTACACTATGGCCAGACTGCCAATCATCATGGCCAGCAGTGCTAAAAAGAGTGGCAGGTCAATATGCACACGTTGCCAAATTGACACCTTGCTGGTTACCGGAGTCATGACTGCGGCTCCTTCTTACCTTGGCTAATGGGGTTAGCGAGGAAATAATAATCCATTACCTGGCGGGCAATAGGTGCCGCAACCGAGGCGCCCCCACCGGTGTTTTCAACGATAATGGTGACTACAATTTGTGGGTCGTTAAAAGGGGCAAAACCCACATAAATGGCGTTATCGCGATGACGCTCTTTGAGTTTATCGGCCTCGTAGCGTTCGCCCTGGGCAATGCTGACCACCTGTGCCGTCCCCGTTTTACCGGCCGGATCGTAGGTGGCTCCTTTAAAAGCCTTGTGCGCGGTACCGCTGACCTTGGTCACGGTGTTGTGCATGGCATCTAGGGCGATTTGCCAATGTCTTGGGTTGTTTAATACTACTGGTGGCTTTTCATCACTGTTGACGTCTTCCACTTCCTCATCACGGCGTAACTGCTGTACCAGGTGCGGTGGATGGTGTTTGCCCTTATTAACCAGGATATTGATGGAGTTGGCGATTTGAATCGGCGTTGCAGTCCAATAGCCCTGACCTATACCCACGGAAATGGTGTCGCCGCGCCACCAGGGCTCGCGGAAACGTCCTTCTTTCCACTCCCGCGAAGGTAAAATGGCGGTGGTTTCTTCTTTGATATCTATGCCGGAGAGATCGCCAAAACCAAACTGAGCCATGAAATCACTGATCTTAGTGATGCCGGCGCGGTAGGCGATATCGTAAAAATAGGTGTCGCAGGACTGTTCAATGGCCTTGTACACATCCACGTGGCCATGTCCCCAGCGGCGCCAGTCACGCCATTTATGTTCAACATTGGGAATTTGGAAAAAACCCGGGTCGAACATCTTGGTTTGCTCGGTAACCAGACCCTCTTCCAAGCCGAAAATCGCCATATGCGGTTTGATGGTCGAGGCCGGGGCGTAACGCCCTTGCGTGGTTCGATTGATAAGCGGTCTGTCTGGATTCAACAAGGCCTTGTAGTCCGCTGAGCTGATGCCGTGGACAAACAGGTTGGGGTCATAGCTGGGGTTGGAATACAGGGCAAGGATGCCACCGGTTTTGGCATCAAGGGCGATAACCGCGCCGCGTTTATCCTCTAAACTTAATTGTGCGATTTGCTGCAGGCCAATGTCCAAAGTAAGCACCAGGTCTTTACCCGGCACCGGTGCGGTCTCCTCCAGACTGCGCAGCACTCGGCCACGGTTATTGATCTCCACCGATTGCGAGCCCACTTCGCCATGCAATTCGGTTTCATAAAACTTTTCTAAGCCCAATTTACCGAAATCCCGCGTGGCCCGGTAGTTGGTTGCCAGATCCTCTGCCTCAAGCTGAGCCAGCTCCTTTTTATTAAGCTTGGCCACATAACCCAAGGCATGAGTCAGGGTATCGCCATAGGGATAATAACGTGCCAGACGGGCCTCTATACTAAAGCCTGGGAACTTATGCTGATTAACGGAAAACAGCGCCACTTCCTTTTCATCCAGACGACTTTTAAGCACCTGACTCTTAAAGCGGCGGTTATGACGGATGTCGTCTAAAAACTCTTCCTTTTGTTGCTCACTGATGTCGATCAGTTTGCCAATGTCACTGAGTGCGGTGTCAAGGTCGTCTACTTCCTCGGGGATCACCTCAAGGTTATAGACGGGTTTGTTTTCCGCCAACAGATTGCCGTTACGATCATAAATAAGACCGCGGTTGGGCGCGATGGGGATCACCTTAATGCGGTTATCGTTCGAGCGAGTTTGATAGCTCTTGTGAGCAACTATCTGTAAATTATAAAGATTTGAAATAAGTACCGCGACCAGGAGCAACACAAAAACAAAGGCGGTAAAGGCCCGCCGCGCAAACAAATTGGCCTCGGCAGAATGGTCGCGGATCGGAGTGCGTTTGCGCAGCATGGGTTCTTATTATTCTCGGTGATAAGGGTGGTTGTTGTTTAAGCTCCAGCCTCGGTACAGGCTTTCAGCTACAATAATGCGGACCAAGGGGTGTGGCAAGGTCAAATTCGATAATGACCATTTTTGTTCCGAGCGGGCGATACATTCGGGCGCCAAACCTTCCGGGCCACCAATCAATAAACTGACATCACGGCCATCAAGTTGCCACTTTTCCATGGCTTTGGCCAATTGATGGGTGTCCATGGCCTTGCCCGTCACTTCTAGAGTGACGATGCGATTGCCTTTGGGAATGGCGGCCAGGGTACGTTCGCCTTCTTGCTGCAAGATGCGTTTGATATCGGCATTCTTGCCGCGCTTACCGGCGGGGATCTCTACCAGCTCTAAAGCCATGTCCTTAGGAAAGCGGCGCTGATATTCGCTAAAGCCCGCTTCAACCCAAGCGGGCATCTTGGTGCCCACGGCGACCAATTGGATTTTCACCGCTTAACCCCAGAGCTTTTCTAACTGATAGAAGTCACGGGTTTCGTCTTGCATAACATGGACGATCACATCGCCAAGGTCAACCAAGACCCACTCACCAACGTCTTGACCTTCTTGGCCGATCACGTCGAGGTTGTGGTCTTTGGCTTCTTTGGCAAGATGGTGAGCGATAGATTGTACCTGGCGTTTGGAGTTACCAGAGCACACCACCATGTAGTCGGTAATGTCTGAGCTCTCGCGTACGTCTAAGGTGATCACGTCGCGGGCTTTCATGTCGTCAATTTTGTCTAATGCAAAGTCAAGGAGTTCGTTGGTTTGCAAAATACACTCTCTGTTTAATCAAATTCATTTAAGCGGGTGATAGTACCATTTTTAACTGGCCATATACAGGCGCTTATCGCGTATATACTGACTCACCGCCGCGGGTATTAAATCTTCACATGGCTCTCCGCGCTGCAAGCGCTCGCGCACCAAGGTAGAGGATACCGCCCGTTGCGGCCCGGCTAAAAAGTACACCAGTCCCGCTTGTTTAGACTCCAGTTCAGCCCCTTGGTTGCATTGGTGCTGGTTTAAATAGGCCTGCAATTGAGGCGAGGGAGAGAGGCGCTCGTCCGGGCGCTGATACACTACCAAGTGACATAACTCGAGAATATCGCGCCATTGATACCAGGAATCAAAGCCGTTAAATGAGTCCATGCCCAATAAAAACAGGATTGGCTCCTGCTGACGACCGCTGGCATCAAGCTCGCTGCGCAATTCCTGCAGGCTTAGCAAGGAATAAGAGGGGCCGCTGCGGTGTAACTCGCGCTCATCTATGGCAAAGCGGGGCTCGGCGGCGGTGGCGAGCTTCAGCATCGCCAGCTTATCGGCATTGTCGATGCCGCTTGCCTGTTTATGCGCAGGAACCCGATTGGGCATAAAAAATAAGGTGTCGCCGCCAAAATGCTCTAGGCATTGTTCGGCCATATTCAGATGGGCAAAATGCACCGGATCAAAGGTGCCGCCAAATAACAACATGCTTACTCCACAAAGCTAGGTGCGGCAAAAGGCAGTGAACGGCAAAAGCTGACGCTAATATGGGCCAACATGGGATAGGGAGAGCCTAGCTTGCCACTTTTGTAGGCGCTATCGAAATCGGCCAGTAAGTCCAGTAATTCGCTGAGGTGTTCGCTGCGCAGGCGTTGCAAGGCCTGGCTGTACATACCTTGCTGGTTTTTCCAAATGGCCAGCTGTTTGCAGGCGCTGTTAAAGTCTTGCCCGCTTTGTTGCAAGCTCAGCAGCTTTTGTAATTGCTGCGCTTCCTTAGTCAGGGCCCAAGCGATGGCAGTGGGTTCGGTATTGTCGTTTTGCAACCGGGTTAATACCTGGATGGCCTTAGTGCTGTCGCCCAGCAAGATGGCATTGGCTAAATCAAAGATATCGAACTTATTTTGATTCAGTAAGGTTCCCAGCAGGGTGTGACCATTAATGGCGCGCTGCCCATAGAGAAGGGAGAGTTTTTCCAGCTCCTGATAGCAGGCCAGCAGGTTGCCTTCTGTGGTGTCGAGCAATACCTGCTTGGCATCGCCTTCGAGATTTAACTGCAGACGGCGGCAATGGCCGTCGAGCCAGCGTCGCAGGTGGTTGCCGGTCAAGGGGTAGCAGGGAATAAAGAGGCCCTGTTGATCTAGGGCCTTAAACCAGGCGCTGCGCTGGATTTCCTGCGAGGCCTTCATGCCGTGCAGGACAATAACGCAATCCGGGTTAGGGGATTGCACATAGCTTTTGAGGTGTTCGGCTCCGGTTTTCCCCGGCTTTTGCCCCGCCATATCCACTTCAATTAGGGTGCGGGCGCTAAAGAGCGACATACTTTGATAATGACCGTCTAGCTCTTGCCAATCGAATTGCGCTCCGGCGCTCAGCTTAATGACTTCATCGAAGCCCTGTTGCTTAGCACTGTGGCGAATTTGCTGCACGCATTCACTAACCTGAAAAGGTTCTTCACCGAAGACCATATAAAATGGTGCTAACCCTTTTTGTAGCTGTTGCGGCAGTTGATTAGCGTAAACGCGCATTAGAGTTGAGCCAGCTCACGTACGATGCGACGACTGGCCTGCTTGCGCAGTTCGCCAAGCAAAATGGTCATCTCATTGGCCTTGGCCAAAGCATTATCTGGGTCGTCCTGATAATTGCGATAGAGCTCAAAGAATTGCTCAATCGGCTCGGCATTGGCGCGCTCAAGGCGATAGGAGACCGAATAAATCAGTTCATATTCTGCCACCTGACCGTTTTTAAACAGCGACAGTACGCGTCTATCGAGTGTGTCTGCTTTGAGGGTGAGCGTCGGCGAGTCGGCGCTGAGGTTTTGATTTACCTGAACGTTACCGCGCTCAAGCTCCTGCAAGACTTCGGCGTACAGGGCCGAATTAGGGTCCTGTGCCGTGACTTCCAGGGTCATCAAATCCGCGGGTAGGTCTGAAGCTCGTTTTAGATGAAAGCCGCAGCCGCTTAGCATAAGCACTAAGCAGCCGAGCATCATAAAGTTGAGCAAACGCGATGGGGCGAACATCTTAGTTCGCCACCACGTTAAGCACTTTACCTTTGATATAAATCACTTTGCGCACTGTGAGGCCTTCGGTGAATTTCTGCACATTGGCATCGGCAAAGGCGGCTTGCTCTACCGCTTCTTGATCGGCATCCGCCGCAAGCGTCAGTTTCGCACGTACCTTACCATTGATCTGAACAACAACCAGTTTTTCACTCTCAACCATAGCCGCTTCATCGGCAATCGGCCAGCTTGCGTCAAGCACGTCGCCTTCTTTGCCCAGGTCTTGCCATAGCTGGTGCGAAAGGTGCGGGGTGATAGGTGCAAGCATGATCAACATGGCTTCAAGTGCTTCATTAGCAACAGCTATGTCGCCTTCGCTCTCAAGTGGCGCCTTGATCAGCTTATTCGATAGCTCCATCACGGCGGCAATGGCGGTGTTGAAGGTTTGACGGCGTTCCAGATCATCGGTGATCTTGGCAATGGCCTTGTGTAGTTCACGACGCAGTTCTTTTTGCTCTTTCGACAGCGAAGCAACATCTAACGCCACAAAGCCGGCATTTTTCACATCAACAGCGTACTTGTAAACACGCTTGATAAAGCGGTGTGCACCTTCAACGCCCGAATCTGACCATTCAAGCGTTTGCTCTGGTGGCGCAGTGAACATCATAAACAGGCGTACTGTATCGGCACCGTATTGGTCGATTACTTGTTGTGGGTCGATACCGTTGTTTTTCGACTTCGACATCTTACTCATACCGGCGCTTTCTACCGGCTGGCCGTCGTCTTTGTGCCAGGCCTTGATAATGCGACCCTTGTCGTCTTTTTCGGTTTCGACGTCAGTGGGTGAAATCCAGATATCGCCGCCTTTTTCATCCTTACGGAAGTAGGTTTCAGCAAGTACCATGCCCTGGCAAAGCAGGCGCTCGAATGGCTCATCTGAGTTAACTAGGCCGAAGTCACGTAATAGCTTGTGGAAGAAGCGCGCATACAACAAGTGCAAAATAGCGTGTTCAATACCACCGATATACTGGTTTACCGGTAGCCAGTAGTTTGCCGCACCCGGCTCAAGCATGCCTTCATCGTAGCGTGGGCTACAGTAGCGGGCATAGTACCAAGACGACTCCATAAAGGTGTCGAAAGTGTCGGTTTCGTGGAATACGGTTTCGCCGTTGATGGTTGCTTTGGCCCATTCGGGATCGGATTTGATCGGCGAAGTTACACCGTCCATGACCACGTCTTCAGGCAGACGTACCGGTAGCATGTCCTCAGGTGCAGCCAGCTCAGAACCATCTTCTTTGTTCAGCATAGGGATAGGTGAACCCCAGTAACGCTGACGGCTCACACCCCAATCGCGCAGGCGGAAGTTTACCTTGCGCTCACCCACGCCAAGCTCGGTGAGCTTGTCGGCGATAGCATTAAAGGCGCCATCGAAATCAAGGCCGTCAAATTCGCCTGAATTAACCAGCGTGCCTTTTTCCGTGTAGGCGGCTTTTGAAAGGTCACACTCATCGCCTTCGTTTGCTGCGATAACCTGTTTGATCTCAAGCCCGTAAGCCGTTGCAAATTCAAAGTCGCGCTGATCGTGTGCCGGTACGGCCATCACCGCGCCTGAACCGTAATCCATCAATACGAAGTTGGCGATCCAAATAGGGACTTCTTCGCCTGTAAGCGGGTGCACAGCTGTTAAACCAGTGGCAATACCCTTTTTCTCCATGGTGGCAACATCGGCTTCGGCCACCTTGGTGTTTTTGCATTCTTCAACGAAGGCGGCTACCTCGGCATTGACTGCCGCTGCTTCCTGGGCAATCGGGTGCGCTGCGGCCACGGCCACATAGCTCACGCCCATAAAGGTATCCGGACGGGTAGTATAAACGCTGAATTCACCTTTGCCATCGGCACGTTTAAAGGTGATATCCACGCCTTCAGAGCGGCCAATCCAGTTACGCTGCATGGTGCGTACTTGCTCAGGCCAGTGCTCTAGCTTGTCTAAGTCATCCAGCAACTCTTGTGCATAATCGGTGATTTTAATAAACCACTGCGGAATTTCTTTTTGTTCAACTACGGCACCTGAACGCCAGCCTTTACCGTCGATAACCTGCTCATTGGCAAGTACGGTTTGGTCCACTGGGTCCCAGTTAACCGTTGACATCTTCTTGTATACCAAGCCTTTTTCATAAAGCTTAGTGAAGAACCACTGTTCCCACTTGTAGTATCCAGGGTGACAGGTGGCGATTTCGCGGTCCCAGTCATAACCGAAGCCAAGTAGTTTTAGCTGGTTACGCATGTAATCGATATTTTGATAGGTCCAGTTAGCTGGCGCCGTGTTGTTTTTAATCGCGGCGTTTTCAGCGGGTAGACCAAAAGCATCCCAACCCATAGGCTGCATGACGTTTTTACCTTGCAGGCGCTGGAAGCGAGAAACTACGTCACCAATGGTGTAGTTACGCACATGACCCATGTGCAGTCGACCACTGGGGTAGGGGAACATGGAGAGACAGTAAAACTTCTCTTTTGAGTCGTCTTCTGTGACCTTAAATACCTTGTTTTCTTCCCAGTATGACTGGGCTTTCGCTTCAATTTCCTGCGGGTTATATTGCTCTTGCATCTACTCTTCCAGACTTCTTGCAAAATGATGACAAATTTGCCCGATAGCATACCCCAAATCTATGGTTAATCACAGCAAGGGACAGGCTTTTTTGTCGCCATTATTGAATTGTGTGCAGGCGGACTATAGTTAACTAGTAGGGGTAAAATTTATGCAAGGAGTCAATATGGCAGATTATCGTCAATGGTTATCCGAATTTAGCGATTGGCTAAAGGATGTTAACGACCATGAAGTCAAAGATATGGTGGCCACCTTTTTAGAGTCTAAACAGGCGCTTAAGGATTTAAGCAAGGATAAGTACGAAGAATATAAGCGTTACCTGGCCCGGGATATCGACCACTTTATCGAGCACGAGAACTATTATAATTCTCTGGCTTGGCAGGAGCTCAAAGAGAGCCTCTGGTATGAGTTGGCCCATATCGAAGACAAGTCGCAATTAGAGTGGCAGGCCTTGAGCCAAGACTTTAAACATAAAGGGGTTTATCATAGCGGAGAATGGATAGCCATGGGCACCTTAGTGTGCCAAAATTGCCATCAGAAGGTAGATGTATACCACCCCAGTGAAATTTTGCCCTGCACCGAGTGTGGTGGTATTCACTTTAATCGTCAGGCGCTGCAGCCATAGTCAGTCTTAGCGGCGTTAAAAATAACAAGGGCCCGGCAGTGGGCCCAGCAAAAGACGTGTTGTATGAAACATAAGACATCAGGCGTTGTTAGCACCTTAAGTGCTTGCGCTCTTGCGCCGCAAATTTCCGAAAATCATATTCGTACTTGCCTCACTCATCCATACCCAGAAGAGCTGCCTTTTATCGGCCAAAAGCGAGCCGACAGCGCCCTTGATTTTGCTTTGGGCATGCAATTGCCAGGCTACAATGCCTATGTGATGGGCGAGCCTGCACTGGGCCGTTATACCCTGGTGCAACACAAGCTACAGCAGTACGCCAAGGACAGAGAAACGCCCAGAGAGTGGTTGTATGTAAACAACTACCAGGATCACCGCGAACCCATCGCCTTGTTGATGAATCCAGGCGAAGGGCAAGTCCTGGTGGACGATATCGATGCCGTGCTTGAGGAAATACTCGACACCTTTCCAGCCGCTTTCGATAACCCCGGTTATCAGCGCAAGAAAAAGTCCATCGACCGTGAATTTGAAGACAAATACGAAGATGCGCTGGCTCATGTCGAAGAGCTGGCCAATGAGCACAGCGTTGAGTTGATAGAAGATCAAAACAACGTCGGCTTTGTGCCCATAGTGAACAATCAGCGTTTAAGCGATGAGCAATTTAGCGCTCTCGACGAGCACACTCAGGAGCGTTTTATCAACGCCATTACCGAGCTAGAAGACGCCTTGATCGATGCCCTCATTGAGTTGCCGAAATGGAAGCGTGAGTCCAGCGAAGCGCTGCGTAAGCTGAAAAAGGCCACCGCTGAGGCGGCCATTAAGCCCTTGTTGCGCGAGTTGGAGCACAAATATGCCACCCATATCGGCGTATTACGCTATTTAAAAGACCTGCGCTCGGAGCTGGTTGATACCGTGCTGGAATGGCTTGACGAAGAGCAGAGCAATGACAAGAGCGAAGAAGAGTATGACCGTAAGGAAATGCTCACCGAGTTCTTCGCCCCCAACCTGCTGGTACCCTACAAGGAAAACGATGCCGCGCCGGTCATTTATGAGCCCAATCCGACCTTCGGTAACCTTTTCGGTAAGATTGAGTATTCCACCTCGCAGGGCTCCCTGGTCACCAGTTATCGCAGTATTCAGCCCGGCGCCTTGCATCGCGCCAATGGTGGTTATCTGATTATGGATGCCGAGAAGGTCATGGCCAATGCCCAGGTATGGGATGGCTTAAAGCTGTCATTAAAAACTCACCAGATCAAAAACGACTTACCCTATCAGGACAGCTCGGTGGGCAGCAGCTTCACCCTGCGCCCGCAGCTTATTCCTTTGGATGTGAAGGTTATTTTCCTCGGCTCTCGCGAGCTTTACTACACACTTAACGAATATGATGAAGAGTTTGCCGAGCATTTTCGGGTGCTGGCCGATTTCGATTTCTACCTGCCGGGTACGGATAAATACCAGTACCAGTTTATTACCAAGGTGCAGGAGTA
The DNA here is from genome assembly GCF_018334135.1 of Pseudoalteromonas sp. BDTF-M6. Lineage (NCBI taxonomy): Bacteria > Pseudomonadati > Pseudomonadota > Gammaproteobacteria > Alteromonadales > Pseudoalteromonadaceae > Pseudoalteromonas > Pseudoalteromonas sp. BDTF-M6. The sequence continues at coordinate 139,243 of NZ_JAGXTQ010000006.1, forward strand.
TTGTCGCGAGACCTTAAAAACCGAGGTCAACTGTGACGCCATGGCACTCTTGTTGCGTTTTAGCCATCGCCAGGCCGAGCATCAGCAAAAGCTTTCGGCACGCTTTGCCGATTTAATGGAGCTGGTCGCAGAAGCCAGTTATTACGCTCGTCAAGATCGCAGCGAGCAGATCCACGCCACCCATGTGCACGAAGCCTTGGCCGGTAAGGAATACCGCACCGGGCAAATGAGTGAACACATGCTTAGTGATATTCGAGAAGGCCATATCCTCATTGCCACCGAAGGCAAAGCCGTCGGCATGGTGAACGGCCTAACCGTATTGCATGTGGGTGACACCTCTTTTGGTACCCCGGCGCGCATCAGTGCCTCTGTCTATGCCGGCAGCGACGGCGTTATCGATATCGAGCGCGAGGCCGAGCTGGGTAAGGCGATTCACTCCAAAGGGGTGATGCTGCTGACCGGTTACCTGGGCAGCAAGTATGCCCAGGATTTTAGCCTGACGCTCAGTGCCAATATCGCAATCGAGCAAAGCTATGGTTATATTGACGGTGACAGTGCATCCTTGGCGGAATTGTGCGCCCTGGTCTCCAGTATTACCCAGGTGCCTATAGATCAAGGGATCGCCATGACCGGCTCGATCAACCAGCGCGGTGAAGTTCAGGCCATCGGTGGTGTGAATGAAAAAATAGAAGGTTTCTTTAAACTGTGTCAGATGCGTGGCTTAAGTGGTGATCAGGGGGTGATCATCCCTAAATCGAACTGCTTAAACCTGGTGCTGAACCAAGATGTGATCGATGCGGTGGAGCAAGGCCGCTTCCATATTTATCCGGTCGCCAATGTCGATGAAGCACTTAGCCTGTTAACGGGCAAGGAGTGCGGCGAGCTTAAAGAGGGCACCTATCCCAAAGGCAGTATTCACGACCTGGCCATGAACAGACTGCGCGAAATTGCCGCCATCGTCGGTGGGGAGGACGAAGACGATGCTTAATCTTATTTTGTCTGCGATCATCCTGGTGTTACTGGTTTTGACCATACGCGGGCACCTGCGTAATCGCAAGGTCGCGGCGGTTAACAAGCAAAAGGAAGCCGATTTCTTTGCCAAAAACAAAGAGCAGGATGGCCTGGAAGAGCTGCCAAGTGGGGTGCAAATCCTGTGGCAGAGCCGTAGCGATGAAGGAGCACAGCCAGAAGCAACATCCAAGGTCTGTGTACACTATCGTGGCACCCTGATCGATGGCCGTGAGTTTGATAGCTCCTATAAGCGTGACCAGCCCATAGATTTTAAATTGAATCAGGTGATCAAGGGCTGGCAGCTGGGCCTGCAACAAATGCGTGTAGGCGATAAGGCGACGCTATATATCCCTGCCCATTTGGCCTATGGTGACCGCCGCGTGGGAATTATCGAGCCTGCCAGCCCGTTGATTTTTGAGGTTGAGCTGCTGCGCCTTGGCTGAGTGCCTGACGAAACGTGAAACCACCGCTTCTGCGGTGGTTTTTTATACCTGCCTTTTGTCGCATTGCGTTTTTGATTGCTCCCCTGATAGCCTACTTTTAGTACAGCTGTGCCGTTCACAGAGCCAGCAGCCTAATGCAATCAACAGGGGATGAAATATGAAACTAGGTAAACCTTTATGCCAGGCGTTGCTTTTTAGCGCCCTCACTGGCCTAAGTGCTCACACCTATGGTGCATCGTTAGCGGCCCAAATCGATACCGCCAATGCCGAGGTGGGGAATAAGCTGATTGAGTGGCGTCGTCACTTACATCAATACCCAGAGCTTAGTAACCGCGAGTTTGCAACCGCCAAATATGTGGCCGAGCACCTAAAAGCCTTAGGCTTAGAGGTGCAAACGGGCGTCGCCCATACTGGGGTGGTAGCGAAAATCAAGGGTGGCAAAAGTGGTCCTCTGATCGCCCTGCGCGCCGATATGGATGCTCTACCGGTGACCGAGCAGGTGGACTTGCCCTTTGCCTCAAAGCAAACGGCGAGCTATCGTGGTGAAGACGTTGGCGTGATGCATGCCTGCGGCCATGACGCTCACGTGGCCATTCTGATGGCGGTGGCACAGTCGTTGGTGGCCTTAAAGGATCAACTTGCCGGCGATGTGCTATTGATATTTCAACCCGCCGAAGAAGGGGCACCCAAAGGCGAGGAGGGCGGTGCCGAGCTGATGCTGAAAGAGGGCTTGTTCGCTGAAAAACCCGAAGCGGTATTCGGCTTGCATGTTACGTCTTCGCTTAACAGCGGCCAGATAGGCTTACGCTCGGGGCCGTTAATGGCCAGCTCGGATGCCTTTAGTATCAAGGTCAGTGGCCGTCAGACCCATGGTTCAAGGCCGTGGAATGGCGTTGATCCAATCGTAGCGTCCAGTCAAATCATTATGGCCACCCAGACCATAGCTTCGCGTCAGGTGGATGTGACCAAGGCGCCTTCGGTTATTTCCTATGGGGCCATCAAAGGCGGTGTGCGCAATAACATTATTCCCGATGAGGTGGAGATGGTCGGCACCATTCGCACCTTTGATCAGGATATGCGCGCCGACATTAAAAAACGCTTAAAACATACGGCCGAATTAACTGCACAAGCCGCGGGCGCCAAAGCCGAGGTGCATATAGACCATGGTTATCCGGTGACGGTCAATAACCCCGAGTTAACGGCGCAGATGATGCCTACCCTGGAGCAGGCGGCGGGTAAGGATAATGTCATTATCACCGATTTGATCACCGGTGCCGAGGACTTTTCCTACTATGCCTTGGAAACGCCGGGAATGTTCTTTTTCTTAGGGATCACCCCAGCCGATCAGAACGCCAAAACTGCGCCGAGTAACCATTCCCCACACTTCTATATTGATGAGCAGGGCTTGCCTCTGGGCGTCAAGGCCTTAACTAATCTGGTGTTTGATTATCTGGATAAGTAACGCAGAGCAAGAAAGTGAAAAGGCGCTATTAAGCGCCTTTTTTACGTCGGTAGCTGATACCCACGCTAACGAGGGCAAAGCCAATCAGCAATAGCCACACCGGCCATGTACCGTGGCGGGCATAAAAGCTGTCACCGGCAATAAGGTGAACATCGGTGAGCAGGACATCATCAACAAACTGAGGCAGGCTCTGTTGTTTTTGCGACAGCGGATCATAAACTCCGGTCACCCCGGTGTTGGTAACGCGAACCAGGGGACGCATTAGCTCCAATGCGCGCATGCGTGATATTTGCATATGCTGATGGGGGCCATGGGAGTTACCAAACCAGGCGTCGTTGCTGACCGTAAAGAGTATATCCGAGTCACTGCGATAGTTGGCGCGCACTAAATCGGGAAAGGCGATTTCATAACAGATGGCCGGTAAAATATGATAGCCATTGGCCAACAGGTTATTTTGCACTCGCTCTCCGCGACTAAAGCTCGACATGGGCAAGTCAAACAGGGGGGCAATGGGGCGCAGTAAATCCTCAAAAGGCACAAATTCGCCTATGGGCAATAACTGGTGCTTGCGATAGCGATTCCTGTGCAGGTAATTATATTGCCCTTCACTGCTGTCGGCCTCTTGCTTGCCCACCACCACAAGCGTGTTGTAGGCCTTTCGTGTGTCATACTGATAATCCACTATGCCGGTGATCAGGGCGCTGTCGTTGAAGACCGCGGCCTTATCTACAGAGCGGAGAAAATCGCCTGCCAGGGATTCCAGCTCGGGTACGGCCGCCTCGGGCCAAACTACCAGATCCGCCTGCCAGTGAGTGCGGGTCATATCCTGATATTTCAGCATGGTCGGCCAGAAGTTTTCTGGCTCCCAGCGCATGCTTTGTTTGATATTGCCCTGCACTAAAGCCACGGACAGGTGCTTGTTCGCGTATTGATTGCTCGGCGCAAAGTGCGCGCTAAGCACTATGGCGGCCAGCAAGGCACTGGTGCCAACCAGGGGTTGCCAGGCACGGTCCAAGACTAAACGAAACAGGCCATAGCCCAGCGCCAACACGACACAAGCGAGGCCAAATTCGCCGACTATGGGCGCTAGCAGGTTAAGCGGTGAGTCGGTTTGACTATAGCCAAAGGAAAGCCAGGGGAAACCGGTCAACAGGGTGCCGCGCAGCCATTCCGCAAACGCAAAGCTTATGATGAGCGGCGCAAACCAGCTGCCGCTTCGGCGGTAACACCAAGCGGTAGTTGCCAGTGCCAGGGCCGGATACAGGGCTAAATAACACACCAGCAGGGCCATAACGGCCAGGGATGCGATAATGGGTAAGCCACCAAACTCGGCAATGGAAACATGAACCCAGCTAACCCCGGCTCCAAACCAGCCAAGACCGAAGGCAAAGCCGTACCAAGCCGCTTTTTTGGGGGGCTGTTGATAGCCGCACCAGCTCAAGACCGCGGTGCTGATAAAGGCGATGGGCCAAAGCGAAAAGGGGGCGTAGGCGAGTGTTAAAACAAGGCCGGCCAAGAAGGCCAGCCAGGTTTTACTATCTCTAACAGCGCCCTTAAGCCGCGTCAGAATCTTCGCCATCGTTCGATTTTGGCAGAGTGACTTGCAGCTGCAAAATACGACGACTGTCGGAGCTTGTTACCTTAAACTGCAAAGGGTCAATGTCGATGATTTCGCCACGCCCTGGCATATGGCCAAAGGCATGAAGAACAATACCGCCTATGGTATCGGCTTCATTGGTATCGAAATCGGTGTTGAATTTATCGTTAAATTCATCGATAGGAGTGAGGGCTTGCACCGAAAATACATGCTTGGAAATTTGCTTAATTTGCAGATTTTCTTCCTCATCATCGTGCTCATCTTCGATTTCGCCGACAATAATTTCCAAAATGTCTTCAATGGTTACCAAACCGGATACACCACCATATTCGTCAATCACTATGGCCATATGGTAGCGTTGCTGGCGGAACTCGTTAAGCAAGGTGTCAACACGCTTACTTTCGGGCACAACCACAACCGGGCGCAATACTTCGCGTAAGGTGGGTAGATCGGCTTCCTTATCCATCAGCAGGGGGAGCAAATCTTTCGCCAGCAGGATCCCTTCAATATGATCTTTATCCTCACACACCACAGGGAAGCGCGAGTGTGATGACTCGATCATCTGCGGTAGTTGGTCGAACAAGGGTTTGTCGACGTCTAAGGTGATCATCTGTGAGCGGGGGATCATGATATCTCGTACTTTGAGTTCAGAGACACCCAAAACACCTTCAATCATTTCCTTGGTTTCCGGATCGATCAGATCGCGCTCTTGTGCGTCTGAGATCACTTCTGCCAGCTCTTCCTTATTTTGGGGCTCTCCTTGAAACATCTGGGTGATACGATCTAACCAGGATTTTCCAGAAGAACCCTCTCTACTATGCGAGTTTTCGTCGCTCATTAGCTTTATGCGCTCCAAGTTGAATTAATTCCGATAATGAGACCTAGCTCACTATTGGGATTAACACTCATCATCCCTGTATGGGTCGCTAATATTGATGCTGGCCAGCAAACGTTTTTCCAACGCTTCCATAATCTCGGCATCTGCTTCATTTATATGGTCATAGCCAAGTAAATGCAAGCAGCCATGCACCACCATGTGGGCAAAATGATCATGAAACGCTTTCTGCTGTTCCTGGGCTTCACCATATACCACTTGCGGGCAAATAATCAAATCGCCCACCAAGGGTAATTCGATTCCTGCCGGGGCGTCAAACTCGAATGATAAGACATTGGTCGGCTTGTCTTTACCTCGGTAGCTGTGGTTAAGGCTTTGGCTTTCCTGTTCGTCGGCAATGCGAATGGTGACCTCTGAGTCGGGCTTAAGCTCATCTAGTACCAGTGCCGCCCAGCGCTGAAACTGGGCCTCGCTTGGTAAGTCATCAAACTCACAGGCTATTTGCAGATCGACTGTGGTGCTCATTGGTCAGACTCTTTTTTGGCTTGCTCTTTTTGCTGGCGCTTAACGCGTTCTGTCTCTTCGTGATGCTCATAGGCCTCAACGATGCGCGCGACCACGGGGTGGCGAACAACATCATGGGATTGGAAGAAGTTCATGCTTATTTCATCAACCTCACCCAGGACTTCGATGGCATGACGCAGGCCGGAGCGAGCGCCACGAGGTAAGTCGACCTGGGTGATATCACCTGTGATCACCGCCTTAGAGTTAAAGCCAATCCGGGTCAGGAACATCTTCATTTGCTCCACCGTGGTGTTCTGGCTTTCATCGAGAATGATAAAGGCGTCATTCAAGGTACGACCACGCATATAGGCAAGTGGCGCAACCTCAATGACGTTTTTCTCTATTAGGCGTTCGACCTTTTCAAAGCCCAGCATCTCAAACAGTGCATCGTAAAGCGGGCGCAGATAGGGGTCGATCTTCTGGGTTAAATCACCCGGTAAAAAGCCCAGTTTTTCACCGGCTTCTACCGCAGGGCGGGTAAGCAAAATACGGCGAATTTCCTGACGTTCCAGGGCATCAACGGCGGCTGCAACGGCAAGATAGGTTTTACCCGTACCGGCAGGACCAATACCAAAACAAATGTCATGGTTGAGAATGTTGGCCACATATTGGCTTTGATTCGGGTTACGGGGCTTTACCACGCCTCGGCGGGTTTTAATAAAGACTTCTTTACCCCATACGCTGGGGGCTTCTTGCTCCAGCACATCGGCTTCGATGATGGCCAGATGCACATGCTCGGGCTCGATTTCTTTTTGTTTGCCTTTGACCGGCGCGGTTTCAAGGTACAGGCTTTTGATGATCTCGCCCGCAGCCTTAGCGGTATGTGGTTTGCCGGTTATTTTAAAGAGGTTTTCGCGGTGCGCAATTTCAACTCCCAGGCGACGCTCGATGTGTTTTATGTTCTCGTCAAAAGGACCGCATAAAGAAGAAAGGCGGGCATTGTCTGACGGTTCTAAATAAATATCGATGTTCTTCAGCTGGCTACTCAAAGTTGCTTCCTGTTGATTGGCGCCGTGGCCTAGGCCACAGCGCATTATTCTTATTAATTAGGGGTAAAGGTACCCACGCCAATCTCATTGGCTTGCTCTTCGTTCGGTGCCTTGGCGAGAATATCGCTTGGGGCCACGTCACGACGCAGGTTCATATCTGCTTCGGTACGGATAAGTTCACCGCGCAGCGAGTTTGGCAGCGCTTCGGTAATACGTACATCCACGAATTGACCGATCACTGAGTGTGGACCTTCAAAGTTTACCACACGGTTATTCTCGGTACGGCCGCGCAGTTCCATCGGGTTCTTCTTCGAAGGACCTTCAACCAAAATACGCTGCTCGGTACCAAACATATCACGGCTGATTTTCTGTGCCATTTGGTTAATGCGATCTTGGAGTATGTACAGGCGCTGCTTTTTCTCATCTTCGCTTACGTCATCCGGTAAATCGGCCGCCGGCGTACCCGGACGGGCGCTGTAGATAAAGCTGAAGCTCATATCGAAGCCGATGTCGTTGATCAGCTTCATGGTGGCTTCAAAGTCTTCGGTGGTTTCACCTGGGAAGCCGATAATAAAGTCAGAGCTCATGCTGATGTTCGGGCGCACCTTGCGCAGGGCACGAATTGTTGACTTGTATTCCATGGCCATATGGCCGCGTTTCATCAGGTTTAGGATACGATCAGAGCCACTTTGCACCGGCAAGTGTAAGTGATCTACAAGTTCAGGCACATCGGCATAGGCTTCGATGATATCCGGAGTGAATTCAACCGGGTGCGATGTGGTGTAACGAATACGGTCGATACCATCGATGGCGGCAACATAGCGCAGCAGGTCTGAGAAATAACAGATCTCGCCGTCGTGGGTGGCACCACGGTAGGCGTTTACGTTTTGACCTAGTAAGTTCACTTCACGCACGCCTTGCTCGGCCAACTGGGCCACTTCTAGCAAAACATCGTCAAGAGGGCGGCTTACTTCTTCACCACGGGTGTAAGGCACCACGCAGAAAGTACAATACTTAGAGCAGCCTTCCATAATTGAAACGAATGCACTTGGGCCTTCTGCTTTAGGCTCTGGCAAACGGTCGAACTTTTCGATTTCCGGGAAGGTAATATCGACGACCGAGCCTTCTTTGTCTTGTACTTGCTTGATCATTTCCGGCAGGCGGTGCAAGGTTTGCGGGCCAAATACGATATCAACAAAAGGCGCACGCTGACGAATGGTGTCGCCTTCTTGCGAGGCCACACAGCCACCCACACCAATTACCAAGTCTGGGTTTTTATCTTTTAATGGCTTCCAGCGACCTAACTGGTGGAATACTTTCTCTTGTGCTTTTTCACGGATTGAGCAGGTGTTAAGCAAAATCACATCCGCATCTTCGGCCTCTTCGGTCAGTTGATAACCATTGGTATCATCTAGAAGATCCGCCATTTTCTGGGAGTCATATTCATTCATCTGACAACCCCAGGTTTTAATATGCAGCTTTTTGCTCATTGAAATATTGCCTCGTTTTCAATCCGGTACTGACTATGCACGACTAGGTCAAGTTAATGCTATGGACCTGCGGTCATTGACTTAGCTTAGCCTAAAGGACGCGTATTTTATATGCTATCGCGCTATGAGCCAAGTATAGTTTTGATATTTGCCCAACCACAGTGCAGTAAATCAAAGATGCTTGACATCTTGAGGTCAACAACTGCCATTTGCCCAAAGAACTGGGTTACAATCGTGCCAGCGAAACAAGAATAAGAGACAGGGCCAATGAGTGTAAAACAGGTGCTGATTGTCGGTGGCGGTATGGTGGGCGCAGCCTGTGCCATCAAGCTTGCCAAGCAGGGCATGCAGGTATGCGTAATCGAGCAGCAGGTCATAGACCCGCAGGCGATATTACAAAGCGAGCAGGTTGATATTCGCGTATCCGCCATTAACCGTTTCTCCGAACAGCTGTTGGACGAATTGGGAGCCATGCCGGCGTTGCGTCAAAACCGGATTGCCCCATACACCCAGTTGGAAGCGTATGAAGATAAGCCTGAACAGCTGCTTTTCGACTGTCAGGAACTCGGTGCCAGTCATTTAGGGCATCTGGTAGAAAATAAGCTTATTCAGGCGGCCTTATGGGCCCAGTTCGACCAGTACGACATTAAGGTATGCTCACCCGAGGGGCAGGCTCAGCAATTGCTGCAAACGCCTCAAGGGGCAACTTTGGTCTATGAGCACGAGCAGTTTGTGTGCGATTTGATTATTGCCGCCGACGGTGGCCGTTCTCGTATTCGTCAATTGGCGGGTATTGGTGTGACCGGTTGGCAATATCAGCAACAATGTATGGGCATACTGATAAAGCTTGATGCGCCGCAGCAAACGAAAACCTGGCAACAATTTAAACCCTCTGGCCCCATTGCATTTCTGCCTATGCAATATCCTTACGCCAACCTGATTTGGTATGACGAAGGCATCAAGCTCAAGGCCATGCAGCAACTTGATAAAGATGCCCTTAAGGCGAAAGTCATTGAGCACTTCTTTGCCTTGCCTGGCGAGTTTGAGCTGGTGTCATCTGCCGTATTTCCTTTGGCGCGTCAGCACGCAAATACTTACGTCGGGCAAAGGCTTGCTTTGATCGGGGATGCAGCCCACACCATTAATCCGTTAGCCGGGCAGGGCGTCAATTTGGGTTTTAAGGATGTCGTTGCTCTTGCCCAAGCATTTGAAGAAACAGACACGCTTGAGGCTGCGCTGAAGCGTTACCAGGGTCAGAGACGCGGGGAAAACTTACTGATGATGACTATGATGGATGCCTGTTACTTTGGCTTCTCAAACAGTGTAACGCCTCTCAAGCGTTTGCGTAATTTGGCGCTGTCGGCAGCGAATAAAGCGGGTCCGCTGAAACGACAGGTATTAAAACACGCCATGGGTGGCATTACTTGACGATAAAGTGACTGAAAATTTTTCTAAGCTGCTCTATAGGGCGGCTTTTTTTGCGTCAGAAAGAAGCAGACATATAACGAATGGATAGAGAGAAGTTTAAGAGTGTTTAAATGGTGGAGAATCAGGACAAATATTTTTGAAGGATAATTAAGAAGATTAATACATGGTGCGGAAGGTGAGACTTGAACTCACACATCCGAAGATACTGGAACCTAAATCCAGCGCGTCTACCAATTCCGCCACTCCCGCAATGTATTACTTTCGGCATATTCACATAATCTAAATTGACTCTAGAAAATGGCTGGAGTACCAGGATTTGAACCTGGGAATGGCGGGATCAAAACCCGCTGCCTTACCGCTTGGCGATACTCCAACGACACACCAAAAGGAGCTGATTATTTTAGTTCTTATCGAGAACATGGTGCGGAAGGTGAGACTTGAACTCACACATCCGAAGATACTGGAACCTAAATCCAGCGCGTCTACCAATTCCGCCACTCCCGCATCGTGGTACTGTCTGGAGTACTATTGGAACCTAAATCCAGCGTCTAATTCAAGACATCTGCCAATTCCGCAACTTCAGAAAGTTGGCTGGAGTACCAGGATTTGAACCTGGGAATGGCGGGATCAAAACCCGCTGCCTTACCGCTTGGCGATACTCCAACTACAGGGTTGATAATTTTTAGTTCCTATCAAGAACATGGTGCGGAAGGTGAGACTTGAACTCACACATCCGAAGATACTGGAACCTAAATCCAGCGCGTCTACCAATTCCGCCACTCCCGCATATTGCTTTTCCCATTTTCTTATTGGTAGAAAGAAAATGGTGGCTACGCCCTGATTTGAACAGGGGACCCCATCATTATGAGTGATGTGCTCTAACCAACTGAGCTACGTAGCCATGGCTGGAGTACCAGGATTTGAACCTGGGAATGGCGGGATCAAAACCCGCTGCCTTACCGCTTGGCGATACTCCAGCAATAGAGTTTGATAGTTTTAGTTCTTATCAAGAACATGGTGCGGAAGGTGAGACTTGAACTCACACATCCGAAGATACTGGAACCTAAATCCAGCGCGTCTACCAATTCCGCCACTCCCGCATTTATCTCAAGAAGAGATGGCTGGAGTACCAGGATTTGAACCTGGGAATGGCGGGATCAAAACCCGCTGCCTTACCGCTTGGCGATACTCCAGCAATAGAGTTTGATGGTTTTAGTTCTCATCAAGAACATGGTGCGGAAGGTGAGACTTGAACTCACACATCCGAAGATACTGGAACCTAAATCCAGCGCGTCTACCAATTCCGCCACTCCCGCATTTCGCTTAAGTATATTATGGAACCTAAATCCGGCGTCTAATTCAAGACATCGGCCAATTCCACTACTTTCGCATACAAACTAGTTTTTCATTTTCCTTGGTAGTGGAAAATGGTGGCTACGCCCTGATTTGAACAGGGGACCCCATCATTATGAGTGATGTGCTCTAACCAACTGAGCTACGTAGCCAACTTTTGTTTGTCATCATCGCTGATGCGGGGCGTATTATGCTGATATGGTGAAAGCGCGTCAACACCTTTTTGCGAAAAACATATTCAGGATGAATCGTTTGCCTGAAAAACAAACGAAGCGAATAAAAATCGACTTGCTTTGCTTAAAAAGCCTACAAAAAAGCCCGCTAATAGCGGGCTTGTCGGGATAAAAACTTTTTATACGTTAAACAAGAAGTTCATCACATCGCCGTCTTTAACTATGTACTCTTTACCTTCTTGGCGCATTTTACCGGCTTCTTTAGCACCGTTTTCACCTTTAAATGCAATGTAATCATCGAATGCAATAGTTTGCGCACGGATGAAGCCACGTTCAAAGTCGGTGTGAATCTTACCTGCGGCTTGTGGTGCCGTGGCACCCACAGGAATAGTCCAAGCGCGAACCTCTTTAACACCAGCAGTGAAGTAGGTTTGCAGCTTTAATAGCTCATAACCACCACGGATAACGCGGTTCAGGCCTGGCTCTTCCAGGCCTAAATCGGCCATGAACTCATCACGGTCTTCGTCGTCTAGCTCCGAAAGCTCTGCTTCGATGGCTGCACAAACCGGGATCACAACTGCGTCTTCTGCAGCAGCGATTTCACGAACCTTGTCCAAGTGTGGGTTATTTTCAAAGCCATCTTCATTGACGTTGGCAATGTACATGGTTGGCTTGATGGTTAAGAAGTTAAGGTAAGCGATCGCCGCCTTTTCTTCTTTCTCTAGGTCTAATGAGCGCAGCGTTAGGCCTTCATCAAGGTGGGCTTTTACTTTCTCAAGTACCTGAATTTCAAATTTAGCGTCTTTGTCGCCACCTTTGGCTTTTTTGGCTTGACGCTGCATGGCGCGATCGGCGGTGTCCATGTCGGCAAGCACAAGCTCGGTGTTGATAACGTCGATATCGTCAGCGGGGTCGATTGTACCGGCTACGTGCACGATGTTTTCGTTCTCAAAACAACGAACAACGTGACCAATGGCATCGGTTTCACGAATATTGGCAAGGAACTGGTTGCCCAGGCCTTCACCCTTAGAGGCGCCTTTTACCAGGCCGGCGATATCCACAAACTCCATGGTCGTAGGTAGGATGCGTTGTGGGTTTACGATTTCAGCCAGTTGATTTAGGCGCATATCTGGAACAGGCACAACACCTGTGTTCGGTTCAATCGTACAAAACGGGAAGTTTTGTGCTTCAATACCTGCTTTGGTAAGTGCATTAAATAGAGTTGATTTACCGACGTTTGGTAAGCCAACGATGCCACATTTAAAACCCATATTCTTAATACCTATTTAATCTTTAAGCCTAAGGCTTAAATGAATGGAGTCTGTTTTGTGCTTTAAGCACGCCATCTTTCGCCAAAATTTCCATACAACGCACCGCTTCATCCACTGCCGCATCAATCTTTTCTTGATCGGCCGTCGGTGCTTTTCCTAACACCCAACCGGTTACTTTATCTCTGTGCCCGGGATGGCCGATGCCAATGCGTAAGCGCATGAACTCTTTATTATTGGCCATCTTGGCAATGATGTCTTTCAGGCCGTTGTGACCACCATGACCGCCACCTTTTTTCAATTTGGCCGTGCCCGGCTCTAAGTCCATCTCGTCGTGAGCAACAAGAATACTCTCGACCGGAATCTTATAAAAGTTAGCCAAGCTCGAAACGGCTTTGCCACTTAGATTCATATAGGTGGTGGGGATCAATAATTTAAATTCTGTGCCGGCAATGATCACCTTACCGGTTAAACCGTGGTGTTTGCTATCGGGCTTGAGGATGCAGTTGTAACGGGCGGCCAGTTCTTCGATGAACCATGCCCCTGCATTATGGCGAGTTTGTTTGTATTCGGGGCCTGGATTAGCCAGGCCCACTAGCATTTGAATAGTATTCAAGGTGCTAACACCTTAAATCTTATTCTGCGTCGCTTTCAGCAGCTTCTTCTGAATCTTCAGCAGCAGCACCTTTAGGAGCAACAACAGTCACAACCGCTTGGTCGTGGTCAGCACCTTTAGCTAGCTCTACAGAAGTTACACCTGAAGGAAGAGCAATGTCAGATAGGTGTAGTGAATCACCTACTGCTAGTTTCGCTACGTCTACTTCGATGAACTCAGGAAGTACTTTAGGAAGACACGTGATTTCGATCTCAGTTAGCTGGTGAACAACAGTTGCACCTTTCTTCGTTACTACTTCTTCGTTGATGAAGTGAACAGGAACGTTAGTGTGGATCTTTGAGTTAGCGTCAACGCGTTGGAAGTCTAAGTGAGTGATCTTAGGCTTGAACGGGTGACGTTGAACGTCTTTAAGGATCGCTTCAACTGACTCACCGCCGATGTTTAGCGTAAGGATGTGAGTGTAGAAACCTTCGTGTGCTTGCGCTTGAATGATTTTGTTGTGATCAAGCGTTAGTGACACAGCTTCTTTGTCCGCGCCGTAAAGGATTGCAGGAACTTTATCTGCACGACGTAGGCGGCGGCTCGCACCAGTACCTAGCTCAGCACGTACTTCTGCATCAAATGTATAAGAAATGTTAGACATGGATGTCTCCAAAAAATTTTAGTTTAAAGTTTTAAGACCTTCGCGACCAAAAGTCTTAGCCGATTGATGGCCGTTTAACCAACCACCAATCAAAAAAGGCGCGCTATAGTACCACCGCACCTTGATAAAATAAACAAGGGATATAAAAAAACACCGCGTTTTCCTGAGCAATGGCCCTGAAAGATTGCGGTGTTTTTCAACAGGCTGGGAGAAAGACTCCCAACTCTGGCAGGATATGTTCGTGCTTAGTGCTCGAACATCGCCGAGATTGACTCTTCGTTGCTGATACGGCGAATGGTTTCGGCCATCATATCGGCAAGGGTCAATACCTTGATATTGTCCAGCGCTTTTAGCTCGTCAGACAGAGGGATTGAATCAGTTACAATCACTTCATCGATCACTGAGTTGCGCAGGTTTTCTGCTGCTTTACCAGATAGAACCGGGTGAGTGGCGTAAGCAAATACGCGCTTGGCACCATGTTCTTTTAGGGCTTCAGCTGCTTTACATAGTGTGCCGCCGGTGTCGATCATGTCGTCAACGATGATACAGTCACGACCTTTAACATCACCGATGATGTGCATCACTTGCGATACGTTCGCTTGTGGGCGACGCTTGTCGATGATTGCTAGATCTTTGTCATCAAGCAGTTTAGCAATAGCACGGGCACGCACTACACCACCGATATCAGGAGAGACTACGACTACGTCGTCGAAGTCACGCTGCTTCATGTCTTCGATTAGTACCGGGCTACCGAATACGTTGTCTACTGGCACATCGAAGAAGCCTTGAATTTGCTCGGCGTGCAGGTCAACGGTCAATACGCGGTCAACACCTACGCTTGATAGGAAGTCGGCAACAACCTTGGCCGTGATTGGTACACGGGCCGAACGTACGCGACGGTCTTGGCGAGCATAGCCGAAATAAGGAATAACGGCGGTGATACGACCTGCCGAAGCACGGCGCAGCGCATCAACCATAACGATCAATTCCATCAAGTTGTCGTTAGTTGGCGCACAGGTAGACTGGATAATAAAAACGTCCGATCCACGGACGTTCTCATTAATAGACACACTGATTTCACCGTCGCTAAAACGACCAACCTCGGCATCGCCTAGTTCGATATATAAACGTTTTGCAACTTTTTGAGCAAGTTCAGGCGTTGCATTACCAGCAAAGAGCTTCATGTCTGGCACGGTAGGGGTCCTCGGGCACTGAAATTTGGGACTAACTTGTAAGTTGAGCATATCGACTGTGATGACAAACCAAGGTTTGCAAGGGCACAGAATAATGCCTGGTTACAGGCTAACTTAAACACTTTACTTCACTAAACCAAGTGCCATATGAGCGGGCGACTTGTTTAGGTTTTTGGCAACAAAGCCATGCCATTTTTCAGGCAGCTTTTCTAGAGCATCGCGTGCGGCGTGTTCGTTTTCGAACTCGGCAAAGCAACATGCTCCAGTGCCAGTCATTTTCGACGGGGCGTATTTTAACAACCAGAGCAGTGTTTTTTCAACCTCGCCGTACAGCTTTTTGACCAGCGGCTCACAGTCGTTACGCAGTTCGGCCGCTTGCCACTGCTCGGGAAGTTTCTCACTGTCACGTGTTAGGTCGGGGTGAGTGAAAACCTCAGCGGTACTGATATGCACTTGAGGGTGAACCACTAAATACCAGCGTTCAGGCAGCTCCACGGTTTGTAACTGCTCACCTATGCCGCGGGCCAAGGCGCTGTGGCCGTGGATAAACACCGGCACATCGGCGCCCAGCGAGACTCCAAGATCAGCCAGTTCTTTCAAGTTAAGGCGTTGTTGCCACATACGATTGAGCGTCAGCAATGTGGTGGCCGCATCGGATGAGCCGCCGCCGACCCCGCCGCCCATGGGCAGCACCTTGTCTATGCTGATGTCGACGCCACAGGTGGCATAGCCAGATTCTTCATAGCGCTGCTGGAGCATGTGTGCGGCGCGGTAGATAAGGTTATCGGCATTGGCAACGCCGGGCAGAGGGGCGACTACTATTTCCTGGTCCTGGCGTTGACTAAAGTGCAGAGTGTCGCCGTAATCGAGAAAGGTAAACAGGGTTTCCAGTTCATGATAGCCATCGTCGCGGCGCCCGGTGATATGTAAAAAAAGGTTGAGCTTTGCCGGGGCAATCACGCTCAAAGTTTGGGAATTCATTGCACTTGCCATTGGTTAATTAAAAGTTTTACCCGTAGTGAATCATGGCTCAGGGTGATGCGCGTGGGGAGCCAAACGCCCTTGATGGGCTCGTATTGGTCATAGCGAATTTGCCAGCGACGTTGGTCTGGGCTTAGCCAATGGGCGCTGCGCACGCGCTCGAGCTCATCCATATCGGCATCGCTTTCGAGTTGTCCGAGCAACCAGGTATGAGGCTCGCTTAGGGGCAACAGCCAGCCGCTAAGGCGATAAACCAATTGCTGCGCATTCTGATCCCGATAATGTTCATCATCGACTTCCAGGTGTACCTGTTCACCTTGTTTTTGCAAACGCAGCACATTGGTGCCGATAAAGGTGTTGAGGTCGAGCTCATAATCGCCATTTTGCTGCTGCCAAACGAAGTTGGCCGACTGGCGTTTTTGTGGCGAAATAAAAGCCATTTTTCCCTCGGCACTAAAATGAGAGATGGTCGCAAGCTGCTGGCGCCAGTCGTCATCGGGGGTAGTGGATTTTGGGATTTGTTGAGCACAGCCGGTGATAAACAAAAAAAACACCAGCAAAATCAATCGAAAGTTAATCAAATGTCTTTCCTGCCTTTTCTTATTCGCTTGATTTTCGTAAAATTATTCGCTTGTAGCAGGTTTTGACCAATATTAATTGCAAGCGATTTGCATTTAGCGTCGAAGAAAGCGTTTACCGTCATCGTAAAAATCTATTTGCCGGTAAAGGCCTTTGTGTGCGCTAATTTATCAATGAGTAAGTATTTAATCAAATTGGTTGTTAAGCAATAGTTGTCACCATGACCATAGTCGCACTGGGTATTAATCACAAAACGGCCTCCGTTGATTTACGAGAGAAAGTCGCCTTTTCGGCGGAGCAGTTAGATCGTGCACTACAGCAACTCACCATGCAGGATGAATTTGCTGAGTCCGTGATTGTTTCGACCTGTAACCGCACCGAGATTTATTGTTCACTTGAAAGTGGGACACCCGAGCAAGTGTTGCAGTGGCTGGCCGAATTCCATCACCTCGATATCGAGGAGCTGGCCGAGAATGTTTACAGTTACGACCACAACGACGCCATTTATCATTTGATGAAGGTGGCTTGTGGTCTCGACTCCTTGGTGCTGGGTGAGCCGCAAATTCTTGGGCAAATAAAGCAAGCGTATGCCAGCGCCAAGAAAAATGGCGGTGTAGGGGTGCTGTTCGAGCGCTTATTCCAGCGTACCTTCTCGGTGGCTAAGCAGGTGCGTACCGAGACCAATATTGGCGCCAGTGCGGTTTCCGTTGCCTATGCGGCGGTGAATCTGGCCAAGCATATCTACGGTCAACTCAATAACACCAGCGTCTTGCTTATCGGTGCCGGTGAAACGATTGAGCTCGTGGCGCGTCATATTCATCAGCACTCACCCAAGTCCATGACGGTGGCCAACCGAACCCTGGACCGTGCCCGTAACTTGGCGGATGAGTTTGCCGCCGGCGTGATTTCTTTGGCGCAGTTGCCCGAGCAACTGGCCAAGGCGGATATTGTTATTAGCTCCACCGCCAGTACCTTACCCATCATCGGTAAGGGAGTGGTTGAGCAAGCGCTGCGAACCCGTAAAAACAAACCTATGCTCTTTATCGATATCGCCGTGCCGCGGGATATCGAAAGCCAGGTGGCAGAGCTCGACAATGCTTATCTTTATTCCGTTGATGATTTACAAGCCATAGTCAGCGAAAACATGGCGACGCGAGAGCAGGCGGCCCAGCAGGCCCAGGGTATTATCGCCACTAAGGTGGATGAATTCGCCAGTTGGCTGAAATCCCTTGATTCGGTGGATATGATCCGCGATTACCGCAACGAGGTAACGCAAACTAAAGAACAATTATTAGAGCGGGCGTTAAGCCAGCTTGCCAGTGGCAAAGAGCCGGATAAGGTGATGGTTGAGCTGGCCAATAAATTGACCAATCGTTTGATGCACGCCCCCACGAAGGCGATTAAAGACGCTGCCGAGAAAGGCGAGCTGGGGCAGTTGGCACAAATGAAGAAGATGTTAGGAATTAACCAGGAATAACAAACAGATGAAAGAGTCCGTATACCGTAAGTTAGAATCCTTAGTGGAACGCTATGAAGAAGTGCAGGCGTTGCTCAGTGATCCCGAAGTGATCGGCAATCAGGATCGTTTCCGCGCTTTATCTAAAGAGTATTCGGAGCTCGAAGAAGTAGCAAAAACCTTCACCGCTTACCAACAAGCGCAGGAAGATGTTGCCACCGCAGAAGAAATGCTGAAAGACTCAGACCCGGATATGCGCGAGATGGCGCAGGAAGAGTATAAAGAAGCCAAGGGCCAAATCGAGTCACTTGAGGACGACCTTCAGGTGCTGATGCTGCCGAAGGATCCAAAGGATAACAACAACGTGTTCCTTGAAGTACGTGCCGGTACCGGTGGTGATGAAGCGGCAATTTTCGCCGGTGATTTATTCCGTATGTACAGCCGCTACGCCGAGTCGCAAAAATGGCAGGTTGAAGTGGTGAGCGCCAATGAAGGCGAACACGGCGGCTACAAAGAAGTGATCGCCAACATCAAGGGTGACGGCGTATACGGTAAGCTTAAGTTTGAATCCGGTGCCCACCGTGTGCAACGCGTGCCGGAAACCGAATCGCAAGGCCGAGTGCATACCTCTGCCTGTACCGTGGCCGTGATGCCGGAAATTCCAGAGGCGGAAGCCATCGAAATCAACCCAGCGGATATTAAGGTTGATACCTTCCGTGCATCGGGTGCCGGTGGTCAGCACGTTAACAAAACCGACTCGGCCATTCGTATTACTCACTTGCCAACCGGCGTAGTGGTGGAGTGCCAGGACGAACGTTCACAGCACAAAAACCGTGCCAAAGCCATGTCTGTACTGGCCGCTCGTTTGGAGCAGGCTGAAACAGAAAAGCGTCAAGCCGAAGAAGCCAGCCAGCGTCGTAACCTGGTAGGTAGCGGTGACCGCTCCGAGCGTATTCGTACCTATAACTACCCGCAGGGTCGTATCACCGACCATCGTATTAACCTGACCTTGTACCGCCTTAACGAAATCGTTGCCGGCGAACTGGGCGCGGTTATCGACCCACTCCTTCTTGAGCATCAGGCCGACCTGCTTGCGGCGATGGGAGAGGAGTAAGTTGGCATTGCCATCCATTGATGATGCCTTGTCGAGGGCCACACAGCGCCTTCAAGCCCTGAGCGAATCGCCTAAACTTGACGCTCAGGTGCTGATGTTGCATGTCTTGCAACAGCCTCGCAGTTATCTCTTTGCCTGGGGCGACCGCCAGCTCAGTGAGCAACAATATGATGACTTTATACAGCTGCTGGAAAAACGCTGCGCTGGTCACCCCGTTGCTCACCTTACCGGAATACGGGAGTTTTGGTCGCTGCCCATCATGGTGAACAACAGCACTCTGATCCCTCGCCCCGACACCGAAACCCTGGTTGAGCAGGCCCTGGCATTACCCTTGCCGGATAACGCTAAAGTGCTGGATCTTGGCACCGGCACCGGGGCCATAGCCCTGGCGCTGGCCTCGGAGCGCCCAAACTGGCAGATTGATGCCGTCGATGCCAGTCAGGATGCCGTGACATTAGCCCTGAGAAACAAGCAAAATCTTGATCTTAGCAATGTGCATGTGATGCACAGCGACTGGTTTAGTGCCCTCGAAGATGGTACATATGATTTAATTGTCAGCAATCCGCCCTATATCGATGCGGCGGACCCCCATTTGCAGCAAGGCGATGTGCGCTTCGAACCACTCAGTGCCTTGGTTGCCGCGCAGCAGGGATTGGCCGACATAGCGCATATTATTATTCATGCGAAGGCGTTTTTAGCGCGACCCGGTGTATTGATGTTTGAGCACGGTTACGAACAAGGCGCCGCGGTGCGTCAATTATTCATAGACCATGGCTACATAGATGCTCGCACCGAGCGCGATTTAGGTGACAATGATCGTATTACCCTGGCCAAGTTGGTGCCTGGGTGTGCGTAGAATACAGATAGAATAACAACAAAGGCATAAGACCTAAGGAAGAACATGGATTATATCGCCCTCAAACATACCCATGTGTTATTTGTGGTGCTCAGTGTAGTGCTTTTTTACACCCGCGCCTTTTCGCGCCTTGGCAGTGGTAAAATTGCCGCGAATAAGGGGGTGTTTATCACCAGTCATGTAGTCGACACCCTGTTACTATTAAGTGCAGTGGCGCTGTTGATTGTGGCTAGCCTCAACCCGCTTACCGTGCCCTGGTTATGGCAAAAAATCATTCTGGTTGTGGCCTATATTGTGATTGGCTTTAAGCTACTTAAAGCGCAAAGCAAAGGGCAAAAGCTGCTGTGGTTAGGTGTGAACACCGCGGTACTGTTGGCTATTGGCTATCTGGCGGGCAGCAAGTCGGCGTTTTTTTAGCGCCCCTGACGGCGCTAGCGCAGTGAAATTGGTATCTTAGGGCGATCCTAGGTAAACTAGTGGCCATTTTATTGCCTGTGAGATATCCCTATCTATGTCTGATGTTTGGTTAGATGACCAATTTGATTTAGAGCACAGCTACAGTGTTAGCGCCATAAACCGTTGCATTGCCGCCGAATCACGCTGGCAGGCCCAGGCTCAGTCCGAGCAAGCCTATACGCAATTGCAGCAACTAGAGCAGCAAGCGCAAGAGATAGTTGCGCGCCATGAAGATGATAAACACCAGGCCCTGAACGAAGTGGTCGATAGTTTTTATAGCGAGTGGGGCTTTAGCGGCACTCAGCAAAACGTGCCCGAGTATCGCCTCAATAGCGTGTATTTCACCTTGCTTTATCGTACCGGAAACAGCCTGGCGCTGGGCATTATTTTGCACGGTATTTTAGAGGATGCCGGCTTTAGTGCGGATCTGGTCTTGGTTGATCAAAGCGTGATGGTGCAGGTGCACTTTAGCGATCAGGAGCATTACCTGATCGAGCCTGCCTCGGGCCAGCAAATGTGGCATCTGCAGCCGGAAAACGCCGAGCCAGAGCAAAGCCCCGAGCTGCTTATCGACGAAGAAATTTATAAGTTGTATCTGGCCCATCAAAAGTGGGCATTTATTGCCGCCGAGCGTTTTGGTAGCGCCTTTGCCTGTGCCGAGCTGCTGTTGGAGCTGATGGGAGATGACCCTTACGAGCGTCGCGACCGTGGTTATTTACTCAATCAGATTAATCGCCCGGAGCTGGCCAAAGAAGACCTTCGTTTCTTTGTCGAAGAATGTCCAGACGACCCCGGCATTGAGATAGTGCGCCATCAAATTGATGAGCTCGACAACAATAACAACACACTACATTAGTAAGGAATCATTATGGATCAACCTGCTGAGGCTATGATCAGCAACCCCGCCGTGGTGATGGGATTGCTAGCCATTATTCTCGGGGTCATTTTTAAAACTGCCCACAGCCAAAATCGTCAGTGGAAAAAGTTTTATAAATACGTACCGGCCTTGCTGCTGTGCTACTTCCTGCCATCTTTACTCAACACCTTTGGCGTGGTCGACGAAAAAAGTGCGAAGAGCGTGTATCACGTGGCATCGCGCTATCTACTGCCGGCCTGTTTGATCTTGCTGACCATCAGTATCGATTTAAAGGCCATTATCAACCTCGGTCCCAAGGCATTGATCATGTTCTTAACCGGTACCATAGGCATAGTTATCGGTGGCCCCTTGGCCATTTTGGTCATGAGTGCGATTAACCCTGAGGTGGTTGGTGGCCATGGCCCTGATGCGGTGTGGCGCGGCATGACCACCATTGCCGGGAGCTGGATAGGCGGCGGTGCCAACCAGGCTTCGATGAAGGAAATGTTTGAAGTCGGTGGAGATATCTTCTCCGCCATGGTGACCGTGGATGTTATCGTTGCCAACATCTGGATGGCTGTGCTGTTACTTATGGCCGGTAACCATAAGGCCATCGATGCCAAAACCGGTGCCGATACCACAGCGATTGAAGATCTTAAGCAGCGCGTCGAGGCTTACCATGCCGAGCATGCACGCCTGCCGACCCTGAACGACTATATGACCATCATCGCCATCGCCTTTGGTATTACCGGCTTTGCTCATTTCTGTGGCGATATTCTGGCGCCTTATTTCGACCAGTTTGCCTGGGCGCAAGAGTACAGTTTGAACAGTACCTTCTTCTGGTTAATCGTTATTTCAACCACCATAGGTATTAGTCTGTCATTTACCCGAGTGCGCCATATCGAAGCCTTTGGCGCATCAAAAGTGGCCTCGAGCTTCCTGTATATTCTGGTGGCCTCCATCGGCTTGCATATGAACGTTATGGCCATTTTAGATACCCCCTGGTTCTTTGTCCTTGGCGCCATTTGGATGTTGACTCACGCGGCCTTGATGTTGATCGTTGCCAAGGCCATTAAGGCGCCGCTGTTTTATATGGCGGTGGGCTCGCAGGCCAACGTTGGTGGCGCAGCCTCGGCTCCTGTTGTGGCTTCGGCGTTTCACCCCTCGCTAGCACCTGTGGGTGTGCTGCTGGCGGTGTTGGGTTACGGCGTAGGTACGTATATGGCTTATATTTGCGGCTTGATTATGCAGTCGGTCGCCCCTTAAGGAATTTAAAATGACCATAAAACAAATTAATATTGGCGCCATTGAACTGGCCAACGACAAACCCTTTGTACTGTTCGGTGGTATGAATGTGTTGGAATCTCGCGATCTCGCCATGCGCATCGCCGAGCACTATGTGGAAGTGACCAACAAATTAAATATTCCTTATGTGTTTAAAGCTTCTTTCGATAAGGCCAATCGTTCGTCGATCAATTCCTACCGCGGTCCGGGCATGGAAGAAGGTTTGAAAATCTTTGAGGAAATCAAAAACACCTTTAACGTACCCTTGATCACCGACGTGCATGAACCCTATCAGGCCGCCCCCGTGGCCGAGGTGGTTGACGTTATTCAGTTGCCGGCCTTCTTGGCACGCCAAACCGACTTGGTTATGGCCATGGCCAAAACCGGCAATGTAATCAACGTGAAAAAGCCGCAGTTTTTAGCACCGCACGAAATGCGCCATATCATCAACAAGTTTGCCGAGGCCGGCAATGAGCAGGTCGCTTTATGTGAGCGCGGCACCAGCTTTGGTTACAACAACCTGGTGGTTGATATGCTAGGCATGGATGACATGAAGGCCATGGCACCGGTTATTTTTGATGCCACGCACGCCTTGCAGCGCCCTGGCGGACGCAGCGACAGCGCCGATGGTCGTCGTGCCCAGGCCGCAGAGCTGGCACGCAGCGGTATGGCACTGGGTATTGCCGGTCTATTTATCGAAGCGCACCCGAACCCCAATGAAGCCAAATGTGATGGTCCCTGTGCTTTGCCATTGGCGAAACTAGAGGGTTATTTAACGCAAATGAAGGCCATCGATGATTTGGTCAAAAGCTTTGCGCCCCTAGATACCAGCGCCAGCGACCTGTAAGTAGCTTAGGGTTATTTGAGTACTTTAGAGCCAGCCATTGTTGCTGGCTTTTTTGTCAGTATATGTTGCTCATAACTGGCGTTAAAATTTTCGAAGTAGTGGCCCAGCCAGCGCTCCTGATGCTGGCGATAGTCAAGGCTTGGCAAAATCTCCTCAGTGAGGATGGAGTTGATCACCTCGAGGACGTCCTTAGCGAAGTCGTTATTTGCCTTTTCGGCACAGCCGATGGCGCCGTTTACCAGCTCATCCATCACGCCACTGATATTGGTGGTCGCAAGCACCTTGGCTGCACTGATGTCATTGTAATAGTCGGCGACAAAGGGATAGTCGATGCCATAGTCTATGCGCTTATTGTGCAACATGTCGCCGAGGGCGGCGGCCTGATCTTGACCACGATAATTCAGGGTGATGGCCTGTCGGGTTTGAATATTCTCTTTGAGTAGCTCAATGGCATCGCTGTATTTACGTGCCACACTTTGCCCGTAGCGCAATGCCGGGTCGGCAAACAGCGAGTGCAGACTAATCGGGTTACCATGGGCACGCGTTAAGGTTTGTTGTTGCTCCGTGGTAGTGATCACCCTAAGCGGCGGGTAGATTTGCGTTGGCAGCGAGTAACGCACCAGGGCGCTGTTGGCGCGCTTAATCATGCAGGGGTGGCATACAGCCTTGCCGTCTTGCAAAGCTTGGCGAATACGGGCCTGGGGCACACGCTGACGGCGATGTTCGAATTGTGGTGTGCGCTTGATCACTTCATCGACCACGCGATCACACACCCCATCAATCGGGCTGTCATCTGGCATGCTAAAGGGTGGCGCGTCTAACAACAGCCAGGTAATGCTCTGTTTGGCAAGGGCGGCTGGGCTGAGTAGGAATAAGACAACTAACAACAACTTCATAAGCTCAGAGTACGGGGAACTAAGACCATAATCTAGTATTAATTTTCATTTGGTTAACATGAGGGCCTGTGTCGTGCACTAAATTGGCATCTTGAAGGCCTTTGTATATAATCAGTTCAAATTAAAAAAACTAATCTATCAGCAATGGCTCGGCGACTTCCTCCTCTTAATTCACTCAAGGCTTTCGAAGCCGCGGCAAGGCACTTAAGCTTTACCAAGGCCGCGGAAGAACTTTATGTTACCCAGGCTGCGGTGAGTCATCAGATCAAAACCCTAGAAGAGCATCTCGGCTTAAAATTATTTTTACGTAAGAACCGCTCCTTGTTATTGACCGAGGAAGGCCAGGGCTATTTTCTCGACATTAAAGAGATCTTCTCACAGCTGGATGACGCCACCGAAAGACTTCTGGCTCGCGGTGCCAAGGGCTCTTTGACCGTAAGCCTGACCCCGAGCTTTGCGATTCAATGGCTGGTTCCGCGCTTAAGCCTGTTTAACGAGCAGCATCCGGACATCGATGTGCGAATTAAGGCGCAGGATCAGGATGAAAACTCCCTGCAAGATGATGTGGATGTGGCCATTTACTATGGCCGCGGTCATTGGAGCGGGGTGGAAACCCACAAACTGCATACCGAGTATTTGGTGCCGCTGTGCAGCCCCATGTTGCTGACCGGGCCCAAACCCCTGAACGAGCCTCAGGATTTGCAAAATCATACCCTGCTGCATGATACCACCCGTCGTCCCTGGAAGGTGTGGATGAAAACCGCCGGGGTGCGTAATGTGCAGGTGAATCAGGGACCGATTTTTTCCCACTCGTCCATGGCCATGCAAGCGGCCGCCCATGGTCAGGGAGTGGCACTGGGGAACTTGGTGCTGGCGAAACCGGAAATTGATGCCGGACGTTTGATCGTGCCCTTCAATCACAGCTTGGAAAGTAAAAATGCCTATTATCTGGTATTTCGTGAGTCACAATCCGAGCTGGGTAAAATCGTGTCCTTCAAAGAATGGATGTTAGGCTTGGTAGAAAAAGAGCAGGAACAACTATAAATGCAGTGGTTTAATGCAGAGCAGCCGATTGCTCAATTTATTTTTGCCCATGGCGCCGGCGCCGGCATGGACAGTGAGTTTATGCAGGAATTAGCGCGCTTAATGGCGGCGCAGGGCATTAGCGTTGGCTTGTTTGATTTTCCCTATATGCAAAAAGCCAAGGCCGAGAGCAAGCGTCGTCCGCCGGATCGTGCCGATAAGCTGTTGGCCTGTTTTAATGAGCAACTGACACAGCGGCAAGAGGCCTTGCCCGTGTTTATCGGCGGCAAATCCATGGGCGGGCGCATGGCCAGTATGCTGGTGGCCCAAGCCGAGGGGGCCAATGCTGAGGTACGTGGAGTGATTGCCTTTGGCTATCCGTTTCATCCTCCAGGTAAGAAAGACAAACTCAGGGTTGCCCACTTTGGCGATATTAAGGTGCCGTTTTGTGTTATTCAGGGAGAGCGGGATACCTTTGGTAAACAAGATGAGTTGAGTCAGCTGGCCGACACCCGTCCGGCACAAATTCATTGGCTCAGTGACGGCGATCACTCCTTGGTGCCGCGTAAAAAAAGTGGTTATACCCAAGAGGGTAATTGGCAACAGGCGGCAGAGATTGCCGTAAACTTCATTAAGGAGCAGCTATGAGTCAGTTATTTTTGGTGCTGGGCGCGATTTTCGCCGGGCTCGGTGTTATACTCGGCGCCTTTGCCGCTCATGGCCTAAAAAGTCGGCTCTCGGAGTACGCTATTGGCGTCTTTCAAACCGGGGTTGAATACCAGATGTATCATGCACTTGGGCTTATTTTAATCGGTGTGCTGGGTAAACTCGGTATGCATTTTAATATCAGCGGCTACTTTATACTTGCCGGCATCCTATTATTTAGTGGCAGCCTGTACGCTTTGGCCCTCACCGGCATTAAGTGGTTCGGCCCTATTACTCCCTTGGGCGGCCTGTGTTTTATTGTCGCCTGGGCGGCGATGGTTATTAAACTTTTACAAATGAAATAAGTCATTACCATGTCCTGTATCGTTATTTATTGTCGCGCCGGTTTCGAAAACGACGCTGCCGCAGAGATCACTCACCACGCCAGCAACTTAGGTGTGGGCGGTTATGTTAAGACGAAGCCGAATTCGGCCTTGGTGGCATATCATTGCTATAGCCATGATGAAGCCGAATACCTGATCAAGAAGATCCCGTTTAAGGACATGATCTTTGCTCGCCAGTGGTTTATTGGCACGCAAGTGGCAAAAATGCCTATCGATGACCGTGTCGGTAGCATTTGTGAGGTTGCCAAGTCATTCCCACTGTGTGGTGAACTGCGCGTGGAAACCTGTGATACCAACGAGGGCAAAGAGCTTTCTAAGTTTTGTAAAAAGATCAGCAACCCCTTGGCCAAAGCATTAGAGGGTCAGGAAACCCTGCTGCGCCAGCAGGTTAAAAATCGCCCGACTCTGCATGTGCTGTTTATCGCCAGCGATACAGCTTATGTGGGCTATTCATTCAGCTTTAACAACTCGCCTTTATACATGGGTATTCCGCGTCTTCGCCACCCTAAAGATGCGCCGAGTCGTTCAACCCTTAAGCTGGATGAAGCCTTTATGATGTTTGTGCCTGAAGACGAGCGCGAAGAGCGTGTGGCTTCGGGTATGAAGGCTGTGGACCTAGGCGCTTGCCCAGGTGGCTGGACCTATCAATTGGTGCGCCGTGGCATGTTTGTGCAGGCCATAGATAATGGCCCCATGGATCAGGCATTGATGGATAGTGGTCAGGTGAAACACTACCGTGAAGACGGCTTTAAATTCCGTCCGGAGCGTCGTAATATCAACTGGTTGGTGTGCGACATGGTGGAAAAACCAAGCCGCGTTACGGAGCTAATGATTGACTGGGCGGTGAACGGTTTTGCGAAGGAGTTGATTTTCAACCTTAAGCTGCCGATGAAAAAGCGCTTTGATACTGTGTATGAGAACCTCCAGCGCATTCGCGACGAGCTGCATGAGTATGGCGTAAAATACAACCTGCAGGCTAAGCACCTGTATCACGACCGTGAAGAGGTTACGGTACATCTGCAAGTGCTACGTGTACCGCAAAACGTCTTTAGCTAACTGATAAAAAAGCCAGAGATTAACTCTGGCTTTTTTTGTATTGCTTGACCAAGAGGTTAACTAGATAACTGGCCGCGACTATGCCTAAAACGTCGGCGGTTAAATCCACCAGATCAAAGGTACGGCTGGCAATAAAGGCCTGGCTTATCTCCTCGCACAGAGCAAAGACAAAAACGACCAAGGCACCCCAATACACTTTTACTCTACCAAGGCGCCAGCAGGCGGCTTTTAAGGCCAGGCTCACCAGCAAGGTAGCGGTGCCAAAGAGCACGAAGTGGCCCAGCTTATCGCCATAGGGCAGTGCTCTGACCAAATCAAAGAAGACACTCGGCTGTGCGGTGTTGGCAAGGTAGATAATCCATCCCAAAAACGCAAAAAAACCGAGCGCCAACAGCATCAGCGTCCATTGCCAGGTTCTTTGCATCATTATTGCCCGCGATAATTGTTACGGTAATTCTCCACCCACAACTTGGTGGCGCCACACACGGCCACCGGCATCACTATCATGTTGAGGATGGGGATCATGGCACAGAGCATCACACCGGCGCCAAAGCCGTAGGAGAGCCCCCGATGCGCATTTAAGTCGCGCTTCATATCGCCAAAGCTTACCTTGTGGTTATCGAAGGCGTAATCCTTATATTGAATGGCGAACATCCAGCAGGTAAACAGCGCCCAGATGATCTGCCCAATTACCGGCAGGAACCACATAAGGATAAAAAAGCCGATGGCGCGGGGCAGGTAATAACAGAGCTTGGTCCATTCTCGGCCAAGCATGCGTGGCACATCACGCATGGTATCAAGCAGACCATCGTCGTTGATGCGCTGTCCAGTTAAATGTAATTCCACTTTCTCCGCCAAAATGCCGTTAAAGGGGGCGGCGATAAAGTTGGTGATCACGGTGAAAATCATCGAGTAGCTAAACAGCACCACCAATAGCGCCAGCGGCCACAGCAGCCACTCAAGCCAGGACAACCATTCTGGCAGCTGTGTATTAATCCAGGCGAAGGCGTCGGTCAGCCAGCCATAAATAAAAAACAGGGATGTGCCGAAAATCACTAAGTTGATCAACAGGGGGATCAGTACAAAGCGTTTTAGGCCTTTTTCGGTGATCATTGGAAAGCCACTAAAAAAGTATTCGAATCCACGACCTAGCTGCATGCTTTACCTCAAAGTGTTACAGGGTTTAGCCAGCAGTATATCTAAGGCGCCGTGAATTTGCAGCGCAAAGTAGTAAACAATTGTTGCAAAAACAGCAGGCTAGAAGCCATAAAACGGGCAATAAAAAGCCCTGCTAGGCAGGGCGTTTTATTAGTTCTTATCTTCGAGCATATCCGCTTCTTGCTGTTGGCGCTCGCGGTAGGCACCGCCTTGCTCTTCCAGTAGCGTTGGCGTCTCCTGCTGTGAGCGCGACACCTGGTTCATCTTTAAGATGTTCTCGGCGTTTTGCAGATCTGAGGTATTACTGAAGCCAGCGATGTTTTCACGGGCCTTCAAGAAGCTGTGGATTTCATCGACTATGGTATTGAGCTCTTGTTCGTTCTTCTTCATCGCCATGACGTAACGTGGCATTTCAACGTTATCGGCACCGCTGGTGGCGAAGGTGCTTGAGCTGATGCGCGAGCTGATGATCCAGGGCGTGATTGATGACTTGATCACCACGTTTTCGCTGCGTGTTGAATCATGGATAGACATACCGGTAGAGATCTTTGACTCGGTGAAGGTACCTTCGGTTTTCAAATACAGCAGCAAAGAGCTAAATTGCATTTCCGCCCAAAATACATGGCTGAAGTTTTCCAGCATACGACCTATGGTGCTGAAGATTTGCCACATAAAGAAGGTGCTCAGCACGGCCACGATCAGGCCAGAAAGATCGCCTAACCAGTTTTGTAGCAGTTCGATATTACCGCGGTTGGCGGCACGGGTGAACTCAGGTAACAGCTCGCTTTGCTGGCTGATAAAGTGATACAGGCCGATGGCGTCGCCAGCCAGTGAGAAGAATAATAAGGAGCCAATAACCAGACTCAGCTGCGCCGCAAAGGTGCTTACCAAGCGGGTGATATTAAAGCCCTTGTTACCAGGACGCGGGTTAAATTCAGGCTGAGTTTCAATCAGTAATTCACCGCGGAAATCACCCTTGCTGCTGCTTTGTTCGTTCAGCACCGGGTCGAAGTCGATATAGGTTCGGTTCGGAATTTCTTTATAGCGGCGGTTGGCCAGTACGATGCTTTCAATATTGATGAAAATCTCGTTCGGGTGCACCTCTTCTTGCAAGTTAGCACGGTATTCGCTGACCTCGGTGGCCACTTCGTTTTGCTTGCTACGGGCATTGATCAGGTAGAACACCGCCGCACAGCAAATCGCACCTAGGAACAACAGGGTAAACAGGCTAGGCCAGGCCGAGAACAGGCTAACCTTTTCTGTTAACTGTGCCCATTGCTCGAGTTCACCCTTGTGTGGGGCGAAAAACTGATTATAAATCACACCTATTACCACGGGGAAGATCACCGAGAAGGCAATGATTTTAGCCAAAGAGGCGGCGCCTACGTCTTTAAGGCGTTTCACTCGGTTCAGGCTCACCGCATTGGCGGCACTGCGCCAACATAGCAAGAGGTAAACCAGGATCAGGGCCGAGAATACCGGCACAATAATATGACCCGCTTCACCGGCTAAGCCAGAAGATGACACAAAGTAGGTCAGACCGAAAGCAACAAAGGCCAAAATGGTCTGCAGAATAACGCCAATGACTTCTTGCGCCACGTTACGCATGGGGTAAGGCAAGAAGATCAGCTTAGGTAATACCGAGTGAGCAAAACGACCCACCCAGCCTTTAGGCTCGGTGAAGGTGGCGTTTTTACGCCCCATCAGCATGGACTCCAGAGTTTTTGCCGTATAGGCAAGGGAGCCTTTCTTTTGCTCCAGTACCGCGTTTTCCTGTTCGCTCTTGCTTAGATTTGGCGCCAAAGAGCTGGGTACCGAGCGGCCAACGAAAAATTTAAATAGTTGGAAAAGACCGCTACCACAGCGTTTTAAACCTAAGATCATAAGAACTAAGCCCACTGCCGCATAGGTCCAGGCCGAGATCATATCGGTTTGCGTTAAAGAGGTGACTTTAAAAAGGCTAAATAAACCAATCAAGGTAATAATGGCACCGCCGGCGGTGCGCATGGTCCCTTCAATTTTAAATGGGTTAGTTATACCAAGCCCTTTCGAGCCAAAATCATAAGCCATGATGATTCCTTGGAGTTAATAGAATTTTTTAATCCGTAGTGTTGTTCGCACGTTCGATGCGTTCGGAGATTGCCGGGTGTGAAGACAGGTAATCCCATAATGAATCTTGCTGTTGCTCTTCCATCCCGTGTGCCTGGGCCAGGGCTTGCATGGCCTCGGCAAATGCCGAGCGATGATAGCCTAATTGGCTTAGCTGCTCTAGTGCAAAAGTATCAGCCTGACGTTCCATATCGCGAGAAAACTGTTGTTGTATCAAAGCCGAACCCGTACCCATGATGATCTCGGCAAAGCCTTCCAGGTCACCAAACATCAGTGCCAGGGTGACCGAGGAGCCGGCGGATTGGGCTGCCAGGGTCAAACCATGTTGATGATGAACATGGCCGATCTCATGCAGTAATACCGCCAACAATGCGGTGTCGTTATCTTTGAGGATCAGCGCGAGTTCGTCGGTTAAGACCACCTGACCGTCGGGCAGGGCAAAGGCATTGGCGCCTATCTCCGGGGCACTGTAGAAGTGCAGAACCAAATGTTCGGGAGCCTGGTCCATTTTTGCAATATGGTTTTGCCACAGGGTACGAATATGGGTTTGCTGCGCATAGTCCAGATTAGTGGGCTCCAGATACACGTATTCCAGGGCTTTAAGCGTTTGTTCCGAGGCCGCATGCACCACCGAATCCGGCAGCGAGCGAGCCACCACCGCAGCGCTGGCGGGAATGATCTTAAAAAACAACAGCCAGGCGAGCGCCGCGCTTGCCAATACGCAGCCGAGCACCGCCGTTTTATGTTTTTCGATGCGTTCCAAGAGGCGATCCCAAGTGGACTCCGACGGCCAACGGTGAGCGCTGTTATGAGGCACAAAACGACTGCCATCAATAAACACCAGCTCCACCGGCAGGCCGCTGATCTGTTGCCCCTGACGGTATTGGTCAAATTGCACCAGCAACTCATCGCCGTTGTAAATGCGCACTTGCTCGCAACTGCTATCTTGCGTCAGCCACAGGGTTACTTCGGTACTGTGGCTTTGATTGCGTAGGTAATAAAACCCGGTGACCTGCATGCGTTAGCCCAAAGACAGATCGATATCGAACATGTCCGCGGCTTCCTCGCCAAACGCCGATTGCTGTTCGCCCAGTTGGTCGTGCAGGGTTTGTGGGTCGCACAGGAAGGTGACTTCGGTGGCGGCGCTAAGCATGCGGGCGCTGCGCACCTTGGCCCAAGGGTAGGCCAGACCTAGGCTACAGACGATGGCCAGGGTATTGGTAAAGACCAACAGGGTGTAGTCGATCATCTTCAAATCCGACTTAAAATCGGCAATGCCGTTCAACTCACTGCTATTAAGCAGGTGATTACGAATATGGGTTTGGTAAATGCCCGTGGCTACCGCAAAGGCAACAAAGTAGATCACCATCATCATCACCATGGCGATAGCCCCAGCAATGGCGCCGGCTTGGTCGTTCATCATTTCCGGGTTTTGGATCATGGCCTCCAGGCCAAAACCGAAGGCACCAGCCACGGCTAGCATGATCACCGCGATAATGCCGGCGGCAACATAGGCCATCAGCGCCGCTAAATAATACTCACCGCCCTTGGTATTGACACTAATGGGGGTGTCGGAAAACTCAATATGGCTGTGTAAATACTGGTCCATGCGTTTAAACACGTACGGCAGCAATAAATAAAGGGTGAATACGCTGGCCACTGGCAGCAATAAGAACACCACAAAGGCCTCGCCATAATTGCCCTTAAAGTTAAAGCGCACATTGCGATAACGGCTCATACGCATGTTAAAGCGCATGCCCTGATTGATGATCCAGGGCGTTAAAAACAGCAGAATAAAAATCGCCAGTATGCCCAGCGCGGGCACAAACTGGGTGCAGAACATATAAATAACAAAAAAGATAAAGGCAAGAATGCGGCCTTTTAAGATCTGTATCGGCGTCGCCAGATAATCAAATCGATGGCCGTCGAGCTGGGTGTGGCCGTAAAAATAACGATAGGTACGTACCTTGGCCCAGGCGGAATAAATCCCCAGGGTTAACAAGGTCAAAACGATATTAACGATCCAAATTGAGAAAAACTCTTTCCCTGAGCCACTAAACTCGACGCGACGGCTGTAAGGTTCAAACTGAGGTGTCGTGTTAGTTACGCTATCTGTTTGTGATAAGTCCATTTTTTAGTCTTTTTGGCGGTAAAAACGCAGTTCATTAATTTAGCGTTAAGTTTCAAATAATGCAACAGATGCAAGGGCTTATCCTACTTTTACACTCTGCAATGGGGCAAAGCATGTGTATAATAAGCAGATCCTCCTTTGTTATTAGCCAAGGCCACGCTCCATGCTCTCAAAGAATCAGCAAAAGCACCTGCGTCAATTAGGACAAAAAAAATACCGAAAACAGCAGCAACAGTTTTTAGTTCAAGGGACTAAGAATGTGGTTGAGCTATTGCAAAGCGACCATGGCGTGTTAGAGCTCTTTGCCAGCGAGGAGTTCTGTAATGCCAATAAGCAACTGATCAATAGCCGTTTAAGTGCGAAAGATGTGCACCGCTGCGATGAGACGGCCTTGTCTAAGGTCAGTACCCTGGTCACCAACAACGATGCCATTGCCGTGGCGCCCATCGCTCAGACGGAAATAGAAGATACTCCTTGGCAACTGGCCTTAGACGGCGTCAGCGACCCTGGGAATCTAGGCACCATTATTCGCCTTGCGGATTGGTACGGCTTTAAACAGGTCTTGCTGTCGACCAACTGCGCCGACCCCTGTAACCCTAAGGTGGTCAGCGCCACCATGGGCTCGTTTACTCGCGTGTCCTGCCATCAAGTGGATTTGCCGGCCTACCTGGCAAGCTGCAACAAACCTGTCTACGGCGCCTTTTTAGGTGGGCAAAACCTGCATCACACAGACTTTGGCGGACAAGGGATATTGGTGATGGGCAGTGAATCCCACGGCATCAGTGATTCGGTGGCGGCGCACGTTAGCGAGCGTATCACCATTGCCGGCTATGGTGGCGCCGAATCCTTAAATGTGGCTATTGCCAGTGGCATTATTTTAGATAATATAAAGCGTTGTCACGGCTAAGCGCCTAGCGCTTAAGCAGATGTTGCCACTAACAATAAGAATAATGAGGCGTAATGCGCTTAAGCAGCATAAAACTGGCGGGTTTTAAGTCCTTCGTTGATGCCACAAAGATCCCTTTTCCCGACCCCATGACCTGTGTGGTGGGGCCAAACGGCTGTGGCAAATCCAATGTTATCGATGCGGTGCGCTGGGTGCTCGGTGAAAGCTCGGCAAAAAACCTCCGTGGTGATGCCATGACGGACGTGATTTTTAACGGTGCTGCGACCCGTAAACCGGTTTCCCAAGCCTCGGTGGAACTGGTGTTTGACAATACCCTGGGTCGCTTGCCCGGTACCATGGCGGCGCGCAATCAGGTCGCCATTAAGCGGGTGGTGACCCGCGACGGCCAGTCTCTGTATTACCTCAACGGCAGTAAATGCCGCAAGCGCGATATTACCGACATCTTCTTAGGCACAGGTCTTGGGCCGCGTAGCTATGCCATTATTGAGCAGGGCATGATTTCCCGGCTGATCGAAAGTAAGCCACTGGAACTAAGGGTCTTTATCGAAGAAGCCGCCGGTGTGTCCAAATACAAGGAGCGGCGCCGAGAGACGCAAACCCGTATTCGCAGCACCAAGGAAAATCTCGAGCGTCTGCTTGATGTGCGTGCCGAGTTGCAAACCCAGCTCGATAAGCTAGAACATCAGGCGCAGCAAGCCAGCAGTTATCGTGAGCTGAAAGCGCAGCAGCGCCGCTATAAGGGCGAGCTGGCGGTGCTTAAATGGCAAAAGCTGCATCAACAGCAGTTGCAACAATCCGAGCAACTCGCCGAGCTGAAAGAGCAGCTGGCATTTTTTAAAGATGCCCACCGCGGTGAGCAGGATGTACTCAGTGCCTATCAGCAGCAATTGGATGATACCAGTGCGGCACTCAATCATAACCAGCAGCAAATATTTCAAACCGACAACCAACTGGCGCGTTTGGAGCTGCAACAAATTCATGCCAAGCAGCGGGCCCACCAATTGCAGGCCAGCATAGCGCAAAATCAGCAACAGCAGACGCAGCTGCTCGAGGCGCAGCGCCAACAAAACGAGTTCGTCGCCCAGCATCAAGCCCGATATGAACAGCAGCAACAGCTCAGTGAAGAGTTGCAAGAAGCCCTGTTGGAGTGCCAGACGGTGCGCGATGAGGCCGAGGAACAGTTTGCTCAGTTGCAACATCAACAGCACCAGCAGCGCGAGTTTTTATATCAACATCAGCGCCAGCTCCAGCAATGCCGACACGAGCATCAAGGCGCCGCCGCCAGCGTACAGGCCTTACAACAGCAAGTAGAGGATAATAACGCCGCCCTTGCCCGTCATCAGCAAGCCTCCTTGGTGCAGCAACTCGAAGAGAGCGAGCGACAAAGCAAGGCCCTGACCGAGCGCCTCGCCAAGGCGCAAAGTGCGCAACTGCAACATGAGCAGGCCTTGTTGGCCAACGAGGAAGAATTGCATCACGCCCGCCAGGAGCAGCAAAGCCTGCAGCGTCATATTCAGGAGCTGGGCGCCAAACGCGATGCCATTCACTCTGTGTTGCAGGACGAACAAGAAGAACAAGGAAATGGCATGCTGTTTCAGCTTGAGGTGCAACCGGGCTATGAACAAGTCATCGAAGTCGCCCTGATGCAACTTCGTCGCTTGCAGGTAAGCGACGATAGCAGTGGCGACTGGCTGGGACCACAAACCGAGACAGCGCCTCGGCAATCCGTCGCCCAGTTTATTCAATCCGGACGCTATCCGGATCTGTTGCACCGTATTGCCTTTGATGCCAAAGGGGATACCCGAGTCTTGGATGACCCCAACTGGCTCGCCGTGATAGATGCCAATGCTCATTTGCATGGCCGTCACTGGTGTTTGCAGGCTAACCGTGAGCAACTTGGGGTGCTGGCTCAGCGTCAGCAACTACAGGAATTGGATACGGCTTTAGGGCAGCGCCAGGATAAACTACCGGCGATAGAAAAAGAGCTGGAGCAGCTTAACGGCGAGCACGAAGCGCTTAAAGCCTCCTTGGAGCAGGCTAAGCAGGAAGTCCACGAGTATTCTAAATCCTACGCTAGCATGCAAACCCGCCAGGAGCTGCAAAAAGAGCAGGCTCAGCAATGGCAACAGGAGCTAGTGCGTTTGCAGACCCGAGCACACACCCTGGCCGAGCAAGTTGAGGCGGCAGAATTGGTGCTGGAGCAACAGCAGGCGCGCATTGAGCAAGCCGAGGAAGCCCTGGCACAGGCGGAGCATAATTCAGATCAAGAACACCACCAGTTTGAGCAAGCCCAGCAGGCCTTGAAACAGGCCCAATTGCGTGTGCAAGATATTCAGGGGCAGATTAACGAAGCGCACATTAACACCGAGCGCCTGCACAGTGAGCTGACCTTAAGTCAGAGCAAGCAAGACAACATTGAACGTGAGCTGGAATTGGTGTGCGGGCAATTAGCCGCGGCCGAAGCCGAACAGCAGGAGGTCGCCGAGCCCATCGCCGTGCAGGAAGAACAAATCGCCCAGTTGCTGGAGCAAAAAGAGCTGCTCGGCAACGAACAACTGGCCTTGCAGCAGCAGCTCGAACAGGCCCAAAGCGAGTTGCAGCAAAATAAGGATAAATTGGCTCAAGGCGAACAACAAAGAGAGCAACTGCAAGAGCAAATCCAGCAGGCCTTGTTGTCAGAGCAAACCCTGACCTTAAAGGCGCAACAGGCCTTGGCACCGCTGGAAGAGCTCAATACCAGCTTGAAAGCCGTGCTCGAAACCCTGCCGCAAGATGCCCAGGCCGGACGTTGGCAGGCGCAGCTCACCAACTTGGACAAGCAGTTAAGCGATTTGGGGGCGGTGAACCTGGCCGCCATCGACGAGTTTGCCAGTGCCAAGGAGCGCAAACAGTATCTGGATGAGCAGCTAGACGATCTCACCAAGGCGATGCAGACGCTGGAAGCGGCCATCGCCAAAATAGACCGCCAGACCAAGGCCCAGTTTAAGGCCACCTTCGAGCAGATCAATGATGATCTCCAGGAGCTGTTTCCCAAGGTCTTTGGTGGCGGCTCAGCCTATTTGGAATTGACCAGCGATGACTTACTTGAAAGCGGGGTGGCGATAATGGCTCGGCCGCCAGGCAAGAAAAATTCCACAATCCATTTGTTAAGTGGTGGAGAAAAAGCGCTGACCGCATTATCATTGGTGTTTTCTATATTCAGGCTCAATCCAGCACCATTTTGTATGCTTGACGAGGTTGATGCGCCGTTAGATGATGCCAATGTCGGCCGTTTTTGCCGTCTGGTTGAAGAAATGTCGCAAACCGTGCAATTTATATACATCAGCCATAATAAAATTGCCATGGAAATGGCGGGGCGCCTGACCGGTGTGACTATGGCGGAACCTGGAGTGTCACGTATGGTAGCGGTGGATATTGAGCAAGCAATGGAAATGGCTCAAGCCAGTTAATTGAACAAACTAAGAATAAAGGTGAGGGGATGGCCGAAGATCTCAGATGGGTATTAATTCTAATCAGTGCGGTAGTAATTGGTGGTTTGCTAATTCACGGCCTCTGGTCGGTGCGCAAGCGTTCGCAAGCGGTCGATAACACCGCAGCGACCAAAACCAAGGCCCCAGCCCCAGAGCAACCAAAGGCAGCGCCGGCGGTTGCGAGTGAGCCAACACAGGCGCCTCAGGACGCATCGAATACTGCGAGTAGTACAGCGAGCCCTTTGGCGAACCAGTCTGTGGACCCGTCGGTGAACTCTGATGTGCGTGAAGAGCCAAGCTTTAATGCCTTGGACGATGAAGAGCCGAGTGTGGGTAATTTTGCCATCGAAGAAGATGAGCAAGCGGATGCTGGCCAGGAACATAAACATGAGACCCAGCCCAGTGCAGTGCAGCCGGAAGATTTTGTGATTATCCATGTGCATATGCCCGAGGGTCTGCAAATGCAGGGCGCCAAATTATTGCCTTTGGTATTAACTCTGGGCTTCAAATATTCCGACGACGGTTTTTTCCATCGCCACGAACACAGCAGTGGCCAAGGCCCAGTACTGTTTCGCATGGTGAACATGTACAACCCGGGCACCTTTGATATCGATAATATGGAGCAATTTAGCACCGCAGGTATCAGCCTGTTTATGACCTTGCCGAACGAAGGCGAGGCCATGACCACCTTTAATATGCTGCACAGTGCTGCGAAAAAGCTGGCCGAAGAGTTTGGTGCCGAGCTGTTGGATCAAAACCGTCAGCCGCTGAGCGTAAACGGCATTCGCGAGTACGTGGAAAAAGTCCGCGAGTACGCTTAATCCTGCGGTGTTAGCCTTATATTTCTAAGGTGAAGCACGCAGGGAAACACATTTAAACTAAGCCACCACCCGGTGGCTTTTTTATCGAGGTAGATATGAGTCTCACGCCTGAGCAACAGATTGCCGAGCTACGCTCCACGTTGGAGGAGCATAATTACAATTATTATGTATTGGATCACCCCAGCATTCCCGATGCCGAATATGACCGTCTTATGCGTCAGTTACAGGCGCTGGAGGCAGAGCATCCACATTTGCAAAGCCCTGATTCGCCGAGCCAAAAGGTAGGTGGCACGGCATTGAGCAAATTCTCCCAGGTGACTCACCAGGTACCCATGTTGTCCCTCGACAACGCCTTTGATGAAGATGAATTCAACGCCTTTAATAAGCGTATCAACGACCGTTTGGCCGCAAGTAGCCAGCAAACCTTTTGTTGCGAGCCTAAACTCGATGGTTTAGCGGTGTCTATCCTGTATCGTGACGGGGTGCTGGTGCAGGCGGCGACGCGCGGCGACGGCCAGGTTGGTGAGAACATTACCGAGAACGTCAAAACCATCCGCAATATTCCCTTGAAGCTGCGCGGTGACTTTCCCGAAGAGCTGGAAGTACGTGGTGAGGTGTTTATGGACTTGGCCGGTTTCCATCGCCTTAACGAGGAAGCTAAAGCGAACGACGGCAAGGTGTTTGCAAACCCGCGTAATGCCGCTGCTGGCAGTTTGCGCCAGCTCGACTCAAAAATCACCGCCAAACGCCCGCTGATGTTCTACGCCTATTCCATGGGCCAGGTCACCGGCGCCGAGCTGGCGGGCGGTCACTTCGAACAGCTACATCAGCTGAAAGATTGGGGTCTGCCACTGTGTCCCGAGACCAAGCTGGTTAATGGCGCCGCCGAGGCCATTGCCTATTACAAGGATATACTGACGCGCCGCGGCGAGCTCAAATATGAAATCGATGGCGTGGTGATCAAGGTTAACGATAAAGACGCGCAAGAGCAGCTGGGGTTTGTGGCCCGAGCGCCGCGTTGGGCCATTGCCTTTAAATTCCCGGCGCAAGAAGAGATCACCCAGTTGCTGGATGTGGAATTCCAGGTTGGTCGCACCGGTGCCATTACACCCGTTGCGCGCTTGGCGCCCGTGTACGTGGGTGGGGTGACGGTGTCTAACGCCACCTTACATAATGGCGATGAAATTGCCCGCTTAGGGGTTAAAATTGGCGATACCGTGGTGGTGCGCCGTGCTGGTGATGTGATCCCGCAGATCACTCAGGTGGTGCTGGAGCAGCGTCCGGCGGATGCCAAAGACATAATTTTCCCAAGCCAGTGCCCCGTATGCCATTCCCACGTCGAGCGCATTGAAGGCGAGGCGGTGGCTCGTTGTAGCGGCGGTTTAGTATGTGCGGCTCAGCGTAAGGAAGCGATTAAACATTTCGCCTCGCGCAAGGCCATGGATATCGATGGTCTGGGCGATAAAATCGTTGAGCAATTGGTGGAACGTGAACTGATCCATACTCCGGCTGAACTGTTCCAATTACGCCAGGGTCATTTTGAAAGCCTGGAGCGCATGGGACCGAAGTCGGCGGCTAATCTGGTGAATGCGTTGGAGGAAGCCAAGACCACAACGCTGGCCAAGTTTATTTATTCCCTGGGTATACGCGAGGTAGGAGAGGCAACGGCGCAAAACCTGGCCAATCATTACCTCACCCTGGATGCCATTATGCAGGCGAGCATAGAGCAGCTACAGGAAGTCAGTGATGTGGGTGAGATAGTCGCCAAGCATATCCACAGCTTCTTTAGTGAGGAGTCAAACCAAGGCGTTGTTCAGGCCTTGCTCGACGAAGGCGTACACTGGCCAGCGCTCGAGGTTAAAAGCGAAAGTGAGCAACCACTCACCGGCTTAACCTATGTGCTTACCGGAACCTTGCATACTTTGACCCGTAACGATGCTAAGGCACGCTTACAGACTCTGGGTGCTAAGGTGGCGGGCAGTGTGTCGGCGAAAACGCATGCCCTGGTGGCCGGAGAAAAGGCCGGCTCTAAACTCACCAAGGCGCAGGAGCTGGGCATTGAGATTCTCAGTGAAGACGACTTAATGGCCTTGTTTGCCGAACACGGTGCCTAAGCCATGAATG
The DNA here is from genome assembly GCF_018334135.1 of Pseudoalteromonas sp. BDTF-M6. NCBI lineage: Bacteria > Pseudomonadati > Pseudomonadota > Gammaproteobacteria > Alteromonadales > Pseudoalteromonadaceae > Pseudoalteromonas > Pseudoalteromonas sp. BDTF-M6. The sequence goes on from NZ_JAGXTQ010000006.1 coordinate 179,481, forward strand.
ATTTTATCGCCTGGCTGGAGTCGGGCTTATTTCGTTTTGGTCAGTGGTTGTCACCCCATCTCGGTGACATCGCCCTGGTGTTCGTGGTCTGTATTATCGGACTGTATGCTGGCGATGTGATCAAAACCGTTAAGAAGCTGGTGGCCGGTAAGCACTTTTTGCTGCGCACCTTAGTATTTGTGCTCGTCAGTGCCTTTGGTTTAGGGGTGTTAACCCTGTGGGTGAGCCCCTTTATGGCTAAGGCTCTGATGTTTTTCGGCAGCACCTATTTGCCGCTGATGGTATTTGCCGCCTTTATCCTGGTAGGGGTACTGGCGGACAGGAAATCCCAGCTGTGAAACATTATGGTCCGGAATATTGGGATAAGCATGGCGCTTATCGCACCCCGATAGGCTTTACTCTCGCCCTGATGATATTGCTGCGCCCCTATCTTATTTGGGCCTTTGCGGCCATATCTCGACGCCCCGAGCTCGATTTAGTGGCCCTGGTATATCGGCAAAAGCAGGACTTTTTTGTAGCCTTGGCCATAGCGGCTATCGCGATAGTGCCGGCCACGGTTTATTCCCTGCGCCGCCCCGGTAGCAACCCCAAATTAAAGTCCCTGTGGCGGCATATGCGCTGGCCCCTGGTGCTATGCGCCGTGCTCGATTTAGCCTGGCTTATTTTACAGGCTTCACAGCAGTACTATCGATTTTCCTTTTATATTGCCGTTCAGGCGGTGGCGGTCGCCTGGATCATCCTGTATTTAATGCGTAGCCGCTATTTACGGGTGTTTTTTGCCGATTGGCCGGATGAGCTAGAGAGTAAGAAACAAGACCAGAAAAATAAGGAAGAATAGGGTGTTTGGCACCCATATCTCGCCGCGACCCATAGATACGACCCTGGCCAAGTTTACCTTGGGCGCTGTGCTGCCGGTGGTTATCATGCTCTGGTTAACGGCACCTTGGCCGCTTTTGCGCATGACGCTGATGTTGTCCTATGTCGTGGCCTTGACCTCCTGCCTCTATCGCCTGACTCCCTGGTTTATCGCTCGCAATCCGGTGAGCCGCTTTGTTCGGCGTGAACAAAGGCAGTTAAAGCTTTGCTCACTGGCAGGCTTTTTTGACTTCCATGGCCCCTGGTACACGCTGCCCATAGAGACTATTTCATCCGTACGGATTTATGAGCACGGTCTGGAGTTTATAGCGGAGGATAGGGTGGTTCGACTCAGTGTGGTTGGCTCCAAGGAAAGCCTGCATACCTATATGCGCTCGGTACTTGCCGATACCAAAGTGGAGTGGCTGGCAGAGGAAAGTGCATAGGCAATAAGTGAATAGGGAGAGTATTCACCTAATGCCTGCACGTAATCTGGGGCGCTTAGAGCGCCGGTTTGTGCCAGAAGCTGCCGCCGGCAATCTGACTTTCGATAAAGCCGAACTGGTGCAGTTCGATGCGCGCTTCCTCGGCGCTTACCTGCAATACCTCACAGGCTTCACGTAACGTCCAGCTTGGGTAGGATGTTAATTTTTGCTGTACGGTTAAATGGCGACGTTTCGGTTGCGCTTCACCCATCAACACCAAGGCGCGCTCGAGGTTTTGATACGGCTGTGAGCCGGCCAGTCTAAAGGCGTTGTCACCGTTGAAAATCAGTGAAGGGAAGCCGCGGGCGCCCAGCTGCATCATTTCCTGTTGCTCTGTGTTAAAGATCGTCAGTACCTGCTCACTATGGAGCAAGGTAGCAAATGCTTGTCCGTCCAGACCCATGGATGTCACCAGCTCAGCAAGTGCTTCATCTTTTGCCATATTTTCGGCATAGAGGAAGATGCGCTCACGCATCAGGCGCACAAAGGCCGATTCCAGATTGGGAGCCAGTAAGCGTACGGCAATGGCCGCTCGACAAAGAATATACGAGTTGCTGATCGGATCCTTGGCCCACATTGAAGGGTCAATGGGCTGCTGGTAGTGCTGAGCCACCTGCTGCCAGTGGCCGATTACATCCGTGGGTTTGGCGATGCCATTGCCTGGATCGCCAAAGTTCTCCCAGCCCGGCAACAGGCCACCATGAATATAGCGCTCGTTAACCTGGTAGTTTAATTTCAGTCGGCGCCAAACCGGCTCTAAGGCCCAGCAATGAGAACAAATAGGGTCGGTGACGAAAACCAGGTGCACTTGCTCGGTCGAAGTGGTGTTGGCCTCAAGATCCTTTTTAGTCTCATAGTTCGGCATAACACAGCCGATATCCGCATCACATTCCATTACTTTTCCTGCCTTAATGCGTTGATCCCCGCCTCAATGCGGTCCAGACCCTGGTCTAAAATGTCCATGCTGGTGGCAAAACAAATACGAATATGGCCCTTGGCGCCAGGGCCAAAGAAGCGTTCATTGCCCGGTACGACGGCGACCTTATAGTTGCGCAGGTGCTCGACCAGTTCTTCCGCTTCCAGTCCGGTTGCGGAAATATCGGCAAATAACAAATAGGTGGCTTCTGGGGCCTGACAGCTAACGCCTTCAATGGCATTTAGTCTTTTCACCGCGTGATCGCGAAGCGCCGTTAGATGCTCGATAAAGGCATCCACCCAATACCAGCAGCTTTTCAGTGCAGTGGTAGCGGCAACCTGCGATATGGTTGAAACCCCACCGGCAGTGGTCATCACATAGGCGGCATCGACAATTTTTTGATGCACGTCGGCATTGGGGGAGATCACCGCACCAACACGCAGACCGGCTAAACCAAAGGCCTTGGAAAAACCATAGACGGTGATCACGCGCTCACACAGTTCGGGAGCCAGGTGATGGAAACTGGTAAATTGTTTTTCTGGATAGATGATATCCGACCAAATTTCGTCGTTCATGATCCAAAGCTGGTGCTGGTTGGCAAACTCAGCGATGGTCTTTAAATCTTCCAAGGGAATAATCTTACCCAATGGGTTGTGCGGGTTACACACGCCGATTAGGCGGGTTTTATCGCTCACCAGCTCAGGTAATAGCTCCAGCTTGAAACGCCCTGTGTCTTTATCATAAGGGCAACGGATCACCTTACCGCCAGCCGCTAACACCGACTGTTCGAAGAGAAAATCAACCGGATCGAAAATAATGGCTTCATCACCGGGTTCAAGGCAAAAACGTGCGGTTGCATACATACCGCTGGCGGCACTGTCGATGGGTAAGATCAGTTCCGGGTTAAGGCGATAGTCTTTACGTAGTGCCAGGGCATTGGCCAATTCGTTTTTAAATTCAGGCAAACCCTGGTGTGGGCCATAGGAAAACACCCCGCTTTGGGCATAATCGGCGATTGCTTGGCGAATTTCTTTTGCTACCGCAAAGTCCGGATCGGCCGCGGTGAGGGGAATGATATCGGCATCGGTTTCCGCCCAGCGAAAGTTGTAAGCCCGAGTTCGCAAGGTCTCCAAGGGCACCTGATCGTGTGCAAATAATGAGGTAGTCATCAATTTAACTCCAATTTAAAAAGCGAATGGGATTTTCTGTTCGTGATGATGAGGGGCCAAAAACTCCTGCTGCAAGGCTAACCCCTGAGTCAGATAGTTGGCAACAACGCTTTTACGCATCACGGAGAAGTGCTCCAGTGCGGTGACATCAAAGCCCTCGACGCTTGATTCAAAAATCTTCGCCAGTTCAATAGCATCCTCAATGGCCGAGTTGACGCCCTGACTGGTAAAGGGCAGCAGGGCATGGGCCGCATCGCCCAGCAGCACCACGTTGTGCTTGTGGAAGCGCTCCAGCGGAATAAGGTAACAGGTATTCCAGATATGCGATTGCGAGAAATCCGTTAATTGGATCAAGGCATTGATCGGGTCGGGCCATTGGCTAACCAGGCGTTCGGCAAAGTGCTGTTTACCTGTCTCGCTGTCATCAAGAATATCGAAGCGCTCGCAGTCGTATTGTACAAACCAGACCACGCTTTGCTCGTCTGCTGGCACCATACCAACCGCCAAGCCGCCGTCCAGGTGTTTGTACTTAACAAATTTATTTTCAAGTTGCTGTACCAGCTCCGGGCTTTTAACGATGGACACCAGCTCTTTAACCTTGATATCGGAGCGCTTCGCTTCGGGGAAGATTTGTGCGCGCACCGCTGAGCGACCGCCATCGCAGCCAAGGAAGTAATCGGCCTCGACTTTTTCACCATTGGTAAAACAGGCTAGCTTAGCGCTGCCGTCCTGGTGCCATTCAAAATGAGAGAACTGATGATCAAAATGCAGCCATTCAGAGGGAATTTCGTTTAGCAGCACGTCCAAAAACGCCTTGCGGGTGACGCCGTAGCTTCCCTCTAAGGTTTCTTCGATCAGCAAGTTATTGTTGTCGTCGACGATATGACATAGTTCAACCGGGTAGCCTACCTCGGCGGCTTGCTTGTCTAAACCAAGTTGGGCCATGGCCTTAACGCCATTTTCGAGCATGATAAAGCCTAAACCTTCGCGTCCTGAAAGCGGGCTACGTTCGTAAATGTCGACGCGTCCACCCAGTTTCTTGTAGTAAATAGCGAAAGCCAAACCGGCAATACCACCGCCGATAATTGCAATTCTTGGTCTCATATCCCCTCCGATAAACACCAGTTACACTTGTACCTGGTTGTAGCAATTTTGTTATCGGCGTGATGCTATCCTTTATCGCGAGGTAAATTAATGCTTAAATATGCATAATGATTCTGCAAAAATGCAGAGCGAACGAATGTCGGCGCAAAGGTAAACTTCTAATTCGAGAAGTGTTGGAATTTTTAGTGTGAAAGAGTTTAATTGGGACGATGTAAAAATCGCGTATCGTGTTGCTGCTACAGGCTCTTTGGCGAAGGCGGCAGAATTAGAAGCCATTAACTACACCACCGTCTTACGGAAAATTAACCGCTTAGAGAAAGACCTGGGTTGCAAGCTGTTTTTTCGCAGTCAGCGCGGCTACCAGATGACCGAGGCGGGCACCCGTTTATTGGAAACCTTTCCAGAAATTGAAAGCCGATTCAACCAGTTACCATCACAGCTGTTTGCAACTTCCGATCAGGTTAAGGGCACCTTAAAGATCACCACCTTACCCGAATACTCCTCGTTTTTGCATCCGATACTGGTGCAGGCACAACAGCAGTATCGGGATTTGAAAATCCTAGTCGATGTCAGTGATGACATAGTGCCACTGGCAGAAGGCAAAGCCCATGTGTCTATTCGCGCCGGTGCCATGCCGACGCAGGCGGACTTGATTGCCCTAAAAGTGAGCGACCTTAATTTTTCTTATTATTATTCCGAGCATTACTTTCAGGTGAATCAGGCGCCGAGGTGTGACAGTGAATTCAATCAACATCAATGGGTGATGCCTGGTGGGCGCAAGCGAAATTTAGCCTTTGTTAAACAGGTGCTGGAAGTCATTGACGAAAACAATATTTGCTACCAGAGCAACAACCTACTCGATATTCAGTTTGCTATCGAAAATGGCCTAGGTATTGGCCCCATAGATGACAGCAAAGCCAAGCAGTGCCCGCATTTAAAGCGCCTTGATTGTATCGAACCGCATAACGATAGCAGCCTGTGGTTTGTGTATCATAAGGACCTGCGCGAGGATAATCGCATTCAGGCGATTATTCGTTTAGGAAAGGCCTATATCCGCTAATCTCAGTTTTAACCCGGAGCCGGGGTCTAAGTATTAAGCCCGTTTAGGCACTAAGAGCTAGACCCGGAGCGCGCAGGTGTGTCAAAGTTGCCTTGCCGACTAGCCAAATTTTGGAGTGACTATGTTGAACTGGCAAAATATTCTTATGATGAGCGCGAAGGGCAACCCAAAGCCTCCTTATCGTGTGGAAAAAACCGAGCAGCAGTGGCGTGAGCAACTGAGCGAAGAGGCCTTTTACGTGACCCGTAAAAAAGGCACAGAACGCCCTTTTAGCAGTGATTCATGCACCTTGTTCGAGCCGGGGCGCTACCATTGTGTGTGTTGTGATAATTTGCTCTTTGATGGTGCCGAGAAGTTTGACAGTGGCAGTGGCTGGCCTTCGTTCACCCAGCCAGCAAGCGACAATGCCATCGCTTATATTGCCGATGGCAGTCATGGGATGCAGCGCATAGAAACCATCTGTAATGTCTGTGATGCCCATTTGGGGCATGTTTTTCCTGATGGTCCACCGCCATCACACCTGCGTTATTGCATTAACGCCGTTGCTATTAAAAAAGCCGAAGATTAACCCTGTGCTGGTAGAGAGCGGTTAGGCCCGCTCATCCTTAGGCGACTCCATGACTATATGGGTAGTAATGGTGTGCACCTGGGCAATGGCTCCGAGGACATCGGCGTGGAATGCCTTGTAGGTTTTAATATCGGCCGTTTCTACCCTTAGCAAGTACTCAAACGCACCGGTGACGTTGTGACATTCTACAACTTCTTTCACGTCCGCTAAGGCCTGTTCAAATGCCTGTTGTGCCTCAGTAGAATGATCGTTTAAGCCCACACCAACATAGGCGATGAATCCCTGACCAAGGGCCTGGTTGTCGATGGTCGCACGATAGCCAGTGATCACCCCGCTTTTTTCCAACTCTTGCACCCGCCGTAAACATGCTGAAGGAGAAAGTCCCACGCGCTCGGCGAGCTCTGCATTAGCAAGACGACCATGGGATCTAAGTTCTTGCAATATTCTGTCGTTAATTTTGTCTTTTTTCATTTTATGTTGTGTATAAATATTTTGGTCAGGCTATAACGCGCAATAATTGCTTGGTAATTTAACTATAATTGCATAAATTTTGAATGAGGTGCAAGTATATGAACGCGGAGATGGTACTGCCACTGGCTATGTTTGCCGCTGTGTCGTCGCTCACCCCGGGACCGAATAACCTAATGCTAATGAGTTCAGGCGCTAATTTTGGCTTTCGCCGAACCATACCGCATATGCTGGGTGTTTCCATTGGTTTTTGTTTGATGTTGGTGCTGGTGGGGCTAGGGGTGATGCAGTTGTTTGATCTTATCCCTTATAGCTTCGAGGTGCTGAGGCTATTATGTTTTGGCTATTTACTGTATCTGGCTTACAAGATTTTCACCAGTGGTGAACCGAGCTCGGGGAACTTGGCCGCACATCCTTTCACCTTTACCCAGGCGGCACTGTTTCAATGGCTCAATCCAAAGGCTTGGACCATGGCCTTAAGCGCGGTCAGTGTGTACGCGCCAACGAGGGATGTGTATACGGTGATGAGTATCGGTGTGATCTTTGCGCTTGTGAACCTGCCCTGTGTTGGCTCTTGGAGCCTGGTAGGAGAAAAGCTTACCTCCTGGCTAACATCGCCATGGCGCTTGCGGGTGTTTAATACCCTGATGGCAACCTTGCTGGTGCTCTCGGTGGCGCCGAGCTTATGGTCTGCGACATTCTAAGCAGAAAGGTCAATAAAAAGGGGCCTGTACGGCCCCTGAGTGCTTGTTATTTCTGTGTTGCTATCCAGGCATCGACATCCTGCTCGACGATCGCCATAGGGCGGGCACCGGAGAGCAAGATAACATCATGGAAGGCCTTGATATCAAACTTATCACCCAGCGCCTGTTTTGCGCGGTCGCGAAGCTCAACCAGTTTTAGCATGCCCAGTTTATAACCCAGGGCTTGGCCCGGCCAGGCAATATAGCGGTCAATGGCGGGCACCACATCGCTCATGGGGCTGCCGGTCGCAGCGGCAAAGTAATCTATGGCCTGCTGACGGGTCCATTTCTTATAGTGCAAACCTGTATCTACGACCAAACGCGCGGCGCGATACACTTCGGCCTGCAAGCGACCGAGATCGCCAAAGGGATCATTCTCATACATGCCCATTTCATAGGCGACCAACTCGGAATACAGGGCCCAGCCTTCAACATAGGCATTGAAAGAGGCGTTTTGGCGCATTAGGCCAATGTCTTGTTGCAACATATTTAAGGCGATCTGGAAATGATGTCCAGGCACGGCTTCATGGTAGGTCAGGGTTTTCATGCCAAAGCTGGGTACCGCGGCCATGTCTTTAAGATTGATATAGAAGACCCCAGGGCGTGAACCATCGAGCGACGGGCCGTTGTAGTAACCGCCCGCCGAGCCTGCTTCCACGGCCACAGGAATGCGACGTACCTCAACCTTTTGTGGTGGCAGAGTGGAAAAGTAGTCCGGCGCTTTTTTATTTATGGTGACGATTTCATCGCGTAAAAATGCCAGCAGCTCGGCGCGACCCGCATCGCTGTCTTCGTATAGGAAGCGCGACTCGGCGTTAAGCTGCTGCATGCGCTCGTTGACACTGCCTTCGCTGTAACCGTTTGCCTTTAAAATTTCGTCCATACGGGCAGTGATTCGTTTAACTTCATCTAAGCCTAATTGGTGGATTTGTTCGGCACTGAGGTCTGAGTCGCCCAAGTAGGTGATCTCATGTTGGTAAAAGGCCTCGCCATTGGGTTGAGCCCAGATTCCCACTTCCTCCGGTGCTTTCTTCTGCAGGCCTTGCATGTCGTTGTAGACGCTCGCAACAGCGGGGTAAATCTTACTGCGAACTATTTCTTCGGCTTGCTGCAGATAATCCGTCACTTGTTGTTCGCTCAAGCCTTCAAGCTTATCCAACTTGGCTTTCATGGAGCTCACCAAGGGGTGCTCCTCCGGCGCTGCCGAAGTGAAGTTTTCCAGATACCCCAGGGTATTGGGGAACAAGGCCTTCGGCAGAATGACACCCAACTTGGCATCGGCATTGACCTTCTCCTGCACTTGCTTAACCACGTCGCTAAAGGCGTTAAGACGGGCTAAATAATCCTTGGCGTCTTGCTCTGAAGCTATTTCATGTTGATCTTTCAACAGGTTTGGCAGGTCGATTAAAGGCCCTGAGAGTTGGTTAACCACATAAGGAAGGTGACCACCCCAGGTATCGATATACCCCGCGGCAAAGTTGGCATCGCCGGCATAGTAGTTAGCGATCACCTGGTTAACCTTCAGGTGCAGGGCATCTTTTTGTGCCAAAGCCGGGTGTTGCAGTGCACCTAATTGCTTGGCGGCATCGCGCATATCTTGTTGCAAGCGTTGCATGCCTGCGACCGAATAGTCTGGCAACTTACTGGCATAAGGACCATATTGCTCGGCCGGTAATTTCAGGGAGGTCGCCAGCGCGCTTTGATGGTCGATAAAGCGTTGGGTATAGGCATCCACCGCCTTGGCAATTTGCTGTGAGCTTGCTGCCGCAGGGGCTGCCTGTTGTTGTTTTTCTTGCTTTGGAGCAGGGGCGTCTTGGCAACCGGCCAAAGCCAGTGACACACCAAGAGCCAGGGCTGTTAGTTTATTCATTTTGGGTTCGTTTGTTATTGATTTATAGCATCAATATACAGGCTTTGACGCACAATGCCAGCAGTGTGCGCTGGCCTTCAGAGCCTTGGCACAAAGGGGATCAGAGCGCCGCAGGATGGGCGTGAAGGTATTTTTGCTTAATTTTTTCGTAGCGGGTGCTCATTTCCTCATCGAGTTTGCTGTTATCGAGCAGGGCACAACATTTATCGGCCAGTAGTTGGTTAAAACTGGTACCCTGGCGAACGCTGCCCTCGTACAGGCACTGCAGTAAATTTAAGGCGATGCTGCGGTTTTTCGGCATAACCCGAAAGGCTTGGCTAAAGGCCTCAAGTGCCAGCAGGTAGTTGCCCTGTTTAAACTTCTCCACCGCGTGGTTATTTAGTTCACGTGGGCCCATGGTGAGGTCGCGACGTTCGCTTTGCTGTTGCATGGCGGTTTTTAGTTGCAGCGGTGAGCGCCGCTCTGGATAGCGCTCACAGTGGTCGATAATCTTGTTATACAGGGTCTGGGCTTGGGCATGAAAACCAAGCTCATGATAAGCCTTGGCCTGATCCAAGGCGCCATCGATGGAGCGGATGGGACTGTCATCAATCACCAGTTGCTCGAGCAGCATTTTCGCTTTGTGGTGCTCATCTTTAAGGTAGTAAAGCCGAGCATTGAGCACATCCACTTGGATTTGCTGTTGGGCATCGGGAAATTGCTTTTTAAGATCATTGAGGTATTTGGTGGTTTGGCGCGTAACCCGGGTTATATGCTCGCTCTGATCTGTGGTGAGGGCATAGTCGATCCCTGCTCGGGCGGCATTAAGATACACATCGGGGCTGTCGTGAATCGAGTGGGGGGCAAACTTGGCGATATCGCGACAGGTTTGATAGTTTTGCTCGTAATCATGATTGATTTGCGCCACCTGTGACAGATTGGTTTGACGTGCCAGGTTTCTTGGTGCCATGGTGGTTGCGGCACTGAGGTAAGCCTGTGCCTGTTCATACTGGTTGAGTTTAATTTCCAACTGGCTAAGCAGGTCGTAGGCAACCAAGCGGGTTTCGTCGCGTTCCAACATGGTTTTTAACATGCGGTGGGCGAGGTTGTGCTCGTTATTGCCTATTAACGCCTCGACCATGCCGATACGTGCCCAGGTAAATTTTTGAATATCCAACACAGATTTAAAAAAGCTTTTGCCTTGTTCGAACTGCTTTTGCAGCAGTAAGGTCTCGCCCTTGAGGCGTAACAAAACAGCGGCGTAGCCCTGATTGGCAACCAGTTTGGCATCGATTACTTTCAGTGCCTTGGAGTAATTCTCATCATCGATTAACTGATAAACGTCTTTGAGAGCATGTTTGCGTTTGACAATGCGTTCGATGCGGCTTTGTAGCTCCAGGGTATTAAAGGGTTTAACTAAAAAGTCGTCGGGATGCAGCTCCAGCACACTATGTACTAGGGCCCCCGAGGTTTCCGCAGAAATAAAAATAAAACCGGTAGCGCCTTTAATCAGCTTTTTTACCTTGAGTTCTTCATAGAGCTGATAGCCATCCTGATGCTTACTGAGATTAAAAGCACAAATGATTAAATCGAAGCGCTGATCTTTGCACAACTCTTTGGCCACTATGGCATTTTCGGCAAAATGTAAGGAACGATAGCCCAGCCGCTCTAAAGACTGCTTCATATAGCTCAGGGCTAGAGGCTGTTCTTCAATGATTAGAATATGGGCTGAACTGGATACTTGCTGAGACATGCCATGAATAGATCAATATCGTTTACATCGACTATATAAACTAGACTCGCGACTGACAAGTAAATCAAGAGTAAAGCCTTAAATTGCGTCTTTGGTAAGCCTTTATTGAGTTGTTATCTAATGCTTTGGTATGGTTTTTTTGATGGTGTTAGGGAGTGTAAATAAGTTTGCAGGATATGGGGATAAAAGGAGCTGTTTTGTTTTGGGACGAGATTCTGGAGCGCGATGCCTGGCATCTATTTAAGATAAAAAGGAATCAAAGAATGGTGGGTTGTACTGGACTAAGCCAATAGACCTTGCCTTGCTAAGGAGAATAGCGCGATGCGTGGCATCTATTTAAGATAAAAAGGAATCAAAGAATGGTGGGTTGTACTGGACTTAAGCCAATAGACCTTGCCTTACTAAGGATAATGGCGCGATGCGTGGCATCTATTTAAGATAAAAAGGAATCAAAGAATGGTGGGTTGTACTGGACTTAAGCCAATAGACCTTGCCTTGCTAAGGAGAATAGCACGATGCGTGGCATCTATTTAAGATAAAAAGGAATCAAAGAATGGTGGGTTGTACTGGATTTAAGCCAATAGACCTTGCCTTGCTAAGGATAAGAGCGCGATGCGTGGCATCTATTTAAGATAAAAAAGGAATCAAAGAGTGGTGGGTTGTACTGGACTTGAACCAGTGACCCTCGCCTTGTAAGGGCGATGCTCTCCCAACTGAGCTAACAACCCGCAGTAGGATTACGTTTTAGTAGATGGTGGGTTGTACTGGACTTGAACCAGTGACCCTCGCCTTGTAAGGGCGATGCTCTCCCAACTGAGCTAACAACCCAAAACGTAATTTTTTGCGATTTCTATATGGTGGGTTGTACTGGACTTGAACCAGTGACCCTCGCCTTGTAAGGGCGATGCTCTCCCAACTGAGCTAACAACCCATATAGAAATATTAGATATGTCACTTAAAAATGATGGTGGGTTGTACTGGACTTGAACCAGTGACCCTCGCCTTGTAAGGGCGATGCTCTCCCAACTGAGCTAACAACCCGGGGTCTTTTAAATTCTATATGAAACTAGACTAGCTAGTGAATGGTGGGTTGTACTGGACTTTGCCAATAAACCTCGCCTTGCTAAGGATAATAATGCGATGCAAGCATCGTTTTTCCTTAACTCCATCAGATGATGGTGGGTTGTACTGGACTTGAACCAGTGACCCTCGCCTTGTAAGGGCGATGCTCTCCCAACTGAGCTAACAACCCATATAGAATTTTCAGATGCGTCACTTTTAAAGTGGTGGGTTGTACTGGACTTGAACCAGTGACCCTCGCCTTGTAAGGGCGATGCTCTCCCAACTGAGCTAACAACCCACATCTGGTAACAACATTGCTGACAAACTTAATTAGCTGCGTTGTTGTGGGGCGCTATTATAGATAGAGAGAAAGGACTGTCAACACTTGAATGATACATTTTGTTTTAGGTGAGGTATTTATAGCCAATGCGTGGGCTATTTAATCAATTTCACCTTAATACAGGGGCCGTCGGTGCGCTATTGAACATGAGTTGTGCGCCCAGCGCCTAGTGTCAGACAGCGGATTTTTAGACAATAACTACAATCCTTATACATAAGATGAAGTCTTACCAATGAACTACAGTGCGTTTATTTCTCACGGCGGCGGGCCGTTACCTCTTTTGGGCCATGAAGGGCACAAGGAAATGGTCGAAACATTAGAAAAGTTTGCGACCTTAATCCCAAAGCCTTCGGCAATTATTGTGATCAGTGCCCATTGGGATACGCCGGAGATAAAGGTGAACACCCAGGCTAAGCCACAGTTATTGTATGACTATTATGGTTTTCCAGAACAGGCCTACAATATTAACTATCCCGTACCCGGGGCTCCCCAGTTAGCTAAAGAATTATTATCTGGTTTAATGGGGCTAGGTGTCCCTGTAGTAGAAGAAGCCGAGCGAGGGCTTGATCATGGTGTATTTGTACCGCTAGCCATAATGTACCCAGAGGCCGATGTTCCTTGTGTGCAAATCTCACTACAGCGTGATTATAGCCCTCAACTTCATCTGCAACTGGGTAAGCAAATAGCAAAGACGATTGCACACCTGGATAATGTTCTTATTTTAGGCTCCGGTTTTTCCTTTCATAATATGGCCGCATTTAGATTGGCTGATAACAAGGAAGCAATTAAAAATAACCGTGAGTTTGAAGCCTGGTTAAAGCAGGTGTTGAATACGTCAATGCCCAAAGAGGAGAGGGCGCAACATCTAATTAATTGGGAATCTGCTCCCGGAGCGCGATATTGCCACCCCAGCGAGGAGCATCTGATGCCTTTGCATGTGGCCTTAGGAGCGGCTCAACTAGAGCCCACCGCTTTTGAGCAAATACCTGTTCTTGGTAAAATAGCCAGTTTCGGGCTTTGGTCGGTGGCCTAAAAGTAACTTTTTGACTAATAAAAAACCACAAATACCAGTGTCTTGCACAAGCTTTGCTCGCTTTGTTTAAAATTGCTGCGGTTGGTAAAAAGTTACTTAAAAGATGTTGACTTTGTTTTGGTGGCTGCATAGAATGCGCCCCGCACTAAGCGAGATGACGACGTCAAGTTGGTTGTTCTTGCACTCAGATTTGGGGCTATAGCTCAGCTGGGAGAGCGCTTGCATGGCATGCAAGAGGTCGGCGGTTCGATCCCGCCTAGCTCCACCAAAATCTGCAGTGTGTACGCTACCCACCCGTTGGGCTAAACTTCGAATGTTTAGGTGTTTAACTCGTATGGTAAGAGTCTAAATAACCAGTCCTAGTGACAAAAGCATGTTTTTGTAATTAGGCCGCTCAGCCTCGCAGGCTCGGCAGTCGCACTTACAAAAATTACTCGAAGCAATGCTTCGAAATGCAAATTTTTGTCCCCTTCGTCTAGAGGCCTAGGACACCGCCCTTTCACGGCGGTAACAGGGGTTCGAATCCCCTAGGGGACGCCACTTAACTCGCATGGTAAGAGTCTAAATAACCAGTCCTAG
>NZ_JAGXTQ010000007.1:0-153597 GCF_018334135.1 Pseudoalteromonas sp. BDTF-M6
CGCTGGTGTTCGGGTTGTGATGCCAATTGCATTGCCCGGTAGCTACGTTCGGAATCGATAACCGCTGAAAGCATCTAAGCGGGAAGCGAGCCTCGAGATGAGTTCTCACTTGGAGTTCGACTCCACTAAAGGGCCGTTGAAGACTACAACGTTGATAGGCAGGATGTGGAAGCGCTGTGAGGCGTTAAGCTAACCTGTACTAATTACCCGTGAGGCTTAACCATACAACGCCAAAATGGTGTGAGACTGTTAAGTTAGAAGTTAGAAATTAAAGACTGAAGTAGACACATTACTTATAAAGCTTTCCGAATTTACAATTTTTTCCTGACGACCATAGCGTTTTGGAACCACCTGACCCCATGCCGAACTCAGTAGTGAAACGAAACAGCGTCGATGATAGTGTGGCATTTGCCATGTGAAAGTAGAACATCGTCAGGGCCTTATTAAAGAAACCCGCTCAATGAGCGGGTTTTTTGCGTTCTGGCGTTTAGGGCTTATCAAAATACAAGTTTCGCTCCGATTAGGTATCCAAAGACTTAGAGCAATGGCCAAGCAAGACCGGACAGTGCAAATACAGCGAAGAAGACAACCTCTGGGGCAGAAGGTCGACGAACAAAGGCAATGCACAAAAGACCCCAAGGGAAGATGACAAGGGGTCCCATAAGGTCAAAGCCTAAGTCTGACGGAATGAGCGCAATGCAAGTGCCACTAATCACCAAACCCACACCTACAGTTATGGCAATCAAGGTACGGTATGCTCGTAGCTTTTGCACAAACTTACTTAGCAAAGGAATTAACGCCATTCAGAGTATTAGTTATTTTAAGGATAGCCATAAACAAAAAAGCCGCTATATAAGCGGCTTAATATAATGATTCACAAGGGCTATTTACTGTTCCCAATAGGCCTGCTCTAAGCAATCTTCGCGCTCTGGAAGGCCGCGAGTTAAGCGTGGTGAGTGCTGTACCAATACTTCGTAGCTGGCACGGTTTGCATACTTGCTGATCTGCGCTAAAGACGAGTAGGTGATTGCCGCCTGCTCATGTTTGGCCGAGTTTGGTACATTCAACTTATGGTATTCGTTAGCGCTGATATCGTGGAGCACAGCGGCCAAGGCACAATCACCGGCGCCATTGGTGTTTTTAATGCTATCCGGTCCACCCATAAACGGAGCGGTATGGCTGTATGCTTTTAACGGGGCTTCACAGTCCTGCTTGCGCATGGCGCGAGAAAATTCATAGCGGTTAAAGTCGGCAATAGCACCGGGCAATAGCGGGTACTCGGTCTCGCGCTTACAGGGGTCATCGACATAACCGGCCATAAACATGCCTTTTTCTCCGGCGGTGCAGATCACCAGGTCAACCCAGTCTAGCGCCTTGTCTGCAGCCAACAGCGGGTCGGTAAAGCCGGTAATGGCCTCGCCTTCTTCTTCATTCATGGCGAGAATATCAACGTGCTTTTGGACAAACTCCGCCCACCATTTGGGGTCTTGTTCGATCAAAAAGCGGGTGCCCAGAGTAAGTACCACAGGCACGCCGGCATCATTGGCGTACTTGACCGCCTGCATAGTGGCGTCGGTCATGGTCTCTACGCCCTGAGTACGCATAAGATAGGCGCTGATCACTAGGGCCGAAGAGTTTTCGATAAGCTCTTTGCTGATAGACTCGGGGCGCAGGTGGTTCATTAAGCCCGCACTGATGGCAAAGGTACGTTCACCACTTTCATCAATGAGGGTAAAGCAGCGGCCGATAGGACCGTCCACGGGCTGAAGGTAATCCAAATCGACGCGGCTTGAGGTGTTACACAAGAAACGATAGGCATAGCTGCCTATTTTTATGTTCTCACTCATAACGCCAAGTAATACCGAGCGATCATCGGCCAGCACAGAATAATTATGCATGGTATTGCCAATGGTGCCACCGGCAAACTCGTAATCAATCATCTCGTTTAGTTTAAGACGATCATACAAGGCATTGGTGGTTTCACTGTCGATCACCTGAGACATGCCTCGACGTAGACCAAACTCATCAAGAAAAGCTAAATCGACCTTGGCTTCAATATCGACCACGATCTGATCAATGCCGACAATGTAGCTGCGCTTGAGTCGCGACTCGGCATTAATTTGATTAGTAAGTGGATCTTTCTCTTCCACCGGAAAATAATGTTTGTGTCTTCGACGACCAGGAAACTTCATGACTTACCCGTTTGCGGTATTCATAGAACAAAAAAAGCGGCGAATTATAGCTTAAATTTGCCCTCGCAGGCTATGCCATGGCTTATAAAATTGCCCGAAATAGCGATATAATTGCCCCTTTATTGTAGCTATTTGAGCGAATATGAGTGAATTTGATGATCAGTATTGGATGCACAAAGCCTTGGCTTGTGCGCAACGTGCTGAACAAATAGGAGAAATTCCAGTAGGTGCGGTGGTGGTTAAGGATAACCAGCTGATTGCCGAGGGCTGGAATCAATCTATCACCTTGAATGACCCATCCGCCCATGCAGAAATGATGGCGATTCGAGCCGCCGGTGAGGTGCTTAGCAACTACCGACTTATTGATTGCACCCTATATGTCACCCTGGAGCCTTGCTCTATGTGTGCCGGGCTCTTGGTGCACAGCCGTATCGAGCGTTTGGTGTTCGGAGCTACGGATCTGAAAACAGGCTCGGCGGGTTCGATTATGAATCTGGTGCAGGAGCCAAGGTTAAATCATCAACTCGAGGTGACATCCGGAGTATTGGCTGAACAGTGCTCGGCACAGTTATCGGCGTTTTTTAAACGTCGTCGGCAGGAACATAAGGAATTGAAGAAAGCGCGACAGCAGCGCACGGAGGAGGATTAAGACTCCGCCATACGCTGTTGCTCTAGCTCTTCCATTTGCTGGGCGGCAAACAGGCGACAGCGCCAGAGGATTTTACTGTGAGTGCTCTTTCTTAGCACTCGGCGACGTTTGGCGCTAGAAAATAGCACGCGTTGTTTAAAGCTATGCGTTCTACGACGTTTCAACATAGTACTTCTCCTGAAAGTGAGAGGGGAGAGCTACCATCACATCACGTTTAAGTGACAGTTTTATGGCATTCCTGCTGATTCTTCCGTGGCGCTGGCATCGGCGACATCCAGGGCTTGGTTTTCGTCTAGCCATACCAAGGTGTCGTAGTAGCGCCTTATATTATCTACGTAGGTTACGGCAACATCTCCACGCGCATAACCATACTTTGTAGTTCGATAATAACGTTTCTTCACTAGCAGCGGTAGGTATTTTTTAACGTCCGCCCATTTGTCCGGATCGTCGCCACCGCGCTCGGTGAGCGCTCGAGCATCGTTCACATGACCCCAGCCAACATTGTAAGAAGCTAAGGCGAACCAGGTGCGATCCGGTTGTGGAATGCGATCCGGTACACGCTCCAGTAAATAACGCAGGTATTTGGCACCGCCATCAATATTTTGTTCCGGCTTAAGGCGGTTTTTTACCCCCACCTGTTTGGCGGTAGGCAGGGTCAGCATCATGATGCCGCGCACCCCGGTGGGCGATTTAGCGCGGGGGTCCCACATCGACTCCTGGTAGCTCAGAGCCGCCAGCAGACGCCAGTCGAGCTCATTAGCATATTGCTTAAACCAGTGCGCATATTTGGGCAGGGTATCGGCCACGGCCTCAATAAAGGCCAAGGTGTTTACATAATTAAACTGGCGTACATGACCAAAGTATTTTTCTTCTAACGCGTAAAGACGGTTGTTTTCTTTTACCTCGCCGAAAAACTCGATCATCAGGGCATAAAGAGAATCATCATCGTCCTTGCGCATTAACCAGGCGATGGGGTCGTTACGAGTCACCGAAAAACCGATGCTGAGATTGGGGTGATAACGACGAAACAACGCCAGGGTATGGGAGTCGGCCAGGGTGTAATCGATTTCACCGTCGATAATGGCCTGCAGCAGCTCGGATTCATCCAGTTCATCGGTTTCATTCCAGGTGAGCTGCGGAAATTGCTTTTGCGCTCGCAGCAGGCTTTGCGAGTGGCTGCTGCGCTCCAATACGGTCAGCGTGCCCTCAAGATCTTCGAATCCTCGGGGGCGAGGGCGTCCTTGTTTATAGACCAGCTTTTGGCTGATGGTGCGATAGCTTGGGCCAAAGCGATACAACTCGGCGCGGCTCGGCGAATAGCCGATCCCCGAGGCGATGAGATCCAGAGAGCCGTTATCAAGGCGCGCAAACATATCGCTGAGGCTGAAAAAGGGCACTATTTCGAGCTTAACGCCCATATAGTCGGCAAACTCCTGGGCCAGCTCGTACTCAAAACCTTGCTCGCCCTGGGTGCCTTGATAATAGTTACTGGCGCCGGCGAGGGTGCCCACCCTTAATGTTTTGGTGTGATAAATATGTTCCAGTTGCGTTGGTTGTTGTGGCTCACTACAGCCAAAAAGTGCCACTAAAGCAATTGATAACAAAAATAATCTCACAGCCAGCCCCTATCGCCTTGTAAGCTACTCTTATAACAAAACCAAGGCCTTGCGTCACCACTACTTTAATGTGGTATGGCTGGAGTTAATAAATGCGGACAATCGTCCTTGTCGTGCCCCCTTTAACTCGCATTTTAAGGGAAATTAAGTATAATGCGCGGCAACTGTCGTTCAATCCTTAACCCCGGATGATAATACCTATGTTGATCCTTCGCGGTGCGCCAGCACTTTCCGATTTTCGCGTTCAAAAAGTGCTTACTCAGTGTAAGCAAGCTAACCTTCCCGTAACCGATGTTTATGCCGAGTTTATGCACTTTGCTGACTTAACAGCAGAGCTAAGTGCCGACGAGCATACTAAGCTTGAGAAACTACTAACCTACGGGCCGCATATTCCAGAGCACGAACCACAAGGTACGCTGATCTTGGTAACGCCGCGTCCAGGGACGATTTCACCTTGGGCTTCAAAGGCCACCGATATCGCTCATAACTGTGGTCTAACTCAGGTTCACCGCATCGAGCGTGGTATCGCCTACTATGTTGAAGGTGACTTAAGCGCCGAGCAGCAGCAAGAGGTTTCTGCACTGCTACACGACCGCATGACCGAAGCGACACATAGTTCACTTGAAGATGCCAGCAAGTTGTTCACCAATGAGCAGCCGCGTCCGATGTCATCGGTAGATATTCTAGGTGGTGGCCGTGAAGCGCTAGCAAAAGCGAATGTTGAGCAGGGCTTCGCTTTAGCGGACGACGAAATAGACTACCTGGTAGAGAACTTCCAGAAGCTGGGTCGTAACCCGAACGACATCGAACTATTTATGTTCGCCCAGGCTAACTCTGAGCATTGCCGTCACAAAATCTTTAACGCCGATTGGACCATCGACGGTGTTGAGCAGTCTAAGTCGCTGTTCAAAATGATCAAAAACACCTACGAGCAAAGCAGCGTAAACGTATTATCTGCCTATAAAGATAACGCCGCCGTAATGAAAGGCTCGGTAGCGGGTCGTTTCTTCCCTGATTTTGTCGGCGAATACACCTATCATCAAGAAAATATCGAAATCCTGATGAAGGTTGAAACCCACAACCACCCAACGGCTATTTCTCCGTTCTCGGGTGCATCTACCGGTTCAGGTGGTGAAATCCGTGACGAGGGTGCAACGGGTCGTGGTTCTAAGCCAAAAGCGGGCCTAGTTGGTTTCAGCGTATCTAACCTGCGTATTCCTGGCTTTGAACAGCCATGGGAAACCAAGTACGGTAAACCGGGTCGCATTGTTGAAGCGCTAGATATCATGATCGAAGGTCCTCTGGGTGGCGCGGCGTTTAACAACGAATTCGGTCGTCCAAACCTATTGGGTTACTTCCGTACCTACGAAGAATTAGTAAACAGCCACAATGGTGAAGAGGTGCGTGGTTACCACAAGCCAATCATGATCGCCGGTGGTCTAGGTAACATCCGTACCGAGCACGTACAAAAAGGTGAAATCCCTGTTGGCGCCAAGCTAATCGTGTTGGGTGGCCCGGCGATGAACATCGGCCTGGGTGGCGGTGCTGCTTCATCTATGGCATCGGGTCAATCAAACGAAGATCTAGACTTTGCCTCTGTACAACGTGAAAACCCAGAAATGGAGCGTCGTTGTCAGGAAGTAATCGACAAGTGTTGGCAGCTAGGCGATGACAACCCAATCGCCTTTATCCACGATGTGGGTGCGGGCGGTCTATCAAATGCCTTCCCTGAGTTGGTAGACGACGGTGGCCGTGGTGGTATTTTCGAGCTTCGTAACGTACCAAACGATGAGCCGGGCATGGCGCCGCACGAAATCTGGTGTAACGAATCACAAGAGCGTTATGTTCTTGCAGTAGCAGAAGAAAACTTCGAACGTTTCGAGCAAATCTGTAAGCGTGAGCGCGCGCAATATGCGGTTATTGGTACGGCGACCGAAGAGCGTCACCTGCGCGTTGCCGACTCACACTTCGGCAACAACCCGGTAGACCTTCCTCTTGAAGTACTACTTGGTAAAGCACCTAAGATGCACCGTGACGTAACGTCAAAACAAGCACAAGGTGAAGCGCTAGAAACTGCTCAGATTACAGTAAAAGACGCGGTTCAACGTTTACTTCGTTTGCCTGCGATTGCAGAGAAAACCTTCCTTATCACCATTGGTGACCGCTCGGTAACCGGTCTGGTTGCGCGCGACCAGATGGTGGGTCCATGGCAGGTGCCGGTAGCAAACTGTGCGGTAACAGCTGCAGCATTTGACACCTACCATGGTGAAGCCATGTCAATGGGTGAGCGTACCCCGGCGGCACTGCTTAACTTCGGTGCTTCTGCTCGTCTAGCGGTAGCCGAGTCACTGACTAACATCGCCTGTGCGGATATTGGTTCATTGCATAACATCAAGCTATCTGCAAACTGGATGGCAGCAGCGGGTCACCCGGGTGAAGATGCCGGTCTATATGAAGCCGTTAAAGCCGTGGGCGAAGAGCTGTGTCCAGCACTTGGCCTGACTATCCCGGTGGGTAAAGATTCGATGTCGATGAAGACCACCTGGCAGGATAACGGCGAAGACAAGGCGGTAACTGCGCCATTGTCACTGGTTATCACTGCGTTTGGCCGTGTTGAAGACATTCGTAAAACGGTAACGCCGCAGCTGCGCACCGACAAAGGCGAGTCAACGCTGCTACTTATCGACCTGGGCGCTGGCCAAAACCGTATGGGTGCATCGAGCCTGGCACAGGTTTACAAGCAACTTGGCGACAAGACCCCTGACGTCGATAGCCCAGAGCTACTAAAAGGCTTCTTCGAAGCCATGCAGGCGCTTGTAAGCGAAGAGAAACTGCTTGCGTACCATGACCGTTCAGACGGTGGTCTATTCGTAAGCGTTGCGGAAATGGCGTTTGCTGGTCACACAGGTGTGACGCTTGAGCTAGACGCGCTAGCGGGTTCTGACCTTGAAGTGCTATTTAACGAAGAGCTAGGTGCGGTTATTCAGGTGCGTAATAGCGACCTGGAAGCGGTTAAAGCGGTACTTGCGGATAACGGCCTTGCGGCAATGAGCCACGAGATTGGTACCTTGAACGATGCCGATCAGCTAATCATCAAGCGCGGCGGTGCTGCACTTGTTGATAACAGCCGTACCGAGCTTCGTTTAGCCTGGGCTGAAACCACGTATCAGATGCAGTCACTACGTGATAACCCAGCTTGTGCACAGCAAGAGCATGACGCAAAAGCGGATGCGAAAGACCCAGGTCTGAATGTGAAGCTAAGCTTCGACATCAATGAAGATGTTGCTGCGCCTTACATTGCCACCGGTGCTAAGCCGAAGATGGCTATCTTGCGTGAGCAAGGTGTTAACTCTCACGTGGAAATGGCGGCGGCATTTAACCGTGCCGGCTTTGCGGCCATCGACGTACACATGAGCGACATCCTTGAAGGGCGTTTGACTCTTGAAGAGTTTAAAGGCCTGGTAGCTTGTGGTGGCTTCTCATACGGTGACGTATTAGGTGCCGGTGAAGGTTGGGCTAAGTCAATTCTATTCAATGACATGGCGCGCGAGCAATTCCAAACCTTCTTCGAGCGTCAAGATACCTTCAGCCTAGGTGTGTGTAATGGCTGTCAGATGATGTCGACGCTGCGCGAATTGATCCCAGGCACAGAGCACTGGCCACGTTTCGTAACCAACCAAAGTGAGCGTTTCGAAGCGCGTGTTGCTCTGGTTGAAGTACAAGACAGCCCGTCTGTGTTCTTCAATGGCATGGCCGGTTCACGTATGCCTATTGCCGTTTCACACGGTGAAGGTCGTGCCGAGTTCGCTAACGATGCGGCGATTCAAACGGCGGTTAACTCAGGTACGGTTGCGGTTAAGTACGTGGACAACTACGGTAACCCAACCATGCAATACCCGGCGAACCCGAATGGTTCACCAGAGGCAATCTCGGGTATTACCTCTACCGATGGTCGTGCGACAGTAATGATGCCACACCCAGAGCGTGTATTCCGCGCCGTGGCTAACTCATGGCACCCGGATGAGTGGAAAGAAGATAGCCCGTGGATGCGTATGTTCCGTAACGCACGTAAACACATTGGCTAATACCTGGATTAATTCCCGGGTTAATTACCAAAGATAACAAAAAGGCTGCATTTGCAGCCTTTTTTGTGTGCGGCGTATTCAGTTTCTCCGTGTTAGTATTATTAGAGCAAGGGTTCAGCTAAAGGAAGGCTATGCTGCGGAAGGCTTTTTTAATATTACTTGGAGTAATCTTAGTGCTTGTCACCGCGCTTGCGGTGGCCTATGGATTTCGCAGCGAACTTACCCACATGCTGGCCAAGCATTATTTGCAACACCAGGGCGCCACGCTGACCTGCGCGCGCTGGCAATGGGGCTCCCAGTTGTTAGCCATAGATGCCGACCGGCTTTGCCTCGAATATCAGGGTCATGCTTTGACCTTGGAAGGCGTTACCCTAACGCCGACGGCCTTGCATATAGCAAGAGCGCATGTTCAAGCGGGCCCCATCGTCGGCGATGATAACCAAGGTAAACAAGCCAGCCCGTGGCAGCCAGCACCTCTGGCCTTATTGTTGCCACTAAAAAGACCCCTACTGAGCATAGCCGAAGCCAAGGTCAGCTTTGTCGACTTCAGTCGCCCCATGACCTTCGCTATTGAAGAAACGCAAATCAATCATTTTCAAATCACGGGTGATATCCAGGGCCAATGGTTGCTCAAAGCCGATGCCATTGAGGTAGACGTAGCCCTTGAGCGCGATTTTACCAAGGTGTTGGGCGAGTATATTAAAACGCAGCAAAATCATGCGCTGGACTGGCATGCGGATGTGGCTCAATTGGCGCTCAAAGGCGAGTTTTGGGGCAATAGCCTGGATGCTACTTTAGCCCTGCATCTTGATGGCGAGTTGCGCACCGAGCCCCAATGCCTATGGCAGCTTGCAAGTCAGGGGCAGGTGCATATTCAATCCGACGACATGCAGCAATACCGTATTACTGCCCAGCAGTTACAGACCGAACTGGGCGCTCTAAGCCATTGTCAGACCTTGGATAAGTACAGTGCCTACCTGGGAGAGCTGGCCGAAAAGCCTTGGCAGCTGAGTAGTGGCCAAACTATGACGGTCAATATGAGCGGCGAGTTTAGCCTGCCCGCATTAAGCATGGCTAACCGGGCGGGGCAGCAGTCAATCCTGATTGAAGCAAACAACAGCCTGGGCAATTGGCAAACCCTGACCTTAAGTAGTGAGTATCTGTTGGCGGCGCAATTAGACGGTATCGGCTCGCTGCAAAGCCAGGGCACCCTGACCGAGAAGCAGCTGCAAGGGCACTTCCTGGGTCAAGTAGCCTTGCCGCCGCAACCCGAACTTGAATATCAGCCGCTGCAGGCAAAAGGCCAGTTTGGTTACGACTATCTGGGCTCCGGGTGGTTGCGCGCTGATGTGGAAACCCCGGCCTTAAGTTATCAGGATTATCGGTTAAAGAACCTGGCACTGGCCCTGGATGGGTCGCTTGCTGCTGATGGCCAAGTCGAAGCCAAGCTAACCACTGCGGTGGCGGCGCTCAATAGTCCTCGGTTGAAGGCGCGCACCGTGACGCAGCAATATCATATTAACGCCAATGCCCTGGCTGCCGGCGAGCGGCAGGCGCAGGCTAAAGTGCAAAGCCAGGCAGGAGACTTAGAGCTGGAGGGGGTACGCTTAAGTGGCCTTGAGCTCGACAGCAACCTGAGCTTTAGTCGTGTTATCGAGGGCACTCATATCGCTTCTTGGCAAGATGTAGAAGCGCTGCTCAAGCATAACTGGAGCGACAACGCCCATGCCCTAAGTGTGGTTATCAATGACACCGAGCTGCCTACCTTTATGCCCCTGGTACAGCAACTTGAGCCCGAACTGGTGCTCAGCGGCGGCACCGTATCCTTGCATCTTGAGGGGGATGCGCTGCTGGAACGCTTTGATTGGCAAATGGATATCAATAACGCCGATATCTTGTATCAGAGCTACCTGGCCCAGTCCTTTACCCTGGCCCCGACAGGCAGTGTGAATTCAGGTGCACTTCAGCTCGATACGACTAAGTTTACCCTAAGTGAAGTGCGCGCCGGCCCAGTATTAAAAGAGGTGTCTGGTATGCTTGGAATGGATGAAGACCTTTATATCAGCCAGGTACAGGGCAATATTTTTGATGGTACCTTTGCACTGGATAAGCTTTATCTAACCACTCTGGGGAAGGAGCGGGTGCCGACGCTGTTAAAGCTCGAGGGGATCCGCGCCGAAAATGTCCTTGCCCTGGAACCGCAGCAGGGAATCAGCGTCAAAGGGCTATTGGCCGCAGAGCTGCCGCTGCGCTTTAATGAGCAGGGGATCAGCATCGAAAATGGCCGCATATACTCTCAGGCCGCGGGTAAGTTAACCATAGATAACAACGCCGCCTTCAATGCGGTTAAAGAGCAGCAGCAACAGTTAGGGCCCATGTTGGCCATGTTGGAGAATTTAGATATTAACAGTATTAATGCCGATGTTGATTTAACCCACGATGGTTGGTTAACTATGGCGATGCAATTGAAGGGAAAAAATCCCGAGCATCAACAAGAAGTTAATTTTAACTATAATCACCAGGAAAATATTTATACCTTATTCAGAGCGCTGCGCTTAAGTGACGAAATCACCAAAAGAGTAGAGCAAGAGTATCAAGCGAAGGAGTAAAGCAATGAGTACGCGAATGCTGGTGGCCTTAGTCGGCGCGTTAACCCTAATGGGTTGTACCCATAAGGTCGAGGTAGAGAGTAAAGAGCCGATCACCATCAACCTTAACGTGAAAGTGGATCATGAAATTCGCGTTAAAGTAGATAAAGAACTCGATGAACTTTTCGGCGACGACAGCGAGCTATTTTAGGAGGCGAATATGAAACTAGTTAAATGGACTATGTTACTAAGTGCGACCATGTTGGCCTTTAGTGCCTGGGCGCTGACCTTAGATCAGGCCAAGGCCCAGGGCATTGTCGGTGAAACCAGCACTGGTTACCTGGCGTTGGTGCAAGACTCTGCCGAGGCGCAGCAACTGATCACCGAGATCAATGCCAAGCGCAAGGCTAAATACCTGTCCTTGGCCAAGAAAAATGGCATCAGCCTCAGTCAGGTTGAAGCCCTGGCCGGCGCCAAGGCCATTGAAAAGACCGCTCCCGGACACATGGTCAAGGTCGATGGTAAATGGCGTAAGAAATAATCATAAAAATGAACAAGCAGGGTATTCACTGTGCTTGTTCATTTGTATTTGGTTTAACAACCTGATTTAGCCCTCGCCCACTTGGGCGCACTAAGTAAAACCGGGGACTTACTGCACGTAGGTTTGAGTTGGGTAAAGTGAAAAACTGAATTCCACCCGTTTGCCAGCTGTACCCGCCCGTGGGTGCTCCTACAAGGCGACCAAACTCATGGTCTTGAACCGTATTGGCAAACAAAATAGCGGAAGAGTAGGTTTGTACTCCAATAATAACGCTTACTTTACCACTAAAATGCAAAGGGTTAGAGACATCACTGCGCTCGTATTTTTCATATTGTCTGCTGACGACGTCACCGATTTTTTCTCCCTCATCCTGATGTGCTGCAATCACTTTTTTTTGGTAGAAGCTGGTGTGCCTGTAGGGCTTATCGGCGATATAGGTGAGTAGGCCCTTCTTCCACATATCATCATCACCACCGCGATTAAGACTCACGTCAATGATCAGATGCTGTATGTTGTGCTCTTGTATGGTTTTGAATGCGTCGCGAGTAAAGTCGTAGAATGCCTGTTTGTCATGCCACCAGAACTCATTGATGGTCATTTTGGCTTCACCTGCACTTAGAATCTCAAACTTAAATGTATCATCAAAGGTAGGCTTGCTCATGCTCATAGGCTTGCTTTTTGAAGCGTCAACAATCAAAGTGCGAGGGAGGGACTTATCACTAAACTCAATAATAAACTCCTCCTTTTTGCCAATAAACAACCAGTAGTACAAAGCAAACTTGGTGCTTAGCAGCGCTTCCCTATGGCGAACAGTGTCACCATACATTCGTGACATCAATCTAGTGTAAATCGACTCTATGGGTTGGTTGTTGATGGCGACAATGCGCGCGTTCTCATATGGACTTTTTTCTCCACCGAGTTTACTGGCGATAGAAATTTCACCTTCCCTTATCTTGACCTCAAATGGAAATAAACCCTGATTGTCATTAGCGAGTTGCTCCACTAGGCGACGCTGGCTAGGGATCATTATATTCATATGACCATCATTGAATTGACCGTTCAAAACACTAATGTGTGTGAGAAATTCATTAACGCTTAGGGGAGAATCAAGCTCACTTTTGAGTTCATTTAACTTACTTTCAAAAGTCTTGATATCCTCAATGCGCAAAGACAAATCAGGATGAGTATCTTTGACCCAGCGCCACCATGTATCAATGTCATCGTGCATCTGCTCAGGCGTGATGGTTTTATTCAGTGAATGGATAGCGGTTAAATCAGAGCTGGCCCAGGTCTGATGAAAAAGTACCGTGATTAATAACGCTGTGAGTTTAATGAATCTTGCTACAAACATTGTAAAAGTCCCTATTAATTTAAGGGGTTAGACGCTGTAAGTTGCTAAAGGGTTTAAAGAGGCAATTTTTATAATAAAAGCGCCACCATATGTGGTGGCGCAAAAGTTAAGCAAAAGAATGATGGGTAAATCGATAGACGTTTAAGCGATAAGGCGCTCGGCCAGACTTAACTCCATGGTCGCTTTAAGCAGGCGATAAAGGTTAATCGACGCATCGATCTCTTCTTTACGATTGGTTAAAGACTCGATGTTTAACCCCAACGGCACCCCTAAATGAGCACAGCTACGCAGAATTAAATCCAGGTTCTCACGGCAAATACGCACCGACTCACTTAAGGTGTTGTCAGCATCGAGCATGCGCCACTTGGTTGCCTCGGGTACGGAAATGCCCAGCCACTGCATAAAGTCCAGGGTGGTTTCACCACCGCAGGGTGTAAAGGTGAGGATAATACGCTGCGGCGTCAGACCTTGCTGGCGACAGCTGCGGGCATAGCTGGTGATCAAGTCTATGGTCGCCTGGGCGTTGTAGACCGCTTGCGAGATGAAAAACTTACAACCTTGGTCCGTTTTCGTCAGCAAACGCTCGTGCTCATTACCCTTGCTGGCATGGCGCTCGGCTATGGTGACGCCACCCAAAAAGAAATCGTGGTCGTGCTCGCCAAGGTGGCTATAGGCATCGTTCAGGCTCAGCTTTATGTCACCGGATGACGATGGACTGCCGACCAAGACCAGATTATTGAGGTTATATTCCTGGTAGGTGGTATCTAACCACTGGTTAAACTCGCCGGCGCTGCGCTGGGCCACGCTCTTATAGGTGATCACATCGAGCTGTGACAAACGACGCAACAAGCCACTGTAGTGACGCGGGTCAATGGTCTCTTTAAACGGAAAAGGGCGGGGCACATTGGTGCGGCTGCTTTCATCTTGAATATCGTAAACCACCACGCCGTCGTACTCGATTTCGTGTAAGCGCCCAAGCAGCTTTTCGGCAATGGCTTGCAGCTTGGTGTCGTCGGTGCCTGTCTTTGGTGGCGTGGTGCCGATAAGGTAAACCCCTTGGCGGGGGTCTTCAATTTTCTCTTGCAGTGTTAGCGCCATGATCCTCATTCCCATATGCGGTTGATGAAACAACTATAACAGCCATTTAGACGTCTATACAGCCCTTTCTAGTGAAACTTACTCAAGGGTGTTGAGTTCAATTCAAGTTGAACCTCTGCAAGCGGGGTCGTAAAACCCCTTGTAACGCCCCTTTGACACATTTGTTTACAGCAAAATCGGGTGTCGATTACGCGCAGTGAGTGAATTTATTGCATAATGGATTGGATCAAAAATCAGATAACAATCAGATAACACAAGGTAGGAAGATGAAACTATCGGTCATTGCTTCGGGTATCGCGCTGGCGCTGACGCTAGGCGGATGTCAAAGCACACAGACAACGCAAACAAGTGCTGCAGTTGAAACGGCACAGCAAAACAATAAAGTATTTGCCCAGGACTATGTATTAGAAGAGCTAGACAATGGTCTGCGGGTCATGGTGGTTAAAACCGATTACCCAGATGTGGTCTCGCTACAGATCCCGGTTTCGGTAGGCTCGCGCAACGAAGTAGAGGAAGGTAAAACCGGCTTTGCCCACTTTTTCGAGCACATGATGTTCAAAGGCTCGGAAAAATTCCCGGAAGATGTGTATGCCGATATCATGAAAAACTCAGGCGTAGATAACCGTGCCTACACCACCAATGACTACACCAACTATCACCTTAATTTTTCCAAGCAGCATTTAGACAAGGTGCTGGAGGTGAAAGCCGATGTATTTCAAAACCTCAGCTACACCGAAGAGCAGTTCCGCACCGAGGCGCTGACGGTGAAGGGCGAATACCTAAAAAACAATGCCAGCCCTATTCGTAAGCTACTGGCCGCGGTGCGCAAAGAAGCGTTCGACAAGCACACCTATGAGCACACCACCATGGGCTTCTTCGAAGACATCGAAGCCATGCCGGACCAAAGCGAGTACGGGCAAACCTTCTTTAAGCGCTTCTATAAGCCCGAGTACGTTTCCTTGGTGATCGTCGGCGACGTAGACCCCAAAGAAACCATTGAAATGGTGAAAAAGCACTGGGGTAACTGGCAGCGTGGTGACTATCAGGCGGATATTCCGGTAGAGCCGAAACAAGCTGCGCCACGTTATGTGCATGAGCAGTACGAAGGCTTACCGGGGCACTGGCTGCTGGTTTCGTATAAGGGCACCGAGTGGAACCCAAATACCAAGGACCGCGCCGCGTTGGACCTGTTGTCACAACTTTATTTCTCTGAAAACTCGGAGCTATACCAGCAGTTGGTGGTTGAAAAGCAAATAGCTTCGCAAATGTTTACCTACAACCCGGAAACAAAAGATCCGGGCCTGTTGCATGTGTTCGTTAAGGTTGATGACGAAGAAAACCTTGCCGTAGTGCGTGATGCCATTAACCAAACCTATGCCAAAGCGCGCACCGAGTTGGTGGATGAAGGCAAACTGGCGGCGTTGAAATCAAACGCTAAATACAGTTTTATCAATAGCCTGGATTCATCACAGGCCATCGCCTCGACGCTGGCCAACTATATGCACTTTGAGCGTGACCCAGAGGTGATCAATGCCCTTTACCAAAGTGCCGACAGCGTCAGTGCCGAAGACATTCGCGCCATCGCCAATAAGTACTTTACCGATAGCAGCCGCACCACGGTTACCATGTCGGCCAAGGACAAGGTCGCCGGCTTTGATACCGAAGTGCAGCTCGATGCCTTGGTAACCGAGATCAATAACAAGCCAAGCGAGCAATTCTTTAGCGTACTGGATAAAACCAACAGCTCCCCTCTGGTTGACGTAAACTGGTTGTTCTACACCGGTGCAGCGGCGGATCCTGAAGGTAAAAAAGGTGTGGCAGCACTCACAGCTGCGATGCTGGCCAAAGGCGGCAGCCAGTCGATGAGCTACAAGGAAATTCAAAAAGCCCTTTACCCGATTGCCGGCAGTTTTTCTTATCAAATCGATAAGGAAATGATCTCGCTACGTGGTCGCATTCATAAGGACAACGCCGAGCAATGGTATGAGCTTGTCAGCGACCAACTACTTGATCCAGGCTTCCGCGAAGACGATTTTGCCCGCTTAAAGAAAGAGTTGATCGACGGCATCAAGTCGGGTCTAAAAGCCTCTAACGATGAAGAGCTGGGTAAAGAGGTACTCTACGCCGAGCTGTATCACGGTCACCCTTATGGGGCCTACAACTACGGTGACTTGTCTGACTTAGAAGCCTTGACCCTGGATGATGTCAAAGCCTTCTATGGTGCAAACTTTACCCAGCGTAATTTGCACCTGGGTCTGATCGGTGCTGTGCCTGAAAAGGTGAAAGCGCAAATGATGACCGACCTGCAATCATTGCCAGCGGGCGAGCAAGCGCGTTTGGATATTCCGGATGCGCCAGCACTTGAGGGCCATCACGCTACCATCATCGAAAAGAACGCCAAATCCACGGCGGTGTCATTCGGCTTCCCAATCGAAACCACGCGTTCGAGCAAAGACTGGACGGCGCTGTGGTTGGTACGTTCCTTCCTTGGTGAGCACCGTAACTCCAATGCCAAATTATTTGAGCGTATTCGCCAAGTACGCGGCATGAACTACGGTGATTATGCCTATATCGAATACTTCCCACGAGGCATGTTCCAAACCAAGCCGGATGCCAACCTGGGTCGTTCCGAGCAAATCTTCCAGGTCTGGTTGCGTCCGCTGCGCTCGAACAACGATGCCCACTTTGCAACGCGCACGGCACTGTTCGAGCTGGATAAGCTAATCAATCAGGGCATGAGTGAGGAAGACTTCATCGCTACCCGTAACTTCCTGGTTAACTTTGTGCCGCAGCTGGTGGCGAGCCAAAATCGTCAGCTCGGTTATGCCTTGGATAGCCAATTCTACGGTATCGATAACTTTGCCGACACCGTGCGTTCGCAGCTTGAAACGCTTACGGTGGCAGATGTGAACCGCGTTATTCGTGAAAACCTGCAAACCGATAATATTCATTATGTGTTTGTCAGTGGCGATGGCGAAGACATGAAGGCGCGTTTAGCGAACGAGCAGGTATCACCGCTTAAGTACAACACCGAAAAACCTGCCGAGCTGGTGGCCGAAGATAAGCAAATCGAAAGCTACAAGCTGGCCATCCCGAGCAGCAATATCAAGGTTGTGGCTTTGGAAGACGTGTTTAAGTAAGTAGAACCGAGACAGCAAAAAGCCGCTCAATCGAGCGGCTTTTTTTATGGGTTATTTCTTTTTTGCCTTGGCCTTGGCTTTTTTGCGTTTGGCTTTCATTTTTTCCGGATCTTTTTTCTTCTTCGGCGGCAGCTTGGCTTCTTTGTGCTGTGGCTCCAGGCCTTTAATCTTACGGCGCTTTAATACCTGATCGGTGTAGCGCTCAATTTTACCTACCATGGCTACTTCATGGGCTTCAACCAGGGAAATGGCGGTGCCTTTTTTACCGGCGCGGGCGGTACGGCCAATGCGGTGTACATACACATCGGCGCTGCGCGGCATATCGAAGTTGAACACATGGCTGATGTCGTTAACGTCGATACCACGAGCGGCGACATCGGTGGCAATCAAGATCTTAGTGCGGCCACTGTGGAAGCTGGCCATCGCCGCCATACGTTTATCCTGCGGCATTTCACCGCGCAACCAGGTGGTTTTAATGTCATGAGTGAAAAGCTCGCCAACCAGTGTCTCTAAACGCTCACGGGTTTTAACGAAGACAATGGCCTTTTCAACATCTTCTTGCTGCAGCAAGTGCACCAGAAGCTTAAGCTTATGGTCGTAATCATCGGCCAGGTGCACCCATTGCAAAATCTTGCCGCGTTCACGACGTGAAGGCGAAGCCTCAAGCTGGGCGGGCTCGTTTAAGATGCGCTCGGAGAACTTGGCTACGCTGTCGCCCTCGAGAGTGGCAGAGAAGAGCATACATTGACGGCGGTTTTTCGCTTCCTCACAAATGCGCAGCATTTCTTTACGGAAACCCATGTCCAGCATGCGGTCTGCTTCGTCCAAAATAAGCAATTCGACGTCTTCGGCATGGAAGTTTTCTGTGTCCAGATATTCCATCAAGCGCCCGGGGGTCGCGATCAGGATATCGTTATTCTTTTCAAAAATTTCTTTATGCGTGCCGTAGTTGATACCGCCGGTCACCACCCCGATTTTTAGGTGGGTTTGCGCCGCCAGCTTCTCGCATTGTTCATGCACCTGGTAGGCCAGCTCACGGGTCGGCGTCATGATCAAGACGCGGGCGAATCCCGGGTTACGGCGCGGGTGATCCAACAGGTATTGAATGGCTGGGATCAAAAATGCCGCTGTTTTGCCGGTGCCGGTTGGGGCGCAGGCAAGGACATCGCGTCCTTCCAGGGCATCTGGAATAGCCAGTTCCTGAATGCTGGTGGGCTTAGTAAAACCTAGGCTGTCAATGGCGTTGAGTAGCGCGGTATCAAGATCAAAATCGGCAAATTGCATAAAGGAGTCAAAATGAAGGACAATTAGGGCAATTATACGTGGCACATGCGCAAACACAAAGGTCTAAAGTGGCAGGTTTTCAGTTTAAACAATTTTCTATCGCTCAATGCAGCACCGCCATGAAGGTTTCCACCGATGGCATTATGCTCGGGGCCTGGTCCAAGCTGGGTTCGGCTCAACATGTATTGGATGTGGGCACAGGCACCGCATTGCTGGCGCTGATGTGTAAACAACGCGCACCTTCCGCCAGGGTGCAAGCCATAGATATAGAGCCGGATGCCGTTGCTCAAGCGAAGAGCAATGTGGCGGCAAGCCCCTGGACGGATATTGAAGTCACATTGGCAGATGCGCAGCATTTTGACAGTGAGCGTAAGTTTGATCTACTGATCAGTAACCCGCCGTATTTCGATAATGCCTTAAAGGCGCAAGACAACAAACGCAACCTTGCGCGTCATACCGACAGTTTGCCGTTTTCGGCGCTGATCGATTTATGGCAAAGGGTGGGCCATGCCAACAGTGAATTGGCGGTGATCCTTCCTTGCGAGCAGGGGCAACACTTGGTGCAATTGGTTGAGCAGGCGGGTGGGCATTTACGGCGATTATGCGAGGTAAAAAGCACCGAACGTAAAGCGGTCAGTCGTTGGCTGATGCAATTTAGCTGGCACGCGGGTGAGTCTAAGCGAGAGCTGCTAGTGATCCACGCAGGCGACGACTACAGTGAGGGCTATCGACGCCTTTGCCGTGAATTTTATTTACGTTTCTAATGTACTTATAGCTCGGCGTATTCGGTCATGATCTGCTCCACCCAGTTGGCAATGCGATCATCGCTTTTTTCATACTGGCTGTCTTCGTCAAGGGCCAGGCCTACGAAGTGTGACCCATCTTCGGTAAGCGCTTTAGACGCTTCGAACTCATACTCATCGCTGTTAGGCCAGTAACCGATAAATTGCACCCCTTGCGGCGCGATTTCATCATGAAGCATGCCAAGGGCATCTTGGAACCACTGGCCATAGCCTTGTTGGTCACCCATGCCGAACAGGGCAATGACCTTACCCGTCAGGTTGACGTCTTTAATGTCGTCCCAGTGCGATTCCCAGTCTTCTTGAATTTCACCGAAGTCCCAGGTGGAAATGCCAAACATGACAAAATCATAGTTTTCGGCCGTTTTCAGCGCTTCATCTTTAATATTGAAGAGATCAACAACGTCGGCACCGATAATATCGCGGATTTTTTCTGCCGCTATTTCCGTGTAGCAGGTGGTCGAGCCGTAAAATAAACCAATCTTCATCGTTATCACATCGCTTGCCATTGATAGGGCGAAGTCTAACGTATCGTGCCCCGAGTATCTATCTGATATGATGCAATTAATATAAATCTTTATGGCCATTGACGTGAGTAAGCAGCCGCCACACCCGGATAACCTAGAGCATATTGAGCAGTTTTTGGATGCGCTGTTTCTTGAAAGCGGGGCCAGCGACAATACCTTGTCCGCCTATCGCACCGACTTGAAAAAGTTCAGTGACTTTATTGCCCCCCGGGCGCTGCTGGATGTGGATACCCAGGAGGTGGAGCAATACCTGGCCTATCGGGTTGACCTGGGGTTAAGCCCGCGCAGCACGGCGCGCAGTATCAGTGCCTTAAAGCGTTTTTACCAGCATCAAATCACCGACAAACGCCTGACCCGCTCACCTCTGGAGACCATTAGCCGGCCCAAGGCCATGCAGGCACTGCCGAAAACCCTGAGCGAGGCCAATGTTGAAGCCCTATTGGCGGCGCCCGATTGCGAGGATGCCATGGGGCTGCGCGACAGAGCCATGTTAGAGCTGCTTTATGCCACCGGACTGCGCGTCAGTGAACTTATCGGCCTGCGCCTGGAGCATGTCAATCAGAACCAGGCGGTGGTCTTTGTTAAGGGCAAGGGTGGTAAAGAGCGCTTGGTGCCCATGGGCGAAGAGGCCCTTGACTGGCTGGCGCGCTATATGAAATTTGCGCGCCCGGCATTGATAAAACACGCCACGGATTTTGTGTTTGTATCGAAACGAGGGATCGGCATGACGCGGCAAACCTTTTGGCATCGCATCAAACACTATGCTATGTTGGCGAACATTAAATCAGATCTGTCGCCGCATACCCTGCGTCATGCCTTTGCAACTCACTTGCTTAATCATGGTGCCGACTTGCGTGTAGTGCAGATGATGCTGGGTCACAGCGATTTGTCGACCACACAGATATATACGCATGTGGCCAACGAAAGACTAAAATTAGTGCATCAAACTCATCACCCCCGAGCTTAGCTATCAAGCTTAGGACTAGGTCGTAAAGCTTAGGGCGTGAATTTTATCGCTGATTCACGGTCTAGGTAGTATGACTAGAAGTTTTTAGAGACATATATTATGAAAAATTTATTTATCGCACTGGCCTTGGCCGGTGTTAGTGCGGCTACTAGCGTCAATGTTTCGGCGGCGCAACCGGTGGCTGAAGGTAACAGTGCAGTGAAAGCCCAGTTTGCCCAATTGGGTCTGAATGCCAAGAAAGTAAATACTACGCCTCTGGCCGGTGTGGTTGAGGTGATCACCAATCGCGGCGTATTCTATGCCAGTGAAGACGGTCGCTACCTGGTTCAAGGCACTCTGATTGACTTAAAAAATAAAGAAAACCTGACAGAGGCCGCGTTAAGCGACGTGCGTCTTGAAGGAGTGGAGCAATACAAGGACTCGATGATCGTCTATAAGGCCGACAAAGAAAAAGGCAAGATCACCGTGTTTACCGATATCACCTGTGGTTACTGTCGTAAGCTACACCGGGAGCTAGACGATTACCTAGATGCGGGTATCACAGTTCAGTATTTGGCCTTCCCTCGTGGCGGCATGGGCTCTCAGGGTTATACGGATCTAATGAACGTATGGTGTGCCAAGGATCAGCAACAAGCACTGACCGATGCTAAAGCCGGCTCCAAGCCAGAAGAGGTGGCGCAGTGTAATGCCCCGGTGGCGGAGCATTATCAGCTAGGACAAAGCTTTGGTATCAGCGGTACACCGGCGATTATTTTGTCTGACGGCAGCATGATCCCTGGTTATCAACCGGCAGCGGCTATTAGCGTCGCCATTGACCAGATAAAATCTAAATCTTAATCGGATTACAGCTAGGCCTGTAAGCTAAGGTGCTTTGTGCCCTTAGCCGCAGGCCTGTTTTTTTGCCTTTAGAAACATGGAGTCGAGCCTTGCAGGCGCAAACTACCATTACCGCTCGTCAGCGCGTGGATGATTCCCACCTAAGCGCTCAATTACACCCAGTTATTCGTCAACTCTATGCGGCCCGGGGGGTCAGCGACCCGGCTCAAATCGATAACAGTGTCAGCACCTTGCATGATTTTCGTCTCTTTCGCGATATCGACAAAGCCGCCGCACTGCTGTTAGAGAGCCTGAAAAAACAAGAAAAGGTACTTATTGTTGGTGACTTCGACGCCGACGGTGCCACCAGTACCGCAACCCTGATGCAGGGTCTGCAGATGTTTGGCTTTACCCGGCTTGATTACCTGGTGCCCGACCGTTTTAATTTTGGTTATGGACTCAGTGTCGAGCTGGCCGAGCATATAATTGCCCTGGCACCGGATCTAGTGATCACAGTCGATAGCGGTATCTCCTGTATTAACGGCATTGCCCGAGTCAAAGAAGCGGGCATCAAGGTGTTGGTCACCGACCACCACCTCCAAGGTGAGCACCTGCCCAATGCCGACGCCATAGTGAACCCCAACCGCCACGATTGTCAGTTTCCATCTAAGTCCATTGCCGGCGTAGGCGTTGCCTTTTACCTCTTGATTGCCTTTCGCCATGCCCTGCGTGAGGCGAATTGGTTTGAGCAGCAAGCGCAGCCTGAACCCAATTTAGGCAACCTGTTGGACCTGGTGGCGCTGGGCACGGTCGCCGATGTCGTGGCGCTGGATGCCAACAATCGCACCCTGGTGCATCAGGGTCTGGCGCGCATTCGCAGTGGCCGCACCCGTCCGGGTATCGATGCCCTGATTGAGGTGGCCAGACGTAACCGCGCTCGCCTTAGTGCCAGCGATTTTGGTTTTGCCTTAGCGCCCCGTCTGAATGCTGCCGGGCGTTTGGACGATATGAGTTTAGGCATCGCCTGCTTATTGGCGCCGGAGCTCAATCAGGCTCGGCGTATAGCCGGTGAGCTCGATGCCCTTAACGCCGAGCGTAAAGAAATAGAGCAGGGCATGCAGCAAGAAGCCCAGGCGGCACTGAGCAGGCTCTCTTTGGGCTCTAACGAGGTTCCTGACGCCCTGTGTTTGTACCAGCAAGACTGGCACCAAGGCGTGATAGGGATTCTTGCCGGGCGTTTAAAAGAGCAGCACCACAGACCCACCGCTATCTTTGCCGCCGGGGACAATGGTCATCTCAAGGGTTCATGTCGTTCCATCGAAGGAGTGCATATGCGCGATGTGCTGGCGCACCTCGATGCCCAGCATCCGGGGCTGATCATCAAGTTTGGTGGTCATGCCATGGCCGCCGGATTGAGCATAGAAGAGGCCCGCTTTGGTGAATTTCAACGGGCGTTTGTCGAGGAAGTGGCCAAGCAGCTCACCGAAGAAGCCAAGGAGTGCGTATTGCTCACCGATGGCGAGCTGCCGGCGGATTGTTTCACCCTCGACTTTGCCGAACTACTGCGCCAGGCAGGTCCCTTTGGCCAGCACTTTCCCGAGCCTGTGTTTGAGCACACCTTTGAGCTGTTGCAACAAAGGGTGGTGGGCGACAAGCACCTGAAGCTGGTGCTGCGCCATCAAAGTGGCAGGGTTATTGACGCCATCGCCTTTAATATTGATGTGCGTGCCTGGCCCGATGCTCAGGTACGTCATGTGCACCTGGCCTATCAGCTCGATATCAATGAGTTTCGTGGCCAGTTCTCGCTGCAATTAATCGTGCGGGAAATGCAAAAACGCGGCTGATCACACGGCCCTAACCAGGGCCAATAAAATTGTACTAATTCGTATAAAAGCGCTAATAAATTCGACAATTATTTGTTAAAATCGAGCGCTTTTATTGACGCGCCAATTTTATGCGGGCGTGAGTCTATTTTTTGCGGAGTAACATGCATGTTTGAAGTGAATCCTGTGATTAACCAAATCAAGGAAATTCGCGAACGTACTGAGCTTCTTCGGGGGTATCTTTGACTATGCTCACAAGAAAGAGCGTTTAGAAGAGGTCAATGCCGAACTTGAAGATCCTGCGGTGTGGAATGAGCCGGAGCGCGCTCAGGCCCTAGGTAAAGAAAAGTCGAGCCTGGAAGCCATAGTGGAAACCATCGAGAAGCTCGATGGCGGTACTGAGGACGTTGAAGGTCTGGTGGAGTTAGCGGTTGAAGCCGAAGACGAGGAAACCTTTGCCGAAGCGCAAGCCGAGCTTGCAGATCTTAACGCTCACCTGGAGCAGTTGGAGTTCCGCCGTATGTTTAGCGGCGCCCAGGATGCCAATGATGCCTATCTGGACCTGCAGGCCGGTTCCGGCGGCACCGAGGCACAAGACTGGTGTAACATGTTACTGCGTATGTACTTACGCTGGGCCGAAGCGAAAGGCTTTAAGGCCGAGATAGTTGAAGCGACCGACGGCGATGTGGCCGGTATCAAGGGCGCCACGGTGAAGATCAGTGGTGAATATGCCTATGGTTGGCTGCGCACAGAGACCGGCGTACACCGTTTGGTGCGTAAGAGTCCGTTCGACTCCGGTGGTCGCCGCCATACCTCGTTTGCCTCGGCATTCGTTTACCCAGAGATCGATGACAATATTGAGATCGATATTAACCCGGCCGATTTGCGTATCGATGTATACCGTGCATCGGGTGCCGGTGGTCAGCACGTTAACCGTACCGAATCTGCGGTACGTATTACGCACTTGCCGACCAATACCGTGGTGCAGTGTCAGAATGACCGCTCGCAGCACAAAAACAAAGACCAGGCGATGAAACAGCTTAAAGCCAAGTTGTTTGAGCTTGAGTTGCAAAAGCAAAATGCCGAGAAGCAAGCGCAGGAAGATGCCAAATCAGACATTGGCTGGGGTTCACAAATTCGCTCCTATGTCCTTGATGATTCGCGTATTAAAGACCTGCGCACCGGAGTTGAGAACCGCAATACCCAAGCCGTATTAGACGGTGATCTCGACAAGTTTATTGAAGCAAGCCTGAAATCAGGGCTGTAATTTAACGCCAAATTAATAGAGCTAGAAAATGACAGATCAAAACCAAGACGAAAACAAATTAATTGCAGAGCGTCGCGCCAAGCTCGACGCTATTCGCGAAAATTGTAGTGCAAACGGCCACCCGAATACGTTCCGCCGAAAACACTACACAGCTGATCTTCAAGCAGAATTTGGTGATAAATCGAAAGAAGAGCTGGTAGAGCTAGACCATCAGGTTGCCGTTGCCGGTCGTATTCTTGCCAAGCGTGGTCCTTTCCTTGTACTACAAGATATGAAAGGCCGCATCCAGGCATATGCTTCAAAAGACGTACAAAAAGACCTGAAAGAAAAGTATGGTCAGCTTGATATCGGCGACATTATTGGTGTTTCTGGTCCATTGCATAAATCGGGTAAGGGTGACCTTTACGTCGACATGCACGAGTATGAGCTGCTGACCAAGTCACTGCGTCCGTTGCCAGAAAAGTTCCACGGCCTGTCGGACCAAGAAACCAAGTACCGTCAGCGTTATGTGGATCTGATCACCAACATGGATACCCGCGAGACCTTTCGTATTCGCTCTAAGGTGATCGAAGGTATTCGTCGTTTCCTTGCTGAGCGCGACTTTATGGAAGTGGAAACGCCTATGCTGCAGGTTATTCCTGGCGGTGCATCGGCACGTCCATTCGTAACGCACCATAACGCCCTGGACATCGATATGTATCTGCGTATCGCCCCTGAGCTTTACTTGAAGCGTCTAGTGGTAGGTGGTTTTGACCGTGTATTCGAGATCAACCGCAACTTCCGTAACGAAGGTCTGTCAACGCGCCACAACCCAGAATTCACCATGATTGAATTCTACCAAGCGTACGCGGATTACAATGATCTGATGAACATCACAGAAGACATGCTACGTACGGTGGCACAAGATGTGTTAGGCACAACAACGATTGTAAACACCACGAAGAATGCCGATGGTGAAGTAGTTGATAGCGTAGAATACGATTTCGGTCAGCCGTTCACCCGCTTGAGCATGGCCGATGCCATCATGAAGTACAACCCAGAGTTCGATGCGGCGGTATTTGCCGACCCAGAGAACCACATGGAACAGCTGATTGCGTACGCTAAGCAAGTACACGTGAAGATCCCTGAAAACTGCGTATGGGGTGCGGGCAAGTACATGTGTGAAATCTTCGAAGAGACGGCTGAGCACAAACTGATTCAACCGACCTTTATCACCGAGTACCCGTGGGAAGTATCACCACTTGCACGTCGTAACGACGAAAACCCATTCGTAACCGATCGTTTCGAGTTCTTCGTCGGCGGCCGTGAGCTGGCAAACGGTTTCTCTGAGTTGAACG
The DNA here is from genome assembly GCF_018334135.1 of Pseudoalteromonas sp. BDTF-M6. NCBI lineage: Bacteria > Pseudomonadati > Pseudomonadota > Gammaproteobacteria > Alteromonadales > Pseudoalteromonadaceae > Pseudoalteromonas > Pseudoalteromonas sp. BDTF-M6. The sequence continues at coordinate 26,082 of NZ_JAGXTQ010000007.1, forward strand.
ACGCCGAAGACCAGGCGGCACGTTTTGCCCGTCAGGTAGAAGAAAAAGATGCCGGTGACGACGAAGCCATGCACTTCGATGACGATTATATCCGTGCCTTGGAATTCGGTTTACCACCGACGGCGGGTGAGGGTATCGGTATCGACCGTCTGGTGATGTTGTTCACCGACTCACCGACGATTAAAGACGTGATCTTGTTCCCGCATATGCGTCCACAGCAAGACTAAGTAAGAACGTCTAACCCTTAAAAACGCGGCCTTGGCCGCGTTTTTTGTATTTATACCAATTCACATTTATTCAGCGCTATATCTGAGCACATAGTTAACAGAATTGGTATTAGCTTGTGCGAGATATCGCAAAAAGCACCTCGTTAAGGCCTAAAATTCCGCTCTGACACTCATGTGTAAATTCTTATCTTTATGATTTATATGGTATTTTATTTTTATTTATAAAAATTAGTGCTTTTATCCTAGCTGCGCACCAAGATGTAATGCACTACAATTTTCAGCCATTACCGCAGTGCTTAGGATTTGCCTGGGGGATTGGCAAGAAAGTGCAGAAAAACAATAATGGGGATGAATGTAATGGATTACGAAGAGTTTTTGCCGGAAATACCCAAGGATGACAAGCGGGCCGCCTATTATCGCGCCTGTATTATCGAATTTGAGCGCCAGGGTTACCGTGACCAAATCTTGAGTGAGCTGGATAGTGCCTTGGATGGCAAGGGGAAAACACATGCTCTTCCTTTGCTGGTAGGCGGCAGCGGCGCATAATCTCCTAAGCCTGTTAGGGGCGGGCAAAAGAATAAAAGTAGCGAGATAATGGCCCATTGAGGCCATTTTTTATGCCATAAATAGCCAGCTGCGCAATCTCTGAGCAGATAGGCTGATTTTCATAGAAAAGTGTTTGACATATTTGCTCAAGCCTTTATTATACGCCCCACAAAGACGGAGAGGTGGCCGAGTGGCTGAAGGCGCGCCCCTGCTAAGGGTGTATAGGGTTTGTAGCCCTATCGAGGGTTCGAATCCCTCCTTCTCCGCCATTTATTTTTAAATGGTGTTGTTTTTGTATTTAGATATGGACGCATAGCTCAGCTGGATAGAGTACCTGGCTACGAACCAGGCGGTCGGAGGTTCGAATCCTCCTGCGTCCGCCATCTTTCTTCAAGATGGTGTATATCTATAATCACTTTTTATGTAACGGACGCATAGCTCAGCTGGATAGAGTACCTGGCTACGAACCAGGCGGTCGGAGGTTCGAATCCTCCTGCGTCCGCCACTTCTCTTTTAAGGGCGGTGGTTAACCATAATTTCAGTGATTAATTAGAACCTCAGGTTCAAGAACATAACGGACGCATAGCTCAGCTGGATAGAGTACCTGGCTACGAACCAGGCGGTCGGAGGTTCGAATCCTCCTGCGTCCGCCACTTCTTTCTTAAGAAGTGAGAAGAAACCAACGAAAGTTGGTTTTTTTGTTTCTGCAATTCAAGAATTGCCGCTTTTCCTCAAAATTCATTTTTCAAATTCAGCACCGTTTTTATCTCACCTAATATTTGTTTTCAATTTTAGTTTTTGTCGGCCGCCGATAAGACGCTTTGTAGGTCGATGCTCTGCGTCGACAAAAATGCCTTAGGATAGCTTTTGTCGAGCTTTCGTTGTAGGTCGGCCTTTTAGGCCGACAAAGGGCAACAATGCTGCTTCAGGGATGAATTACTTGCAGTTTCTCCACTACGCCCTTCAAATTAAGATCTTGTCGCGTTGGCGACGACAACCAAAGAGGGAGTGATTCGACTCCCTCTTTGGAAACTCCGCGAACCCGTGATTCGCTAATGCTTACGAACTCAGCGTTTTGTTAAACGTTCCGTTTAGTCATTGAGGCGATTTAACAGCACATCCCTGTGCTGATAAATCTAGCTCGGCGTCGTGCCTCGCTCTCAATAACACACTCCACAACAAAAGCCGATTTCTCCAGCGCGAATCTAAACGGGAAGATCGATACCTGTGAGTTTGGATGTGCTCGATAGAAATTACATAGCGAGCCAAGCAAGGCTCGAATAAATGAAAACACGCTTTTTCTTAATTGCTCGCAAGAAAAACACCTGATAACTTATTGCTATTATTAAATAAAAAATTTATTAGTGGGTAAAAGTGAGGTTGTGGATAACTTCCTTAAACGGGAATTCGCACAAAAACACTTTTATAAGGCTAAATGGAATCATCTATGACCGATAAGAGCAGCAATAATTTTGTAAGAGCCTTAATAGTTGGGCTGTCAGGCTTCATTTTGTGGATAATTGCTTATAGTTTTTTATCACTTGAGCCCAAAGGTACAATATCTACAGGAATCATTACGCTAATAGTTCTATTGGTTGTTATTGTTCTAAGTGAAAGCTTTGATAATTTTCGTGTTGGTAAAATGCTGACCATGTCCAGAGAAATAAAAGCGAAAGACTCCTCTATCAACAAACTCAATTCTGAGAATACAGAGCTTCGGAAAGAGCTAGTAAATGTTGTAACTTCAATCTCACAGCATCAATCAAGTACCAACATCATTGGATTTCCAGGCGATTTGGCTAAAAATATGGGGGTTGAAAAAGCAACTGAAGAAGAAATAACGAAGAAGAGATCTGAAGAAAACGAAGAATCTACGGAAAGGTCTAGACCTGTCAGAAGGCGTATAAACCTCCAAAAATTGGAAGAACTTGCTTTTGCTTACTTCCTCCAAAAGCGAAATTTAACGGATTTTGATCTCATTAAAGAAGCTAAGTTGGTAACTCAATTCAGCGGCATAGACGCCGTCAGCAATATTCAGCCTATTTATGATGGATACATTAATACAGGAGAAAGTGAAATTTTCGTAGAAGTCAAAGTAGCTCGAGCTTCGTCCATCATGATGCGCGAAAGGGTTTACATGATGCTAAACAAGATTTACCTATACAACAAAGTCAAAAAAGCAAATGCACACTTAAATTTGTTACTTGTAGATATTGATAGTGAAGGTTCCGATTCACTTAGAAGTCAAAGAAACACCGATAGATTAAAAGAGTTCTTCGAGCCATCCATAGTAAATGGACTTTTGCGAATCGTGCCGATTGAGCTAAATGTGGATGAAATCGCTGAGGTTTTTACTGAAGAGTAGCGTCTTATAATAAATGTGTCGATTGGGACTGGCTTTCCGCTGGCGCTATAAACCAGCCTATTACGCGGGCGTTACAAAACTTTCGCTATCAGCTCTTAGCTGAATTACAGCTTGCGCTCACCTAGATATAGAGCGCTGGTGTATCAGCCTTATCCCCTTACATTGCATCCGAAACGGGGTGCGAGAAGAGTAATCGCCCGTTGGATTACGGGCGAAAACATGCCTAGGGCAGGGATGCCCTGTGCATGTTGGTTACGTTCATTTCTCGCAGCGCGTTGAGGAAATAATGCAATGTTGGGGCGCCTTGGGGTTCTTAGGGGTGGTTGGCGTAAACCACCCCTAAGGTGTCGTCGCCACCGCGACAAGATCTTAATTTGAAGGCCCTTTGTAGGTGCTTTGCGCCGACATTTCATTTCACGGCACCTTTTGTCGGGATGGAATCCCGACCTACAAGTCAAAATCCCGACCTTGTATCTACAGGTTGGGGTTTGCCGAAAGGGCCGACAAGAAAGCTCGTCGGCCTTGCAAGGCTAAAGCCTCGCCTACAGTACCGAGATAAAAATACCTCAAGGCATTCGCCTGTTGTTGTTTTTAATAAAATATTCCTAACAAATATTCCTCTTGAAATATTTGTTTCCCCTGCGACTATACAGTAATCTCATGTATTAAAACCTGGTTACAAACGCAGGGGGCTTAATGCCCATGGCGAAGGGAGATTAATAATGAACAACAAAGCACAATCTATTATGAGCGCTGCCATTGCGGCGGCCTTGCTGCTGGCCAGCCATGGTCCGGCTTATGCTCAGCAAACGGCGCCCTTTGTCAGCGATGTGCCTTTGGTTCAGCCGGCCATGCTCTCTCCGGCTTTTTGGTTAAAACAGCAGGCGGATAAAGCGCCGCTGATGAGCGAGCGGCAAATTCAGGCCTTTAACCGCAAGCTGATTGCCAATAATCCCTATGTTACAGATCCGCTGACCTATGCCGATGAGCTCTCCCGTGATGAGCTGATACAACATCTGCAAAAAGCCAGTTCAACCCCCTCCAGCCCGCGTTTTTATACAGATGGCCGCCAACTTACCGACGAGGACTTTGCGCGCTATCACGCCAACACCAATAAAACCCAGGTGCAGGACATGAATAAGGTGCGCTTTGGTATGGTGGTTGAGCGCACGTCGTTACGCACCTTTCCCACCGATGACCGGGTGCTAAATGCGGAACTGGATGCGGATTTAGATCGCTTCCAGGAAAGTGGCGCCTTCCCCGGCGAGGCGGTGGCTGTGCTGCATGAAAGCACGGATGGGCAATGGTATCTGGTGGCCGCCTACAACTACACCGCCTGGGTGAAAAAGGCGGCCATCGCCATCGGGGACAAAGACACCATTGTTGATTATACGCAGGCCAAAGACTTTGTTGTGGTCAGCGGCGATAAGGTAGACACCAGCTTCGTGCCCAATAAACCACGGGTTTCCGAGGTGCAACTGGATATGGGCGTGCGCCTGGTGCTGATGCCACAAGAGGGTCCTGAGCATCTAACCCACGGCCAGAATAGTTTTGCCAGCTATATCGTCAAGCTGCCGGTGCGCAACAAAGACGGCTCTCTGGCCTTTGAAAAGGCGCTGTTACCGCGCTCCAGCGATGTTAGCGTTGGTTATTTGCCGCTTACCGAGCATAACCTTATCGCTCAAGGTTTTAAGTTTTTAGGCGAGCGTTACGGCTGGGGGCACGATTACAATGCCCGGGATTGCACCGGCTTTGTCGGCGAGATTTATAAAACCTTTGGCCTGATGATGCCGCGTAACTCATCATGGCAGGGCAAGGGAGACTATGGTTATAACTGGCGCTTCGATGAAGGCGCCAAGCTTGAGCAAAAGCAACAGGTGCTGGCGCATATGCAGGTTGGCGACCTAATCTATATTCCCGGCCATGTGATGATGTATATCGGTGATTACCAGGGCCAGCCCTATGTGATCCATGATGTAAAAGGCATTGGTTATTTGCAAGGCGATGGTGGTTTTTATGAAGTAGTACTCAATGGCGTGTCCGTGACGCCCTTGTTGCCCCTGCATTTAGATGCCGACACCTCCTATTTAGATAAAACCTATGCGATCAAGCGGATCGCTCCGGGTGGTGCACAATGAACCCGTTTAAAAACCTTATCTTATTGCTGGCGTCCGGTGTGCTGTGTGCTGGCGTACAGGCTGGGCCGATAGAAAACGAACACCGACAGTTGGCGGTGGTGGTGACCGACTCCTGGACTGATATTCAAGGTGAAATGACCTTGTTTGAGCGCGGCGATGATAACCAGTGGCTCGTCATGGGGGAACCCAGCGCCGTGGTCATCGGTCGCACCGGCCTGGCCTGGGGCATTGGCTTACATGAGCATCAACAAGGCCAGCAGAAGGTGGAAGGAGATGGCAAGGCGCCCGCCGGAGTATTTCGTTTGGGGAATGCCTTTGGTTATATGGATGCGCTTACCACAGGCCTGGATTATCACCCCATGGATGCGGGGGATTACTGCATCGATGTGAACGGCTCGCCCTATTACAACCAGTTGGTGAATACCAAGGTGGTGGGTGAAAAGGCGGTAGAAGGCTCATCCGAGGCCATGCGCCGCGATATTCACAGCCAGGACGACTTATATAAAAAGGGCATACTCGTTGCCCATAACCCGGAGAATATCAGCGGCGCTGGCAGCTGTATTTTTATGCACTTATGGCGCGCCGCGGATAAGCCCACGGCGGGGTGCACGGCCATGGCCGAGGCGGATATGGATACCCTGTTGCGCTGGCTGGATAAAGACAAACAGCCGCTGATGGTGATATTGCCGCGTATGGAATATGCGTTAAAGCAAACGCCCTGGCATCTGCCGCCCTTAGGGACGCAAGAATAATAACAAGGCGGGTGAATGATAAACGCACATTATGAAACGCTCGACTGGCTGGTATTCGCCGCCTATGCGCTGCTTATCGCGCTGACGGCCTGGTGGTTTAATCGCAAACAGGCCAATACCTCGGCGGAGTATTTTCTCGGTGGCAAGGCCATGCCGACCTGGATGGTGGCGGTGTCTGTGCTGGCCACCTCGCAATCGGCGGCCACCTTTATCGGTGGTCCGGATCAGGGTTATCAGGGGGACTTGTCTTATTTAGCCACTAACATAGGCGCCTTTATTGCGGCCCTGGTGGTGGCTCAGGTGCTTATTCCGCGCTTTTATCAATATCGTGTTTATACCGTTTATGAGCTGCTGGAGCAGCAGGTGGGTCCCAAGGCCAAGCGCCGCGCCGGTTTGATGTATTTGTTCGGGCGGGTGTTTGCCAGCGGCGCGCGTCTGTATATGGCCGCCATTGCCGTGGCCATGATCCTCTATGGCAACATTGCCGCCAGCAGCGTCATTATGGCCACCTTGGTGCTGGTGGTCATCGGCCTTGCCTACAGTATTTTTGGCGGCATTCGCACCGTCATTTATTCCGATGTGATCCAGTGTTTGGTGTACACCAGTGCCGCGGTGTGCGTGATTGTCAGTTTATGGCTGGCTATTCCCGCCGATTTCTCAACCATTATCGAGGCGTTGCAACACCCGGGGCCGGAGCGGGGCTCCAAGCTGGCCTTGTTTAAGTTTGACCTGGATTTTACCGCCGCCGGGGTGTTTAACATGGCGTCGGTACTGACCGGCTTTGTGCTCTTAAATATTGCCGCTTTCGGCCTGGATCAGGACATGACGCAGCGGGTACTGACCTGTAAAGACGCGCGCTCCGGCAGTCGCGCCATTATGCTGTCCATCGCCATGGTGATCCCTGTGATGTTCTTGTTTATCGTTATTGGCCTGCTGTTGTTTGTGTTTTATCAGCGCCCCGACATCATGCTGGGCGTTGCCGAAGGCGCTACCGAACGGGCCACCGAATGGGTTACCCAAGGGGCCAATATCGGGCAATTCCAGGGTGAGAAGATCACCGTCTTTATGCACTATGTTCTCAATGAAATTCCCGCCGGAGTAAAGGGCCTGGTGACCATAGGCATTATTGCCGCCGCCATTTCCACCCTGAACTCAGGGCTCAGCTCCATGGCCTCCGTGGTGGTGCAGGATATCTACCGGCCCTGGCATGAAAAGCGTCAGCGCCAGCAGGGCGTTTGTCTTAAAGAAGATCATCATTATGTGCTGGTGGGGCGCTTTGCCATGTTGGGAGTGTCACTGGCGCTTGGCTCCATGGCCATTCTTTGTTACTTCTGGCAGCAATATTCGCAAATGCCGCTGCTGAAATTTGCCCTGAGTGTCATGGTGTTTTCGTATTCCGGCCTGTTGGGCGTGTACTTCACTAGTCTTTTCCTCGGGCGCGGCAGCGAAGCGTCGGTGCTGGCCGCCCTGATAGTCGGCTTTGTGGCCACCTTGTTGATGCAGCCCTATGTGCAAGACATGCTGTTGCCGAGCCAGTGGCAGTTTAACCTTGGCTTTACCTGGCAACTGTGTATCGGCACCGCCTTAGCCACCCTGGTCTGTGCCCTGGGTCGCAAGCCCAAGCAGCTAAGCCAAGCTACTCGTCATTCTATCCTTCAAGAGGTGCGTCATGGCTAACTGGGTACTGGCCATCGATGGCGGCGGTACAAAAACGGCGCTCCGTCTGCACAACCCGGATGGCCGAGTAGTGCAGGAGCAAAGGGGGCCGGGCTCGTCTCTGGGTCATGACTTGCAATTGGGCTGTGATACCCTGTGCGCCCAGGTGGCAAGCATACTTCACAATGCGGCCATATTGGCGCCTCGGGTCAATTGCGTTGCCGGTGTTGCCGGCGCCGGGAATCCGTATAATCAAGCGCAATTACGCAGCCGCTTACAGGCACTTGGCTTAGCCGGGGTCAAGGTGGTCAGCGATGCCATTACCTCCGCCTATGGTGCCAATTTGGGTGCCCCGGTGGCTTGTATTGCCCTTGGCACCGGCAGTGTGGGCACCCGCTTGCAGGCCGATGGCAGCACACATCTGGTGGGAGGCTGGGGTTTTACCCTAGGAGACGAAGGCGGCGGAGCCCGCTTGGGAGCCATGCTGGTGCAGGCCCTGATGCAGGCGTTTGACAGACAGCAAGCGCTTACCCCCTTGCTCGAGGTGCTGGCACAAAGAGTCGGTCACAGTCGCGAGGCGCTCAGCGGCTGGCTGAGCGCGGCAAAGGTGCAAGACTTTGCCCGTCTCAGTGAGCTGGTGTGGCCCTATCAAGGGCGCTGTGACATGGCCTCGGCAATACTGCAACGTCATACCCAGGCGGTAGAGCAACTGATCCGCGATACCCGCGGGGAATATGATTTGCCGGTGGTCTTGTTGGGCGGTTTAGCCGACAATACGGCCCCATTATTGGCACCCAGGTATCAGACCCTGGTGCAGCGTGCGCGGGGCTCGGCTCTGGACGGCGCCTATTTGCTGGCATTAAAGAATTTATAACTGGAATAAGTACATGAGTTTACCAAGTGACCATAGCTCTGAGTTATTGCGAGAGTTAAATACCATAGTTTCTGAGGGGCAAAACCCGCAAACCCTGGATATTGACCTCTTACCCAGCGAGGCCATTCTTCGTAAACTGAATGATGAAGATCAAAAGGTTGCCCCGGCGATCAGGGAAATTATCCCGGCTATCGCCAAGACGGTCGACGCCATAGTTGATGCCTTCGCTAAGGGCGGCCGCCTTATCTATATCGGCGCAGGAACCAGTGGCCGTTTAGGGGTGCTCGACGCCGCCGAATGTCCTCCCACCTTTAGCGTTGAACCCGGCCAGGTAGTGGGCATTATCGCCGGTGGCGAGCGGGCGATTCAAAAGGCGGTGGAAGGGGCAGAAGATAATGCGGCCATGGCAATTGAAGACTTACAAAACCATCAGCTAAAAAGTGACGATGTGCTGGTGGGCATTGCTGCCAGTGGTCGCACGCCTTATGTGGTATCGGCGCTCAATTACGCCCGGGAGCAGGGCTGTGTCACCGTGGGGATCAGTTGTTCACCTAACTCAGCGGTACTCAATGCCGCAGATATTTCATTGGCCGCCGTGGTCGGCCCCGAAGCGCTGACCGGCTCGACCCGTTTAAAATCGGGCACGGCACAGAAGCTAGTGCTTAATATGCTTAGCACTGCCAGCATGATCCGCTGTGGCAAGGTGTATCGCAACCTGATGGTGGATGTGAATGCCAGTAACGATAAGCTTAAGGCCCGTGCCGTGCGTATCGTGATGCAGGCCACCGAGTGCACTGAGCAAGAGGCGGTCGAGGCGCTGGCACAGAGTGAGCACAGTGCCAAATTAGCGATTTTAATGCTGCTGACCGGCAAAAGCGCGAGTGAGGGCAAGGCCTTGCTGGATAACAACAAGGGCTTTTTACGCTCGGCGGTGCAAGAGGCTGACGCTGATGCTTAAGCGCCTTGGCTTGCTAACTTTCTTCTTTTTGCTTGGTTTGACCGCGTTTGGCGTGCAGGCCCAGCAGGGGGAGCTTCAAGTCGGCGCCAGTCGCTTTGAGCATTACCTGCCCTTACTCGAAGGGAAGCGGGTTGGTCTGGTCGTCAACCAAACCTCCATAGTGGGCGACACTCACCTGGTGGATGCCTTGCTGGCAAAACAGGTTAAGATCACCACCATTTTTGCTCCAGAGCACGGCTTTCGCGGTGATCAGGATGCCGGCGCCCATATAGATTCGGGAATCGACGGCAAAACCGGCCTGCCCATAGTGTCTATTTATGGCAAGAACAAGCAGCCCAGCGCAGAGGCGATGAGCCAGGTCGATGTGGTGCTTTTCGATATCCAAGACGTGGGTGTGCGCTTTTATACCTATATCAGTTCCATGCACTATATGATGCAGGCGAGCGCCGCGGCCAAGGCCGAGTTTATCGTGCTCGACAGACCCAACCCCAATATCGCCTATATCGATGGGCCGATACTGGAGCCCGAGTTTCGCTCCTTCGTTGGCATGCACCCCATACCCGTTTTACACGGCATGACGGTGGGCGAGCTGGCGCAGATGATAGTGGGAGAAAACTGGCTGGAGGACGGTATAAGCCCGGCTCTGACGGTGATCCCCGTGGCAAAGTACGCTCGGGATATGGGTTATTCTTTGCCAATAAAACCCAGCCCTAATCTGCCTAACGATCAGGCCATAGGTTTATATCCGTCTTTGTGCTTCTTTGAAGCGACGCCGATCAGTATCGGTCGTGGTACGGATTTCCCGTTTCAGGTGTTAGGCCATGACAAGGTGGCTCTGGGAGACTTTAGTTTTTCCCCGCGTGCCATTGTGGGCGCGGCCAGTGAGCCAAAGCTTAAAGGCCGGTTGGCCAAGGGGTTAGATCTGCGCCAAAGCAAAGTCAGGGGGCTGGATTTGGGCTGGCTGATTGCCGCGCACCAGCGCTTCGCCGAGCAGGATGAGGTGTTCTTTAGCAGTGCCGGGTTTATGGATAAGCTCGCCGGTACGGATGCCCTGCGAGTGGCGATAGAGTCCGGTCAAAGCGAGGCCGAGATAAGAAAGAGCTGGCAAAGTGGTCTCGATGCCTTTAAAGCGGCGCGAAAAAAATACCTGCTGTATCCAGAGTGAGTAGTTGGAGATAACAAAAAAGGCCCAGTTGGGCCTTTTCAGTTTCTGTGTTTTAACCTTCACGAAATGCTTTTACCACATCGTTGGAGTGCTCCAGCAACTTACGCCCCGGACGGGTCGCCTGAGTGAGGGCGATAAAGAGAATATCGATCACAAAGTCCTGCGCCGTGCGCGCCAGAATGGAACTCAGACGAATAGATTCTTCCTCGGCCACCGAGTAGAGATTAACCGATGCACAATCCGCCACCGGACTGGAGCCAAATTTGGTCACCGCAATCACCGGACAGTTATTCTTTTTCGCCTGAACCGCCGCTTCCGCCACTTCCCGGGTTTTACCCGACTCACTGATGGCGATCACCAGGTCGTCCTTGCCCAGGGTCGACACATAGGCCAGTTGCGCATGACCATCCGCTTCGGCGATGGCGGCTATGCCTAACTTTTGCAGTTTATAGGCAAAATCTTTGGCCACCAGGGCCGAACCGCCGAGACCACAAATGGCAACGCGACGGGCATTTTTAAGTAAAACCACGGCCTGCTCAACGGCCTCGGCTTCGTTGAGGTTCTTAGTTTCGGTCAACACCGCCATCTTGCTGCCTAACAGCTTTTCGGCGATTTGTTCTAGGCTATCATTAAGGGTGATCTTACCGTGTAGCTTTGGGGCGGGAGATTCCGAGTTCAGGGCGTCAATCACCGCCAGCTTAAAGGCGGGGAAGCCCTTATACCCCAGTTTTTGGGCAAATTTAACCACGCTCGATTGGCTGACGCCGACCACCTTGGCCAGCTCAATGGAGGAGAGGTCGCGAATGGCATTCGCAGAGTTGAGCGTAAAATCGGCCAGTTTGGCTTCGCTACTGGAAAAGGACTTACGCAGTGCTTTAATTTTTATAAATGTCGACATAAGAAGTTACTTAGAATCTCTGTCTTATGGTTACCTTTAACGCTTGGTACACATGTTAACAATGACGTAATGGCAAAGTGTAACCCAATATTCCAAATAAAAGGAATAAAAAATTTTTATCAGCGTGCCCTTAAAGCTCGGGGGAATGCGCCTTTACCTGAGGGGCTCTTTATATTTTATAGGCCATTTTTACTAGCTTTTAAGTAAGGGGGAAGGTTGTTTTTGGAATATATATTCCTTTGGTTTTTAATTGTAAGAAATAAAATATCATTATACGGTTGGGTTGTTGTTGCGTTTATAAGTTCAAGACGCTGTGCGCAAGCATAGTTTTTTCGCTACAGGTGGGTATGAATAAAGAATCTTTGCAGATGCGCTGTAAGTGCCTGCTGCTGGTGCCCTTGTTATTTTTACTGAGCAGTTGCAGTTCTGGCTACGATTTCAAGCAGTCACAGAATTATTCCAAGCGCATTAAATTTTTAGTGATGCATTACACCGCCATCGACTATGAAAAGTCCGAGCGGGTGCTGGTGGAAAAAGGCGGTCTAAGCGCCCATTATCTGGTGCCCGAAAGCAAGGACCCCAGTTATGGGGAGCGCGAACTGCAAGTAGTGCAGTTGGTGAAAGAAGCGGATAGGGCCTGGCATGCGGGGGACAGTTACTGGCAGGGGCGCAGCGATCTCAATGATCAGTCCATCGGCATTGAGGTGGTTAATGTACCCAGCTGCAGCGATACGGCGCCGAGCCTGGAGCCGGAGCTGCCCGCCCAGGGAGATGGCGTCGAGCCGTTTTGTGTGTTCCCCGATTATGATCCCAAGCAGATAGAGTTATTAATCGCCTTAAGCCAGGATATTCTTGCGCGCAATCCGGATATTGGCCCGACCCAGGTGGTGGGGCATGCGGATATCGCGCCGGGGCGCAAGCTCGACCCAGGCCCACGTTTTCCCTGGTACCAGCTCTATAAGGCGGGCATTGGTGCCTGGTATCAACAGCAGGATGTGGAGTACTACTGGCGTCACTTTAGTGTCGCGCCGCCTTCGGTGGCGGTGATGCAGCGGGCGTTGGCGGACTATGGTTATCAGGTTGCAGCAACGGCCAGGCTTGATGAACAAACCCAGGATGTGCTGGCGGCATTTCAGGCGCACTTTTTGCCTTGGCAAATGAATACTCAGGCAGACGGGAAAACGGCGGCGGTGCTGTTCGCCCTGCTCAAACGCTATAAGCCGAAAAAGGCGGATAAAAACTTTGCACTTTACCAAGAGTTGGCCGCGCAGCCACAGGAGTTTGCCGCCTTGGGTCATGAGCAGCTTTATATCCAGTACCCGCAGCAGGATGTTAGCTCCCGGGTCGAGGTAAACAACAAATACCGGTTTAAGGGATATCGCCGCCGCGGTGAGATCATCATAGACAACATTAATGCCGAGCGCGCCGAAATCGTCATTAATGGCGAAACCATTAATATCGCTCGACCCTTAAAGGCCGGGCACAGTTACCGTTACTCGTTGGCGCGACGCACCCGCGACGGGGTCAATACCTTGCATATTAAGTCGGTCTTTCCCGAGGGGGCCAAGCTAAGTATTCGCATTCCCGCGCCCGAGCTCAGGCCTAATCCCGGGGCAATTGACTTTGCCGCGGTGGATACCTTGATTGCACAAGAAGTGGATCAGGGCTTTCCCGGCGCCGTGCTTGGGGTGGTGTATAAGGGCGAGCTGGTTAAGCTCAGCGCCTATGGTTATGCCCGTGCGCACCACGGCAAAGAATCTGTAGCCGCACAGCCCATGGCAGTCGATACCCTGTTTGATCTTGCCTCTAATACCAAGATGTTTGCCACCAATCTGGCGCTGATGCATCTGGTGTCGCAGGGACGCCTCGATGTTAATAAGCCCATAAGTCATTACCTGGCAGAATATACCGGGCAGGGACGCGAGGTACGGCTGGTAAAAGACCTGCTTACTCACAGCGCCGGTTACCCGGCGGTGGTGGACTTTCACCGCGCCGATAATCATCTCGGCAGGCCATTTTATTCCCTTAATAGCGAGCGCACCAAACAGCTGTTAATTCGCGGCGTGCCCTTTGAGATGATGCAGGCTCAGCGTCACCTCTACAGTGATGTTGACTATATGCTGCTCGGTGTTTTGATTGAACGTATTACCAATATGCCCCTTGATGCCTATGTGGAAAGCCGCTTGTTTGCTCCCTTGGGGCTCAATACCCTGGTATTTAATCCGCTGCAAAAGGGCTTTATGCCTTCGCAGATAGCGGCCACCGAGATTGAAGGCAACACCCGCGGTGGGCGGGTGAATTTCGAGGGCGTGCGAGATTATGTGCTCCAAGGCGAGGTGCATGATGAAAAGGCTTTTTACTCCCTAGGCGGAGTGGCCGGACATGCGGGCCTGTTTGCCGATGTGCAAAGTGTGGCAAAACTCACACAATTGTTGCTAAACCGGGGGAGTTATGGTGAAGTGCAGTTAATCAGGCCCGAGGTGGTCGATCAGTTTATTAAGCCCACGGCAACGGATGAAAGCTATGGCCTGGGCTGGCGTCGCGCCGGCAATGGCGCGCGCAGATGGCATTTTGGTCCCTACGCCAGCCCAAGGGCATACGGACACACGGGCTGGACCGGCACGGTGACCGTGATAGACCCGGAATATGATTTGGCCATAGTGCTGTTTACCAATGCCCGGCATAGCGAAGTGACCGGCTTGGACAGCGACTATAGATTTAAAGGCAAAGAATTTGAAACGGGGAAATACGGTTCGGTTATAACCCGCGTCTATGAAGCCATTTTGGCACATGACAAGTAACGACTAACACAGGATACCCCTGCCAGGGTATCACCCCAAACGGCATCTTTTGATGCCGTTTTTTTCTACTCAAATTAGACAGTAGCTTGCGTGCTTAACGCCTACAGTTCTGCCAACTCACACGATTATAGCCAGTCCGGCAAACTGTCCATGACAAGCAAGGAATCAAAGTCGATGCGCTCGCGAATAATACTGTATTCCTTGCCCTTGACCAGCACCTCCGGGGCATTAAGGCGGGAGTTGTAATGTGAGGCCATCACCGCGCCATAAGCACCGGCACCCATAATGGCAACCAGATCGCCTTGTTCACACTCGCCAAGACGGCGGTTTTTGGCGAAGGTATCGCCGGTTTCGCACACCGGGCCGACTATGTCATAAACCGCTTGGGTGGGCTTTTGCTCCACGGTAGCAATATGATGGTAGGCATCGTACATGCTGGGGCGGATCAAGTCATTCATGGCCGCATCCAGGATCAAGAAGGTGCGCTCTTGCCCGGTTTTCACGTATTCCACCCGAGAGACCAGGACGCCGGCATTGCCGACCATGGAACGCCCGGGCTCGACGATAATTGTGCAGCCAAGATGACCCAAGTGTTTTTTGGCATGCTCGGCGTAAGTAGTGATATCCGGCTCATCGCTGTGCTCGCCGTAGTTAATGCCGAGGCCACCACCGATATCGATAACCTTGATGGCGATGCCTTGGGCTTTAAGAGTGTCGACCAATTCTGCGACCTTGGCAAAGGCGGCGGCAAAGGGCTCGAGGTTAATCAGCTGTGAGCCGATATGCACATCCACACCTGTGACCTCTATGCCCGGTAAAGAGGCGGCCTTAAGATAAAGCTCGGGCGCCAAATCGATATTAATGCCGAACTTATTCTCCGCCAGACCCGTGGTGATTTTGGCATGGGTTTTGGCCTCAACGTCCGGGTTCACGCGAATAGAGATGCGCGCCGTGGTATTCATTTCCACCGCAAGGGCACTGATGCGCTCTAATTCCGGCTCGGACTCCACGTTAAACTGTAAAATGCCCTGGGCCAGGGCAAAGCGGATTTCCTGCTCGCTTTTACCCACACCGGCGAAGACGATTTTCTCCGCCTTAATGCCGGCGGCCAGTGCGCGGCGGATCTCGCCCTCGGAAACGGTATCGGCACCGGCACCCAATTGCGCCAAGGTGGCTAAAATTGCCTGATTGGAGTTGGCTTTTACGGCATAACAAATTAAGCTATCCAGCCCTGCAAACGCGTCGCTGTAGCGCTGGTAATTACTGGCAATAGCCTGAGCTGAGTAACAGTAAAAGGGGGTGGGGATGTGTTTGGCAAGCTCGCCGATGGTGACATCTTCAACCTGCATGTGCTGATCCACATAAGGAAAGTAGGGAAGTGGCTGCATAACTAAAAAATTACAGTTGAATGAAAACTAATTGAATAATCTATGCTCATTTGCAAGACTATTCAAGCTTTATAATAACAAGGATAACACCATGTCTTGGTATTCCATTTTGCCGCCGCTGGTAGCAATTGCAATCGTCTTTTGGCGTAAAGAAGTGATCATGGCCCTGCTGTTGGCCGTGGCAACATCCGAGTTCTTACTGGCGATAAGTGGCGAGGGTAATACCTTATTCTATACCTTTATCAATACCATAGAGCGCGTGGTAGCGACGGCCTCATCGCCGGGTAACAGTCGCGTCATTCTCTTTAGTGTGCTTATTGGCGCGCTGCTCGCCTATATTCGCGAGTCCGGTGGTGTGGCCGCAACCGTGAACATGTTAATCGGCAAGGGGGTGGCCAAATCAAAACGCCAGGTGGGCTTTTTAACCATGTTCTCCGGCATTGCCGTATTTATTGAATCCAACCTCAGTGTACTGACCGCCGGTATCCTATCGCGCGGCTTATTCGATAAGTTTAAAATGAGCCGCGCCCGTCTAGCCTATATTATCGACAGTACCAGTGCCCCCGTGTGTATCCTTATTCTCCTTAATGGCTGGGGCGCCTATGTGCTCGGGCTGCTGAGCAACTATGAGCTGGAGCAATCGGCGGTCAGTATTTTATGGGGCAGTGTCGCCTATAACTTTTATGCCATCATCGCCTTGTTGATCGTTGCTTACACCATCGCCTTTGATAAGGTGCATGGGCCTATGAAGGAAGCGGAGCAAAAGCTGGAGCGCTTGGAAGTGAATGTGCCCACCGAGGCAGACAAGGGCACTAAGGCCAGCTTTATGCTGGTGCCTTTACTGACCCTGGTGGTATCCATGGTCGGCTTTATGTTCTGGACCGGCAATGGCGACATTGCCGCCGGCAGCGGCTCTAAGTCGGTGCTTTATGCCACCATTTTATCCTGTGTTGTGGCCTATTTCCTGCTGAGCGCCAGCAAGCTCTTCAGTCACCATAAACTGGTCGAGATGGGCTTCAAGGGCATGGGTGAGTTACTGCCGCTGGTGGCCATCGTCTTGTTATCCATGACCCTGGGCGCCAGCCTTAAAGAGCTGGGAACCGGCGTTTTTGTGGCCTCCTTGGTGGGGGACTATCTGCCCATCACCTTGGTGGTGCCCATGCTGTTTTTAACCGGGGCGGTGATCTCCTTTACCACGGGCACCTCCTGGGGCACCTTCGCCATTCTAATACCCATTGGCGTGCCGTTAATCCAGGCCCTGGGTCTGCCACCTTCACTGGTGCTGGGTGCCATCCTAGGGGGCGGCGTATTCGGCGATCATTGTTCGCCAATTTCCGATACCAGTGCGGTGTCGGCCATTGCCTCCGGATGTGATCTCCTCACCCATGTGAAAACCCAGATGCCTTATGCCTTGGTGGGCGGTGCCTTAACCCTGGTCGCCTACTTCCTGGTGAGCCTGGCTGTGCTCTAGGCTGAGTCGCTAAATAGCGCTATTTATTGCCAACAGGCGGGGGTATAATGCCCCCGCTTTTTATTTTCAGTAGGGCACCCGCATGACCTTGGAACAGATAGACAAAACCCGCTACCGTAAGCATCTCAATATGGTGATAGTTGCCTGTATAGCAGCCTTAGTGGTGGGCAGTCTAGGTATCGCCCGAGTCTTGATCCTTGCCCTGCCTAGCGACAGCGGCAGTCACTTCCATTGGAACCTGCTGGGTGTTGTCGTCAGTTGTGTCGCCATCGGCTTTGCCCTTAAGCGTGTCGAGCATCACCCCTTTATGACCGAGGTGGTGTATGTGTGGCGTTTGAAGCAGGCGCTAAATCAGATCACCCGTAAGTTGGCCAAGATTAAGGCGGCGGCGGAGCAGGGCGATGTGCAGGCCATGCACGCACTACAGTTTAATTACAGCGGTTCACGGCAGTTGTGGCAGCTTGACGATAACACCATCACCATGGATGAACTGGCCATTTCCCAGGCCCAGCTTGATACTTTGGCCCAGCGCTACAATGTTGAGGCCGATGCCAGTCGCTATCAGAGCGAGTACCTTAAGCAGCTGTAGCGGCGAGGTTTAGTCTGCGGCGAAGGCCACCGCATTTTTATCCCCGCGTTTGACCCCATACATGGCCCTATCGGCGGCAACAATCAGAGACTTGAAATCGCCGCCGTGTCTTGGTGAGACCGCCACCCCGATACTGGCTCCCACGGCCACCTGCTCGGAGTTGCTTAATGTGGTGGGCTGGCAGAGGGCTTGATGCAGTTTAGTGGCCAGTTGCATGGCCTGCTCTTTTTCGAGTGCATCAACCACCACCACAAATTCATCACCGCCCCAGCGAATACAGAGATCATCCTTACGCAGGTTTTGTCTAAGCTGTTGTCCGACATAACGTAAAATCTCGTCACCGGCATCATGACCATAAATATCATTAATGGGTTTGAAGCCATCCAGATCGATAAGCATCAGGGTGACATTTTGCTGCGCTGCGAAGCGCTTATCCAGCTCGCGCTCGGCGCCAATGCGATTAAGCAAGCCGGTGAGTTTGTCGGTGCTGGCGGCATGGTTCAAATGGGCCAGTTGCTGTTTATGGCTACTGATATCATGGATGAAGATCTGTAAATAAGATTGCTGTTGCTGTGCGTAGCTGCGCGTTACCAGGATATGCACCCAAATAGATTGGCCGGTGGTGTCGTTAAGCAATTGATACTCTCCCCGGGCCACATCGTCCTGATCCAGGCTATCGCGTATGCGCTCGACCAGGGTGTCACCGTCTTTAAAAGCCTGCGCTACCAGCTCAAAGAGGCTGTCGCAGATACTCAGATTGAGGCGGGCCAGCAGCTTTTCCGTAGAGGCATTGTAGAGCATGATCTGTCCCTGCTGGGTGGCCAGGATCATCGCCGAAGAGGCGTGCTCAAACAGCAATTGCAGGCGATTGCCGAGCTCCTGTACCTCGCTGCGCAGGGCGCGCTCCTGGCTAAAGTGTGACTCCGCCACCGCCAGCATGTTGTTAATGCTTTTGGTCATTTCGCCGATTTCGCTGTCATGCTGGGCAAAGGGGACGGTGAGGCGATTGTTGGAACCGGCGGTGATTTGCTTTAGCTCGGCACTGAGTCTGGCCATGGGCTTGGCAATAATAAAATAGGCGAGGATGATGAAGGTCAGCAACAGGGTACTGGTTTGTATTAGCAGCAGGGTGACGCTGCTTTGGGCTATATTTCTGGCGCCTTGCTGAATGCCTTCTTGAGCCGGGGTCAGAGCTATATAGCCGACGACATCATCGGCTAAAAAGGGGTGGTAAAGGGGATAGGGCAAGGCGGTGTGGGGGTTATGTTCGCCACCGCTGGCCAAGAGTTCGTCTTCACTGCTGATCACCGCCGCCAGAATGATGTCGTTTTTACGTAAGCCGTTGATCACTTCCAGAGCCAGGTCTTTGTCTTTAAGGTAGGCGGCGATGGACGCCGTGCTGGCCACGGTTTTATGGAGTTGTTCGATGGCGCGCTGGGCCTTATCAACCTCTTGCTGATAAATGCTTTGATAGTAATATTTGACGGCGCTCACACCGACAATCAAGGAGGTGAGGACCAACACCATCGCCAGGCGTAAAATCAGGCTGTGCTTATTGAGCAAGTGTATATACCACCTTCACATCGTTGGTTACATCCTTTAGCTTTACATAGCCAATGGCATTGTCAATGTCTCTCACCCGCTGCAAAACCTCGGTACTGCTTGCCATGCTTTGTGGTGATTGGGCGTGGCCGCTGAATTTTACCCGCGACCAGTAAGCGTTAATACTGCCAATGGGTTTATTGGTAAGCAACTGATAAAACTCGCGGCGCAGCACTGAGTCATGGGGCATATCCAAGGGGGAAGCGCGCTCGCCATTAGGAAAGGCTATGAGCTTACCCATGTACAGGTCGATCAGTTGTTTGGTTGTCAGCGCTTTCGTGGGATTGTCGATATTCACAATCACGGCGATGGCCTCGGTGCCGCGTGCCGATAAGCTGGTGCCGAGCAGGGTCAGTATCAGGGCGGCAAATACCTTCATATTAAAATACCCAATCGATACTGGCGCTGAGCACCAAAAATGAATCTTGCGCCGTCATATCTTGCTGGCGCAGCATAAACTGATTATCGGCTCGCTTCAGGTCTACGTATTCGATCTGCAACTTGGCCGCCATATCGGCACGAAAATCATAGCGACCACTGAGCGACAGGGTCGATTGGTCATTAATGTAATAGTTATAGCTGCGCTCTATTTCGCGATAGAGGGCCTCGCTTAACAGCGAGGGGGTCTGCGCCTTGGGGATGTTATTTTCCTTGCCATCGGTAAAGGAGTAGCCCAGTTGCAAGCTGTATTCTTGCCAGCGTTTACCTATATTCAGATAGCCGTTGATCACATGGGTCAAAATATCACTGTTGGCATCGATATAGGCAAACTCGGATTGCATATAGTAGTCACCGCTATCATAGCGAGCCCCAACGGTGGTGTAGCGTAACCGACTTCCGACCGGGTTCATATTGCCCAGTAATGCGGCCAGCTGTGGCCAATCGTTCGGGGTAATGCCCTGCGCGGCTTGGCGGATCTGCGGATAATGACCAATTTCTTTGCCACCGATGCGCGCCTGGCTGTGATTAAGGCGCAGCAACCAATTACGCTGCTCAAGGGCCAGGGTAACGCCGGTGAGGTCTTCCAGGTCCAGCTGCCATTGATACTCAAGATTCGATAAATGATCACTGGATTGACCATAGTACCAGCGGCTGGAGAAGGTGCCCTCGTCGGTGGCATGGGCACTGGCCAGTTCAATGCCGTCGATACTTTGGTGCGGGATCAGGCCATAAAACTCTACCGGCGCATGGGTTTCGGTGTAGGCATAGCCGGTATTTCGGTAAGGGCTCATCATAAACAAGTCCAGCGCACTGCGCCCGAACTTGATGTTCCAGCTGGCCGACGGGGAATAGTTTATAAAGGCGAGTTGGGTCAGCTGATCCAGATCGTAGTCTAGCTGGCGCTTAAGCACCCATTGCCCGGTCAGCGCCCATTGCTCATTGAAGCTCTTATGTAACTGCACGCCGATGCGTGACAGCGAGCCAAAGTCCGCTTGTTTGCTCTTGCTGCTATCGTCCGAGACATCATTGCGAAAAGCCAGTTCATCGGAGTCGGTATAACTGACGCCTAAGGTGGCAAAACCACTTAGTTGGGTCGGTGCTGCATCACTGATAATGGGCTTGCACAGCAGGGCCGCAGCGGCTAGAAAACAACGAGATAAAGACATTGGACTCCTGCAAAAACAAAAAAGGAGCCACGGTTGGGCTCCTTGCTCTACTCATCGAGATTATAAAAAGGTAAACAAAAAGTAGCAATAAAAACAAGCGGATTGTGCCTTTATTGCCAATTACGCAGTGCCGAGGCCGAGTAATAAGGCGGTTGAAAACACCCGTCATCTCCCCTAGTCTTGGGCGCAAGATAATAATTATAAAGAGTAATCTGGTGCAATACTGGCAGTATCTAAAGGCCTTGGGGCCTGGCATTTTAATGGCCACCGCGGCCATTGGCGGCTCACATCTGGTGGCTTCAACCCAGGCCGGGGCTTTATTCGGTTGGCAAATGATCTGGTTGATTATCGCCGTCAACCTGTTGAAGTATCCGTTTTTTCGTTTCGGCGTTGAATACACATTAGTCACCGGCAATAACCTGGTGGCCGGTTATAAAAGCCAGGGTCCCTGGTATTTTTACTGCTTTTTTGCCCTCAATATTATTGCCGCCATCGTTAATACCGCCGGGGTTTTACTGTTGACGGCGGCGTTGTTGCATTATGTGGTCGGCGGCGCCCTGAGCCTGACGGTGCTGTGCATCATTATTTTGTTGTTTTGCCTGACGCTCTTGGTGCTCGGGCATTATCAAGCGCTCGACAGCGCTGCCAAATGGATTATGGCGGTGCTCGCCATCAGTACCATAGCAGCGCTAGTGATAGCCCTGCTTAAAAGCGGTGGCGTGCCCATGAATGCGGCCGCTGATTTCACCCCACCGGATCTGCTGTCGCTGACGGCCTTAAGTTTTATTGTGGTGCTGATGGGCTGGATGCCGGCGCCGATTGAAATTTCCGTGGCCAGCTCTTTGTGGTTGCAGGCAAAACGACAACAAACCGAGGTGCCACTAAGGGCGGGGCTGTTCGATTTTAACTTCGGTTTTATCGTCACCGCCGTATTGGCACTGGTGTTCTGCTCTTTGGGGGTACTTATTCAGTATGGCGGCAATACGCAGATTGCCCTGGCCGGGGTGGCCTTCGCCAAGCAGTTGATCGATATGTATACCAATACCATGGGCGAGTGGTCGCGATGGCTTATCGCTACCGTGGCCTTCTTATGTATGTTGGGGACTACGTTAACTGTACTCGATGGTTATGCGCGGACCTTGTACACCGGCACCAAGTTGATGCCTAACTGGTCGTTGCCAAAGCATTTAAATACCTGGCTTATAATGCAGGCGGTGGCGGGGATGGCGGTGATCCTGTTTTTCAAAAGCAATCTAAAAGAGATGCTGACCTTTGCCATGACCCTGGCGTTTTTAACCACGCCGGTATTTGCCTGGTTGAATATGCGCCTGGTGCGCCAAACCCAGATTAAACAACCGCTGTGGTTGCGGCTGTTAACCTGGTTGGGGTTGATATACCTGGTCGGCTTTAGCCTTGGGTTTATCGGCCTGCAGATTTGGCAGCGTTGGGGATAAATCTAGGTCAGCGTTTTTATTGCGGCGCTGATGCCATCCAGGGTCAGGGGAAACATACGGCTTTGTTCGCCCTTGGCCATTAACTGGTCGATCATCTCGATGGAGTGATAGTAGCGCCAATGCGACTGTGGCTGCGGGTTCAGCCACACCACCTTGTCGAAATGCTGGGTGATGCGCTGCAGCCAGGCGGCGCCGGGCTCTTCATTCCAATGCTCCACACTGCCACCGGGGTAGGCGATTTCGTAAGGCCCCATGGTGGCATCGCCGACAAAGATAACCTTGTAATCGCGGCCAAAGCGCTGCATCAGACTGTGGGTGTCTATCTTCTTGTCATAGCGGCGGACATTATCCTGCCACACCTGCTCGTAAACACAGTTATGGAAATAGAAAAACTCCAGGTGTTTAAACTCGCCATGGGCGGCGCTAAATAGCTGCTCGCACAGTTGAATATGGTCGTCCATGGAGCCGCCGATATCGAACAACATGATGACATTGACGGCATTATGGCGCTCGGGTGCCATTTTCACATCCAGCATGCCCCCTTGTTTGGCGGTGGCGGCAATGGTGGCGCCTAAGTCCAAGGTATCGCTGGCTCCGATGCGGGCAAAGCGGCGCAGTTTTTTCAGTGCCAGTTTCATGGTCCGCGAGCTGATATCGGCCTCGCTGTCGAGGTTACGATACTGGCGTTTATCCCACACCTTAACGGCGCGGCGTTGGCGCGAGCCGGGTTGGCCTATGCGCACTCCCTCCGGGTTATAGCCATAGGCGCCAAAGGGCGAGGTGCCGCCTGTGCCTATCCATTTATTGCCGCCGGCATGGCGCTTTTGTTGTTCTTCAAAACGCTTTCTCAGCTCTTCCATCAGCTTTTCGAGACCACCCATGGCCTCAAGCTGACGTTTCTCTTCGGCGCTCAGCTGTTTTTCAAATTCCTTGCGCATCCAGTCCTCGGGGAGCTGGTATTGCGCCTTCAAAGCGTCGAGCAGGTCAATATCCTCAATGCCACAAAAGTAATCGGCGAAGGCCTTATCGAAGCGGTCAAAATGGGTTTCATCCTTCACCATAATGGTACGGGCAAGGTGATAAAAGGCTTCGCTGTCGGCAAACACCACCCCGGCCTGCAAAGCCCCGAGCAGGTCGAGTAACTCCCTTAGGCTGACCGGCAAGCGGTACTTTCTGAGGGTGAAGAAAAACTCGATAAGCATTAGCGGCGACTCATAAAGGCCAGTTTTTCAATCAAGGAAACGTCTTGCTCATTTTTCAACAGAGCACCAAAAAGTGGCATAAGCCCACCCTTGGCGGCACTACCATGTAAAACTTCGGGCGCTATATCTTCGGCCATCAAGAGCTTAAGCCAGTCCAGTAACTCGCTGGTGGAGGGCTTTTTCTTCAGTCCGTCGACCTGACGTAAACCAAAGAAGACCTCTAAGGCTTCACGCAAAAGCTTTTGTTTGATATCCGGGTAGTGAACGGCGACGATTTTGTGCATTTCCTCGGCGCTGGGGAAATCGATGTAATGGAAGAAACAGCGGCGCAAAAAGGCATCCGGCAGTTCTTTTTCGTTGTTTGAGGTGATGATCACTATGGGGCGCTGCTCGGCGCGGACGCGCTCACCCGTTTCATAAACGAAGAACTCCATTTTATCGAGTTCCAACAACAGGTCGTTGGGAAATTCGATATCGGCCTTGTCTATTTCGTCTATCAGCAGCACCGGGCGCGGCTCGTGCTCGTTGGCGCCAAAGGCCTGCCACAGCTTGCCTTTAACTATGTAATTGCCGATATCATGAACGCGCTCGTCGCCGAGTTGCGAGTCGCGCAGGCGCGATACCGCATCGTACTCATACAGGCCTTGTTGGGCCTTGGTGGTGGACTTGATATGCCATTGTATCAGTTCGCTGCCGATACTTTTCGCCAGCTCCTCAGCCAACAGGGTTTTCCCCGTGCCCGGCTCGCCCTTGATCAACAGCGGTTTTTCTAGGGCGATGGCGGCATTGACCGCCTGTTTCAGGGCGCTACTGGCGATATAATGGTCGGTTGAATCAAAATGCACGTGGAAATTCCTAACACTGGTCAGACATCGAATTAGCCTAGTCTGCCATAGTTGGCATTTACTACCAAGTCGGCTTGTGACAGCGCCGCCGCAGATGCGTATAATGCCCTCATTAAACGAGTGCAGCAGGCATAAGCACGAATGAACTATCTTCCTTTGGATGACTACGCCAAGGCGTGGGTGTTTCGACACCAAGAACTTTTAATTCCGGCGCCACAACTGGCCCAGATCAAACCCATGACCGCCACCCGTGCGGCGGTATTGTGGACCACTTTTATCAGCCGTGACAAAGATCACCCAGACTTTTTCACCGACGCCGATTGGGTCAAACAGGTTCAGCACTGGCCCCATGACGACGTGTTTTGGGAGCGGGCGTTTGAAGCCGGTGACGCCATCCCAGAGGAAATTCTTGCTCATCTGGACTGGCAGGACAACACGACTGTGTATTTTTGCCTCAGTCGTGACGAGGTAATCGAAACCCGTTTCGATGTGTTTAAACAGCACTGGCAGAACTTTATGTTCTTAGCCGACGGCAGCTTCTTAATTGGCAAAAAACGCCCGCAGGTGGTGCAGTTTTTAGAGTCGGGTTTTGCCCGCCTGGGCCAGCAGCCGGGGTAATTTATACGGCCTCCCCATGGTGCTTCTCAAATTTTGCGCAACTATGGTATAAACTTAAGCACAACCAGTGGGAGGCAATGTGCGGCAACAACCATCGCAGCAAGCAGACTTATTTGCACTCGATCAACAGCGAGTGCTGTATGCCGAGTTGTGCAATGCCTTTTATGCCCGCGAGTTGCACCGCATAAGCCAGCAATTAACGCATCAAGGCGATGGCACACGTTTGGCACGTTTGCTCGACAGTCTGCCCTATTACGTGGAACGCGCCGCCTTTCATATCGTTCATGGTCATTGCCCGTTAACCTTGGATGGGCAAAATGGCAGTTGGATAGCCAAACAGGCGAGTAAACCGCCACAAAGCGATAAATCCGCTAATTTAGCGTTTTTTAGCGCTTATGCCGAAGTCGGTATTTTAGTACCATTACTGGTTACGCAGGGGCGATTGCAATTTGTGATGCTCGATACCCTTGACCAGATCAGCAGTAACCGTTTGCATTGTAATCAGGCGGGCTGGTTTGATCTCGACGGCCAATATCGCGATACGCGATTAAGCTCGGCCCAGGACGTGCAGTTACTGGTACCCAATAAAAAACACTTTACACCGGCTTGTTGCGGTCACCGCTGGCAACAACACAAGGTGACCTCACCACGGACTTTGAGCCTGAGAGAAATGCTACTAACAACACGAATTAACTGGAAAAACTTTAAGCAACCACTGCCGATAAAGGAAAGCTAATGCGATTATTCCAATTGGGTTTGTTGGCATTGTTGCTGTATCTGCAATATCTGCTGTGGTTTGGCCACAACGGCATCGAAGACTATAGCCGTTTAACCAAGGCGGTGGCTAATCATGAGCAAACGAATCAGCAATTAAACAAGCGTAACAAGTTACTCGAAGCCGATATACAAGACTTAAAACTGGATTTGGAAGGGGTTGAAGAGCGTGCCCGCCATGAGCTGGGTATGATCAAGCCCGGAGAGGTGTTTTATCGGGTGCTACCGAGTAAACAATCTGAGACAAAACAATAACGCAAAGTAGTTTTATGAGTGAAAATCACGGCATTATTGCCATAGTGCCCGCCGCCGGAGTTGGTGCGCGGATGCAATCTCAACGCCCTAAGCAGTATTTGGAACTACAGGGCAAAACCGTGCTAGAACACAGCCTGAATAAGCTCGCCCAGGTGGCGGCGGTCAAGGGTATTACCGTGGCCATAGGCGCCAATGACGAGTATTTCGCCGAGCTGCCCATCGACTCCCAATTTGTGCATACCGTAATTGGCGGCAAAGAGCGCGCCGATTCCGTGCTTGCCGCTCTTGATGCCCTTGCAGCAACTCCACCACAGTGGGTGCTGGTGCATGACGCCGCCAGGCCCTTGGTTAGCCCCGCCGATATCGAACGCTTAATTAATGAGTGCCAGCACCATGGCGAGGGCGGCATCTTAGCCGCCAAGGTGCGCGACACCATCAAGCGCGGCGACAGCCATGTGCAGCAAACCATAGAGCGTGAGCACCTTTATCAGGCATTGACGCCACAGTTTTTCCCTTATGCTCAGTTGCGTAAAGCGTTGCGTGACGCCTTAGCCTGTGGCGCCACCATTACCGATGAAGCATCGGCGATGGAGTGGGCCGGACATCCGGTGCGTTTAATCGCCGGTCGCAGCGACAACTTTAAGTTAACTACCCCAGAAGATTTGCAGCTCGCTAATTTCCTGTTAGCGCAACAAATGACGGAGATTTTATGATTCGAATAGGCCATGGTTTTGACGTGCATCGCTTTGGTGGTCATGGGCCGCTCACCATAGGTGGGGTAAAAGTAGATTATGAACAAGGGTTTATCGCACACTCAGACGGCGATGTTGCTATTCATGCCCTGTGTGACGCCTTGCTAGGGGCCATGGCGCTGGGCGATATTGGCAAGCACTTTCCCGACACCAGCGACGAATTTGCCGGCATAGACAGCCGTATTTTGTTGCGTCGCGTCATGAGCGAGGTGCATGAGCGCGCCTTTGTGGTTGCCAATGTCGACCTGACCATAGTGGCGCAGGCGCCGAAGATGCGTCCGCATATTGATGCCATGCGTGGCTGTCTGGCGGCGGATCTGGCAATCAGTCTGGACCAGGTTAATGTCAAGGCCACCACCACAGAAAAGCTTGGCTATACCGGGCGTAAAGAGGGCATTGCCGCCCATGCGGTAGCCCTGTTGGTTCAGCAACCATGAAAGAGCCTTCAACCTCTGCGCAAAAAGCGCC
Source organism: Pseudoalteromonas sp. BDTF-M6 (assembly GCF_018334135.1). Classification (NCBI taxonomy): domain Bacteria; kingdom Pseudomonadati; phylum Pseudomonadota; class Gammaproteobacteria; order Alteromonadales; family Pseudoalteromonadaceae; genus Pseudoalteromonas; species Pseudoalteromonas sp. BDTF-M6. The sequence continues at coordinate 53,487 of NZ_JAGXTQ010000007.1, forward strand.
TTTAGCGCCGGAGAAAAATGATCCGATAGCATCGCTACAGTATTTGTATGGCAAACCCAGCGCCACGGCGGTCTTTAAGCGCCTGCCGGAAGATTTTATGGTTGATGAAGAGCTGGGTTTTGAACTCGATGGCAGTGGCGAGCATGTGTGCTTGCATGTGATCAAGCGCGGTATCAACACGGTCAATGTGGCAAAAAAAATCGCCAAATTTGCCAAGGTGGCGCCACGGGATGTCAGTTACGCTGGGCAAAAAGACCGCCAAGGTGTGTGTTCGCAATGGTTTAGTGTGCCAGTGCCCATTAAACAGGAGCTGGACTTTAGCGCCCTTAACGATGAGCAAATTTTTGTGGCCAAACAGGTGCGCCATGGTCGCAAGCTGCGTACCGGCTGCCATAAGGGCAACCGTTTTACCATAGTGCTGCGCGAGGTGAGCGAGCCGCTGGCAGTGCTCAGCCGCATCAATGCGGTGCGCCAAGGGGTGCCGAATTATTTTGGCGAGCAACGCTTTGGTCACGATGGCCATAACCTAGTGATGGCCGAGCGCATGTTTGCCGGCGAGCAGATCCGTGACCGTAAACTAAGGTCTATGGTGATTTCTGCAGCCCGCTCTTATATTTTTAACCAGATTGTCAGCCTGCGGGTGGCCGAGCATGGCCTTGCCAAAACCCTGCAACATGAAGTCTTTATGCTCAGTGGCAGTAATGCATTTTTTACCGATGCCATTACCCCTGAAAATATTGGTCGTCTGGTCGAGGGGGACATCGAGTTGTCGGCGCCCTTGGTCGGCAAGGGCGAGAAGGGGCTGGTTGAGGAAGAGCAGCAGTGGTTGTTACCCTATCAAAGCTGGTGTCGGGGTCTGGCCGAACTTGGTTTAAAAACCGAGCGCCGTATGCTCAGGCTATACCCGGAAAACTTACAAGTAAAAATGCCCACGAGCGACTCGATTGAACTGAGCTTTTCGCTTAAAAAAGGGTGTTTTGCCACGGCGTTGTTACGAGAATTGGTGGACTACCGCCAGTGCGAAAACAGTATTGCAAGGAGTCATGATGAAGATATTGCTGAGCAATGATGATGGCGTACATGCCAAGGGCATAGCAGCCCTGTATCAGGCCTTAAAAGAGATAGCCGATGTCGATGTGGTTGCTCCGGACCGCAATTGCAGCGGTGCCAGTAACTCGCTGACGTTAATGAATCCATTGCGGGCGCAGAAATTGGAGAATGGCTTTATCAGCGTAAATGGCACCCCCACGGATTGTGTCCATGTGGCCCTAAACGCGCTGTTTTCCGAGCAGCCGGATTTGGTGGTAGCCGGTATTAACCATGGTGCTAATTTAGGGGATGATACTCTGTATTCGGGCACGGTGGCCGCCGCCACCGAAGGGCGCCATATGGGTCTGCCTGCCATCGCCGTGTCCTTGGTTGGTCATGATTGTACGCACTTCGAAACCGCCGCCCAGGTAACCGTTGACATCATCAATAAACTAAAAAGTCATCCCTTACCCAAAGATCAGATCATCAATATCAATGTTCCCGACGTGCCCTACAGCGAGCTAAAGGGCGTCAAGGTGACCCGCTTGGGCGCCAGACACAAGGCCGAAACCATGACCGCCCAGCGCGATCCCTGGGGCCGGAAGGTGTATTGGTATGGTTCTTTGGGGCCGGAATTAGACGCGGGAGAGGGCACAGATTTTGCGGCTATCCGTCAAGGCTATGCCTCGGTCACGCCCTTGAGCGTAGACATGACAGCCAGAGAAAGCATTGCTCCATTACAGCACTGGTTAGCGGAGCAAGACAATGATCACTAACTACAAACGCAGTGCCGGCTCATTGGCCAAGCTGCTGGCTCACGAAGGCATTAGCGACGAACAGGTGCTCGAGGTGATGGCGAAAACGCCGCGCCACCTGTTTATCGATGATGTATTGCAACATAAAGCCTACCAGAACACTGCCTTACCCATAGGTCAGGGGCAAACCATTTCTCAGCCCTATATCGTGGCGCTGATGACCCAGGTATTACGCCAGCATGGGGTGCACGATAAGGTGCTGGAAATTGGCACTGGCTCGGGCTACCAAAGTGCTATTTTGGCGCAGCTGTTCGACAAGGTGTATTCGGTTGAGCGCATCAAGGCCTTGCAATGGCAAGCGAAGCGACGTTTACAGCAGCTTGATTTGTACAATGTGGCAATGAAACATGGCGATGGCTGGAAAGGGTGGGCCTCGCAAGCGCCCTTTCAGGGGATCATCGTTACCGCCGCGGCGAAAACCGTGCCGCAGGAGTTGCTGGAGCAACTCGACGAGGGCGGGGTGATGATAGTGCCCATAGGCGATGCAGAGCAAAAATTGATGCTGTATACTCGCTGCGAAAATGAGTTTAAACAACAAGTCATAGCCGATGTGCGCTTCGTGCCACTGGTGCCTGGCGATATAATTTAAGGATATTCTTTGCGCCTCTTTACTGCTTTGTACGACGCCGCGCTGCGTTGGGCAAGACACCGCCATGCCGAGCGTTATCTTGCTGGAATGAGTTTTGCCGAATCGGTTATTTTCCCCGTGCCCCCCGATGTGATGCTGGCCCCCATGTGTTTGGCCAAGCCCTCTACGGCGTGGCGCTTTGCCTTGCTGACTACCTTGGCCTCGGTGATCGGCGGCATCCTGGGTTATGCCCTGGGTTATTGGCTTTTTGAGCCTGTGGTTGAGCCCTTGATTGCCTCCATGGGCTGGCAGGATAAATTTGACCATGCGCTGGCCTGGTTTAAGGATTATGGCGTCTGGGTGGTGTTTCTTGCCGGTTTCTCACCCATTCCCTATAAGGTCTTCACCATAGGTGCGGGCTTGTTACAGATGGCCTTTTTGCCCTTTTTACTGGCCTCGGCCATAGGCCGCGGAGCCCGCTTCTTTTTGGTGGCGGCGCTGATGAAGTGGGGTGGCGCGCGCATGGAAGAAAAGTTACGCCAATATGTGGAAATCTTGGGCTGGCTTGTCGTCGGCCTGGCAATCGTTTTATATTTAGTACTTCGCTAGCTAATGGAAGGGCGCTGCATGAGTTTCAAAAACACCAGTTTATTGCTGCTGGTTTCTTTTGTTATTAGCGCCTGCTCCTCTCGCACCGCCCCTGCGCCGGTTTCCTCTCTGGAAACTGGTCAGGCCAAGGTGACACGTAAAATTCATATAACCGGTGAACATTACCGGGTGCAAAAAGGCGATACCCTCTACTCCATTGCATTTAGTGCAAAGAAAGATGTGCGCGAAGTCGCGAAAATAAACGGTATTAAACCTCCCTATACCATTTATCCCAATCAACTCATTTACCTAGAATCTAAGTGGCTAAAAAAGAAAAAGCGAGAAAGATACCTTAATTTGAGTAAAAAGCCTAGAAAAACAGGTCAAAAAACCAAAGAAAATATCAAGAAAGAGGTTGCTAAGCCGAATCAACGGGAGTATGTTCAGAATAAGACTAGTAAAAAAAATGTTAGCAAATCGTCAGGAGCTGCTAACAAAATAAAGTGGAAATGGCCCACCCGGGGGAAAGTAACGCAAGGTTTCTCCAACCGTGAGAATGGCTACAAGGGATTGCAAATAGCGAACAAAACAGGAACGGCTATCTCAGCAGCGGCGGACGGTGTGGTTGTTTATGCTGGGGACGCGCTCAGGGGATACGGTAATTTAATCATCGTGAAACATAACGATGATTATCTTAGTGCCTATGCGCACAACTCGCGTTTACTAGTGAAAGAAAAACAGGATGTCAAAGCAGGGCAAAAAATAGCGGAAATGGGTAGCTCCGAGTCTTCTATCACTGCACTTCGGTTTGAAATACGGTATAGAGGCAAGGCGGTAAACCCAGTTAATTTTTTACCTTAGCGCGACGGGCAATAAAAGTAATTTAGTGTAGGGACAAGTCTAAATTACACGGGAGGGTACTCTGATGGGTCAAACCGCAAAAATTGAAAGCACGAACGACAACAGTAATGATTCGGACGTCCTCGATGAGCCAAAGGAAGAACTCCTTGAGCAGGTTGAAGACGATAATGACGATGAGTTGTTTGCCAAAGACGACAACGTTAAAAACCTCGATGCCACGCAACTATATTTAGGTGAGATTGGCTTCTCGCCGCTGCTAAGCGCCGAAGAAGAGGTCTATTTTGCACGTAAGGCGCTGCGCGGTTGTGAAGCATCACGCAAACGCATGATCGAAAGTAACCTGAGGCTGGTGGTAAAAATCGCCCGAAGATACAACAATCGTGGTCTCGCCCTACTGGATCTCATCGAAGAGGGTAACCTGGGTCTTATCCGTGCGGTAGAAAAGTTTGATCCAGAACGGGGTTTTCGCTTTTCAACCTATGCCACCTGGTGGATACGCCAAACCATAGAGCGGGCGATCATGAACCAAACCCGCACCATTCGCCTACCTATCCACGTAGTTAAAGAGCTCAATGTTTATTTACGTACCGCCCGCGAGTTAACGCAGCAACTTGACCATGAACCGACCGCCGAAGAAATCGCCGAGCGTTTAGATAAACCGGTGGAAGACGTATCTAAGATGTTGCGTTTGAACGAAAAAATTTCCTCTGTCGACACCCCAATCGGGGGAGACAATGATAAGGCGTTACTCGATATCATAGCCGATGAGAAGGGCCGAGGTCCCGAAGGGGAAGTGCAGAATAACGACATCAACAGCCACATTGTCCATTGGCTTGATGAATTAAACCCGAAGCAAAGGGAAGTATTGGCACGCCGTTTCGGTCTATTGGGTTATGAACCTTCAACCTTGGAAGATGTAGGTCGCGAAATTGGCCTGACTCGAGAGCGAGTTCGACAAATACAGGTGGAAGCGCTGCGTCGTCTTAAAGATATGCTGCAGCACGAAGGGCTCAACACCGAGAGCTTGTTCGAGCAGCTGTAAAAAGTCGACATACTCTAGATAACAAACGAAAAACGCCGCTAATTTAGCGGCGTTTTTGTGCTACTGATAGAGCGACTTTAAATGGTACAGGGCATCTAATGCCTGACGAGGCGTCAATTCGTCTGGGTTGAGCTCAGCCAGTGCCACTTCCAAGGCGCTGGGCTCGGGATCTGGGGTGAGCAGTTCCAGCTGGTTATTCACCTCGGCAGCGCCATTGCCGTTAATGGCCGGCTGTTGCTCGAGCTGTTTAAGCTTGCGTTTGGCATTGCTGATCACCGCCTTGGGCACGCCGGCGAGAGCCGCGACCTGCAGACCGAAACTCTTGCTTGCCGGCCCTTCTAATACCTTATGCATAAAGGCAATGGTGTCATTGTGCTCTATGGCATCAAGGTGCACATTAACCAGTCCCGACTCTTGCTCCGCCAGCTCGGTTAACTCGAAATAATGGGTCGCAAATAGGGTCTTGGCATTGATCTTATGGGCCAGATAATCCGCCGTCGCATAGGCCAGAGATAAACCATCATAGGTACTGGTACCCCGGCCAATCTCATCCATTAATACCAGCGAGTGCTCGCTGGCATTATTTAAAATCGTCGCGGTTTCCGTCATCTCCACCATAAAGGTCGAGCGCCCTGAGGCCAGATCGTCACTGGCGCCTATACGGGTAAAGATACGATCGACTATGCCGATATTGGCGCTCGCCGCCGGCACATAACAGCCGATATGTGCCATCAATACGATCAAGGCGGTCTGACGCATATAGGTTGATTTACCGCCCATATTCGGGCCGGTGATCATCAGCATGCGACGCTGGCTATTGAGCTCTATGGGGTTGGCGATAAAGGGGTCACGCATTACCTGCTCGACCACGGGGTGGCGGCCTTCGCATATATTGATGGCATCGCCTTCATCGAGTTCGGGTTTGCAATAGTTTAAGGTCAGCGCCCGCTCGGCGAAGTTATTCAATACATCAAGTTCGCTCAGGGCTGCCGCCAAACGCTGTAATCGTTCCAGATGCGGGGCTATTAGCGTGAATAACTCTTCATAGAGCTGCTTTTCCAGTGCCAGGGCCTGTGACTGGCTGCCCAACACCTTGTCTTCATGCTCTTTCAGCTCGGGAATAATATAACGTTCATTGTTTTTCAGGGTTTGGCGACGAATGTAATGAGCCGGCACCAGATGCGAGTTGGCGCGGCTAATATCGATGTAAAAGCCATGCACCTTGTTGTAGCCGATTTTTAAGGTGCTGATCCCCGTGACTTCGCGCTCACGCTCTTCCATGGCTTCGAGCACATCGGTGGCCCCCTGAGACAGGTTACGCCAGTGGTCGAGCTCCTGGTTATAGCCCTCGGCAATCACGCCGCCGTCACGAATAAGTACCGGCGGGTTGTCGATAATGGCGCGCTCAAGCAGGTTGAGCAGCTCGTCATTGGGTTCACAGGCATTGGCGATTTGTGCCAGGCGTCGTTGCGATGCGGTGCCAAGCAGGCCCTGCAGTTCGGGTAATTGCTGTAGCGCCGAGCGTAAACGGGACAGATCTCTGGGTCGGGCATTACCTAAGGCCAGGCGGGCCACGATGCGCTCGATATCGCCGACATTGCGCAGCAGGGGATGCAGTTCAAGGTGCCAGCCCTGGTCTATCAGGATGTCGATGGCATCGAGGCGCAGATTAAGCTCGTCACGGCAGCGAATCGGGTTATGAATACGGCGTTTCAATAGGCGTGAGCCCATGGGTGTGGCGGTTTTATCCAAAATGGCCGCCAGGGTGTTTTCAATGCCGCCACCGAGGTTTTGGGTGAGCTCAAGGTTTTTACGGGTGGCGCTATCGAGTACCACGGCCTGGCTGTCTTGCTCCAGACTGATGGCGTTAATGTGCGGTAGTGCGGTGCGCTGGGTGTCTTTTACATACTGCAGCAAGCATCCGGCTGCCACTAAACCCAGTTTGGCATCGGCGACACCAAAACCAATCAGGTCTTGAGTGCCAAATTGCTGACATAATGAAGTAATGGCCGTGTCTAAATCGAATTCCCACTCCGGGCGACGGCGCATACCTTTAATGTGTTCGATAAGCCCCATATCGGCAAAGCTTTCCGAATAGAGTAATTCGGCGGGGTTGAGTCGTTGCAACGTCGATTTAAAGGCGTCGGCGTCGGCACACTCGACGATATTAAAACGTCCGGAATTGATATCCAGGTAGGCGACACCAAAATAGTCGCTGGTGCCCTGGCAGACGCTAACCAGCAGATTGTCTTGACGTTCGTTGAGCAAGGCTTCGTCTGTGACCGTCCCCGGGGTGACGATACGCACCACCTTGCGCTCTACCGGACCCTTGCTGGTAGCCGGATCGCCAACCTGTTCGCAAATGGCGACCGATTCGCCAAGCTGAACCAGGCGTGCTAAATAGTTTTCCACCGCGTGATAGGGTACTCCCGCCATAGGGATCGGGGCTCCGCCGGCTTTGCCGCGGTAAGTCTGCGAAATATCTAATAATTCTGCTGCGCGGATGGCATCATCGAAAAACAGCTCATAGAAGTCCCCCATCCGATAGAAGAGTAAAATATCCGGATGTTGTGCCTTAATGCGTAAGTATTGCTGCATCATGGGGGTTTGTTGTTTTATATTATCTTCACTATAGAGATTAGCCGACATGCACTCACTCGAATAAGGATGGTTATGAACTTACAACAAAGGTTTACTGCCAATACACAAACCCTTGCCGCGCAACTGGGCGTTATTTTAACGGATAAGCAGATGATGATCACTACCGCTGAGTCTTGCACCGGCGGTGGCATTGCCTATGCCATTACCGATACTCCGGGAAGCTCACGCTATTTTGCTGAAGCCGCGGTGACTTATAGCAATGAAGCCAAGCAGGAGCGCCTCGGTGTGTCAGCGCAAACCCTAACCCAATTCGGTGCCGTAAGCGAGCAAACGGTTGTTGAAATGGCGCGCGGCGCGGCGCATGCGGCGCAAGCGGATGTGGCCGTGGTCACCTCGGGCATCGCCGGTCCGGATGGTGGCAGTGATGATAAGCCGGTGGGGTTGGTGTGGTTTGCGGTGTATTTTAATCAGCAGGTCTATACCGAAGAGCGCCAATTTAATGGGGATCGCGCCTATGTGCGCGAGCAGGCTATCAGTCATGCCCTGGATATGGTGGTAAAAATTTTAGAATCTGCTTGATACTGTAATTTCATACAGTATACTAAGCTTCATTAAGTCAAGCGTTAATACCAAACATGATGAGCTTGGCGGTCAATGATTTTGGAGAAAACAATGAACGATAACAAGCAAAAAGCCTTAAGCGCTGCGCTTTCACAAATTGAGCGCCAATTTGGTAAAGGCTCAATCATGAAGCTGGGCGACAGTCAGGCTTTGGACGTTGAAGCCATTTCTACCGGTTCACTGGGGATTGATATTGCCTTGGGTATTGGTGGTCTGCCAACCGGCCGTGTAGTGGAAATTTATGGTCCGGAATCATCGGGTAAAACCACGCTGACCTTGCAGGTTGTCGCTCAAGCCCAACGCCAAGGTAAAACCTGTGCTTTCGTTGATGCCGAGCATGCCCTTGACCCAGTTTATGCCGAGAAACTTGGTGTAAATGTTGAAGAACTACTGGTATCGCAGCCGGACACCGGTGAGCAGGCGCTGGAGATCTGTGACATGCTGGTACGTTCGGGTGCCGTTGATGTGGTTATCGTCGACTCGGTGGCCGCGCTAACGCCAAAAGCTGAAATCGAAGGCGAAATGGGTGACAGCCATGTTGGTTTACAGGCCCGTTTAATGTCACAGGCATTGCGTAAGCTAACCGGTAATATCAAGCGTTCTAACACCTTGTGTATCTTCATCAACCAAATCCGTATGAAGATTGGTGTAATGTTCGGTAACCCGGAAACCACCACAGGTGGTAACGCCCTGAAGTTTTATTCATCGGTCCGCCTTGATATTCGTCGCATCGGTTCGGTAAAAGACGGCGATGAAGTGGTGGGTAACGAGACCCGCGTTAAAGTGGTGAAGAACAAGGTAGCTCCGCCGTTTAAGCAAGCCGAATTTATCATCATGTATGGTGAGGGTATCTCTAAAGAAGGTGAGCTTATCGATCTGGGCGTGAAGCACAAGCTGATAGAAAAATCAGGTGCCTGGTATAGCTACAATGGCTCGAAAGTAGGCCAGGGTAAGTCGAACTCGATTAAGTTCTTAAAAGAGAATGTCGAGATCGCCAATGAAATCGAAGGCAAGCTACGTGAAATGCTGTTGCTAAAAGCCACCATTAAGCCGGAAGAGGGTGAAGTAAACCCGCTTGCCGAAGAGGTGGATGCCGAGTAAGGCGTAAAGAATAAGAGTAAGTAAAACCAGCCCTAGGGCTGGTTTTTTTATGCCAGTTCTATGGCGCTACAAATAAAAAAGCCGCCTCCCAAATAAAGGAATGGCGGCTTTTCTATGCTGAACGCGGTTAAAATGCGTACTTGGCAGAGAACTGCAGACGATCCAGATCGCCGTCGGCACCACTTTCGGTTTCCCGCTCTGCATGTTTAAACTCGACGCCAAAGGTGAGCTTTTTCACCGGTGAGTACAGTAGGTTGGCGCTGTAGCTGACGCTGCTTTCTGTGGGATCGCCGCTAAAGGCAAGCAGATCGGTATTGTTATCGGCGCTAAAGAATGAATATAGGAAGGTGGAGCGCAATTGCTCGTTCCAGTGGTGCTGATAGCCGATAAAGCCGGAGGTAGAATCAATGGCATCAAGTTCGTTGCCATCGTAAACGGCCCCGTGCGCGACATTTAGGCCAATGTAGCGTCCTAAGCCCTTGCCATGAGTCAGCATAAACTTAATGTTGTCCTCACCCAGGTTATAGCGTCCGGAAACACTGACACCAAAAGAGGTTTCGTCTTCGTCGGCCCCCCCTTGCTTGTAAGTCAGTTGGCGAGCCAGGCCGGTAACGACGATTTGTCCCCAATCGGCTGTGTGATTATAACGTGCGGTGAAATCCGGCATGCTGGCATCGTCGGTTTCGACCCGGGCGCCGTTGACCGTAATGGTGCTTTCCGGGTTTTCAATAGAGAAGGCCCAATTACCGACGCTGTAGCGTGCCTGTGCCTGGCGGGCAAACACCGTGCCTTCTGCCGGACCGACAAAGTCCAAGGTTTCCGGTAAGGCTGAGACGTTTTGGAAGTTTGACCATGCTTGACCGAAGAGCCAACCATCATAGGTGATATAGGCTTGGCGTATACGCGGAGAATAGGAGTTGGTAACGCGCTCGTTACCGCCGATGGAGGCAATAAAATCAAGCTCAATCTTGGTATTAATGGTCTTGCCGTTGTCTAACTTGGTACTGGTGCCAAAGTTAAAGCGCGATTGCCGTGCGTGCATATCAAAAACCGCATCGCTGTTGTCATCATCGCCAACCGGTGTGGTGCTGGGTACATAAAAGTCGCGACCAATGCTGTCGCCCGAAATGGTTCCTGCGGAGAAATCGCTCCACATAGCGTCAACCTTTACATAACCGCCGTAACTGACCTCGGTGTCGCCTATGGTCGCGGCTTGAGCACTGCCAATGGCCGCACATACTGCAAGTGCGGTTAGTGTTTTTATCATTAATTTTTGTGTTGTCATAATCTTGTCCTGTTGCAAGCTAGCTCAGCAAACATGGTCGTTGCTGGCTTTTTAGGCAATTATCTATTGGTCGTACGACTAAGGTATAGCGAGCAAAGCAGGTGAAGGGTCGCCGAAGGATTGCCGCGACTTTATTGCGCGAATATTGGCAAGGTGTTTACCGCTAATCGAGGTGAAAATAGCAACGGTCGTGGCGATTCTATACTAAGGTCTAATACTGCAAGACGTGGCCCTGAGTAATGCTGTGGGCAGGCATAATGGCAACAAAACATATGGAGACGGTTATGTCACAGAGCATTTATCCGGTGTTTGAAAACATCAAAAAAAACGCATTAGTCGATAACGAACAATACCAAGCTATGTATCAACAATCCATCGACGACCCAGAAGCATTTTGGGCCGAGCACGGCCAGCGTCTAGATTGGATCACCCCCTATACTAAGGTTAAAAATACCTCCTTCGATAAAGGTCACATCAGCATTAAATGGTTTGAAGACGGTCAACTTAACGCCTCCTATAACTGTATTGACCGCCACTTAAAAAATAACGCCGATAAAACGGCGTTGATTTGGGAAGGCGATGACCCGAGTCAAAGCGAACATATCAGCTACCAGCAGGTTCATGATGAAGTCTGTAAGCTGGCCAATGGCCTGCGTAAGCTGGGCGTGCAAAAAGGCGACCGTGTTGCCATCTATATGCCGATGACGCCTCAGGCGGTCTATGCCATGCAAGCCTGTGCCCGTATCGGCGCGGTCCACTCCGTGGTGTTTGGTGGTTTCTCGCCTTCGGCCATTGCCGATCGTATTAAAGACAGTGGCGCTAAGGTGGTGATCACCTCCGACGAAGGTCGCCGCGGCGGCAATTGCGTCCCTCTTAAAGCTAATGTTGATGAAGCGGTTAGCCAGGCCGGCGTGACTACGGTTGAGCATGTGATAGTGCATCAGCTTACCGGTGGTGACGTGCAGTGGAACGACGTTGACGTCTGGTGGCATGAATTGGTTGCGGATCAGCCAAGCGCGTGCGAACCTGAGGTAATGAACGCCGAAGACCCGCTCTTTATCCTTTATACCTCGGGCTCGACGGGCCAGCCCAAAGGAGTGGTGCACACCACGGGTGGTTACCTGGTTTACAGCTCCATGACGCACGAATATGTATTTGACCTGCATGAAGATGACATCTATTGGTGTAGTGCCGATGTGGGTTGGATCACCGGCCACAGCTATATTGCCTATGGCCCCATGGTTAACGGCTGCACTCAGGTTATTTTTGAAGGCGTACCTACCTATCCGAGCGCCGGGCGCATGGGTGAAATTGTCGATAAGCATCAAGTCACTATTTTATATACGGCGCCAACCGCCATTCGCGCCTTGATGGCCAAGGGCGATGAGCCTACGGCCAGCTCAACGCGCACCAGCCTGCGCGTGCTGGGCTCGGTGGGAGAGCCAATCAACCCCGAAGCCTGGGCTTGGTATTATGAGCAGATTGGTAACAGCCAATGCCCAATCGTAGATACCTGGTGGCAAACGGAAACCGGCGGCATCATGATCACGCCATTACCGGGCGCCACAGATATGAAACCGGGCTCGGCAACCAAACCTTTCTTTGGTATTGCACCGGCCTTGTTTGACGCCGAAGGCAACACCCTAGAGGGAGCCGTGGATGGTAACCTGGTTATCCTTGATAGCTGGCCATCGCAGGCACGTACCGTATACGGCGACCATGAACGCTTTGAACAAACCTACTTCTCTGCTTATCCGGGCGTTTATTTCACCGGTGACGGTTGTCGCCGCGACGAAGACGGTTATTACTGGATCACCGGTCGTGTGGACGATGTACTGAATGTTTCTGGTCACCGTTTGGGCACAGCGGAAATTGAAAGTGCGCTGGTTGCTCACGAGGCCGTGGCCGAAGCGGCGGTGGTGGGCTACCCGCACGATATCAAGGGTCAGGGCATCTATGTATACATCACGCCAAATGACGGTGTTGAGGTGAGCGATGAGCTCACCAAAGAGGTACGTAACTGGGTGCGTAAAGAGCTTAGCCCCATTGCTTCGCCGGATATGATCCAATGGTCGCCGGGTCTGCCGAAAACCCGCTCCGGTAAGATTATGCGCCGTATTTTACGTAAGATCGCCGCCAACGAGTACCAACAGCTGGGAGATACCTCAACTTTGGCCGATCCGAGTGTGGTTGATGAGCTTATTGAAAACCGCTTGAATCGTTAATTAATCGTTAAGAGCTTGATTAAAGAATGATTCTAAACGTAGACTATCGGCTGTTACCTTAGGTAATGGCCGATTTTTTTTAGGAGCGCAGCATGAGTCAGTTTTTAATAGCGGACGACCACCCATTATTTAGAGAAGCCCTGAAGGGCGCGCTGACCAAGCAATTTGAGCCCTTGGAAGTGCTGGAGTCGGATACTTTCGACACCACCTTGGCGGTGCTCGATAAGCATGAAGACCTGGATATTTTGCTGCTGGACTTGCATATGCCGGGCAATGGCGACTTGTATGGCTTGATCCGCATTCGCGAAGATTATCCGGATTTACCTATCGCCGTGGTGTCCGGTAGCGAAGACTTGCAGGTGGTGTCTAAGGTGATGGGCTATGGCGCCATGGGCTTTATTCCCAAGTCGTCATCGGCACAGGAAATCGCCGACGCCATCAATGAAATTCTAGAGGGCGAGGTCTGGTTACCGGCGGATATTAAAGATAAGGTGGAAGCCATCAGTGGCGAAGATAAGCAGCTTGCGGCCCAGGTTGCATCGTTAACACCACAGCAATACCGGGTTCTAAGTTATTTGCACGAAGGCTTGCTCAATAAGCAAATCGCCTACGAATTGAATATTTCCGAGGCTACGGTGAAGGCGCACATTACCGCTATCTTCCGTAAGCTCGGGGTTTATAATCGCACCCAGGCGGTATTAATTGCCTCCAAGTTGCAGCTTGAGGCCATGGAAAGCCAATAATAATCAAGAATAAATAATACCAATTCACTTACATAGCTAATCATTCTAGCGGGCTAAGTATCATGCGTACTGCGTTGGAATTTTTCTATGTAGAATAACTACATAAGAAAAATTCCGCCTTGTTATCATAGCATTTATCCAGCGCTATCTCTGATCACATACTTAACAGAATTGGTATAGGGCTGACAGGCAAGGCTGAAATAAAGCCTTGCCTAACAAACGCTAGCCTTATTAAAACGCTAGCCTTATTAAAACGCTAGCCTAATCAAATACCACGGTGCGGTTGTCATTAACAAAGAGCTTATGCTCGGCGGCCAGCTCCAAGGCCTTACAAAACACCAGCTTTTCCACATCCCGGCCCTTCTTCGCCATGCTTTGTGCACCGTCCGCATGAGTGACATTGGTGACCTGCTGCAAAATAATCGGTCCCTCGTCGAGCTCATCATTGACGAAGTGGGCGGTGGCACCAATGATCTTGACGCCGCGCTCAAAGGCCTGATGATAGGGCTTGGCGCCAATAAATGCAGGTAAGAAGGAGTGGTGGATATTAATGATGCGTCCGCTGAACCGGGCAACAAACTCCGGGCTTAAAATGCGCATATATTTGGCCAGGCCAATCAGGTCCGGATTGTAGTCGGCAATTTTATCGGCCACTAGGCGATCATGTTCGCTGCGGCTTAGGCCCTCGTGGCTAATGCAGTGAAAGGGCACATTAAAGCCCTGTGCCAGGGGTTGTAAGTCCGGGTAATTGGCAATCACCGCCAGTACCTCGATATTTAACGCCTGCTCAAAGCACTTTAATAATACCCCGCCGAGGCAATGGGCTTCCTTGGTGGCCAGCAGCACGACCTTGGTGGGCTCACTGCCATGGAGCGACAGCATTGAGTTGCTCGGTAAGATGTCTTGCAACTGCGCCACTAAGTCGATATCACTAAAATCGCCATCGAGTTCGGTGCGCATAAAAAAGCGGCCATGGGCCTTGTCGACGAACTCATTGTTGCGGGTGATATTCAGGCCATGCTCAAAGCACAGGCCGGTGATCTTGGCGATAAGCCCCTCTTGGTCCGGGCACTGTGCCAGTAATACTTTTTTCATTCCTCATTCCTATTCGTGTTACACGAGTGGCCATTATGCTCAGGGTTATCGGCATATGGCAATCATGCGTGCGTTATAAGGAATGATTAAGTAAGGCCTTTAACTTGGCGGGCTTAACCGGCTTGGATAAATAATGCACCCCGGCCTTTTTCGCCGCCAGTTTTAACTGGTCGTCGCGCACCGCTGTGATCAAAATGGCCGGTATCTCCTTGTCTCTGAGGGCGCGAATCTTAGCTATCAGGGCGAGGCCATCGCCGTCTTCACCAAGCTGATAATCCATAAAAATAATGTCGATGTTGGCGTCACTCTCGGCCACTGCCAGTGCCTGCTCGGCCCCTTGGCAGCCATGGCAACGGGCACCCCATTTGGTGAGTAGGTGGCGCATCGCTTCGATATTGGCGGCCTCATCATCGACTACCAGCACATCATAGTGTGATTGGCTTGCGGCCTTGGTTGTGGGCATGCTCGAGCCTTGAATACGGGCCTGTGAGCCGTAGGGCACTTCAACCTTAAAGCAACTGCCCTTACCGAATTGCGAGCGCATGCTAAGGCGGTGAGACAGCAGTTCGGCCATACGTTTTACTACCCCAAGTCCCAGGCCCACGCCCTTGTTGTCGCCGGACTCGACCCGGTAGAAATCATCGAATATCTTTTGCTGTTCGTGCTCGGTAATGCCTAAACCTGTGTCCCACACCTCTATGCTGAGGTGATGCTTACGGCGGCGACAGGCAACCAGCACCTTGCCGCTGGGGGTGTACTTCACCGCGTTGGAAACCAGGTTTTGAATGATCCGCCGCAAATAGGTGGTATCGCTGTGCACCACCTCATTGCTGGAGCGCAGCGAGAGTTTGAGGCCCTTGTCAGCGCATAAAATGGCGTATTCATTCACCAAGGGGGCAAGAATATCGTCGATATGAAAGTGTCGCGGTGTTGGCGACATGGCCCCTTGGTCGAGCTTGGCAATGTCCAGCAAGGCCGACATCAGGTGCACGGTACTATCCAAGCTATCGCCTAATTTGGCCAGACTATTGGCGTTATGGGCGCTGAGCTCCTGCTCGTCCATGGACGCCAGGTAGAGGCGCGCGGCATTCAAAGGCTGGAGAATATCGTGGCTGGCCAGGGCCAGGAAGCGGGTTTTACTGTCGTTGGCACGTTCCGCCTCCAGTTTCGCCGCCTTCAGGGCCTGCTCGGTTTGCTCTCGGCTGGCAATTTGCGCCTTAAGATCCTGGTTCATGGCTCTGACTTCCTGGGTGCGCGCTTCGATGCGGTTCTCCAGATCCATGTTGATTTCTTCGAGGGCGTTTTGCGTTTCCATGTGCGCGGTAATATCGGAAAAGCTGGTCACAAAGCCGCCGTCCGGTAAGGGGTTACCGATCATTTCAAACACCTGGGCGTTACGGCGATGGCGAATAAAATGATGGGGGCTGCCGTTGCGCAGGTGGCGTACCCGCTTTTCTACATGGTGTTCGATTTCGCCGGGGCCACATTCACCGCGCATGGCGTTATAGCGGATCACTTCTTCGATGGGTTGGCCCTGTTGTAAAAAGCCCTCCGGGTAGTCAAACATTTGCGCGTAGCGCTTGTTCCAGGCCACCAAATTAAGGTCCTTATCGACCACGGAAATACCGTGGCTGAGATTTTCCAACGAGGTAAACAAGAGGTTTTGGTTAAAACGAAGAGCCTGTGTGGTCTCATCGAAAAAGTTGACCACCTCTTCAAAGGCCAGCTGTTTGCCACTGGCCACGGTTTGGATCAGGGCCTGGGCGGAAGAAGCGCCGAGCACCCCGGTCAGGGCGCGCTCGCAATAGGCGATAAATTCATTGGAAGGCTGGGCGTTATTATCGTCTATGTCTTCGGTCAGGCTGTAATGGGCCAGCACCTGGGTGCTGCGCTGGGCGCCAAGGAAGGTTTGCAGCAGCACCTTAAAGTCATACACGGTGGCATCGACATTCTTATTCAGGCGTTTGGCAAAATTCAGCTGCTCCATGGGGTTTACAAAGGCGGCGGCCTGAATGCGGTCAATAAGGCGCTCCTGAGCCCCCAATGAAAAGCTGATATAGCAGCAAATATTGGCAAACAGGGCGATTAGGGTACCCTGAGTGATGAGGTTTTGCTGGGCGCCGCTGTCCAGTGCCGCGGCGGTGTTCATGATCGGAATAAGCAGAAACAGAGTCCAGCACACCACACCGGCGGTCAGGCCCGCATAGACGCCATAGGCATGGCCTTTGCGCCAATAAAGACCACCGACTATGGCCGGCAGCAGTTGGGTGACCAGAGAAAATGCCACCAGGCCCATGGAAGCCAGGGTTTCGCCGTGACCAAAGAGCTGCTGATAAAGGTAAGACAGCAGCAGGATGGCCCCTATGGTAAAACGGCGGACCAATAAAATGCGCGAGCGGTAACTGCTATTAATATGGCTGCGGCGAAACTTACGCTTAAGTAACAGCGGCAGCACTACGTCGTTGGAGATCATGGTGCTTAGGGTCAGGGTCGCCACCACTATCATGGCGGTGGCCGCCGATAGGCCACCGATAAAGACAAAGGTGGTTAAAATACTGTGACCGCTGCTGAGTGGCAGGGCCAAGACAAAGCTGTCGGCGCTATGGCCATGGCCGATTTCCGGCATGATGGCGGCACTGGCGATGGGAATGATCATCAGCGCAATAAGCAGTAAATAAAGCGGAAACGCCCAACGCGCGGTGCGCAGGTGGCGGATGTCCTGGTTGTCGACCACGGTGACATGAAATTGTCGCGGCAGGCAGATAATGGCCGCCGCCGCCATCAGGGTTTGGCCTATAAAACCAAAAGTTAGCACCTGTGAGTCTTGCCAGTGCCGCCATACCGTCTCCAAAGACACCGAATCCGGCAGGGAGTAAAGGGTGTACAGGGCCAAGCCGGCGACAAAAACCAGGGCAATAAGCTTGACCAAGGATTCAAAGGCCACCGCCAGCATCAGCCCCGAACGGTATTCGGTCACATCTACCTTGCGGGTACCGAAGAAGATAGCAAACACCGCCATGATCAAGGCGCCCCCGAGGGCAAGCACCGGCCCGGACACCTCTGAGCCGCCTGGCAATAATAAGAAGCTGCTGGAAAGGGCTTTAAGCTGCAAGGCGATATAGGGAATGGTGGCCATCAGGGCGATAAAGGTGACCAGAATCGCCGTCAGTTGCCGCTTGCCGTAGCGTGCCGAAATAAAGTCGGCAATGGTGGTGATGTTTTGCTTTTTACTTACCAGCACCAGTTTGCGTAAGAAGCCTTGGAAAAACACAAACAACAGGATGGGCCCGAGCAAAATAGGCAGGAAATTCCAGCCATCACTGGCGGCGGTGCCCACCGAGCCGTAATAAGTCCAGGACGTACAATAGATCCCCAGCGCCAAGGCATACACAAAGGGGTGGTGGCTGATGTATTTGGCCCAGGGCGTGGTCTTGTCGCCCCAGTTGGCTAACCAAAACAACACTGATATATAGGCCAAAGAAACAAAAATTAAAGCTAAGGTCATGGTACTGGGCTATTTTTATAAGTCACCTCACCATAGCAAAAGCGCGGATTAAATAGCAGTGCTTTTGTCGCAGCTAGGCATGCGACTAAGGGTTATTAGACTAATGTATTAAAGCCAATAAAGGCCTTCCCAGTCTCTTTTTATGCAACAAAAAATTTTATTATCCTTATGTTTTTGTTGGTTATTTTTTATTTTTTGGCTCACCCTCTCTAAAGGTTAACTTTTTGTTACGACTAAGGTCTGAATTTCCTCTCGGCAAAGCATTGCTAGATTCTAAAGTGACGATAACAACCGTTCATGCCTTTGGGTGTGATGTAAAGGGGATACAAAATGGCTTTTAAAGATGCAGAACATGCGAAGGCCTATTGGAGTGAAAACCTCAGCCTGGTATTTAAATTACTGGTGGTGTGGTTTGTCGTTTCTTTTGGTTTTGGCATTTTGTTAGTCGACGTACTCAACGAAGTACGATTCTTTGGGTTTAAATTGGGCTTTTGGTTTTCACAGCAAGGCGCAATTTACACCTTTGTAGCTCTTATTTTTGTCTACGCATACAAAATGAATGCGTTAGATAAGAAATACGGCGTAGACGAATAAGGAGCAAGATGATGGATGTTCAAGGACTTACCTTTTTAATTGTTGGTCTGAGCTTTGCGATGTATATAGGTATCGCCATTTGGGCGCGTGCCGGCTCAACCAATGAATTCTATGTTGCCGGTGGTGGTGTACCACCCTTAGCCAATGGTATGGCTACAGCCGCAGACTGGATGAGTGCGGCGTCGTTTATTTCCATGGCGGGGATCATCTCCTTTGCCGGTTATGACGGTGGCGTATACCTGATGGGTTGGACCGGTGGTTATGTGCTACTGGCGCTGTGCCTGGCCCCTTACCTGCGTAAATTCGGTAAATTTACGGTGCCGGACTTTATCGGCGACCGTTACTATTCACAGGCAGCCCGTGTGGTCGCCATTTTCTGTGCCATTTTTATTTGCTTTACTTACATCGCCGGTCAGATGCGTGGTGTGGGCGTGGTGTTCTCGCGCTTCCTGGAAGTTGACATTGAAACCGGTGTCTATATCGGCATGGTGATCGTTTTCTTCTACGCCGTACTCGGCGGCATGAAGGGCATTACCTATACTCAGGTGGCACAGTACTGCGTGCTGGTTTTCGCCTACCTGGTACCGGCCATTTTTATCTCTTTGATGATGACGGGTCACCTGTTGCCACAAACCGGTTTCGGCGGAACCTTGTCTGACGGCTCCGGACTCTATTTGCTCGACAAGCTTGACGGCCTCAGTACCGAGCTCGGGTTTGCCCAATATACCGAAGGTTCCAAGAGTATGGTTGACGTCTTTGCGATCACCGGTGCGCTCATGGTGGGTACCGCGGGTCTTCCTCATGTCATCGTACGCTTCTTCACCGTGCCTCGCGTTCGCGATACCCGTATCTCTGCGGCTTGGACTCTGGTCTTTATTGCCATTGTTTATACCACGGCTCCGGCGGTTGCCTCATTCGCTCGCGTGAACATGATCGATACCATCAATGGTAAAGACGGCAGCGGCACCCTGTATGAAGAAGCGCCACAGTGGATTAAAAACTGGGAAAGAACCGGTCTTATCACCTTCAACGATAAGAATGGTGATGGTCGCATGCACTATTCTGCCGGTAAGGTTGATGATCCAGCCAGCGCCAATGAAGTGAGTGTTGACCGCGATATCATGGTACTAGCTAACCCTGAAATTGCCGACCTACCGGCCTGGGTAATTGCCTTGGTGGCCGCCGGTGGCATTGCAGCAGCGCTATCGACCACCGCAGGTCTGCTACTGGTTATTTCGACCTCGGTGTCTCATGATTTATTGAAACGTACCTTGAAACCGGATATCAATGATAAGCAAGAGCTGTTGGCGGCGCGTTTGGCGGCCATGGTAGCCATAGGTATCTCTGCCTACTTTGGTATTAACCCGCCAGGCTTTGTAGCCTCGGTGGTGGCCTTCGCCTTCGGCTTGGCGGCGGCGAGTTTCTTCCCTGCAATTATCATGGGTATTTTCTCAAAACGCATGAACAAAGAAGGCGCCATTGCCGGCATGGTAACGGGTATCGGTTTTACCGCCGCATACATCATCTTCTTCAAGTTCGTTAGTCCGGAGTTAAACAGTGCCGAGCATTGGCTATTCGGTATCTCGCCTGAGGGTATCGGCCTAGTTGGTATGATGGTTAACTTCTTTGTGGCTGCCGTGGTGCAACGCATGACCGCAGAAACCCCGGATGAGATCAAAGAAATGGTTGAGGGCATTCGTAATCCTAAAGGTTCTGCAACGGCCCATGCGCACTAAGGTGCATTAACCAAACTCGCAGATCACCAGCCCGACCTTAGACCAAGGTCGGGCTTTTTTTGTCGCTAAATAGGTCCTAAATTTAGTCTTGTTACCACATGTTTAGGACGTGGACTATGAGTGCCCTGCATCAGGATATTTTAGACTTTGTTACCCAGCAAGCGCCGTTTAATGCTTTGCCGGACTCCGCCTGTGATTATTTTACCCATCACCTCGAGGTGATTTATGTTACGCGGGAAAATCAGCATCAGTGGCTGGACTCGGCGCATCCCAAGTTATTCCTGTTGCGTAGCGGTGTAATTGAGCTGGTGGCCGCCGACGGTGAGCCCATTGCTCGCTTAACCAGCGGCGATTATTTCGGTTACCCTTCCTTGCTCAGCGGCGAAACCATAAAAAACCGTATCGAGGTCAAGCGTGAAGCTTTGGTCTATATGCTCTCGCAAGCGGACTTTGATTATCTGCGCCATGAATATAAAGCCTTCGAACAGTATTTTGTCCGTGCTCACTCGAACCGGCTCTTGTCCTCTAAATATCAACACCATGGCGACAGCTGGTCGGAGCGTAAAATTTCACAGCTGATGACCCGCCAAGCCATCACCCTCACTCCCGAGGCCAGTATTCGTGAATGCGCGCAAACCATGAGTGCGCATAGAGTGTCTTCCATTATGGTAACTCAGGGAGAGGGCCAGGAGGCCCGATTGATTGGTGTGGTGACCGACCGTGATTTGCGCTCTCGGGTGTTGGCCGAAGGGGTAGACCCCGAGCTGGGTATTGAGAAGATCATGAGTGTGGAACCTAAGTTTATTTTTGAAAATAACCGGGTGTTTTCGGCCATGCACCTGATGCTCAAACATAACATTCACCATTTACCGGTATTAAACGAGCAGCACCAGCCCCTTGGCATGGTCACCTCCACCGACTTGTTGCGCCAGCAAAAAAGCGATCCAGTGCAATTGATTGGCCGTATCTACAAGGCCAGCGGGGTTGCCGATTTAAAACGCTACGCCCAGGAGGTGCCTGAGCTGTTAGAAGGCTTCGCCTATCATATCGATGACATCAGCCTGATTGGCAAACTGCTGAGCGGCATCAGTGATGCGCTTACCACGCGTTTAATTCAGCTGTTTCAGCAGCGTCATGGCGATGCTCCGACGCGCTTTAGCTGGATTTGCTTTGGCTCTCAGGCCCGTGAAGAGCAAACCCTGCATTCGGACCAAGATAATGGCCTGTTATTGCCCAACGATCTCGACGAATCGCAACTTGAATACTTTAAGGCCATGGGCGAGTTTGTCTGCCAACAGCTGGATGTGTGCGGCATCAGGCGCTGCCCGGGCAATATCATGGCCAGCAATGAAGATTGCCGCCTGAGCCTTAATGGCTGGTTGCATAGGTTCGAGCGTTGGCTCGCCAGTCCCACGCCCGAGGCCATGCTCAATTGTAAGATTTTCTTCGATATTCGCTTTATTAGCGGTTCGAGCGATTTATTCGCCACCTTTAGCGAAGCCCTGTCGGCGCTTAAGCCCGACCAGCTCTTTTATCGCGCCCTGGCCAGCGAGTTAAACCTTAACTCAGTGCCCATCGGGCTTTTCAATCAGTTAAAGACAGAGGCTGATGCCGAGCGCCACAAGTACATAGATTTAAAGCGTCGCGGTATCGTGATCATCAATGATATCGTTCGCCTTTATGCCTTGCAGGCCAATATTCGCCATGCCAGCACCTTGGAGCGCCTCGATGCACTGACCAAAACTCAGTGGCTGTCAAAAAAGGATATTTTTGATCTTAAGGACTGTTGGCGTTATCTCACCCAGTTGCGCTTGCGCGCTCAGCTCGATAACGAACCCTTGCCCAGTAATTGTATCAATCCGGATGGGCTGACGTCGCTGGAGCGACATCAGCTGAAAGAGGCGTTTTACCTTATTCGTCAGGCACAGCAGGCGGCGAGCTTTAAGTTTGCGCGCGGGAGTCTGTAGCCATGACCTATTCCTGGTGGCAGCAAGTAAAGTCTAAGTTGGGCTTTGATCCCCATGGATTGTCGCAGCCCTGGACCACCCATAGGTATGTGGTGGTTGATTTGGAGTTAACCGGTTTAAATCCCAAGGAGCATGAGGTGGTGTCACTGGCCTGGGTGGTGATAGAGCAGCAGCGAATTAAGCTCAGCCAAAGCGGTCACCTGCTTCATCATGGCGTGCTGGAGCTGGCGCAATCACCCATTTACCATGGGATTACCGCCGAGCGCTTGCAAACCGAAGGCCTGCCTATGGCACAAATACTAGAGCGCTTCAGTGCGGTGTGTGCCGACAGCATTTTGGTGTTCCATAACAGCCTGCTTGATACCCGATTCTTACAGCGTGTGTGTAAAGAGCACCAGGTTCAGCTCCCGCGTATTTCCTTGGATACCTTAAAAATCGAACAAAGACGATTGGCGCGGCAGGGGTCCGATATTGCTTTTGATGCCTTGTCTTTGGATGCATGTCGTCAGCGCTATGGTTTGATGGCGCATACATCTCATGATGCGCTCAGCGATGCCTTAGCCACCGCCGAGCTGTTTTTGGCGCAGGCCAATCAGGTCAGCAAGCGTGAGCCCGTGCCCTTAAGCGCCTTGATCACGGCTGGGTGATTTCTGGTAATTGCTGTTTTTGCCAACCAAGCCAGTCTCCATCAAGGTGATACACCTGTTTAAAGCCCTGTTCCTGTAAGATCTCGATAGCCATGGCGGCGCGGCGACCACTGCGGCAATAAACGACTATCGGACGTTCCTTGTCGAGCTCACCAAGATGCTCAGCCAAGACGTTATGACTGATATTAATGGCCCCTTTTATATGGCCTTGCTGGTATTCTTCGCTGGTTCGCACATCCAATAACTGCATCGGCTCGGCGTTAAAGCGATCGACCAAAAGCTGTTGAGCGGCAATATCTGTGGTCTCGGCCTGAGCCATGCTCATGGGGGCGCAGAAAAGTGCGATTGCGGCAACAAGCGCCGCGCTGGTGGTTTTCATCATGTATCTTCCTGTTGTTACTCGGTAGCAAGGCCCTAGGCCGCTTGCTGCATTTTCCTTAGCAACTGCTATGTCAGCCAGTTTGTTGTCCTAAACTTATGTATGTCATTAACCATAGCATAACTTATTGCCTCCCTGAATTGTGTGTTTGGGCGTCGCGGGGCGCACTTGTTTCATGCTATCATTGACCCCATTTACTAAGTAGTACGGGCTGATCTTTGGGGTTGGCTTT
The DNA here is from genome assembly GCF_018334135.1 of Pseudoalteromonas sp. BDTF-M6. Taxonomy (NCBI): domain Bacteria; kingdom Pseudomonadati; phylum Pseudomonadota; class Gammaproteobacteria; order Alteromonadales; family Pseudoalteromonadaceae; genus Pseudoalteromonas; species Pseudoalteromonas sp. BDTF-M6. The sequence continues at coordinate 77,121 of NZ_JAGXTQ010000007.1, forward strand.
GTTATATTATCACAATTGTTTATTGTACAGAGTGAGTCGTCGTGGCCGAAGTCAGAGCTAGGGTCCATTTAAATGTGGGCAAAAAAAGTGATATTCCTGCGGAAATCGTGTCTTTTAGCGGTTTAAAAGATGGTCAGGAGCATGTTGCCTTAATTTTTAACCAAGCGGATGAACAGCAAACTCCCTTGATCCGCATGCACTCCGAGTGCCTGACCGGCGACGTTTTTCACTCCAGCCGCTGTGATTGCGGCGAGCAACTTAATGAAAGCATCGAGCTCATGCACGAACAGGGTGGGGTGCTGCTCTACCTACGCCAGGAAGGGCGTGGCATTGGTTTATACAATAAGCTCGATGCTTATGTGTTGCAGTCGAAGGGCATGAACACCTATGAAGCCAATAACCACCTGGGTTTTGCCGATGATCTGCGGGATTTCTCCGATGCTGTTTTAATGCTTAAGGCGCTGGGTATCACCCAGGTTAAGCTGATGACCAATAACCCGAAGAAGCTTGATGCACTGCGTGACAACGGCATCGACGTGAAGGCCGTGGTTGGTACCCATGCGCATATCAAGGTGGGGCAAACCGGCAATCAGGCGTACCTGGAAACCAAAATAGCCCATGGTGCGCACATGCTGGATATTAAAAAAATTAAGAAATCATAAGCGCAATACGCAAAGGAAGATCAGTCATCATGTCGATAGAAATACGCGTGTACAAGGCCGGCTCGGGAGCGCGCTGGTTTAAAGCCGGTTTGGATATCTTCCAACACCAGCCGTTTATTTTTATGTTTATGTACTTGTTTATCGCCGCCGTGGGCATGCTGGGTTTTATTCTGCCGTTGCTAAAAATCCCGGCGGTGCTGGCAACACCTTTTTTACTGGCTGGCTTTTATCAAGCCGCATTGCGCCGTCAGCAGGGACACAAGGTGGCGTTTGCCGATATCCTTAATGTGTTTTCACAGCAGGGGCGACGCATGTCCCTGTTTCGCGTCGGTCTGTATCAAATGGGCGCGGCCCTGTTACTTGGCATGGTGAGCAGCCTGTTGTTTGCCGACGCGGTGGCGGTTTTTAATCAGCCCGATCTGGACCCGCAGCTGGCCCTGCAGCAATTGGCACAAAGCTTCTCTTTCCCTGCGGTGGCGCTGTTTTTGGTGCTATTTAGTGTTTATTTATGTGCCTTTGCCTTCGCCGTGCCTTTGGTTTATTTTGGCGGTCACACGTCCATGTGGGCGGTGATGAAGGCCAGTCTGATGGCGTTTTATCATAATATGGCAGCGATGACGGTGTATGGCCTTATCGGTGCCGGCTTGATGCTGGTTTGTGCGATTTTGTCCTTTATTCCCCTTCTTGTTGTTATGCCGATTTGCTACATTAGCTTATTCATCGCCTTTCAAGCGATATTTATGCCTAAATTACAGCACCATGAGGGCGGTAATGGCACCGTCGATAAGAGCCAAAACGAGCCGGCTAAAGAGCAGGAACCGGTTTCTTCAGACGGTCGGTTTGACGCTTAATGGATGAGCGCGAACAGCAAAAACAAAAGAACTATGTGCTCTGGTTACTGGGGCGGCAGGAATACAGCCGCAAGGATGTGCAGCGCAAATTGCAGCAACGCCAGGTACCAGAGGACTTTGCCACCGAGCTCTTAGATTGGTGTGAGCAACAAGGGTTTTTGGACGAACAACGCTATTGCGCCAGCTTTATTCGCCGGGCAATAGACAAGCGTCACGGACCGCGCCGTATCAGTGCCGATGCCCAGCAAAAGGGCCTGGACAAAGAACAGGTGGCTGTGGCCATGGCAGAAATGGACGTCGATTGGTTCGAGCTGGCCCTAGAGGCCTACCAGCGTAAATTTAAGGCGCTGGGGAAAAACAAAGATTATAAGGAAAAAGCCAAGCGTATTCGTTACTTAACGGCGCGTGGTTTTGACTACCAACAAATAGAATTTGCACTTGCAAGTGAAGCGACAGACGAGTGAGAAAAACGCAATGCAGCATTTGACGACCGCACAGCTAAGACAGAAGTTCTTAGATTATTTCGCCAAGCACCAGCATCAGGTGGTGCCTTCGGCTTCTTTGGTGCCGGGCAATGACCCCACCTTGCTATTTAACAACGCCGGTATGGTGCCGTTTAAAGACGTGTTCCTAGGTGCCGAAAAGCGCCCATATACCCGTGCCGCCAGTGCTCAACGTTGTGTTCGTGCCGGTGGTAAGCACAATGACCTTGAGAATGTAGGTTACACCGCCCGTCACCATACCTTTTTCGAAATGCTAGGTAACTTCAGTTTTGGTGATTACTTCAAAGAGCAGGCCATTGCCTTTGCCTGGAAGTTTTTGACCGAAGAGTTACAGCTGCCAAAAGAAAAGCTGTGGGTGACCGTGTTCACCGAAGACGACGAAGCTGCGGATATTTGGATCAATCAAATTGGCGTGCCTAAAGAGCGCGTTTCTCGCATTGGTGCAAAAGATAACTTCTGGTCCATGGGCGATACCGGCCCTTGTGGTCCGTGTTCGGAAATCTTCTATGATCACGGTGAAGAAGTGTGGGGGGGTCCTCCGGGCACACCAGAAGAAGATGGCGATCGCTATATCGAGATCTGGAACCTGGTATTTATGCAATTTAACCGTCATGCCGACGGCACCATGGAGCCATTGCCGAACCCATCTATCGACACAGGTATGGGCCTGGAGCGTATTGCCGCTATCTTGCAGGGCGTACACTCAAACTATGAAATCGATTTATTCCAAGCACTGATCAAGGCCGCTGCCGAGGTTACCAATGCTCAGGATATGGAAGACAAGTCACTGCGTGTAATTGCCGACCATATTCGCTCATGTGCCTTCTTGGTACTTGACGGCGTTATGCCTTCAAATGAAGGTCGCGGTTATGTCTTGCGTCGTATTATTCGTCGCGCCGTGCGCCATGGTAATAAGCTTGGCGCCAAGGGCACCTTCTTCCATAAGCTTGTTGCCGAGCTGGTGGCGCAGATGGGCGATGCCTATCCTGAACTTGCCAAGAAGCAAGCCATTATCGAGAAAGTTCTACGTATCGAAGAAGAGCAATTCGGTAAGACGCTTGAGCGTGGTCTGGCTATTCTTGAAGAGCACCTAAGCACTTTAGAAGGGGATGTGATCCCGGGCGATGTGGTCTTTAAACTATATGATACCTATGGCTTCCCGGCGGACTTAACCGCGGATGTGGCCCGTGAGCGCTTTTTGACTATAGACGAAAAGGGCTTCCAGGAATGTATGGATGTGCAGCGCAAAAAAGCCCAACAAGCAGGCAAGTTTGGCGCCGACTACAATACTCAATTGCGCTCGGATAAGTCGACCGAATTTAAAGGCTATGACGCTCAGCAGCATAGTGCCACCGTGGTGGAAATGTTTGCCGAGGGTGACAAGGTCAGCGTGCTTAACGATGGCCAGGAAGGGATAGTGATCCTTAACCGCACCCCTTTCTATGCCGAGTCCGGCGGTCAGGTGGGCGACACCGGTGTACTAGCCACTGCCAACGGCGAGTTTATCGTTACCGATACACAAAAACTGGGTAATGCCTTTGCTCATCACGGTAAGGTAGTAGGGCAAATCGGTGTGAATGACAAGGTGGATGCCCGCATCGATGCCGAGCGTCGCGATCGCATTAAGAAAAATCACACCGCGACTCACCTGATCCACGAAGCTCTGCGTCAGGAGCTGGGCGAGCACGTAAACCAGAAAGGTTCATTGGTGCAACCGGATCGTCTGCGCTTTGACTTCTCCCACTTTGAAGGTGTGACACCAGAGCAATTACAGCGCATTGAAAAGCAAGTGAATGACGAAATTCGTCGTAACTTTGCGCTGCAAACCGAGCTGATGGCCATAGATGCCGCCAAGGAAAAAGGCGCGATGGCGCTGTTTGGCGAAAAGTATGACGACGAAGTGCGTGTTGTCAGTATCGGCGACTACTCAATCGAGCTCTGTGGCGGTACTCACGTTGAGCGTACCGGTGATATCGGTTTATTCAAGATCGTTTCCGAGGCGGGTATTGCCGCGGGCGTGCGTCGTATTGAAGCGGTGACCGGTGCCGATGCACTCAATTACGTAGCCGCTCAAGAAGAGAAACTAGCGCAAATCGCGGCGCTATTGAAAGCGGACAGCGCCAATGTACTGGACAAGGTACAAGGCTTGTTAGAGCGCTCTAAGGGCTTGGAAAAGCAGGTGAGTCAGCTTAACGATAAGCTGGCCAGTGCCGCCGGTGCATCGCTGCTGGACGGTGCTAAAGACATCAATGGCGTGAAGGTATTGATTGCTAATGTTGTAGGCACCGAGAGCAAAGCCCTGCGTGGCATGGTTGATGATCTGAAAAACAAAATGGGTTCGGGCATTATTGCCTTGGGTGTTGCCGATGGTGACAAGGTTAGCCTGATCGCCGGTGTGACCAATGATCTGACCGGTCAATTTAAGGCTGGAGAACTGGTTAACCATATGGCTGCTCAGGTTGGTGGTAAAGGTGGTGGTCGTCCCGATATGGCTCAGGCCGGGGGTACACAACCAGAACACCTTGACGCTGCCCTAGCCAGTGTTGAGGGCTGGGTGAGCGAACGCGGTTAATAGCGGGCTGTATTAAACACAGTGGCGCTTTTAGTCCAAAAATTCGGCGGCACCTCGGTTGGCTCCATAGAGCGAATTGAGGCGGTCGCCGATATTATTATACGCCAACGTCAACTCGGCCATCAGGTGGTGGCCGTGGTCTCGGCCATGTCCGGGGAAACCAACCGCTTGTTGGCCTTGGCCGCCGAAGTGGATGACAGGCCCAGCACTCGCGAGCTCGATGTGTTGGTCAGTACCGGCGAACAGGTAACGGCATCGCTCCTGTCTATGGCGCTGATCCGGCGCGGTTATCCGGCGGTGAGTCTGCTTGGCGATCAACTGGGGATGAATACCGACAACCTTTTCACCAAGGCGCGTATACTCGATATCGACACTCGTCGTTTGCGCCAGGAGCTGCAACATGGTCGTATCGTTATCGCCGCCGGCTTTCAAGGCCGCGACGGCGAAGGCAATATTACCACCTTGGGGCGCGGTGGCAGTGATACCTCAGCGGTGGCCATTGCCGGGGCACTGAACGCCGAAGAATGCCAAATCTATACGGATGTTAATGGTGTTTACAGTACCGACCCCCGTGTTGAACCCAAGGCGCGACGCCTTACCAGCATTGGCGTACCAGCTATGCTGGAGATGGCCAGCCTGGGGGCCAAGGTATTGCATATTCGTGCCGTTGAGGCGGCGGCCCAGTATAGGGTGCCGTTGCGGGTATTATCCAGTTTTGAGCCTGATCAGGGCACTTTAGTTTTAAGTGATGAGGACGAGCCCATGCCACAGCAAAATGTGTCGGGTATAGCTTTTAAAAGGGAACAAGCACTTATTTTCCTAAATAATTGTGACGCTAGCCCTGCGACCTTGGCGAATATACTTGAGTTGTTGGCCCATAAAGGCATTGAAGTCGATGTTATTAATCAAGTTAATCAAAAAGTTGGCAAAGTAGACTATGCTATAAGTATACCCAGCTTAGAGTTGCGAGAAGCGCTTACTGCGTTATCAAATACCGACCAATTAGCCGGCGTAAATATCACCAGTAGGGACGATTTAGCCATGCTTTCTTTGGTTGGTGTGGGTATAAAAACAAATGCATCGATAAGCAGTCAGTTCTTTCGTGTATTTGCTGACGAGAATATCGATGTATTTATTGCCAGCTCAGGAGAAATAAAGCTTTCGGTGCTGATCGAACGGCAATATTTGGAGCTTGCAGTAAGGGCACTACATGCAACATTTGGCATGGCAGATGAATAATTAAGCAAAGTTTTACTTACTTTTATAGTAATTATTCATTAAAATGCCACTGACGGAATTTTTGACTAATTTGGAATAATGGGAGCAAGAGAATGCTAATTCTTACTCGTCGAGTTGGCGAAACCCTGATGATAGGTGACGAAGTCACGGTTACCGTATTAGGCGTTAAGGGTAATCAGGTACGCATCGGTGTGAATGCACCTAAAGACGTATCTGTACACCGTGAAGAAATTTATATGCGAATACAAGCAGAAAAGTCGGGCTCATCAAACCCGGGTAACGAATAATACCGCTTGTTGCGAAGCCACTTTTAAAGTGGCTTTTGTTTTTTCTGGGCCAGTATAAATTCTCTTACTTCGTCATTAAGTACGGCGTTACTGAGATAATGGCTATGCCCCTTAGCGGTTACCAAAACCACTCCCTTGTCTGTGGCCACAGCTTCGCTGATGTCTGTCCAAGATAACAGGCGGGTTTTGCCGTTTGCCGTGGTACCAATTCCCTGCTCATCGATTTTCAGCTCAACCTCGTGACCGGCGGCGCGCGAGAGGCGTTGACGCGCTATCCACCAAGCCTTTTGATACCTATAGGCCACCATCTCAAGCAATGCCAAGGCAAATAAAAAGTACCCTAAGTAGTTGTTTTGCAGTTTTAGTATGCTAAACAGGGCGAGTGCAACTAACAATAAGATCAAACCATATTTGGGTTGTTTACGGTTGCTCAAGGGCAAAGACTGTTCGTAGCTTTCGCTAAAGTAGCCTTTGTTTAAGATGTAAGTGGTGGTGTAGTTCATGATTACTCGCTTAAGCCACTTTAAAGTAAGGGATGATTATGCGTATTTTATTTTTTATGGCGGCGCTATTTATAAGCTCGGCGAATGCCGTACCTCAGCAATTCTTGGTATTTGGCGATATGCCTTATACACCCATCGACGAGGCTCTGCTCAGTGCGCCTAATGGACGATTATACCAAGCGGTGCAGCAAACCCCACATCTATTTGTGGCTCATGTTGGGGATTTAAAATCCGGGTCATTGCCTTGTACCGATGACTTGCTACAAAAAAATTATAGCCTGTTAAGTCACTTGACCAGTTCCCCCCTGGTGTATACCCCGGGCGACAACGATTGGACAGACTGTGACAGAGCGGCCCTAGAGCCACGTTTTGATGAATTAGAGCGTCTTGCCTATATTCGTACCCATTTTGCTCAATCCGAGCTGACTCTGCCCGATTATCACAGACAAAAAGAGCAGGTTGAAAATCAGGCATGGCGCATTGACGATGTTCAGTATCTGACCTTGCATGTGGTGGGCACTAACAATGGCCGAGCGCAAGTGCTAAAAAGCGAGCCGCAAGCGGCCCTTGCCGCCGCCCAGAAGCGGGATAACAACAATATGCAGTGGTTGGCTTCGCAATTGGAAGCACAGGTGAGCGCAGCGGTGATCTTTATGCAGGCCGATATTTATGAAGCCAATAATTATGGTGAGCCTTGCACACAAGAGTTACAGCAAAACTGTGATGCGTTAGCACCTTACCGTCAGCACCTGGATGCGCTGGCCGAGCAAGTGGCGTTTCCTATTTTATTGGTGCATGGCGACACCTCAGCATTTTGTTTCTCGCAGCGTGAATCGGGGCTGTGGCACCTCAATGCGCCGGGGGATTTTAGGGTATTGGATATTGCTAAGGTTCGGGTACAGGACTCGCAGAAGGAGCCGTTTGAGGTAAGTACTGTGACCCAGCCTTTGGCTAAGCCTGGCGTAATCCCACAATGCACTAAATAAAAAAGCCGCGCAAATGCGCGGCCTTTAGTGGCTTATACGGGCTGTTTAGAACTGGAAGCGAACGCCCAATTTAAACTTACGGCCCAGTACATCATAGTTACTTGGGAAGGTGTTACCCGAGTTAGAGCTGGTATCACCTGCCTCGTTACCTACTACCGGTGGATCTTTCTCGAACAGGTTATCTATACCGAGACTGGCGGTAATATTGTCTGTGATATGGTAATTAGCATACAGATCAAAGTAGCTATAGGAACCGATACTGCGGAATTCCTCATAGTAGTCATCGATCACTACAGGCTCAACGTCTATACCATCCGTGTAACGCCATTGTAGCGATACCGTAAAGTCATCCATGGCCCAGGTAGTACGCTGCACCGCACGCAGCTCTGCGAGAGGATCACAGCTGGTGCTGTAGTAGCCCTTACAGTCGATAATACGCGCCGTATCCGAGCTTTGTGACTCCTGAGTCAGGTATTTATTGATGGTACCGGAGAACTGTAACTCACCCCAATTATCCATAGGCCAGGCGAAGTTGAAGCCAAGCTCCACACCCTCGGCACGCAGGTTTTTAAGGTTAGTAGTAAATTGCTCAATACCCGCACCGGCCACGGTTAAGTCACCGCCAACACGTTGGATCTTGGCACATTGCTCAGCATCACCTAGCTGGTAACAGGCATCAAGAATTTCTTGAGCCGAGAACTCACCGATAATGTCATCGATATCGATGTCATAATAGTCTAGGCTGATGGTGAAGTTTTGCAGGGTGTCGAACTCGGGTGTCCATACCAGACCCGCAGTGAAGGTACTTGCTTCTTCCGCATCGGGCGGATTAAGCGGATCACTACCGGAGATAACCTGTACCTGACCAGAGATGACGTCTTGGACGTTACCAACTTGAGCGGCAGACATGCCGGTAGATTCACACAATGCCTGCAAGGTTGCATCTATATTGCCAGCGTTAGCAACCGAACATGGATCGCTACCTGCGTTATCTAGACCGGTAACCACGGGCGAAGCAATCTCACCCACGTTAGGAGCACGGGTCGCTTCTTGCTGCATTACGCGAACCAGCACAGAGCTGACCGGGCGCCAGTTGAAACCCAGTTTCCAGGTTTCGTTTGAGCCCACGGTATCGTAATCGGCCCAACGGAAACCGAATTCAATATCCAGAGTCTCGGCAAAGGCCATGCCATCGATAACGGGTAGATAACCTTCAAGGAATAGCTCGTCAACGCTAAAGCCACCTTCGATGGGTAACTGGTTACCACCGGCACCACCTTGACAGCTTGCCGGAGCAAGTTTCAAACACTCATCGGGCTCAAAGAGGCCTTTTTCTTTACGGTATTCATAACCGAAGCTCATGGACAGCGGTGCACCGGCGCTAGGGATTTCAATAAATTCCACCGGACCATTTAAGGTAGCGGTAGCGATGCGTTGACTATATTTCTGTTGCTGCAGAGCAATAGCGGTTGCATAACCGGCCATTTCATCGGTAATGGTGCCGAAGCCACCAAACAGATCGATAGGCACACAGGTAGGATCGCCGTTCAAACAGGTCACACCGTCCGCCGTTTCCAAGGCGTTTTGGATGTTGGTCAGGTTGGTATAACCGGCACGTACAGTGGTACGGTTTGACTCACCGTATTGGAAGCTTACGTCATATTGCCAATCGTCAAAGACGTAACCGTTCACACCGGTGACGAATTGGAATAGTGACGTATCGTAGCGCTCGGTACGAGGACCTAGCTCTAGGGTACGACGGCGAAGCTGTACGGTAAGGTAATCTTCTTCGTCGACCACACCGTTGCCGTTAACGTCATTCCAGTTATTGGTGCCCAGCAGATCATTGGCTAGCGCGTTATTACCTGCATCAATCATAAATTGACGAGCTTGATCGCCAATTAACGGGTTGAACAGCGGTAGCTGGAAGGCCGAGCCGAAGGTACCCGATGGCGCCACCTGGGTATCTACCGAGATAGGGGCTTCACAGCCTAGCGGAGCCGGAATGGGTGGCTCGCCATTGCGGAACTGCGCAAGGTTTGAACCTCGGTTAAAGAAATATTGTCTTTGCCGCCGTCATTTTCATCGGTTTCCTGGTGCGAGGTATTTGAAGCGATACCCTCAAAGTCAATAGTGCCAAGGCCTTTAGCGGTATTGGCTAAAAATACTTGTTTCAAATTATTGTGGTCTTACCAATTTAACTTAGACGCTATCTGTGCTATCGGCCAATTTGGCGCTTCCCCTTGCCTACTATTACTCAGGGTTATATTCGATATTTTAATCGCATATATTCGACTTTAACCTAATTTCTCCTTCTAACTTGCTAGTTTTTAAGGTTATTAGTAGAGAGTTGGATAAATTAAATATTGGTAATACCAATTTACAAGGTGTAGACAATTAACGTTTATTTGGTATGGTGTTGACTCTAGGTTTACGAAATTTAACAAAATGCACTGGGAGTGAGGATGAACATTGCAGCACTGATGCTTGAAGCGGCGGGGTTAATGGCCACTGGGATGCTGGTGGTCTTTATGTTTTTGCTGCTGCTGATTGGCGCTTTAAAACTGATGTCGCACTTTCTTCGAGAGGATGAGTCGACCAAGGCTGAGTTGCCGACGGCCACTCAGTTACCCAGGGTGGGCATACCCAAGGCCCATATTGCAGCCATTGCCGCTGCGGTTCATCAGTATAGAAAACAATAAGAATAGGGGCACAGAATGTCAAAACTACAGTTAACAGAGCTGGTATTACGCGATGCGCACCAGTCTTTATTGGCAACACGTATGCGCTTGGACGATATGCTTCCCATCGCCGCCAAGCTGGATCAGGTAGGCTATTGGTCCGTTGAGTCCTGGGGTGGTGCGACCTTTGATGCCTGTATTCGCTACTTAGGAGAGGATCCTTGGCAGCGCATTCGCGAGCTTAAAAAGGCCATGCCAAACACCAAGCAACAAATGCTGCTGCGTGGACAAAACTTATTAGGTTATCGCCACTATGGCGATGATGTGGTAACTAAATTTGTAGAGCGTGCGCACGCCAATGGCGTTGATGTGTTTCGAATTTTTGACGCCATGAACGATGTGTGCAACTTGGAAACCGCGATTAAGGCGGCTGTCAATGTGGGCGCTCATGCCCAAGGCACAATTTCCTATACGGTATCGCCGGTACATAATTTGGATATGTGGTTAACCCAGGCCAGGCAATTAGAAGACATGGGCTGCCATTCAATATGTATTAAAGATATGGCCGGGCTGTTAAAGCCTTATGAGGCCCATGAGTTAATCACCGGATTAAAACAAACCGTGTCCTTGCCCATCGCCATGCAGTGCCATGCGACCACGGGCTTGAGCACGGCCACCTATCAAAAGGCCATCGATGCCGGTATTGATATGCTCGATACCGCCGTCTCCAGTATGAGCCAAACCTATGGCCACAGTGCCACCGAAACCATGGTGGCGATAGTGGAGGACACGCCAAGAGACACGGGGTTAGACTTGGGGCTGTTAGAAGAGATTGCCGCGTATTTTCGCGAAGTGCGGAAGAAATACGCCCAGTTTGAGGGCAGTCTAAAGGGCGTGGATGGTCGAATCCTATTAGCTCAGGTGCCCGGAGGCATGCTGACCAATATGGAAAATCAGCTTAAAGAGCAAGGTGCGGCGGACCGCCTCGACGAGGTACTCAAAGAGATCCCTCAGGTGCGCAAGGATCTTGGTTACCTGCCTTTGGTAACGCCAACTTCGCAAATAGTGGGTACCCAGGCAGTCCTTAATGTCTTGACGGGCGAGCGCTATAAGTCCATCACCAAGGAAACAGCCGCGGTGTTAAAGGGCGAATATGGTGCTACGCCGGCGCCAGTGGATAGCCTATTGCAACAGCAAGTGCTTAAAGGTGGTGAGCCCATTAGCTGCCGTCCCGCCGACTTAATCGATGCTGAGCTGGATAAACTGACCGCCGAGCTGGACGAACATGCGAAAACGCAGCAGTTGCAGCTTGCCGACGAAGTCATTGACGATGTGCTGACCTATGCCTTGTTCCCACAAATAGGTTTGAAGTTTTTGGCCAACCGTAATAACCCGGATGCCTTTGAGCCTGTGCCTACCTCAGAGGCAAGCCAAGGCGCAGTTGCACCCGCAGTTGCACCCGCAGCCTCATCCACAGCTAAAGTCTCTGCACAGGGTGGACCTGAGCGCTACAGCATTAGTGTCGATGGTAAAGCATATGATGTGGTTGTGGCCCCAGGTGGTGAATTGGAAAGCGTTCGTGCCATCGAGGGGGAGGGTGAAAACCCGCCGCAAAGCGCCGTGTTAAGCAGTGGCGAGACCCTTAATGCGCCGCTCACCGGCAATATCTTCAAGGTCTTAGTTAAACCGGGGCAACAGGTTAACGAAGGGGATGTGGTGATCATCATGGAAGCGATGAAGATGGAGACCGAGGTGCGCGCTTTACATGGGGGTGAAGTGGCCGAGGTGCTGGTGCGCGAAGGCGATTCGGTAAGCGCCTCTGATGCGCTGATAGCGTTGGCCTAGGAGGAGCTATGGAAGCAGTAGTTAATCTTTGGCAGGCCACGGGCATAGCTAACTTTTCCGCCGGCCAGTTGATCATGATAGCGGTGGGCTGTTTGTTGCTGTATTTGGCCATAGCCCGTAACTTCGAGCCTTTGCTCTTGGTACCCATAGGTTTTGGTGCGTTATTGACTAACATCCCAGTGGCCGGTATGGCCGACCCCAACGGTATTCTCTATTACGTTTACCATGTGGGGATAGATACCGGGGTATTTCCCCTGTTGATCTTTATGGGTGTTGGGGCGCTGACCGATTTTAGTGCCCTGATAGCTAACCCGCGTATGTTGCTGCTGGGAGCGGCGGCCCAATTTGGTATCTTTGCCACCTTGTTTGGTGCCATCGCCCTAAACTATGTGCCCGGTTTTGAGTTCACCATGAAGGATGCTTCGGCCATTGCCATTATCGGTGGTGCAGATGGTCCCACGGCTATATTTCTGGCTTCGAAGCTGGCCCCTGATTTACTCGGCGCCATTGCCGTAGCCGCTTACTCTTATATGGCCTTGGTGCCTATAATCCAGCCGCCTATTATGCGCGCACTGACATCGGAGCAGGAACGCAAAATAGAAATGCCGCAACTGCGAGTGGTCTCAAAGAAAGAGAAAATCATCTTTCCACTGATGGTATTGGCACTGACAGCCATGTTTCTGCCGGCGGCGGCGCCGCTGGTTGGGATGTTTTGTTTGGGCAACCTGATGCGAGAAAGCGGGGTGGTGGATCGTCTCAGCGGCACGGCGCAAAACGAGTTGATCAACATCACCACCATCTTTTTGGGTTTGGCCGTGGGCTCCAAGTTGGCGGCGGATAAGTTTTTAACCGTGGAAACACTGGGCATATTGGCATTGGGGGCGCTGGCATTTTCTATCGGCACCGCTTCAGGGGTGTTTATGGCCAAGGCTTTAAATCGCTTTTCGAAAACACCAATCAATCCTTTGGTTGGCGCCGCGGGAGTGTCTGCCGTGCCCATGGCGGCGCGGGTGGTAAACAAGGTGGGGCTGGAAAACAACCCACATAACTTCTTACTTATGCATGCCATGGGCCCGAATGTAGCCGGGGTTCTTGGCAGCGCGGTGGCTGCGGGTATCTTACTGGCCCTCGTTGGCTAACGTCGGTTAATTGGCTCTTCCTAGCCATTGAGCACCTTGGTCGTGAACTCACTAAGGTGCGCTTTTTTATGCCTGCCTATCCTTGGGTAGGCATTTGCGTGCCGAGCTGTTATAAGGGAGGTATATTATTAAGGAGAAGATAAGCATGAATGCGATTATGATTATTCTTGCCCTGTTCGTTGCCTTGGCCGTTGTCGTGCCTTTATTGGAGCGTTATCAGCGGCAAATGGGGCTTCATAAAATGGTACGGTTTCGTAAATACATCATTCCCCTGGTGGCAGTTAGCCTGATCTTACAATTACTGTACTTAGCGTTTAATCGCTAGGCATTAGACATAAAAAAAGCACCCTGAGGTGCTTTTTTTATTCGTATCACAATTGTTATTTGCTGTTCATGGCCAGTTGAATTTCGCGCTCACGCTCCAATTGCGCCAACAAGGTATCGGCAATCGGTTTAAACTTGGCTAACTCGCTGGCCGGTAGCGGCTCTGACTTCGGCAGCTTAACGGTTCTAGGGTTACGATGAACGCCGTTAACCAAGAACTCATAGTGCAGGTGTGCGCCGGTGACGCGACCCGTGGCACCCACGGTACCAATTAACTGACCCTGTTTAACCTTTGCACCTTGTTTTACCTTGCGCTTATGTAGGTGCAGGTACTTGGTGACATAGGTATTGCCGTGCTGGATAAAGACGTAGTTACCATTAAAGCGGTTATAACCTGCCTTGATCACACGTCCATTACCTGCCGCAACCACGGGAGTGCCGGTTTTTGCGGCATAATCAATACCACGGTGCGGCTTAACCGTTTTCGTGACCGGGTGCAGGCGGCGCGGGTTAAAGCTTGAGCTGATATATTTAAAGTTAACCGGAGCACGGAGGAAGGCCTTTTTCATGCTGCGACCTTGCGGTGTATAGAAGTTACCGTCGCTGTGCATTACCGCGGCATAGCGCTCGCCTTGGTTAATAAACTCGGCGGCAAGAATCTTGCCCGTGCCAATATACTCGCCATCCACATGGTGAGTTTCATAAATCAAACTAAACTGATCGCCTTTACGCAGGTCGTTGGCGAAATCCACATCCCAACCAAAAATGGTGGCAAAGTTCATAATTTGTTTTTCGCTCAGACCTGCGCTGATACCAGCGGTCCAGAAGCTGCCGTTGATCGAGCCTGAGGCCGACTTGGTTAAGGTTTCAATTTCCTTGGAGTCGATAGCGGTATCGTAACTGCCTTCATCGTTCAAAGTAACAAATAGGGTGTCTGTTTTGCTAAGCACATACTTTAACTGTAGTAGCTCACCTTGCTTGTTCTTTGCAAAGCTCAGTACTTCACCTGGATGAATCTTGGTTAGTTTTTTGGTTTCTTCGTTGGTATTTACGAGTTTGTGCAGAGTTTGTGCTGAAAAGCCGGCGCGTTTAAAGATGACGGCCAGGCTATCGCCGTTTTTAACTTCAAAATCGCTATGGTCATAGCTAGGTAAGGAAAGTGCTTCTTCGGCTGAGTTTAAGTCGGCTATTTTTTCTTCATCTTCGAGCTTTATTTGTAACTCGTAGCGTTTGCCTACCTCGAGTGGTTTGGCATCGTTATCCTTTGAGGCTGTGGCGCGCTCTGTCGGTATAAGCATCAAGGTAACAATAGTCACCAAGAAGCCCACAATGAGCAATTTGTGTTTTTTGGGGAGCTTGTGTACCACGCTAACCATAACCTACCTTTTTCGCCGTTTAGGAAAACAAACTTAGCCAAAGGCTGAGCATATATCTAATAATGGCAAAATACCAGTGTTTTGTGCATTTAAACCGGCGCCAAAGTGCGCTAGAATCGCGCGGTTAGCACATATTTTATCGGAGAAATAAATGACAGACTTGCAGACGGCGCTGGCAGAAATTAAACGCGGCGCTGAGGAAATTTTACTCGAAGACGAGTTGGCGGAACGACTTAAGTCAGGGAAAAAACTAAGAATTAAAGCTGGTTTTGATCCAACGGCACCGGACCTTCACTTAGGCCACACCGTGCTTATCAATAAGCTTAAAACCTTCCAGGATTTAGGCCATGAAGTCATCTTTTTGATCGGTGACTTTACCGGTATGATAGGTGACCCAACGGGTAAAAATGTAACCCGCAAGCCTTTAACCCGTGAAGATGTGTTAGCTAACGCCGAAACTTATAAAGAGCAAGTCTTTAAAATCCTTGATCCCGAGAAAACCACTATTGCCTTTAACTCCGAGTGGATGGAAAAGTTAGGCACTGCTGGAATGATCAGACTAGCGGCCAAACAGACCGTAGCACGTATGCTTGAGCGTGATGACTTTAAAAAACGCTATGCTAATGGTCAGTCAATTGCTATTCATGAGTTTTTATATCCTTTAGTACAGGGATGGGATTCGGTAGCGCTAGAAGCCGATGTTGAGCTCGGTGGTACCGATCAGCGTTTTAACCTGCTAATGGGTCGCGAACTGCAAAAAGACGAAGGTCAAAAGCCGCAAACCGTGCTAATGATGCCATTGCTCGAAGGTACAGATGGCGTCCAAAAAATGTCGAAATCACTGGGTAACTATATCGGTATTACCGACTCGCCAGAGGATATGTTCGGCAAGATGATGTCTATCTCCGATGATTTAATGTGGCGTTATTACGAGTTATTAAGTGCCTTGAGCCTAGAGCAAGTCGAGGCGTTAAAGGCAGACGTGGCCAATGGCACCAACCCGCGTGATATCAAAATTTCCCTGGCGAAGGAAATTATCACTCGTTTCCACGATGAGCCGGCGGCGCAGCAGGCCCATGATGATTTCACCCAGCGTTTCTCTAAAAATGCTTTGCCCGATGATATCGAAGAGCAAACATTAGCCTGTGCCGATGCCGAGATGATGATTACGGCGCTATTAAAAGATGCCAAGCTGGTAGCCAGTACGTCTGAGGCTATTCGCATGATCAAGCAAGGTGCGGTGAAGATCGACGGTGAAACCAAGGTTAGTGACAGTAAGTTGATGATAGCCAAAGGCACTACCGCGGTGTACCAGGTCGGCAAGCGTCGCTTCGCCAAGGTAACCCTGGGTTAGTAAAAAGCGGCAGTGCTAAATACATACTAAGCCACCGTCCAGGTGGCTTTTTTATGTCATTTTTTAGGGCAGTAGTAAAAACGTGGCCATGATAACCAGCAACCACATGCCATTTATCATCTCAGTCGTCTTTAATGCAGCCTTGATATCGTCCGCTTCGGGCTGGCGGTAAAGGCCAATGCGCATGCGCTCGAAGCGCTCACCATGATAATAGGCCGGGCCGCCAAGTTGTATCTGCAGCGCCGCACTGAACACACTCAGCAGCCAACCGCTAGGGCGATGATAAAAATGTTGGCCGTATTTTTTTATATAACGCCAGGCCACCTTGCCATGCTTGCTGACCACAAGAGGTAATAAATAAAATACAAGTGCAGGTAATTGGCACAGTGAAAGTAACCACTTACTTGCGAAAAGATAATGACTATTTGGCGGGGCATGCATACGCATGGCCTGATGGAGTTGCCATAATAGCGCATAGGCAAAGCAGGCCTGGTAGCCCGCCAGACAATATAGCAGCAAGGGAGTGAAGTATTCGTGCAGCAGGCGCAGCACTAAGATTTCAATATTGGCTTTGGCTATACCCTGCTCTGTAAGCCGCTCGACATCACGATTACTGAGTTTACTTAACAGTGCCCGGGCCAAGGATTTGCGCTTTTGTTGCAAGGCCTGAGCAATACGTTGACTGGTTTGGCGCAGCGGCGCCTCACCAAGGCATAAATACAGCACCAATGCCGAGAGCAGTTCCGGGTAGAAAACCAGTTGGGCAAAAAGTGTCAGTGCCAACATTGGTAACAATACGCACAGAACAATGCTTAATACAGCCGCTAGGCCTAGGTAAGCACTGCTATGATGTGGTGTATAGGTGCGGGCCACGAGATTGCCGTAGGCCAGCCGTAGCAGGGTAAAGGGGTGGTACCAGGAGGGCAGCGGCAGCCATCGCGCTAAGGCGACGGCTGCCAATAACAGCAACAACTCAAGGTGATTGCTCAATGCCTCCGGCAGCATCTATAGGCTAACGTTAGATAGCTTAGTAAGCATCGCCATCACCATGGCCGATGAGTTCTTTGATGCTACCTCTAGGTAAGCTTCAAATGAATCGGGCGACTCTTTACCGGCAATATCCGACAGTGAGCGGATCACCACGAAAGGGGTATTGAGCAGGTGACAGGCTTGGGCAATGGCTGCGCCTTCCATTTCTACCGCCAACATGCTTGGGAATTGCGTTCGCGTTTGTTCGATACGGGCCGGATCACACATAAAGGAATCACCGGTACAAACTAAACCAACCAATGATTGACACTGAGCCAATTCGGCAATCGACTGCTCAGCCACCTTTACTAATTCTGGGTGAGAAGTGTAAGCGGCAGGCATTTGTGGCACTTGGCCGAATTCATAGCCAAAAGCGGTGACGTCGACGTCGTGATGGCGCAATTCATTGGCAATGGCGACATCGCCTACGGCCAGGCGTTGATCAAAGCCACCGGCAGAGCCCGTGTTGATAACACAATCCGGATGGAAATGTTCGACTAAAATAGTGGTGGCAACGGCAGAGGCAACCTTACCGATACCCGATTGCACCAAGGTCACTTCTTGGCCGTTTAATTGCCCGTGATAAAAGGTGAATCCGCCTTGCTCGAGTACCTCAACGTCACTCATCTGCTCACGTAAAATTGCAATTTCCGGCTCCATAGCGCCGATAATACCTACTTTCATAGCATCTCTAACTTATTGGCAAAAACAGCCCTTAGTATACCAAAGGCTGTCTCGATATGGCATTAAATCTCCGCCAGCTGAGTAGAGGTATTTATAGCTGGAGTTTGCATTTGCAGCTTGGCTTGTGACGGTGACAACACCGGCGGGTTAGCCGATTTGCGCGTGTTGCTGGTTTCATTCTTGCCTATCTTAAATAAGATAGCGTTGCGTACATCCTCGGGGCGATAACCGCTTTTAACCTTCATGCGAATATGGGGGATACCGGCCGTTTCCAAGGCTCCACTGACAAACCAATCGCGCTGGGCTTTATGGCCCCCTTTATTGGCGTTATTTACCAGGTCAACGGCAGCAACTATGGTGAGCTTAGTTTTATCGAGCAGCACATAATCCAGCTGCTTGTTCTTAAGCTTGGTGAGGGCAATGCGTTTGGATTTGTTGGTGAGCCCTGATTTGCAGTCGATAATATCGGCCAGTTTTACCCGGCTGACGATACGATAGTTATCGCCCACGGCACGTTCTAACAAAGTGAGAAAGGCGCTTTCGACCTGAGTGTATATTTCTTTTTTACGGACGAAGGGGTAGGGGTTTTCGTTATTATCGGTGAACTTAGAGGCCATCACCGAGGCGATAACCACTAAGACGAGTATTGATAACAGCGCGAATTCCATGAGTTACTCCAGAACGAATATTTGACACCTTCGTTCTGAAGCAATAAGCGTGCCTGAAATTTTAGCTTCTTGGGCCTTTTAGCTGGCTAGGGCTAGGGCTGATAGCCGCCGACGATCCCTTTGGTTGCAATGGCTACGGCATCATGGGCATGCAGAGACTCATAGTGGTTAATACGCAACCAAAAGTCCTGCACGTCGTTATCTTGATTCAGGGTCGATTTGATTTTGCGCGCCGCATCCTCACAGAACATCAGGTTTTCACCGTTGAGGCGAGCAAACTCCTGCTCATCTTCACGCTTCACCGCGGTTTGTACAGGCGTCTTCAAGGTGTTCTCTATGGCGTCAATCAGTGCCAGGAAGTTGAATGTCGATACCTGGCTACCCAAGCGCACCTTCACCTCGGCCACAGAACGTTGTGAGTGCGGTGTGGCACTGATACCTTCACTGCTGCCAAGCCAGGCGTGGACATCGGCAAAGTTTAATTCTTTGGCATCAAAGTCGCGGGCAAAATTAGCTTGAATTAGCTGTCGCGCCAAGGCAGCCGAGCAGGGGCAAGTTGACGAATAGGTCACCTTTAGGCCAACTTCGAAGTCCAGTTTTCCGTCGCCAATACGCGCATCGATGGCGATAGGGTAAAACTTCCAACCACTGTTATCGCTTAACAAGGCCGGGCGACGAAGTGGTAAGTCAAAGGTCAGACTAATGCGGGCCTGTGAGCTGATATCACTGTGTGAGCTGATAAACTTATCCAAGGTAGCCTTAATATTAAGTGGCGTTACCGCAGGGGCTTTAGAGAGTTCATCAAGGGCCAAAAACAGTCGCGACATATGAATGCCTTTGGCATTTTTGTCGATCAGGTTTACGAAAGCCTGAGCTTTAGCGTTAACGACCACGGGCGCCAGGCCGTCGGATTCGACCAGCAGCGGCAGCTCAATATCACTCATCCCCACCCATTCTAGTGTTTCTTGAACGGGAGCAGAGCTCGTGTTAGCAATATCTGGCATGGCGTTTTGCATGGCCTTCCTCATAGGTAATACTGAAAAGCCCGGTATTCTACCTGAAAATTAGCAAATGTGGAGTTTACTCGTGCTATAACTAATACAGCATGTAAAAGCAGCGCCTTGTTAATATTAAAGGTGTAACTATTCCCATACACTGCAAACATTGTTAATATTCTGTGTTGCTTTAAACCTGCTTTTAACCCGTAACTTGCAAAATAATAATAATGACCAGTCCCATGAAATCATTTCTATTAAGAGTTGCCTCACTGGCAATGCTAGGTAGCTGTAGCGTTAGTGCTCAGGCTGCCCCCCAGTTATTGCTAATGGCCGATGATCTACAAGTGTGTTCCAGTGAGCGATTACGCTACTGTAACAGCGAATCTCGCGAGCGCTTGAATAAGAACAGCTATAAACAACAGCCGGTTTTCAAGATCACCGATGAAGGCCTAGAGCGCATTGTTGATATGGCCTGGACCGAACAGCCGGAAATCCGTAAACAGGCTGTGGAAATTCTAACTAAGGCACGGCAACATTTTGCCGATGATGCCTTTAGCCAACAAGAATTCGAGCGTTACCTGCGTCGCAGCGACTTTAAGTTGAGCAACAGCGAGGAAACTGCACGGGAGTTTTGGTTTAATTTATTTGGTTTTGAGCAGCAAAACTTTTTTGACCTGCTTGAACAAAAACAAGAGCTTAAAAAGCGCAGCTTAAAGCCACAAGTTGATCTTGAGGGCACCCGTGATTGGGTCACAAAAGACGCATTCGCCGAGCTGTTCACGGCCGCACAGGGCATTGCCGACGCAAAACGTAAGCCTCGCATCGCCTTTGTAACCGGTGGCAGTCGCGACCCTTACCGCGATGTCGATTATTATCAAACCTTGTTTGAACAACTGGGTTTTGAGGCGCATTGGTTAGCCATCGATGGGGCAATGCAAACCGTGATCAATGCCAATGATGCGGCACTCTGTGCTGACCTGGCCGACTATCAGGTTTCGCGTTTGGCGAGCTTCCGTCGCGATGCGCTTTATCCGCAGCTATATCAAAAACAGCAAAAGCTATGTCGTGACCCGGAACAGCTATATGATCTGCTGCGCCGCTCGGATGCACTGTTTATAGCCGATTCCAGCCCATTACTGCTGTACCATGCGTTTTATCAAAATGCCAACCAGCCCAGTGAGCTGCTTAATAAAATCAAAGAAATGAGTGCAAAAGGTCAACTGCTGGTAGCGGCTCAGGGCGAAGCGGTGAATGCCTTGGTGGGTGGTGGCCGTAATGCCACAATCTTGTCCGGCGACGGTGTACAGGTTTTAACAGAAGACCCGATTGTTTATGGCAACGGCTTTGAGGCTTGTCGCCTGGGGGTTGACTGTATTTCGGTCACCAATAGTCGTGAACTGAGCTATCTGCAGTCTGGAGTGTTGGGCCTTTTCCCATGGGGCACCTTAGATACGCAAGTGGCGCGTCACGGTAAACAGCCTCGCTTAATCAAGGCCGGTGTTCAGAGTGCAAGCTCGATGATCTTTGGTCTTGATAGTAACAGTTATGCGCGTATCGACCGTATTGCCGATGGCGATAAGGACGACATTGAAATTCAGGTATTTGGTGAAGGCGGCCTATGGTTAGGCGATATGCGCCAAAGCCAGGATTCCATGTCGGGAGCGACGCAATTTGGTCCCTTCGATAGTTATTTCCTGACTCATGAAGATAAGATCAGCATGCGTGGCGGCGTGGTTAATGTTGAGCTGGCGGTTTGGAAGCAAGCGGTGAACACCACCAGTGCCGGTCCGTTAGTGAACTCATCGACCCCATTCAGTCGCGCCAACTACCACAAGCTAGGGCAAATGCAATGTAATACCGGGGCGGCAACCGCCGGTGGTACCAGTGATATTGACAGCCAAAGCTTTGAGCTAACCCTTAGCGCCAGCGGCGCCAGCAATATGCGAAAAGGGGTGTTGGTCAAAGGTGGTAAACGCATGGGCGTATGCTCATTCGCAAGAATCTCAACGCAGATACTGCCAAAGGCACTCTAAGTTGATTACAATATAGGGGTTTTGTAGCAAAACCCCTTTTTTTATGATTGACTCTTCCCTGAGCCCTTGGGTTCGTGTTTTAACAAATCTCCTAATACGCTTCGGGACTTGGTATGCCGGCGCCATCGTCTATGGCGTGTTCATAGTTGCGGCGCTGATTTTCAGTGCCATGTATTATTATGTGGCCATCGGCGAAATCATGCTCTTGGACGTATTGGCCGTGGTATTTTTTACCGCCGTGGCAGCGCCCTTGGTGATCATGGTGGTGCTGCAATCCGTGGCGCAACTACAAGACTCACAAAAATACCTAGAGACGGCGACCAAGCAAGAGAAGCTGCTCAACCAATCATTAAAAGACAATATCCGCCTGTTAAATACAGAGATCGATGAGCGGAAAATGGCTCTGAATGCCAAATACCGTGCCATTGACGAGCTGCGCCGGGAAATTGCCGAACGTAAGAAAACCCAGGTTGAATTGGCGGAGCAGGGCATGTTACTGCGCTCAATCGTCGACTCTTCCCCCGACCTTTTCTATTACCGTGACCGCCAAGGGGTGTTCGCGGGCTGCAACAAGATGTTTGAAAAGGTGATGAATCGCAGTTCGGACCAGCTTATCGGCAAGAAAGCCGAAGACATCTATCCAGCACAACTATTACCGGCGGTGTTAAAAACCGATCGCCAGGTCGAGTCTACACATGAAGCGGTTACCGTCGATGTGCAATATCCGGTGGATGGCGAACAGTATTGGTTTGAGATGCGCAAGCTGCCGTTTATTAATGATAAGGGCGAGTATATAGGTTTGTTGGCGTTTGGCCGGGATATCACCAGTCGTAAAGAAGCGGAACAAGCGCTGGAAACCGCCTATAAAGACAAGGGTAAGTTTATTGCCACCTTGTCTCATGAGCTGCGTACGCCGCTTAATGGCATCGTCGGTTTAACACGTATGCTGCTCGATACCGAGCTTAGCAAGCAACAACGTAGCTGGTGTAATACGGTGTTTTCCAGTGCCGAAACCCTGGGCAACATATTCAACGATATTATCGACCTGGATAAAATTGACCGTGAGCAGCTGGATATAGTGACCGAGCCGGTCAGTATCGCCGATTTCATTAATGACGTGGTCAACTTTGGCAGCTTAATCGCCGCGCAAAAAGAGTTGTCATTTAACATCGAGCGCTTTGGGGAGCTCAATGTATATGCGCAAATCGATCCAACGCGTCTGCGTCAGGTGCTGTGGAACCTGATTAATAACGCCGTTAAGTTTACCACCGAGGGCGGGGTTGCCTTGAGCTGTGAACATCAGCAACAGGGCGATAATCATAGCCTGATCCTGACCGTGCGCGACTCAGGCATTGGCATTCCCGATGACCAGCTTAGCCATATTTTTGACATGTATTATAAAGCCCCTGATGCCAGCGGTGCCAATGCCATTGGTTCAGGCATCGGCTTGGCGGTGACCAAGGCCCTGGTTACGGCAATGGATGGGGATATTCAGGTCACCTCGCAAAAAGGCGAGGGCAGTATTTTTACCGTCTCTATTCCACTGCAACTGACCAGTGCTCCGGTAATCGAGAGCTATGAGTGCAAGAGTCTCAATATCTTGCTGGTTGAAGACGTGCCTTTGAATGCGGAAATCGCCACCAATTTACTGGAGCAGCGCGGCCATGAAGTGATCTGGGCGGAAACCGGTGAAGATGCGCTGGCCTTTGTAGAAACCGAGGATGACCTTGATCTGGTGTTATTGGATATGCAGTTACCGGACATCAACGGTGATGTGGTGGCCAGAGAAATCCGCGAACAAAGAGAGTTTGACCATCTTCCCATAGTGGTGCTCACCGCGAATGTACGCAGCGCCGAAGAAGAGCTGGAAGGCATTAATATTCAAGGGGCGCTTGCCAAGCCTATTAATACGGCCAAGCTTGATAATATGCTCTCCAAGCTGTTTGGCATAGGTCAGGGATGTATGCAGCAGGTGGCGGCAGAGCGCTTGGTGCATCAACAAACTGTAGTCCCCCCCCTTGCTCTTGATGAGCGCTTGCTCGATCAGGAAATTATCGGTGAATTCCTCGACTCCATGGGCGTAACGGCGTTTTCACGCAGTGTGGCACTGTTTGCCAAGCTTGCCCCGGGTTATCAACAAGAACTGGTTGCCAGTGTCGAAGATGACGTTGAGGAGTATAAGTCTGTGGCCCATAAGCTGAAAGGGGCCGCCGGTTCGGTGGGTCTAAAAGCGGTGCAGTTACAGGCTAAGAAGATGGAAAATCAGTGTCTTGAAGTGGCACCAGAGCAGCGTCAGAGTTGGCTGGATGAGTTAGACGAGCAAATAAAAGAAGGGCTCGAGGCCCTTCAGTCATTCTTATCTAATTTGGCAGATGATTAAGAGTTATTATCAATCTTGCCGATGAAGCGATAGCCTTCACCATGGATGGTGCTGATTAGCTCCGGTGTGCTGTTGTCGCTTTCGAAGTGCTTACGAATACGGCGAATGGTTACATCCACAGTACGGTCGTTGGCACGCAATTCACGGCCAGTCATATGCTTAATTAACTGCTCACGGCTAAAAATGCGGCCCGGTGAGTCAAGCATCAGACGCAATGCACGGTATTCACCCTTAGGTAGGCGCTTGGATTCGCCCGCTGGTGAAGTTAGGCAGCGACTATTTTCGTCCAGCTCCCAACCGTTAAAGTTTACAACGCCATCTGAATCTAGCGCCGGATCGTCCTTGCTCGCAGCGGTACGAGAAATAAGGTTGCGGGCGCGAATGGTTAACTCGCGAGGATTAAATGGCTTGGTAATGTAGTCATCAGCGCCAATTTCTAGGCCAAGAATACGGTCGACATCGTTGTCACGACCGGTCAAGAAAATAAGGCCAACATTACGCTTCTGGCGTAACTCGCGCGCGAGGATCAGGCCGTTTTTACCTGGTAAGTTGATGTCCATAACAACCAGGTTAATATCATCATTGGTGGTGAGTTTGTCATGCATATCATCACCATCAATGGCTTCAATCACTTTGTAGCCTTCAGCTTCGAATAAGCTAACGAGGTTTAGACGGGTAACATCTTCATCCTCAACGATCAGAATGACTGGCGTTTGCATTGTTTATTAACCTTTTCGGAATAAATTATTTACATAAAGCCGGAAAATAGGAACTCTCCGAATACTTGCGATTATAGGAGTATATCTAAATGTTAACAAGTAAAATCAATTTGGATAAAATTTAGACGTACCCAACTGCCTTGCTGCCTATTTACACTAATTTTGCAGCCGGCGTTCTTTGTTGACATACAATCGAATTTGCTCACCCTTTGTTCACCAAGTCTTTGCTTGGTTTAGGGTAAGATGCTCAAATTCGACCTTTAATAAATAATAAATTCAAGGGCGAATTTTGAGCCAAGGAGATAGTATATCATTCTCTTTTTTACCTTCAAAGCATGGGATGACTGTTCTGTAAAAAAGTTCCTTTATTTTTATACTTTTACTGTGTTTTTTACGCTTGATAACGTTTTTTTACGAATTATTCGGCTTTTGTTGCATTTAGTTAAACAAAAAAACATCGATGCTGCCGCCGTGTGAGCATTATCAATACTATGGTTAAATTGTAAGCGACAAACGAAGCGAGGTAGGAAGAACCAGATGTTAACCCCAGAGAAAAAGGGTATCGCCCCGTCGTTGCTTGATGTCTATCTAGATGATTATAAAGGAGCCCGCTTTGTGTTTGCGCAGCCGCTGCCTAAAGCGGCGAGCGGCTGCGTCATTACCGCCTTTAACCCTTACGGGCGGAAAGTAGGAATACGTAAAAACCGCTGTCGACACGGCTTGCTGATTGATGCGATTAGGCACTTTCGTTATACCAAGGGTTTTGGTGGCGATAAGCAAATGCAATACCGGGAGGCCAGTGTGTTTGTATACTGTCATCCAAAATTGGCGTGGCGTTATCTACGGCGCTTTCAACAAAATGGTGTGTATCTGGTGCGCCGAGGAGAGCTGCATTTATTGCTGGCCGATGGCCGGGAATTGAAGCTGGGCTGCACTCTAGGGAGGCGAATACGAAAACGCCCTGATTTGCCTAGGCTAAACAGGGCGCAAGCGCTTTAGCGGTTTTGATATACGGCAAAACGCTTGGTTTTGGCCAAGGTAACATGATGCTTAAAGTGCGCTTGTAGTTGCTCCGGGTAGGCCAAGAAGCTATTGGCCACCAGGGTTAGCTCGCCACCTCGGTTTAAGTGATCCTTGGCACAAGCAAAGAAGCGCTCGGTAATTTTATAATCGGTTTTTAAGCCGGTATGAAACGGCGGATTACTGATGATTAAGTCAAAGCGTTGATCTACTTCGCTTAAACCATCGCTGAGTAGGACCGAGCCATCAATATTATTGGCGGCAAAGGTTTGTGCCGTGGCATATCCCGCCAGGGCGCTAACGTCTAATCCGGTAACTTTCACCTTGGGGTTTCGCTTGGCGCAGAAGCTGGCAATAATGCCGGCGCCACAGCCAAAGTCCAGTAGGCTTTTCGCTTTAGGGTAGCCGGGCAGACTGTCTAACAGCAAGGCGGTGCCATCATCCAGTTGACCATGGTTAAAGACCCCAGGCAGGCTAACGATGTCACACTCTATGTTTTGCCCGGCGATATCGTGCGTTAGCGTAAAGGTTTTGTGGTAGCGGCTAATGTCAAACTCGGCTAACAGTTCGATATCCGTGTACTGATACAACTGGCAATGTTTCGCCGAGTCGACCTTATGACCCTGAGCAAGGCCTTTAAGCTGTTTTTCAATTGACTTAACGCCGCCCTTTTTCTCACCTACGACCAGTAGCCGCGCATCGGCGTTGATGCTGGCGCGAATATTATCCAAGGTCATCAGGGCTTCGGCCTTGGCCTTAGGATAGTAGTAGATCACCAGATCAAATTTTTGCTCTGGTAACTGGTGGGAGACCAAGGTAGTGATATTGGCGCCGCTCAGTTGATTTTTTGCAAACTGGCCGTCGGCAAAATTGTAACTGAATAGGTAAATATTCCCTTGCGGGTTAAGGGCCCGCAATTGGTGAGCGAAACCATCGCAGTTAAAGTTAACCACTAAAATTGAGTCGGCACTCAATAGCTCATCACTGCGCAGCAACAGCTGCGATGGATTACTCAACTGCATCTTATTTCACGCGCTCGAACATAAGGTCCCATACGCCGTGACCCAGACGGTGACCGCGCTGCTCAAACTTGGTAAGCGGACGAGAATCGGGACGTGGCACATAGTCATTGGTTGGCGACTGATTAGCATAGTTCTCGCTTGCCTGCATAACTTCAAGCATATGCTCGGCATAGTTTTCCCAGTCGGTGGCCATATGGAAAACACCGCCGATTTTTAATTTACTGCGCAGGCTCTCGACAAACTCCGGCTGAACAATGCGGCGCTTGTGATGGCGCTTTTTATGCCATGGATCGGGGAAGAATAGCTGTACCTTGGCCAGTGAGCCGTCGGCAATACAGTCTGCCAATACTTCAACGGCATCGTGTTCAAATACGCGTAGATTAGTCACACCCTCGGCATCGGCATCCATTAAGCAGGCACCCACACCCGGGCGGTGTACTTCAATGCCAATAAAGTTACTGTTTGGGTCGTTCTTGGCCATTTCGACCAGTGACTTACCCATGCCAAAACCGATTTCCAGCACCACATCGTTGTCGTTGCCAAATACCTTGGTGAAATCAAGCAGACCGTCTTTATGTTCCAGGCCCATGCTTGGCCAACACTTTTCTAATGACGCTGCCTGACCTTTGGTTAAGCGGCCTTCACGTTTTACAAAGCTACGCACCTTGCGAATATATTTGCCTTCGCGCTCGGCTTGCGCAAGAGCCTGTTGTGTTGATTCACTCATGATAGTGGCTGTCCTAATGAAAATGGGTGCGTATTATCCCCACTTGCGTGCTTAAGTACAAGTCGGTGGCTATTGATATTTATCGACACAATTATAGACTGGGCGCAATTTAAAAAAGCAAAGAGTAATGTAGTGGAATTATCTCAAGAAATGCGAACCTGGTTCGCCGAGCAAATTGTCGATTGGTACGACTTATATGGGCGTAAAACCTTACCTTGGCAATTAGCAAAAACGCCTTACAAGGTTTGGGTTTCGGAGATTATGCTACAACAAACCCAGGTAGCGACGGTGATCCCCTACTTTAATCGTTTTATGGCGCGCTTCGCCACCATAGAAGACTTGGCCGAGGCCGATGAGGATGAGGTACTGCATTATTGGACCGGTCTGGGCTATTACGCGCGGGCAAGAAACCTACATAAAACCGCAAAGCTTATATGCGCCGAGCATCAGGGTGAGTTTCCACAAACCTTGGAGCAGGTAATGGCGCTACCGGGTATTGGCCGTTCCACCGCCGGAGCCATTTTAAGCTTATCGCGCGGGGAGCATCATCCCATTTTGGACGGCAACGTTAAACGTGTGCTGGCCCGTTGTTTTATGGTTGAAGGCTGGTATGGGGTTAAAAAGGTTGAAAATCAGCTATGGCAGCTTAGTGAACAGCTTACCCCTAAAAACGGCGTGACCCAGTTTAATCAGGCCATGATGGACTTGGGGTCAAGTCTATGTTCACGCAGCAAGTTTGATTGTGACCCCTGTCCGTTAAACAGCCGCTGTTTGGCTTTTAAACACAATAAGGTGGGTGAATTTCCACATTCTAAGCCAAAAAAACAGGTGCCGAAAAAAAGCTGCACCATGTTGATCCCCGTTATTGACGGACACACCTATATGGAGAAGAGACCCAGTAGCGGGATCTGGGGTGGCTTGCATTGTTTTTTAGAGTTTGCCGACCAGGAGCAGGCGCAACAGCATGTGGCCCAGCAGGGGTGGCAGGGTAAGGTACATGAGCTTGAGCCGTTTACCCATATTTTCTCCCATTTCCAGCTTAGTATTAGCCCCATGATAGTGCTACTGGATAAGGCTCCGGCAGGCTTGGCAGAAGGTGGATTACTGGAGTATGACCTAATTAACGAGCCTCCGGTTGGTCTCGCAGCCCCGACGAAGAAGTTATTGAAACAACTAAAGCGTCACTTGGCAGATGCGAGCACTTCTGCATTAGGGTAAACTAGGTTCAATATAAACAGCTGCGTAGGTAGAGGATAAATATGGCACGCACAGTATTTTGCCAAAAATTGCAAAAAGAAGCCCCGGGGCTAGATTATCAGCTATACCCAGGTGAAGTGGGTGAGAAAATCTTTAATAACATTTCAAAAGAAGCCTGGTCACAGTGGCAACAAAAGCAGACCATGCTGATTAACGAGAAGCATCTTAATATGATGGATCCTGAACATCGTACTTTCCTAGAAGAGCAGATGGTTGGCTTCCTTTTCGAAGGTAAAGAAGTCGAAATTGAAGGCTACAGACCACCTGAAAAATAAGCGATTTGCTGGGATTTTCGGCAATAAATCCCAGTTTGCATGATTTGTGTGCAAACGAATTGTTTATTTTAAAAAATGGTTGACTTGGTACCCTAAAAACCGTTTAATACGCCGCACGCCCAGATAGCTCAGTCGGTAGAGCAGGGGATTGAAAATCCCCGTGTCGGTGGTTCGATTCCGCCTCTGGGCACCATTTTTGGTGTTCTTGATTAAATCGGGAATACGCACACTTTTGTGTGCCTGCTTAGCTCAGTTGGTAGAGCAACTGACTTGTAATCAGTAGGTCGCCAGTTCGACTCCGGCAGCAGGCACCATTTATATTTGCCCAGATAGCTCAGTTGGGCGAAACGAAACCGAAGCATGGCTTCGCAGTTCGTTGAGGTGGAGTCAGGATGACGACAGGACCTCGTTTCAAGGATGAATTTAGAGCACAAGAAACAAATTCTTGCCCAGATAGCTCAGTCGGTAGAGCAGGGGATTGAAAATCCCCGTGTCGGTGGTTCGATTCCGCCTCTGGGCACCATTATTAAATGTGGTGCTGAACAGCACCATTTTTATTGCCCAGATAGCTCAGTTGGGCGAGACGAAACCGAAGCACAGCTTCGAAGTTCGTTGAGGTGGAGTCAGGATGACGACAGGACCTCGCTTCATGGATGAATTAGAAGCAGAGCAAAGTATTTTGCCCAGATAGCTCAGTCGGTAGAGCAGGGGATTGAAAATCCCCGTGTCGGTGGTTCGATTCCGCCTCTGGGCACCACTAATAAACAAACCCTGATCAGCAATGGTCGGGGTTTTTTATTGCCTGAAATTTAGTGGCTTAGGCGCAATCTCACGCTCTTTATTGTCGGTGGTTCGATGGTGAACTACCTCCCTGTAGTTCACCGCTTATCCAAGGATAAGCGGCCAGCCGTCGCTGTCTAAATTGTTCCCGACAATTTTATCCGCCTCTGGGCACCACTAATAAACAAACCCTGATCAGCAATGGTCGGGGTTTTTATTGCCTGAAATTTAGTGGCTCAGGCGCAATCTCACGCTTTTCATTACCTGAAATAATTTTATGGATATAAAAAAGGCGACCCAGAGGCCGCCTTATAACTAATTCACTACTTAAGATCAGTAAATTTTACCTTCGGCATTATCTTTCAACGGGGCGACTCGTGAAGGTGTGGCTTTCGCACTCACCAGTGGCTCGCTCGCCATTGCCAATAGAGTTACCGACTTATAAATAGACTCAAAGTCCAGGTTTGCCAGTTCGTCTTTCGGGGTATGGTAGTGGTCGTTATTAGCCATATCTGTTGAACTAAAGCTATGTGCGGGTACGCCCATCCCGGCTAAAGAGGCATTGTCAGAGCGGTAAAATAAATTCAGCTTAGGGTAGGGGTTGGCCTGAATATGATTCTCCAGCGGCAGACTCTGGTTAAGCACCGCCTGTAAATCAGACTTATCGGCTCCCGTCATCCACAGGTTACCGCTGCCAAATGGAGAGGGTTTGCCGATCATTTCGATGTTGATCATGGCGGCGATGGCATCCGGGTTTTGCGTGGTGGCAAAGTGCTTAGAGCCGATCAAACCCATCTCTTCAGCGGTGAAGGCAGCAAACATCAGGGTGCGTTCGTTATCGCCATGACGGGCATAATGCTGAGCCAGGTTTAACATGGCACCGGTTCCCGAGGCATTATCATTGGCACCGTTATAAATGCTGTCCTGCTCCTCACCTTCTTCTTGCTGATGACCATGTTGATCTTTTTTGCTTTCACCCAGGTGATCATAGTGGGCACTAAAGAGCACCACGTCGGCATCTTCTTTCTTGCCGGGAAGAATGCCGATAACATTGGTGAGCTGCTGCGTTTTAACCTCATTGACGACTTTAACGTCCAGGTCTTTTACTTCGCCTTCGTAACCCAGCACCAAGACCATAGCACCTTGATCTTTAAGCTCCAGCTTAGTCAGGCCATTATTAAAATAGTTTTGATAACGAGTGAAAAGCTCTTCGTGGGCCTTATCAACAAGAACCAGGTGATTGCCACCCTGTTGGTTTAATTTGCGTAGCTGTTCGCGAAGATCGGCATCGGCGGAGATCTGGGTAATAACCAGCTCATCTGCCTGTTGCCACGCGAAGCCATCAGATTGGGAAACAACGGCTAGGCTTTCAGTTGTAACCGCTTGGTTATTCAAACTGACTGACACCGACTTGGGCGTCACCGAGTGCAAATCAAATTGCTGCTTAAAGCCTTCTGCACCGGGCATAGGTTGCAGGCCTATGCTGGTAAAGCGCTGGGCTATGTAATCGGCGGCAACGTCTATTTCCGCAGAGAAGGTTTTGCGGCCTTTGAGATCGTCACTGGCAAGATAGCTAATGTCTTGTTCTAGCTGTGCGCGTTCGAAATACAGAGCATTATCGGTTGAGCTACAGGCGCTAAGGGTTGCCGCGGCTATTAAGCTAAGTAGCGGGAGCTTAGTTTTCATTTTTGATTCCCATAAAATTACGTAAAAAATAACAAGCACAGCACGCAGAGGCACTCCTTGCTCGGGTTTTAGTGTAATAAAAAAGCAGCAATGAAAGAAGCTCTGCGGTCGATATCGCCAGCAGACACAGTAAAGCATATTTGCCACAGGTGTAAGTAAGCACTTACCTTGCTAGTGAGAAAGCAAGGTAAGCAGGAGAGCTAAGGGGGCTGTAGCTTATCCCAGCCAGTGCACTAGCCAAGGGTAGTAAAGCGGAACCAGCAGTGGTGTGAGTATGGCGCTTAATGCCATGGCCGCCGAGGCGTAGGCGGCGCTTAATTCGTTATCGGCGATGGCGGTAGCTGTGCCTATGGCATGACAGGCGCCGCCTAAGGCCAGGCCTTGGGCACTGCGATCTTTAATGCCAAACAGGCGTAACAGGCTAAAACCGACAATGGCACCGACCACACCAATAAGGATCACCATAGAGGCGGCAATGCTACCAATACCGCCCAGTTGTTCGGTTACCAACAGGGTGATGGGAGTGGTAACTGAGAGACTGGCTAAAGATGCCTTTAGCTGCTGTGGGACATCGAGCACGGTGGCAATAACATAGGCACTGCTGGTGGCCATAATAACTCCCACGGCTACGGCGATAAGGATCAGCAGCAGTTGCTTTTTAAGCTGATGTATTTGTTTATACAAGGGCACCGCCAGTGCTACTACGGCCAGCTCCAAGAGGTAATTAAAGGGAGACGTGGCACGGCTGTAGCTGGGCAGATCAAGATCAAACAGCACCAGGCATAAAACGGACGCAATTATGGTCCACAATACCGGGTTTAACAGCGGTGAGTTCACTTTAGCGTGGAGCTGACGCAAACACAGAAAAGCGATAATGGTCAAAGGTAGCGCCAACCACATCATGACGTGCCCCTTAGCCATTGCATTAAAAAGCCTATGCTGATTAAGCCCAATGCCGGCACCAAAAACAAACAAAGCAAGAGTACCAACCAGTGCTCGGCGATAAGCGGGCTATGTTCTACCACCTTGGCGGCGGCGGGGACGAAAAAAAGCGGCATAAAATTGAGCAAGGGTTGTGTGCCAGGCTGCAACCAATGCAATTTTAATAGCCCAAGCTGCAGGGCTAAAAACAGCGCTAACATGGCACTGAGCGGCGCTGGAAAGGAAAAAGCAAAGTAGTCGCTTATTAAGTGTGCTGTAACAAGAAAACTACTTAAGATGGCCCAGCTTACCAGGAGGCGCAGGGCCAACTTAGCATGTTTACCAAGAGCGGCGATGTTGATAGTCATATTGTTTATCACTGCTGGCATTTTTAATGGCGATGCGGGTATTTTTGCACATAAGTAGGCGGATCTGCGACCAGGTTTCTTTCGCTAATTGGCGACGATGACCTTGGCGATAGGCGCTGGTGGTCAGGCGCTTAATGGCGGCCATGGCATCGGGAGAGCGTTCACTAATATCGGCAATCAGTTGCTGCGCCGCTGCCATAGGGTTTTCTTCTATGGCTGAGATAAGCCCAAGTTCCAGTGCTTCACTGGCTTCAATAGGCTGAGCCGTCAGTGCCAGACGTTGATAGTCGTCGGCTTTAAGCAGGCTGGGAATAATCAGGCTGGCGCCCATGTCCGGACATAAGCCCCAGCGCGCCTCCATAATGGCAAAACTGGCGTCTTTGGTGGCTAGGCGAAAGTCGGCGCCCAGAGCTATTTGCATGCCGCCGCCCCAACAGCGCCCTTGCGTCAGGGCTATTACAGGCACATTTAATTCTTGCCAGCCTAAGGTCACGCGCTGTGCCAGGTTCTGATTGCCCGGCAGCCATTTAAACAGTAACGACAGTACCTGACGTGGCTTGGCCATCACGCCTTTAACATCCAGGCCGCTGCAAAAATCCTGGCCTTGGGCATCAAGG
Source organism: Pseudoalteromonas sp. BDTF-M6 (assembly GCF_018334135.1). NCBI lineage: Bacteria > Pseudomonadati > Pseudomonadota > Gammaproteobacteria > Alteromonadales > Pseudoalteromonadaceae > Pseudoalteromonas > Pseudoalteromonas sp. BDTF-M6. Next base: position 110,627 of record NZ_JAGXTQ010000007.1, read on the forward strand.
ATCACAGCGCGTATATCCCGGCGTTTTTTAATCGTCTTGATGACCTTATCAAGCTGCTTAAACATTTCATAATTCAGGGCATTACGCTTTTGCGGACGCGATAGGGTGACATGGGCTATGTGTTCTTTAAAGCTGAGCGTTATCATTATTATCTCCTCTGACCACTAGCAATGTAACGCAAAGGGCTAGCCCTGTCATTTTGTTATGTAACTCCATTGATAGTATGTAATTTGTTCAACAATAAGTTTGTTTACATGGTATTTATATAATCTAAGGATAAATACAGTAAGTCACAAATTAGTCTATATTTTCAAAGAACTGAGAAGCGCTATTGAGGTCGACTTGATGTAATCTCCGCGGGGATTAATTGCGCGCTTATCATTATTAGCTATCAAGGAGAGGGAGTATGCTCGGCGTACCTTCGAATAAAAGTTCATTTACAAAGAAGATCTTAGCCGTGGCGCTTACGGGCGCTACGTTAACAATGGTTCAAGGGTGCTCAGAAAAACCCGTCGCCAATCAGAACGCCCCTGCTCCTGCAGTATCGGTCTATGATGTTCAAGTAGAAGAAATTGGTCAATACCGTGAATTTGTGGCTCGCACCGAGGCATTTCAGGAAGCCAATATTCAGGCTCGGGTGTCTGGGGAGCTGATTGAACGCACCTTTATTGAGGGCTCTCAAGTTGAAAAAGGGCAGTTGCTGCTAAAGATCGACCCTTCCGAATACCGCGCCAGCGTCAGCGAACTTGAGGCCACCTTGCGCAGCAATAAGGCCATTGCCGACAGGGCAGAGCGCGACCTAAAGCGCGGTCGTGAAATTGCCGCTGACGGCTTTATCTCCGCTGCTGACTTAGACAAGCTAGAAACCAACTATAATCAGGCTCTAGCGGCGGTTAAAGCCAGTGAAGCCGGATTGGAAAAGGCCAGGTTAAACCTTGGCTATACCGAAATTCATGCTCCTTTTAGCGGCATGATCGGGAAGGTGAATTACGATGTTGGTAATATTGTTGGCCCTAACTCCGGCTCGTTGGCCGAGTTGACCGATATCGATCCTATCTACGTCAACTTCCAGGTTGAAGAAGCGGATTACATTACCTATCAACAACAGCAACAGCAAAAGAACGCCGACCCCAATAAGGTGCAATTAGACTTGGCTCTGCGCTTACCAAACAACACGGATTTTGCTCAAAACGGTGAGCTCGACTTTGCCGACACCAAAATTGATCGCAGCACGGGCACGGTGGAACTGCGTGCCAAGTTTGATAACCCGGACGGCATAGTGATGCCAGGGTTGTTTGTGACCCTGATTGTCGAAAGTAAAGAGAAGCAAAAGCAGGCCTTGGTACCGCAAGCTGCGGTGCAGGTAAATCAGCAGGGTAATTTTGTGCTGGTGGTAAAAGACGACAACACGGTGGCGCAGCGCTTGGTGAAATTAGGCCGTCGCATCGATGCCATGTGGGTTGTTGACTCGGGGCTTGAGCAAGGAGAGCGAGTGATAGTCGAAGGCTTACAAAAAGTGCGTTCAGGTATTACCGTGCAGCCGGTAGAAAAGCAGATCGATAAAAAAACCGGCACCCTTAGCGACAAACAATAAGAGAGTCTCCAATGATCAGTAAGACGTTTATTTATAGACCGAAATTGGCCTTGGTGATCTCCATTGTGATCACCCTCGCGGGGCTAATTGCGATGACTCAGTTGCCGGTTAACATGTACCCGCAAATTACTCCGCCTCAGGTTCAGGTTACCGCCATTTATCCGGGGGCCAGTGCTCAAACCATAGAAGAAACCGTTATTCGCCCCATTGAAGAAAAAATCAATGGCGTCGAAGGTATGATGTATATCGAGTCCACCTCCAGTAACAATGGCTCGGCCACCATTACAGTGTACTTCAACGTGGGCACGGATACCGACATGGCCCAGGTGAATGTACAAAACCGGGTTTCGTTAGCCGAGCCCTTCTTGCCGCAGGAAGTGCGTCGCCAGGGCGTATCGGTGAAAAAAATGTCGAGCAACATGTTGATGGGTGTGAGTTTATACTCAGAAAACCCGGATATGGACTCGAGTTTTTTAAGTAATTATGCCACCAACTATTTGACCGAGCCTCTGAGCCGTATTCCCGGCGTAGCCTCGGCCGATGTAATGGGGGATATGACTTACTCCATGCGTATCTGGTTAAAGCCGGATAAAATGGCCTCGTTAGGGGTGACCGTAGTGGAGGTGCAAAACGCCCTTCAGGAACAAAACACCCTGGTTGCCGCCGGTAAGTTAGGCGCCTCGCCGTCACTGCCTAATCAACAGTTTGAATATGCCATTCAAGCACAGGGGCGATTCGTCACGCCGAAGGAGTTCGGCGAAACCATTATTCGCTCCAACCTGGATGGTGATTTTGTCCGTTTAAATGATATCGCCCGCATAGAGCGCGGTGCACAAAGCTATGCCGGCAGCGCCAAGCTGAACCAAAAAGACACCGGCTTTATCGTTATTTATCAGCTGAATGAAGCCAATGCGACGGAAGTGGCAGAAAAGGTGAAGGCGCTGATGAAGGACCTGTCAAAGCAGTTTCCAGAGGGGCTCGAATATAAGATTCCCTATGACACCACCAAGTTTATCAACCGCTCCATTGAAGAAGTAAAGATCACCCTGTATCAAGCGGTGGGTCTGGTAATCTTAGTGGTTTTCTTGTTCTTGCAGAACTGGCGAGCAACCCTGGTTCCGACCGTGGCCATTCCGGTGTCATTGATCGGCACCTTTGCCGCCATGCTGGCCATGGGCTTTTCCATCAACCTGATCACCCTGTTTGGCCTGGTGCTGGCCATAGGTATCGTGGTGGATGACGCCATTATCGTGATCGAAAACGTTGAACGTATATTGCGCGAAGAGAAGCTGCCGATTAAGGACGCCGTTTATAAGGCTATGTCTCAGGTGGGCGGGCCAATTATCGCCACCACCTTGGTGCTGCTGGCGGTATTTGTGCCCGTTGGCTTTATGCCGGGGATCACCGGTGAGTTGTACAAGCAGTTTTCGGTAACCATCTCCTTTGCGGTTTTGATTTCATCGGTAAACGCGCTGACCCTGAGCCCAGCCCTGTGTACCTTGTTGCTCAGCGCCGAGAAGATGAAACCGATAAAATGGCTACGCCCGTTTGAAAATGTGATCACCAGCTCCACCAAGGGCTACACGGGTATCGTCGGCTTCCTACTTAAGCGTGCCGGTCGTATCGGCATTATCGTTGTAGTGCTGTTTGTGGCCACCGGCTGGTTGGCTAAAAATGTACCCACGGGTTTTGTGCCACCGGAAGACCAAGGTTTCGTGTTTGTCGATATTCAGCTACCGGATGCGGCGGCCTTAGGGCGTACCGACGCTGTGGTGCAAAAAATAGGTGACATCATAGCGCAAGATCCGGCAACCGAAGACTTTGTTGGCGTATCGGGCTTCTCATTGCTGGGTGGTGCTGGCTCCAATAACGCCTTGGGCATTGTGGTGCTCAAAGACTGGGAAGAGCGCACCACGCCAGAATTATCAATCAACCAAGTTATTAGCCGTTTGCAGGGGCAATTGTGGGCGCTGCCCGATGCTCAGGCCATGGTCTTTAACGTGCCACCTATCCCGGGTCTGGGTGCCAGCTCCGGTTTTGAATATCGCCTGCTTGACTCCGAAGGGCGCGACCCCGCAGAGCTGGCCGGGGTGATGAATGGCTTGATTTACGAGGCTAATTCACGGCCCGAGCTGCAAAGCGTATTCAGTACCTTCCGCGCCAATTCGCCGCAATACTTTCTGGAGGTTGACCGCAACAAGGCCAAGGCTCAAGGGATCACGCTCGGCAATATTTTCCTCACCTTGCAGGCTCAGTTGGGTTCCTTGTACATCAATGACTTTAACCAGTTTGGCCGTACCTATCAGGTGAATATTCAGGCCGAGGCGGAATACCGTGCCAAGCCCGAGGACTTGCAGTACTACTATGTACGCAATAATCAGGGGGACATGGTGCCGCTGACCACGGTGGCCACCTTGCGCCCCATTCTTGGGCCGACCAGCATGAATCACTTTAACCTCTATCGCAGTGTCAGTGTGACCGGTAATGCCGCTCCGGGCTATTCTACCGGCGACGCCATCAATGTGATGAAGGAGCTCTCTGCGGAGTTACCGGATGGGTACGTGTTTGACTGGGCGGGGCAAACTCGACAGGAGATCATGGCCGGGGATGTGGCCGGTGTCTTATTTGGTTTGGCCGTCCTGTTTGTGTTCTTGTTCCTGGTGGCTCAGTATGAAAGTTGGACCATCCCCTTTTCGGTTATTGCTGCCGTGCCACTGGCGATATTCGGTTCCATGAGTACGCTCTTTATGCTCGACATGACCAATAATATTTATGCCCAGGTTGGTTTTGTCTTGTTGATCGGTATGTCGACCAAAACCGCGATCCTTATCGTTGAGTTTGCCATGGAGCAAAGGGCCGCAGGAAAGAGCATTTTCGACGCGGCCAAAATTGCCGCCGAACAGCGTTTTCGTGCCGTCTTGATGACCGCCTTGTCGTTTGTGCTTGGGGTGCTGCCTCTGGTGCTGGCCACCGGTGCCGGTGCCGCCAGTCGGGTGTCCCTGGGTGTCACCGTAATGTCGGGCATGATAGCCGCCACCGTGCTCGGTACCTTGCTGGTACCCCTGTTCTACACCTATGTGCAACACATGCGTGAGGGGGTGAAACGTAAGCTCGGGGTAGACCCGAATCCCCAAGAATAAAAAATAATAAAAAGCCGGGAATTTCCCGGCTTTTTATTGGTCGTATGGTTATGCACATTGCCCATTACTTTTGTTATTATCGGCTCAAACAAGAGTAACAAAGAAGCCAGCATGTCCGGACCCAGATTATTCAGCGCCGAAGAGATCACTCACCACGCGTATGAAGTGTTTTTAGAGCTCGCCCCAGAGCATTTGAGCGAACAGGATATTGATGACTTTAATGCTCATAGAGAAGAGCTTGGTTTTATTGAAGAAAGTGAACCGAGCGAAGACTGGCAGAGCATAGTGGCGATGGAAATTGAGCCCGAATTCTACAGCGAAGTGACCATAGGTCTGGAGCTGGAAAATGAAGATATCGTTTTTGCCCGGGTGCTGATCAGTCGAGATCAGGATGCCCCTTTTTGTCACGTTATTTGGAAAGAGTAAGTAGTTAGTATGCGGTTTTTGGTAGCCCTCCTTGGTTGTTTTAGTTTGAGTTGTTGGGCGGTGGATCCGTTTGAAGACTTTCACGAATACGGACAATTAACGGATGCCGAAATCCATGAAATACATCAGGGCGAAATCTTCTATGGCGATGCCGAGTTTGGCTTTATCGTCACCAGGGGTAACACCGACTCGACCAGTTTTAAGCTGCGCGCCAACGTCTATCAGGACTTCACCCACTGGCGGAATCAGTTTAAATTTGACTCCCTCTATCGTCGCGATGTCGACAGCGAAACCGGTGAAGAAACCATCTCCGCCCAGCGCTTTTTTATCTCAGGACAGTCCAACTACAAGGTGGGCAATGAAAATGCCTCCTTGTTCTTGTACGGTGATTATGAAGACGATGAATTCTCCGGCCTGGATTATAAGGCCACGGTGGCAACGGGATATGGCAATCGTCTGTATCGTGGGGTGAAAAATACCGTGGACTTCGATATTGGTCCCGGGCTCTATGTATCCAAAGCGGATATTGAAGAGCTTGAAGGCGAGGAGGACGTTGAGCAAAACGATGGCGATGTCACCGGTTATTTGTTGCGCCTTGCCCTGCAATGGGAGCGTAAGGTGTCTAAGCGCACGCGCTTTAACCAGTTTATCAGTGCCGAACAATCCCTGTCCGGGCTAAATTCGCGGTTAAAGTCGGAAACCTCCCTGATTAGCCAAATCATGGGCCAGCTTTCGCTAAAGTTTGCCTACCTGTATCGCTATAACTCCAAACCGGAGATGCAAAAGCGCACCTACGACTCGGAATTGAGCGCCACCTTTGTCTACAGTTTTAACTAAAAGAGTTTAATTTCTATGTATCAGCATAAACAATATGCCTGGGCTATTTTGGCCATTATCCTGTGGATCGGCACCTTCGTCGGTATGGCATTTTACCTGATGGGCAGCGATGGCCCTATGCTCTTGTTTGCGGCAATATTGGCGCTTAGTGCCTTTTTGTTTCATGGCCTGACGGTGCGTGTCGATGAGCAGGGAGTGCAGTGGTATTTTGGTCCGGGAATCGGCAAAAAGCGCTTGGCGTTCAGTGAAATCAAATCCGTAGCCGTGGTTAGCAACTCGTTTCGCCATGGTATCGGCATTCGTATTACCCATGATGGCTGGGTCTACAGTGCCAATGGTTTTGCCGCGGTAGCCATTGAATTACAGGATGGCACCTTCTTTCGGGTTGGCAGCAACGACGCAGAGCGCTTGGCCGAGGTGATTAACTCACATTTGCCAGGGCAGCAGCCAGGTTAATAAGTACAAACAAAAAAGGACGCATCGGCGTCCTTTTTTAGCTTAAATCGTTAGATTAGTGATCGTGGCCACAGCCACCTTCACCATGCACGTGGCCATGGGCCAGCTCTTCGGCCGTAGCATCACGAACATCAACTACTTCAACGTCAAACTTCAAGGCCACGCCGGCTAGCGGGTGGTTGCCGTCAACAATGACGTCTTCGCCCTGGATATCGACGATGATCACCGTTTGCTCGCCGTCATCCGTGGTGGCACGAAACTGCATGCCAACCTCGATATCCATGCCTTCGAACATGGCTTTTGGCACCGCTTGCATTAGTTGCTCATGGCGCTCACCGTAGCCGTCTTGTGGCTCAACTTCGACGCTAAAGGTATCGCCGGCCTGTTTACCCTGAAGGGCTTGTTCAAGACCAGGGATCAAAAAGCCAGTACCCACGATAAATACCAATGGCTCGCCATCGAAGGTGTTGTCTATGGTGTTGTCCGCTTTGTCGACCACACTGTAGTGCATCGTCACGACTTTATTGTCAGCTATATTCATAATGTATCCCAGATTAATCTTCTGTCAGTGAGTAAGGCAAAGGTGCAATGGTGAACAGCACCTGTGGAGCGTGTTTTGCGCGAAGCTGAACATCTTGCTCAGTATCATTTGGCAACACGGCGAGGCCAAAAAGTTCGCCATTGGCGCTGGCTTGGGCGATTAAGTTACCGGCACGGCGCCAGTTATCGCCAACCCGACGCTCTAAGTCGAAAGGGTTTTGCTCTTCATCGAGCTCGGGAGCTAAGATACCTTCATGCTCAGCCCGCAGCACAAACATGGCGCGCTTGTTCTTACCAAGGTACTTCATGCGCGCCACTGTTTCCTGGCCGGTGTAGCAGCCCTTATTAAAACTGATACCACCGAGGGCCTGCAGGTTTAGCATTTGCGGCACATAGGCATCGATAGCCGCGGTATTCAGGCTTGGCTCGCCGGCTTTTATTTGCGCACAGGCAAAATCCTGCGTGTTGTGTGGCGCGGGCAGGGCACTGCTATCGCCGATAAACAGGGCGCGTTGGTCGTCCAAGAGCAGCACTAGATTGTCTTGCCATTGCAGGGTATTGCCGCTGATGTCGATATTTAAGTGGCTAACAAGCTTTGCTTTAGGCGCTATCACTCCTAAGACTTGGATATCAAGCTGTTCGATATCGACCTTGCTAAAGACCGCGTATTTTTTTAATTCGGCCAGGGCAACCTGGGCCTCGGCGTTTGAGCAAATAAGCGCATAGCCGTTTTGATACTGGCTAAGGCGGAAGCAGGCCCACAGCTTGCCTTTGGCATTGCACTGACCGGCCCAGCGCCAGGTGTTGGCGTCAATGTCGTTAACGTCTTGCGTCAGCTGGCCTTGCAGGTAAGATTTGGCATCGTCACCATGAACATAAATGACGGTGTAATCGGTGGTGTAAACCGACAAAGTGGACATGCATGACTCCTTATGTGCACGAGCAATTACTGTGCTTAGTGTAACGTAAGCACTTCTGTGATGACAGCGCCTTAGCGTAAAATAGCTGTGTGCCGGGGGAGATTTTGTTACACTGCTGGGCAGCAGACTATTGAGAGGAAAACCATGGCGAATTTAGATAGTAAGGCACGTTTACGTTGGGCATGTCGTCGCGGCATGTTGGAGCTGGATGTATTGTTTATGCCATTTGTCGAGCAGGGCTATGACGCCCTAAATGACGACGACAAGGCGGTGTTTCAACGTTTGCTGGAGGCGGATGATCCAGATCTGTTCGCTTGGTTTATGGGCCATGAGCAATGTAAGGACCCGGAGCTGGCGCGCATGGTTAAGATCATCCTTGACCGCGTTCGTGTATAGCGGCGCCTTCTCAAACAATATCCCACAACACCGCCCGGTTATGGCGGTGTTTGTTTTTGTCTATGCGCTATTGCTCTTGGCGCACCCGCAATGGCTTTGGGCGCTTTGTAGCGCCCTGACTCTGGCCTTGGGCTATGGCCATTTCTGGCTTCGCTTTAGTCGCTGTTGGCCCCAGCGGGGCACTTTGGTTATACAGGGGCAACGCGCCGAAGTGCATCAAGCGGATGTCAGCGTCCGCGGTCGCTTGTTAAGACAATCTCGGGTTTTCCCCGGTTTAATTCATGTGCAGCTGCAAGATGATATGAACGCCAGGCGTCATCACTTCTTTATCGCCGCCAGGGCGATGACGCCCGAACACTTTCGTGCGTGTGCTCGGGCGGTGCAATTGGCGCTTAGTCAGCAGGAGTGAGCTCGGTAATTCGGGCTTCGGGCAGGTGATCCGGATAATCCAGGGTGTAATGTAGGCCGCGGCTTTCCTTTCGCGCCAGGGCACTGCGAATGATTAGCTCGGCCACCTGCACCAAGTTACGCAGTTCCAGCAGGTTATTGCTGATGCGGAAGTTGGCATAATACTCATGAATTTCCTGTTGCAGCAATTCCACTCGGCGCAGAGCCCGCTCCAAACGTTTGGTGGAGCGCACTATGCCGACATAATCCCACATAAAGAGACGCAACTCATGCCAGTTGTGGGTGATCACGACTTCCTCGTCCGAGTCGGTGACGCGGCTATCGTCCCACTCCGGCAAGGCGGCGGCCTGATGCGGTAAATCCAGCTTGGCCACTATGTCCTTGGCCGCGGCGTGGGCAAAAACGATACACTCCAGCAGGGAATTACTGGCCATGCGATTGGCACCGTGTAGACCCGTGTAGGCCACTTCGCCGATGGCGTAGAGGTTATCCAGATCGGTTTTGCCATTAAAGTCGGTCATCACCCCGCCGCAGGTGTAATGGGCCGCCGGCACCACGGGAATGGGCTCCTTGGTAATATCGATACCCACACTTAAACACTTGGCATAAATGGTGGGGAAGTGCTCGATAATAAATTCTTTATCCCGATGGGAAATGTCCAGATAGACGCAATTGGCACCCAGACGTTTCATTTCAAAGTCGATGGCCCGGGCCACCACGTCACGCGGCGCCAGCTCCGCGCGTTCATCAAACTCCGGCATAAAGCGAGTGCCGTCCGGGCGCAGTAAATAGGCGCCCTCACCACGCATCGCTTCGGTGATCAAAAAGTTCTGCAACTTGGGATGATACAGGCTGGTGGGATGGAACTGGTTAAACTCCATATTGGCAACGCGACAACCGGCGCGCCACGCCATGGCAATGCCATCGCCACTGGCCACATCCGGGTTGGAGGTATACAAATAGACCTTGCTGGCGCCGCCGGTAGCCAACGCCACAAAACGAGCGCTGATGATTTCCACCCGCTCCTTGGCGCGGTTGAATACGTATAGGCCATGACAATGCCTGCCCTTGTTGCCGAGTTTGGCATCGGTGATCAGGTCGATGGCGTTGTAGTTTTCCAGCAAGGTAATATTGGGATGGGCCAACACCCGCTCAATCAAAGTGGTTTGCACCGCGCGGCCGGTGGCATCGGCGGCATGCAAAATGCGGCGATGGCTGTGGCCGCCTTCACGGGTAAGGTGATAGCGCTCATGACCCTTGTCATCGGTTTCCATATCGAAGGGCACACCCTGGTCAATCAACCAGCGCATGCAGGTTTTGGCATTGGAGGCGGTGTAGTGTACCGCTTCACGGGAGCACAGGCCGTCGCCGGCGGTGAGGGTGTCTTCAACATGGGATTCGATGCTGTCGTTTTTCTTATCGAATACCGCGGCAATACCGCCTTGGGCGTACAGGGTAGAGCCCTCGTTTAGGGCGCCCTTACTGATTACGGTTACTTGGCAATGGTTGGCGAGGGAGAGCGCCAAAGACAGACCAGCGGCACCGCTGCCGATGATAGCAACGTCGCTGTGATGTTGTTTATTCGGGTTCATGTTATAGTGTTGAGCCGAGGTTTATATTACCTATTATGTTGCCTCTATATGTATCATATTTGCCGCCTGGGCACGACTGAAGTTAACTAAGAACAGAAAAAAAATGCAGTATTTGCGAACTTTTTCATTTCGACCCAGTCAGACTGAGTGTATTTGGTAGCTTGGATACAATACGAAAAGCAAAATAACGCAGAGGAGTACCGGCTCGAATGAGCGAGCAGGATTTGGATTTAGCGCTGGTAAGAAAGGTTCAACAGGGAGATAAAAATGCTTATAACCTGTTGGTCGCCAAATATCAGAACAAAGTAGCAGGATTGATATCGCGTTATGTTGCCAATCAAGGTGACATTGCAGATGTAGCTCAAGAGGCCTTTATTAAGGCGTATAGGGCGCTGCCTAATTTTAGGGGCGACAGTGCGTTCTATACATGGCTGTATCGTATTGCCGTTAACTGTGCAAAGAATTACCTAGTTGCACAAGGGCGTAGGCCGCCGGCTAATGATGTCGATGCTGAGGATGCTGAGTTTTATGAAGGTGCAGATTCACTGCGTAGTAATGCCAGCCCAGAAAATTTGCTGTTAAGTGACGAGGTCAGAGACGTCATTTTTGCCACCATTGATAAGCTACCTGAAGATTTGAAAACAGCCATCACTTTACGAGAACTTGAAGGGATGAGCTATGAGGAAATCGCCGCGGTGATGGACTGCCCAGTTGGCACGGTGCGTTCACGTATATTCCGTGCCCGTGAAGCGATAGACAATAAGTTAACTCCGTTAATAGGTGAGTCGTAATTATGACTAAAGCAAAGTGTAGTGAGCAGGACAAAGCCTTTATTTCTGCCTTGGTGGATAATGAAGCCAGTGTCGATACGCTTGACGTTGCTGATGTAGATACAGATACATTGGCTCGTTACAGCCTGATTGGCAATGTGATGCGCTCCGAAACAGCACCTAGCATTCAGTTAGATATAGCCGCGCAGGTAGCCCAACAACTTGAACAAGAACCGGTTCATGCGCAGTTTGATCAGCAGTCCATATCTCGCGATGAGGTGCCACAGCAGGATAACGTCATCCGCGGTACCTGGTGGCGAGGCATTACGCAAACGGCCATTGCCGCAAGTGTGGCAGTGGTTGCGGTACTGGGTGTGCAACAATATGGTGCTACGGGCAATGGTGCCGATGAACTACCGCCTTTGCAGTCAAACCCATTTATTGGCGCTGCCTCTCCGGTGAGTTATTCTTCGGAGCCGGCTTTGGAAAGCGCCGAGCGTGGTTTACGCGAATTGCAACAGCAGCGCATTGGTGCTCTGGTGTTGGAGCATCAGCGTCAAACTCGTGAAGCCGCGCACCTAGCGAACACGGTAAACAATAAAGATGAGCAAGATCAACAGGAACAATAATAGTTAAATGAAGTACCTTTATGTTGTGCTATTGAGCCTGTGGCTGTTACCGGCGCAGGCGATGTCGGAAATGACCGCCAAGCAGTGGCTGGACAATATGGCCACTGCGGTCAAGCAGCGCAACTTCGTCGCCTCATTTGTGGTGGTGAAAGACCGCGCCATGGAACCCTACCGTTGGAGTCACGGTATTCATGAGGGTCAGGAGCTGGAATTACTGTCCCTGCTCAATGGCGCCGGCCTGGAAATGGTGCGCGTTGACGATCGCGTTACCTATTACGAGCCCCAAGCTCAGCCTTACTCGGTTAAAACCTCGGCGATCAGCGGACCTATTCCGGAAGTGCTGTTTGGCGATGTGGAACAATTGGCACAAAACTATAACTTTGTGCTTGGCAACAAGGGCCGCATAGCCGGTCGTCCGGCGCAACTGCTGCGCATCGAAGCCAAAGACCAGGACAAATACAGCTACTGGGTCTGGCTTGATACCGAAACCTCCTTACTGCTCAAATCCGCCTATGTAAATAATCAGGGCGAATTCTTAGAGCAATTGCAGCTCAGTCATATCAATGTTTCGGAAACCCCAGCGCCGGAGTTACTTGAGATCAGCCGTCGTGAATTCCCGGCGCCTTTACCTCGTGATGAGGAGCCGAGCAACCAGGGCAGCTGGCAAATCGGCTGGTTACCTCAGGGCTTTGAACTGCTTAAGTCCGACCGTCATAAACTCAATTTAAATAACGAGCTGGCAGATTATTATTTGTATTCCGATGGCCTGGTTGAGGTCTCGGTGTTTGTGCAGCGTCCCCTGGCCGGTCAGCGTCCGAGCGGTTCTTTGACCTCGGGAGCCACCACCATTTATATCCATAATGCCGGCGCCTTTGATGTCTCGGTGATCGGTAATATCCCCGTCGCTACGGCAAAAAATATTGCCGAGTCGGTACAGCGACCCCTGTAGTTAAGCCCATGATTGAACAAGTTCTTACCGTGGTCGCCGTCAAGGGCGACACCGCGTTTTTACAAGCCGAGCCGAAGCCGGCTTGTGCCGGTTGTAATGGCAAGTGCGGCTCGCAAGTGTTCGCCAAGCTGTTCGGCACAGACAAAAAGCGTTTTCCCTATCAGTTTTGTGAGCCCGTCAGCGTCGGCCAAAAGGTGAAACTGGCCCTCGACGACTCGCACATAGTGATGAGTTCCTTTGTTGTTTATATCTGGCCGCTGTTATTCGCCTTGGTGACGGCGGTGCTGGCACAGACCGTTTTAGGTGTAGGGGAAGGGCTGCAGATAGGCGTCGCGTTTGCCGCTGGGGTTTTAGGTTTTGTTTTTGCAAAACATAGGCTTAAGCGCGTTGTGCATGATGTTAAAGTGTTAAAAATTTACCCTCTGAGCTTACCAGTTTCGCAAAGAGATGGTGATTAGCGTCAATAACAGGTAAAATTGGGCCTTTGTTTACCCGAGCTCAGTTTTAAGAAGTCAGAATCCAATTTATGAAGCATATCCGTAACTTTTCGATTATCGCCCATATTGACCATGGTAAATCGACCCTGTCCGATCGTTTGATCCAAGTGTGTGGCGGGTTGACCGACCGCGAAATGCAGCAGCAAGTATTGGACTCAATGGAGCTTGAGCGTGAACGCGGTATCACCATCAAGGCGCAGAGTGTAACCCTAAACTACACCGCCAAAGACGGTGAAACCTACCAGTTAAACTTTATCGACACCCCCGGACACGTTGACTTCTCATACGAAGTATCGCGTTCATTGGCAGCCTGTGAAGGGGCGCTCTTGGTTGTTGATGCCGGTCAGGGCGTAGAAGCACAAACCCTGGCTAACTGTTATACCGCCATCGAAATGGACCTGGAAGTGGTGCCAATCTTAAACAAGATTGACCTGCCGCAGGCCGATCCGCTGCGCGTGGCCGAAGAAATTGAAGACATTGTTGGCATCGATGCCACCGACGCGGTGCAGTGTAGCGCCAAAACCGGTGTGGGTATCGACGAGGTATTAGAGCGCATCGTCCGTGATATTCCGCCACCGCAAGGCGACACCGATGGCCCGCTTAAGGCATTGATCATCGACTCCTGGTTCGACCCGTATCAGGGCGTTGTATCCCTTGTGCGCATTATGCAGGGCGAGCTTAAATCAGGCGACAAGATCAAGATCATGTCGAACGAGCAGGTTCATATTGCCGATAAAGTAGGTATCTTTACTCCGAAGCAGACCAACACGGGTGCGCTGAAAACGGGCGAAGTAGGCTTTATTATCGCCGGTATTAAAGAGATCCACGGTGCGCCTGTGGGTGACACCATTACTCTGGCACGTAATTCTGCACAAGAGCGTCTACCGGGCTTCCAGCGCGTTAAGCCGCAGGTTTATGCCGGTATGTTCCCGATTTCATCGGACGAGTACGAATCATTCCGTGATGCTCTTGATAAGCTGAGCCTGAACGATGCGTCATTGTTCTTCGAGCCGGAAAACTCAACGGCCCTGGGCTTTGGTTTCCGCTGTGGCTTCTTAGGTATGCTGCACATGGAGATCATCCAGGAGCGTCTGGAGCGTGAATACGACATCGATCTTATCACCACGGCACCGACCGTAGTGTATGAGGTGGAAACCAAAGATGGCACGATTCAAATCGATAACCCGTCAGAGTTGCCGCCGGTAAACGACATTCTTGAAATCCGCGAGCCTATCGTAGAAGCTAACATCCTGGTACCACAAGAGTACCTGGGTAACGTAATCACGCTTTGTATCGAAAAGCGTGGTGTACAAACCAAGATGACTTACCACGGCAACCAGGTAGCGGTGACTTACGAGTTGCCAATGGGTGAAGTGGTGATGGACTTCTTCGATAAGCTGAAGTCAACCAGCCGTGGTTTTGCATCACTGGATTACAACTTTAAAGAATTCCGCACTGCCGACATGGTGCGCGTGGATATCCTGATCAATGGCGACCGCGTCGATGCCCTGGCCATTATTTGTCACCGCGACAATGCGCAAGGCCGAGGCCGTGAATTGGCGGAAGCCCTGCGTGAGCTTATTCCACGCCAGATGTTCGATATCGCCATTCAGGCGGCTATCGGCAACCATGTTATCGCCCGTTCAACGGTTAAACAGCTTCGTAAAAACGTAATCGCCAAGTGTTATGGTGGTGACGTGAGCCGTAAGAAAAAGCTGCTGCAAAAGCAGAAAGAAGGTAAGAAGCGTATGAAGCAACTGGGTAACGTTGAAGTTCCTCAAGATGCCTTCTTGGCAATTTTGAAAGTAGGCAAATAAGAACAATAAAGGACACCATTGATGGCTGGATACTTTTCCATATTTTTAGTGCTACTAACTCTGGGCTCGGGCCTGATTTGGTTAGTTGATCACCTGGTTTATGCGCCCAAACGCAAGGAGCGCATAGCCCTTGCCGAGGGAGCAACGGGTCAGCCACTGGACGAGGAAGTGAAAGAGAAAATCGCCCCGGTGCCGGTTATCACCGAGCATGCCAAGTCGATTTTCCCCATGATAGCCATCATTACCGTGTTTCGTTCATTTTTGTTTGAACCGTTTCAGATCCCATCGGGCTCCATGATGCCAACCTTGTTGGTGGGCGATTTTATCCTGGTACAAAAATACTCTTATGGTATTAAGGACCCGGTATGGCGCTCTGAGCTGGTGGCTACGGGCAAACCGGAGCGTGGCGACATCGCCGTATTTAAGTTCCCGCCAAAGCCGGAGCTGGATTTTATTAAACGTGTTATCGGTCTACCCGGTGACACCATTGTTTATCGCAATAAGCAGCTGTACATCAAGCCGAACTGTGAGCCGGGTCAGAGTGAGCAGGGTAGTTTGCTATGTGGCGAATACAACAAAATTGCACTAGACATAATTAACAGAGACCAGTTTATGCAATCGGGCCAACAACTTGTGCGTCTTGAAGAAGACCTCGATGGCCTGAAGCACGATATTTTAATAAACCCAAGACTGCCCGAGTTTAAGAGTAAGTACTATCAACAACAAGGCACCAAGATTGACGAATGGATTGTCCCAGAAGGTCATTATTTTATGATGGGCGACAACCGCGACAATAGTGAAGATGGCCGTGCTTGGGGATTCGTTCCAGAGCCTAACCTGGTAGGTAAAGCGGTATTTATTTGGATGAGTTTTGAATTTGAAAACACACCCGCCGACTTCTTACCAAGTTGGGTTCCAACCGGTGTTCGCTTTGAACGCCTAGGTAATATTCAGTAACAATGAAGAAAAACGTAACAGAACTGTACAACAAGATAGGATATAGCTTTACTGACCAGGGCTTGCTTGAGCAAGCCCTGACTCATCGTAGCCATAAGGGCCAGCACAACGAGCGCCTGGAGTTTCTTGGTGACTCGATTTTAAGCTTTGTCATCGCCAACGCCTTGTATCATAAGTTTCCCAAGGCCCGTGAAGGCGATTTGAGCCGCATGCGCTCAACCCTAGTGCGCGGTCAGACCCTGGCCGAGTTTGGCGTTGAGTTTAACCTGGGCGAGTACCTGCGCCTGGGTCCGGGTGAACTTAAAAGCGGCGGTTATCGCCGTGAGTCGACCCTGGCCGATGCGGTGGAAGCCATTATTGGCGCCGTATTCCTGGACTCGGATATCGATACCTGCAGCCAACTGGTACTGCAGTGGTATGCCTCGCGCCTGGACTCTATCTCCCCGGGGATGAATCAAAAAGACCCTAAAACTCTGCTACAAGAGTTTTTACAGGCCCGTAAATTACCTTTACCGGGTTATACGGTGATCGACACCAAGGGTCAGGCGCACAACCAGACGTTCACGGTTGAATGTATCGTGGAAGGGATGGAAAGTATTATCTCTGTGGGCAGTTCGCGTCGTAAGGCCGAGCAAAAAGCCGCAGAAAAAGCCTTAAAGATGTTAAAGAATGACAGCTGATACGCACACTTCGCCACATTGTGGCATGGTGGCCATTGTAGGTCGCCCTAACGTAGGTAAATCGACCCTGCTTAATAAAATTATCGAGCAAAAGGTCAGCATTACCTCGCGTAAGCCGCAAACCACGCGCCACCGCATCATGGGTATTCATACCGAAGACAATTACCAAACCGTGTATGTGGACACCCCAGGCCTGCATGTGGAAGAAAAGCGTGCCATTAACCGTTTAATGAACCGTGCCGCCTCAAGCTCCATCGGCGATGTTGAGCTGATCATCTTTGTGGTTGAAGGGACGCACTGGACTAACGACGACGAAATGGTGTTGAACAAGGTCTGTGCCGGTAAAACGCCTGTGCTCTTGGTGATGAATAAAACCGACCAGGTGAAAGACAAGGATCTGATCCCCAAGCATATGCTTTGGCTCAGTGAAAAAGGCAACTTTGTCGGCATTATTCCGGTTTCTGCAAAGAACAATCGCAATCTGGACTTAGTCAAACAAGAGGTGCGCAAGTGCTTGCCCGAGGGCGACTTCTACTTCCCAGAAGACTATGTTACCGATCGCTCTATGCGCTTTATGGCCGCGGAGATCGTGCGTGAAAAGCTCATGCGCTTTATGGGTGACGAGTTGCCTTATTCTGTGACCGTGGAAATCGAACAGTTTAAATGGCAAGACAACGGCGTATGGCAGATTAACGCCCTGATCCTGGTTGAGCGTGAAACGCAAAAGCGCATGGTCATAGGTAACAAGGGTGAAAAGCTGAAAACCATTGGCCGTGAAGCCCGTCGCGATCTCGAAGACATGCTCGATAACAAGGTGTTCCTTGAGCTGTGGGTCAAGGTTAAATCGGGTTGGGCGGACGACGAACGTGCCCTGCGTAGCCTAGGTTACGGCGAAGACTAAGCCCATGAACGCGGGCTTTGAGCGCGCCTTTTTACTGCATCGACGGGCCATTAGCGACTCGCAATGGCTAGTCGATTTTGTGGTCGAAAATCGCGGCCTGATGCGCATGATAGCGCGCCTAAGCGGCAAGCAGGCGATCAAGCACAAAGCCCAGTTACAACCCTTCCAAGCGCTCCTTATTCGCTATCAAGGCAATGGCGAGCTCAAATACCTGCAACACTTTGAACTCGATACCGCCTTGGAGCCACTGCGCGGCGACAAGCTCTATTGTGGCTTCTATATGAATGAATTGGCGGCGCGCATCGTCCCCATCAATGAGCCTCTGGAGCAGATATACTCTCTCTATTCCAAGCACTTGCAGGAACTTGCAGGAGCTAAAGATCTGGGTGCCAGTTTACGCTGTTATGAGTTGCAGCTGTTGGAGAGCCTGGGTTATGGCGTTAACTTTGACAGCGACTATCAGGGCGATGCCATTGATGCCAAAGGACAATACGATTACTATCCCGAGCAGGGTTGGGTACGCCAGGCACAGCCGGTGCAGGGTTACGGTTTTAGCGGTGCGCATATTCTCGCGTTTGCCCGTTATGATTTTTGTGAGCCGCAAGTACAAAGGGCGGCGAAGCATTTTTGTCGCTATATACTCAAACCCTTGCTTGGCAACAAACCACTAAAAAGCAGAGAACTATTTAAATCAAGGTAAGGCAGCATGAAAGAGATTCTACTAGGCGTTAACGTTGACCACATCGCCACTTTACGTCAGGCCCGAGGCACCACTTATCCGGATCCGGCCCATGCCGCTGCGGTTGCCGAGCATGCCGGTGCCGACGGGATCACCATTCACCTGCGTGAAGACAGACGTCATATCCAAGACCGTGACGTCTATGTGATGAAAGACACGATTCAAACACGCATGAACCTGGAAATGGCGGTCACCGAAGAAATGCTCGCCATTGCCCTGGAAGTAAAACCGGCCTTTGTCTGCCTGGTGCCGGAAAAGCGTGAAGAGCTGACCACAGAAGGCGGCCTGGATGTAGTCGGGCAGTACGACAAGGTGGCGGATGCAGTAAAACGTTTAAGCGACGCCGGCATTAAGGTGAGCCTCTTTATCGATGCCGATAAAGCGCAAATCGATGCCAGCGTCAAAGCCGGCGCGCCCTATATCGAAATTCACACCGGCGCCTATGCCGATGCCGAAAACGACGCCGAGCAAGCGGCAGAGCTTGAGAGCATCCGCGCTGGCGTGCAATACGCCCACGCCCAAGGCCTAGTGGTTAACGCCGGTCACGGCTTGCACTATCACAATGTAAAGCCTATCGCAGCCATGCCTGAGATTTACGAGCTTAATATTGGCCATGCGATCATCGCCCGTGCCGCCATCGATGGCATGGAAAAGGCCGTACGTGATATGAAACGTTTGATGATCGAGGCTCGCGCTTAGGGTCTTGGAGTCAGACTGCTGACGGCAGTTTTGATATTGAGAGACTTTCTTTGGAAAGCCGGTGGTTATCGCCGGCTTTTTTGTTTTTGTTGAGATCGTGTCGGGTCGCCGACCTCGACTTAGAGGAAATGCTAAGTTCAGCGCTAATAATTCGTCCCTGAAGGAGGGTTCCTGTCGGCATCCATGCCTCCACCTCCTCGCGCTGCGAAGCGGTGCTTCGGTCACTCGTCGCCCCTAAGAACTCCTAGGACACCCCAGCATTTGCTTGTTGCCTGCGCCTGCCCAAGTGGCTAACGCACCCGGCGAAACTCAACGTCCTGTTTCGATTCGCCTAACTTGACCGTCCCCCTCCTCACAGAGTTCGTCGCCTTCAAGCGGCGAGAGTGAAACTATTCACTCTCTTTTATCCGCTTTCAGCCAAGGTCAAGTTGTACTACCCCCTTAGCCATGCTCGGCGCAAATGCACGGGGGCCATACCTGTTACTTCAGAGTTTGCTGATGGGCTGATAAGTGCTAAAAACGGAGATTGGTAACGCCCAGTTAAGGGGTGAAGCACGCAATACCGAAGTTATTGCATGGCACTTCAACGCCGAAATCAACGAATACCAAAAATGCCACGCGTGCTGAATCCCTCTTGAACTGTTTGTTAGCTTTTCACACTTCGAATGCTACGCTGCAGCAAGCTCTTCGATAACCTCACCAGCTTTTTGTATTAACTGCTTATCAGTTGGCAATGATATAACTTTCCTATTTTTAGCTATATCTCTTATCACTGGCTCAAATTCATTTCGCGCAAATCCCTTGCGATCACTTGAGGCATACATATCGCGCAGGAAGTCGGGTACATTGTTTGATTTAAACTCACGAATAACCGTTTCCGCTTCCTCTTCATTTAATAGGTAATCAAACGCGAGTTTTCCAAAAACTTCTTCAACTATTCCTAGCATCTCCTTCGCATCGTCCTCAATAAACTCATCAAGAATAGCTGATGCAGCAGCATTAGCAGCAGTCCCTCCTGCAAAAGCCCCTAATAAACCACCAATAATGCCTCCTGCCGCAGTACCTATTACAGGTATAGCTGAACCTAGAGCTGCCCCTCCAGCAGCCCCAGCCATCCACCCTCCTGTACCTCCCGCTACACCTGAAGCGGTAGATGCAACATTCTTAAATAGTTGCGCCCCAGAACAGCGGCCTTGGAACATGCGAACAAAATCGACAGACGAAATAACTAAAGTTGTGACGACACCCGTAACAATATTTCCGCGCAGAAGCTTGCTGACATGGTTCATTGCTGCGGCTCCATATATTGCATTGCCCGAACGCAGACCATTCGCTATCCAAGCGGCAGCTTTTGGCCCCATTTGTTGAACGACCCAATCCGTAGCACCTCGCAACCCTTGCTCAATTCCTGTTCGACCAAGTTGAGCAGTAATAATACTGCTAACCCAAGCAACACCACCGACTTTTAATCCAACAAAACAAGAAGATTCCAGAGCTTTCTCCCAGTCTTCCCCGTTCCACAAACTGACAGCAAAAGAAACGGCGGCAGAAATACCCATAGCCGTTCCAGCTAATTTGATCCCGTTAACAGCGTCATAGGTTAGACTTTCGATGGTGCCAAATTTTGCAATATTACGCACTTGTTCATAGGTGAAAGTACCCTTTTTGACAATATCTTTAGCCAACTCTGGATCTGTTACGCCTGGAACCTGACCTTTTTTAATTCTGTTTTCCATAGCTTGTACTGCAGAATCATATTTATCAGAAGGAACTTCGATCTGCATAGGGGTACCATCATTGTTCAGATAACGAAAAGTTCCCTCTTCAAAACATTCACTGATACACTTTGATCCAGAATTACAATATTTGGTTTGAATCTTTACGCCATCAACTAATCTATCAGCTCCATTTTTAGCATTATCTCCTCCCACAATTTTGGCATCTTTACCAGTAAAAACATCATATAGATGGTTGGCTTTTTCTGCTGCGAATCCATGTCCTCGACTTGCGCCCAAAATAACATTGTCCGCATAGTTTTCTGAGCTTCCAATCACTCCTGCTGTAGTACCAAGAGCCTCTTCACTTTTAAATTTGGAAGCTCGTTTAAGGTTTTCTCCACCAGATTCGCCAAGTCTCATTTCGGCATATAGGCCGAGTAGCTTGATCAACTTGCATATTTCAAGTTGTTTATTATTCACAAATCTATCCTTGTAGAGCTAACATTTTAGTATTTATGGGACACGTTGTTCGTGTCACATAATCCCTTGTTGAACTGAGGCGCTACCTGCACCTAGCTTGGTGTAGTTTATGCTATGGGAATTTGCTTTTTGAAGCATGAGGGGCAATGACTTGGTTTGCTCAATCCTTTACCTTCTTTTGTGCTTCCCTGCATCGCTCAGTCATGTTTTTTATGTTTCTATTACAGCGCTTCCAGGGCCTATAAGCAACTTTTTTTAAACCGCACAGCCTATCTCATCCCAATCCTGTTAATTAGGTTAGTTCAACAATTTAATATCGAGCGATTGGGTCGTTTTTCTGCCGCAATCTGTCTCGTTTTTGTCCTAAGACCATTGATAGCAAATTTAGGAAGTACTTACCAGCATTGAAGTTAGGCTACATTGCTATAAACCTGGACACGACAAAAACGACCGATTGGGTCGTTTTCCTGACTATGGGAGAAACTCATCGATGATGGATGTATAAACAGTAATTTCGGTGGAAAGACTATATTTCGCTCTTAGCTGTCTAACAGATTGCGATAGCCTTAATTCGAACACAGGTGTATCAGCTTAATCCCCTTACATTGCATCCGAAGCGCGATACGAGAAGAGTAATCGCCAGCACGACGCTGGCGAAAACATGCTCAGGACAGGGAAGGCCTGTGCATGTTGGTTACGTTCATTTCTCGTAGCGGGGTGAGGAAACAATGCAATGTTGGGGCGCCTTGGGGTTCTTAGGGGTGGTTGGCGTAAACCACCCCTAAGGTGTCGTCGCCACCGCGACAAGATCTCAATGCTTAGCGCAAACTAACAGGGAAACCCGCAACTCCGCCAAAAAAAGGGGTTCCAAGGGGCCAGCCCCTTGGGTGTGATGGTAATCACACCATCCGTCACAAGGAGTTGTTCTTCTCCAACCCCGCATCCGTCATCAAATTCCTAAGCTCATCGAGCAACTCCAGCAACTCGGGCTCGATATCATTGATGCTGGCCTGCTCCTTCATGGCCGTTTCAATCAGCTCGGCGAGCTTCTTCAGCTTCGGCACTCCGGTATAACAACAGGCGCCGTGGAACTTGTGAATAATAGACAGCAGGCGCTGATGATCCTTGGCGGCGATGGCGTCTTCTATCAGGCTGGCGGTCTCGGGAATGCTCAGCAACAGCATGTTCAGCATCTCGTGAGCCAGGTCTTCCTTGCCGCCGGCGCGCTGCAGGGCGAGCTCCCAGTTCAGGCCATTGCTGGTAAAGGGCGGTGTGCTTAGGGCGCTTTTATTACCATGGCGCTCACGCAGGCGCTTATGGTCGGCGCCGTGCTCCATCAGCACCTCGCAGAGCATGTCTTCGTCCAAAGGCTTGGTGAGGTAGCTGGCAAAGCCGACTTCCTTAAGCTGCTCCTTCTCGCCAGTTAATGCGTGGGCGGTCACGGCGATGATCGGGGTGTCCTCATTCAAGGAAGACTCGCAAATCAGTTTACAGGCGGTAATGCCATCCATGATCGGCATCTGAATGTCCATAAAGATCATATCGTATTTATGGCTCTTACAGACCTCCACCGCCTGGGCACCATTGTGGGCGGTGTCCAGCTCTTCTACCTGCTCTTCAAGCAGGGCGCAGATCAGTTTCAGATTGGCGTCGTTGTCGTCCACCACCAGGGCTTTTAACGGCAAGCGGTTGGCCTTGCGGTCCTGGGTGTGAATGGTGGGGTGGTCGAGGCGATAAGGCGCCGCCAGCATTTCACAGAACTTGCGATGATTAATGGGTTTGCTGAGACAGCCGTCGGCTCCGCTGCCAACCAGGGCCTCGCGCATATTGTGCGACACCGTATTGAGCAGCAAATAGATATAGTCGCTGTGTGGGCGCACCAGGGTGATCAGCTGTTTCATCAGCGCCATGGACTCGACGCCACCGGCATCCCCAAGCACACAGATATCGAATGTGAAGGAGCCGGTGAGTACCTGCTCGAGCTCTTCCAGGCTGCGGCAGCCGCTCACATGCACACCCCAGGCATGCAAAATGCTGGTGGTGGCCATATAGCTGTGCTCGTTTTGCTCGAAATACAGCACTCGTTTATTGGCCAAGGAGCTACAGGGCAGCTCGCTTTGGAAGTGGTGATCCGGCAGTTTAAACACCGCGTTGAAGGTAAAGCAGGTGCCCTTACCCGGCGCGCTGTTCAAGGTGATGCGTCCGCCCATGGCCTCGACCAGATGCTTGGTGATAATAAGCCCCAGGCCGGTGCCACCAAACTTACGGGTAATGCTGGAGTCGGCCTGGCCAAAGGGGGTAAACAAGGTGTCTTGCTTATCCATGGCGATGCCAACGCCTGTGTCTTTTACCGAGATCAACAAGGAGGTGCGCTCATCGGCCAGCAAACGACTGCTGATATCGATATTGATCTCACCCTGCTCGGTAAACTTAATGGCGTTACTCACCAGGTTAGTGAGGATCTGACGAAAACGGGTCGGATCGCCAAGCAGTTGCTCGGGCACATTGGGGTTTACATGAATCGACAGTTCCAGGTTCTTTTCATGGGCGCCGGGGGCGAGCAGGGTCAGCACCTCGTTCACCGCGTCGCGCAATTGGAACTGAATACTTTCGAGCTCCATGGCGCCGGCTTCAAGTTTGGAAAAGTCGAGAATATCGCTGATGATGCTAAGCAGGCTGTTGGCCGAGGCCTCTATGGTATCCAGGTAATCTTTTTGGCTCTTATTAAGCGGCGTTTTATAAAGCTGGCGGGCAAAGCCGATGACGCCATTGAGCGGGGTACGCAGCTCGTGACTCATCTTTGCCAGGAAGTCCGACTTCACCTTGTTGGCGGCCAGGGCCTCGCGCTTGGCGATATTCAGCTGAATATTCTGAGTCTCGTACTGCTCCAGGGTTTCCTGGTAGTCGGCGGTGGCCTGGTCGATATGACGCTGCATCTCGTCTTTTTCATCGGCCATGTATTCGGTGATACTTACCAAGCCTAAACGCAATTGCTCCAGCTCCCCCTGCATGGCCTGGGTAATGTTTTGCGGCTCTTCGCCGCGGGCGACCTCACCGGTGGCGCGCACCAGACGCGACAGGGGCTGGGTGATCATGCGGCTGAGGCGAATGGAGATCGCCACGGCAAAGCCGATGGCCAACAGGATCACCGCGGCGCTGATCAAAATTGCTTTTTGTTGCTCAATCACCGCGGCCTGGCGGTTAAATTGCACCATCACAGTGCCGGCGGTTTGAAATGGCAGATGGCTTGGGGCATTGGGATCGAGTACGCCGCGATAGAAAATTAAATACTGATCGTCGCGAATGGCCTTGTTCAGGCTTTGATGCACCTCGGGAGGAATATTGGTCAGGCGCTCAAAATTTCGATGCAGATTGCTGGTCACCACCAAAGAATCGCTGGCATCAAAAATGGCCACCGACTTGATCAGCGGCGAGTGCATATTGTGAATGTGTCGGGCAATACGTTCTAAGGCGGCTTTGTCGTTTTTAACTAAGGGTTGCTCAATGGCAATACTTAATGGCTCGATAATGGTGCTGCCTTGCTCAATGAGAAATTCATCCAACTCTAGGTAGCGATTTATAGTAAAATAACCGCCGAGCAATAGACCAATCACCACGGTAGGCACCAAGGTCAGGATCAGGACTGAATCCCGAAGGCCTAGTCGGTTCATAAGCAAACAAATAAATGAGACTGTGTTAAGTTTAGGTTATAGCTTACACCGATCTTTAGCAATGTAAATTAGGGCGGGGCATGGCGAACTTTTTTAAGCCAAGTAAAAAACAAGTTAAAAATCAAACGCAAGAGCTAAGCATCCAGAGCATGGATCACCATGGTCGTGGTGTAGCAAAAAGTAACGGCAAGGTGGTTTTTGTTAACGGCAGCTTAACAGGTGAGCGTGTGCTTGCCCGCATCAGCGCCGATAAGAAGAGTTACGCCGAGGCACAATGCATTAAGGTACTCGAACCCAGTGCGGCGCGAGTGACACCCCCATGCCAGCATTATCAGCAATGTGGCGGCTGTAACTTGCAGCACTTGGAGTTGCAGGCCCAGCTGGATGCCAAACAGCAGGCGGTGGGCGCCTTGTTTGCCAAATTTACCGGTCAAAGCGAATTACCCTGGCAGCGGTCGATAGAAAGTCAGCCCTGGCATTATCGTCGCAGCGCCCGTATCAGCATCTTCCATGATAAGAATCGCGGTCTGCAGGTGGGCTTTCGTCAGCAAGGCTCCAAGCAGATAGTTAACATTGAACACTGCCCGGTGTTGGAGCAGGGCTTTGCCGAGGTTTTTGCCTTCTTTCGCGCCCAGATAAATCAGCATCCGGCGCTGCGCTCCTTGTCCCATTTGCAACTGGTGGCCACAGATGAAAAGCATTACCTAGTTATACGTCACACCAAGGCCATTGCCGATAAGGTGCAGCAATTGGTGGCTGATGCCGCCAAGGAGCATGACTGGTCCCTGGTGTGGCAGCACAGCGCCGAGCAGCGCTTACCGGCGGCCAGCTACCAGATTAAGCAGGGTGACTTGTCCTTGCAGTTTGGCCTGGATAACTTTATTCAGGTGAATGCCGAGGTGAACGAGCAGATGCTGACGCAGGCCATGCAGTGGCTGAACTTAGGCGCCGATGAGCAGGTGCTGGATCTGTTTTGTGGGGTGGGTAACTTCTCCTTATTGGCAGCACAACAGGCAAAAAGAGTGGTCGGTGTTGAGGGCGTTGCCTCGGCTGTGGACTATGCTCAGTTAAATGCCCAGGCTAACGCGCTGGATAATTGCCAATTCCATTGTTTCGATTTAACCGAGCCCTTGGCGCAGGCGAGCTGGTTTGATAAAAACCTCGATGTGTTGCTGCTTGATCCGTCGCGCATGGGCGCCGAGGCCATACTTGCGCAATTACCGCTCAAACAGTTCAAACGCGTCTTGTACGTGTCTTGCGATCCCGTTACTCTGGCGAGAGACAGCAAAACGATACTTGCAGCCGGTTTTACACTTAATAAGCTGGGCATTATGAACATGTTCCCGCACACCGGTCATATCGAAACAATGGCATTATTTACAAGGGGGTAGAGTCCGCCATGGTGGCAACTAGACAGTCGCATCGCACCGATATCGAAAACTTCGACAGCGCTTTAAAGCAGCTGGGGTTAAGTGACGAGAAGTACCAGTTGGTGAAAGCCGCTACCGATTATTGCGGCGAGCTTCGCAATGCCGACAGCGACCGCTTGGCGCTGGAAATGGTGGAAATTCTGGCGCAACTGAATCTTGATGCGACCTCCCTGGCCACCGCCTACCTGACACCGTATTTCCTTGCTGAAAAAATCGCGATTAGTGACGTCAGTGAAGACTTCAATAAAGACGTTGGCCTGTTGCTGACCGGGGTGGAGCAAATGGCCACCATCAGCACCCTGGCTCATGCCTCTAACGGCCAGGTGCAGGTGGATAAGATCCGCCGCATGTTACTGGCCATGGTCGAAGACGTGCGTGCCGTGGTCATTAAGCTGGCGCAGCAGGTGTGTTATTTGCGCGAGGTGAAAAACGCCGACGAAGAAGAGCGGGTCATTGCCGCCAAGGAAACCAGCAATATTTTCGCCCCCTTGGCCAATCGTTTGGGTATAGGCCAATTGAAATGGGAGCTCGAAGATCTCGCGTTTCGTTATTTGCATCCGCAAACCTATAAACGCATCGCCAAACTGTTAGAAGAAAAGCGCCTCGACCGCGAAGAATATATGCGCGACATGGTTAAGCAGGTGCAAACCAAGCTTGATGAAGCGGGCATTAAGGGCGAGGTTTACGGCCGCCCTAAGCATATCTACAGCATCTATAAAAAGATGAGCAAAAAGAACTATGAGTTCGACCAGCTCTTCGATATTCGCGCCATGCGCATCGTGGTAGATAAGATTCAGGATTGTTATGGCGCCCTCGGCGTGGTGCACACCAGCTGGCGTCATCTGCCTAAAGAATTCGACGATTATGTCGCCACGCCAAAACCTAACGGCTATCAGTCCATCCACACCGTGGTCTTTGGTCCTGAAGGCAAAACCGTGGAGATTCAAATTCGTACCGCGCAGATGCACGAGGATGCGGAGCTCGGTGTGGCCGCGCACTGGATGTATAAAGAAGGGGCACTGTCCGGACGCGACAGCGGTTATGAGCAAAAAATCAGTTGGCTGCAAAAAATTCTGCAATGGCAAGAAGAAGTGGTCGACGGCACAGACCTGGCCGATGAACTGAAAAACCAGGTGGTGGAAGACAGAGTCTATGTCTTTACCCCGCGCGGCGATATTTTCGACTTGCCCTATGGCGCCACGCCACTGGACTTTGCCTACTATATTCATTCCAACGTTGGCCATCGCTGCATCGGCGCCAAGGTGTTTGGCAAAATTGTGCCCTTTACCTATCAGTTGCAGACCGGCGATCAGGTGGAAATTCTCACCCAGAAAGAGCCGAACCCAAGCCGCGACTGGTTAAACCCATCCCTTGGCTATATTCGTTCATCACGAGCGCGGGCGAAGATCCATCATTGGTTTAAGCAGCTCGACAGGGATAAAAACCTGCAGGCCGGTAAGGACATACTCGATAACGAGTTGCAGAAGCTGGACCTTACCTACAAGGATCTCGACCCGGCCATTAAGCGCTTTAACTTCACTAATCTGGATGACCTGCTGGTGGCCATAGGCGCCGCCGATGTGCGCTTAAACCAGCTGCTGAACTTTGTGCAAAACAAGGGTGAGCCCGAGCCGCAAATTAAGTTTAAGCAGCCCAGTCGCAATACCAAGGCGGATAAAAACGGCATAGTGGTGGAAGGCGTCGGCTCTCTGATGAGTCATATGGCCGGCTGTTGTGAGCCGGTGCCCGGCGATGCTATCTGTGGTTATATTACCCAGGGCCGCGGCATTGCCGTGCACCGCAGCGACTGTGAGCAATTTGCCACCTTGCAGGAGCGCCACCCGGAGCGCATTGTCGAGGTCAGCTGGTCGGCAAAAACCAGCAGTGATTTTGCCTTGTCTATCAAGGTTGAAGCCAATGACCGTCAGGGGTTGATTCGCGATATCAGTTCGGTGCTGGCCAATGAAAAGGTCAATGTGCTGAGCATGAATGTGAACACGGTGGACGAGAAACAGCTGGCGATTTTCAATATGAAGATTGCGGTGTCGGATTTAAGCAGCACTAACCGCTTACTGACCAAGCTGATGCAAATCGAGGGTGTCTACGACGCCTCTCGTGTGGGAGCGGGCGGATGAGCCACAACGCCGTTGCCGAGCTACAGGCCATCATGGCCAAGTTGCGCTGTCCCGACTCCGGTTGTGACTGGGACTTGGCGCAAACCTTTGAAACCATAGTGCCGCATACCCTGGAAGAAGCCTATGAGGTGGCCGACACTATAGAGCGTGGCGCCTATGATGAGCTCAAGGCGGAACTTGGGGATCTGCTGTTTCAGGTTATTTTCTACAGCCAGCTGGCAAGCGAGCAACAATTGTTTGACTTTAATGCCGTGGTCGCCGAGCTCAATACCAAGCTAAAACAGCGCCACCCTCATATTTTTGCTGATGGCCAAGTCCAGGATAACTGGGAAACCCGTAAGCATCAGGCTCGTCAGGCCAAGGGCCAGCATCATCTGCTCGATGATATTCCCGCCAATCTGCCGGCGCTCAGTGCCGCCAACAAGATTCAAAAACGCGTTGCCGCGGTGGGCTTTGACTGGCCCAGTGTTGATGGTGCCCTGGACAAGGTCGCCGAGGAAGTGCTTGAGGTGCGAGAGGCCATAGACCATGACCCAAATAGCGAGCACTGCGCCGAGGAAATTGGCGATCTGCTGTTTGCCACCGTCAATGTAGCCCGTCATCTTGGTCGCGACCCGGAGCAACTGCTGCGCCAGGCCAACCGCAAGTTTAGTCGTCGCTTTAATGGCGTCGAGGAGCAGCTAACGGCTCAAGGCCTGTGCCTGCAAGACGCCGATTTAGCGCAGATGGAAGCGGCCTGGCAGGCGGTAAAAGGGCAGGAGTAAAGGTGCTCCCAAGGGGGCTTCCAAGGGCGCTTCCTAGGGTGAATTTTAACTGGATTGGCCGAGGGGGGTTTGCTATACTATCGCCCCGTCTTGATTCTATAATTTAATCCATTTCCTGATATCTTAGGGTTCGCATGAGTACAAAATTTATCTTCGTTACAGGCGGGGTGGTTTCCTCGTTGGGTAAAGGTATTGCTGCTGCATCATTGGCAGCGATCTTAGAAGCACGTGGCTTGAAAGTCACAATCTTAAAGCTGGATCCTTATATCAACGTTGATCCGGGCACCATGAGCCCAATTCAACACGGTGAAGTGTTCGTTACCGAAGACGGTGCAGAGACGGACCTTGACCTTGGTCACTATGAGCGTTTCATTCGCACCAAGATGACCAGCCGCAACAACTTCACCCAAGGCCGTGTATACGAAGATGTTCTTCGTCGCGAGCGTCGTGGTGAGTACCTGGGTGCAACCATTCAGGTTATCCCGCACATCACTAACGACATCAAGCGTCGTGTAGTTGAAGGTGCAGAAGGTCATGATATCGCCATCGTTGAGATCGGCGGTACCGTAGGTGACATCGAGTCACAACCTTTCCTAGAAGCCATTCGTCAGCTTGGCACCGAAATCGGCCGCGAGCGCGCCTTGTTTATGCACCTAACGCTGGTGCCATTCTTAGGCCCTGCCGGTGAAGTGAAAACCAAGCCAACTCAGCACTCTGTAAAAGAGCTGCGCTCAATCGGTATTCAGCCAGACATCCTGGTGTGTCGTTCTGCTTGTAAACTGCCAGCAAACGAACGTGCCAAGATTGCCCTGTTTACTAACGTTGAAGAAAAAGCGGTTATCTCGCTACAAGACGTAGACAGCATTTATAAGATCCCGGCGCTACTTAAGTCACAGGATCTGGACAACATCATTTGTCGTCGTTTCTACCTGGATTGCCCGGAAGCGGATCTATCCGAGTGGGAACAAGTACTTTACCAAGAGTCGAACCCCACTGGTGAAGTGACTATCGGTATGGTGGGTAAATACATCGAATTACCGGATGCCTATAAGTCGGTTAACGAAGCCCTGAAGCATGCCGGTTTGAAAAACCGTCTTACCGTGAACATTCAGTACGTTGATTCACAAGACATTGAAAGCAAGGGCGTTGACCTGCTTAAAGGTCTTGATGCCATCTTAGTACCTGGCGGCTTCGGTGGTCGTGGTGTTGAAGGCAAGATCATGGCGGCCAAGTATGCCCGTGAAAATAAGGTGCCTTACCTGGGTATCTGTTTAGGTATGCAGGTGGCGCTAATTGAATACGCGCGTAACGTAGCCGGTCTTGAAGGCGCGAACTCAACCGAGTTCGATGCTAACTCGGCGCACCCTGTAGTGGGTCTGATCACCGAGTGGCTTGATAAAGACGGTAATGTTGAAGTACGTGACGAAGCGTCGGATTTAGGTGGCACCATGCGTCTTGGCGCTCAGCTGTGTCATCTGAAAGAAGGTTCAAAGGTACGTGAGGTGTATGGCAGTGATCAAGTTGTTGAGCGTCACCGCCACCGCTATGAAGTGAACAACAACTATGTTGAGCAGCTTGAGCAAGCGGGTCTTGAGTTCACCGGTCTCTCCGAAGATAAAAAGCTGGTGGAAATCATTGAAAACAAAGATCACCCTTGGTTTATTGCGGCGCAATTCCACCCGGAATTCACCTCTACGCCACGTGATGGTCACCCACTATTTGAAGGTTTCGTGGCGGCTGCACACAGCTTCCAGAAGCAATCTTCGTAATCGATCGTATTAAGCCGTGCCCATGCACGGCTTTTTCGTTTTTATACCCCTTGCCCAGAGGTGCCGAGAAAGGCCCCGGGGGAGGGAGTACTAAACCTGGGACAAGAGGAATCAATCGAGATGTCAGAAATTGTTAAAGTGATTGGCCGTGAAGTTATGGACTCACGCGGTAACCCAACTGTTGAAGCCGAAGTTTACCTAGCCAGTGGTGCTTGGGGTCGTGCTTGTGCACCTTCAGGTGCTTCAACCGGTACACGTGAAGCCCTTGAGCTACGCGATGGCGACAAGAGTCGTTACCTGGGCAAGGGTGTATTGAAGGCCGTGGGTTATGTAAATAACGAAATCGCCACCGCCCTTAAAGGCCAAAATGCCCTTGAGCAGCGTGCAATCGATAACATCATGCTTGAGCTTGATGGCACCGAGAACAAAGAAAAACTGGGTGCAAACGCCATCCTGGCCGTATCGCTAGCGAACGCTAAAGCGGCAGCTCAGGACAAGGGTGTTGAGCTATTCGAACACATCGCCGACATCAATGGTACATCTGGTCAGTATTCAATGCCTGTGCCTATGATGAACATCATCAATGGTGGTGAGCACGCGGATAACAACGTTGATATCCAAGAGTTTATGGTTCAGCCGGTCGGCGCTCCTAGCTTCACCGAAGCGCTACGCATGGGTGCGGAAATCTTCCACAGCCTGAAAAAAGTACTAAGCGCACGCGGCCTAAACACGGCGGTAGGTGACGAAGGTGGTTTCGCACCTGACCTTAAGTCAAACGAAGAAGCCCTGGAAGTGATCGCTGAAGCGGTTGCTGCTGCCGGTTACGAGCTAAACAAAGACGTAACCCTAGCGCTAGACTGTGCCTCTTCTGAGTTCTACCACGATGGTAAATACGACCTTAAAGGCGAAGGCAAGGTATTCGACTCGGCTGGTTTTGCCGACTTCCTTGCCGACCTAGCGGCACGTTACCCTATCGTTTCAATCGAAGACGGCCTGGACGAAAGCGACTGGGCGGGTTGGAAAATTCTAACCGATAAGATTGGCGACAAGGTACAGCTAGTGGGCGACGATCTATTCGTAACCAACACTAAGATCCTTAAGCGTGGTATCGACGAGAACATTGGTAACTCTATCCTTATCAAGTTCAACCAGATCGGTTCACTGTCTGAGACGCTTGATGCAATCAAGATGGCTAAAGACGCTGGCTTTACTGCGGTTATTTCACACCGCAGTGGTGAAACCGAAGACGCGACTATCGCCGACCTTGCGGTAGGTACTGCGGCTGGCCAGATCAAAACTGGTTCACTATGTCGTTCTGACCGTGTAGCTAAGTACAACCAGCTACTACGCATCGAACAACAACTTGGTGACAAAGCGGTTTATAAAGGCCGTTCTGAAATCAAAGGCCAATAAGCGCAGCTTATTTAGCCGAGAAAAAACCGCGGTCTTACCGCGGTTTTTTTATGCCTGTTTATTGCCGCCCTTGAGGGAAGCTTTGGCATGCCTACTGGCAAGCCTGAGGACTAGCCTTACGGCTGAAACTGCTGGGCGAGGATCTGCCGGGTAAACTGGGTTTTTAAATAAAAGCCCCGAGGCAGGGTTTGAATGCGCTCGCCATTTTTGCCTATGGCAGCGGTCAGGGCCTTGCTGTTGGCGGCCTTGGGGCGCAGTTGTAAGACCTCGCCAAAATGGCCATTAACCTGCTCAATCTGCCCCAGGGCTACCATCTCGGTGAGCTCTTCCCAATCTCGTTTCAGCTGGGCGAACTGCCGCGCATTGGGCTGCCATAAAAAACCACTGCCGATAACCCGCTCCACCACGGGGATATCGCGCTCGGCGAGAATCGGCAGCCATAACACATGACAGAGTTTTTTATACACGGTACTTTGCTCGAAACTCAGCCCGGTCACCTGGGTGAGGGGGGCGACGCTGACAAAGGTGGTTTCCAGCGGCGTGCCCTGATAGGAAATAGGCAGGGTTTTTAATTCCACGCCAAGGGCGGGAAAGTCCGGCTCTGGTAAAGAGCCCGCGGTAGCCCCCAGCACATATTCCAACAGTTGCCCAACCCAACCTTTTTCCCGCTGCAAATGTTCGGGGGTTTTAAAACCGTATTGCTGGGCAAGGTCGCCCAGGGTCATGCCGGCAATGGCATCGACGCGCTGGCGCAGTTGTGCAAGGTTTGAAGGTGGAGAAATCATAGCTACTCGATAAGGGCCCTGGAGGTCTGATTGTAACAAAGGGGCGTGCCGTTAGGTACAGGGAATCTGGGTGTTGTTATTTTGAGCAGAAAAAATCGGGTGCTTTTTTGCTCACCCATTTGCTTTGATTTTATTTGTAATGCATTGATTTTAATGGTTTATTTTTATAGTTGTTAAGATTTTATACAATTGGCATGATGTTTTAATCCACAAAATACAGATGTATGAACATATTTATCCACAGAATCTGTGGAGAAGTGCGGTTTTAAACCTGCTTATTGTGGATTTGTTTTATTTTTATCCGTAGTTATTAAAAGTTATGCACAACATGTGAGTAACTTGGTGTTAGTTGCGAATATTATTTGCTGTCAATTGGCGATTGTGGAACAATCGATAAAAATCGACTTACAAAAGAGGCACTAAGGTGATTGATGCCGAAGGTTTTCGTGCCAATGTCGGAATCGTAATCTGTAATAACCAAGGCCAGGTATTTTGGGCCCGCCGTTACGGCCAGCATTCTTGGCAATTTCCGCAGGGCGGAGTGGACGATGGTGAAACGCCAGAGCAAACCATGTACCGCGAACTGCATGAAGAAGTGGGACTGCTTCCAGAAGATGTCGAGGTTATCGCCAGCTCGCGTCATTGGCTGCGTTATAAGTTACCGAAACGGTTAATTCGCCGTGATTCGACCCCGGTTTGTATTGGCCAAAAGCAAAAATGGTTCCTGCTTAAACTAAAATGCAAAGATGAAGACGTAAACTTACTTAAAACCCATCATCCGGAGTTTGATGATTGGCGTTGGGTGAGTTACTGGTATCCGGTGCGCCAGGTCGTGGCCTTTAAGCGCGATGTATACCGCCGGGTAATGAAAGAGTTCGCCCCTATTGCGATGCCATTTAATCGCAAGGAGTCATCGCCACAGGGGCAGTGGCGTAACCGCCGTTAAGGAGAGTTTTCATTATGCTTGCCATCATGCGCGCTATTGTCGAGCAAGTTGCTCAACAGCCGAACTTGGAAAGCGCGCTTATGGTGTTTGTCAGCCAGGTCAAAAAGGCGATGAAGACCGAGTGCTGTTCGATCTACTTTGCCGATTACAGCCAGGATAACTTTGTCTTGATGGCCACAGATGGCCTCAACCCCGCCGCCGTGGGGCAATTTCGCCTCGGCTTTACCGAGGGCCTGGTGGGCTTGGTGGCTCAGCGTGAAGAGCCTATCAACCTTGCCTATGCCAAATCTCACCCGCACTTTATAACCTCAGATCTTGTCAAAGAAGATCAATACAACGCCTTTTTATCCGTGCCCGTGGTGCATCAAAAGCGGGTGCTTGGGGTTATTGTGGTTCAGCAAGCTGCAGCCCGGGTGTTTAGCGAGGACGAAGAATCGTTTTTGATCACCCTATCGGCGCAACTGGCACCGCAACTGGCCGATGCACAAATACAAACCCTGTTGCAGCAGGACGATCTTAGCCATCGCTCCACTATGTTAAAGGGGATCTCCAGCTCCGGTGGCATCGCCCAGGGGGATGCCTATGTGGTGCTGCCCAAGGTTGACTTCTCTTCCGTGGAGATGCGCAAGGAGCAAGACAAGCTCAAACAAAAGCAGTTGTTTTTACAGGCGGTAGCCGCTACCCGCAAGGAGTTCAGTACCTTAGCGGTGTCGATGCAAGGGCACTTGCCAAGCGAGGCGGTGGCGGTTTTTGAAGTGTATTTGCAATTACTCGATGCTCGCAGCCTTGGCCGCGATGTGGAGCGGGAAATCGCCGAGGGCTGGTGTGCTAAAAGTGCCTTAAAGCGGGTGATTGAACGCCTGGTGCAGCAGTTCAATGACATGCAGGATCCTTATATCAAGGAGCGTGCCGTCGATGTGAAAGACATTGGTCTGCGGGTGCTGTTTCACCTGCTTAATACCGAAAAGGCGACTAAGCCGTATCCGCAGAATACCATTTTAGTGGCGCACACCCTGACCCCGGCCATGCTGGCGCAGGTGCCCAAAGAGCGTCTGAAAGGGGTGGTGAGTGTGCACGGTGCCGCCAACTCTCATGCTTCTATTTTGACTCGGGCGCTGAATATCCCCACCGTTTGGGGTATTAACGATATTCCGCTGTTGCAGTTCGATAACAAAGAGCTGATCATCGATGCCTATGCCGGGCGGGTGTACCTTAGTCCCAGTGAGGCGCTGAAAAAAGAATACGCGCAAATTCAGCACCGCGATGCCAAATTACACGACCAGTTTGAGTCCGAATACCACCTGCCTTCGACCACCCCGGATGGCAAGGCCATCGACCTGATGCTTAATGCCGGTCTGGATCTACAAACCGAGCTCGACAGCGCCCGCTATTGCGACGGCGTGGGCCTGTATCGCACCGAATCCTGGTTTATGCAAAAAGGCACTTTTCCATCGCAGCATGAGCAGGAGCAATGGTACCGTCAGGTACTGAGCAGCTACCATCCCGCCCCGGTAACCATGCGTACCTTGGATATTGGTGGTGATAAGGCGCTCGATTACTTTGATATTCAAGAAGAGAACCCCTTCCTGGGATGGCGCGGCATTCGCGTTAGCCTGGATCATCCTGAGCTGTTTATTGATCAGTTGAAGGCCATGATCAAGGCGAATTCCGGCCTTGGAAATCTCCGTATATTGCTGCCCATGATCAGTGAGGTCGGGGAGGTCGATGAATCCTTATCCCTGCTTGAGCGTGCCTATTACGAATTACAGCAGGACTTTCCCCACGAATTCAGCTACATCGACAAACCCCTGGTCGGGGTCATGATCGAGGTGCCATCGAGTATCTATTTGCTGCATGAGTTTGCCGCCAAGGTGGACTTTTGCTCGGTCGGCTCCAATGACCTCACTCAGTATCTGCTGGCGGTGGACAGAGCCAACTCTCGGGTTGCCAATTTGTTCGACTGTTACCATCCGGCGGTGCTGCGCGCCCTCAACAGTATTGCCGAGCAATGCCAGGCGGCCAATTTTCCCTTTAGCCTGTGCGGTGAATTAGCCGGTGAGCCAGAGGGAGCCATCTTATTGATAGCCATGGGCTTTGACAGTTTGAGTATGAACTTTAGCGCACTGCACAAGGTGAAGTGGGTGATCCGCCGCGTCGGCCTTAAGGCTTGTAAGCAATTATTGGCACAGTGTTTAAGCGCCGCCAATGCCAAACAGGTGCATCGTTTAGTGCGGGATTTCATGCTTGAACAGGGCCTGGGGCAATTGCTGTATCGACAAAAAGACGATGATGGCAAGCAATGAAATCCTCTTTATAACCTGATATATTAGCGATATAAGAAAACAGAATAAGTAAAATACATGGCAGATCTTATTTGGCTTTTTATCTTGTGCACGGTGCTAGGAAGCGTGGTGGGTTTTCTCGCCGGTCTGTTAGGCATAGGTGGTGGCCTGCTTATCGTACCCGCGCTCAGTGCGCTGCTGGTGCATTTTAATGTCACCGATGTCGAACATGTATTAGTAATAGCCATTGCCACCTCACTGGCCTCGATTTTATTTACGTCCACGTCCTCGGCCCTGGCTCATCATCGCAACCGCAATGTGCCCTGGGAAGTGGCGCCTGCGGTGCTGTTTGGTGTGTCTACCGGCGCCTTGATCAGCGGCTTTATGGCCAGCTATATTCCCCAGCAGGGACTGAAAACCATTTTTGCCGTTGCGGTAATCTTTATCGCCATGCGTATGATCTATTCCAGCCATAGGGCGACCAGCACTCGCCCCATGCCATCGAACCCTGTGGTGGCCGGTTCAACGTCTCTATTGGGCGCTTTGTCCGGACTTATCGGTATCGGCGGCGGCGCCCTTATCGTACCCTTGCTGAACTACTTTTCCGTGGATATGAAAAAAGCCATTGGCTGCGCCGCGGTGAGCGGTATTGCCATTGCGCTGTTTGGCTGCTTGGGGTACATTGCCTCCGGGTGGCAGGTGCAGAACATCAGCGACGGCTTTGTCGGTTTTGTTTATGTTCCGGCGCTGGCCGGCATTGTCGCGACCTCTTGGTTTACGGCGCCCTATGGTGCGCGCGCTACGCACTATTTACCCGTTTCACATATTAAAAAAATCTTCGCCTTACTGCTGGTGATCATCGCCTTACGTATGGTGTTTAGCTAGGCAAAAATAAAATTATGGCTTTAGAATTTCCACAAATTGACCCGGTGATTTTCGAAGTAGGGCCGCTGGCCGTACGCTGGTATGGCTTAATGTACTTAGTTGGCTTTGTTCTGGCCATGTGGTTGGCAAACCGCCAGGCCGCCAAACCCGGATCGGGGTGGACCAAAGAAGAAGTCAGCGACCTATTATTTTACGGTATGCTCGGGGTGATCCTCGGGGGCCGTTTGGGTTATGTATTCTTTTATCAATTTTCCTATTTCCTTGAAAACCCACTTTATTTATTCCGTATAGATCAGGGCGGCATGTCCTTCCACGGCGGTACACTTGGGGTGATCGCCGCCATATTTTGGTTTGCCAAATCACGGGGTAAATCGTTTTTCGCCGTGGGTGACTTTGTTGCGCCTCTGGTTCCCCTTGGTCTGTTGGCCGGGCGCATTGGCAACTTTATTAATGGCGAGCTGTGGGGGCGTACTTCGGATGTGCCTTGGGCCATGGTGTTCCCGACCGGCGGACCAGAGCCTCGTCACCCGTCACAATTATACGAAGCATTTTTTGAAGGCCTGGTGCTGTTCTTAATATTGCAGTGGTTTATTAAAAAGCCGCGTCCGGCGGGCAGCGTATCCGGAGTCTTCTTACTCGGTTATGGTACCTTCCGCTTTGCCATTGAATACTTCCGCGAGCCGGATGCTCATTTAGGTTTATTGGGCGGCATTATGTCCATGGGGCAGATTTTATCCCTGCCTATGATTATCCTCGGTGGTGCGTTTATCTTCTGGGCGCACAGCAAAGCAGATAACGCTGGCGCACCGGCAGCGAAAAAATAAGAGGCAAGCATGAAACAGTATTTAGACTTATGTCGTCGCATCGTCGACACCGGCACCTGGGTGGAAAATGAGCGTACCGGGATCCGTTGTTTGACCGTGATTAATGCGGACTTGGAGTACAATGTTGCCGCCAACGAATTTCCACTGATCACTACCCGTAAAAGCTTTTTTAAGGCGGCCATTGCCGAACTGCTTGGCTATTTGCGTGGCTATGACAGTGCCGCCCAGTTTCGCGATATTGGCTGTAACACCTGGAATGCCAACGCCAACGAAAACCAGGCCTGGTTGAACAACCCCCATCGTCGCGGTGAAGACGATATGGGCCGGGTATACGGCGTTCAGGGGCGCAGCTGGCAAAAGCCCGACGGCACGCATCTGGACCAGTTAAAGAAGGTGGTTGATAACCTCAGTCGTGGTGTCGATGACCGCGGTGAAATCATCACCTTTTATAATCCCGGCGAGTTTGAACTGGGTTGTTTGCGCCCTTGCATGCACACTCACACCTTCTCCTTGTTGGGCGACACCTTGCACCTGACCAGTTATCAGCGCTCTTGTGATGTGCCCCTGGGTTTAAACTTCAACCAGATCCAGGTCTTTACCCTGTTAGCCTTGGTGGCCCAGATCACGGGTCATAAGCCGGGCATGGCCTATCACAAAATCGTTAATGCCCATATTTATGAAAATCAGCTTGAGCTGATGCGTGACGTACAGTTAAAGCGTGAGCCATTCCCTTCGCCGCAACTGCACATTAACCCTGAGATCAAATCCCTGGAAGATTTGGAAACCTGGGTGAGCACCGACGACTTTGAAATCTCCGGCTACCAGCATCATGACGCTATCCGTTACCCCTTCGCGGTGTAACCCAACTAACCAATCCTGTTGCCGCTCCGTTCAAGGGGCGGCAAGCATCCGCCGCTACCGAGTCTCTTAGACAAAAACACTCGCCAATAACTTGGCGTCTTATATAGCCAACGAAAGGCGTAAGCTGGGCCATACTCGGCGGATCTAACCCTAAGGATTACGTTAAGAGTTCCTCTGCCTGGGCGGTTTTTCACAGCACCAGCTGTTGTTTTCGCATGGCGCACAGCATCCACCTCTTTAGACGACCTAGATGACATCTTGGCGCTGATTTTGCTTAACAGCTTATAGAGAGTAATTCTACGGGTGAATGATGCGATACCTAATTCTATCTGCAACGTTAGTGCTAACTGCCTGCGCACAGTCTGAGCAAAGTACTCAGCAAATGAATGACCAGACGCAAGCCGGGCAACTGTCGGCACAGGCGATACATGGCCATACGCAACGCTTGGCCGAGCAACTGCTGGCGCGTATTCATGGCAATGAAGCGCGCCAGGGCGAACTGCACTTAAGCGGGCGTATCGCCGTGGGCACCTTTTTGCCCATTAAACAACTGGAGCATGACTCGCAGCAACCCAAGCAGCATGATCTCGGCCTGCAGTTGCAAGACGGGCTGGTTACCTTGATGACGCAAGCAGGATTCCAGGTGGTCGACTTTAAGCAAAGCGACGGTATTTATATGCAGACGGAGCAGGATAAGATGCTGAGCCGTGATGTTATGCGTTTAACGCAGCGTCATAACCTGGATTATTACCTAACCGGCACCTTGTTGCGCCAAGAGGACAGCTATGTGGTGAATGCGCGGCTGATCAAACTCGATACGCAGCAGGTGGTGGCAGCGGCGACGGACTATATCCCCGCCAACGTGATGTGGCCCGAGCAAAAGAGTATATTGCGTCACGGTCAGATCCACAGAAAAGAATACTAGACCCTAGGAGAAAGGAATGAACAAGCTAGCACTGACGTTAGCCTTGGCTGCACTGGCCGGTTGTGCCCAGCAGCATGGCATAGCTAACGCCGATACCGCCAGCACTCAAGTTGAGGGCAACGAAGGAGAAGCCAATCCTAGGTTGCATGTGGACAAGGCCTTTTTCCAAGGTGAACGCACCTATTACCCGCAGCCGCAGCTTAACGCGCAAAGCAAAACCATTAACGTCTATATTCAGGAGCTGGCCCAGGAGCTGGCGGTCAACCTGGATCAGGCGTCGATAACGACGGCGCTGGCGGTGACCACCTTTACCTATGTCGATAGCGATTTAAATCAGGGCAGTTTGCTGGGCAATCATGTCGCCGAGTCCTTGATGCACGAGCTTCATCAACTGCGGGTGCCGGTTATCGATTTTAAGCTGACCAGGCATATTCGCGTAACGCCTGAGGGTGACTTTGCCTTAAGCCGCGATTACCTGGAGCTGGAAAGTGCCACGGCGGCTCAGTACCTGCTGACCGGCACCTTGACCGACAGCAATGACGGGGTCCTGGTAAACGCCCGCATCGTCGCAGTGCAAAGTCGAACCCTGGTGGCCAGTGGGCAAATCTTACTGCCAGGCAGCACAGTAATGGCGCTGCAATCGCGACAAGTCGAAGAAGAGACAGGGGTATTATTAAAAAACTAGCCTAACGGGTGTAAGTAAGGGGTGCAGATAGCGCATCAACAATGAGCACTTGAGGTGAGGAATAACCGCTTAATCCCAATGAATGGGCTTGATTATCAAATACCTAGCTTTATAATCAACCCAGGGTCAGCAGACCCTGGGTTGGCCCCTTAGTTAAATGGATATAACAGCCCCCTCCTAAGGGGTAGTTGCAGGTTCGATTCCTGCAGGGGCCGCCAATAAAATCAATTGGTTACATTTTTACCTTATAAAGAATCAAATTATTTGTAGCTAATTTGTAGCTCATTTAAATAGCATCAGTGAACGTCTGTTAAGGCTATATCTGTAAAGTAACCCTGCAACTTGAACCCAAGCGTTAGTTGGATAGATAGTAATTTGACTCTGGGTGAACTTCTACATTTAAGTACTTTTTTAAATGAAAGGTTTTATCTTGTTTGTATTGAGCCTTTGCAGTCAAATCTGAATACTCTTTGAAATTTAACTTACTTACAATCCAGTCAAAAAAAATGAAAGGATTTAATAGCTTTTCACTATCTATTCTGATGTCATTTATTGCTCCAACTTGCAAGTGACACTTGGAGTGACTATCAACTTTTGAGTCATAATCTAATCTGATATGAGATGTATTAACTACATCAATTCCTTTATCCACCCAACTTTCAACTCCAAAGAAAAGATCCTCCATTATATCTAATCCACTTTCTTCAGCGCTTTCCAATATGTCATTGTATGCATTAGAAATTTTTAGTGGCACAGGGTAATAAGCTAATTTAGCTTTAGTTATCTCCTGTCCACTTATTTCATAAAACATTTGTATAAATGATTTATCGAATAATAAAAAAGAGTACTGTTTACTATCTATTAGTTTTTGGTATTCGCTCCCATACACTGTTTTTGAAAAAATACCAGCTCTATAGTTCGGCCAAGTTATCTGGCTGTTCTCTTTAATATGGTTGGACTCTAATAGAATAGAACTATAATGAGAGTTAATATCTCTTAAAGCT
Organism: Pseudoalteromonas sp. BDTF-M6; assembly: GCF_018334135.1. Classification (NCBI taxonomy): domain Bacteria; kingdom Pseudomonadati; phylum Pseudomonadota; class Gammaproteobacteria; order Alteromonadales; family Pseudoalteromonadaceae; genus Pseudoalteromonas; species Pseudoalteromonas sp. BDTF-M6. Next base: position 152,151 of record NZ_JAGXTQ010000007.1, read on the forward strand.
CTCTCGATGTACTGAAAATCCATTTTATAGTCACTCTATATCTAGCCGTTGTTGTAAAAACTCTCTCAGTAGTTCAGGGTTTTCCCTACTCAAACGCTCTAGAACATCTTGATCCTCTTCATTCACGGAAGATGACTTTGAAAGGAGAAGTCTTCTTCTGGCTATATCAGCATCATTTGGGCGAATGTATTCAAACTTAGGAAGTTCAGCTGTGACCGAGTTAATCTCATTTTCAAGCTCTCTCATTGAGTCGCCATAGCCTGTCACATAGCACCACCCTCTAGACCTTGTCATTGCAACGAAGAAAGAGTTTCTCATTTTAAAGCTAAAATCACTTGTAACTCCCTGACAGTTAGCCACAAAAACAATATTCGTCTCATTTCCTTTCGCTCGAAACGGGGTAGTTAGCACCACACAGCCTTCTTCATAAAAGTGCCTATTAGACTCTATATAGCCCGGCATAATCGCTTTGATACCAAATTGGTTTAAGCCAGATCTAACGCTTTTTAGGAAGTTTTCTGAATTTCTAGTATCAAGAGTTATAACGAATATTTCGTGGGCTTTGACTCCTTCTTCCTGTATTAGTCTGTTGATTTTATTTACTATATAGGCAGCTTCTTCTTGAATGTTTTGGTAGCAGTTTACATTTATTAGCTTTTCAACTTGGCCACCGTTTTCTTTGATTAATTTTTCTAGTGAGTTCAAGCTGTTACTTTCGAGTCTCTCAACCTCTACTCTATCACCGGCTACAATTAGTTCTTTTCCTTGGGGAGAGTTTACTTTGTAACCCAGTGCTTCCCAATCTCTTACCCTATCGACACTATCGACAACCCCACTTCGTCTTTTAACACCCAAGGCTATTCCGTGCGCTACCATAAGTATATTTCTGGGGTTCCGGTAGCAGTTTGGAAGGATGAAATCTTTACTAACCCCCCCTTGATACTCACCACTGAGGGCTTCTTCATCAAATCTAAATTGACCATCTGAACTTTTACCAAATAACTCATGGAACTCCCTGATTTTAAGTTCTCTAAGTGATTGGAAGTCATCATAGGCTACAATAATTCGTTTGGGATCTTTCGTTATTTTATATACAATTTCAAAGACTTTGTTGGGAAAATCTTGGGCCTCATCGATAAGAACTAAGTCATAGATTGGTTCAAAGTTATCACCAATTCTTTCATCAAGGTGAGTAAATATGGAATCTAGCTGATCCCTGCCTCTGGGAATATCTCTTAAAGTTAGAGGTCTAATTCCGTAGCTATCACAAAGCATCGAATATAAACCTCGACCCGTGGTTCTGCCTCCCCATGCATGGAGTGAATCGCCACCGCTAATCTAGACACGTTTCAGCCGTTCTTGGTAACGGTTCTCATACTCTACTGGTGATAGCAAATCATTGGAACCATGTTTTCGTTTGCTATTATAAAACATCTCTATGTAATCA
>NZ_JAGXTQ010000008.1:0-108999 GCF_018334135.1 Pseudoalteromonas sp. BDTF-M6
TGATTACATAGAGATGTTTTATAATAGCAAACGAAAACATGGTTCCAATGATTTGCTATCACCAGTAGAGTATGAGAACCGTTACCAAGAACGGCTGAAACGTGTCTAGATTAGCGGTGGCGATTCAGGCTTTAAATTTCAATCAGATGAATCTACCAGAGCGGAATTAAGGCTTGGCAAGCTAAAAGTACCGCTGAATAAGTTTATCTCCGACCATGACTACTTAAACAAGTTTAATAGCATAAAGTCATACAACTTAAGCAAAATTAAGCGCAATGGTTGTTTAGGGCGCTATGAATTGATGGCTATACAAGCGATGGGGCTGACACCATTTTTAAGAAAGCATGACAAATATGAAAGAGCTAAGATCAGGCAAGCAATTAAGCCATACCTAGTACCGGTAATTAAAATGAATGCCATCAAATCTGAGTGGTTAAAGCAGGTAAGTAGCATCTCTACAATGGTTCCCCTTAAGAAGCTAAGTGTTAGACACACAAGCAAGCACAAGGAGAGGTTTAATCATATGTACATGTAAGTATTATAGTTATTTACCAGTTACCCATCATACTAGCGCAAATTGAAGAGTTGAGACTCTCAACTCTTCCTTTTCACCGTTCCTCACACCAGAAGCCGGAATAGGGTGTAAATGTAGTGATTTACTTGCCGCCAATGCTCACACTTCCTACTTACAGCAAGCTTAGCAGCCTTAGCTCCGCGCCTGTTCTTCAGCAATAAACTGGTTCGTTTTGTAATTCACGTAAATTAAGCTAAACAGAATTGTCTTGATTGTGCTTAGCTTTCTTCCAAACTCACTTTCGAGCGTGCGTTTTACACTGAAAGAAATAAAGATGAAAGACGACAACATAATTAAACCAATCACTATATCGGTTGTACCACCTTCAACTGTTTCATAGACCAGCATTTCCACCACAACAGCAACAAGCAGTGCGGTAGGCTGCAAGGCCGCTTTACGCCCGTGTTGGCTGCGCAAAAATCGATTGATTAAAAGCCACAACACCAAGCCACCAGGAATAATGCCAAGCGTAACAACAACAGGGAAGCTTGGGGCTGTTAGCAACCGAGGCTTTACTACAGGTTCCTCAGCTTCCTGACTGTCACGGCCTTCGGCAACGATACTTGCATCTATCTGATACTTCTTGAGCCCCGCTTTCAGCTTTAACGATTTCTCTTTGGAAAGCGATTTTCGAATCACCACTGACCCATCTGAGTATTCTTGTTGAATCACATTCAATGGCCGTTTAACTAGCTTCGCGATAAGCGTTAGCTGACTTGCTAAGCGATCTTTAACGGCATTCTCTTTTCCAAATACAACAGAGTACAAATCCTGATTTTGAGACTCCGTTTTCCTATCCGCGTTAGCCTGATCTAAGCTCAGCTCCTTGGATGCAGGAATAAAACCATCAGGTTCTTTCAGAAGGAAAAGAGGAAAGCCAATTGAACATTCTTCTTTATCAGCCCAATAACGAATGTGAATGTTCTTATTAAATTCGTCTATCCCTATCACTGCACTACTAGGAATGGTAACTTGCTCACCTGTAAGAAAATTTGGGATTGATAACCCCGAGCCAGAAACACTTACAAACGCTTCTTTGTATTTTTTAGAGAATAGGAACTTAAATCCAAAGTCGATCAGAAATGCCCCCAAAATCACAATCAAATTTCCTGTAATCATCACGAGCAACTCAGCCGTCTCTATGAATTCCTGATGACGCGATAAGAAACGCTTAATCACACTGGGTAAAGGCGTTGGATCACTCATAAAGAGTACGCCGCCCATAAAGAAGCATACAATGCCGAAAGCTAAAGCAATCAACCCGACTTCTGCTGTTCTTAAAGATGATTTATAACTCACGACCAACTCCTAATATAATAAGAACTCATACATCCATTTCCTGCTTTAAAATTTATCTTAATTGATCAGGCTGATGCCTGATGACGAGCCACAGCTCTTTATTTTTTGGGCTAGGCCGATGATTTTGCTCATACCATCTTGAGTTGCAGGGTTGTTAGGCTCGGCCGTATCAACGATGACATATTGTTGAGTTCCGTAGGCGGTTACAAAGCTAAGTCTCAACACATACTGGGTATCCAAGCTGAACAGCCCTTTTTTGCCAAACGATATCTCGATTGCCTTACCATTTTTTTCGACCTCATGCCCACCAAAGTGACTAGACAGGCAATGCACTACAGCATATGTGCTGTCTATCGGGTTGCCATACTGTCCAAACGAGAACATCGCATCAGGATACCCAAGGTCTCGAAGGCTTTGGGCCGCTTCACTCGATTGCGCTGCAACAGCGTATTGCCTGCTATTTTCCTTCGCACGCTCTTCGGCTTGAACTATCTGGCGGTTATTTTCGTCTACGGATTTTTGAATAGACTCATGCGCAGCCAAGAATTTGGTTTTAGTAGACCGAGCTTCAGCTAAAATGGCCCTCACCTGGTTAATATTCTCAGCTGGTAGCCCTCGATTTTCGAGCATCTCGCCACTTCGCATTAAGGCTTCTAAGATCGATTCCAGTTCGAATTCATTGGGGAGCTGTGCGCGCCAGTTCGGTGATTGCATTATGGTCTGTAAATCAAGCTGGCCCTTGGCGTGTTGGTCGATAAAGGGGTTAATTTGTTTGTTCAGCTTTGTCGCATATTCATTGAATACAGCCAAATAAGGCTCGTAACGCGTATCCTTTAAGTAGCTGTTAAACTGCTGAGATACGTTTGAGATTTTAGTAAGCAACTCCCTGTCGCTGTAAGTCAACATATCCTTCATGTCCGCATTGCCCGATTGCGTCAAGGAAGTTACTGCCTTTTCCCACTCTGACAGTTGTGATATTTGCTCACGAATGTCTTCAATTGCTCCCTCGGTCAACGCCTGAGGTTGCTTGTTGCCAAGCCCTGTAGCGGCCATTGAAGAAATGCTGTCACGCTCGATTGGTAGCTTTTTGTTTCTAAAGCCATTGCCACTATCATACTGGATACCATATTGGTTCAAGGTGCGCTCTAAATTATCCATCAACTTGCCACCTTTTCCCTTGTACTCATCGGCAAATTGACGGGCTTGAATGTTGGCTTTTATCTCAGCCTTAACGGTCTCAAAATAGGCTTGTTGTTTCACCAGTTTTTGCGTTTTGAAGCCCTCAGCACCGTGCTTTTGCGTGTATTCGGACAGGCACTCCTGAAACCTTTTCTCAATTTCATCAACCAATCCTGTCGACCAACTTCCGAATGGACTTCTGATCCGGTTCGGTTGGTATGCTTTTGGATCAAGGTAAGAACTTTTCTCTAGGTGACTACAGGTTACAGTGGTGGCTTCGGCAATGAATGTCGAGGTGGATAAAGTGATAATGGCGATAGCTTTCCATTTGGCGCTCATATTAGGTTCCCTCAATGGAATTATTAAACGGTTACTTTAACTAAGGAATACTTAGCTCGAACAAATACTAAGTACTCCTTAGTAAATAAGTCAATGGAAAAACTAAGAATCTCTTAGATGAGTTATGAAGAATCAAAGAGATACTGAATATGTCCAAAAGCCCGTTCCCCAAGCGGTTAAAGGAAGCAAGGGAGAGAGCAAAATATACTCAAGAGAAGCTAGGTATCGAAGCTGGTATTGATGAAGGTTCGGCAAGTGCCCGCATGAACCAGTATGAAAAAGGGGTTCATGCGCCCGATTTTAGTATGGTAAAAAGTATAGCGATAGTGCTTAACGTGCCTACGGCCTATTTCTACTGTGAAGAAGATGAGCTTGCCGAAATCATCTGTAGCTATCAACCCGACGAATAATCTCAACTAAGAAATTTCGTCGCCTACTCGTTCTAGATTGCAACAACCGTTGAACTTTCACTTTTTAGTTGTACAGGTAGGCGTTGTGAGTGCACTTTGAACAGACCAACCTTTACTTATACGACTGTGCACTAGCTTTGGTCTAATCCCAAAATACCTTGCGGCATCAGAGATAGATTTAAAAGACTTGTTATTAACTGTTACAGCAATTTTACTTGATTTGGACGGTGTTTTAAGAATTTGCTCTACTGTCCAACCATTATTTTTTCTTTGCTGTGCAACACTATTGTCAATACCGTAATACTCTGCGGCTTGCCTCAAGCTCGAAAAGCTCCGCCCCTCAAACTCAAATGCAATCGGCCCTAAATAATTGTTCTTTGCTTCTAATCCAAAAGCTTCATTTTTGGTCCAACCATCTTTCAAACGCTTTCTCACAGTGCTTGGTGAAAGGCCGCATAATCTGGCCGCTTCCGAAAAGCTTGGATAAACAATACCATCTACCTCTGTCGGGTTAGCGTTGCTTAATTTACACTCGGGGGGAAATTCTAGTTCGAATGCTTGTTCGGGTGTCCAGCCCCTCTGAAGCCTTTGCTTAATTGTTTCATAGTTAAGTCCATATGAGCGAGTTGCCTCAGAAATACTCGGGTATTCTATTCCCTCTATTGTAATGATAGTCCCAAAACTAATTGTCTTAGGGGGGACTTGCAACTCAAAGGCTTGCTCCATTGACCAACCGTTTGATATTCGCCAACGTACCACCTTCTCCGGAAGATCATAAGCTTTTGAAGCTGCTGAGATGCTTGGGTAAGTCACTTCACCAAGTGTAACTGAGGTCTCCCGTGGCGGCCGTGATATGTTCAATGCTTGATCATATGTCCAACCCCGACTCAACCTTGAAGTAGCGGTCTCGTAATTAACATCAAAATGAGAGCAAGCCAAAGCGAAGTTATCGAATGACATTCCACCTATAACAATAGACTTTGGAGCTGGTCCCAATCCAAAAGCCTGCTTTACGGTCCACCCTCTCTTAAGGCGATGATGCACAACATGCGGCTCAAGCCCGTGTTGCCGAGCAGCCTCGGCTCTACTAATGTAGAACTTACCATTCAACTCATAGCTCATGGGAGAAGGTTCAATACCAACGGCCTCTTCAATGGACCACCCAAGGTTGAGCCTTGCCCATAGTGCTTTGTCAGATATGTTGTATGCCTTTGCAAGCTCTGATTGGCTTTCGAAAGTCTCGCCGTGAATTGTAATTGAGTTTTTATGTAATCTTGGAGGTGGAGCAAGTCCGAATGCTTCTAAAATACTCCATTTCGCTTTGACCAGCCTACTCCAGACCAGCTTATAAGGAAGATCAAACGACTCTGCGGCTTTGGTAATACTTGGATACTCTATACCACTTACAACAATAGGTGTACCAGTTGATAATTCACCACCATCTGTGAGGTTATACCCGAGTGGGGCTCTTGTTAGATGAATTTGGATAGCATCAATTTCTTTTCTGACTAGCTCTGCAATTGAGTAAGCAACATCAACTTGCTCAACCTTAAATGCGTCGGAACCATGTTTGAGAATAGCCGCTTTTATTCCAACAGGGTTCTGAGCTGCGTTAGCATGAATAATGTGCAGCCTCCACCTTTCGCTCACTGAGATAGTAGTTAAGCCTATGTAAGCTTTACCTGTTGGCACGCAGGTGGCCTTATATATATATCCAACAGGGTTATCCGTCATTTTTACATTTTATAAAAGTTCGACTGTAAGACTTAAGATATATCGGCACTTAAGCTATAACAAGTTCTCTACTAAAGAGCGAATGCAGTTAATTTGGTTACCAACCTGAAACTGTACTTAATGAACGTTACACAATGTTCTCCAAGCTATACTCGCTGCCTACACACGGCCAAGGCTCACCCTAAAACCGCTTAAGTCTTCCTGATACCTTGGATTAAAAGAAACAGGGTATCAATTATGCTAATCATACACTTACAGCAATATTGCCTTCAGCTGATGGAGGCAGTATGACTCGCTTATATAATAAACTACTGCCCTCTAATATGTATCAGTCCTACGCCACGGGCTATACATATCGAGCGATGACATCTGGCTTTATTGACTCGACTGACTTAATAGCGGTCAAAGGCGCCACCATTAAAAGTATCTGTGGCACCTCCTTTAAGTTCACGGGGCAAAATGAAGACTTCGACAACCTAATCCACCACCTACACCAAAGGTTATCTGTTACCAAAGGCTGTGACCTAGGCCATAACTGCCGAGTGTTTGAACATGGCTTACAGCTACCTGCCAATAGCTGGAAGGTGATTAAGCTGATGGTGGTGCTTAAGGTAAACGGTGGCCTTTACGAATGGATACACTGCTGCCTACCTTCGGACATTCATATCAACTCGATGTTTTCTCATATGATTGGTATCACTGAAGAGGCACTCATTAACATTAACCTTGCCTTGGTGGAAACTGGCCTTGTCCGAGGTTCACAGTACCTTCAACTAGACCAATCGGGTATCCCTCATGCCTTGGTGGAAAAGTTAGTGGGTGAAAAGGTGGCAAGCTACACTGAGTTAATTGAGCCATTGGTACAGATACAACCACCATCAACCTTAGGCTTAAGTGATTTTGAACACCTTGATTTAGAGGATTTAACCGCCTTCCTTGATATCGCGTTAAACCACTCCATTCAAGGGGTCAACCTACTTCTGTGGGGTGAACCTGGCACGGGCAAATCAACCCTGTGCCGCTTGTTGGCTGACACCTTAGGCGCTTCTCTTATCGCAATTAAAGCCTTGGGTGATAACGTCCAACAGCGGGAAATCGATTATGAACAAGAGAAACTTAGCTCTAACCTTAGGCTTCAGCACCACCAACTGATACAACGTATTGTCAGCCATGATGAGAAGTCGTTACTCATGCTGGATGAGGCCGAGGATATACTAGTCCAGCAGGTCTTCAACCACCGAGCATCCGGCGGCAAAGATAACCTACATGCCACGCTCGAAGCCAACACGGTGCCGTGCATTTGGGTCGTTAATTCGGTAGAAGACATCCCTGCCAGTGTGCTTAGGCGGTTTAACTTTGTAAAACACATTTTCGTGCCAGATAACCGCGTGATGGAAGGCATTATCGCCAAAACCACCAAAGGCCTAAGGCTAAGTAAGCCATTCAAAGCACAGCTTGCCACCAAGGAGAATGTCACCCCTGCCAATATCGCCAATGCAGCCTTTATATGCCAAACCATAGGCCGCCAAGGTAAACAGGCTGAGGCGTTGGTGGATAGCCTTATTACCGAAGTCCACCAAGCCAGCGGCTTTAAAACGAATGCCGCCACCTACAAACCACAAATGACGTTTTCACTTGAGAACCTAAATATCAAAGGAGGCAGCAAGGCTTTGGCGGACATAGAACAAGCCATACAGCAGCATGGTGGTGTTCGCTGCTTATTCACAGGAGTCTCCGGCGGCGGTAAAACAGCCTTGGCTCACCATCTTGCTAAGATAGCCAATCTGGAACTCATCACCGTCCGGTGTAGCGATATTCTCGATAAATACGTGGGAGGCTCAGAGCAGAACATCGCGAAGATTTTTAAACAGGCCACCGAGCAACAGGCGATCATCTTCATAGATGAGGTGGACAGCCTGCTGGCAGATAGGTCTGGAGCTTCTCAGAACTTTGAAATACAGCAAGTTAACGAACTACTTACACAGATCGATTGTTTCGAATATCCACTGTTCTTTGCAACAAATTTCGAGAAGCACTTAGATTCAGCTCTAATGAGACGCACAGACTTCAAGCTAGTGTTTGACTATCTAACATCAGATCAAGTCATAAAGCTCTTCAGAGAAGCGTGTGGGCGCTCTCAGATTACAAATTCACAGCTACAGCAGCTAGAAAATCTTAAAAACATCGCTGTCGGCGATTTTGCGATCATCAAACGCAGACAGCAATTTTCGACAACTAAGCTATCCGCCCAAGACTGCTTAAACATTCTCATTACTGAATCCAATCACAAGCAAACCACAAGGCCTATCGGCTTTGTAAAGTAACCACAAACCAAAAGGTAAATACCATGACTAAATCAATATTGAGTTCACTCAAGGCCGTTTCACGCCCCGAGAAAAGCACTACACCTGAGGCCAAACGCCGTGAAAAGCTAATCAGCCGCCTCCAAATCCAACTGGAAATGGCAACGGCTATGGTAAACGGCGAGAGCTACACCTGTTACAAGGAGAAGTGGCAGAAGAATGAGGAAACGGGACAACAGGAGAAAGTCAAAGTCGCCAAGAAGGTCAGCCCTTGGTTTTACAGCCGTAACGGCCAATATTATTTGGAGGTGAGGTTCGCCAACAAGCCATTGGAACTATCCAAAGGCAACCACGCCATTGAGGTTGGTGATAAGGAAAACCTACCAACAGTAATAGAAACTGTGATCGATGCCACCGCCAATGGTGAACTGGATAAGGCGCTTGAGGTGGTCTCCAGTAACCTACCAATCAACAAAGCCTAAACCCTCCCCCAGCCAAGGCCAAACGATAGGCCTTGGCGTATACAAGAGCACCACCAATGAGAAGTGACACATCAACCTATAGCATAAGCATGTAAGGCATATAATTGATTCGCCGCTTTTAGTGCACTTTTTGATTAAACAATACAAGCCAATGGCTGCTTTGTGCTGTGAGTTCAGTCAATAACGCCTGGAGGTGGGCCTTTGGCCTGGAGCAAAATACAGCCGCTTGTTAAATGTGGAGCGAATCATAAATTGCTTTCGCCATTTCATAGTCTATCTCATGCTTCCCATGTGGGGTTGCATTGACGAAGCACCCAATTTCCTGAGGTGAAAACGAAAAGTCCTTAGGAAGCCTCAGTTTTCTTTTAGCTGCCCCATCTGACGAATTACATTGATCGCAGATGGCAGTCATGGGGAATCTACCTTGATTACTCATGTATGGTGCTGAATGATCATGATGTCTATGAAGAGGCGCAACCCAGCCCCAAAAAGCATTGGAGCTATTTGGAAATCTCTTAGCCCACCGCATAACCTCGTACTTGCTTCTTTTGCATGACGGGCAAATCCAACTATCTCCGACCTCTCGCCAAAGATTTTTATAGTGAAGGCCATCATGACTTAGAAATTCTTCGAGTGTTGGTACTTTGATCTTCATAGACGCCTCACGCTTTGTAAGGAGCAAATTGCCGGAGCGAAGTGCAAGTAATTTATTAGCTCATAACTTTGCATACTAGCACCGACACCCCAGAATAACTTTTATACATTGCCACAATGGCTAGAATTATTGGAAACAATATATCTAATACCCAGAGACTTAAAAAGCGAGCTTTGAGACGACGGGATAGGTTATCCATCTTTCCAATGGTAGTTCGCCAGCTATGAATTAAAGGTGTCACCTCATCAATTACTGAGGATAGCGATGAATTAATTGATTCTAGTTGCTGTCGAGCACTTTTTACTTCTTTAGACACTTCGATTTGTGCCTGCATACTTACTTCGTGGCATAAGGCATCAAGCTTATTAGTTGCATTTTTTATTTGCTCGCCAGTTACACTGACTTGGCTTTCGATGAGATGGACTAAATCATAATACGGCTTCGTTTGTTGCTTTTCCCGGCTAAAATTCCATGCGGAGTAATCGATATATGCATGAAAAGCAAAAGACAAAAAGAAATAGAGCGTAATGAAGAAAGCTAGCCCCTGGGCAAGATCATTGCCCAGATTCATGTTGGTTGCTTTGAGACCAAGAAAACCACTAATTTGCAAATTTAACACTGAAATTAGAATACATATAAAACCAGCAGCTAAAAGATTCCTCTTAGCTTTCCTAGCCACGTCACTAAATGGATCATGATCCATGTCGTTTTCATTTATAGCTTTGTAAGTTTCAGGCCTTACTTGGGCCATCTATTTCTCCAGAATTTTGGGGAGCTAACGCTGGCTTAACCGCCGCAAAATAGCGGGCAAAATCAGCGACAAAAGAATGCAAGCTTGCTGTTTTGCATCTCTTGGTCAAAGCTCTCTTGTTAAGCATATAGTTACACTAATGCACAAAAAACTTGGAATAAATGGAATATTCTCATATTCTTTCCATATTCCATTTATTCCAAAGGTGCCAGTAGATGCATTTTGAACCAATTATCCAACAGCAACAACAGCAAATTACTCGCGAAGAGTTGGCTCGCTCGAAACAAGCGATTACTGAATTGCAGCATCACTACAATACTTACGAAGCACAAGTTCGAATGCTCCAAAGTAATATGAAAACTGAAGAGGATGCCATACAGTATTCGACTTTAATGCTTGAATTGAACAGATGCAGAGAAAACTTAAATAGGCACATCAATGCTTATAACCAGCTAGTACAGCTTGCAAACGTGCAATTCCCAACTTCTCGACTAAGTGATCAAGCAAAAAAAGAGATCTATCATTTTTATCATTCTGGGCGCTACAACCAAGTTCAATTGGCATCTCAATATGGCGTTCAACAAAGCACTATAAGTAAAATCGTAAATGGTCCTCAACCTGTTTGAGGGCTATATACTTAACAATTTAATATCGAGCGATTGGGTCGTTTTCCTGACAATGGAAGAAACTTTACAGTTGTGGGGGAAATAAACAGTATTTACAGTGACAGAATGAACGTCCACTTCGCTCTCTGCTGACTATCTGAATAGCTCGAAAGGCGTCTTAGAGAGGAAGCCATTCTCAACTGCGACAATAGCTTTTTAATGTCGCTTCCTAGCCCCCAACTCCAAAAGCATCCACCACCTCAACAAGATTCTTAATACTCGTGGCCTTATGGGTATAGTTGCTGGTGATGCCAAAGGAACTGATCTCATGGCCCACCACTTGTTGAAGGTTGTTCACTGGCACACCGTCGTTCATCAGCTTGGTAATAAAGGTGTGACGGAAACTGTGGAATGATCGCTTATGGCCTAATTCATTGAAGGTTGGAACACCGATGGACTCCATCAGCCTAGGCATCCAGCCCGTTACCTTCACCGACTTATCCAGCTCTTCAAATACCTTTTGGTCACATGCCGTCACATATTCCAGGAAACCACTCGCCATTAAGGCCTTGTGCATTGGTATCTTGCGTTTGGCATTGTCCGTTTTTAACTTTTGATCCTTATGCTCGTCAGTGATCAGGAAGTAATGGCGCTTGGTTTCCTCATCATACCGAATATCTGACTTCCTTAACTGGGCCAGCTCACCAAGTCGCGCCCCTGTGTATATGCCAAGCTGAATAATCCACTTCTTCCAAGGCTGGCGCTCTGTCATGGCGGCATTAAGAAAGTGGTTTAGCTCTAAATCTGAAAACGCGCCACGGGTATTCGATGTAAAGTCACGCTTGATGGAGCAAGGTGACACACTGATGTAATCCACCGTGTCCCTTTTGGCGTAGGCGAAAACCGACTGAGCCCATTTATAAAACTGTTGCACCGACTTCGGTGAAGTAACATCATCTTCAGGTACTTCACACTCCAACCGTTCTTGCCATGTCATTTTGTTGTAGGGCGCGATGTTCATACGGGGCAGTTCAAAGCACCTATCTACAAACCGTCCAATGTCCTTAGGCTTATATTGGTCGATAGGCCTGTCATCCATCACTATCTGCCATACGGTGTGAAACCGTTCATAATCCTTCTGTATTTTCTCGGTTAGTTTTTCCTTCTTGATCTTAAATTCGAGGAATTCGGCATAGACCTCCGAAAACAGTGGACCCTTTGGTTCCTCTTCCACCTCAACCACAGGCGCAACCACCATAGGCTCGGGGGCTTTGGTTAATAAGCCTTGGACTTCTCTCTCTCCTAGGAAGTCTTCATTGAAAATGGATGCCAATAACTCATCCCGTACGGCATTGCTGGCCTTAAGCTTACTCAACAGGACTCGGTAAGGCAGGCTATTAGGCTCAATAGCAAAGCCATGTTCGGCCAACAGTTCATTTGCCTGTTGTGGTATCCCCTCGCCTTCTAATGGTTCGTCCTCCATCCGTGAAAACACCTTCATAACCGAGGACATGGATTCTAGGAAGGACCACCTTTCGTCGTCCGACAAGCCTTTCAGCACCTCAGCGAAGCGATTAACCCGCTCGTCATTGGAGTCGCTATCCGCCATGTGGACGAACAACTCCTTGAATCGGTCATCCAGTTCCAGTATCGACTTATCGCCTAAGGCATTAACGGCGTGGCCACCATCACTGAAACCTTGTTCCAGTTTGGCTATCATTGGGTCTATATCGGCTATGGTTAACTGCTTTTGCATGGCGTATTTTATTTGGTCGAGCTGCTGGCTTATGGAGCTAGTGTCTAACGCCCTAGACCGAATAACAAGCCCCTTTAGCTGTGAAATGAGTGGCTTAAGGCGCTGCACCAATACCAAGGCCACCTCTAGTTTGTGCGTCCTAAGGCACAGCCTTATTTCCCGTACGCCTAGTCGCTTAGGTATTTTGACCCTAAGGTAATACGTAGCCTTACGGCGATATAAATATTGGCACCCTGCTACTGCGCGCATATACACCTCACTAACCAATGCCGATTTCAAGTGCCGTGTACCAAACCATGTACCGTTAAAATCGGGCATTAAACTTGAAAAATCAGACTGTTAGCAAGAATGCTATCAGGCAAGCAAAGCTACCTAAATCAATACCTTAGGAATTTTTTGAGATGCAGTTGTTACGCTGAGATCAGCGATTTGAAGTTGAAAACCGTGTACCAGCGGGTACATGGATTTGCTATGTAATGAAGAAGAATTTTAGAAAACCGCTTGATCTACATAAGCAAATCAAGCGGTTACTAAAATTGATGAGACAGCCTGTAAGCCGGGTTCTGTCGTGGATAATCATTCGTCTAGACCTTGGATCGCTCCAAGGTTCAAGCAACCTACCCGGTTCCGATGTGGGCCACACCATAAGGAACCCTATTTGGTCTTGCTCCGGGTGGAGTTTACCTTGCAACCAACTGTTACCAGTGGCCCGGTGCGCTCTTACCGCACCCTTTCACCCTTACCGGTCCCGAAGGACTTAGGCGGTCTTCTCTCTGCTGCACTTGTCGTAGGCTTGCGCCCCCCAGCCGTTAACTGGCACCCTGCCCTGTGGAGCCCGGACTTTCCTCCCCCTGATCATTTTCGTCACAGGCAGCGATTATCTAGCCGACTCGGGCGCTATTATACCTATTTACTCCTAACTAGCCAGCGTCATTGTTCGGCTAACAGGCCACGGCGTTTACTGTTAAGCGATAACGGCATCAGGCCTTTGGCCTACTGCTGCTCCAACATGCTTTTATATAATGCGTTTTTCTTTAAACCAAAATAATCGGCGGCAACGGCGCAGGCCTTTTTCAGGGGCATATCTGCTTTTAATAACTCAATAAGGCGAATAGCCTCGGGATCGATCGTGGTTTTATCCGCCACCTTACCCGGCAGCATAAGGACAATTTCTCCCTTTTGGCGGGCAGGGTCCTCTTCCAGGAAGGCGATCAGCTCAACCACTGTGCCGCTGAAAAAAGTTTCAAAGCTTTTCGTCAGTTCTTTTGCCAACACCACCTGTTGCTGCGCGCCCAAAGCCTGTTGTAAATCGTCCAAACTGGCCATGATCCTGTGCGTGCTTTCATACATTATGCTAGTGATGCCGCTGTCATGGGCCTGTGAATAGAACTCCTGACGGGCCTTGCTTTTGGCCGGTAAAAAACCAACAAACTGGAATTTATCCGTTGGTAATCCCGAGCAACTAACCGCAGCAATGGCGGCACAGGCTCCGGGAATGGGTGTAACGCGCGCACCGCTGGCGCGACATAGACTCACCAGAGCATAACCGGGGTCACTGATAAGCGGCGTACCGGCATCACTGACCAGAGCGACATTGAGCCCTTCTTCCAACCATTGCAGAACTTGCTGTGCTTTTTGTTTTTCGTTATGGTCGTGCAGGGCCATGGTGCGCTTAGTGATCCCCAAATGAGATAGCAACTTGGCGGTATGGCGTGTGTCTTCAGCCGCGATTAAGTCGACCTCGGCTAGGGTTTTGATAGCACGCTCGCTGATATCATCTAAATTTCCTATGGGCGTGGCAACTATATATAGGGTGCCGGCGTTTGTGTGGGGATGATCGGTTGAAATATCCGCATTGGACATTGAGCTCTCCTGCATCAGTCAGTAAGATAAGCGAATCACACTATGGCCAATTGGAACACAAAGACTGTGCGACTCAAATCGATTGCTGGTTTAGTGCTATTGTCGGGCTTATCAGCCTGCAGCACAACACAAAAGCCCCAAGAAAATGTAAATCCCGCGACAAATATCAGTGCCCCGGAACAGCCCGAGGTCTTGTCGGCACAGCAGCTCTATGAGCAGGCGCTGGAATTAAATGGTGACCAGCAGCGATTTAAATTGGTGGCAGCACAGGAACAAGCCCTTGCCGAGCAGGATTGGCAAATCTTACAAAGTATCAGCGATACCCTGCTGAAGAAGCATCCGCGCTGGCATGTCCAGGCCTTGTTGATCCGCGCCTATGCCCAAATAAAATTAGGTAACCTTAATAACGCCTTACGCGATTCTGCTTCGGTACAGTCACAACTTAGTACCCCAGAACATTTTTACTGGCATCAATTAGTGCAGGGCGCAACCTATGCCCATATGCGCTTAGATCTTCAAGCCGTCCCTTTTTTACTGCGCGCCTCGGAAGCGGCGGACCGCTACGAGCTTGACAATACCGAGGTGAACCCCCTACTTTGGCAAAGCCTGCAGGGGCTGACTACGGGGCAGTTACAAAGCTTCAATAACGGTTCCAGTATTCAGCAAGGCTGGATACAACTGGCGTTAATAAAACAACTTTACCTCGGCCAACCTGTCGAATTGCATAGCGCCTCCAATAATTGGCAACGTCGCAACCCCAATCACCCGGCTAGCTTTGCCTTGGACGAAAAAGTAGCTCAGTTAATGCAGGTTGAACCCTACAAGGTGGCCAATCTGGGTGTTTTCCTCCCCCTCAGCGGTGGCAACCGTGCCCTGGGCGAAGCCGTAAAAAACGGGGTGATTGCCGCGCTGGACAAACATCAGTTTGCCGATGTGTATTTTATTGACGCCAACCTTAGCAACGAAGATATTCAAGCCACCATCAGCGCTCACAATATCGACTTTGCCATCGGCCCCCTGGTAAAAGGCAACATCAACCGCTTTGAACAACAAGCGCTGCTTGAAGGCATTCCCAGCATCTACTTAAACCGTAGCGATTACCTGCGCCAGTCATCGCAACACTTTTATTTTGCCCTGGCGCCTGAGCACGAGCTGGATCAAGCACTGCAGCACTTTATGGCTCAAGGCTTTAAAAAGCCGCTTATTTTAGCCAGCAATGATCGCTCGGGTACGCGCCTAAGCGAATATTTCAGCAATCAGTGGCTACGCTATAACGAACAAGCCCCCTTGGTTGGCTTGTTCGATAACAACAAAGAAATGGAACAGGTGATCACCGACATCCTAGAGGTGGGTCAAAGTGAGGCGCGCATTGAGCTAATCGAAAGCCTGTTTAAGCAAAAGGTAGAGAGCGAAACCCGCTCACGCCGGGACATTGATGTGATTTACCTACTTGCCGACGCCACTCAAACTCGCTTGTTAAAACCCTATTTGGACGTCAACGTCAGCACCTTTGTCGACCGCATCCCTCTGTATGCCAGCTCAAAAAGCCATAGCACCCAAATTGATAGCACCGACAAACGGGACTTAAACGGCTTATACTTTACCGAGCTCCCCTGGATGCTACCGACGACTGGCTTAAATAACATGGCCAACCGCCAACTTAAAGAAACGGTTCAAGGTCTGTGGCCGAATCAAGCAGACATAGAACAGCGCCTGTTTGCCATGGGTTACGATGCCGTAACCGTGATCCCCGAACTGCGCCAGTTGAGCATGCTCCCGGGTAAAAGCCTACCCGGATTAACAGGACAATTAAGCGTTAACAGCGAGGGCGAGGTGGTACGTCATCTGGCGTGGGCACATTATCAATCGCGGCAAATTGCCCCGGTGAATCTTGAGCATATCAGCCCAACGCCGCTGTTAAAGCAAGAGCAGCAAGAGGAAGCAAGCGATGTTTTGGCAACCGAAGGAATGGCGCAATAGCAGAGCAAAAGGACAGCATTACGAGCTCCTGGCCCAGGACTATTTGCAGAAGCAAGGCTTAACGCCGGTCGCTCGTAATTATAATTGTCGTTTCGGCGAGTTAGACCTGATCATGAAAGACGGGCTAACCTGGGTATTTGTCGAGGTTAAGTTTCGCCGTCAGCAAGGGTTTGGCGGTGCACTTTACGCCCTAACGGAGCGCAAACAGCAACGACTTAGGCGCACCATCGCCCATTACGTACAAAAACATGACTTGGCGCACTGTATACTTCGTGCCGACTATGTGGCGATTGAAGGCCAATCGGCACCCCAATTTCACTGGATAAAAAACGTATTATAAATGCAGGAACAAATTAAAGAGCTTTTTACCGAAAGCATCCAAGCGCAAATTGCCGCGGGGGAAGTCTTACCCGGGGTTTTGGAATCGGCGTCTCTTAGCATCGCCCAAGCGCTGATCAATGGCAATAAACTACTCTGCTGTGGCGCTTCCAGCTGCCATATGTTGAGCGACCATTTTGCTGCCTTGCTGGTCAACTTTTTCGAAACAGAACGCCCTTGTTTGCCGGCTATATCTTTATCGCCACAAGCATTAAACCTAAGCCCACAGCCGAGCAGCACCCGCAGCCGGGATATTTATGCAAGGCAAATACGGGCGCTTGGTGAGCAAGGCGACTTGCTGCTGGTACTCGCCATTAATGGTAACGAAAAAGCGGTGATCAGCGCCGTAGAAGCGGCACTTACCAAGGATATGACGGTGATTGCCCTGGTGGGTGACGACGGCGGCGAGCTAGCTGGGCTACTGAGCGCCAATGACGTGGAGATTCGCATTCCCGCCAAACGTCCAAGCCGTATTTTAGAATCACACCTTGTCAATCTACACTGTCTTAGTGAGCTCGTTGACATGACACTGTTTCCTCAGGGAGAAAACTAAATGAATAATAAAAGCCTTGTCGCCGTGTTAGTCGGTAGTTTATTACTGCAAGGGTGTGCAGCCGCCGTGGTGGCAGGCACCGCCGGGGCGGTGACCGCCGCTAATGACCGCCGTACCATAGGCAGTCAGATAGACGACAATAACATTGAAATAAAGGCCACCTTAGCCATTAAAGAACGCATTGGTCAGCGCGACGATGCCAATGTCACCGTGGTCAGCTATAACGGTATCGTCTTGTTACTTGGCCAGGTGCCTAACGAGCAAATGAAGTCGCAAGCACAAAGTGCCGCAGAGAGCGCCGATGGCTTACGTCGTCTGCATAATCAGTTGCGCCTTGGCTCACCAACAAGCATCAGTACACACAGTCACGATACCTGGCTGACCTCTAAGGTAAAAACCCAGCTGCTGGCGGCCGA
This sequence comes from Pseudoalteromonas sp. BDTF-M6, assembly GCF_018334135.1. Taxonomy (NCBI): domain Bacteria; kingdom Pseudomonadati; phylum Pseudomonadota; class Gammaproteobacteria; order Alteromonadales; family Pseudoalteromonadaceae; genus Pseudoalteromonas; species Pseudoalteromonas sp. BDTF-M6. The sequence continues at coordinate 17,278 of NZ_JAGXTQ010000008.1, forward strand.
TGATGTAAGTGGTAACAATATTAAGGTGGTCACGGAGAATGCCGAGGTTTTCTTAATGGGCCTGGTCAGTAAAGCCGAAGCCGAACGTGCGGTGCAAATTGCTCGCAACATCTCCGGCGTTGAGCGCGTTATTAAGGTGTTCGAGTACATCTAACAACCCCTACAATATTCGCTATATTAAAAGGCCACCTTAAATAAAGTGGCCTTTTTAATGACTAACGCTAAATAGCGGGCATAAAAAAGCCACTCTTAAGAGTGGCTTTTTCTATCTCGATAGAGTTACAGAGAGCTCTCTACCATGATCTTCGGTGTTACGAAGATAAGTAGCTCACGCTTCTCATTACGCTCACTGGTTGAGCGGAATAGCGCGCCCAGGTAAGGGACGTCGCCTAGTAGCGGTACCTTACGAGCCGAGTTGATGATCTGCTGCTGGTAAATACCACCTAGCACCACGGTTTGACCGTTTTCAACCAGTACCTGAGTCTCGATGCGCTGAGTATCGATGGCGACCGCCGGACCCGTTGGTGTATCTACCGTATCGCCTCGGGTATCCTGAGTGATAGCTAGGTCAAGGATAACCTTGTTATCAGGCGTGATATGCGGAGTCACTTCCAGGCTTAGTACCGCCTTTTTAAAGGTCACCGTAGTCGCACCACTTGAGGCCGACTGCACATAAGGGATTTCAGTACCCTGCTCGATGCGGGCCTTTTTCTGGTTAGCGGTAGTAATACGCGGACTGGCGATGATCTCACCCTTATTTTCTTGCTCCAGGGCCGACAGTTCAAGGTCAATCAAGGTACCATCGGCAAGCTTAGCCACATGCATACCAATGCTGCCCGCTGGGTTGGCTACCGGTAGATTCACATTCAAACGGTCGGTAATGCTTGGTACGATACCATTAGCAGCATCGGTCGCACCAATCAGGTTACCCGACACACCGGTGTCACCACCTTGGTCACTAAAGCCCCAACGTATACCCAGGTCTTCTTGTACGTTATCGCGTACCGTTACCATGCGTGACTCGATAACAACCTGCTTCACCGCCACGTCCAGAGTTTCAATCATTCGACGCACGTTTTCGATGCTCTTAGCCGTATCCTTGATTAACAAGGTGTTGGTACGAGCGTCAACCGACACGCTACCGCGGCTCGAAAGAATACTGTTAACATCTGTTTGCAATAAGTCGGCAAACTCTTGTGCCTTAGCATAGTTAAGTTGAATATACTCGCTGTATAGCGGCTCCAGATCTTCAACTTGTTGCTTGGCTTTTAGCTCTTTGGCTTCACGCGCGGCTAATTCTTCGGTTGGTGCAACCATTAGAATCGAACCTTCCATGCGCTTATCCAGACCTTTCACTCGCAAAACCATATCAAGGGCTTGGTCCCAAGGCACACCGTCTAAACGTAGTGTGATGTTACCCGCTACCGAATCACTTACTACCAGGTTAAAACCATTGTAGTCGGCAATGATCTGTAGCACCGCACGGATAGAGATATCTTGGAAGTTCAGCGACATGGGGCGACCTTGGTAGTCCTTACCATTGCCTAGGAAGCTACGTTTCGACTCATCTTTTTCCAACGTAATGGTAAAGATGTTGTCGAGCTGCTGATAGTTGTAATCAAACGCGTCTGTGGTGTCGATTTCGATGCGACTGTTAGACCCTTCTTTAAAGGTTTCTACCATGCTCACCACAGTACCGAAGTCCATGACGTCCAATTGATAGAGTAGGTCATCGATGATGTCGGTACTATGGAACTCTACAATCACCTTGCCAGCTTGCTCCTGCACGTCAATAGCGGCCATGTTGTCTTGTAAGAAGACCAATACGCGCGCTTCACCTTTTTCGCCGCGGCGGAAGTCCAAGGCTTGAATACGGTTGATGTAGTTAGCACCTTCGTCTTCTTCGGCAATGGTTTGCGACGCATCTTGCGTTGGGTTATCGGAAACGTGTAGATAGAACAAGTTCTTATCGATACGCGTCTGATAAATTTTCAGGCGGTCTAGGTATACGGTTACCTTAAAGCCGTCGTTAACGAACTCGCTGGTTACCTTCTCTACGCCGGCCTTATTGATCAGTACTTCTTCAAGGCTTTGCTCATAGTCGGCCTCATCGAAGAAAAGCTCAATGCGCGCCGGCTCACTGAATACCTGAATTTGTGGTTCGATATAGATTTCCTCATCGAATACAAACTCAACCTCAGTTTCACCTTCCAGTAATGGGTTGTAACGAACGTCGTACAACAAGGGTACGGCGGTCGCAAAACTCGACATAAACAGGGTAGCTACTGCGAGTACCAAAGAATAGATACGATTCATTTTGAATGCGTTATTTTGCATTGTGCTGTTACCTTGATTTTTATGAACTGGAATCATCACCTGCCTCCAACATTTCTAGCTTGGTCAGGCGTTCTTTCCAACATCCTGCTCCATCAGGGATTAACTCTAATAATTCTATGTAGTTATTGCGTACCTGAGTCACTTTGCCGTGATACAAGCCAACGTAATTGCCTCTTGAAATTCGGTGCAAGGTGTCATCTGATGCCTTGACGAGGGCCCAAGTTTGCGGCCCTGAACCGAGTGTGCCTTTCATCGACAGGTTATCCAGTGGATAACGCTCCAAAGGCTCCTTCTTACGCTGTGGATCCGGGTGTAAGCAGTTTTGCACCTGAATCAACTTATCCTGAATCAGCTCAGGCTTGGGCGCCACAAACGGGCTGCGTAAGTCGGATGCGCTGTAAGCAAAATGCTCAAACTGGGCAATTTCGGGAATTGGCTCCACCTTGGGCTGCGTACTGGCTTTTACTTGGTTGATAAACTCTTTTTGCTCGGTCGTGTCATCAAAACACCCACTCACTAACAGTGTTAACGAGGCGACTGCGAGGAGTTTTTTCATTATTCATCCCCCTCATAACGGTAAGTCTTAGCGACCACACTAAAGACTAGCTGGTCATCACCCGTAGCTTCGATTTCAAAGTCATGCAAGCTGATAATTCGCGGTAGCTGCGCCACCTTACCAACGAACTCACCAAATTCGTGGTAGCTTCCTTCAACCTCAATCTTAATGGGTAGCTCGGTGTAGAATTCTTTTTTGATCTCCGGTAGCCAACCGATCTTAACAAAAGTCAGGCCACTGGTTGTACCTACATAGGAGAGGTCATCCAGCAATCCAGGCGTTTCATTCGAGGTCGGCAACTTCTTCAATAGCTGAGAGAATTTCTCTTCCATCTCTTGCATCTGTTGCTTATAGATTTCGAGACGACTGGCTTTGGAATACTTAAAACGATAGCTGTCGCGCAACTCAACTTCTTTATTTAGTACGTTTTCATAGCTACTGATTTTATCTTCCACCAGTAATTTGTAGCTAAAGAACAACACCAAACCCGCAGCGAAGACACATACCAACCCCTTAACCAGGGCGGGCCATTCGCCTATGTTGTCGAGCTCCAGCTCACCCCACTCGATATCACTAAAGGCTTTAAAACCTGAACTCATTGTTTCACCTCGCCAATCTCATCGAAGGACTTCACACTGAATTGCATATTGAAATCACTCAACAAACGAGCCTGCTCTTCCCCGGCAACGATGCCCTGTAGGGATGCTCTCTCTAGTAGGTATGAGCCTTCAACCTGACGAATCATGGTTGATAAACGGTTGTTAGACTCACTCTTACCCGTAATTTGAATTGCATCACCACGACGCTCGAGCGTCGTAAAGTAAACGCCGGAAGGAACGATTTTCGCCACTTCATCCATAATACGCGTACCCAGGTTACGGTTACTTTGCAGCTCTTCAATCAGGCGCATACGCTGTTGTAAGCTTTCTTTTTTCTTATCCAACTCACGAATTTCAGCGATACGCTGATCCAGTACTTGAATTTCGCGTACTAGAAAGTTGTTACGCACATTCTGACCATCGATCATGGCGCCATAGACTTGACTGAGCGCAAACATAGAAACAAAGGCAATCACAATCACCGTTACCAAGATGGTAACGAAGTTCTGTTGCGCTTCCTTCCGCGCGGCTTCACGCCAAGGCAGTAAATTTATATGTGGCATGCTGAGAAGCTCCTCAATGCAAGACCCGTGGCGACGGCGAATTGGGCTTTATGCTTGTCAATCAGCTCCTGATCAACGCGAGAACCCATTTCCATGCTCTTAAAGGGGTCAACAACAACGGTATGAATGCCCAATTCATCGACAAGCAATCTATCCAAACCATCGATCATGGTCGTACCGCCAGATAGAACAATGTAGTCCACTTGGTCTTTACCACTGGTGGTCAAAAACATCTGCACGGCGCGACGAACCTGCTGCAACAAAGAGGTTTGGAACGGCGCCAACACCTCAAAGGTGTAGTTAGGCGGTAAATCGCCCGTGCATTTAGCTCGTTCGGCTTCGTCAAAGTTTTTGTTGTAGTAGGAGACGATGGTGTTGGTATATTGCTCACCACCGAACACCTGGTCTCGGGTATAAATGGTCTCGCCTTTTTGCACCACGCTGACCAAGGTCATCACCGCACCAATATCTACCAAAGCCACCACCTTGTCTTTGGCATCTTCTGGCAATGAGGCATAGGCCACATCCAGACTCCTGCTCAAAGCATAGGTTTCAACATCAACGACCTTGGGTGTGAAACCACCGGCCTCAACCGCTCCGGAGCGCGCTTCCACGCTTTCCGTACGCGCCGCCGAGAGCAACACGTTGACCTTTGACGGGTCAGCCTCGTTGATGTCGAGCTTTTCGAAATCAATGCTTACTTCATCCAGGGGATAAGGGATTAAGCTATCCGCCTCGATTTCGATCTGCGATTCCAATTCAGCATCACTTAATGCCACATCCATAAAGATCACCTTAGTGATCACCGTCTGACCAGACACGGCAACAACGGCGTGACTGATAGACTTTGGAATGCGTCTTCTAAGTTTTGCGATTACGCGGCCAATCGCCTCAATATCTTGTATGTTACGCTCGGCCATAGCCCCTTTGGGCATAGGTTCGATTGCAACAGCATCGAGACGATAACCCTGGTCCTGCTGTGTTAGTAACACCGCTTTAACAGAGTGTGAGCCGATGTCGATGCCCACCATGGCGGGCACTGACTTTTTGAGAAGTCGATTTAACATAAGAGCAACGTGAAACCTTTTTTTATAATTATAATAGACTTATAAATTATTGATGAAAAAATTTTATTCACTTTCTAATCAAGATATACTAGCAACCTCTGCGCTCAATTGGGAGTCCAAATAGGGAATTATCCGTGAAAATATTCAAAAAATTTTTACAAATCCTTTGCATATGTGGCCTCCTGGGCTGTATTACTCTGGTTGCTTTATACCTTTACGTGAAGCCTGACATCCCCAGCGTAGCGGTATTAAAAGATGTAAAGTTACAAACACCAATGCAAGTATTTACGCGGGATGGCAAACTGATCAACCAGTTTGGTGAGAAGCGGCGAATCCCTGTAAAAATCAACGACGTCCCGGAACCACTTCGAAAAGCATTCCTGGCCACCGAAGATAATCGCTTTTATGAACACTACGGCATAGACCCTATAGGTATAGTACGTAGTGCTTTAGTACTAATATCCACTGGTGAAAAGCGCCAGGGGGCCAGTACTATTACAATGCAATTAGCGCGAAACTTCTTTTTAACTCGTGAAAAAGCATATATTCGCAAAGTTAAAGAAATATTTATTGCCATCCACATTGAGCAATTATTAAGCAAAGATGAAATTTTCGAGCTCTACCTTAATAAAATAGAATTAGGAAACCGCGCTTTTGGTATTGGTGCTGCGGCCCAAGTTTATTATGGCAAATCACTCGATGAATTAACTCTAGCACAAATGGCGATGATTGCAGGTTTACCTAAAGCACCTTCGGCATTAAACCCAATTCGCAACCCGGAGCGTGCCAAAGCGCGCCGTAATGTGGTGCTCTCACGCATGCTGGATGAAGGTTATATCAGTACTTCTGAATATCAGGAAGCAACAAGTGCTCCGATCACTGCCACCTTCCATGGTGCCGAGATTGAACTCTATGCCCCTTATATTTCTGAGATGGCCCGGGCCGAACTGGTTGCCATGTACGGCACCGAGCAAGCCTATAATTCCGGCATCAAGGTCTATACCTCGGTAGAGTCGACCATGCAGGCGGCGGCGCAAACAGCTCTTAGAGACAACCTCTATGCCTATGATATGCGCCATGGTTATCGCGGCCCCGAGGCCTACCTATGGCAACACGACAGTGAAGAGCCCCTCAGCGAACAAGAATTAGTGCAGCATTTAAAAGGCGTTAATACACTGGCCGACCTTCATGCCGGCGTAGTCATGTCAGTTGAAGAACAAGCCATTACCGTATTGACTAAAAATAATGAGCGTCTGAGCATAGATTGGGAAGGCTTGAAGTGGGCTCGCACCTTTATCACCCAGTCGCGCCAGAGCTTTGCGCCAAAAACGGCCGCCGATATTCTCAATCCAGGAGCGCAAATCTGGTACCGCTTCGATAAGGACGGCCAGCCCCTCTTGGCACAGCTTCCCGATGCTTCCAGCGCCCTGGTGTCAATCGATCCCAAGGACGGCCGCATTAAGGCCATCGTTGGTGGCTACAGCTTTGAGCAAAGCCAGTACAATCGCGCCGTCCAAGCCAAACGCCAGGTGGGTTCTAATATCAAACCCTTTATCTATTCCGCAGCTTTAGAGCACGGCTATTCCTTGGCCACCATTATCAACGATGCCCCTATCAATCACTGGGATAAAAGTCAGGGCGTTGCCTGGCGGCCAAAAAACAGCCCGGAGAAATACGTCGGCCCTATTCGTGTTCGCCGTGCCCTGGCCCAGTCTAAAAACGTGGTCTCGGTGCGCCTGATACGCGGTGTGGGCGTGGATACCGCCGCCGATCATTTACTTAAATTCGGCTTCAAGGACGAGGATATTCCCCGCAATGAAACCTTGGCCTTGGGCAGTGCCTCATTAACGCCGCTGGAATTAGCTCGCGGTATGAGCGCCTTTGCCAATGGCGGTCACCTGGTGGAACCCTATTTTATTAGCTCCATAGTTACCAGTGAAGACGAGGTGCTTTACCAGGCTCAGCCCTTGCTTGCCTGTAGCAATGAACAGCGCCGCAAAAACGAGGTACTGGCCGAGTTTGCCGAGCTCGCCAAGCTCGAAGAATTAACCACGGATGAAATCCTCGCCAGTGACCAAGCAACAGCCGCTCAGCAAAGCGATGAGCTCCCAATGCCAGAGCAGCAAGCGATTCCAAGCTGCGCACCACGGGTGATTTCAGAGCAAAATGCCTTTTTAATTGCCGATGCCATGAACAGCGCCATTTGGGGTGGCGGTGATTGGCAGCATGGTACCGGCTGGAACGGCACAGGTTGGCGGGCCACTAAATTAAAACGTCGTGACCTATCCGGTAAAACCGGTACCACCAACAACTCCGTCGATACCTGGTTTAGCGGCTTTAATGCCAACGTCATGACCACGGTCTGGGTTGGTTTTGATAACCCGGGTAATCCATTGGGGCGAACCAGCTACAACAATAACCTCGACCGCGGTCAAATCTTTGGGGCCGAGTCTGGTGCTAAGACCTCTCAGCCTGCTTGGATCGACTTTATGCGCGTCGCCCTTGAAGATCAGCCTTATGCGGCAATAGAGCCACCCGAAGGATTAGAATCGGTGCGCATTGACCTGAAAACCGGGCTACTGAGTCATAACAATGACCATACAAGTCGCTTTGAATACTTCATTAAGGGCACAGCGCCAACCCGCTATGTTGAAAAAGCCCCGCCGGTACTTTTTGAAACTCAGTCGCCGGGAGAAAAAGCCCTGCCCACCGAGGATGAGTTGTTCTAACTAAGAAAAAAAGCCAGCGAATGCTGGCTTTTTTATTTCTTAACGAGTACCCGGGTTAGCTCAACCGGCTTGCAAGCCAGTATAGATCTGAATGCACACCCGCGGCAGTGACTTCCTTACCCGCCCCCGGCCCTTGGATCACCAAGCCGTTCTCCTGATACCAATGACTGTTGACGACAAAGATATTGTCACCGGGCTGCAATCCCGCCAATGGGTCATTGGCTGGCACCGCCACCAGCCCTACCTTGGCTTCCACCTTGCCTTGCTCAATGCGCAGGTCGGCGTTGTAACGCAGCACCTTTTGCTCAGCCTTGGCCTGCTGAGCTCGCGACGATACAAACTCATCTAGCGCATCTAGGTTAGTCTGACATTCCTGCCAAGTTCCGGCTGCCAATTGGGTCGGCATTAAGGCGCTCAGATCAATATCATCCAGTTCCAGATCTAAACCCAGTTCACGGGCCAGGATCAGCAGCTTGCGCTGAACATCACGCCCGGATAAGTCTTCACGGGGATCAGGCTCGGTAAAGCCAAGCTCCTGTGCTGCCAACAGCAGCTGAGAAAATGGCACGCTGCCATCATATTGACTACATAGCCAGGATAAGGTGCCGGAAAAAACGCCCTGCACCCGAGTCACTCTATCGCCGCTATTTTGCAGATCAGCCAGGGCGAAGTTAATTGGCAACCCGGCGCCCACGCTGGTGTTATAGCGCCACTGCAGGTTACGCTGGGCCAAATCTTGTTTCAGGCTCTGATACCAGGCAAAGGGAGCCGTCCCTGCGTATTTATTGGCACTGATCAAATGACAATCAGCCTTGGCAAACTGAGGGTAAAGCTGGCTAAAGGGCTCACTGGCAGTGATATCAATCACCACCTTGTGCTCGTAATCAAGCTGCGCCAAACGCGATATTAACTCCTCGTCAGTGTAGTCCTGCGCATGCTGTTCCCAAGCCGCCTGCCATTGTTCGATATCGATACCGCAAGGGTCAAAAAGCAGGCCTTGGCTGCGCACCAGGGCCACTACCTTAACGTCTATATGCTGACGCAAACGCGCCAACTGCTGGACAAATTGCGCCACAAAAACCTCGCCAACATTACCTAAACCGGCCACCACCACGGCCAGTTGCCGTTGAGAGCCCAACAAACGCTGGTGCAAATAGCCCAGGCTATCGGCATCAATCTCTTCATCGGTTAACTGCAAACAATAACCTTCGCCCACATGCGTAAAACGGCCGTTGAGGTTGAGTTCGCTTACTTCCTGTAGCACTTGCTGTTGGCATTTAGCCAGCTGTGCTTGCGGTGCGACCAGGGCAAAACCGTTGACATTTGACTCCAGCAATTGAGCGCGCTCGCCAAAGTGATGTAGTAGCTCGGCACTGTGTTGCTGCGGTACCACTAGATGCCAGGCACCCCTTACATCGCAGGCGATAAGGCTAGTCTGCAATTGACGTCGTAATTGTTCCAGCTCACCCTGTTCGAGCTGCTTAACCTTGATAACATCCTGCTGCGCTAGGGTAGTAATGAAGTGCTTGTGCTTACAACCGCCTTCGCGTACCACCTCGGTTCCTAAGGCGTCGCTCTCGTAGGAGCTGCGCACCGACAATTTAATGGAAGTGCCATGCAAAGGAGACAAAGTTTTGGCATGCAATACGGGATTGCCCAGCGCCGCCAACAATTGTGCCTGGGAACGACAAATTTTATGGTACTTCTGGGCGCTGGCAACCTTTCTCGGATCCGTGCTAAACACCCCCTGAGTATCGGTCCAAATACACACCTCCTCAACGCCCATATACCGAGCAAGTAAGGTGGCGCTGTAATCACTGCCATTACGACCTAGGGTTACCGTCTGACCTTGCTGATCGGCGGCAATAAAGCCGGTGATCACATTTATCTTATCCGCACCAATGAATTGCTGACATTGCTGTTCATTCACACGATGCAATAGCTGCCCATGCTGGGCACAGAGCAATCGTCGCGCATCCAGCGCCTGCGCTTCAACACCGAGTTGTTGCAGATAGCTGGATAATAAACGCGCCGACCAGAGCTCGCCATGAGCTAGCAGGGCAGCCTCGTGCAAGCTGCCCTGCTCAAACTCTTGCCAGACTTGTGTTAATTCCTGCTCCAGCAGAGCTAAAACCTGTGCGTTAATTTCCCCGCTTAACAGCTCATGGATCAGCTCCTGCTGATGATTACGCAACAAGCTAATCACATCCATACCGCTGTGTAGATCTTGCTGCTCAAACGCTTGCCATAACTTAACCAGCGTATCCGTGGTCTTGCCCGCCGCAGACACCACGACTATGTCACCCACCTGGCTATGTGCCAGGATGATATTGGCAACCGCATGATAACGAGCCGCACTGCTTAGGCTAGAGCCGCCAAATTTATGTACTACCTTGGCCATGAAATTAAACTCCCGCCTAGCTTTGTTGAAGTTGTGCAAAGGCACGTTCAAGGTCGGCTATCAAATCTTCTTTATCTTCGATGCCGACTGAAATACGGATCAGGGTGTCTCCGACCCCAGCTGCTAAGCGCGCTTCCTTGTCCATGCCCGCATGGGTCATGGTCGCCGGGTGACAAATTAAACTCTCAACTCCACCCAGGGATTCCGCCAGAGTGAATTGCTGCACCGAGGTTAAAAACTTGGCACTGTCCTTTAACTCGCCCTTGATATCAAAACTCACCATGCCACCAAAACCACTTTGCTGTGCTTTGGCCAACTCATGCTGTGGGTGGCAGGCCAAGCCGGGATAATAGACCTTTTCCACGCTGGGGTGCTGCTGTAAGTATTCGGCGATGGCCTGCGCGTTTTCCTCATGCTGGCGCAGGCGGACTTTGAGGGTACGCAGCCCACGCAAGGTCAGGTAGCTATCGAATGGCGCGCCGGTAATGCCAATATTATTCGCCCACCAGGCCAACTCTTCGCCAAGCTCCGCAGTTTTGCAAACCACGGCACCACCCACCACATCGGAGTGACCGTTAATGTACTTAGTCGTTGAATGCACCACGATATCGCAACCCAATGCCAGTGGGTTTTGCAACGCCGGCGATAAAAAGGTGTTATCCGCCGCCACCAGGGCTCCTACTTGAGCCGCGGCCGCGCACACTGCCTTAATATCGGTCAAGCGTAAAATTGGGTTACTCGGGGTTTCAACCCATACCAATTTTGGTTTAGCAGCGATCAGTTGCTGATAGCACTGAGCGTCGGTGAAATTCACCACCTTCACCTGCAACAAACCACGCTTTGCAAGCGAGGTAAATAATCGATAGCTGCCGCCATAACAGTCATGGGGGATCACCAGGGTATCTTCGGGTGTCAGCAGTTGCGTTACCAGGTGCACCGCCGCCATGCCGGTAGCGGTAATGATGCCGCGGGCGCCGCCTTCTAGCTCGGCCAAAGTCTCTGCGAGAATATCGCGATTGGGATTTCCGCTGCGGCCATAGTCATATTGTCGCTTGGTATCAAAGTCGGCGAAAGAATAGGTGGTGGATAGATAAATTGGGGGCACAACTGCGCCATGGTGCTGATCGGCATCAATGCCATGGCGCACCGCTATGGTCTGTTTATTTAGCTTAGGCATAGTGCCTCCAATTAAAATAGATGTTTAGACGTCCAAAAGGTTAAAATATCCCGATATAGATGTCAAAACATTTATACGTCTAAATAGCTATATGAGGAATATTTGACTATCCTTTCCAACACGATAAAATTTCGGCCTTATTGATGCCTAAGTGACCAAAAACAAGACGCAAATTATGGCCAAGTGGAATGGTGAGTATATTCACCCTTATGCGGAACACGGTAAGAAAGCCCAACAGGTAAAGAAAATTACCGTTTCAATCCCGCTCAACGTTTTAAAAGTATTAACAGACGAACGCACCCGACGCCAGGTGAACAACCTGCGTCATGCCACCAACAGTGAATTGCTCTGTGAAGCGTTTTTACACGCCTTTACCGGACAGCCGCTGCCCAGCGATGAAGACTTACGTAAGGATAATCCGGAAAAAGTGCCGCAAGAAGTGCGTAAGATCATGGCGGAAATGGGGTTAGAGATCCCGGAAATCGGTGACGATTAATGTTTCCAAACACAAAAAAAAAGCCCCAAGCATAACTTGGGGCTTTTTTTTTGGAGACAAATAATACCAATTCTTTTAAGTATGTGATCAGATATAGCGCTGGATAAATGATGTGCTAACAAGGCGGAATTTTTCTTATGTAGCTATTCTACATAGAAAAACTCCAACGCCGTGAGCATGATATTTAGCCCGCTAGAATGATCAGCTATTTAACTGAGTTGGTATAAATTACTTATCGTTCATGTAATCCGCTGGCAACTCAATTTGCGCCACACCAGATGCCACAGCCGCTTCGGCTACCGCCTTAGCAACACGAGGCAATAAACGCGGGTCCATAGGCTTAGGAATAATGTACTGTGGGCCAAACTCTAACTCGGTAACACCCGATGCCGTTAACACCTCTTGCGGTACCGGCTCTTTAGCGATACTACGAATGGCCTCAACCGCAGCGATCTTCATTTCATCGTTAATGGCCGTTGCGCGCACATCCAGGGCACCGCGGAAAATAAATGGGAAACACAATACATTGTTTACCTGGTTCGGGTAATCAGAGCGACCCGTTGCCATGATCAAATCTTGGCGGGCAGCATGTGCTACTTCCGGCTTAATTTCCGGATCCGGGTTTGAACAGGCAAAGACCACGGGCTTGTCGGCCATCAGCTTTAACTCTTCGGCTGAAAGCAGATCCGGGCCAGATACACCCACAAATACGTCGGCATCGGCAATCACGTCTTGCAGGGTACGCTTGTCCGTGTTGTTCGCAAATAACTGCTTGTATTCGTTCAGGTCGTCACGACGTGTGTGGATAACGCCTTTACGGTCAAGCATATAAATGTGTTCGCGCTGAGCGCCACATTTAATTAAAAGTTCCATACAGGCTACCGCCGCCGCACCGGCACCTAAACACACGATCAATGCGTCGCTGATATCTTTACCCTGAATCTCAAGGGCATTAAGCATACCCGCCGCGGTTACGATCGCGGTACCGTGTTGGTCATCGTGGAAAACTGGCACGTTACAACGCTCGATCAACGCTTTTTCAATTTCAAAACACTCAGGTGCTTTGATGTCTTCCAGGTTGATACCGCCGAAAGTATCGGCAATGTTTTCCACCGTGTTGATAAAGTCTTCCGTAGTACGGTGTTTTACTTCGATATCGATCGAATCAAGGCCGGCGAAGCGCTTGAACAATAACGCCTTACCTTCCATCACAGGTTTTGATGCCAATGGACCTAAATTACCCAAGCCTAAAATTGCTGTACCGTTAGAAATAACCGCAACCATGTTGCCCTTCGCGGTGTACTTATATGCGTTGTTGGCGTCGGCGGCAATTTCGCGTACCGGCTCGGCCACACCTGGGCTATAGGCCAAAGCGAGGTCATTAACCGTTTCCGCACTTTTAGTCAGCTCAACGCTGATTTTGCCAGGAACGGGAAGAGCGTGATAATCGAGAGCTTGTTGACGAAAGTCTGACATGAAAAAGTATCCTGCTAGAAATGTTGGTGAGAGTTCAGGTATCAGGCAAACAATACTGCTTTTCCAGCTATATTCCAAGCAATATCAGGTCTATCCTGTTGTGCGAAATTAAGCGGTTTTAGCATCATGTTCCCGGTTAATTATTTTAATTTCCCCCAGCATGAGCGACATTCCCATGCCTGTACGGGGTCAAAAAAAGCAACTGAAGCTGCATAAATCATAACTAAAGATATAAAAAACACAACCGATATAACAATAAAGAATAAAAGATAGACTCACGTGCTATTTTCAAGAAATAAGAGCATATCGCTTCATTTTCCCTTCATTTAACTGCATTGTTTATAGTTTTATAAATACTATGGAGGACAAAAAAAGCCAAGTGACCTGCATCAATACCGGGAATGGATATCACCAATTGTGTTCGGGAAGTGGGAGAAGGTTGTCTAGCAAGACATAAAGCCAACATGCCTGACTAATGGGCACAAAAAAAGCACCCGAAGGTGCTTTTTTCTAATAAGCAATGAATTACTTCTTGCTGCTAAGCGCACCGAAACGCTTATTGAAGCGGTCAACACGACCACCTGTGTCAAGAATCTTCTGCTTACCAGTGTAGAAAGGGTGACACTCTGAACATACGTCAAGGTGAATGTCTTTACACAAAGTTGAACGAGTTTCGAACTTGTTGCCACAAGAGCACGTTGCTGTGATTGCTTCGTACTTAGGGTGGATACCTTCTTTCATGGGGATAACCTCTAAATAGGCCGTATCGCTCTCCAAACCCGCAGTTTGGCACCATACGCGTTAGTTTCAATGTGCTAAGACCAGTAAAATTGTGCTCAGCACCCTTAAGGCCGCGTATTTTATTGAACTCCTGATTAATGTTCAAGCATTAATTGCCGCTATTCACCTCGCTATGAATTTAGTACATTAACAGCATGTCTAATGCTGTGAGTTTCCCCTTGTCGTCTTCACCGAGCACCCAACAAGTCAACATGTTACCTACCTTAGATGAATGCTATGTGGAAGTGGCCATTAAGGTGCCCTTGCACCGCAGTTTTGACTACCTGGTCAGCGACCCGGAACTGGCAGCCAACCTTAAACCGGGTATGCGGGTACTGGTGCCCTTTGCCAATCGTCAGGTGACCGCCCTGGTCTTAGCTCGCAAGACCCATTCCGAACTGCCAAAAGACAAGGTTAAGGCGATACTCAAGGTAATTGATAGTGCCCCGATTATCGATGCCACCCATCTGCAACTGCTGAAGTTTACCGCCCGTTATTATCACTATCCTCTCGGTGAGACTATTTTTACCGCCCTACCTAAGGCACTGCGCCAGGGTGACGACATTGATAAAACCAGCATTAACTATATTCAGCTCAGCGAGAAAGGCCGCGCCTTACCCACCCTCAGAGCAAAAAAACAGCAGGCGCTAATGTCGCAGTTAGCACAGTCCGGTAAATCGCCGGTAACCGAGGTAAAAGCCCTGGGCTTTACCAAGGCCACAATCGATGCCCTAGTTAGTAAAGATCTTGCCGAGATCAGCATCGAGTTTTCCAGTCATTGGCGCGACAATGAAGTAAAAGTCGCGAGCAAGCCGCAATTAAATGCAGAGCAAGCAGTGGCGTGCAGTGCCATCAATCAAGCTTCCGGCTTTACCAGCTTTTTACTCGAGGGTGTCACCGGCAGCGGAAAAACCGAAGTCTACCTGCAATGCTTGGAGGAAGTTATCAAGCGTGGCCAACAGGCACTGGTATTAGTGCCGGAAATTGGTCTGACGCCGCAAACGGTCAACCGCTTTCGCCGCCGCTTTCCCGATACTCCGATTATGCTCTGGCACTCGGCGCTAACCGATAACGAACGGCTACAAACCTGGCGTTTTTGCCAAAAAGGCAGCTGTGCCATCGTCATAGGCACCCGCTCGGCCATATTTATGCCCTTTTTATCCTTGGGTATGATCATAGTGGATGAGGAGCACGACGCCTCCTTTAAGCAGCAAGACAGTCTGCGCTACCATGCTCGCGATCTCAGCGCTTACCGTGCTCAACAGCACAATATCCCCCTGGTACTAGGCAGCGCCACACCGGCGCTGGAAACCCTTCATCGGGCGATTGAGGGCAAATATCATTTGCTGTCACTCACTCAACGGGCACAAACCAGCAGCGATAATCATTATGAGCTGGTCGACATCAAGGGTCAGTATCTGCAGGCGGGCTTAAGCCATGCCAGCCTTGCCTATATGCAAAAAGAGCTGAGTCGCCATAAGCAGGTCATGGTGTTTCTTAACCGCCGCGGCTTTTCACCTTCGCTTATCTGTCACGAGTGTGGCTGGCTCAGCGACTGCCCACGTTGCAGTACCAGTGCCACCTATCATAAGTCCATGCGCCGCCTGGTATGCCACCACTGCGGCGAGCAAACGGCACCGCCAATGCAGTGCCCGGATTGTGGCAGCACACAGATACACCCGGTCGGTCTTGGCACGGAGCAGTTGGAAGAAGCATTAAGCACACAATTCCCCGACACGCCCATCAGCCGTATTGATAGAGATTCAACCCGTAAAAAAGGCAGTTTAGAAGAAGAACTCGAGCGCATTAACCAAGGCGGTGCCCGCATTTTAGTGGGCACGCAAATGCTCGCCAAGGGCCACCACTTTGCCGATGTCAGCCTGGTGATTATCTTGGACGTGGACGCCGGACTACACTCCTGTGATTTTCGTGCCACCGAGCATTTGGCGCAATTACTGACCCAGGTAGCCGGACGCGCCGGCAGAAGCGGTGAGCCGGGCACCGTTTTATTACAAACCCACTTTCCCGAGCATCCGCTGTTGCAGGACCTGGTCAATAATGGCTATCAGCATTTTGCCCGCTACGCCCTGCAGGAGCGCCAGGAAACTGAGCTGCCACCTTATAGTCATTTGGCCTTATTACGCGCCGAAGCCCACGATTTATCGCTAGTGCTTCGTTTTTTAACGGATTTAGTTCCCGCAACCCACATCCCTAAGATACAATTACTGGGACCGATACCCGCCCCAATGGAACGCGTTGCTGGTAAATTTAGATACCAGTTGCATATCCAGGGTGCAGATAGAAGCGCGTTACACGACTTTGTGGCACAACTTATCGACTACTTAGGCACGCATAAGTTGGCGCAAAAGGTGCGCTGGAATTTAGACATAGACCCCATCGATATGATGTAAAGAGAATCGACACACAGGTATGGCTCAACACGACTACATAAATCGCAAAAGACCCCAACGCGGCGCAAAGAAAAAGGCTCCACCGAAAAAGAAGCTGCCTATCTTGCTAATTATCGCCGCCATTATTTTGTGCGCGGGCTTTGGTTATGGCCTGTGGTATATCAAAAATAATGCCGATCCGGATGCCGTCGAACAGGTAAAACAGCCGCCCAAGCAAGAACAGAAGCCGGTGATCCACAAACCCGAAACACCGGAGTTTATCAACGAGATAAAACAGGCCGAGATCGAGGTGGAGGTCAAAGAGGTTGAGCAAAAAGGCCCTTACGTTATGCAGTGCGGTTCATTTAGAACCTATGCCCAGGCAGAAACCCTAAAGGCAAAAATAGCCTTTACCGGCCTGGTAGCAGAGATCCGTCGCACCGAAGGCAGTAACGGCGTATGGTATAAGGTCCGCTTAGGTCCTTACCCTACCAAACGTGGTGCCGAAAGCGATAAAAACAAACTCAAACGCCAAGCCAAAATCATGGGCTGCGGCATCTGGCTGTGGCAGTAATACCAATTCTCTTAAATAGCTAATCATTCTAGCGGGCTAAATATCATGCTAACAGTGTTGAAATTTTTCTATGTAGAATCACTACATAAGAAAAATTTCGCCTTGTTATCATATCATTTATCCAGCGCTATATCTGATCACATACTTAACAGAATTGGTATAAGCCTCAGTTCCCAGTAAAAATACAGCCAGTCTAAGGGGATTTCGCCTTATACCTTGAAATCCCCACACCACGCCCATATTACCTCGCTATTAGACTCAGCAAAGCCCAGTATGATTCAGGGCAAAGGATTCACATGACTACGATAGTTTCTGTACGCCGCGAAGGTAAAGTCGTTATCGGCGGCGACGGCCAGGTATCCCTTGGCAACACGGTAATGAAAGGCAATGCCCGTAAGGTACGCCGCTTATTTAACGGCAAGGTGATTGCTGGTTTTGCCGGTGGCACCGCCGACGCCTTCACCCTGTTTGAACGTTTCGAAGCCAAGCTAGAAATGTACCAGGGTAACCTGACCAAAGCGGCGGTAGAAATGGCCAAAGACTGGCGCAGCGACCGCGCCTTGAGACGGCTTGAAGCCTTATTGGCGGTGGCCGATGAAACCGCCTCATTGATCATTACCGGTAATGGCGATGTGGTCCAACCCGAGCACGACCTTATCGCTATCGGCAGCGGCGGCAACTTTGCCCAGGCAGCAGCCATTGCCCTGTTAGAGAATACCGAGCTATCAGCACGAGAAATCGTTGAAAAGAGCCTTAAGATAGCTGGCGACATTTGCGTATTCACTAACAACTTCCAAACCATTGAAGAATTGTAATTAAGGAGCAGCCATGTCAGCCATGACTCCCAGAGAAATCGTCCATGAACTTGATCAGCACATCATTGGTCAAGGCAATGCCAAAAAGGCCGTCGCTATCGCCCTAAGAAACCGCTGGCGCCGCATGCAGCTTGATGAAGCCCTGCGTCAGGAAGTGACCCCGAAAAATATTCTGATGATCGGCCCAACCGGTGTGGGTAAAACCGAAATCGCCCGCCGTTTGGCCAAGCTTGCCAACGCGCCCTTCTTAAAGGTGGAGGCCACCAAGTTCACCGAAGTGGGTTATGTGGGTAAGGAAGTTGAGACCATTATTCGCGACCTTGTAGAGATCGCCTTTAAAATGGTGCGTGACCAACAGGCTAAAAAGCACAGTTTCCGCGCCGAGGAAGCCGCCGAAGAGCGCATTCTCGATGCCCTATTACCACCGGCGAAAGACAGCTGGGGTGAAACACAGCCAAGCGAGAACAACTCGACACGTCAAGCATTCCGCAAGAAATTGCGCGAAGGTCAGCTAGACGACAAAGAAATCGAGATCGACATTGCCGAGCAAGGTGCCAACGTCGAGATCATGGCGCCTCCAGGCATGGAAGAGATGACCAATCAGCTGCAGAGCATGTTCCAAAACATGTCTGGCGGCAAAACGAAAAAGCGTAAGCTGAAAATCAAGGAAGCATTCAAACTTCTAGTAGAAGAAGAAGCTGCGAAATTGGTAAACCCGGAAGACGTGAAAGAGCTGGCCATCGATGCGGTTGAGCAAAACGGTATCGTCTTCCTGGACGAAATCGACAAGATCTGTAAACGCGGTGAAAGCAGTGGCCCGGATGTAAGCCGTGAAGGCGTGCAGCGCGACCTGCTGCCACTCATCGAGGGCTCTACGGTCAGCACCAAGTACGGCATGGTTAAAACCGACCATATCCTGTTTATTGCATCGGGTGCATTCCAAATGGCCAGACCGTCGGATCTGATCCCCGAGCTTCAAGGTCGTCTGCCGATTCGTGTCGAGCTTGATGCTCTCAGTGCTAACGACTTTAAGCGCATTCTCACCGAGCCTCATGCGTCATTAACGGAGCAACAAATCGCCTTGTTAAACACCGAAGAGGTGAGCGTCGAGTTTACCGATGACGCCATTGAGAGCATTGCCCAAGCGGCCTGGCAGGTTAATGAGAAGACCGAAAATATCGGCGCCCGTCGTCTGCATACGGTAATGGAGCGCTTGATGGAAGAGATCTCCTTCGAAGCCAGCGATAAGGCCGGTACCACCTTGGTGGTCGATGGTGATTACGTCAATCAGCATCTCGGCAACCTAGTTCAGGATGAAGACCTAAGTCGCTTTATTCTATAATTGAAGAGCCTTCGGGCTCTTTTTTATTGGAGCAAAGATGCTAGTTAGTAAATTACATTATCATCGCCGCACCAAGGTGCTGGATATTCACTTTGATAATGGCGAACAGGTAAGCCTAAGCGCCGAATTCTTGCGGGTGCACTCGCCGTCTGCGGAGGTCCAAGGGCATCACCAGGGTCCACCCAAACTGGTTACCAATAAAAAAGCAGTGGCCATTAAGGAAATAGAGGCCGTTGGCCACTACGCGGTGCGCCTGCACTTTGATGATGGCCATCAAAGTGGTCTGTATAGCTTTGGTTATCTTGCCGAGCTTGGTGCTCATGCCGAGCAACTCTGGCAAAGCTATCTCGAGCGCGTAAAAGCGGCCAACGCTCAGCGCGATGCCAGTATCGCCATCCGCGTCACTCCCTAAAGCCTCTTAATGGCGCTACAAATAGACAATAAAAAAGCCGCGGATGCGGCTTTTTTAAATTTTGCGCTGCGCTTAAACCTGATATTTGGCCACCGCTTCGCGTAATACCCTGGCCTGCTGCGCCACTTCTTCACTGGTGTGGGCATTGGTGCTGGCATGGCCGCTGGCCTGCTCGGCGATATCACGAATACGCACCACGTTTTGATTCACTTCCGATGCCACTTGCGATTGCTGCTCAATGGCCACCGCAATTTGTGTGCTCATTTCCATAATGGTTTCGATTTCCTGGGTGATATTACCCAACAGATCTCCGGCTCTTGAAGCCTGCTCGGCGCTCTCTCCGCCCTGCTCACGACAACGTTGCATAATGCTGACCACTTCCTGAGTACGCTGCTGCAAGGCCGAAATGATGTTCTCAATTTCCTGGGTTGAGTCCTGGGTGCGTTGCGCCAAGGAACGCACCTCATCGGCAACCACGGCAAAACCACGACCCTGCTCGCCGGCACGGGCCGCTTCAATGGCGGCATTGAGCGCCAACAGGTTGGTCTGCTCGGCAATACCGCGGATCACATCCAGCACCGAGCCTATGGTATCGGCATCCTTCTCCAACTGCCCCACCACCTGTGAAGCGCCACCCAGGGATTCAGACAGCTCGGCGATACGCGACACCGTTGAGTCCACTTCCTGACGGCCCTGAGCGGCATTGTCATTGGTGGTTTGTGCACGCATGGCAGCTTCTTCGGTATTACCGGAGATATCATGAATAGTGGCTTGCATCTCGGTGGCCGCGGTGGCCACCATGTCCGCTTCCTGCAGCTGCTCTTGTACCCCGGCGCTGGTTGAGGCCGTGGTATTGGCCAGCTCGGCTGTGGCCCCATTAAGGGTTTCCAGTGCGCTGTTAACATCGAATATCAAGCCGCGAAAATCCGAGGTCAAGGCATTGATATTATTACTTAACTCGGCAATCTCATCCTTGCCCTGCACGGGGATTTGCAGGCTCAGATCGTTTTCCTGACGAATGCGGGCAATGGCCGCTACGGCACCCTCGATAGGCTGAATAATGGCGCGACTGGTCATCAGCAGTAATACAAAGACTAACAGTGAAGCGATCACCAAGATGCTTATTGCCAACACCTGAGACGATCGCATCTGCGCATCGATTTGTTCCTTGGTACTTAACAACACCTGGGTAACAAGCTGATCACTGGCTTCCACCGAGGCCAGTAATTTACCCAAGGCGCCGCTTTCCAGATTAAAGCCCAGCGCCTGTTGCGCCTCTACCAGTGCCTTGAACTTAAAATGATATTGAGACAATAAACCGGTCAGGCGCGAACGATAGCCGCTATCAAGATCGGCACTGGCAATCTGCTCCTCCAGGCGGGCAAAATGCTGCTCAAATTTGTCGAAATACTTGCTGTCCAGACGCAACATAAAATCTTTTTCGGCGCGACGCAGTTGCAGCATTAACGCCAGCATTTCAAAGTTCTGTTGCTCTTTAAGTAACTCTTCAACCTTGTGTACGGCACTGCGCAGTTCGCCATAAAGGGCATCTTTGGGGTGTAAGCCGATAACCCGCTGCAGGCTGACCACATGTTCAAAGTCTTCCTTGTAGATACGAACCTGCTGCGCAAACTGGTCAATTTGTTGGGGGGCCACGCCGAGGGCGGTAAATTGCTCGCGCAGATGGTCAATACGATTTTCCAGAGCGCTGTACTCATTGGCAAAGGATTCGAGAGCGTCTTCGTTTTTATAGAATAAGAAGTTTTTCTCGTACTTACGCATGGATAGCTCATGAACATTCAACTCTTCGGCATTTTCCAGGGTGGCGTTGAGCAGGCTCATAACCTGAGCTGCATACATCACCACGGCGAAGAGCACCAATAAAGCCGCTGCGACCACCGCGCCGTTAACTTGAAGGCGGCGTTTGATGGTGAGCTTTTTCATAAAATTCATGGCTAATACCTTATTATTCTTTACGGCAGTATTTTATCCGCGGATTCTAGCTAGCAACGGGGATACATCGCAATCTCTTTGTCGCTTTAAGCCATATTTAGGATGAAAACCGTACTAAATAACTAGCCCAAATTTATGTTAAAGCACTCCTTGCCAAAGTTGCTGGTTCAAACTTTGCCTTTCCTGCCATTGTCCGGCCATCAGCCAGGAAATGAGCGGTGCCGGATCATGAGGGAAATTGATACGCTCTTTTTTATCCATATTAAGCCAATCATCCAGGGCATCCTGATCCAAATAGTGCATCACATGCGCTCTTTTCATGTTTTGCAAGGTTAAGGCATTGGAGTGTTGCTCAAACTGACCATTAAGAGGTTTCAATAAGAGTTTTTTGCCTAAGGTCAGCGCTTCGCTCGACAATTCAAAGCCGGCATTGGCAATCACGCCGCTGGCACTGGCCAGGTCCCGCAAAAAGCCCAACCTGGACGGTTTACGTAAGTGAATGTGGGCCATGGATTGGTCTTGTGCCTGGGGGTGGTAGCAATAAAATTCTTTACCTGGGAAGTCCTTCAAATACGCGATGACTTCACCTAGATCCTCAAAGGGAAGATAAACCAGCACCTTATTATCGACATATTCACTATCGACCGGACCGGCATGCTCTATAAAGGGCGGAATAATGGAATCATCAAAGGGTTGCCAGTGCACACCAAGGTAAACATCGGCGGGAGCAAAGTTACGTATCATCGCCTTGGTCAGTATGTTGTCTCCGGTGACCGGTACACTGTTGGAAAGAAACGCCGCCTGATGGCTCATGCCCACAACCGGCACCTTTTGTCGCTTTGCCGCCCACGCGGTGACTGGCTCAAAATCGTTAATCACCAGATCATAATGCTTTATATCCAGCTCACGTATGTCCTTGAGCAATTCGCATACCTTGGCATTTTTAAGGGTTTTCAGACCATTTACACGACCTCGTTCGGTGACGAAGGTTAACCCCTGGCGGGTCTGGTAAGGGCCGAATTCATGCATATCAAAATACTGGTCGCGACTGCGCCCGGAAAACAAGTAATCCACCTCGGCTCCGGCCTTGGCAAACGCCTTTGCCATCACGCGAGCGCGCGTTGTATGACCATTCCCTGTGCCCTGTACGCCATAAAGTATCTTCATAAAGTCCCTGTGATTAGTAATGCAAATACGGCACAGCCGTACCCAAGTAATGAACCCAACACTATGTCTAGCGGGTAATGCACGCCAAGCAGCACCCGTGAACAGGCCACCAAGGCGGCCCAGCCATATAAGTAGGGTGCGAGTTGCGGATAAAACTGGCCGACAATAACGGCGAACACCCAAGCCGCGGCACTGTGCCCGGAGGGCAGACTGAATTTGTCGCTGGGGCGAATATGAGCATAACGGGTTAACCCGTCACAGGGGCGGACGCGCTGGAACAGATTTTTGGTGAAAAAGTAGATGGGTCGCTCAATGGCATAACCAAGCAGCAACACCAGCAGCAAGGTGATCTGCTCCGGGGTGCTGTAAATCAGCAAATAAAGTCCAAACAAGGCATACAAAATGCCGTCACCGGAGCGCGACATTAAGCGAATGCTATGATGCTGCCAGCGCCGGTACCGAGCTCGAAACAACACCTTAAACAACGCCCGATCAAAACGATCCAGTTGCGCAAGTATCATGTTCTTTCGCCTGTAATATGTTCATAGCTTTGAATATAGTCAGCAAAAATAACAGATACATGACGTTTTTTAGACAGTAATGTGTCTTGCCTTGTTATTTACTTAGGTACTAGGCCATCGCCCCTTTACAGGTCAATACCTTAGCTTGCTAAGCCCCATAACCTAGGTATACTTGAGACAACAAAGTCTCTAGGAGAGTCCGATGGAATATAGTACCTCTGAACTGTGTGATCACTTTGCTGATGTAGTCGATGTACTCGAACCTATGTTCATTAATTTTGGTGGCCGCGTTGCCTTTTGCGGGCGTATTCGCACCATCAAGTGTTTTGAAAGTAACCAGCTCATTCGCGAAGTTTTGCAACAAGATGGTACCAATTCGGTACTCTTAGTCGATGGCGGTGGTTCTACTCGCCGTGCCCTGCTCGACATCGAACTGGCGGAGCTGGCGGTGGAAAACAACTGGGAAGGGATCATAGTGTATGGCGCCGTACGCCATGTCGATGAGCTCGAAGAGTTAGAGCTTGGCATACAAGCCATCGCCTCTATTCCCGTGGCCGCCGACAACCTGGCCCCGGGTGAAGAAGGCATTCCGGTTAATTTCGCCGGCGTTTCCTTCTATGAAGACGATTTTCTGTACGCCGATAGCACCGGTATTATTATCTCCGCCGAAGAGCTTGAACTCGAGTATGTCGAGGACGACGAGCTAATTGGCCTAGACGATTAATCGCCGCTATGGAATATGCAGTTAGTATCTATGACGAGCAGAGCATTGCCGACTTGGTTGCCGCCCGCAACGCCGAGCAGCGCGTCTTTCAAAGCATTGCCCTGCTCGATACCGAGGTGGAATTTAGCCAGGCGCTAAAAGACGCCAAAGATTTTGGTATTCGCTATGTGATCTTAGGCATCCCCGAAGACATAGGCCCCCGAGCCAATCTAGGAAAAGGCGGTGCCGACCAAGGTTTTCGTGCTTTTTTGGCGAAGTTCCTCAATATCCCGGTCAATGAATTTACCCCGGTGCAGGACGTGTTGCTGCTTGGAGAGGTCGATTGTGCCGATCTGCAACAACAAAGTCAGGCACTCGATAATGGTAACGCCGACGACTTAGCGCAATTGCGAGCCTTATGCAGTGAGCTGGATCAACGTATTGAGCCTGTTATCGCCGCCATTTTCGCGGCCGGACTGACGCCCATTGTGATTGGCGGCGGCCATAACAATTGCTACCCGCTCTTAGCGGCCAGCGCCAAGCATTACAACACAGCAGTTAATGCCATTAACCTTGATCCTCACGGCGATTTCCGCGCCCTTGAAGGTCGCCATAGCGGCAATGGCTTCCATTACGCTGCGGCGGAGGGTTACCTGAAGCACTATCATGTGGTGGCATTGGATCAGCAAAAGAATAATGCCGCCATCTTAGCGGCCATGGCCCAGCATGACAGCACCTATACCAGCTATCACAGCCTGAAGGTGCTGGCACAAACCTCGATTGCACAAAGTGTTAATGATGCCCTGGACAGCTTTACCCACCAGGCACCTTTGGCCATAGAGTTGGATATCGATGCCATTACCCTGGCACCAGCCAGTGCCTTGAATTATCGAGGTATGTCTTTAGGTGACGCCGAGCAATATGTGTATAACGCCACCTGCGATAGCGATGTGGCCTATTTACATTTATGTGAAGCGGCACCCAGCCAGGACCCGAATGGCTCCAGCGCCGGTTTTAATGCCGCCGGACAGCTGCTTAGCGCTCTAGTGATCGCCTTCTTACGCGCTCGCTACCACAGCTAAACAAAGAATAAGCGCCTTTACCAGGTAGAGGCGCTTTGCTGCTGGTGATGCCATTGGCGCGTCCAGCTCAATAAACCATCTGCCGGCAGGGGATGGGTATACACATAACCCTGCGCCCCTTGCACGTTAAACTCTTTCACATAGCTTAATTGGGTGCTTGTGCCCACGCCCTGACAAATCACCTTAGCCTTAAGGTGACGGTGCATATCGATCAACCCGTTCAACAATGCTTTGTTGGCACTGGTGTAATCAACATCGGCGGTTAGACTTGGGTCGACTTTAACGTATTCGAGATTGATCTTCGGTAATTTCGCCAGGAATAGCGGTGTTTCACCCATGCCATCGAGACATAAATGAATCCCTTGCTGGTGCAAACGAGTTAATAAGGCCAGGCCGCGCTTATCTAATGACATCACCACCTGTAGCGGGCACTCAATAATCAAGTCTCCCGGCTTCAAGGTGTGCTCACGCAAGATACGGCCGGCGAACTCAACAAACTCGTCGTGAAGTATCTCCTCACCGAAAAGATTGACGCTGACCGGCATGGCCAAACCATCCATTTTCAGCGCCATGGCCATTTCGGCGGCGCGCTCAAGCACATGGAAAGCCAACTTATAGCCTCGCCCCACGGCGCGTAAATCGCTGATAAAGTCTTTCGCTTCTACCACCCCGCGTTCCGGGTGCTGCCAGCGCAATAACAACTCGGCATAAAGCGGCTTGTTCCCTTCAAGATCTATAACCGGCTGGAAATACAAAGAAAAATCACGCTCAAAGTCCGCCGTGCTCAGCAAATGGAGTTGCTGCTGATGGGCAGCGGCTTGCTGCTCAAGAGCGTCATTATAATGGCAGATACGCTGCTGCGGATGATACTCGATGGCTTTGTAGCCCTGCTGCAGTAAATCATCCAACGAGGTCTCAGCGGCCATGCCCGTGCTTAGGGCGATATGTGGTTTCAGTTCCACCACCCCGTGACGAGAATTAAACGGCTTTTGCAGTACTTCGGTAATATCCTCGGCTAGACGCTCATGACAGTGGCTGTCTGGGCTGATATCTATGACCAGACCGTAACACAGAGGGGCAACTTGAAAGACTTCAACGGCAAACTGCTGACGCTTCTGCAGGTTCAACACGGTTGGCTGAGCCGCCACCTGATTAATGCGGGCCAGACTTTGCATCAGTACCAATTCGGCAAATTCCTGACCGAGTGAGCGGTTTAGCTGCTCGTACCCTTCCACCTGCAACAAAAGTAAGGCAACCTGATGATTATGCTCCTGACGCCATAGGTTGTACTGAGTGACCGCCTGACCCCAAGAGATAACGGGCAGGCTGCGGGCGTTGAGTTCATTATGCTGAGCCTGTAACAGCTGTTCATCGTCGTTGCCTTCAAGCTCCATAAAGGCCATGACTTGCAACACTAACGGCAGAATACACAGCCAGGCGAAGTGCAAAGGCAACACCAGGTTCAGAGCAACAACCAATAGTTGCAGAGCCACCAAGGCGCCGCGGGCAATCACCATTTGGCGGCCTTGATGGCGATAGAACAGCCACCAACGCGCGGCAAAGGCCACAACTAAAATCCCGCTGGCGACGTGCCATTGGCCACCAACGTAGGCTAATCCTGCAAGCGAATAACACATCGCACTGATGCCGTCTTTACGTTCGCTGAGCAAGACCACGCTGATCAGCAATGCCATTATAAATAAGCCGCAAATAAAGGCACCAAGGTGAATACTGGTTATCATAGTTTTTATAATCATTGTGTGAGTGGCTGAGAGCCCAGCCACTTAGGATTTAGTCACACATGATCAGAAAGCCTTACTTAATGCACCCTGAATCCAAAGCTTTTTCAAGGGTTCGGTGCCGAATTCATAGCTTAATTGCGACGGGTGTTCGATGTCCCATAAAGCGATGTCGGCACGCATGTTGGCAGCAAGCTGACCGCGGTCATTCAGGCCCAAAGCCTTGGCGGCATAACGGGTCACCCCAAGCAGGCTTTGCCCCGGCGTTAAACGGAATAAGGTACAGGCCATATTCATCATTAATTGAATGGAACACAGCGGTGAGGTACCCGGGTTGAAGTCGGTGGCAATAGCAATGGGCACCTCATAGCGCTGCAATAGCTCGATAGGTGGATACTTGGTCTCGCGCAGATAGTAAAAGGCGCCAGGCAGCAATACAGCGACCATGTCAGCATCCTTCATGGCCTTTACACCGGCTTCATCAAGGTGCTCCAGGTGATCCGCCGACAGCGCCTGATAGCGGGCAGCCAATTCTGTGCCATGCATGTTAGAAAGCTGCTCGGCGTGTAACTTAACATTGAAGCCCAGCTTCTTGGCGCGCTTAAACACACGCTCGGTTTGTGCATGATTAAAGCCGACATTTTCACAAAACACATCAACTGCGCTAGCCAGTTTTTTCTGGGCTACGGCCGGCAGCATTTGCTCGCATACCAGGTCGATATAACCATCGGCATCGCCCTTGTACTCTGGTGGCAGGGCGTGGGCGCCCAAGAAGGTGCTTTCGATATGCAGTGGATGATGCTCATTCAGTAACGCCGCCACTTCCAGCAACTTAATTTCGCTGGCTAAATCCAAGCCGTAGCCCGACTTGGTTTCCACCGTGGTCACACCTTCACGCATCAGGGCGTCAAGACGCTGCTTGGCCTTAGTAAAAAGCTCTTCTGGTTCGGCAGCACGCGTTGCTCGTACCGTGGTGGCAATTCCGCCACCTTGTTGGGCAATGCTTTCATAGCTTTCGCCCTGCAAACGACGCTCAAACTCTTGTGAGCGATTACCACCAAAAACAATATGGGTGTGGCAGTCCACCAACCCAGGAGTCAGCCAGGCACCGCCAGCGGAATAGACGGGTAATGACAATAGATCCACTTCAGGCATCTCTGCCATGGGTCCCACCCAAGCGATTTTATCGCCGCTTAGCAATACAGCGCCGTTTTCGATAATACCGTAGTCATCGTTGGCGGTCGCAACCATGGTTGCGATATTGGCATCAATAATAACCTGATCAATGTGCATGCTGTTCTCCAAAATAAGCCCTACTTGTATAGACAAGAAATTATGCGCCATGTTACACACGGCCAGTGGGCAGCGCAAAATTTATCACCCATGAGAAAAACACCCATTCGCCGCGAGTGTTAAGTTAACTGTGCAGTAATCTTTGCGCTTTAAATATCATGGCCGTAGGTAAAACCAAGTTCCTCGATGGCACCGCCGTTAATGACCCGAGCCACCGGCTGCTCGGCACTAAATTGGGGGACCTGGGTTCCCCTTCGCTGACAATGCACTTGGTAGTAGTTCTGTTTAGACGGGTGGCTCGGATGAACCAGGTTGTAAATGGGTTGCGCCTGCGGGTAGTGTTGAATCAAGGTCAGGATACCGGCTATCACATCATCGCGATGCACCATATTCACCTTATCCTCCGGGTGCGAGGATAGGGTTTTACCGGCAACAAAGCGGCCCGGCTCACGGTTAGGCCCGACCAAGCCGCCTAAGCGCAGCACCTTAGCTCCGGCAGCCAGCGTCGTTTGTTCCGCCTGAGCGAGACGCTGTTGCCGCGCCGTTGCTAAGCTCAAAGCACTGCGCTCATCGTACTGACCGCTTTGCTGATCATAAATCCCGGTACTGGAGCACAGCACAAAGCCTTTACCATTGAGCTGCTGATATAAAGCCAGGGCATGCTCCAGGCTTTGCTGATAGTTACTTGGTTGACGTCTGGCGCCTGGGCTCATGGCACACACCCAATAGGCATCCGTCAGGGACACATTGTGCACCTGGGAACCGTCCTCTTGCAGGGCAAACTGGCGCTCATGGGCTTGCGTTCCCTGCTCTCGATGCGTTGCCTCTACCTGCCAGCCCTGGGCCAAGGCCTCTTGCGCCAGAGCCTCGCCGAGCCAACCGGCGCCGATGATTACTAGTTTCTTATCCATTTATTCGCCTACCCTTGTCGTGCACTGCATCAGTTCTGAGATTAAGCTCATCATACTATTGCCGCCCCAAACCGAACAAGCGCCGCAATTATTGCTGCAGATCAACACTGGGCCGGGGACTTTTATTTACACTGCTTATTATCATTAACCAAAGTAGATATGCGTCGTGATCAAACAAGTGCAGTGGCAAAGTAAGCTAATCAACAAATATAACGTCTCAGGGCCAAGATATACCTCTTACCCAACGGCTTTACAGCTGGAGTCCGGAGCCAATACACAAACCCTGGTGCGGGCTCTAGAGCAGTGCCCAAGCGGTGGGCTGTCCTTGTATATTCATATCCCCTTCTGCCATCAGCTGTGCTACTACTGCGGCTGTAATAAGGTGGTCACCCGCCATCAGCATAAGGCCGACCTGTATCTGGATTATCTGAGCAAGGAAATGGCCTTGCTGAGCACGCATTGTCAGCACCTGGAGGTGCAACAGTTGCATTTAGGCGGCGGTACACCCACCTTCTTAGATAAAGCACAAATGGCCCGCTTGATGGCGATGCTGGAGCAATACTTCACCTTGGCCGGGGATGGCGAGCGCAGCATAGAAGTTGACCCGAGGGATCTCGCCCTTGAGCGGATCGATGAATTACAGCAACTGGGGTTCAATCGCATTTCCTTCGGAGTTCAGGATTTCAATGATGAGGTGCAACTGGCGGTCAACCGCCCGCAATGTGCCAATGAGGTCGAAGCTCTGGTGCGCCGCGCCAAAGAGGTGGGCTTTAATTCGGTTAATGTGGATATGATCTATGGCCTGCCGCTGCAAACTCCCGAATCTTTTGCCGTCTCCATCGAGCGCTTATTGGCTATCGGCCCGGATCGGGTGTCGGTATTTAACTATGCGCACCTGCCGAGCCGTTTTGCCGCCCAGCGTAAGATTAAAGATGCCGACTTGCCCAGTGCCGCGGCCAAGCTGACCATGTTTAAGCAAACCCTGGAGCGCATGATAGCGGCCGACTACCAGTTTATCGGCATGGATCACTTCGCCAAAAAGGATGATGAACTGGCCATCGCCCAGCGCGAGGGGCATCTGCATCGTAACTTCCAGGGTTATACCCTAGGTGGCGACCTGCCCTTGCTCGGCCTTGGGGTGTCGGCCATTTCGCAATTACACGGGCATATCATCCAAAATCAAAAGGAGCTAAAAAGCTATTACGGGGCTTTGGAGCAAAACCAGTTGAGCGCCTGCAAGGAAATCCGTTTAACGGACGAAGACGAGTTAAGGGCGGCGGTGATCAAGCAATTGATCTGTCACTTTGAGCTCGATATGGCGGCATTTTCACAGCGCTACAAATTCGACTTTAAACAGCACTTTGCCGATGAATTAGCGCAACTACAGGGCTTTATCGACGATGATATGCTCACTATCAAGGACGACATTATCAGCATCAACGCCTCTGGCGTGCTCTTTATTCGCATCATCTGCATGTGTTTCGATGCTTACCTGCAAAGCCAGATCAACCAGCAGCGTTTCTCTCGGGTTATCTGATAACTTAGACAGCAAAAAGCCGCCAACAGGCGGCTTTTTTGTGGATATACATGCCGGTTAGGCGTAAATAGCTACATAAATACGTGTTTGCTATTTGGGTCTGCATCAAAATGCATGACCAGCTTTTCGCTATCGGCCAGGATTTGCTCTTCAAGCTCCTGCTCTTTGCGCCAACGGGCACTGTCTTGCTTAAAGATTTCCTTTTTCGAATACTTCTTGCGTGCATCATGAGTCGGCAGGTCTTTGACCGCCTCATACATGGCAAACACACCCGGGTATTCCACTTCCAAGTTCAGCTCTTGCGCACGGCTGTGCTGGCTCATCAATACCCATACTCGCAAACAGCCCTCGGAGTATTCGCACTGACCCTCTTTCATGGCCTTGGCGATCAGGTTAATGCTATCGCTCAGTTTGGCGTTACGGGCGGCACGTTTTTGCGCATATTCTGCCTGCTGTTTTGCCAAACGCTGGTTTTGCTCACGTACCTGCCACAATAAGCGGCCTGCATAAAATGCCAAGCCGGCAACGATCAAGGCACCAATAATTAGAGCTATGATCCACGGGCTAGTCATTTTTCATCCTCGTCATCAAGCCATTCATCGGCCAAAGAGTCATTCATATAGTCATCAAGCAGGTCTTCGTCGTCCTCGAAGTCGTCATCATCCAAACCGAGGATTTCACATAGTTGCTGATGGCGCTCAACCTTAGCATTAAAGTACTTGGCGTCTTTACCTTGCAAGATTTCGCCATTGTCGTGACGCTCGATTAGGGCCAATAGGCGCTCATCGGACTCCAATTGCTCCAGCTCCTGCTCCGGCGTCAGCTCCGGTTCTATATAGGTGCTCAGCACGGCTTGCGGTTTAAGGTCTTTGCGCACCTGCGGCTTTTGCGGCTGCGCCGTCACGGCCTCAGGGGTCAGGCTAACCGGCTTTTTACTGCCCACGCGATTATCTCCGCTGGCACCGCCCTTGGCTTCTGTGCTTTCCACCTTTAACAGCTGGGAGTTACGGTTACCCGCCTGGGCACCCTTTGTCTTTTTCTTGGCGCGCAGCTCTTTTAGCGCACGAAGCTCTCTCAATTTGTCTTTACTTAAGCGCGCGGTGCCATTGTTAATGACTTTGCGTGACTTTTTCTTTCTGGTCATAGCGTGTCTCTACGTTGCGGGCTTTGTTAAAAAGATGACATCGGCCGCGATAAATTCAAGGGTTAATCCAAAACGCTCGGCAATATAGGCAAAGGTTTCTTTGCTATAAAAGGCTATGTGCGTCGGATCATTTTTGTAGTGCCAAGTGGCAAAGCGTTGTACATCGATCACCAGTTTTGTCATTAACGCTAACGTCCCACCTGGGCGTAATAATTCTAGCCACACCTGCAATTGCTGTTGCGGTTGTGCTAGGTGCTCGATCACTTCGGTACTACAAACGAAGTCATAACGAGCCTGTAATACCTGTTGTTGAGGCTGGTAATACAGATCATACAAGGCCACGGTATGCCCTTGCTCTTGTAGCATGGTTGCCAACATGGGCGCAGGGCCACAGCCGAAGTCCAAACCTGAACTGGCCATCGTCAAACGCTCATTCAAGGGCGTAAAAATCCGTGTAAGAAAGCGACGGTAACCTTCATCATTGAGGTCATTCTCGTGCTGATCATAGATGGCTTTTTCATCGGCCGCACTTAGGTGCTGATACGCGGCCACAAACACTAAGGCGCAATCGGCACATTGCCAATAGTCGCGTACTTTATCTTGATGATAATGGCTGATTTGCGCACTGTCGCACAAGGGGCAGGAGATCGCTTTCATGGTGCGCATTGTAACAGGACAAATAAAAAGGCGGTAGAGCAAAACTCTACCGCCGGATAACTCGAGCGCCAACTACTATTGGACACTTCTCCCTTCGACTTTTTTATCAGTCTGTATTTATTATTTTTATTATTATTACTTTCCGTATTGTTGTTATTTTTCTTCCGTGTGGTGCTTTATTTTTCTCGGTCTTCCTAACGCTTTCTACTTCTTCCATGTGGTGCATCTTTCGATGCTCCCCTAGCGCACTAGCTTGTCGCGCTTCCTATGCTCTGATCCCTGTTGTAATTCTTTGTTGCGACAGCAGATAATTTACTGACTCATAAATTAGTTACAACTAATTTATAACTTTTTTATTAAAAAACACCTATTCAGTTATAGTTAACACTAGCCTTTTCATTAAGTTAGCATTAATTGACCATTAAATTTGAGCAATAACTCACATGCAACCATGGTCAATGTCTCACAAGCAAGTAAGACATATCCCTGCGTAAAAAGACCCGTTAAAAAAGCAGCTAATGCTGCTTTTTTAAATACTTAACTAGGTGTCGCCGTTCAGACGTCCACTCTAAGCAGAAACTCTTAGTGCAAGCCACCTAGGTACTTAGAAAGTACTTCAATGTCTTTATCCGTTAGCTTCATCGCGATATCACGCATCATGCCGTTGTGGTCGTTTGCACGCACACCGCTGCGGAATTTCTCAAGCTGACTCTTGATGTACTCAGGATGCTGGAAAGACACCTTAGGGAAACCTGCTAGTGAGGTACCGTTACCACGAGGACCGTGACACGCTGCACAGGCAGGAATACCACGCTCGGCATCACCGGCTTTGTAAAGTTTTTGACCAACTTCCACTACGTCTTCAGGAGTTGAGCCTTCAGACATATGTAAAGATGAGAAGTAAGCAGCCAAGTCTTTCATGTCTTGGTCGCTCAGTGGCATAGCCATGCCACTCATAACAGGATCCATACGACCCTCTTTGCCGCCAGAAGTCATGCCAAGTTTGAATTCTTTCAATTGCTTGTAAATGTACTCTGCATGCTGACCCGCAATCTTAGGGTACATATTAACTGGGGCGTTACCATCTGCGCCGTGACAAGCAGCACATGTAGCCGATTTGTCTTTACCAGCGTTAATGTCGCCATCGAATGCTGCTGCGTTGTTTGCACTCAACACACCAACTAGCAAAGTTAAAGATAGTGCTAATTTCTTCATGGTAAATTCTCTGTTCCAGACCCTGTATTTCAATACAATCGTTTCGATGCAATGGCACTATTCTACACGATAAAAATTTCTCTGGCACGTTTTCTACCCATATTAAACTTATAAAAAGCGGGGTTTTAAGGAAAAAAATTGAAGTGAACTGGATTTAAATCAATTTATCCTGTGGTTGGAGAGCCTTTAGGTTCACCCCAAACTGATATAAAATAACCCTTAGATCAGTTTCGAGCCCCTCACTTCAGGAGTCAATGTGGCTAAATCACGTGTCAATTACACCCAAGCGCAATTCATCACCAGCGCCCCGGATATTACTAAATTACCGGAAGATACTGGTATTGAAATCGCGTTTGCAGGGCGTTCAAACGCCGGAAAGTCTAGCTCGCTCAATACCCTTACCGAGCAGAAATTGGCGCGAACCAGTAAAACTCCGGGCCGTACCCAGTTGATTAATGCCTTTGCCTTAGGCGAAGATCAACGCTTAATTGACCTACCCGGCTATGGTTTTGCCAAAGTTCCTATTGAAATGAAAAAGAAGTGGCAAAAATCGTTAGGCGAGTATCTGCAAAAACGCCAAAGCCTTAAAGGTCTGGTGGTACTGATGGATATTCGCCATCCATTAAAAGACTTGGATAGACAGCTTATCGAATGGGCCAGCGGCAGCGATATTCCGGTGTTGGCGCTACTCACCAAGGCCGATAAATTCAAACAGGGTAAGCGTAAATCCGAAGTGCTTAAGGTACGTCGAGAACTAGCCGAAGTTTCCGAGTCTATCAAGGTACATGCCTTTTCTTCGCTAAAAGGCACGGGCTTGAACGAGCTGCAAAAACAGCTCGACGAATGGTTTTTAGGCCCGGTTCAGGTTAACCCGCCAAGCGAAAACGAAGCCGCCCCGGAATAAAGAACAAACTCCTGCTGCGTGGTCTCGACCAACTCCTGAGCCCACGCATAAAACACCGCCCGCGACACCTTGGCCTCGACATTATGAGGCAACTGCAAATAAGGCACTTCCTGGCCATGAACATCTTTGTGCAGCACCAGCGGATGCAACTCACCGACTATAAACTCACGGCCGATATTGTCACGGCAGATCAGCAGCGGATGATGTGTGTCATGCTCGGGCAACTCTTGCAGGCGCCAATCAATGATGAGCAGGGGCGCATCGGCAACGCTGATGGCCATTTTTTCAACCGGTGTTTTTAAGTAATACTGATCCTGCTCGCGGCACAGCACCTTGGCAAAAAGTTGCACCAGTGGCATGCGCTTAATCGCACTGCCTTGATGGTGCCAAATGCCGTCGGCGCTGATATGAATATCAATGGCGCCGCAATCCTGCGGCTGCCACTGCTCCATCGGCGCGCTTTGCTGTTCGATCAAGCGCGACAAGGAAGCCAAGGGGTCGTTATTTTGACTCATTCAGGGTCAGCACAAAAGAGACTGGCACGGCGCGGGTAATGGATTTCAACCCGGCCACTTTTTGCAACTCGTCAATGCCCGAGGTCAGGGCAAAATCAGCAGGCTTTACCAATACAGGTGCCATTGAGCTTACCTGGATATTATTGTTTTTATCCAGGCTGGCCAGCAGATCGATATTAACGGTTTGCGTTTTCCCATGCAGGCTGACGGTCGCGTCCAGGTTGGCTTGCGCGCTACCTTGTTGCTTAAGCTCGGCCAAAAGCGCTTTAACATCCGCCTGCAAAGTTAATGCAGGAAACTCTACGGTGTTAAATAACATCTTCTGCATGCGCTCGTTGCGAATAGGGATCTGCGTTTCCACGCTGGCAAGGTCTATGGTTAAATTAAACTCACCGGCGTCGCTCAACACCCCGGAAATCTGCTTAAAGTAATGATTTTCTGCTATTTGGTTATTCTTAACGGAAACAAAATTCACACGGCTTTGGTCATTGGCCACCTGCCAATCGGCATGAGCCTGAGCACCACCGAATAGCGCGGCGGAGAGCAAAAGTGTACGAGTAATCGAATTAAACATAACGCAGTTCCTTAATTAGCGAGATTGACCTAGGGTAAGTTGGATCCTAGAACTAGAGTGTAATTGAGATAACGGCGAAAGTTAATATAGGAAGAAAAAGCCGGCTTACCAATTAGCAAGCCGGTTATAGCAATCTGGGGAGAAGCTATCAATACGCTGTACCATCGCTAGGCGAGTGGCACATCATCAACAGGATGTCCTACAGGATGAGGACGGGCGGACTTTACCAAATCACCCCCCATAAATAAACGCCCTCGCCCCCTTTATGCGCATATTTAATTCCTTATAAACCAAAAAAAACCAAATATTATACAATTTAACAAAAGCTTAACTATTGAACAGTTTTTGCAAAAATTTTTCGCAGGCACCCAGCCTAAATTGGCAAAGTGAGTATGACGGGACAAAAGATGAAGAATAAGGGGAGCCGACGCTCCCCCTTTTATTTGACTTAGTGTGCTTGTTGCCAGTTGTCGCCACTGTCGGCTTCGGCGATCAAGGGCACATCCAGCTCGGCGGCTGCGGCCATCAGCGCACAAATTTGCTCTGTGTAGGCGGCAACATCCTGCTCCTTGATTTCAAACACCAATTCATCGTGCACCTGCATCAGGATCTTCACGCTGTCCTTGGGCTGCTCAGTTACCCACTGATGCACGCTGATCATGGCTTTTTTGATGATATCGGCTGCCGTTCCCTGCATTGGCGCATTGATCGCTGCACGTTCGGCGGCCTTACGGCGAGCACCGTTACGGGCGTTGATCTCAGGCAAATGCAATCGACGACCGAACAGGGTTTCCACATAGCCCTTATCGGCGGCACTTTCACGAGTACGCTCCATATACTCTAAAACACCTGGGAAGCGCTCAAAGTACTTATCCATATAGTGCTGGGCTTCGTGGCGCGGAATATCTAACTGACGAGCCAAACCAAATGCCGACATGCCATAAATCAAACCGAAGTTAACGGCCTTGGCCTTACGACGCATATCGCTGGTTACCTCATCGAGTGGCACCGAGAAAACTTCACTGGCGGTGGCGCTGTGCACATCCAGTCCCTCAGCAAAGGCATTAAGCAAACCCTTATCCTGAGATAGGTGCGCCATAATACGTAACTCGATTTGCGAGTAGTCGGCGGCGACGATTTTATAGCCGGGACTGGCGACAAAGGCTTCGCGAATACGACGGCCCTCTTCCGAACGAATCGGAATATTCTGTAAGTTCGGATCCGTCGAGCTTAAACGCCCGGTGGCCGTTACCGCCTGATGATAGGAGGTATGCACCCGCTTGGTTTTCTCATTGACCATCAACGGCAGCTTATCCGTGTAGGTGGACTTAAGCTTAGATAAACCGCGGTGCTCGATGATCAATTTAGGCAATGGATAATCGTGGGCCAGCTC
This sequence comes from Pseudoalteromonas sp. BDTF-M6, assembly GCF_018334135.1. Lineage (NCBI taxonomy): Bacteria > Pseudomonadati > Pseudomonadota > Gammaproteobacteria > Alteromonadales > Pseudoalteromonadaceae > Pseudoalteromonas > Pseudoalteromonas sp. BDTF-M6. The sequence continues at coordinate 54,300 of NZ_JAGXTQ010000008.1, forward strand.
CTGCAATACCTCTTCGGCCGTAGAAGGTGCCCCCTTCGGGGTTTTCTTAATCACCGGCAGTTCAAGCTTCTCAAATAAGATGGCTTGCAATTGTTTCGGGGAGCCGAGGTTAAACTCCTCACCGGCCATCTCATAGGCTTCTTTTTCCAGCTCCTGTAGACGCTCACCCAGACGTTGCGAGTGCTGCGCCAGCATCTGCGAGTCAATCACCACACCGGTACGCTCGATATCGGAAAGCACGTCGACTAAGGGTAATTCAATATCGCAAAACACCGACTTCAGCTTGTCATCGGCTGCGACCTTAGGCCATAAATGCTGATGCAAACGCAGGGTAATATCGGCGTCTTCGGCGGCGTAAGGAGCGGCTTTTTCTAGCTCGATTTGGTTAAAGGTCAGCTGCTTTTTACCCTTGCCAGCAATGTCCTCAAAACTGATATTTTTGTGGCCCAGGTATTTTAGCGCCAGCGAGTCCATATCATGGCGGGTGCCGACGCTGTTAAATACGTAGGACTCCAGCATGGTGTCGAAGGCAATGCCGTTAAATTCGATGCCAGCATTGGCGAGAATACTCTTATCGTATTTAAGGTTTTGTCCGACCTTGGCTTTATTTTTATCGCTTAAGATAGGCCCTAGCTTGGCCAGGATCAACTCCAACGGCAGCTGCTCGGGAGCCCCTGGATAGTCATGGGTAATGGGTAAATAAGCGGCTTCGCCTACTTCCACGGCAAAGCTCATGCCCACAAGCTGCGCCTGCATATAGTCCACACTGGTGGTTTCGGTATCAAAGGCAATCAGCTCGGCATCCTGTAACTTCTTAACCCAGGTATCTAGCTGCTCTTCGGTTAAGATGGTTTCATAATGGGCGTCCGCTTTCGGTACTTCCTGTGCATCAGTAGGCGTGTCTAAATGCGTGTCGGTATCCGTGCCCTTATCCAGCAGCTCGGCGAGCCAGCGGCGGAATTCACATTCACCGTATAGTTTAATTAATGCATCGGTATCCGGCTCAAGTAATTTCAGCGTCTCAAGATCGGATTCAAGCTCGACATCAAGCTTAATGGTTGCCAGCTCATAGCTCAGTGGCAATTGACCAACCGCATTACGCAGCTTTTCACCAATTTTGCCTTTGATCTCATCGGCATGATCAATAACCCCTTGTAAGGAATCATATTTGTCCAGCCACTTCACCGCGGTTTTCGGGCCACAACCCTCAACACCTGGGATATTATCAACCTTATCACCCATGAGAGCGAGGTAATCGATAATACGCTCCGGGCCCACACCAAACTTTTCTTTTACCGAGTCGGGATCGGAAATACTGTTGGTCATGGTGTTGATCAGGGTGACATGCTCGTTCACCAGCTGCGCCATGTCTTTATCGCCGGTCGAGATCAACACGTGGCGTTTTTGTTCGCTGGCGATTCGGGCATAGGTGCCAATCACATCATCCGCTTCCACACCTTCAATGCTGATCAGCGGAAAACCCATGGCCCGAATGATCTCGTGCAAGGGGGCAATCTGGCTGCGCAGGTCATCCGGCATAGGCGGGCGATGCGCCTTATATTCGCTGTACATATCGTTGCGGAAGGTTTTGCCCTTGGCATCAAAGACCACCACCATATGGGTTGGGTCATATTGCTTTACCAGGCTTTTAAGCATATTCACCACACCATAGATGGCGCCGGTGGCCTCCCCTTTGGAGTTAGTCAAATGCGGTGGCGCATGATAGGCGCGAAACAAATAGGAGGAGCCGTCAACTAAGATAAGCGGATTTTCAGGGATTTGCGCCATTTTTCAGCACTCTAATAGGGTTATTGCTAATGGCTAAAGGATGCCATAAGGCGACTAAGAAAACGAGCAACAAAATGGTGCAAACCGTCTTTACGCTGAGTTCTTAGGCTCGATTTGTCATTGTTGACTATAAGATGCCTACCGTCGCAGAAAATGATCGGGGAAAAACAGTGTCACCCTGTCTGTGCGTTGCACTGATCCGGCGCATATGCACCATTATAAGCTGTGGATAACTTTGTAGATAAAAAGCACGAGAAAACCTCCGAAGTCATAAAACTGACATCAGATTAAATTTAACTCTTTGTTTTTAAGCGAAAAAAAGAAGAGACTCCGTATCTTATTTTCTTATTATTTTTTTAATCCTTTGTGGAAAGTGGTTATTGGTAAGGAGCGTTTAGAGTAACCCTTCTAAATAACCAGCTAAGCATTCTAGCATAATGGATCAAAGATCCCAGCGATCCTTTATAACTTTTTTCTCTTAAGCTATGGTTCATAAAGCATAAATGAGCATTGACGGGAGCTGGCTTAGCTGGCTACCTTACTGTTTTAGTTAATTTTCAGTTAGGAATTCAAAGTTATGACCAAGGTAGCGATCATCCTTAGCGGCTGTGGCGTGTTTGATGGGGCCGAAATTCACGAATCGGTATTAACCCTGCTTTATCTCGACCTGGCTGGCGCCCAATACCAGTGTTTTGCCCCCAATATCAATCAACACCATGTACTCAACCACCTGACCGGTGAAGAACAGCCGCAAACACGCAATGTTCTTGAAGAAGCAGCGCGCATTGCCCGCGGTGAGATCCTTGATCTAAAAGAGTTGAACGTTGACGACTACGATGCCCTGGTAGTGCCAGGCGGCTTTGGCGCCGCAAAAAACCTTTGCGACTTTGCCCTAAAAGGCCCTAATAGCAGCCTTAACGCCGACGTTGAGCGCGCATGTAAGGCCTTCGCCGAGCAGCATAAACCCGCCGCCTACCTGTGTATTGCCCCGGCGATTATCGCCCATATCTATCCGCAAGGTACCAAGGCGACCATAGGCAATGATGCCGACACCGCCGCCGCGCTGACCGCGTTAGGCGCCGAACATGTAGAGTGCAGCGTTGATAACATAGTGGTTGATGAGCAGGCCAAGGTGGTTTCTACTCCGGCTTATATGCTGGCAGGCTCGATTAAGGAAGCGGCCAGCGGCATTGAAAAGGCAATTAATAAGTTGCTGAGCTTGGTTTGATGGGTGAGCAAAAAACAACCAAATACAAGTAAAAATTTGCGCTAAAGCATAAAATGCCTACTTTTTAACACATTAATAAAGGCTAGGCATTTTATAAATTGTTTGGCGAGGTTATAATTTGCTGATATTTCGTCACCCGGTCGCTTTGACCGCTAGCATCCGAATGAGCAAAGAAACATGAAGAAACTATCTGCCGCATTGTTATTGTTATCCACCGCTGTATACGCACAGCCTCAAGACAACGCTATGACCGAAGAAGCGATCAAGAAACGTCTTCAGCCTATTGGCGCAGTTTATCTAGCTGGTCAAACGGCTGCCGCTGATGCCGCCCCTGCTGGCCCGCGTAGTGGTGAACAAGTGTATCAGGCTTCGTGTTTCGCCTGTCACGGCTCTGGCGCACTAGGTGCACCTAAAACAGAAGCCGACTGGGCACCACGTCTAGCCAAGGGTGAAGACACCCTGCTTGACCACGCAATTAACGGCTTTAACGCCATGCCTCCTCGCGGTACCTGCATGGACTGTTCTGATGATGAGATCAAAGCCGCTATCGCATTTATGACTAAGCAGTAAGCGCCTTAGTACCTAACATCTTGTTTAAAGGGAGGCTTTGCCTCCCTTTTTGTTATCTGAATACCTTGACCTGGGTTACAAAAGATGGAATATTCGACGGTTAAGATTTAGCCAAAAACCTAGTGGCACGTTCAGTGGATGAGTGTTCGGTAAATAAGTTGCGTAAGCAAAACAAGCGGTTAAAGGAACTGCTGCAAAAATATAAGCATCAGCATCATCTCCAGTATGCGCTGATCGGCCTTTCAGAGCAGGCCAGTACACACCCGGATCTCAATTCCTTTTATCCCGCAATTCGACAACTCCTCGCCGACTATGTGCCCAGTAAAAACTTCTACGTGGTGTTACAAAACCCCAGCTCAGGGTTACTTGAGCTCTCCTATTTCGTCGATCAAAAAGACACTCAGTCGCACCCTGAGCTAACCGAGCAACATTTTGAGCAAAGCCTCACCGGCTATGTGTTTCGCTCCCAGGCCACGGCGTATTTTAATCGCGCCACCATGGCGGCGGCAGCGGCAGAGGGTAAATTCAATTTACATGGCACCCGCTCAGAGCATTGGTTAGGGGTCCCCATTTATCAAGACACCCAGGTTATCGGCGTCATGGTGTCGCAAAGTTATGAGCAAGAGCTTGGCTACAGCCAGGAGCAAATAGAGCTGTTCGAGGTGATCGCCCTGTACTTGGCCACCGCCATAGAAAGGGTGAAAAAACGCGAGCTCCTAGAGCGACAGGTGGAACAGCGCACCCTGGCACTCACACAAAGTAATCACGCCCTCAATGAGGAAATTGCCCAGCGCAAAAAGGCACTGGAGCGCCAGCAAACCCTGTTTCAAATTGCCGAACTCGCCACCCAGGCGATCCAGATAGACGATGTGTATTACCATGTTCATCAGATCATGAAATCCATCACTTATGCACAAAACCTCTATATTGCCCTGTATGATCGCGATAATAATTGGCTGACCTTTCCCTATGCCGTTGATGAAAGCGACCCGGACTTTAGCCCCCGCCCTTTTGCCAAAGGCTACAGTGAGTTAGTGCTTACCAGCAAAAAATGCCAATTGATCAGCCGAGAGCGCGGTGAACAACTGTGCCAACAGGGCCTGGTCGAGCGCACCCGGGCGCTTACCCAAACCGGACGCTGCACCAGTTGGCTCGGCGCACCGCTGAAAACCGCTCAGGGAGTTATTGGCTTGATCGCCTGTCAAGCCTACAACAATAAATATGAGTTTGTGCAAGAAGACGTCGAGCTGATCGCCTACGTTTCCAATCAAATTGCTAATGTCTTACAAAACCAGCTCTCACAGCAGGCACTCAGGCAAAGTCATCAGCAGTTGGAATTGCGTGTGGCCGAGAAAACCAAGGAGCTGCGCCAGGCCAATGTCCATCTGCAACTGCAAATAGACGAGCGGCGTAAAATAGAGCAGCAGTTGTACCATGACGCCCATCACGATGCCCTTACCGGGCTGCCCAATCGCAATCTTTTTATCGCCCAGCTCGAGCGCACCATGGCACATTATCAGCACCTGCCCGAACAAAATTTTGCCGTGCTCTTTATCGACCTCGATAAGTTTAAAGACATCAATGATCAGCTCGGACACCAGTTCGGCGATCAATTCCTGATTGCCGTGGCCACCAAGTTAAAACAATGCGTGCGCGAACACGATTTGATCGCCCGTTTGGGCGGCGATGAATTTGTCGTCTTGCTTTCACGCCTGCAAGAAAAGCAGCAGGCCGAGGATGTGGCCAAACGCATTATTGCGGTGATGCAACAGCCCTTCTGTCATCAGGGTAACTGCATTCAAGGCGGCGCCAGCATAGGCATTACCTTTAGCCATGAGCACTATGGTGACATTGATGAGGTGATCCGCGATGCCGATGCGGCCATGTATTACGCCAAGCAAAGCGGTAAAGGGCGCTTTGAGTTTTATCATCCCTTACTGAGTTATACCGATGAGCAAGCGCACCGGCCAAGCGAGCACCATTTAATGGACTTACACACCCATTTTCAAAGCAGTCAGGTGTTCGGTGCCGACCAGCAACCAATTTGCCAATTGCTCAGCGCCTATGGCGAGCATCCGGTGCTCGGCAGCACCAGTTTCGAGCAACTTAAACGCTTTGGCAGCGATCGCTATGAACTGACCCAGGTGGAGCTAAAATTATTGCAATCCGGCTTTGCCCAGCATCAAAATCAAGGCTTAACCCTGCTCAATTGCTCGGCGCAGCTACTAGAAGATGAGTATTTCCCCTCTCTGTACACGTGGGTGAGCCAGATAGATGCCATCGAGCATTTATGCTTGCTGTTTGAGGAGCCGGAGTTGAGTTGTGCCAGTGCCAAGCAGCTGCACAATCTGGAGACCCTGAGCCAAAGTGGTGTGTACATCGGCCTGAATAACTTCGCCAAGGAGCGCTGTGAGCTTGGGCTGTTGGCACAATTCCCCTTCTACTGCGTGCTGTTAAGTAACACCTTTAGTCGTCGCCTGCTGCAAGAGCCTGCCTATGCACGTATGCTGCCCGGCATAGTGGCGCTGACCCAAGAGGCCAACTGTAAACTGATGACCAAATGCCCACAGGCTTCGGCCGAGCGTGATAAACTTGAGCGCCTGGGCATAGAATACTTTGTCGGCCAGCGCTCGCCGCTGGCACAACAAAAACAACTAGATACGCTTACTTCTTTAACATCGCCCGCAAATTAGCGACCCGTGCCTGCCCCTGTTGCATGCGCTGCTCTTGGTTTTGCGGCGGCTTTCTCGCCTCAAAGGCAAGATCCTGCTGCGGCAGCTCCTCAACAAAGCGACTGATCTCCGGCGTGATCACCTCACCGAATTGACGGCGGTTTTTGGCATAGGTCATTACCAGTTCCTGCTGGGCCCGGGTAATACCCACATAGGCTAAACGGCGCTCTTCTTCGACATTGTCCTCATCGATGCTGCTTTGATGCGGCAGCAGGCCTTCTTCCATGCCAACCATAAACACATAGGGATATTCCAGGCCCTTGGAAGCATGCAGGGTCAGCAATTGCACCGCATCGCTGTCGTCCTCTTCCTCATTACGCTCCATCATATCGCGCAGCGCCAGCTTGGTGACCACCTCAGGCAAGGTCAAAGGTTCATTATCGGCATCACCGGTGAGCATATCGGTGATCCAGCGGTACAGCTCGGAAACGTTCTTCATACGCATCTCGGCGGCCTTGGCGCTGGTCGAGGTTTCGTACAAATAGGCTTCGTAGTTGATCTGGCGCACCAGATCCTTGACCGCCTCCAAGGTGTCGCTGCGCTGGGCATTATCGGCCAGCTCCACCACCCAGCGAGCAAAGCCCATCAAGGCATTAAAGCCACGCCCTTGCAGGCGCCCGGCAAGCTCGGGCTCAAAACAGGCGGCAAACAAGCTGATGTGTTTTTCATTGGCCAGACTACCGAGTTTTTCCAAGGTCACCGGGCCGATTTCCCGCTTCGGGGTGTTGACGATGCGCAAAAACGCATTGTCGTCATCCTGGTTCACCAAGAGGCGTAAATAAGCCATCATGTCCTTGATTTCTGCTCGGCCAAAAAACGACATGCCGCCGCTGATCTTGTAGGGAATGCGGTTGCTCATCAGCGCCTTTTCAAATAACCGGGCCTGATGGTTACCGCGGTAAAGAATGGCGTAATCCTTGTAATTGGTGCGTTTGGTAAACTTATGGGAGATGATCTCCGCCACCACCCGCTCCGCCTCATGCTCCTCATCCCGGGTGGCGATCACCTTGATCTCCTCGCCATAATTGAGCTCACTAAAGAGCTTTTTATCGAACACATGGGGGTTATTGGCGATCAGTATATTGGCCGCCTTTAGGATGCGTCCGGCGCTGCGGTAGTTTTGTTCCAGCTTGATCAGACGCAAACCGGGAAAGTCTTTACTGAGCAGCACCAGGTTTTGTGGCTTGGCACCACGCCAGGAATAAATGGATTGGTCGTCGTCGCCTACCACGGTAAAGCGGGCGCGCTGCCCCACCAAGAGTTTCACCAACTGATATTGACTGGTGTTGGTGTCCTGGTATTCGTCAACCAGCAGATAACGAAAACGGTTTTGCCAGCGCTCGCGCACCTCGGCATTGGAGCCCAGCAAGAGGGTTGGGATCATAATGAGATCGTCAAAGTCCATGGCGTTATAGGCGCGCAACTGGGTTTGATAGCGGGCATAAAGCTGAGCAAACAGCGCCTTTTGCGGCTCCCTAGCCATGGCAATGGCTTGCGGCGGCAGGATCAGCTCGTTTTTCCAATCGCCAATTTGCATTTTCAGCAGATTGAGTAAATCTTTATCCCCTTGCAATTCATCGGCGGTCAGCTCATTAAGCAGCTGATTGGTATCCTGATCATCAAACAGGGAAAAGCCCGCCTTAAAGCCTAAGGTCTTCAGCTCTTTTTTAATGATCTCCAAACCCAAGGTGTGAAAGGTCGATACCCACAAGCCCTTGGCCTCTTGCTTGCCCAAGGTTTGCGCCACCCGCTCACGCATTTCCCGCGCCGCCTTGTTAGTAAAGGTCACCGCAGCAATATTTCGCGCCTGATACTGGCAGTTTTGCACCAGGTGGGCGATTTTATTGGTAATAACCCGGGTTTTGCCCGAGCCGGCACCGGCCAACACCAGGCAGGGTCCGCTAATGTACTTTACCGCTTCATTTTGCTGGGGATTGAGCTTCATAAACACTAATCTAAATCACATGGGACCGGCTATTTTAGCCTATCTGTGAGCGCGATACAGCCATGATAGGCAGGGCTTGGGAAATTAGTTACACTTAGGGCAGATAAAGATAGGAGCCAGAACATGATTAACCCGAGCAAAATTGAAGAAATCGCCCGCCAAATCGGCAGCAACATGCCAAAAGGCATGCGCGATATCGCCGAGAATTTTGAGACCAAAACCAAACAGGTATTGCAAAACAAACTGGCTGAAATGGATTTTGTCAGCCGTGAAGAGTTCGATATTCAAAGCCAGGTGCTGGTGCGCACGCGCGAAAAACTAACGGCACTGGAAGAGAAGGTCGCTGCGCTTGAAGCCATGCTGGCGGCACAAGCGAAGGACGCTGACGCAGAGTAAGCTTTCTCTAGCTTTAGTGGTATACGAACCACTGATGTCCTCCTTGGTATCTTGTCGCGTTGGGCGACGAGCGACCGAAGCACAGCTTCGCAGCGCGAGAAGGTGGAGGCATGGATGCCGTAACTTCGTCACGAACAGGAACCAAGCTTCTCGCCCCCCTTTTCGGATGCAATATAAGGGGATTAAGCTGATACATCTGAGTTTCAATTTAGCTTAAGGCAATTTGTAAGTTTGATTAGAGAAGAGCGGTCGTTCATCGATTGTTCCCTTCAACCTAGTTTCTTTCACTTTCCATCTGATTTAACATGAGTTTTGCTTTCACTAATGAAACCTCATTCGTTTAATGCGCCTACCTTACAAGGTAGGCAAGCTTGCAAGGTCTCATTAATACCCTGTTAGGCGGCTAGGAGGTCAATTTGCCTGGGTTACAAAATATTATGGCTGGGGAAGGTTTTATTCGAACGTATGATCTTTTAGAGGCGTTGAGCAATGATGTTAATACTGCCTTCAAAGTTCTCGAAGAGGACAAGCAAAATCAATATTTTAGGCGTAGTGTTGTTCGTGCGGTATTTTCATATGTAGAAGCTGTTATCGAGACCATAAAGGTAGAGGTTCGGTCTAGCTTGCGGTTAGAAAGACCAAACTTTGAATTGAGCAAGAAGGAAGTTGAGCTGTTAGGTTCACTATTTGCTATATCGGAAAATAAAGGACGTCAGCTTCCGCTTGAGCAAAATTTAAAATCAACTTTTAAGTTGGCGGCAAAAGTTTGGGATTTGGATTTTCGCTTGCTGACTGATAGTGAAGATTATCGAGATTTTGTAATTGCCAAGTCTTTTCGAAATAAGCTTACTCACCCTAAGACATATTATGATATTGAAGTCACAGATGATGATATGCACTATCATGCTACCGCTGGAATGTGGGTACGAGCAGAATTCGAAAGATTAATGAAGGCTAGAGTTGACAGTTTGGAAGTGTATGTAAATAAGTACATGGTTAACTAATTGGTTCGCGCGCCTAACAAACTGTTCAAGAGTGGTTCGCAACGCGTGGCATTTTTACTATGCGTTGGTTTTAGTGGTTAAGGTGGTATGCGGCGGCTTTTGTATTGCGTTGCTCACACCTTAACAGGGCGTTATACATCTTAATAGATGAGAAATTAGATGAAAAAATATAGCCTTAAAACATTATCCATTTTTATCACGCTAGGATTGCTCACATCTTGCTCAAGTGTAAAAGAAGCGGGAAGAGATTTTGGCGGTGCTGTCAAAGAAGTGACTACAGAAATTGGTCATGCTTCAAGGGATGCAGCAAAAGCTATTAAGAAAGAGACGAAAAAAGTAGTCTCCGATATTAATAATAATGAAGAATGATTGGCATAATGTATAACAAGCGCGCAGTAAATTGCGCAGGACTGTCACCGCTTCTCAGCGCCAGCTGAACACGCTGGCTGTTACAGGGTCCGCTGCTGGGACTTAATATCTTATCAGAACGCTCCGGAACTAACAGGCATCGATCTTCCCGTTTAGAGTCGCGGGGGTTCCAAGGGACGGTTGGCGCAAACCGCCCTTTGGTTGCCGTCGCCAACGCGGCAAATTCTTTCGGATCAAAACCCCACTTACAGATATCACCAATAATCTTACATATTGATTTATTGACGTTTTTAATAGATTTCCCCTCCATCTATTTATAGACTGCCCGCTCTCCATAGGGTGACACAACCAATAAAGCCACTCGCTTCTCAAATGAAAAAGGAAATCACATCCATGCTCGAGTCTGATGTTTTTAATCGACGAGCCACCAGCAGCAAAGAAATCAGCCCAGGTCTTTACAATCTGACCATAGGGCTGTGTTTACTCTGGGGTTTTTCTGTAAACTGGTTTTTGGTCGTTAATATCGACCCGCAAACCCTGTGGGCCATCAACCCCTGGGTCTTCTTTATCGGCTATTTTGCCTCCTGCTTTGTCGGGGTCTGGCTCTTTAACGAGTCGGAGAAACCAGTTGTCAGCTTTCTCGGTTACAACCTGGTGGTGGTGCCCTTTGGCTTAATCGTTAATATGGTGGTGGCGCAATACAATGAGGTTCTGGTGATTGAGGCGATTCGACTTACCGCCAGCGTCACCCTAATCATGATGCTGTTGGGCTCCATGTTCCCTCGCTTCTTCCAACGCATTCTCGGAGTATTAAGCATCGCCTTGCTGGCGGTCTTAGTGGTCGAACTATTTCAAATATTTGTCTTGGGGATACATCATGAGTGGATCGATTGGGCCGTCGCGGTGATCTTTTGTGGTTACATTGGCTACGACTGGGGCCGAGCAAACCAAATACCGAAAACCCTGGATAATGCCGTAGACAGTGCCGCAGCTCTGTATATGGATATAATTAACCTGTTCTTACGCATCCTTCGCATACTAGGACGAAAGCAGTAACAAAAAAGGGAAGCTCATGGCTTCCCTTTTTCATCTTACCGAGGTTAGTCAGTCAGCTCGCCGCGAACACGCTTAGCCACGTCTTCAAGGGCTTCTTTATAGCTGTCGCCCAGCTCCTGCTGACAACGTGCCACTGAATTCATGTCATGCAAACGGCCGTTTTCCAAGCTGTACACCCAACCATGTACCGTTAGTTCCTGGCCTCGAGCCCAGGCGTCTTGCACTATGTTGGTACGACATACGTTACGCACCTGCTCAATCACGTTGAGCTCGATAAGGCGGGCAAGGCGCTCCTTCTCCGGGGCTTGCTCAAGCAGTTCAAGATGGCGTTCTTTGATATCGCCCACGTGACGCAACCAATTATCGATCAAGCCAAATTTGGCTTCGTCCAGAACCGCTTTAATACCGCCACAACCATAGTGACCCACCACCATGATGTGCTTCACCTTAAGGACCTCAACGGCATACTGCATGACCGACAAACAGTTGTGGTCGGTGTGCACTACCACGTTGGCAACATTACGGTGTACGAATAGCTCGCCCGGCATCAAATCAACGATCTGGTTGGCTGGTACGCGTGAGTCCGAGCAGCCAATCCACAGATACTCAGGATTTTGTTGCTCTGAAAGTTTCTTAAAGAATTCTGGATCTTGTTCGGTAGTACGCTTAGCCCACTGCTTATTATTTTCAAAAAGATGACTTAAGTTTTTCACAACAACTCTCAATTTAATTTCGCTTCTATAAAGATATTTCTCGGTGTCAGTGACGCCTCACAAAACTCGAAAATATCCACCCGATAATTTGCTTGCTGCAAATATAAAGCACGATCGAGCACGAGCCAAACCTCAATTGCCCGTCGAAACAGATGTCTTACCAGTTCAATACGGTCGGTCATGTGTTTTCGATCAGCGCCCAAGGCCAAATAATGCGGATAATCCAAGTCCTGTGGCAGGGTTAAACCCTTCTGCGTGGCCGCCCACTGGCAAAAATCTTTAAACTCGCCGCTAAATACTTGTTTGCCCACCGAAGGCACCGGAGTGTACTCACTGCGAGCAAACACATCGCGCACCAGCTGATCAAAACCAAGACGCCATTGCACCTCGGTTTGGCGCAGTCGCTGCACTCGCTGCCCGGCGGTCACCGTTTGCTGCAAGGCGAGTTTCAGATCGCTACTGTAAAAGCTGTTTTGGCTGGCCCCGGCGGCCTGGCTCATGGCCTGGTAACGCTCGCCGTCAATAAACAAATGATAGCAGCACGGAGAAATAGATAAACGTGGTGTGCCCAAGCGGCTGGCCTGACGCATCAGTTCCTGATGCAAACCGCCGCAGGCATGCAGAGCCACCGCATGGTCGCACTGGCGCAACCAACTCTGGCAATCATCCTCAAGCACATTGGCAACATTAAAGCGTATTGGTAAGGAAAAACGCTGCGCCAGCTCTTCTCCCTGGGCGCATAACTGCGGCTGAATTTCGACACTCTGTACGCCGATACCATATTGATGCGCCAACAAACGCCCTAAATGACCCTTGCCCGCACACCACTCCAACAGGGTTGCGGCGTTTTCTTCGGGCTGCAAATGGGCGACAAAAGCCTGCAGTTGAGTGAGCTTTCTGCCCTTAATGCCATTGCTTAACCAAAAAGGTAAGGTCGCTTGCTCGGCCCCGCCGTGACGTTGTGGCAACACACTCAGCTTATCCAGCTTTACCAGCTCGGGAATGTAGGAGTGAAAAAACGCCAGCAACTGCTGAGGATCGGCTTCAAGCTGCGCCACCTGCTCATCGCTTAGATCATCAAGTACCCGGGCCAGCTCGGGCCAGGGGTATTGGCTACAGGAAAAAGCCACACACTGCCAATAACGGCGGGTTTGATACAAGAGGTGATCCAGCGCTTCAAAGTGCGCGAGCAAGGCAGACATAAGGGTACGACGGTTAACAATTTGCCGGCGATTATAGCAAAGTAAGTGCCGGTACGTCGCAGTAAATCTATGCCTTCTTGGAATGGCGGGCGCAGTAAAACAGATGAATATAGGCGGGCACCGCCACCATCATCAATACCAGGGCCAGCACCATCATCCAAGATAAATTCATCGGTGAGTGCGGCGGCGCTGGGCGATAAATAAAGCCATCGAAGTGCATAGCCAGCTTTTTCGGCTCCAGGTGGTAAAGCTCGGTGATCACCCGCCAACGCGCATCCGACATGGCGCCGATGGAGTTACCCGACTGCATGATCAAGGGCTTGAGCTGATCCGCTTCAAACGCCAGCTGCTCCAAGGACTTATTGAGGGCGTAATGTTTTTGTGTGATGGCAAGGGCGTGGTCGAGATTCAGTAAGGCATAGCGCCAGCCGCGCATGCTCGCCTGATAAAATCGCTCGACTACTTCAGGGGAGTGGGCAATCAGGTGCTGCGAGGTAAAAAGCACGTCGCCATAAACGTTCAGGCCATAGCGCTTGGGACATACCAAGCGATAGTCTATGCCTAACTGGCTGAGCTGATAGGGCTCATTGGTGACATACACCTGCATGGCATCGATTTCCTGCGCCAGCCAGGCATCTAAATTGGACTTGCCCACATGATCCACCACCTCAACGTTGACCTGGCGATGATCCAACAAGCTCATCAGCTCCGCATCTTCACCCTTGGTAAGCAGGCTAATGCGCTGCCCCTGAAAGTCTTCGGGATTGAAAATCGCCGAGTCTTTGCGCACCAACCAGCAATAAGGAGAAGATTGCAGCAAGGCCGCCAGTGCTACCACCGGCTTGCCTTCGAGCCTTTGCTTGATAATACCCGAGTGAGTAATACCGAAATGCGCGCTGCCACTGAGCACCTTGGTCATGGTATCTGTGTCCGTTGGCGGCGCCGGCACTATATTGACCTCTAAACCCGCATCACGGTAGTAACCCAGCTCCTTGGCAACATAATAACCGGCAAACTGAAATTGATGTTGCCACTTAAGCTGCAAGGTTACTTCGGTAGGCGCATCGGCCCAAACCCAAGGCGTGGTGCACAGCAGCAACAGCCGAACATAATAGCTAGCGAATGCAGTTATTTTGTTCACGATTCATCCTTGATTACGTTGACTATTCCACTATAAGCAAGCTTCGCTAATATTGCCAGCCGCACTCCCCTGGCCTTGACGATGAGCCAAAAACTGACGATAACAGGGGTTGTTCGTTTCATCTATATATTGATAGCCCAAGCGTTGCAAATGCTGGTTAAAGGCCCCTTTATCCGCCTCGGGAACCTCAAATGCCGCCAGCACATTCCCAGTCGCGGCACCATGGTTACGGTAGTGGAACAGGCTGATATTCCATTTACTACCCAGGGTGTCCAAGAAACGCGCCAAGGCACCGGGATATTCGGGAAACTCAAAGCGCAACAAGCGCTCTTCCAGTTGCTCGCTGGGCTTGCCACCGACCATATAGCGCACATGCAGCTTGGCCAGCTCATTATCCGACATGTCCACATAGTCGTAACCTTGCTCGTCCAGCGCCGCCAGTACCTCCTGCAGTTCACTGGCGCCCTGGCGCAGACCAATACCAACAAAGATTTGTGCCTCGCCGGGCCCGGCATACCGGTAGTTAAATTCGGTAATGGCGCGCCCCCCCAGGGACTGGCAAAAACGTTTAAAACTGCCCTTTTCTTCCTTAATGGTGAACGCCAGTAGGGCCTCATTTTTCTCACCCAGTGCGGTGCGCTCGGCAACATGGCGCAATCGATCAAAATTGAGATTGGCGCCAGAGAGCACAGCCGCCAATTTCAGCCCCTTCACTCCCGTGCTCTGCACCCACTTTTTCAGCCCGGCCAGCGCTAAGGCACCGGAAGGCTCGGCCACGGCTCGGGTGCCGACAAAAATATCCTGTACCGCAGCACAGATTTCATCGCCGCTAACGGTAACCACTTCGTCGCAAAACTGCTGTGCCAACCTAAAGGTTTCGGTGCCGATGATCTTCACCGCCACACCATCGGCAAAGCTGCCGACGCGCTCTAGTTCCACCGGCTTACCGGCGCTCATAGCTGCCTGTAAACAGGCGCTTTCTTCGGCTTCCACGCCAATCACGCGAATATCCGGACGCAGAGACTTAATATAGACCGCCATGCCGGCAAGCAAACCACCGCCGCCGACCGGCACGAACACCGCATCGAGTTCTGGCAACTGCTGCATCAGCTCACGGGCTATGGTGCCTTGGCCGACGATCACATCCGGATCATCAAAGGGGGGCACAAACACCGCGCCTTGGCGCTCGGCAAGAGCCAGCGCATGGGCCTTGGCGGCATCGAAATGGTGACCATGAAGTACCACCTCGCCACCGAAGTTGCGCACCGCATCGACCTTGATCTGCGGCGTGGTCAGGGGCATCACTATGGTGGCCTGATGACCCAGTTCGGTGGCACTCAGTGCCACCCCTTGGGCATGGTTGCCCGCCGAGGCGGTCACCACCTCGGAGCCTGTGGGTAACTTGCTTAGCTTGTTATAAGCGCCGCGCAATTTAAAAGAATAAACCGGTTGCTGATCTTCCCGTTTAAGCCAGATTTGTGAGCCCAGTTTGGCTTCCAAGGCACTGAGTTCACTGACCTCGGTTACCTTGACCAGGGGCTCCATATTGGCCTGGATGATGGCGCGAAAATAATCGAGTTCGGTGGCCGCCATCAGCTTAACTCCTCAAGCTTTTGCAGGTCGCGCACCGCCCCCTTATCGGCACTGGTGGCAAGCAAAGCATAGGCTTTGAGAGCTGGCGTCACTGCGCGCTGACGTTCAAGTGGCTTATAGGCCTGCTTGCCACGGGCCTCTTGCTGGACACGTCGCTCTGCCAGTTGCTCCTCGCTCAGCGCCAGGTTGATACCGCGATTGGGAATATCAATCACCACCTTGTCACCATCTTCTACCAAGGCAATGGCGCCGCCACTGGCCGCCTCTGGCGACACGTGACCGATGGATAAGCCTGAGGTCCCGCCGGAAAAGCGGCCATCGGTGATCAGCGCACAGTCTTTATCCAGGGCCATGGACTTTAAGTAACTGGTTGGATACAACATTTCCTGCATACCCGGGCCGCCTTTAGGGCCTTCGTAGCGAATGATCACCACATCGCCCTTTTGCACCTTGCCCTCAAGTATGCCATCAACGGCATCATCCTGAGATTCATAAACCCGGGCGGTGCCACTAAACACCAGCATCTCCTCGGCAACGCCGGCGCTTTTGACAATGCAGCCATTGGGCGCCAGGTTGCCGTAGAGCACGGCCAGGCCGCCGTCCTGACTAAAGGCATGTTCGACACTGCGAATACAGCCCTGCTGACGATCCAGATCCAACTCATTCCAACGATAATCCTGACTCATGGCTTTGGTGGTCCGAATGCCTGCCGGACCAGCGCGGTAAAAGGTCTGCGCCTGGGTATTTTCCGAGTCGGTAGCATCGAAACGGGCGATCACCTCGGCCAGATTTTCGCCGGCCACATGGCCAACGGATAAGTCCAGCTTATCAGCCTTGCCCAGTTCATTGAGTATGGCCATGATGCCACCGGCACGGTGCACATCTTCAATATGGTATTGCTGCGTGGCCGGCGCCACCTTGCAGAGAAATGGCGTGCTGCGGGATAGTCGGTCGATGTCCGCCATATCAAAATCAACACCGGCCTCTTGCGCCGCAGCCAACAGGTGTAACACGGTATTCGATGAGCCGCCCATGGCGATATCCAGGGTCATGGCGTTCATAAAGGCCGCCTGATTGGCGATATTGCGCGGCAGTACAGACGCATCATCGTCGCCATAAAAACGGTTACACAAGTCGACGATACGCTGACCCGCTTCCACATAAAGCTGCATGCGATCCTTGTGGGTCGCCAGTGTGGTGCCATTACCCGGCAGAGCCAGACCTAAGGCTTCCAGCAAGCAGTTCATGGAGTTGGCGGTAAACATGCCGGAGCAAGAGCCACAGGTAGGACAGGCCGAGCGTTCAACCTGCTCCGAGTCCTCATCACTGACCGTGGGATCGGCACCCTTGACCATGGCATCGACCAAATCCAGCTTGATATCTATATTGGCTAGGCGAGTTTTACCCGCTTCCATGGGGCCACCGGAGACAAAGATCACTGGGATATTTAAACGCAGTGCGGCAAGCATCATGCCCGGGGTGATCTTATCGCAGTTAGAGATACACACCATGGCGTCGGCGCAATGGGCATTGACCATGTATTCCACCGAGTCGGCGATAAGGTCGCGCGATGGCAAGGAATAAAGCATGCCGCCATGGCCCATGGCGATGCCGTCGTCGATGGCTATGGTATTAAACTCGCGGGGGACGCCACCGGCGTCGCGAATAGTCTGCGCCATCAGATCGCTGAGCTGGTTTAGATGCACATGCCCGGGCACAAATTGTGTGTACGAGTTCACCACGGCGATTATCGGTTTTTTAAAATCGCTGTCGGTCATCCCGGTTGCTCGCCATAGGGCACGGGCACCCGCTCGTTTACGTCCCTCGGTTGTTGTTGCACTGCGTAATTTAGCCATGTCTACCTCGATAATTTTGCGAACACCAATGTGTGTCGACTTTCCTCATTCCCAAAAAATATGGCAGCGTCAACACGCTGCCCTCAGTATTAGTCGTTTACGTATTCCAACCAGCCATGCGGGTCTTCGCTTTGCCCCTTAACCAGGTCAAAGTAGGCCGTTTGTAACTCTTCGGTGATAGGACCTCGCTCGCCCTGACCCACCTGGATTTGATCCACGCTGCGCACCGGCACGATTTCCGCCGCGGTGCCGGTCATAAAGAACTCATCGGCAAGATACAAGGCTTCACGCGCAATGGGCTCTTCACGTACCTCATAACCACGCGCTTTCGCCAGTGTCATTATGGTGTCGCGCGTTAAGCCCGGCAGAATACAGGCGGTGGTCGGCGGGGTATAAAGCACGCCATTTTTGATCACGAAGAGGTTTTCACCGGCGCCTTCGCTAAGCAGGCCATTGGTATCCAAGGCGATGCCTTCAACATAGCCATTACGCTTGGCCTCACCAGAAATAAGCTGTGAAGACAGATAGTTACCACCTGCTTTTGCGGCCGTTGGCATGGTATTCGGGGCCAAACGGTTCCAGGATGAAATACACACATCCACACCTTGCGCCAGGCTGTCATCCCCCAGATAGGCTCCCCACTCCATTGCCGCCACGGTAACCTCGGCACGATGGGATTTGGGGTTCAGGCCCAAGCCCACATGACCCAGAAAGGCGAATGGACGAATATAAGCATTGGTAAAACCGTTTTGTCTTACCGCATCCTTACACGCCTGATTGAGCTGCTCTAAGGTAAAGGGAATTTCCATACGGTAGATCTTGGCCGAGTCATACAGCCGCTTCATATGATCGGTTAAACGGAAAATCGCCGGACCGTTTGGCGTGTCATAGGCGCGAATGCCTTCAAAGACCGAGCTACCATAATGCAGGGCGTGGCTTAATACGTGCGTTGTCGCTTGGTGATAGGGAATCATTTCGCCGTTATGCCAAATCAGTTCAGAGGTTTGTGTCATGTGTTGTACCTTCTTTAAAATCCAGTTGCCTAACCGGCCCAAACGGGGCGCGGATTAACTTGCTTGTTGTTGTAGTTGCGCCATAGTGACACTGTGCACATCTACTAATTTATTTAGTTGCTGTGTTAAAAGATAGATAGGTTTATCGCTATCTACCGTGATATTGACCGCATATTGATCTTGGTCACAGGCCAACTCCAGGGCGGTCAGCTTAAAGCCACGGTGACGAGCCACACGCAGAAAACGCTCCACGGCCACGGTTTGATTCGCTAAGTTTAGGGTTAAACGGTGTTTCATGGTTGCTCCTAGGTGTTGGCTTGGGTCAGCATTTGGTCATTGGCGGCACCCGGTGGAACCAGGGGCCAAACATTGTCTTTGTCGTCTATGCATACGTGCAGTAAATAAGGGCCCTGACTGCTTAGCATGGCATCCAGAGCCGCATCAACTTGGTCTTGATGGGTGATGCACTGGCCGTCGATGCCGAACACCCGCGCCAAGGCAACGAAATCGGGGTTATCGGAGAGGTTGGTCTCGCTATAACGTTCGGCAAAAAAGAGCTGCTGCCACTGACGCACCATGCCCAAACGCTGGTTATCTATCACCACAATTTTCACATCCAGGTTATTACGGCGTATGGTGGCCAATTCCTGGATATTCATCATGATCGAGCCATCACCGGACACCGTCAGCACCATGTCGGTCGGCCGCGCTATTTTGGCGCCTATGGCCGCCGGCAGGCCAAAGCCCATGGTGCCGGCACCGCCGCTGCTAAGGTGGTTGCTCGGGTGAGAAAACTGCATATGTTGCGCCACCCACATCTGATGCTGGCCGACATCACAGCAGACCACGGCATCAGCACTTAAACGCTGCGACAGCTTGTTGAGCAAGGCCGGGGCGTAAACCGTTTCGCCGGGATAGTCATAGCGCCAGGCATGCTGCTTCGCCAACGCATGGATATGCGCGCACCAATCCGGCTCGGTAACAAAACAATGCAGCTGCGGCAAGGAAGCTTTTAAATCCGCCACCAAGGATGCGGCAACCGGCTTGCGTTTACCCACCTCGGCGACATCAATATCCAGGTGAATAACCTGAGCATTGGGGGCAAATTTAGTCAGATTACCGGTCACCCGGTCGTCGAAACGGGCACCGATACACAACAATAGATCGCATTGCTGTACCGCCAAATTGGCCGCTTCGCCACCATGCATACCCAGCATGCCAAGGTTTAGTTCATAGTCTGGCGTGACGCTGCCCAGGGCCTTGAGCGTTTGTACCGCCGGCATCTGGGTTTTATACAAAAACTGCATCAGTTGCGCTTGTGCATCCGCGGCCTGAACGCCGCCGCCGATATAAGCGACCGGACGCTGGCATTCGCTAAGTAGCTGATTGGCCTTATTCACCTGCTCCTGGCAAGGCTGTGCGGGCGCGTCGCAGTCGGCCAACCAGGGTTGATACTGGGCTTCACCCATTTGGATGTCCTTGGGAATATCCACCAACACAGGACCGGGACGACCGCTTTGGGCCAGGTGAATGGCCTGCTGTAATATGGGCGCCAAATCTTCACTGCGCTCAACCATAAAGCTGTGTTTGGTACAGGCCAGCGACATGCCCAAAACATCCACCTCTTGGAAGGCATCGGAGCCGATGGCGGCGGTGGGAACCTGGCCGGTGATCGCCAATAAGGGCACCGAGTCCATCATGGCGTCGGCCAAGGCGGTGATCAAATTGGTGGCACCCGGACCACTGGTTGCCATGCACACACCCAGCTTGCCACTGCTGCGGGCATAGCCAACCGCGGCAAAACCGGCACCTTGCTCGTGACGGGTGAGATAGTGGGTTACAGGAGATTCATACAAGGCGTCATAAATGGGCATGATGGCACCGCCTGGGTAACCAAAAACCTCGTTTATTCCTTCCTTTGCCAATATCTCCACAACTAATTCTGCGCCGGTCATTGTCCTCATTCCTCAATGTGTTGGCCCTGAAACGAAAAAGCCCCCCGAACTTTTCAGTGCGGGGGGCCTTAAGCGTGTTAATTTTTTAACGCACTACGAAGCCCCCGCGGTAATAATAATCACCACGGTGTTAATCACTAGGACTAGGCTTGATAGCAGGTTAAACATATATAAATTCTGTCTTAATCTAATTAAAAATCTAAATGGACGGCTATACCGTCGCTCTTTTTCTATTAGTACCGCGAGTACCGGGGCAAGTCAACCACAAAAACAATGCAAAATACCAACTACAAAAGAGGGCTGGCGCATAAAAAATCCCTAAAATAATCTCTTACTTAAACCTAATAACCTTATAGCCCTCAACCGCAACTAACTTACCTTCGCTTGCCAATAGCACTAGCTGATTAATTTTTCCCAATTATTTTTCGGTCAATGGGTTTTATGAGTTAACTCGGTTACACTCAAAAGCGACTCTAGTATCAGGATGACACGATGAAAAAATTAACTGCATTTTGGCTCTTTTGCCTGTTTATTATTTTTACCCAACCCGCTTTTGCCGAACTGACACCGGCTTTATGGCAGGTGGAAAAACAAGGAAAAACCTCGTACTTATTCGGCACTGTGCATGTTGGCGATAGCAGCATGAATGGCCTGCCCAAGAAGATCGAAAAAGCCATCGGCAACAGTGATGCCGTGGTCGTAGAAGTTGACTTAAGCGCCCTGACCGCGGTGCAAATTCAACAGCGCTCCATGCCATTTTTAATGCTGCAAAATGGCCGAACCTTGGACTCGGAACTCAGCCCACAGAGCTATCAGCAACTTGACCAGTACTTCGGTGAAAAAAGCATTAATATCAAGATGTTTTCTGCGCTAAAACCTTGGGCCGTGTTACTGACCGTAATGCAGATTGAGCTGCAAAATGCCGGCTATTCGGACCAATTCGGCATAGACAAACAGGTAATGGCCAGCGCCGCACAACACAATAAACCCATCATTGAGCTGGAGTCCCTCGAACAACAGTTAGAAATGTTTACCGTCATGGAAGAGCACGCCGACCATATGGTCGCCGACACCTTTCGACAAATCAGTCAATTTGACGATAATTTTCAGCGCCTGATCGACGGCTGGAAAAAGGGTGAAACGGCGATGCTGGCCGAGGCCTATGAGCAGGCCTTCGATGACTCCGAATTTGGCCAACTTAATGAGCATGTACTCTTGGTTGAACGCAACCATAAGTGGATAAAACAACTAGAAAAACCCCTGAGTGAGCAATCCCTGTTTATTGCCGTTGGCGCCCTTCATCTGGGTGAAGAAAACGGTTTGATCAAGTTACTACAGGGCCAAGGTTTTAAAGTGACACGTATCTAAATTGACGCCAACCGGCGTGGATAAATACGAAAATTTGTGCCGCGATGAACGTTGACAGCGTGGTATGGAAAGTGTTTGAATAAAAAAACACCCTATTGATTCGGCCATTTAGATGGCCGCAAGGGCTAGAAGAGGTGCGTCATCCAGGTAGTTATGATGAGGAGAGCAAGCTCCAACGACTCATAACGAGGGGGATGTACGCCGAGAGGTGAGGTAAATTGCTTAATACTCCCTCGGGCGCTTGGGTTGAATCCCGGCGACTGTCACCAATAGCACATGATTGCTATATGTTTGGTGGAGAGCTTCTGGTCTTAGCATAACAGGCCGGCAAGCCTTGTTACGTATAAGCCCATTCGCTCTTCGAATTTAACCTGTTCGAGTCGGCGAATGTGGAAACCACTCCCCTTTGTTGCTCTCGAACTCGCACTAAGTTCGGATGAGATGACAACTACTCAATCGTTATCACACACTGTGCTGTGGACAGCACTGATCACCCCGATGCTTGAAGATGGCGGCATTGACTTTGACGGTCTGAGCGCGCTGGCTCACGAGCAAGCGGCAGCCGGTAATGGCCTGCTGATCCTTGGCTCCACCGGCGAAGCCCTGGCCCTGGATATGGCCGAGCAACAAGCCGTGGTGAAACACATTTGCGCCCTGGAGCTCGACACCCAAATCATGGTCGGCGTGGGTGGCTACAACCTTGACGCACAGCGCCAATGGCTGGCCTTTTGTAATGACTACCCGATAGACGCCTATTTGCTTGGCGCTCCCTTGTATGCCAAGCCCGGTCCGGTAGGACAAGAACAATGGTTCCGCGCTTTGCTAGATGCCAGCGAACACCCCTGCATGCTTTACAACGTACCCGGTCGTGCAGCGGTCAGCCTGGACCCGCAGGTACTTGGCAAGTTGCAAGAACACCCGCGCTGCTGGGCCTTGAAAGAAGCCAGCGGCAGCATCGACTGTTTTGAACAATATCGTCTTGCAGCACCCAAATTGGCGATTTTCAGCGGCGACGACGCGCTTATCCCTTACTACGCTCAAGCCGGCGCCGCCGGATTGGTGTCGGTGGCGGCTAACGTGTGGCCCGAGGCTACGCACCACTTTGTGCAATTGAGCCTGCAGGGGCAAAGCCACAATGCATTTTTACATTGGCGCGAGGCGGTGGCGGCGCTCTTCCATGTCAGCAACCCTATTCCCACAAAGTGCTTGTTACACACGCTTGGACGCATCACCTACCCGACTCTGCGTGCCCCGTTAACTCATACAGAGGTGGATGATTTACAACCACTTTTACGCGTACACGACAGCATCACATCTTGGCATTCAACACAGGTTTAAAATTTTCATGAGCTGGTTAGAACTTCTTAATAATTTAGAAACGGGCGCCGTTCGCGCTGCATCACAGGACGAAAATGGTCAATGGCAGGCCAATATCGAGGTTAAACAGGGCATTCTTGAAGCCTTTAAAAACGGCACCAATACCGAATTCCCCGGCGGTTTTGTCGATAAAGACAACCTGGCACCGCGCGGTTTTAGCGCCGAAGACAATGTCCGCATAGTACCGGGCGGCACCTCGGTACGTCGCGGTGCCTATGTGGCTGCGGGCACCATCATTATGCCACCGGCGTATGTCAATATTGGCGCCTTTGTCGATGAAGGCACCATGGTCGACAGCCATGCGCTGGTCGGTTCTTGTGCCCAAGTCGGTAAAAACGTACACCTTAGCGCCGCAGTGCAACTCGGTGGTGTATTGGAGCCAATCGGCGCCAATCCCGTGGTAATCGAAGACGATGCCTTTATTGGCGCTGGCTGCGTAATCGTCGAAGGCGTGGTCGTGAAAAAAGGCGCGGTACTGGCGCCGGGTGTACGCCTGAGTGCCACCATTCCAGTTTATGACTGTGTCAATGAGCGTCAGCTCGACAAGGGTGAACCCATCCCGGAAAACGCCATTGTGATCCCTGGCTCACGTCCAAGCTCAAGCGACTGGGGCCGTGAGCAAGGCCTGTCGATGAGCTGTGCCCTGATTGTGAAATACCGAGATGAGCAAAGCGATGCATCATTAGCGCTGGAAGAGGTGTTACGCTAATGCGCCCTGTCGGTACCGAATTGCAAGGGCACCTTGAGTGCATCAGCCAGGAGCAGCTGGAGCCGTGCTTTGTCTACGATCTCGACGCCTTACGCCAGCACTTGGATAAGCTGATGGCACAAGACGTGGTCAAGCTCTGGTATGCGGTCAAGGCCAACCCCTTGTCGCGTATTATCCGCACCCTGGCCGAAGCGGGCTTCCAGTTCGACGTGGCCAGCAGCGGCGAGTTGCATCAGGTACTGGCACAACAAATCAACCCGGAGCAGGTACTGAATACCGGCCCGGCGAAATCAAGACGACAAATCGATGAATTTATCGCCCTGGGCGTGCGCACCTTTGTGGCCGAAAGCCTCAATCAGGTGCGCTGGTTAAACCAGGCAGCTCTGGCTCATAAGGTGCAGCTAAAACTCTTGTTAAGGGTGCAACTGCGCTGGCCCAAGGGTGAGAAAAATCCGTTGGGCGGTGACACCCTCACCCCCTTTGGTCTTGACCCGCAACAGTGGCACGGTCTGTATCTGGCCGACTATCCGGCGCTCACCTGCATCGGCGTGCATATTTTCCAATGGGGCAATATGCTCAGCGCCGATAAACTGCTAAGTCTGTGGCAGCAAATGCTACCACCACTTCAGGCCTTAAGTGAGCAGCTTGGTTTTGCCATGCAGGTGCTTGATTTAGGCGGTGGCCTGGGCGTTCCCTATGACGACGAAAGTGAGCCGCTAGCCTGGCAGGATGTACTTACGGCGCTGGAGCAGATAAAACGCGAAAGCGGCGTGCAGGAGCTGTGGATGGAGCTAGGTCGTTATGCAGTGGCCGAGTGTGGCTATTACCTAAATCCTGTGGTTGAGCAAAAGGAAAACTATGGCGAGCAGCAGTTGATCGTCAGTGGTGGTATCAACCACCTACTGCGCCCTGCCGTGGCCGGTCAGGCCTTCCCGTGCACCCTATTGCGTACCAGCGAGGCGCCCACGAGAGCATTCAATATTCATGGGCCCTTGTGTACGGCGCTGGATAGCCTGGGCACCCACTTGCTTCCCGAAGACATTAACGAACAGGACTGGCTGGTGTTTGCCCAAACCGGTGCCTATGGGTTCACCGAAAGCATGCCGTTTTTCTTGTGTCACCCGCTGGCGGCGGAGTATGTGATCCAAGACGGCAATTTACATCTTTTGCGCGAAAGTGCTGCCCCCAGCAGCTATTTGAGGTAGTCGCCATGAACAAGATTGAGCAACAAAATATTCAGGTTGGCGAAATCGCCAACGGCCTGCCGCTGACCATTCCTGTTTACCGCCTTAAGGGTGATGGTACGGGTAAAAACGTCTATATCCAGGCCAATATGCATGGTGCCGAGGTACAAGGCAATGCGGTTATTTATCAATTGCTTGAGCAACTTAAAAACTTAGGGTTGCACGGCGACATCACCTTGGTGCCCTATGCCAACCCCATCGGCTGTAACCAAAAATCGGGGGAATTTACCCTGGGTCGTTTTGACCCCATAACCGGCGTTAACTGGAACCGCTTATATCACTACAACGCCGAGCTAGTCAGCCATTTTGCCGAGCAAAGCGACAGCCTCTGCGATCAAGATTTGATCGCTCAATTTAAAGCAGCTCTAGTCGATGACGTGGAGCAGCGCTTAAATGGTCCGCAGCATGCGTTATCTACGGGCAAGCGTATTGCCCTGAATCTGCAACGCCTGGCGCACCAAGCGGATATCGTACTGGATTTGCATACCGGTCCCATTTCGGCCAAGCACCTGTATTGCCCCGAGTATGCCCGTGCCAGCGCCCGCTATTTTAATATTGAACATGTGCTGTTGATCCCCAATGAATTCGATGGCGCCATGGACGAGGCGGCATTTTGCCCCTGGTGGGAGCTGCAAACTCAACTAAAACGTCGGGGCCGCGATTTTGAGGTGCCGGTGGAGGCTTACACGGTGGAACTGGGCTCGCAAGAGCGCATTGATTTAACCGAAGCCTTGGACGATGCGCAAAGCATTTTAAGCTACTTGAATTACCAGGGCCTGTTTGTGGATGCCGCCTATCAGCCTGAATCCATGCAGCGCCACGCCTGTTATCTGAAAGACTATGTAGCCTATTATGCGCCTATGGGTGGGATGATCGAATATCTGGCCGGGCTGGGCGAGCACCTGAAAGCCGGTGATGCCATTGCCCGTATCCTGAGAATGGAGCGCTATTTAAGTGAAGAGGCGCTGCATACCTTGCGCTTCGACCAAGATGCCATTGCGATTTTGCACTTTGCCTCGGCCAGTGTAAATCAGGGCACCGAACTCTATAAATTTTTTACTAATACCTTCGAGTTATAACCAATTGCGTGAGAGTCAGTGAGAGGTACTCACTGCTAATGGGCGGCCTAGCCGCCCATTTTTTCAGCTTAAATTCACCTAATTGCTGCGAAAGTAGCGTCCTAACAGTATAATTCTTCATATCTCCAACGATTTAATAACAGGCAAGTTATGGATTGGCGCTATCTAATTACCGGCCTAGCCACCAGCACACAGCTGTGGGCAGCCGAGCCGGACCCCACGCAGCAAAGTCAACAGCAAAAACAACTCGATATTGTTAAGCAGTGTATTCTCAATGAAGTCATCGGCGGCGATGGTCAGCAGACAATCGATCAATTGCGAGAAAAATGCGCCGCCCTTGAGGTGAGCCGAAAGCTAAGCGCCATTGATAAGCGTAAAGCTCGAGAGCAGGTGACGGAAAAAAACCGCAACGTGATCACCCCGCACAACCGTAACTATATTTTGCCCGTCACCTATATCAAGCACCCCAACGAAGAGCCCTTTGGTGATGATCTTGATAACCTATCTCAAGGTGATGATGGTGAAAACCTGGATAATGTCGAAATTAAATACCAACTTTCGCTTAAAGTTCCTGTTTTCGACGACTTTAGCGACAAGGACCAGGCCATTTATTTTGCAGTGACCCTGCAATCGTACTGGCAATTCTACAACGACGATATTTCCTCGCCGTTTCGCGAGACCAACTATGAGCCGGAAATCTTCTGGATCAACTACCTAGATGAAGAAAACGTCTGGTGGGGTGATGAACTCGCCGTTGCCCTGGGGATCTCGCACCAGTCGAATGGTCGCAGTCAGCCCTATTCACGTTCCTGGAATCGCATCTATGCCAACTTTATCTGGGAGCAAGACGGCTATGTATTTAGCTTTAAGCCCTGGTACCGCCTTCCCGAAGACGAAAAAGATGACCCAATGGAAGCCAAGGGCGATGACAACCCAGATATTTACAAGTACATGGGTTACTTTGAGTTTCGCGGTGTACGTCGCTTTGACGACCACGAGGTCAGCTTTATGCTGCGCAACAACCTCAACTCGGACAACCGCGGTGCCCTGCAGCTTGACTGGTCCTTCCCGCTTTGGGGCCGCCTGCGCGGCTATGCCCAATATTTCAATGGCTATGGCGAGAGCATGATCGACTATAACGCCGATATTGAACGCTTTGGCGTTGGTATCTTGTTGACCGACTTGCTGTAAAAAGCAGCCATTAACGACAAAAAAGCCAGCATCATGCTGGCTTTTTTATCGATATTAAAAACTCTTTGGCAATAGCGTTATTTAGCCACTACGACAAAACGTCCTTCAAACTCGCCAACCAGGGTATCGCCATCATAAATTTTCACCGGCACCTGATAGCAGGCTTTGCCATCGCTTTCCAATTTATCAAAGCAGCCTTCACAGACCTGTTGATCAACATGTGCTCTGGGCGCTGATTTGATTGGCTTCATGTACTTGATGTTGGCGTTGGCAAGAACGATGTCACCCTCTTTACCCGCCTCTCTCAAGGCAAGGTAGGTTGCGCCCCAGCCCGCCAGGGTCGCCATGGAATACACCGAGCCTGCAAACATGGTGTTATGCACATTGATATTGGCATCCAGATCGGCCACCACACTAAACTGCCAGTCCGTGTAGGACTCCACCTTGATGCCCATCTTATCGCTGATGGGAATGGATTCACGCCAGGTATTTTGCAGCACCTGAGTCCAGTCCGGATGACGGAACCAACCCGGCTCACTGGGACGTTGCTTGACCATGCGCCAATGCTGTACATCACCATAAGCCAGATGCGCTTTTTCTTTTAGTTCATAGCCGTGACGCTTATAGAACTCAAGCGCTCGCTCGCGGGCAAACAACACCAACTCGTCGGCGTTTTGCGTCCAGGCAATCTTCTCTAGCTCGTGCAATAAACGGCTGCCCAAGTGCTGGCCACGATGTTCT
Organism: Pseudoalteromonas sp. BDTF-M6; assembly: GCF_018334135.1. Classification (NCBI taxonomy): domain Bacteria; kingdom Pseudomonadati; phylum Pseudomonadota; class Gammaproteobacteria; order Alteromonadales; family Pseudoalteromonadaceae; genus Pseudoalteromonas; species Pseudoalteromonas sp. BDTF-M6. The sequence goes on from NZ_JAGXTQ010000008.1 coordinate 82,570, forward strand.
TCGGCCACCGCCATGTAGCGCACCTGAGCCTGCTGACTATTGTTAAAATGTAATCGGGCGACGGCGATCACCTCACCTTCTTTATTTTTGATAAAGCGGTGTTCTGATTCCTGCTCTAAATCATCCTGCTCGCTGCCGCGAGGCTGATCCCATGGCGCGCGTAATACCTGCCAGCGCAGTTGGTAATACGCCTGCCAATCATCACTACTTTGTGGGGTGGTTACCTGGAACATACTTCCTCCAATCACTTTTTTGCCATCCACCTTACAAGATTTAACGTCATGCGCAAATAACACTAAAGCACAACAAGATAAATCATCGTAAAAGATTATGCACAGCCAGAGGATGGGTCTATGCTGAGCTAATGAACGCCACACTTATACACAACGACGAGGCATCAAAGCACTTTATTACCAATTGCGCCCAACTGGGACATTTACTTTATTGGTATCGACAAGGTGGCACTCGTATCGAGGTTAGACAACAGCAAGAATTTCGCTGGCTGTTGCTTAATCACACCCTGCAATCCGTCATTGCCGCCAATCAGCCACAAAGATTACTGCTGCCCCACCTGCATATTATGGCGCAATATTGGCAAACACTAAAAAGACCTGAGCGGGTGTTGGAGCTGGGCCTTGGCGGCGGCGCCATTCGCAATTACCTGCTATACAGCTATCCCGAGGCCGAGCTGGTCTCGGTGGAGCACAATGCTCAGGTGATCCACTGTTACAAGCGCTTTTTTAGTGCGGGGAAAGTCGGCAACCTTTGCTGCCTTGATGCCGAGCAGGCACTCAACCGTTACGGTCGTTTTGACTGGCTAGTGTTAGATTTATTTAGTGAACTGGATGCGCCGCTGTTTTTATATCAGCGGCAATTTTATGAACTGCTGCGCGAAGCCTTGGTGCCCCACGGACATATTTTTATTAACTTTTTGGCACACCATCCCAGCCAGTTACATCATTTGCAGCGCCTTCTTAGCGCTACGTTTGGCAAGGGCGTGCAAATTATGTCCGTGCCCGGCTATGCCAATCATGTGTGCTTTATCAGCCTCTAAACCGCCAGGTTAAAGGTCACCGGGCCGTCATTGGTTAAACTCACCTGCATGTCGGCGGCAAACTGCCCGGTGGCGACGCGGATCCCTTGCGCTTGCGCCTTAGCGACAAAGTATTCATACAAATGGGTAGCCTGATCCGGGGTTGCGGCACTGGAAAAACTCGGGCGCATGCCCTTTTTAGTATCCGCCGCCAGGGTAAATTGCGACACCACCAACAGCTGGCCGCCAATGTCCTTAAGACTGAGGTTCATCTTGCCCTGCTCGTCGGTGAAAATCCGGTAGTTGCTCACCTTATGCAGTAGCTTATCCGCCTGCTCTTCGCCGTCGGCTTTTTCCACCCCGAGCAACAACAAAATGCCCTGATCTATTTCCCCAACAATACTGCCTTCAACTTCCACCTTGGCGTTACTTACACGCTGAATTAATCCTTGCACCGAGACCTCTTTAACTGCAGATACATATGGTCGGTCGCCCGACATAGAGCCTGACAATATACCTCATTTTCAGGGGCGCGACCAAGCTCGGCGACTATTTGCAAACGGGCTTGCAACTGAGTTGCCAGGCGCTGTACCCGAGCAAAGGAGCAGCGCAAATCATAGCGCCCATGGACCATATAAACAGGTAACGTTTTAAGACTAGCGGCCTTTTCCAGCAGGTGATCATCCGCTAAGAAAAACCTATGTATGAGGTAATGCAGCTGCAATCGCGCCTGCTGCAGATGATGGTCATGCTCTATGGTTTGCCGGCCCAGTTGCTGCTGCCAGGCGCACCAGGCGTTAGCGGCTTCTATCTGGGTCAACTCGTTGACATCAAAAAGACGTTGGTGATAGTCCTTTACCAGTTCTTCCGGATCGAGTTGCTCAGGATTAAACAACCGATACTGCTGTGGGTAAAATTGTGCCGCCGCTCCGTATGGGCCTAGGCTCCAGGCGTGATCTTCGGTGGCGGCTAAATAGCTTGCCCACAAAAGTAGGGAGGACACCTGCCGAGGATAAGCAAGAGCGTAGCAAAGCGCCAGCAAGGCACCAAATCCCTCGCCACACAGGCTCCAGCGACTCAGGCCAAAATGGTCGCGGATCTGCTCTAAATCCGCAACCAATAGGTCAAGATTGTTATGTTCACAACTGTGTGGAGTGGAATGACCACAGCCTCGTTGGCTGTAGAGGAAGAGACGATAATGGTTGGGGTTAAAATAGGCACAGAGAGCGCGATTAAGGCCGGCGCCCGGGCCATCATGGCAGACAATCAGCGGAAAACCGTCGCGATTGCCGTGCTCTTCGATCTCGAGTTGGTGCCCATGGGCGACGGCGAGGTGATAAACCTGCCGCGGCGCCCCAACGGGATAGCTTAGCGCCATGCTCACTCCTTGCGAGCGGCAACCTCCTCGGCAACGATATCGTTGATGGGTGGTCGGCTCACACTAATACATACGGTAAATTCCGCGCCCAGCAAGACCACAATCCACGACAGATAAACCCAGACAAACAAGATAGGCACGGTGGCCAAGGCGCCGTAGATCAGCTCGTACGAGGGAAAATGGCTAATGTACAGTGCAAAACCTTTCTTGGTCAGCTCAAATAACAAGGCCGCAAAAATAGCGCCTGGGATCGCTGCCCTAAAGGGAACGCGGGTGTTAGGTACTAGAGTATAGAGCATTATAAAGCCCGCGGTGGAGATCACATAAGGCAGTGACTTAATCACAAAGCCACTAAACCCGGGGATCCCTTCATCGGCAAAGGTCACCAGAGACACAATATAAGAGGTCGCGCCTATGCTTAGACCAAGCAGTACGGGCCCTAGGCTGAGCACCATCCAATAGATGGCGAAAGAAATCATCGCCGGGCGCTTTTTCTTAATGCGCCAGATACGATTGAGGGTGGCATCGATATTACGGATCAAAAACAGCGCCACCACGGCTAAAAAACTGACGCCCACCGCGGTCATCTTATTGGCATTGCCGGTAAAGGCGCCGATATGCTCTTTGATCACATCGGATGACGTCGGCAATAAGTTGGTGAATAGAAACTTCTCAATGGCAATGCGGGTATCTTCAAAACCGGGGAAGGCCGAGAAAATAGCCACACCCACCGCGATTAAAGGCACCAGGGATAATAAAGTGACATAGGCGAGGTAGCCGGCATTAACGGCGATCTGATCTTCACCACACCGGGTAAAAAAGTAACGCCACCAGCGCGGCTGGGCTTTCACCCAGATGGCCAGGGTTGTTCTTATTTTTTCACTATCCCACTTCATTACTAACCCAGATAAGAAAATCTTTTGCTTATCATAGCAATCAGCCACATAATTTACAGTATCAAGTTTAGAGACAGGACACTCAAATGCTCAAAAAAATAGCCCTAGCGACGGCTTTTCTTTCCCTTAGCGCCTGCCAATCCGCTTACTATTCGGCCATGGAATCCGTAGGCGTACATAAGCGCGATATTCTTGTCGACCGAGTGGAAGAAACCAAAGAGTCGCAAGAAGAGTCTCAGGAAGAGTTTCAATCCGCCCTTGAGCGCTTAAGCACCCTAATCAACTTTGATGGCGGTGATCTGCAAGACGCCTACGAGCAACTCAACGACGACTACGAGTCAAGCCTGGCCGCCGCCGAAGAGGTTAGCTCCAATATCGATAAGGTCGAAGATGTGGCCGAAGCCCTATTTGACGAGTGGGCCGATGAGCTGGAGGAATACAAAAGCGCCTCATTAAAGCGTGAAAGTGCGAAAAAACTGCGCGCCACGCAGCGCCAGTTTGCCCAACTGCTGCGCTCAATGCGTGCCAGCGAAGCGAAAATGGAGCCGGTGCTTGAGTCACTGCAAGACAATGTGCTCTACCTTAAGCACAACCTTAATGCCCAGGCCATTGCCGCCATTAAGGGTGAGTTTGCTAACCTGCAGCGCGATATCAAGGTGCTTATCGACGACATGAACAAGTCGATTGCCGACTCTAACCGCTTTATCGAACAAATGAGTCAGGGTTAATCATCATGGTAAAAAGGAGTCGCACGACTCCTTTTTACTTGTTATGGCTACTTAGCTCCCTCATTAGCTTGAGTGCAGCCGCCACAGCATGAATCATTATCAATTGCTCCCTGCTCGGTCCCGGCTAGCACCGGTGATGTCACTCCTGTAGTGACAGGCAGCGATACATCCTTATCAATACCGAACACCCCTTTCACAACCTGCCACGTCACCGCAAAAGCACCAATAATGAATACCACATCGCCAATGGTGCGGATCCAACGCAATGCCACTAATACATCGCTTTGCAATAAAGCCTCTGAACGGGCATACCACAAGCCCTTGGATGCGCTGGCGTAAAATTGAATTAAGCCCACAGGCAGTAAGCTGGTAAACAGCATCAGGGCCAGACCGATATTCATCCACCAAAATGCTGTTTTCATGAGTTTGTCATCAAATTGCATAGTGGGGCGAATATAGCGTAACACCAACAAGGTAAAGCCCAGAGCAAGGAAACCATACACGCCAAATAGCGCCGCATGAGCATGCGTTGCCGTGGTGTTTAAGCCCTGTACATAGTACAAGGAAATGGGTGGATTGATGGAGAAGCCCAATACGCCCGCTCCCAACATATTCCAAAATGCGACGGCGACAAAAAACATCAAAGGCCATTTTAATTTTGCCATCCATGGGCTGCGCTCTTTAAGCTTGTAATGCTCCCAAGCTTCATGGCCAAGGACAATAAGTGGCACAACTTCCAACGCACTAAAGGTCGCGCCAACCGCCATAACCGGTGTGGTTGTACCTGAGAAGTACAAGTGATGGAATGTTCCAGGCACGCCACCTAATAGGAAGAGTGACGCGGAAGCCAAAGAGGCAACGGTCGCTGAACGCTTAGAAACCAGACCCATACTATGGAAGATAAAGGCTAATGCTGCGGTAGCAAATACCTCAAAGAACCCCTCAACCCAAAGATGGACAATCCACCAGCGCCAATACTCCATCACCGAGATATGGGTACGCTCACCGTAGAAGAATCCTGCGGCATAAAATAAACCAATGGCTACAACCGAGGCACTGAACAAAGCCAAAAGGTTTTTATCACCTTCCTGCTTAAAAACAGGCAGAATCGCTCTCAACATCAGCACTAGCCAAAATGCTACGCCAGTAAATTTACCTATCTGCCATACACGTCCTAGATCAACGAATTCATAGCCCTGATGACCGAGCCAGAAGTTTAAATGCGCAGGCATGATTTGTGCGATAGCCAGATAGTTGCCAACAAATGAGCCAACAACCACGACCACTAAGGCCCAGAATAAAATGTCTACACCCAGCTTTTGGTATTTGGGGTCACGTCCACCCTTGATAATCGGAGCCAAGAATAAGCCTGCGGCCAAAAACCCTGTAGCTATCCAAAACAGCGCGGATTGAATATGCCAAGTACGCACTAAGCTATAAGGAAACCATTGCGATGTCTCTATACCATAAAAGCTTTGTCCTTCGACTGTATAGTGTGCCGTGAAGCCGCCCAGCAAAACCTGAAAAGTAAATAGCGCAACCACTAAGAATAGATATTTACCCAAGGCTTTTTGCGATGGCGTTAACGAAAATGAAGTGATGGGATCCTGCTTAGGCGGCGTTGGTGCCTCATCATCTTTATGCAAAAAGGACCAAGCCCACACGAGCGCACCTATGCCAGCGATCAGCAAAACGACGCTGACAATTGACCACATAACGTTTTCTGCTGTTGGTTTATTATCGATCAGGGGTTCATGAGGCCAGTTGTTAGTGTAAGTGGCCGAACCATCCGGGCGCTCAGTGGCTGCCGCCCAGGCCGTCCAGAAGAAGAATTCTGTTAGTTTTTTGCGACGTTCGGCATTGGGTAAGGTAATTTCTTTCATCGCATAATGTTCACGCGTTTGCTTTAATTGCGGATCACCTCCGAATAGCGCATCGTAATAAGCCGCCGTTTTCTCAATGGCAGCCAAGCGTCGAATAGATAGGGTTACCGTACCCGAAGTTGGATCGTAGGTGTTGGTTCTGTACTCTTTTTTGAGAGCCCAAAGTAAAGGCTGCTGCAGCTCTTCTGACAGTTCGTCAAAACTCACTCCATGCGTGTCTTGGGCGGCTAGATCCAGCCACTGTGTGAGTTCACGATGCAACCAATCGGCTGTCCAATCAGGCGCCTGATAGGCACCATGCCCCCAAATTGATCCTAATTGCATCCCCCCGACCGATTGCCAGGCGGTCTGCCCATCTAAAATGGCTTCTTTAGAAGTGTAAGTGTGGCCGTCCTGACTAATAAACTGCTCGGCAATAGGTGGCGCAACACGATAAACCTCTTTACCAAAATAACCGAGGATGGCGAAAGTGATGGCGAGCACCGCAAACAGTGTCCACCATAGTTTTTTATATTCTCTCATAATCTTGTTCCCTTAAACCCTTGCGAATAAGGTGTTGTTTTCAATATGTATATGCATATTCAGATCACTAATAAATTCCTGTAAACCAAGATATAAAGCGGTCCATGTATTACAGGCTTGTGGGTGCAAAGTAACGTCATTGGTCATGACATAAATCTTTTCTATATCTTGGAGATGTTGCTGGTGCTCGGCAGTCATCACACTGATCGGCCCACTGACCATTGGGTTTACAGGAGTGCTAGCTAGAAGAGGAAATAATATTTGCTCCTCTTTTTGCATGTGTGCTTCAAGTTCCGAGCGCATTTCATGCAGATGTGCAGCGAGGCCTAACGGGCACAAGCTATGATCTTGGTGCACCGTTTCAACACGCTCACTCAGACGAATCAGTTCGTCTAGCTGTTGACGATGAACTTGGTGGTAGCGGGATAAAATATAATCAATCAGCTCATTGTTCGTATATTGCTGAATCTCCTTTGGCTGTGCTCGTTTTGCCAGTTCTTCAATCTGCGTAGCGACTGTATGAGTTTCCACCCCGCGCTTTCTAAGTGCATCGGCCAAAGTGACCTCAGCGTGACAACAGAAGTTAACTCGGTTAGCGAACAAGATAGCTGTAGCTCCGGGTATATGGGTTGCAATTTGGCCGACGGGCCAACTCAGATAATCTTCCAACTTAACCTTCCTCTATAACATGCATTTCAAATGAATCTTAATGAGCGAGTTTACACCCCCTTTTTAAAGATGTAAAATAAATGCATATTTAAAATTATGAATAATTAATTTGCTGCTAAGGTCCCTAGTTAATGAATATCACCCGATTTACTGACTATTCACTGCGTGTGCTTATATACACAGCGCTCCATGACGGGCAGACCGTAACGATAAAGGCGGTGGCGGAGAAATACGATATTTCCAAAAACCACCTTATGAAAGTTGTCCAAGAGCTAAGTAATAAAGGCTATCTAATCGCTACTCGTGGAAAAAATGGCGGAATCCGGTTAGGGCGCGAGCCATCATTAATCAATGTTGGCGAGATAGTGCGGCTGCATGAGCAAAACTCCGTTCTAGTGGAATGTTTTGGCAGTGATAATCAGTGCGTAATTACCCCTGCCTGCAAATTAAAAACTATTTTATCTAAGGCAATGGAGCAATTTTTTGCTCATTTAGATCAATATAGCTTGGCCGACTTAGTGAATTCGGACTCTCAATCGGAGCTAAAACAATTGTTGCAAGTAAGCGAACCATCTACATTTTGAGATAACAAAGAGAGGTTATCATGGCAGTGTTACTACCCAGTGGACAAATTGCGGAACCCAGTGAAGAGGCTCGGGGCTGGGCTTTTTTCCGTTTAGCGTTTCGCCCGCTGTTTTGGCTCGCGGCACTATTCAGTGTATTGAGTATTACGGCGTGGAGTTTGAGCTTTACCGGCCATATACAATTTACTCCGTTTGGCGGCGGCTATTTTTGGCACATTCATGAAATGCTATTCGGTTTCGCCGTTGCGGTGATTGCCGGCTTTTTACTCACCGCAGTGCAAACATGGAGTGGCATTGAAAGTATTAAAGGGCGACGCTTAGGCGCCTTAGTCTTACTTTGGCTCAGCGCACGAATATTGCTCGCCTTTCCTGGTTTGGCTCCCGATGCTTTAATCATCACCCTCGACTTAGCTTTTTTACCGGCCACCGCTTTTTTCTTGGCGCAACCGATTATTAAAGCGCAGCTGTGGCGCAATCTATTTTTTATTCCCGTTCTGTTACTGATGGCCGTCTTAAATGCTTTGACCTACTTGGCCTTGTTTAACCTCATCGAGACAAGTTTTGTCACCTTAAGCCATAGCATGGTTCTAGCTATTACCCTAGTCATGGTGATCATGGGTGGGCGGGTTTTCCCTATGTTCACCGCCAACGGCACACAGACACCGCGGGTAGCCAATATTGCTTGGCTGGATAAAGTCGCCATTATCTCGGTAATCGCATGTATTTTCTTAACCCTCATGGGGCCATCAATTCCGCCTGAAGTACAAGCCGCATTATTTATTTTTGCAGGCGTGAGTAACTTTATTCGTGCGCTGCGTTGGCGTATTTGGGTCACTTTAACAACCGCATTGGTTTGGCCATTGCATATTAGCTATTGGGCTATATGCGCAGGTTTAATCATGCTTGGCTTAGTTAAATTATCCCTGCTCACTCAACCCTCGTTGGCATACCATGCCATCACCGTTGGTGGCATTGGCTTAATGATCCTGGCAATGATCTCACGTGTGTCATTAGGCCACACTGGACGCATGATAAAGGTCGGAGCGGTAATGACAGGAGCATTTATTGCTATGTTCACCGCCCTTGGCGTACGCGTGTTGGCACCGCTTTTAAGCGATCAATATCAAGTACTTATTTTGCTCTCCGCTGGCCTTTGGGGGTTTGCCTACCTGATTTATGTCATCACCTATGCGCCCGTGGTATTTAAACCCCGTGTCGATGGCCGCGATGGTTAAACATGACGGCGTCAATACGCCGTCTCTGCCTAACGTTTTTTACTGCGCCCATTTAAGGCTGGCGTCACGACCAGCATCACGCCGCTGACAAAAGCAAACACAGCAATGAAGGTCAGCACACCATTTATCATCCTGGGATGATCAATCGCGGTACTTTGGAAAAACACCCGTCTTCCACCATCAACCCGCTCTTCAAATTTTATCCCTAGCATATCAAAACTGTATCTATAGGTTTTATCGGCCCGCAGATACATTTCCTTTCGCTTCTTATCCACTTCTTCGTGGTCTTGCTCATCAGCTAACAAATGGCGCCACCTTGAAAAAACATCATCTGGCTCAGAATCTTTTATCACCCCTTGCGACTCATAAACGATTTGCCGCTCAGGGAACAGCAGGGCATTGTGGGCGCAATAGAAAAGTGCACTGCCAAACGCAATCAAGGCAATGGCCCAAATCTGCATCTGTGCCCGGCGACGCTGTAACGCACTTTGCTGTTGTTGCAGATATTGCTTGGTTTGCGTGATTTGGTTCAGCTGCCCGCGGTCTATACCCTCTCCCAACTGTTCCATAAACTGTTCGACGGTAAGATTAAACGCGCTTAATAAGCGCTCAAAGATATCGTGAGAAGGGGTCGATTTATCATTTTCAATCTTAGACAAGTAGCTTTGCTCTATGCCTACCTTGACCGCCAGCTCGGGCTGACTCAACTGATACTGCTGACGCAGATTTTTTATTGCCGTTCCTAAACTCATTTCTGCTCTCCGTGTAGATAATCAGCCCAAGTCTTTCTAATTCCTTAAAGAATAAAAACATGAATAGTGATGAATACTCAAAAATTTTCAAATGACTATTCACTTATCAAAGAACTAAGTGAACTTTGCGCGGCAACTTTTTAAAGCGCACAAAAAAGCCCGCAATCAATGCGGGCTCTTTTTTGCAACTAGCTCAAGGAGCTAATTAGCTTTTCTTCGCTTCACGCGAAGCACGCTTACGCTCGTTTTCCGTTAGGAAACGCTTACGAATGCGGATGTTTTCAGGCGTTACTTCTACCAGTTCATCATCATCGATAAACTCAAGCGCTTGCTCAAGGGTCATCTTGATAGGTGGAACTAGGGTTTGCGCTTCGTCGGTACCTGAGGCACGTACGTTGGTTAACTGCTTACCTTTAAGGGCGTTTACAGTTAGGTCGTTATCACGGCTGTGAATACCGATAACCATACCTTCGTATACTTCAACACCGTGACCGATGAATAGCTTACCACGCTCTTGTAGGTTAAATAGCGCGTTAGTTAGCGCTTTACCTTGAGCATTAGCAATCAATACACCGTTCTTACGTTGACCGATCTTACCGCCTTTGTGAGGACCGTAGTGATCGAAGGTGTGGTACATCAAACCAGAACCCGACGTTAGCGTCATGAAGTCAGTTTGGAAACCGATTAGACCACGGCTAGGAACCATGAAGTCCATACGGATACGACCTTTGCCATCTGGAGACATGTCGGTCATTTCCGCTTTACGCAGACCAAGCTGCTCCATGATTGAACCTTGGTGTTCTTCTTCACAGTCAATGGTGACCGTTTCATACGGTTCTTCAAGTACACCGTCAACTTCACGAAGGATTACTTCAGGGCGAGATACCGCCAGCTCGTAACCTTCACGACGCATGTTTTCAATCAATACGCCTAGGTGTAGTTCACCACGACCCGATACACGGAAGCTATCTGGGTTGTCCGTTTCTTCAACGCGTAGCGCTACGTTGTGTACTAGTTCGGCTTCTAGACGCTCTAAAATGTTACGTGACGTTACGTATTTACCTTCTTGGCCTGCAAACGGTGAGGTGTTTACAGAGAAAGTCATGGTTACCGTTGGCTCATCTACGCTTAGCGGAGGAAGTGCTTCAACGTTATTTACGTCACAGATAGTGTCAGAGATTTTCAGCTCGCCAAGACCGGTAATAGCGATGATGTCGCCCGCAGTGGCTTCTTGCGCTTCGTGACGATCAAGACCTAGGTAAGTCAATACCTGACCTACTTTACCGTTACGCGTTTTACCATCAGCACCAATCACAGTTACTTGTTGGTTCACCTTCACGGTACCGCGTTTGATACGACCAACACCGATTACACCTACGTAAGAGTTGTAATCAAGCTGAGAGATCTGCATTTGCAGTGCACCTTGAGGGTCCGCATCCGGTGCTTCTACTTCATTGATGATGGCTTCGAACATGGGTTCCATGTTGTCTGATGGCTCATCAAGATCAAGCGTCGCCCAGCCATTGATAGCCGATGCGTAGATCACTTTAAAGTCTAGCTGTTCGTCGGTCGCACCTAGGTTGTCGAATAGATCGAAAACCTGGTCCATTACCCAATCAGGACGCGCACCCGGCTTGTCGATTTTGTTGATAACAACGATTGGCTTCAAACCCTGTGCGAACGCTTTCTGCGTTACGAAACGCGTTTGCGGCATAGGACCTTCTTGAGCATCGACAAGAAGAAGTACAGAATCAGCCATCGATAGTACGCGCTCTACTTCACCACCGAAGTCAGCGTGTCCCGGAGTATCCACGATGTTGATATGGTAATCTTTCCAGTTGATTGCCGTGTTTTTGGCTAGGATGGTAATGCCACGCTCTTTTTCAATGTCGTTGGAGTCCATCACTCGCTCTTCGTTACCACCGCGAGTTTGCAGTGTGCCCGATTGCTCAAGCAATTTATCAACCAGAGTCGTTTTACCATGGTCAACGTGCGCGATAATCGCAATATTTCTTAACTTTTCGATGCTCATATATCTACTTAAGAGGCAAGCCTCATTGTTCCTAGATGATCCACGCCCGGCAAACAGCTACCAGCGTTGGGTTTAAAAGGGCGCGTATTATCCCTTATAACGTCACTAGATGAAAGTTTATCCAACATTATTTTTCTGTGACTGTGACCTAATTGTCACAACACGCCATTAAAGTGGATAAAAATCAACCACAGCGAAAATCTTAGCAGGTATTTTTCAGCTAACCTATGTATCTTGAAAAGCGAAGGTGTTTAACTAACAAACAAGGGGCGACTAACACGCCTCGGCCGCGCCTCGGCAGTGCAAATGTGTACGCACTAAAATAACGCAACAGCGCACCAAAAAGGTGCAAAAAAACTAAAGCCAGAAATTATATTTACAAAAAACCCTTTATAAATAGAAGGTTGAAAAGTTGGCACGCTTTAAGCTTACTAGCGCACAATTGCAGTAACATGCAGCACACAAAATATTCCTAGTTGGAGGACACATGTCTCATACGGTTTTAACTTTTATTAAAGAAAATGACGTTAAGTTCGTAGATTTACGTTTTACCGATACCAAGGGTAAAGAACAGCACGTTTCTATCCCACATCACCAAGCAGACGAAGATTTCTTCGAAGAAGGTAAGATGTTCGATGGCTCTTCAATCGCTGGTTGGAAAGGCATTAACGAATCTGACATGGTGCTTCTACCTGACGCTGACAGCGCTAAGCTTGACCCGTTCGCAGAAGAAACCACACTTATCGTACGTTGTGACGTAGTTGAGCCTTCAACTTTACAAGGCTATGAGCGTGACCCCCGTTCAGTAGCTAAGCGTGCCGAAGAGTACATGCGCTCTACCGGTATCGCTGACACTGTACTATTCGGTCCAGAGCCTGAGTTCTTCCTGTTTGACGACGTGAAGTACAAAACCGATATGTCTGGCTCTATGTACAAAATCGATGCCGAAGAAGCGTCTTGGAACTCAGATAAAGATTACGAAGGCGGTAACACGGGTCACCGTCCAGGCGTTAAAGGCGGTTACTTCCCGGTTGCACCTGTTGATTCTTCACAAGACTGGCGTAGCGCAACGTGTCTAGTTCTTGAAGAGCTAGGTCAGGTTGTTGAAGCACACCACCACGAAGTAGCAACAGCAGGTCAGAACGAGATCGCTACTCGCTTCAATACCATGGTATTGAAAGCGGACGAAATTCAGGAAATGAAGTACGTTATCCACAACATGGCGCACCTTTACGGTAAAACGGCAACCTTCATGCCTAAGCCAATCGTAGGTGATAACGGTTCTGGTATGCACTGTCACCAATCACTAGGTAAAGATGGCAAAAACATCTTCGCTGGTGACAAGTACGGCGGTCTTTCTGAAGAAGCTCTTTACTACATCGGTGGTATCATCAAGCACGCTAAAGCGATCAACGCCTTCGCTAACGCTTCAACTAACTCATACAAGCGTCTAGTTCCAGGCTTCGAAGCGCCGGTAATGCTTGCTTACTCAGCACGTAACCGTTCTGCTTCTATCCGTATTCCTGTGGTTCCTTCGGAAAAAGGTCGTCGTATCGAAGTGCGCTTCCCTGACCCAACGGCTAACCCATACCTAGCCTTCTCTGCAATGCTAATGGCTGGCCTTGACGGTATTAAGAACAAGATCCACCCTGGCGATGCCATGGACAAGGATCTATACGACCTACCTGCAGAAGAAGCGGCAGAAATCCCAACTGTTGCATCTTCACTAGACGAAGCCCTTGCTTGTCTAGATGCAGACCGTGAGTTCCTAACTCAAGGTGGCGTATTCACTAATGACCTAATCGACGCTTATATCGCGCTTAAGTCACAAGAAGTTGAAAAGCTGAACATGACAACTCACCCTGTTGAGTTCGAAATGTACTACAGCGTATAAACTAGATAATGACAATTTAGTTATATCATGTGTGTTCTCAAAGCCTGCTCTGCAGGCTTTTTTTATGGAAAAAATACAACCTTTGGACTAAAGTTAACACTTAGCCAATAACTTGGCTTATTTTGGTAACTATAAGAATAACAACCATAAAATAGGATTTCACGTGAACACAAGGCTGTATATTTTAAGCATGGTCGTGCTGCTATCTATTCTCAGTACAGCATGGGCCGCACCGAGCAAAAGCATCTACGTTTACAAGGATGAGAATGGCGTATTGGTGTTTTCTGACACCCCGCGTAAAGGGGCGGAAAAAGTCACCCTGAACGCGCCGATCATGAACATGCCCACCATAGACACCAGTGTTCTCGACGAAACCGATGACGAACTGGAGGCGGTAAAGTTTAATATCACCATCACCTCTCCGACGCAGGAAGAAACCATCCGAGACAACACAGGTTCGGTGCATATCAGCGGGCAGGTGAAACCAAGGTTTTTGCAAGGGCACAGCGTCCAGCTGTTTATGGACGGTCAAGCCTATGGCGAGCCACAAAGTTCCAGCCTTTTTGCCCTGCGTGACGTCGATCGCGGTGAGCACAACCTGGTATTGAAGCTGCTCAATAGTGAGGGCGAGGTATTGGCCAGCTCCAAGTCCGTCACCTTCTTTATGCATCGCCGTTCGGTGATCACCGGCCCTTAACCGGAGTGGCGCCAAGGAAATAGCTGCGCACTCCTCCTTAAACCTGCTAAGATAGTTGCACCATACTGGTGCAACCGACTACTAAAGATGAAACTTCACGGCGATTTTTTCCAACAGATGTGGGAAAACCTGCATACTGCCATATTAATTTTAGATAAAGATTTTAACCTGGTTTATGCCAACACCAGTTGCACCGAACTGCTTGGGCAGGGCCTAAAGCGCATTCAAGGCCAACCCTTCACCTCGCTTTTTAACTATCACTCGGTGGAGCTTGAGCGCATCGCCAACTACACCCTCAAGCAAGGGGTGGATTGCCACCAGCACAGGGCTGACGTGGTTTTTGTCGATACCCGCCATGCCAACTTAGCGCTCAATAGTCGCAGAATTAATTACCACGGCGAAGCATTTTTACTGCTTGAAATCCGCCAAACGGATGAAGAAATTCGCCTCGATCAGGCTTCCAACCAAATGCACCAACATCAGGCGGCCAGAACCCTGATCCGCAATTTAGCGCACGAAATTAAAAATCCCCTCGGTGGAATTCGCGGAGCGGCGCAATTATTGCAATATGAGGTTGATCAGCAGGAGCGCGATGAGTGTGCACAGCTAATCATTCACGAAGCGGATAGATTAAGACAATTGGTGGATAGGTTGTTGGGACCAAACCAACGCTTACAAAAGCAAGCGACCAATATCCACCAAACCCTCGAGAATGTATTAAAGCTCTGCGTGCTGGATAACAATAAAGATATTGCGCTAATTAAAGACTACGACCCGAGCATTCCGGATGTGGTGGTTGACGGCGATAAAATTCAGCAGGTCCTCCTTAACATAGTGCGCAATGCCATGCAGGCGCTCAGTGCCGGAGGCGAAATTAAGGTATCGACCCGGGTGCGCTATCATGTGCGCCGCTACGATACGACACTCAAAAAAGCCCTGCAGATCAAAATTTGTGATAATGGCCCAGGCATAGCGCCCGAGGTAAAGGAAACCCTGTTTTATCCCATGGTCACCAATAAGGAAGGGGGCTCGGGATTGGGACTGTCGATAGCACAAACCTTGATCGATCAACATCAAGGCTTTATCGAGTGCGATAGCTGGCCGGGCCATACTGAGTTTACACTGTACTTGCCACTGTAAGCGGCTAAGAGGGCTATGATGAAATCTGTTTGGTTGGTAGATGACGACGCATCGATTCGCTTTGTGCTGCAAAAGGCGCTCACGCGCAGCGGTTTTCAGGTGGAAAGCTTTGATAACGCCCAGGATGTATTAACCGCCCTGACCTTTTCTCAGCCCGCGGTACTGCTCTCGGATGTACGCATGCCCGGAATGGACGGCATGGCCTTGTTAGAGCAAATCAGCGAAGAGAACCCCAATCTACCGGTGATCATCATGACCGCCCATTCGGATTTGGACTCGGCGGTGCAGGCCTTTCAAAAAGGGGCCTTTGAATACCTGGCCAAACCCTTTGATCTGGAAGAAGCGGTCAACGTGGTTGATCGCGCCGTACGTGCCCACTCGCAAAAGAAAGCTAAAAAAGCCACCAAGGAACAAAAGCGTTCGGTAATTATCGGCGAGGCGCCAGCCATGCAGGAGGTCTTTCGCGCCATAGGTAAGCTCAGCGCCTCCAGTATGAGCGTACTGATCAACGGCGAGTCTGGTACGGGTAAAGAACTGGTCGCCAGTGCCTTGCACCAACATAGCCCACGTAAGGATAACCCCTTTATCGCCCTGAACATGGCCGCCATCCCCAAGGATTTGGTGGAGTCCGAGCTCTTTGGCCATGAAAAAGGTGCCTTCACCGGTGCCGACAGCGTACGCAAGGGACGCTTCGAGCAAGCCAATGGCGGCACCTTGTTCCTCGATGAAATCGGCGATATGCCTTTGGACGTGCAAACCCGCTTATTGCGGGTACTGGCCGACGGTGAGTTTTATCGCGTTGGCGGCCACCAGAGCATTAAGGTGGATGTGCGCATCATCGCCGCCACCCACCAGGATTTAGAGCGCCTGGCGCAACAGGGCAAGTTCCGGGAAGATTTATTCCACCGTTTAAATGTGGTGCGTTTAAAATTGCCGCCACTGCGCGAGCGCACCGAAGACATAGAGCAGTTAGCCGAATACTTCCTCAACAAAAGCGCCCAGGAATTAAAGGTGGCCAGTAAAACCCTAAGCCCACAGGCGTGTGAGCAGATGAAACTGTTCCATTGGCCGGGTAATGTGAGACAGCTCGAAAATACCTGCCGCTGGCTCACGGTTATGGCGCCGGGGGAATATATAGGTGCGGAAGATCTGCCGCCTGAGCTCAGTGCCAACACCGAGCAGGAAGTCGATGCCGACTGGCTGGATCTATTCCAGCAGTGGCTTAACAACGAATTTAAACAAGGCAAAGACAATGTCTGGCCCGATATTCAGGCTCAGTTGGAAACGCGCCTGATCAAATCGGCCCTGGCCAGCTGTGGTGGTCATAAGCAAGAAGCGGCGCTGCGCATTGGTTGGGGACGCAACACATTGACGCGTAAGTTAAAAGAGCGCAATATTACCACGTCCTAACAGGCGTAAAAGGCTATGAGACTACTGGAAAACATCGCCATGTTTAAACGCATGGAAATCATTAACAGGGTGCCCTTCTTCCGCGATTTTGAGCTGGCCGAGCGGCAAATGCTGCTGGAGTCCTTTTCGCATTGGTATATGGTGCGCCAGGGGCAATATGTGTTTAAACAGCATGAGCAACAGAACCAGTACCTCTATATCGTGCTCAGCGGTGAATTAATCGTCTTTCGCCAGCATGATAATAAAAACCTGGGTCATATTCATCCCGGCGAATTTGTCGGTGAAGGGGCCTTTATCAGCCACAGAGAGCGCAGCACCAATGCCCGCGCCAATATCGATACCGTAGTGCTGGCCATAGATCCACAGGCGCTGATCAAGCTACCGGTTGTGGTGCGGGAAAAGATAAAAGATCAATTGATTGTCGGCATGAGTGAGCGTATTGCCAAGCTCAGCTCCCATAATGGTGATGTTAGCGAAACGTCTGCCACGCCTGCATAAGGGCGAGCAGGTCTTCAATGCCACACGCGGCAACTAATTCAGACTCATCCAGCACGAGCTCATCCGCGGCATAGGCGTCAAGGTCATCCTCACCATGATGCAAACCGTGACTTTCAAAAAGCACCTCTCCGTGAGCCATCACTACCCGCATCTCTTTACCGTTGATCACCAGCTCTTGAGCGCCGTTCGCCGAACTTCGTGACGACTCCTGGTTTAGCGCCTGCTGAAAACGCTGTAACAGTTCATCATTGTCATATAACTCATCGTTGAACCAGCGCGCCACCAAACGGTGCTCGTCACTGAGCTTCACACGCTTGCCCCAAAGGGGATCAGAATATAGCTGATATTCCATAGTATTTAGGCCCTTGCGAATAAGGCGCGCATCATACCAACAAGCATAGCTTTAACCAATTAACTTAAATAGCTAATCATTCTAGCGGGCTAAATATCATGCTCACTGTGTTGGGATTTTTCTATGGAGAATAACTACATAAGAAAAATTCCGCCTTGTTATCACATCATTTATCCAGCGCTATCTCCGATCATATACTTAACTATTGCCCAGGGAATTAGTTGTCCGGTCTACTCCCTGAGCATGTTAAAATCTCTTCATGTACCGCTAGTTACTATCACCATGCTCGATACCTTTGCCATTATTTTTCCACTGATTTTTATCGCCGGAGTCGGCTTTACCTGTGCCAAACTGCGCTTTCTTAACGGCGAGCAACTCTCCGGTATCAGCCGCTTTATCTTTTACATCAGTATTCCGGTGTTTTTATTTATCAATATGGCGCAGGCACAGCTAAGCAGTGTGCTTAGCCTGGAGCTGATGCTGAGCTTTTATATTCCGGTTGTACTGATCTTCACCCTGATGCTGATTCTTTATAAGTCCTACTGCGGAGACTGGGCACAGGGAGCGGTGCTGGCACTGGGGGCCAGCTATTCCAACACAGTTTTAATCGGTCTTCCCATTGCGATTCAGGCACTGGGCAAGGACATTGCCGCCACCGTGTTTGTGCTTATAACCTTTCACAGCGCCCTGCTATTTTTACTGACCTATGCTTTTTCCGGGCGCTCGCAACGAGTAAGCTGGCTGACCACGGTGCGCCAGCTGGTGTTTAATCCGGTGATCATGGCCATTAGCTTGGGGCTGCTATTCAACCTAAGCGGTCTGGCCTTACCCAAACCCTTGGAAAGCGGCCTGGCGCTGTTAGCAGAGCCCGCCATTGCCGGAGCCCTGTTTGTATTGGGCGCCAACTTACATCATTACCAAATTCGTCCCGGGCTACACTTGGCCCTGATGCTCTCTGTGAGCAAGTTGTTGCTCTTACCCGCCTTGGTGTGGCTGCTCGCCAGCCAAATTTTTACCTTGCCACAACCACAAGTCTTGCTCGTGGTTTTGCTGAGTGCCTCGCCTTTGGGTGTAAACGCCTACTTGGTGGCGAAACAACTTGATACCCGCAGCGAGGTGCTGGCGAGTACTGTGGTATTGAGCACCCTGCTAAGCATCATCAGCTTTTTCTTCTGGCTGACCTTGGTATAAAAAAAGCGTGCTCTAGGCACGCTTTTTTCCGATTCAATCGTAAGAGCGGTATTTGGCGGCGTCGATAATGGCCCACACATACGCAATTGCAGCAACAATGCCGGGTACGACCAAAAACCATAAGGCAGCACCACCGAAAAAGAAGATGGCAAATAACAAGGCCGCGAGAATACGCCCCTGTACCAACTGCCCCAGTCCTGGGAAGAATACATTACATAAAGCGGCGATTACGTTACCACCTGAACCTTGTCCTGACATATAAGCCTCGTTAGTCAATTACTATTCTTAATTACCATAACCAATTACAATATTCAGGCCAACTTTTTATACTTAATTTTCAGTCAGTTAAGATAAAAGCCATTTTGTAATTCCAATAACTTTAGCCTATCATGCTAAAGTTTAGTCTTTTTAACATTACCCTATCTATGTTAAGAGAGTAATAGTTAAGACAATAGGGTCTGTTGACCTTTGTTGTTTGTTTCTGCAGCAGTTTGTAGTGTATTTATACAAGGCGGCACATGTGTGGTGTAGTTATTCTACATGAACATGTAACAACACAGTAGAAATGCGCTACAAGCGCTGCCCTATGGGTTCACCTAAACGCATCCTGCTCTGTGTTGCTCGCTATGTACATAGGCGAGCAAGACCGAAGCAATGCTTCGCAGCTTAGCGAGGTGAGCGCATGGATGCGCGATGTAACCAAGCTTCATGGATGAATTTAACCACATAAATCAGTGATTATATTCATCAGAATGCGTTTAGATTGAACATAAAGTAAACCGCAAAGATAAACAGACCCTAATAATTAATACCAAATAGTTGCAGACCTATGCTCGCCAAAATTGCCAAACCCATAGCCAAACTGACCGACAAATACATGCCGGACCCGCTGCTGATCGTTATGTTGTTAACCCTGGTCAGTTTTATACTCGCTCTTCTAAGCAGTGATCATTCACCACTAACCCTAGTGCAGATGTGGGGGGGCGGCATTAGCAACCTCTTTACCTTTGCCATGCAGATGCTGCTGGTCTTGGTATGTGGCTATTTGCTGGCAACCACGCCCAGCGTTGAGCGCGGTTTAAATTTTGTCGCCCGACGATTGGACACGCCCGGTAAGGCGGTGGTCGTCACCACCTTGGTCGCCCTTTTAGCCAGCTGGCTTAACTGGGGTTTTGGCCTGGTTGTCGGCGCCCTGTTTGCCAAGGCGGTGGCTCGTTTTTGTCGCGTAGACTACCGAGTATTGGTGGCCAGTGCTTATTCCGGCTTTATTATTTGGCATGGCGGCCTGTCCGGCTCAATACCACTGACCATAGCCACCCCTGGGCATTTTGCCGAACAGCAAATTGGTCTGATCGACACCTCGCAAACCCTGTTCTCAACACTGAACCTGGCACTGGTCATTGGCCTGGCCGTTATTTTGCCGCTGCTTAATTACTGCTTGCTGCCTAAGCCACAAGACGCCGTTTATGTCGATGCTCAGCAACTGCGCCCCGATAACGAAATGACAGAACAGAACGCATCAGGCAACGCCTTAGAGCTGGCTCGCTGGCCCACCGCGACGCTTGGCATACTGGGGCTTATTTATTTGGGCAGCAGCTTTTATACGGGCGCACAAGGGTTGAATCTAAACACCATTATCGCCCTGTTTTTATTTTTTGCCCTGTTATTACAGCCCAACACCAGTGCGCTGATCACCCAGCTCAATAATGCGGTGCGCAGCGGCAGCGGTATTGTTATTCAATTCCCATTTTATGCTGGCCTAATGGCACTGATGAGCCAAAGCGGCTTGGCCAAAGACATATCTGAACTGTTTATCGCCCTTTCCGACAGCAGCACCTTGCCGATTTGGAGCTTTCTCAGCGCCGGCCTGGTCAATATTTTCGTTCCTTCGGGAGGCGGCCAATGGGCGGTACAAGCCCCTTTACTGCTACCTGCGGCTCAGGCCCTGGAAGTGCCGGTATCATCGGTGGCTTTGGCCGTGTCTTGGGGCGATGCCTGGACTAACTTAATCCAGCCATTTTGGGCCATCCCGGTGCTGGCTATTGCCGGCTTAAAGGCCAAAGACATCATGGGCTTTTGCCTGATTCAACTATTGGTCAGCGGCCTGTATATCATCTTGCTGTTGGCTCTACTCGCGTAGGCCATAAACTGACATTGGCACACGCTAAAATCCGGCGTTAACAATATGATGTGGGAGTAATTTACGGAACATACTCTGCACCAAAATATTATTTACACAGACTCACCAATAACGGTAGGCCTCAAGGCTTTGACGTAAATAGTTGGCAGTGAGGCCATTACACTATAAAGTTGGGGTGAATACCGTCACCTATTTAGGTCAATAATACGCTAGGTAAAACCAAATGCCCGTTCATGTGTTACTTGTTGAAGACGATGAGCTACTTGTTAAGCGCATCGAAAATCATTTTGCCAATACCGAGTTTTGCATCCATGTCGATAGCACAGGAGCGCAAGCATTGGCGTTGGCGCAAGCATCACAGGCCGATACCCAGCAAGCGATTGAATTAGCCATAGTCGATATTGTCTTACCCGCGAAGGATGGCCTCACCCTCGCCCGAGAGCTAAGCACCCTCACCGAGATGGGTGTGATTATGCTCTCCAGCCGAGACTCACAATCGGATCGCATTGCAGGTCTGGCGCAAGGGGCCGATGACTATATTTGTAAGCCCGTTGATTTGCTGGAACTCGAATTGCGCATGCGCGCCGTGTATAAACGTCTGCATGGCGCCGCAAGTCAGGCCAATGACAGCACCGAATATATCGAGTATGCGGATTTCAAACTGCACCCGGATAATCGCACCCTGATCACCGCCGGCAATGAAGAGCTGCGCCTTACCGAGGCGGAACATAAGGTTTTGATTTGTTTAATTGCTAATGCCGGTAAGGCCACCTCGCGGGAAAAGGTCTCAGAGGAAATAGGACAACCGGATTGGAGCCCTACGGATCGCACCGTGGATGTGCTGATTGGTCGCCTGCGTAAGAAGCTTGGCGATGAAAAAGAGCAAAAGCGCATTGTCACTGTGCGTGGCAAAGGCTATATGCTCTCTTCAAGTTAAGGCTTTAAAACAGGATATTACCTTGCTGGTAAGCCGCCAGCGACTGTTGGAACGGCGCCTGATCAAAGGCCTGTTCATTGGCTTCGCTTAATGCCTGCTGCTGATAATCAACGGCTTCTTCAAAGTTACCCAGTTTAGCGTGTGCCGCGGCCAAGTAAGCGTATGCAAGCGGGTGGTCATTTTCATCCGCTACTTCCTCGGCCAACTCGATGGCCTTTTCCAGCTCACTGCCATTATCGGAATAACGCACATACCAACCGGCCAGCTTACGCTTAGCAATCAGGTTGCCCTGCAGCGCCGCCTTTTCTAACCAATACTTAGCCTGCTCCGCATGTACCGTGGCGCCATCGGCTTTAGCCAATAAGCATTTGCCCAGTTGTAATTGTGCTCGAGTGTGCTCTTGCTTCGCTGCCAAGGTTAGCAGACGTAGATTACAGTTCACGCCAAGTTGAAAAAGTGTATCGCTGTGCCCGCCCATGGCGGCCTTCTGCTGCCAATAGCGCCACTGTTTTTCCTTTTCTTGGTTAATCAGTGGCTTAATATCCACATAGGCGAGAACCTGGTCATTTAAATACTCGGGATTGATATCCTGATTATTGTAGGAAAAATGCACGTGGTACCAGTTTTCATCTTTTAGCTCCCCGTCCGCAGCACTAAGCTGCCATTGCTTCATTAACTTTTCGGCATTTTTACGTAATACCTTGGGGATCTTTACCTGCTCAAATGGTTGCCACTGGGCCACCTTGCCCTCGGCATTCAGATTAACCAGGTAGGAAAAATTAAAATTATTGGTCCCAAGCTTTGCCTGCTTGGTAAATTCTGGTTGCGTGATACTACTAAAGCTAATTTGTGGCGCCACAACCGGTATGGCCTGTACCCCCCCGTCGATAGCATGGTACTGAGGCTGGCCATTCAACAACTTTAATAGTGTGGCCAACTCTGCCTGAGCATTAACGTCATCTCTTTTAGCCTGTTGCAATAATTGCTGCGCTCTGGCCTCAAGCTTTTTACTCACTTCACTGTCTTGAGCACCGGCAAAAACACCGCGAATAATACCGTTGTTAAATTTTCTATCGGCGGCCACAAAGCGCGTCTGGCTGAGCTTTTCGGCAATGCTTTGACCGAACTCGGGAGCCGGATAGGAATTCAGTAAAACTAAATCCCGCGGCACGCCATTTTTATCTATATCAAAAAGGTAGCTGGCCAAGCCCGGTACACCATCGTCTTGCAGTGCGTCAGGGTAAGCCGTTGCTGGGTTGACGGTTTTATCTGGGGTCGGGTTATAATTCAGGGTGCGACTTAACTCATAATTGATGCTCTGACTACCGGATTTACCGTAACGAGCGATAAGATCAGCGGCGAGAGTTTTTGCCTTGACTAACTGTGACTTATCTAAGCGTCGAGCCACCGACTTTCTAGCTTGCTCGGCCATTTTAAAATCATTGTCTATGGCAACGGAAAAATAACCATAGGCCTTAATTGGATCGGCCTTCACGCCTTGTCCACGCAGATACTGTACCGCCAGGTTAAACTGACTGCGACCATCGCCAAGCTCGGCGGTTTGCTCAAATAAGGTAAAGGCTTTTTGGTATTGTTGATCAAGATAAAAAGTCATGGCATCGCTGGCATTTGCCAGACAAAGTTGAGGTAACAGCGCGGCCGCAAAAATCCACTTTTTCATTGAACACTCCAATAAGGCTAATCCAACAATGTTAACAGCTGGTAAATACAGGTGCAACGGCTATTACCCCAACGTCGCCACCATGCGTTCAAAGGCTCGATAACTTAAAGCCTCTTTAATGGCGGCTTGAGAAATCTCGGGCTCGCCGGCAAGATCGGCTATGGTTCTCGCAACCTTGATAATGCGCTGATGAGAGCGTGGCGATAACTTAAACTGCTCGCTGGCTGCACCGAGGTAATCACGACAAGGTGAAGTTAATGCGCAATGGGTCTGTAGCTCCTGAACAGAGAGCAAGGCATTGGCCTTGCCTTGGCGCTCTTGTTGCCTCTGCCAGGCCACAATGACACGGGAGCGAATGGTGGCGCTGTCTTCCTCCGCATGAGGTGATAGCAACTGGGCACTGGGAATGCGAGGCAGCTCAATCTGCAGGTCTATGCGGTCGATGAAAGGGCCCGAGATACGCGCCAGATAACGCATTACCTGATCTGGGGTAGCGCGCTTATCGCTATAATGCCCGGTGGGACTGGGGTTGAGCGCAGCAATAAGCTGAAAACGAGCAGGAAAGTCCACCTGCTGAGCCGCACGAGAAATAGTAACCTTACCGGTTTCCATCGGCTCTCTTAAACTGTCTATCACCTTACGCTCAAATTCCGGCAGCTCGTCCAAAAACAAGACGCCGTTATGAGCAAGGGATATCTCCCCGGGTTTCGGCTTCGATGAACCGCCAACCAAAGCGACCGCGGAGCAGGTATGATGAGGGCTACGAAAAGGCCGCTGCAGCCATTGGCTAGCGTCGATGGCTTTTCCCGAGACCGAATATACGGCAGCGGTTTCCAAGGCCTGCTGTGTCGACATTTGCGGCAATATTGTCGCGAACCGCTGTGCCAACATGGACTTACCCGTTCCGGGGGGACCGCTAAAGAGGACGTTATGGCCCCCGGCGGCGGCGATCTCCAACACCCGCTTGGCCATGGCTTGACCCTTAACGTCACTGAAGTCAACGGGCGCTGGCCTGGCCCTTTGCGCTATGGGAAGGGGCGTCACCAAGTCCAGCTTCTGCTGGCCGGACAGATCATGCCAGAGCTGCTGTAGTGAATAGGCGCACTTGACCTTGGCAGTGTCGATTAGCGCCGCCTCGTCTTGATTTTCTGCACTTAAATACACCAAGCGTTTGGCCTTATTGGCGGCCAACACCGAAGGGATCACCCCACGGATCGGCCGCAGCTGACCATCGAGCCCAAGCTCGGCGAGCAGCTCCACCTCAGCAAGATTGGCAAACTTAAGCTGCTCTGAGGCTATGAGTATCCCCACGGCGATGGCAAGATCGTAACGCCCTCCCTCTTTGGGCAGATCGGCGGGTGCAAGGTTAACGACAATGCGTTGGCTGGGAAAGATAAAGTGACTATTTTCAATGGCACTGCGCACCCGGTCTTTTGCTTCCTTTACCGAGGTTTCTGGTAAACCAACGATATTAAAACTGGGCAGGCCGGAGCCGAGATAGACCTCAACACGGACCTCAATGGCTTCGATGCCGATTTGTTCACGGGTATATACTTGCGCTAAAGACACATCCCTGTCTCCTTGCCTGACTAGTTAATCTAAGTCTAGCTAGGATATCGAAAAACGTATAAGCCCAGATTCCAACGAATTGCGATAAGGCGAACCAATAATGTAGCGATACCGCCTAACCACATGGCTAACTGTGGGTTGGTATCCAGGCGCATTAAGACTATGTATAAGCCGGCCCCGACCACACAGGCAATGGCATATAAGGGACCCTTGAGTAGCATAGGTACCTCTCGCGCCAAGACGTCGCGAATAACACCACCAAAACAACCGGTGAGGACCGCCATGATCACCGCGGTCATCGCTGGCACCCCGACATCAAGCGCTTTTTGAGCCCCCATAATGGCAAAGAAGGCAATCCCCAGGGCATCGGCGACTTGTAAGAAATAGTGAGGGAAGCTTTGCTTGTAGTTAAGCCACACAATGGTAACAAAGGCCGTGATAAGGATTGTGATGAAGTAACTGGTATCATGCACCCAAAACACCGGCACATCTAAAATCATATCGCGCAAGGTACCACCACCGATAGCGGTCACAGCGGCCAAGATGATTACTCCAAAGCCATCCATATTCTTTTCATGAGCCAAGAGAGTGCCTGAAATTGCAAAAACGGCTACACCTAACAGATCAAACCAATGATAAAGCTCATACATAGACACGGCTCACGGACAAAAACTCTTTGTAACATAAGCATAAAAGTACTGGCAACCTTGTTTAGATCAGGCTTTTCGGTAGTGGTGCGACAATACTCATCGAATTATTGCAGTGCAACTCTAAGTGGAGCAATAAATCAGACCCAAGACGGGCAACAAAGAAGGGTTAGATACGGGTTTTAATGTTTTAAACGCCAGAAAGCAAAAAACCCGCTTCATTGCTGCAACGGGTTTCTTTAATTAGGCGAAGTAAGACCGAAGCACAGCTTCGCAGCTTACTGAGGTGAGGTCATGGACGACCGAGGTAACCAAGCTACAGGGACGTATAGTTGAAACCACTCTTAATCGTGCCACCTCTTATATAACAATAAGGCTCGGCTATTCGAGTGTTATAGATTGGTATAAACTGCTTTGAATAGATTGGTCAAAAGTCAGAAAGCAAAAAACCCGCTGCATTGCTGCAACGGGTTTCTTAAATTAGGAGCCTGGTGATGACCTACTTTCACATGGCAAATGCCACACTATCATCGGCGCAGTTCCGTTTCACTTCTGAGTTCGG
>NZ_JAGXTQ010000009.1:0-93509 GCF_018334135.1 Pseudoalteromonas sp. BDTF-M6
AAGAGTGGTTTCAACTATACGTCCCTGTAGCTTGGTTACCTCGGTCGTCCATGACCTCACCTCAGTAAGCTGCGAAGCTGTGCTTCGGTCTTACTTCGCCTAATTAAAGAAACCCGTTGCAGCAATGCAGCGGGTTTTTTGCTTTCTGGCGTTTACGTTTTTTATTCTAATAGAATTGGTCGCCATAATGCAGCGGCTTTTCTGTGTTTGTAGGTCGGCCTTATCGTCAATATGCCCCTGCATGGCTCTACTACCGTCCTCCTTTGCGGCAAACTCCGACTTAAAAAACTCCCACAGCTATCTCTAGGCGAGGCTTTAGCCTTGCAAAATCAAGATATAAAAAAACCGCTTGGATTAGGCTGGCTTTTCTTGGTATTAAGGGAGTGAACTTGTTAGGCTATTAGGGATGATTAGAGAATAGTGTCGAGGTTGTTGTGATAGCACTAGGTGTATATTTGTTGGTGTTTGCACTATTTGGGGTGGCTGCCACTTATTTTGCTAAGTTTCTTTACTTTCAGTGGCGTCACCAAGAAATGCGGCCCCGATATATTATCAGAGCCTTACTTTGTCTCTTGGCGATTATTGTACTGTCTTTGCTGCTCAGCTTATTCGGATACTGATCGCAGTTAGTACACCGAGGAAGATGAGCCCTGAATTCTAACGCACTGGGATTGTTGGCATTGGGTTGATGGGCGCATTAGGTGTTCACATATGCTGACCGCGCCTGTCTTTAGGTTAAACTGACGCTCTTGCACCGTGATTTCCTCTGCCAAGGCTTTGACCTGCTCTGCATCGGCGGTTTTGGTTGAGAACACCACATATTCATTTGCACCACCGCAAGCCCTGCTGCCAACCGCAACCACTTGGCATTGTTGACTCGTATCACATGTTTTATCTGCGGTAAGCTCATGGATCCGTCTGTAACCTTGAGCAATGGATTCATTGGTGGCGGTGATATTCGGGTTTTCTACACGTACGCCTTGATCGGCGACGACCAGCTGTTTAGGCGTCGGCTTGAGCTGAGTTTTCGGCTGTTGTGCCTGTGTTGTCTCACTCGCAGCAACGGCCTGTGTTTCCTGTTGGCTATTGCTATTGCAGGCACTTAACGCCAACACTGCGGCGGCTATCAATGTTAATCGCATAATGTTCTTATTTTACGGTTGATGATGATTACCATAATACTGACATTTCAGCGGCACGCAAATGCCGCTATTTTCGTTCCTAAACTGGCTTTTTAGTTTTGAATACCACCCTGGGTGAGCTTTCGAGGATCCAGCAAGGTGATCAAATCTTCATAGGGAATATCCGTTTCTGCTGCGGCAACATCGAGTATGGCGCGCTTTTCTGCATACGCCTTTTTAGCGATTTGCGCTGCCTTCTCATAGCCGATAAGTGGGTTGAGGACGGTCACCAAAATGGGATTTTTAGCCAATGAGCGCTCGAGGTTCTCTTCATTCACTTTAAAGCTGGCGATGGCCTTATCGGCAAGCGCTATGCTGCTATTGCTAAGCAGTTCGATACTCTGCAAGACGTTATAGGCTATTACCGGTAGCATCACATTGAGCTCGAAGTTACCGGATTGACCTGCCACCGTGATGGTAGTGTCATTACCTATCACCTGAGCCGCGGCCATGGTGGTGGCCTCCGGGATCACAGGGTTAACCTTGCCGGGCATAATCGATGAGCCCGGTTGTAAGGCTTCGAGTTCTATTTCAGCAAGACCCCCGAGCGGACCCGAGTTCATCCAACGTAAGTCATTGGCAATCTTCATCAGTGCCACGGCGGCGGTTTTCAGTTGCCCGGAAACGGCCACCACGCTGTCTTGGGTAGCAATATGGAAGAAGGGATTCTCTCCAGCTTTGAAGCTCACCCCGGTTTGTTTGGTCATTTCTTTAGCAAAGTGTGCCGCGAAGTCGGGATCGGCGTTAATACCTGTGCCGACAGCCGTGCCTCCTTGAGCAAGCTGTAACAGTGCGGCAGCACTTTCACCTATATGGGCTCTGGCGGCGACAATTTGCGCGTGCCAGGCAGACATGCTTTGTGCAAAGGTGACGGGCATGGCATCCATAAGATGGGTGCGTCCGGTTTTAACCTGTTCACCGACTTGTTCTACCTTGGCCGCAATCACAGCTTCCAAGTGAGCCAACGCTGGCAGAAGCTCTTGCTCGATGGCGATGGCACTGCTGACGTGGATGGCCGTTGGGATCACATCGTTTGAGCTTTGCCCCATATTCACATGATCATTGGGGTGCACCTTGGTACCGAGCAGGGCTGTAGCACGGGTGGCAATCACCTCATTGGCATTCATATTGGTGCTGGTGCCCGAGCCGGTCTGGAATACATCCACGGGAAAGTGCTCCAGGTGCTCACCCGCGATGATTTCGCTGCAGGCCTTAGCAATGGCCGAGCTGGTTTTGGCATCCAAATAACCGAGCTGATGATTAACCTTGGCCGCGGCACGCTTGATATGTGCTAGCGCGGTGATAAAG
Source organism: Pseudoalteromonas sp. BDTF-M6 (assembly GCF_018334135.1). Taxonomy (NCBI): domain Bacteria; kingdom Pseudomonadati; phylum Pseudomonadota; class Gammaproteobacteria; order Alteromonadales; family Pseudoalteromonadaceae; genus Pseudoalteromonas; species Pseudoalteromonas sp. BDTF-M6. Next base: position 2,490 of record NZ_JAGXTQ010000009.1, read on the forward strand.
CGGCTCGGCATAGTCAGCGAGCTGATCTTAAAATTATTCACGGCGCGCTGTGTTTGTGCTTGATACAGTGCGTCGGCGGGGACTTTGAGTTCACCCATGCTATCGTGTTCGCTGCGGTAAGTGAGGTCCATGCTCTGCTCCTGGAGGCTGGTAAGGGGCTGTGGAAGAAAGCTAGGCGGCGTGCCGCCTAGCGTAGAAGGATATTAATCAAGATAGGCTTTAAGCATCCACACCAGCTTTTCCTGTTCTTTGATGTAATCGCTCATTAATGCCGCCGTGCCTTCATCTTCATTATCGCTGGCATCGACAAGAATGTTACGCTGCATCTTGATCAGGGTGGTGTAGCCATCCAGTAAGTTTTGCACCGCTTGGCCACCGTCACTGATGTTTTTAGCCTCGTTGATCTGGCTCAGCTCGATATAATCTGTAAACGCATGCAGTGGCTCACCACCAAGGGTAAGAATGCGCTCGGCGATTTCATCGACCTTCTCTAATAATAGGTTGTAGATTTCTTCAAATTTGACGTGCAGTTCGAAAAAGTCGCGGCCTTTTATATTCCAATGAAAGCCTCGGGCGTTCATGTATTGGATTTGATAGCAGCTGAGTAAACGGTTGAGCTCATCGATGATAGTTTCTGTTTCTTGAGTATCCAATCCAATAGCATTTACTTGCGACATAGCTGTCTCCTTTGCGTTTAGAAGTTGTACTTCAGTATGGCGTAAAGCCTCTTAATAACAAGCGGATAAAATCGATTTAAGCAATCACATAAAATGATTTGCATGCGCTTGTAGCTAATGACATGGGCATGATTTGTGCCAAAAACAAGGTCGCAATGGTGAAATATTGATCTATCGCAAAAGCGATTTCGGTGCTTAAAAAAGCCGCAGTGAAAATTGATTTAGCGCAACATTTGTATGCACTGGGGGGTCATAATCTGGGCATCGACATAGGAGATGTGGTTATGAATAAATCGAAAAAAGCAGAAATCACCGTTTGTGTTATTGCCGTACTCACCTTTGTAATTGGTTTAGTGGGTCACCTTGCCGGAGCCAGCTACGCAAATTCCGATGCCTTTGGCATGATTGCCGCACCGATCCCGCTAGTGGTGGGAATTATCGCTGTAATTGCGTATAAGATTGCCGCAGCAGCCGAGAATTAATCTTCTCGCAGTTGCTCGAGAATATAGGCAACAACCTTACGGGAGTAAATCAAGCTGGTGTGGCTAAGGTGAAATACCTTGTGCTGCGCCATCCCATTGAGCTTGGTTTCATCCACCTTGACCGTGCCATCGCAGGGGTGTCCTTGTTCGAACAAGGGTAACAGGCCGAGAGGGAGATCGCCGGCAATGCTATAAAGCTTGGCGTTAAAGGGCCAGTCTTGGTTTTCACTGGCCAGATATTCCAGGCTGTTTTTTAACAGTGCCTGCATGCCCTTTTGCTGCATATGATGGACTATCTTGGCACCCTTATGGGGTGTACCTAAGGTGAATACTTTTTTTACCTGCCGTACTTGGGGGAAATCCTGGCTGAGATAACGTCGGGCGATCAGGCCTCCCATAGAATGGCAGACAAAGGCGCAATCTTGCTCGCCCATAAAGTCGTTGATACGGGCGAAGATCTCGTCGGTATTTGGATCTAAGGTGTTGTAAGACAGGTTGAGTATCTCATAGCCGTGTTTTTTCAGTCGCGCGCACAGCGGTCGCATAACAAAACCCGACATATACAAGCCATGTAAAACTACTACCTTAGTGATCATACAAATCCTTACCCACGTCTCGACCTAGACGATGACGAAGGTCTTGTCCCAGTTTTTGGCAATTTAGCCCTGACCCTGCAGCCAGGTCAAGGTAATTTGCAGTGTTTGCTCCTGGTTGCTAACCCATACCTCGGCGTCTTCAATGCTAATGGTCAGGTCGATGCTGCGTGAGGCCATAGCTGCTAGCTGTTGCGTTTCGTCATAGTTTAAGCTGACAACGCGGAGGTTTTTAAACTGGCTTAACTTCTGCTGGTTCTTCTGCCACCAAATGTCTTGGTTGTTTTCCCCATAGGCATAAAGCACCACCTCTTTGGCACGGGTGCAGGCCTTTTTCAGACGCTTTTCATCCGGTAGACCAAGATCGATCCACAGGCTAATGCTGTCATCCATCTCTCGTTGCCATAATTCCGGCTCGTCTTCAGCGCACAGGCCCTTGGTAAACTGCAGCTCTTCATTGGCGTGTAAAGCAAAGGCCAACAGACGGATCATAAGTCGTTGCTCGGTTTCCGAGGGATGTTGGGCAACGGTTAAAGGGTATTCTTGATAATGGTGGCGATTCATATCACTGATATTCAGACGCGCTTTAATTATGGTGGCCTTTAATGCCATAACAACTACTTCCTGGGCGAGCAAAGCGGGCAGTATACACGTTCGCGTGGTGATTTGCTCTGCCCATGTGGGGGCTGCCAGGCGCTTACCCGGCAACCAAAAACGAGTTATAGAGTGGCGTGAGGACCAAATACCTCGTAATGAATGCGGTCGTCACGCACACCCAGTCGCAGTAATTTTTCTTTGGCAAATTGCATAAAGGCGATGGGGCCGCATAAATAATAGTCTCCCTCAGCAAGAGGTAGTTCAACTTGGGTAAAGTCGATAAGCCCACCAAAGGTGCACTGGCTATCTCCTTGCTCTTGATTGTACCAAGTATAGTGATGCCAACCATGTTGCTCACATAGGTGGGCGGTATGCTCTGCAAAAGAGTGTTGGGCCCTGTTTTCACAGGCGTGAATATAGGTAACCGAGTGCTCATACTGGTTCTGTGCCAAGGTGTCGAGCATGGCCTGCATGGGGGTAATGCCCACACCGGCAGAAATCAGAACGACAGGCCGCTGCTTATCAATAAAAAAGAAGTCACCGGTCGGTGCGTGCAAGTCAACCAGGTCGCCAACCTTGAGTGTGTTATGCAAATAGTTGGAAACAATTCCCAGCTTGACGTTTTCTTCGCGCTTCACTGAGATGCGATAGTCTTGCCCGTTTGCTTTAGTCGAAAGCGAATATTGTCGGATTTCGGTGTGTTCAGAGGTATCGGGTTGCAATTCAATGGCAACGTACTGACCGGGACGGTAATCCATGACGGGCAGGCAGTCTACTGGCTTGAAGGTGAAACTGGTCACCAACTCAGACTCCTCGGTCTTTTCAGTCAGTTGAAATGCTCGCTTGCCTCGCCAGCCGCCGACCGACGATTCTCTTTGTGAATATAACTGCTCTTCTCTAGAGATAAAGATATTGGCTAGGATGCCGTATGCCTTGCCCCAGGCCTGCTCGACGCCTTGGGTAAAGTGGTGGCTGAGTAACTCGCGCATAGTTTCAATAAGGTGATGACCGACAATATTATAATCATCGGCTTTAATATTAAAACTAACATGCTTATTAGCGATACGCTCAATGGCGTTAGCGAGTACCGCTGGATTATCTAGATTCTTGGCATACGCTACGATGGCTTCAAACAGCGCCACCCTTTGACGTCCTGTATGTTGATTGCTTAGGTTAAAAATATCTTTAAGTTCGGGGTTGTGGGAAAACATGCGAGTGTAAAAATGGTCGGTAACCGCAGTGCCCGCCTGTTCAATTAATGGGATGGTTGATTGCACTGTTTTAATGTCTTGAATCGATAACATCTTAACTCCAGAAGTTATGGCTGTGGCCGCTAAATGTGCTGACCAGGAATGTAAATACACAGAATATAAAGTACGCAGCCCTGTGGGCAGGCCCAGGCAGCGATACCTTTAGTTATTACCTAGATGCCTGGCATAGCCGAAACGCAACCTGGCGCTTTGCCACTGTCTCTACAAGGGCATTTGGCTATACTCATAGCAGGGCTTTTGATCCTTTTAATTCATATGCGAGCAGTTACTTAACGCTGTAACCGAGTCCGTGCAAACCAACGCAACGCACGACATAACCCACCTTAAAAAAGGCTGCGAAGACTATGGTTGCGATATGAGCACTTACCTGTGCTGGGATAGAAAAGTAATGATTAAATTTATAGGTGATCAGTAAACACAAAGCGGTTGTCATAAATGACATCACCATGGCCCAATTACCGCCAATAACACACCATTGGAAACCACGCTGTTGATTATCCAGCTGCTGAGCGCCGGTGAGTAAAAAATTTGAATACATCTCAACTCCACACTATGAACAAGTAGGCATGGTTATATAGACAAAACTCATGCCATTTTTTAATCAATTGAAATTAAAGGATAAGTTACTTATAAAACAACAGGTGTGTGTCATAATGACTTAAGTGGTAATATGTCTTTATGACTCGATATTGTCTTTATGATTTGGTGAAGTATGAATAACCCGACCGATAACCAGTTACTTGAGCTGTCGCTGGAGCTAGCGCAAAGCGTGTCGAGCAACTTACGCTTTGATGGACTACTAACGGCGATCCGCAAATTCATTACCTGTGATGCCATTGTGTTACTGGTTTTGAAAGGGGAATACTTACAGCCTCTAGCCTTGCAGGGGTTAAGCCGAGATACCATGGGGCGGCAATTTATTATCGCCGAGCACCCCAGGTTTTTGGCCGTGTGCCAATCCACAAAAGCAGTGCGTTTTGCGGCCAACTCAGAGCTACCCGATCCTTATGATGGGTTGGTATTAGCCACGGATGGGGACTTGCCCATTCATGCCTGCATGGGGGTGCCCCTGTATTTTGAGCAACAGCTTATCGGTGTGCTGACATTAGATAGTTTAACGCCTGAGGTGTTTGAATCCTTGTCACAGAGGACGCTGTCGTTGATTGCTTCAATGGCATCGATCAGTCTTCATACGGCCCTGACTCTGGATTTATTGGAGGCCAATGTTAAGCATTCGAAAGAAGTGATGCGAGCGCTAAATGAACCCAGTGATTTGGGCCAGCAATCTTGCTTGGTCGGCCAAAGCGCCGCGATGGAAAAACTTAAGAACGAGATTGCCCTAGTTGCGCCATCAAATTATTCGATTTTGATACAAGGGGAAAGTGGCACGGGCAAGGAGCTGGTGGCACACAGCATTCATCAACATTCAAGTCGGTGTGATGAAGCCATTATTCACGTGAATTGTGCGGCGTTGCCGGAAAATCTAATAGAAAGTGAATTGTTTGGTCATGCCAAGGGAGCGTTTACCGGAGCGGCACAAAAACGTGCCGGCAAGTTTCTTATTGCTAATGGAGGCACCATATTTTTGGATGAAGTGGGTGAGTTGCCATTGGCGGTGCAAAGCAAATTGCTGCGGGTGCTGCAAAGCAATGAAATTCAGCCCTTGGGCTATGATAGCACCGTTCAGGTAGATGTTCGTGTGATTGCCGCAACTAACAGGGACTTAAAAGCGGAAGTCGAACAGGGTCACTTTCGCGCCGATCTTTACCACAGATTAAATGTGTATCCATTAACTGTTCCGCCGCTCCGGGACAGAGAGGGAGATATAGAACTCCTAGCGGGATTCTTTATTGAGCGTATCAAACGTAAGCTGGGTGTAAATCAATTAAAGGTTGCAGCCCAGTTAATGGAGAGACTTGAGCATTACACTTGGCCCGGCAATGTGCGCGAGTTGGAACATTTGCTCAGCAGAGCCGCACTCAAAGCATGCGCAAAATTCTCTATCCAAGAGCGTCATCGCCAAATTGTGACTCTGACTGTTTCCGATTGTGATGAATTAACCCCGAATACAGAGGATGCAGACGAAAGCCAAATAGTGCCACAGCAGCAGGTGCCAGAAGAGCAGAGTGGGGCAATCCCGCCGCTAAACTTAAGGGCTGCGGTAGACGATTATCAAAAGGCCTTGATCAAGCAGACATTGCATCAGTATCAAGGAAACTGGAGTCAGGCGGCGAAACACCTTGGTGTGGATCGCGCTAATTTGGTGCGCTTATCTAAGCGTTTGGGCATACGCCTTGAAAAGGTGGTGTGGTAAAGCATTCAGTGACGACTAGCGACGCAGTGTAACAAGGGTAATTCGCGTAAGGAGAGGAAATGAAAGCGGGAGTCTGTGGTATAGTTGCTAGTAAGAAAGCGAGTTTTAGTTTGCAACGCCGCAAGGCCCTGGCTAAAAGCAAGCATAAAGATTAAAAGGTTATATTTATCAAATGAGTAGAGCAGGAATTCAATGGTTTCCGGGCCATATGAACAAGGCGCGCAATGAAATAAAAGAAATCATGCCGCAGATGGATGTGATTATTGAAGTGCTGGACGCGCGTATTCCCTATAGCAGCGAAAACCCTATGGTAGGCGCGCTGCGCGGCGATAAACCGGTGATCAAGATCCTCAATAAGGCAGACCTGGCCGACCCGCAGATGACCACGCAATGGCTTAATTATCTCGAGCAGGAAAGTGGCGTGAAGGCGCTGCCCTTGGAGCATGACAAGGCCGCGCAGGTGGGCAAAATTGTTGAGCTTTGCAAAAAGCTGGTGCCTCATAAGGTGGGTGCCGACAAACAAATTAAAGCCATGATCATGGGCATTCCTAATGTTGGTAAGTCGACCTTGATTAATACCCTGGCGGGGCGCATCGTCGCTAAAACCGGTAATGAACCGGCGGTGACCAAGGCGCAGCAGCGGATCAAAATTGATGAGGGCATCATGCTTTATGATACCCCGGGAATGCTTTGGCCTAAGGTTGAGAATGAAAACTCCGGCTATCGTTTAGCGGCCACGGGTGCCATTCGTGATACCGCCATCGACTATGAAGAAGTGGCCAGCTACACCGCCGAGTATTTGCTGCAAGCCTACCCGCAACTGCTGATTGATCGCTACAAGGTTGACCCCTTACCCGAGCATGATTATGACTTTATGCTGGCGGCGGGTAAAAACCGGGGCTGTATTCGTGGTGGTAACCAAGTAGACCTGCATAAGTTTTCAGAAATCTTGATTAACGAGCTGCGCGATGCAGTGCTTGGCCGAGTGAGCATGGAAACGCCCGAGATGCGTGAGCGCGAAGAGCTGATGGTGGCCGAATTACGCGCCGCCGCCGAGGCCAAGAAGGCGGCCAAGGAAGAAGAAAAACGCCAGCGTCGCGCCCGGGCCCGTAGAAACCGCCGTTAATCTGCGGGTATTAAATTACAGACATAAAAAAAGCCCGCAAGGGCTTTTTTGTTTTCATATCTACCGTCACCGATATGAGCAATGTAGCAAGTAAAATGTAGTGCGGTTGATGGAATCGCCTTATCAAGGGGCGTTGAATTGGCTGCCATCAACCTGTGCCTTACGGGCGCTAAACGTGTTTCAGGGTCGTGAAACAAATTTTCAGTAACAAGCGGGTTTGAATTTGCCCCTCCTTGTTGAGATTGATTATCAATTAGATTTGCGTGTTAGTCAACATCTAATGCAAATAATTCTCAATTGAGTTTCATAGTCTGTTTATGTTTAACTGGTTTAAGGTTAGTGTGTAACAGTCGGGAATTAGAATTATTGCTCCATGCCTTGGCCGATTGCGCTATGGTTATAAAAACAATAAACGGGATGAACTAGTATGAGTCGTGATAACTATCCTCAAGGACACTTTTGCTGGGTGGAACTGTGCTCCACCGATTGGCAAAAAGGCAAAGCCTTTTACAGTGACTTTTTCTCTTGGTCGGCAGTCGATCAACCCATAGGAGAAGGCGTGTACTACACCATGCTGCAAAAGCAGCAAGAGGATATTGCCGCCATGTATCAGATGCCCGCCGATCAGCAGGCGCAGGGGGTGCCCAGTTACTGGTTAAGTTATATTGCCGTGGACGATGTCGACAGCAAGACCGCCGCCGCCAAAGAATTAGGGGCCAGCATAGTGCATGGTCCTCACGAAGTGCCCGGTGCCGGAAAAATGGTGTTGCTGTGCGATCCTGGCGGTGCCATGGTCGCGCTCTGGCAGGGCAAAGGCCATAAGGGCTCGCAACGCAAGAATGAAACCAACACCCCGTGTTGGTTTGAACTGGCCACCCGAGATATGCGTGCCAGCGCCGAGTTTTATCAGCAACTGGTCGGCTGGCATACCGAGTTGCGGCCAATGGACGGCATGGAATACACGGTTCTTAGTATCGATGGCGAGGAAATAGGTGGCATGTTGGCGATGAACGAACAATGGCCGGACGACATTCCGTCTCACTGGATGGTGTATTTTCAAGTCGATAATTGCGATGAACAGGTTGAGCAGGCGAAAACTCTCGGCGCTGAGATCTGCGTTCAGCCCATAGATATCCCTGATGTCGGCCGCTTTAGCGTGATTAATGACCCCCAAGGCGCGGTATTTTCGGTTATTCAACTTCAAGGATAAGGCAATGACTCAACATGTGGTGATTACCGGTGCCAATCGTGGCATAGGCCTGGAATTGGCTAAGCAGTACGTGAATGCCGGTGCCGAAGTAAGCGCCTTGGTGCGCCAAAGCAGCGATGAACTTGATGCTTTAGGTGTTCAGGTGATCTCTGGTATCGATGTTTGCGAACCCGATCAGGTACGTGATCTGGCAACCAAACTTGATAATAAGCCCATAGATATTTTGATTAACAACGCCGGGCTATTACACAATGAAACCTTGGCCGATATGGACTTTGCGGCAATAGAGCAGCAGTTTGCCGTCAACGCCCTGGCACCTTTGCGCGTTACCCATGCCTTGGGGCATTTATTGCCCGCCGGTGCCAAGGTGGCGATGATCACCTCACGTATGGGCTCTATTGCCGACAATGGTTCTGGGGGCTATATAGGTTATCGCATGTCTAAAGCGGCCCTGAACGCTGCCGCCGTGAGCCTGGCCCACGAACTTAAGCCGCGTGCCGTTGCAGTCGGTTTATTTCATCCCGGTTTTGTGCAAACGCGTATGGTGGGTTTTGCCGGTGACGTCAGCCCCGAGGTCGCAGCGCAGCGCATAAAGCAGCGGATCGCCGAGCTGGACTTGGCCAATACCGGCGGCTTTTGGCATGCCAATGGTGAGCGCTTACCCTGGTAAGCGGCTCACTACTTCACTATCTACATTTAAGCAGGCGGCAAGTGTGTATAGGATCACCTGCTCCGCCTCATTAATTTCGCCATCGTGACTAATGCAGAGTTGGCAGGCTTGGATCAGCACCTGCTTTTTCGCCTGCGGCAAGGTTTTCACTATGCTTAAGGCGCGTTGTAATCGGGTGACCTGACATTGGGCATCACCATAATAGCGCATGGGTAGCTGCAAGGCCTCGGAAGCAGCATTAAGGGCTGTTGCTTGTTGCTGCTCATCACTGTGTCCAAAGCTGGCAAGGGCGTTAAGCAATTGTTCGCAGGCCTTAGCTATGATCTTTCTGTTAAATTGCCCAATGGTGCCGCTATTGGCTCCGCTCAAGGCATGGACACTCAGCTCATAGAAGGACCAGGCATGAAGATCCAAATTGCCATCTACGACGACAATATTTTTTAGCTTGGCTAAAAATTCTCGCTGGCCATGTAGTGGCAAACAACGCAGTGCTCCTATGGCAACTTCCAACAGCATCAGCTTCTTACTCATGCCAAGCCCTGCCAAAGAGGCTTCCGCCTGGTCGAATTTAAAGGCATCGACATAGGGCAAGGCGACAATCTGACGCAGTTGCGTTTGCCGTTGTTGCCAGTCTTGATGCAGGCAGAGCATCATTACCAGCCACTGGGCATCCACTGGCTCATGGGCCAGGTAGCCCAGGTTAGCATCAATGCCTTCAAGTTTTATTTGGTTTTCGCTATTGCGCTGGTGTCGCGCCACCTGCAACAGGCTTTGCTCATGCGCCGCCATCATGGCGCCATGCACCGTCGCATGGGCATGGCCTCTTGGGCGTTCGGTAAGCATGCCATCCCAGCTGGGGTCGAGTGCCCGGATACGCTTGCTTAGAGGCGGGTGGGTGCTTAACCAGGACAGCCAGGGACTGAGCGCATCGGAAAAAAACAAATGACTATATAAATGCGCATTGCTTTGCCTCAGGGTGTTTTTGCGTGGGCTTTCGGCTATTACCAATAAGGCCTGCGCCAGATCGTAGGGTGCGCGGGTGAGCTCTGCCGCACCGGCATCGGCGAGGTATTCCCGCTGGCGACAGACGAGGGCCTTAATGGCGTCGCCGAGTTGAGTTCCAAGCCAGCCAAATAGAGTGAGTATAAGGCCCACTATAGCTGGGAGGCCAGCGCCATCGCCTCTTTGATTTTGTCCTCTGGATGCATACATAGCGCCGTGGATAAGGTTTTCCCCGGCTTGGCCGATAAAGGTGATGCCAAAGAGTAAGGCCGTCATACGCACATTAAGGCGCACATCGCCGTGGCGAATATGACTGAACTCATGAGCTACCACCGCCTGTAATTGCTCGCGACTTAGTAGGCGTAATGCTCCCTGAGTAACGGCTATCACACTGTCCTGTCTATGGTAACCGGCGGCAAAGGCATTGATACTGGGCTGATTTTTGAGCACATAGACACCAGGAACCGGCATTCGTGCGGCGATGGCAACTTCTTCAACCACATTGAGCAACAGGCGGTGTAATGGATCATAACAGTTGCTTTGCACCTGTTCGCCACCGAGTTGCTGAGCAATAACATGGCCGCCACGACGTAATTGCAGGTACTTATAGAGAACGGCCGACATTATTATCGTGCCGATAGTGAAAGTGACGCCAAGATGAATGCGGCTGCCTTCACCTAGTGGCTGCAGGCCATAATTAAAGAGTATATAGAGATCACTGTCCAAGACGCGCATCAGCCACAATATTGGCCAATGGGCGAGGGCGATCAGCAGGGTGACCGCCAGCACAAACAAGGTAACCAGCAGCCAGGTTTTGCGCCTAGCCTGGCGCTGGTGTTTGAAGAAGTTGTGCACGGCTAGTTAAAGGAAACTTTCGGTGCCTGACGTTGTACTTGTGGGTCTTCCAACTGCAATAGTGGCGCATCGATACCATGACCCGTCATTTTCGCAACCAGTACAGGAGGGAAGCTTTGCTTAAAGCTGTTGTACTGCATCACCGCGTCGTTATAGGCCTGGCGGGCAAAAGCGATACGGTTTTCTGTGCTGGTAAGCTCTTCGCTTAGGTTGGCCATGGTGCTGTCGGCTTTAAGGTCGGGGTAATCCTCGACACTAATTTGCAAGGCACCGAGGGCACTGCTTAGTGCGCCTTCGCTGGCGGCCAGCTGTGCCAATTTGGTGGCATCGATATTGCCTTGATGCAGTGCTTGCAGGGCGCTTACCGCCTGGTTACGGGCGGCGATAACCGCTTTTAGGGTGGTGTTTTCATGATCCAGATACGCCTGCGCGGTAGCAACCAGGTTAGGCACCAGGTCATGGCGGCGGTGTAATTGCACGTCTATCTGTGCAAAGGCATTTTGAAATTCGTTCTTATACTGTACTAGATTGTTGAAGATTATTACCACGGCTATGGCGACAACAACCAGTATGATTAAAAGTACTGTCATGTGCGTTCTCCTCCCTAATTACTTGGTTAATATACCCTATCTGGTTACAAAAGCAGCCAAAGCAAAGACTTTTTTTGCTATTATGAGGGCTGATTATCGACTTTTTTCGGGGTTTTCCGTGGAATTATCGCAAGGCGCTGTGCTTAGCCTCCCTTTGTTTTTACTCAATGACTCTCTTTATGCTCGTGATATGAATGAGCCCGACTTACTGTTAGAAGTGACGCTGGACGAAGAGCTACTGGCGCATTTATGCCAAAATCCCAGTGCGGAGCAATCGGTGAGCCTGCAGCTCAGCACCTACGAGCTACGTCCCCAGGCGCAGCCCTTGTTGTCTTGCGAGCATCAGGCCATGTTGATCCTGAGCCGAGGGCCGTTATTGGCGGCGGTATTGGAGTGCAGCGATGGGCAAAGTTATGTGTCGCCGCAGTTGGAAATGATGCCGACCTTTGATCTCGGTGATGACGATGAATAAATTGGCGTGGATGTTGTTCCTGGTTTTTTGTACCGGTTGCGCCGTATTTGGCGCTCAGAAGTACGATAGCCTCTACGGTCAACAGCAGGTAGAAAACCGTCAGCATCCCGCCTCCATCGAGCAACAGGACTTCTTCGCGCAAGAGGTAAAACCCGTGCTCGATAACCGCTGTGTGGTGTGTCACGGCTGTTATGATGCGCCCTGTCAGCTTAAGTTATCCTCGCCCGAGGGCATAGAGCGCGGCACCTCAAAAGACTTGGTGTACGATGGCACCCGGTTATTGGCATCCGAGCCAAGTCGCTTATTTATCGATGCACACACCACGGCACAGTGGCGCGAAAAGGGTTTTAACCCGGTGCTCAATGAACGTCAGCAAAATCCCCATGCCAACTTGATGGCCAGCGTGATGTATCGCTCTCTGGCTTTGAAGCAACAACATCCTTTGCCGCAGGATGCCATTCTTGGCGAACAGTTTGACTTTAGCCTGGACAGGGAGCAGAGCTGTCCAACCATCGAAGAATTTGAAGACTATGCCAAGGATAACCCGCTGGCGGGTATGCCTTATGGCTTACCGGCATTAAGTAACGCGGAGATGACAACCTTAACGAGCTGGTTGCAGCAAGGTGCTCCCTTAGCCGAAGAAGCGCCACTGAGTACTGAGTTGCAGGCCGAGGTTGATAAATGGGAGAAGTTTCTTAATCAGGACGACCTCAAACATCGTTTGAGTGCCCGTTATATTTATGAGCACTGGTATCTGGCCAATATCTTTTTTGCCGATTTGGAGCGCGGGCAATTCTTTAAGCTGGTCCGCTCCAGCACACCGCCGGGAGCAGCTATCAAGGTGATTGCCACTCGCCGCCCCTATGAAGATCCCCAAGTTGAGCGTGTTTACTATCGTCTGCGCCCGTCACACGCCACGGTACTGGCTAAAACCAATATTCCGCTGCCGCTGAACGATGACAAATTAGCGCGCCTGCAACAGCAGTTTATCGACACCGATTACCAGGTAACTCGCTTGCCCGGTTACAGCATAGAGGTGGCCTCTAACCCCTTTAAGGCCTTTGCCGCTATACCGGTGCGCTCTCGTTACCAGTTTATGCTGGATGAGGCTGAGTTGATTATTCGCGGCTTTATTCAAGGTCCTGTGTGCCGCGGCCAAATCGCACTTAACGTGATCAATGACCAGTTTTGGGTGGCCTTCGTCGACCCGCAATTTATCGGCGCCGAGCAATTCGAGCAATTTTTAATGCGCCACGAGGATGCCCTGGATATGCCGGCGCAGGAGCAAAGTAATGCGCTGCCAATCTCGAGCTGGGTAAAATATGCGGCCAAACAAAGCGAGTTTCTAGAAGCCAAGGCGGCATTGGCAAACGAGGTGTTTGCCGACGGTCAGCATTTAACCGCCGATATTCTCTGGCAGGGTGAAGGCCATAATGAAAATGCCGCATTGACCATTTTCCGTCACTTTAACAGCGCCACCGTGGTTAAAGGTTGGGTGGGGGAGGCGCCGAAAACGGCCTGGGTCCTCGATTATTCTTTATTTGAGCGGATTCATTACCTGCTGGTGGCCGGGTTTGATGTCTACGGCAATGTCGGTCATCAGTTGCTCACCCGCCTTTATATGGACTTTTTGCGCATGGAGGGGGAAGACAACTTCCTGTCCTTGCTGCCCGCAGAGGAACGCGCTAAGTTGCGTGCTCACTGGTATCGTCGCTCCCCGAAAAACCTGGTTGAGTTCCTTAAAGACCCGGATATTCGTTTTACCCAACCGACCGGGATAAGCTACCACAGCGATGACCTGCAGCAGGAGCTCTATAACAAGCTTGCGGCCAAGCTTGAGCCCGTGATGAGCAAGCGTTATGACTACCGTCAGGCACCGGAGCTGTTGCAGCGCCTTAATGACCTCGATAGTAAAGCGGTGAATCTGTTGCCTCAGGTCAGCTATATTTTGGTGGGCGATCAGGCGTCTGATTATCAGGCTTATACCCTGGTGCATCATAATGCCCATTACAATATCAGCAGCCTGTTGCGCGAAGAGGCGCAACGCGCCTATAACGAGGATAAAGCTCTGGTGGTTCCGGGCTTTATTGGTGACTATCCGGAAGCTCTGTGGGTGCTCAGCGAAACTCAGTTGCCGGACTTTGTGCAAGGTTTAGAGCAGGTGCGCACCGAGCAACAGTACCGAGCCCTGAAAAGCCGGTTTGCGGTGCGTCGCAGCGATCCAGATTTTTGGCGTTATAGCGATCTGCTCCATCGGGTTGCAAAGCGCTATCGCGGTATCGAATATGGTTTGTTCGATTATAACCGTCTGGAAAACCGCTAAGCGAGTGACATAAAACTGTAACAATTTAACAACACTTGTTTACTTGTGTCCGTTTTGGCAAAATTACACGGCTCGTGCCTATTAGAAAGAGAATAACAATGCACTATTGGTCTATATTTTTACTTATTGTCGCCACGGCATTTACCGCCCAGGCGAATGAAAAGAAGTTGAACAAGTGTATTAGCCCCGCGGGTAAGGTGACCTATACCACGGAGCGTTGTCCGGCGGGATATCGCACCCAGGTGATGCGTGAGCAGATGTCGCTGATGCAGTTCGCGCAAAAAGCGCGTAACGCACCGGACGTAGGCCCTAAAGAAGCGGATGAAACTGATCTGGCTTTTTATTTGCGTACTAACTTTGCCCATACAGACTGGGTTGAGAACATTCACCGCAGTTATTTAGAGCAGGGTAATGCCGTGGTAGTGGTTGATACCTACCGTTTGCACAAACTTGAAGGCATCTGCCAGGCCACTCAGCAATGGATTACAGAGCATCCTCATCCTATTTTCAATCTTCAGGATATGCGCTTTGAATTTACCAGCGGTGCCCCTTTTGCGTCCCGTTACGTGACCCAAGGGGTCTGTGACTACCGCTTAAGATAGCAGCAGAAAAAGGAGCCCAGGCTCCTTTTTTTATACCAATTCACTTAAATTGGTATTACTGCACAGCATCCGCCGCGGCTAACAAGAGTTGCTCGCTTAGGCGCATTTTGTAGTTAGGGTTGGCATATTGAAAGTGCACTCGCGCGTCGGTATCGAGTACAAAAACCGCCGGCACAGGCAACGCCACTTTTTGCTCCCCGTCCAGAGTCACAAAGTTCACGCCAAGTTTATTGCGATACGCCTTGGCCACCTCATCATCGAGATAAAAAGCCAGGCCCAGTGCTTGCGTCAGTTTCAGTTGGTCGTCAGAGAGGAGTTGATAATTTGCCGAACTTATCGTGCTTTGTTGCAGTTTCTCTGGGCTATCCGGAGACACGGCGATAATTTGAAAGCCCTTGTCGATAAGCTCTTGCTCAATCTTTTTTATATTGGCCAGCTGCTGCGAGCAGTAAGGGCACCAGCCGCCACGATACACAACTAATATCGTCGGCTTTTGCTCTAGCAGGGTGTGCAGGCTGACTTCCTTGTTATCGGCACTTTTAAGCGACACTTGGGGCAGAACCAATCCGGGTAGGATGGGGCTGACGTTGGCCGGGGAGTCACTGATATTGGTGATGGTAGCGCCTTGCGCCAGATTGCCCCCGAGCGCCACGGCCAGGGTGAGGGAAAGAGTCAGTAGGGTGTTTTTTAACATGGTATCTCGTGCGAATCAGATTAGTGATAATCCATTAGAACGGGGAATTGGCTAATCTCTTTCACTCTCTTTGCAGTTAACGGTATGATAGGTTTATTAACCGCGAATGTGAGAGATAAAATGTCGAGTGCTGCAAAAAAAATAGCCGTTATGTTGGAAATGCAACATGCCATGAATACCAAGGTGCATGAACAATGGTTTGACCAAGGTTTCGAATGGTATCGAGCAATCTGGGTTGAGTGTGCGGAAATGCTCGATCATTACGGTTGGAAGTGGTGGAAAAAGCAAACGCCCGACACCGAACAAGTGATTTTAGAGCTGGTGGATATTTTTCACTTTGGCCTAAGCCTGCGTATTGATGGTGAAACCTCTTTCACCGATTTGGCCGCCGCGCTCGAGCAGGAAATGGCCAAGGTGCATAGCGAAGCCGATTTTAAAGCCACTTTAGAAGTCTTGGCCGCCAGTGCGGTGAATGACAAAGCCTTTAATGCCGCGGCATTTGCCGGCTGTATGCAGCAAATTGGTATGAATATCGATGACCTTTACCGTGGTTATGTGGGTAAAAACACCCTTAACTTTTTCCGCCAGGATCATGGTTATAAGGATGGCACCTATATCAAGGTGTGGCATGGTCAGGAAGACAACGAGCACCTGGTCGAAGTGGTAAAAAGCCTGGATACCGAAAACCCAGACTTTGCCCACTTGGTTTATCAGGGCCTAAAACAACGCTACCCGGCGTAAGTAACCCTAGATGGGTAAAATATCCCGATAGTCGGTGATATTTTCATACCCGGCTAGCTGGCGACTCGGTTGCTTGCTATCCGGGTTGGCCACCGCCAGCAGGTGGCCAATACCAAAGCGTTTGGCCGACGCCAGCACAGCCGCACTGTCGTCCACAAACAAGGTGCGCTCCTTATCGAATCTTAAATCCTCTTGCACCTGTTGCCATAAACTCTGCTCTTCCTTGCTGACACCATAGTCATGAGTGGAAATTAGCAGATCCAGATACTGATCCAGCTCGGTCATCTCCACCTTCAAGCTTAAACTGTCGCGATGAGCGTTGGTGAGCAAAATCAATTCCTTACCCGCCGCTTTTAAGGCCTTGAGAAACACAATAGCGTCATCACGAATGGAAATAAGGTGTTGTATCTCGCGCTTTAGCTCCATGATCGGCAACTGCAACTCTTGTTGCCAATAATCCAGGCAATACCACTGCAACTGCCCCTGTACCTCTTCATAGCGATGGGTCATGATATCGTGGGCCTCGGCGAGACTTATTTGATGGCGCTTGGCATAGGCCTGGGGGATCAGCTCCAGCCAAAAATGATTATCAAAATGCAGATCCAGTAAAGTGCCATCCATATCCAGTAGCACGGTGTCGATATTGGCCCAATTTGGCATAGGCTTTTCCTATTAAAACAATTATGATGAGCATTAAAGGTGATAATAACAAAGTCGCGGCCATGACACAGAAAAAGCATCCTACTCCTCCACAAATTCTCGACACACAAGTGGTCGCTCAAAGCCGCTTGTTTACCGTCGAGACCTTAGATTTACGATTTTCCAACGGTGAGCAGCGTCAGTATGAACGCATTCGTGGTGGCGGCAGAGGAGCCGTGTTAATTGTGCCAGTCACCGAAAACGATGAATTGATCCTGGTGCGCGAGTATTGTGCCGGCACCAATGACTATCAGTTAGGCTTCCCCAAAGGTTTGATCGATCCCGGCGAGAGTCCGGAGCAGGCGGCCGTTCGTGAGCTGAAAGAGGAAGTGGGATTTGGCGCACACAGCTTGAAGGCCTTGAAGCAGGTGTCACTAGCGCCCAGCTATTTTAATGCGCACATGCATATTATTGCCGCCACCGATCTCTATCCAGAGCGTTTGCCCGGTGATGAACCTGAGCCCTTAGAGGTGGTTTACTGGCCAACATCCCAATGGCAACAGCTTTTGGCGGAACCAGATTTTACCGAAGCGCGAAGCGTCGCTGCTTTGCTATTATTAGTGAAGGCGTCTTAGCCGGTCTTGGGGTGAGTAGACAAAGGGGGTAAGGTTGCAACAATTCTTAGAGCCATGCATTGAGTTGGCTGAACAAGCAGGTTTGGCAATTATGGCGATTTATCGTCAGCCGGATATTGGTAAGCAAGTAAAAGCCGATGATACACCGGTCACTAAGGCCGATCTCGCGGCAAACGCGGTATTGGTTGCCGGTTTGCAAGAATTAGCAAGCGACATCCCGATTATGTCGGAAGAAACCCCTATTCCCCCCTTGTCGGATAGAAAGCATTGGCCTCGCTATTGGCTATTGGATCCCATGGATGGCACCGGTGAGTTTATTCTTGAAAGCGGTGACTTCGCCGTCAATATTGCCTTGGTTGAAAATAACCGCCCGGTTTTGGGGGTGATCCATTGGCCGGCGAAAAACATCACTTATTACGCCGCCTCCCAACATGGTGCATTTAAAAAGAGTGCAAAAGGCATAGAGCGAATTAGCGTCGCTCAGCCCGACGGGTTAACTCTGGCAGTGAGTCGCAGACAAAAACTCGAAGCGGTCAGCCAATATCTCAATACCACATTTGATACCGTTCCCTTAGGCTCCTGCTCCTTAAAGGCCTGTATCGTCGCCGAAGGCAAGGCCGATTGCTTTATGCGCATTGGTCCGACGGGTGAGTGGGATACCGGCGCCTCGCAGGTGATAGTGGAGGAGGCCGGCGGCAGTATTACCGATGCCGAATTCAATCCACTGACCTATAATCAAAGGGAGTCGACCGAAAACCCCGACTTTATTGTCATGGGTCACCCCGATTGGGAATGGCAAAAGATGATAAGCCCGCACCAACGCTCGCATCACAACTAGTTCTGGTGGAAAAATCAGCATCTAGTTGCGATCTTGGCATTTAAACTTGCATTTTTACTCTTTTGCTATATTATGGCGCTCTCGCTGGCTAGGGGACACTCCTAAATACCAGCGATAGAAGCTAAATCGGTCTGTGTTTGACAGGGTTGAGTTTCGAAATTTACAGGCGCGGGATGGAGCAGAATGATAAATCATTCGCCGGACTGCTAAGCCTAAAAGCCGAAGGTCGTCGGTTTCCGACGATAATGAAGCTTTAAAGTCTACTGGCGCGGGATGGAGCAGCCTGGTAGCTCGTCGGGCTCATAACCCGAAGGTCGTCGGTTCAAATCCGGCTCCCGCAACCAACTTCTTTTTGTTCGGTTAGAAGTCAAAAATAAACCTTCAGTCTACTGGCGCGGGATGGAGCAGCCTGGTAGCTCGTCGGGCTCATAACCCGAAGGTCGTCGGTTCAAATCCGGCTCCCGCAACCAATTCTTAATTGGATACGCCACTTCTTTCGAAAGCAGAAGCAAAACAACTTTCAAGTCTACTGGCGCGGGATGGAGCAGGATGATAAATCATCCGTCGGACTCGCTAAACCAGAAAAGGCCGAAGGTCGTCGGTTCCCGACGAAACTCAGCTAAGACACTTACAGGCGCGGGATGGAGCAGCCTGGTAGCTCGTCGGGCTCATAACCCGAAGGTCGTCGGTTCAAATCCGGCTCCCGCAACCACTTCTTGGTGCTTTCTCACTAAATTTATCAGATTTATTGTTGTTCGACCTACGGTCGTCGCCACGGCGTGTCGCGTTCACATCCGGCTCCCGCAACCAATTCTTCGCCGAATTGGTCTATACACAGACCATAAAAGGTCGTCGGTTCGCTTTCAACGTTCGCAGCTCCCGCAACCAACTCTTAGTGCTTTCTCACTAAATTTATCAGATTTATTGTTGTCGACCTACGGTCGTCGCCACGGCGTGTCGCGTTCACATCCGGCTCCCGCAACCAATTCCTTGGTAGATTTTCTTATTATTCTCCCTTGAATCTATAATTATCGACCTCCGGTCGTCAGTTCGCTTTCAACGTTCACAGCGCTCGTAAATGACTGCTTGATATATCATAACTTCCTTGCTGTTTGTTCCCTTGGTTTTGCTAAAATTCCGGCTTTATAAGGTTTTGCTCCTATTTTCTAACATGGTGAACTAGCTGGCGACGTTTTAATCATCCGCAAACACTCGACTCGCCCAGTTTTTCTAAATTTGATTGCATTTTAAGCGGTTTCAATGATGATGTTCGCCACAAGAGGTGATATACTCCCGCCGAATAATTTTTCGACCAATCAGAGTATAGAAATGGCAGATTTATCCAAATACAGAAACATTGGTATTTTCGCGCACGTTGATGCGGGTAAAACTACCACCACTGAGCGTATTCTTAAGCTCACCGGTAAAATCCACAAAACCGGTGAAGTACATGACGGTGAATCAACTACCGACTTCATGGAGCAGGAAGCAGAGCGTGGTATCACAATCCAGTCAGCAGCCGTAACATGTGAGTGGAAAGGTCACCGCCTAAACGTAATCGACACTCCTGGACACGTTGACTTCACAGTTGAAGTATACCGTTCATTGAAAGTACTAGACGGTGGTATCGGTGTATTCTGTGGTTCTGGTGGTGTTGAGCCACAATCAGAAACCAACTGGCGTTATGCGAACGAATCAGAAGTAGCACGTGTTATCTTCGTAAACAAACTAGACCGTATGGGTGCTGACTTCTATCGCGTAGTTGGTCAAGTAGAAAAAGTACTTGGTGCTAACCCACTAGTTATGACTCTACCTATCGGTATCGAAGATCAGTTCTGTGGTGTTGTAGACGTACTAGAGAAGAAAGCGTACGTTTGGGATGACACAGGTCTTCCTGAGAACTACGAAGTACAAGACGTTCCAGCTGACATGGTAGACAAAGTTGAAGAATACCATGAGATGCTAATCGAGACTGCTGTTGAGCAAGACGATGACCTAATGGAAGCCTACATGGAAGGTGAAATGCCTTCTATCGAGCAGATCAAAGCCTGTATCCGTAAAGGTACTCGTGATCTAGCTTTCTTCCCGACTTTCTGTGGTTCTGCGTTCAAGAACAAAGGTATGCAACTAGTACTAGATGCTGTTGTTGATTACCTACCAGCTCCGACTGAAGTTGATCCTCAGCCTCTAACTGATCCTGAAACTGGTGAGCCTACTGGTGAAGTAGCAACTGTTTCTGCAGACGAGCCACTAAAAGCGCTTGCGTTCAAAATCATGGACGACCGTTTCGGTGCACTTACCTTTATCCGTATTTACTCAGGCCGCATGAAGAAGGGTGACACCATCCTTAACTCTGCTACTGGTAAAACTGAGCGTATCGGCCGTATGGTTGAGATGCAAGCGGACGAGCGTACTGAACTTACCGAAGCACAAGCCGGTGACATCATCGCTGTGGTAGGTATGAAGAACGTGCAAACTGGTCACACTCTTTGTGATCCTAAGCACGAATGTACACTTGAAGCGATGATCTTCCCTGATCCAGTAATCTCAATCGCTGTTGCTCCTAAGGACAAAGGCGGTAACGAGAAGATGGGTGTTGCTATCGGTAAAATGGTTGCAGAAGATCCTTCTTTCCAAGTTGAGACCGACGAAGATTCAGGTGAAACCATCCTTAAAGGTATGGGTGAACTACACCTAGACATCAAGGTAGACATCCTTAAGCGTACTTACGGTGTAGACCTAGTTGTTGGTCAGCCTCAGGTTGCTTACCGTGAAACTATCACTCAAGAAGTTGAAGATAGCTACACGCACAAGAAGCAGTCTGGTGGTTCTGGTCAGTTCGGTAAGATCGACTACCGCATCAAGCCAGGTGAGCAAAACTCAGGCTTCACTTTCACTTCATCAGTTGTTGGTGGTAACGTTCCTAAGGAATTCTGGCCAGCAGTTGAGAAAGGTTTCGCGTCAATGATGCAGGAAGGTGTACTTGCAGGCTTCCCAGTACTAGACGTTGAAGTTGAGCTATTCGACGGTGGTTTCCACGCAGTTGACTCATCAGCAATCGCGTTCGAAATCGCTGCTAAAGGCGCATTCCGTCAGTCTATCCCTAAAGCGGGCCCTCAGCTTCTTGAGCCAATCATGAAAGTTGACGTGTTCACTCCGGAAGACAACGTGGGTGATGTAATCGGTGACCTTAACCGTCGTCGTGGTATGATCAAAGACCAAGAAGCTGGCGCTATGGGCGTTCGCATCAAGGGTGAAGTACCACTATCTGAGATGTTCGGTTATATCGGCCACCTACGTACTATTACTTCTGGTCGTGGTCAGTTCTCTATGGAGTTCTCACACTACGCACCTTGTCCGCAAAACGTAGCGGAAGAAGTAATCGCAGCTGAAAAAGCGAAAAAAGAAGCTAAGTAATTAGTCATCTTTTTTACCGAAAAACCCAAGCTTAATGCTTGGGTTTTTTTATGGCCGCGGTTTACCCCAGGGTGCCATTGACTGACTTATTAGTGTCATATTTCTATCACTTCAGAGTCAACAAACAGTTATTTTTTGGCAACATTCGTTCTCTACAGTATTGGCAGCAGTAAGGAAGCCCCTTGCTCTCAAGCATCAGCGCCGCAGAGCCGCGTCTCTATCCAGCGCTACTTAACCAATACTCGGGAACAAATCATGAAAGTGACAAAGTTAGCCCTTGCTACATCAGTGGCTTTGGCCCTATCAAGCCAAGCTTTTGCGGGTGTCATGCCTGCGGCGCAAGTCAATAGCCAGTGGTATCAAGCCGACCAAGATAAGCTGAACGCCAAGCAACAGCAGGCCACCTTAGAGAAAAAAACCAAAGCTAAAAACGTTATCCTCTTTGTCGGTGACGGCATGGGTATTTCTACCCTGACCGCAGCGCGTATTCTGCAAGGCCAAAACAATGGCAAGCTGGGTGAAGAAGGTTACCTCAGCTTCGAGCAATTCCCCTATTCGGCGCAAGTGAAAACCTATAACGTTGATGCCCAGACCCCGGATTCTGCCGGCACCATGACCGCCATGGTATCGGGTGTAAAAACCGATGTGGGTGTGATCGGTGTGGATGAAGACGTGGAGCGCGGTAACTGTGAAACGGTTGCCGGCAATGAACTGGTCACAGCACTGGAATTGGCGGAAATCCGCGGTCTAAGCACGGGTGTTATCTCAACGGCGCGTATTACTCACGCAACGCCGGCAGCGACCTATGCCAAGTCGGCCGACCGCAACTGGGAAGATGTGTCAGACATGCCAGAAGAAGCCATCGCGGCAGGTTGTCAGGATATCGCTTCGCAGTTGGTTAACTTTGAAAAGAATTTAGAAGCGCGCTTCTTGGGCACCGATGTCGATGGTATCGAAGTGGTCATGGGTGGCGGTCGCCGTCACTTCTTACCGAAAGACGAAGCCTTTAACAGCGACGATGCCCGCAGTACGGTTGAAGGGGATCGCACCGATGGCCTGGATTTAACTGCACAATGGCAAGAGCAATACGAAAACGGCGTTTATGTTTGGGATCGTGCTGGCTTTGACGCCATTGACGCGGATGCCGAGCGGGTGTTCGCACTGTTCAACGAATCACATATGCAGTATGAAGCGGACCGCGGCAGCGATATTGCTGGCGAGCCTTCGTTGTCGGAAATGACCGAAAAGGCCATTGATATCCTTGATAACAACGACAAGGGCTTCTTCCTAACCGTGGAGTCCGGTCGTATCGATCATGCCCACCACGCCGGTAATGCCTACAATGCCCTGCATGACACCATTGAACTCGCTAAAGCAGTGCAACTGGCGGTTGAAACTACCAACCCGGAAGAAACGCTTATCCTGGTTACGGCCGACCACAGCCATGTATTCACCATTGCCGGTTATCCGAAGCGCGGTAACCCAATCCTGGGTCAGGTTGTTGCCGTAGGCAGCACGACACCGACCATGGCCGCCGATGGCCAGCCGTATACCACAGTGGGTTACGCCAATGGCCTTGGTTTCCGTAACCTGGGCGCCGAAACCAATGCCGATGCCAGCTACAACGATGCGCCAATGGCGGGTCGCCAAAACATCAGTGGCCTGGACACAACGGCTGCGGGTTTCCACCAAGAAGCAACCATCCCACTTAGTTCAGAAACCCATGCCGGTGAAGATATTTCCCTGCATGCCATGGGCCCAAGCGCACATTTGGCGCAGGGTGTTGTTGAGCAGAGCGTGGTTTTCCACATCATCGATTCGGCGCTTGAGCTAACCAAGCAATAAGGAATGAATATAATGAAAAAGTTAAGTTTTCTTTCTCTCGCAGTACTGGCTGCGTTAGCTGGTTGCTCGGATGATGATGCGCCAAAAACCTTGAGCCTAGACACCGCAATTCCTGTTGGTGACAGCCAATGTATCAATGGCGGTACCCTGACTCAGGTGGGTGCCGACGATAATGGCAACGGCCAGCTAGATCAGGGCGAAGTAGATGGTAGTAAGACCGTGTGTAACCCGGTTAAAACCACATTGGACGAGTCCGAACTTGCGAGTTTAACCAGCAACCCTTGGTTTGCCGATGCGCAGCAAAAAGTAGGTCAGGCTCAGGAGCGTACCGATGCTCTGGCAACAACTCCTGCGAAAGCTAAAAACGTGATCCTGTTTGTTGGTGACGGCATGGGCGTATCGACCGTAACAGCGGCGCGTATCCTTGCCGGTCAGCTCCAAGATAAGCTAGGTGAAGAACACCAGCTTAGCTTCGAAGCCATGCCTTATTCTGGCTTCTCAAAGACTTATAACGTTGATGCGCAAACACCGGATTCTGCCGGTACCATGACCGCCATGGCCTCGGGTGTGAAAACCGATGTGGGTGTGATTGGTGTGGCTGAAGCGGTAGAGCGCGGCAACTGTGCCTCGGTAGAGGGTAATGAACTGGTAACGGCATTAGAGCTGGCGGAAATCGCTGGCAAGTCGACCGGTGTTATCTCAACGGCGCGTATCACGCACGCCACCCCGGCGGCAACCTATGCCAAGTCGGCAGACCGTAACTGGGAAGACGTATCCGATATGCCGGCCGATGCGGTTGCCGGTGGCTGTCAGGATATCGCCATGCAATTGGTCGACTTCGAGCAGAACCTTGAAGCGCGCTTTGATGTTGATGTCGATGGTATCGAGGTAGTGATGGGCGGCGGTCGTCGTCACTTCCTACCGAAAGACCCGGCCTTTAACAGTGCCGACGCGGTTAGCAGCACCGAGGGCGATCGTACCGATGGTATCGATCTCACGGCAAAATGGCAGCAAGCCTATCCAAATGGCACCTATGTGATGGATCAGGCCGGCTTCGATGCCATTGATGCGGCGAACACGGAGCGCGTATTCGGCTTATTTAACGAGTCTCACATGCAGTACGAGCAAGACCGTGCCAATGACGTAGCCGGTGAGCCTTCGCTAGCCGAGATGACCGCTAAGGCCATCGACGTGCTTGATAATAACAACGAAGGCTTCTTCCTGACCGTGGAAGCGGGTCGTATCGACCATGCTCACCATGCCGGTAATGCCTATAACGCTTTGCATGATACCGTGGCCTTTGCCGACGCGGTGCAAGCGGCTATCGACAATACCAACAGCGAAGAAACCCTGATCATCGTCACCGCCGACCACAGCCACGTATTTACCATTGCCGGTTATCCTAAGCGTGGTAACCCAATCCTGGGCAAGGTTGTGGGCGTAGGCAGCAGCAAGCCAACCCTGGCCGCCGACGGTATGCCGTATACGACCTTGGGTTACACCAATGGTAATGGCTTTAAAGATCTGGGCGCAGAAACCGATGCCGACGCCGGTTATAACGGTGACATAGTGACCGGTCGCGTTGACTTGAGCGGTGTGGATACGACCGCTCCTGGTTTCCACCAAGAAGCCTTGGTGCCTATGGGCTCAGAAACGCACGCCGGTGAGGATGTGGGTGTCTATGCTCAGGGCCCGGGTGCGCACCTGGTAACGGGTACCAACGAGCAAAGTTACATCTTCCACGTGATGAACTATGCTGCGGATCTGGTAGAGAAAGCCGAAGCCAAGCTAGCTAAGTAATAAGCCATGGGCCGAGCCGATGCTCGGCCCTGCTTATACCAATTCACTTAAATAGCTAATCATTCTAGCGGGCTAAATATCGTGCTAACTGCGTTAGAATTTTTCTATGTAGAATAACTACATAAGAAAAACTCCGCCTTGTTATCACATCATTTATCCAGCGCTATATTTGCTCACATACCTAACAGAATTGGTATTAAAGGAATGAAAATGAAGTATTTTTCCCTTGCGGCACTGTGTTGTGCCATAGGCGGTATGGCCAATGCGGCTCAAGCAGAGCAATGTGACGCCAATGCCGAGGTATTAAAGGCCGACTATCTGCAGCAACAGGGCAAGCAGAATGCCAAGGGTTTTAGCCTGTGGCGTTTGCATCAGGAAGTCGCCCATCAGGCTCTGGCTCAGGGGCTTGTTGAAAAATGGCAGCACTTGCGCAGCGGCCAGGTTCGCCCGGTGCGCTATTTTGAGCAATACCAACGGGGCATTGAATATCAGCCCGGTGAGCTTAAAGGCCAAGGGCTGGAAATTGATTGGTCTCAAAAATATCAGTTAGTGAGTAATGCCTTGCTGGAGCAGCCAGTGCGTACGCAGGGGCAGGGCTGCGAGCGTGAAGAGCTTTTTGAGCACGGCAATGAGCAGCAAAAGCTGGCCATTACCTGGCTACCCGAACTTAAGCTGGTGAAAAGCATGACCCTAAGCAAGCAGGATGACCAAGGCCAATGGCAACAAGTGAACAGCCTGGAATTGCAGGGCTATCAGCTAAACAAACAACAGGTTGAGCGTCAGTTTGCCTTGTGGGACAGTTATCAAAGTACCGACTATGCGGATGTCGGCGATAACGAGCAAGATCCCTTTCTGGCGAAAATGATTAACCAGGGCTTTATCGAGCATGGCGCTTCGGGCTTTTATAGCAGTGATGGTCAGGCGCTAAGGGGTGGTCATCATCATTAGTTTTTGTCGGGCCGCCGACAAGGGCGGTCTTGTACTGCGCTGACTATCGCGGTCATGTAGGTCGGTGCTTTGCGCCGACAAAGGAAGTTACTGATAGATTTTGTCGCGTTGGGTGAGCGCGTTAAGAAAATAGTCCGGTGAACTATTTTTAGCAAGCGAACGCCTTGAGCTAGCGAAAGGCCGGGGACGGCAATCAAGCTTTATGGATGAATTGCTAGCAATGCCTTTAAAATTAATATCTTGTCGGGCCGCCGACGCCGGGTCAGAGGAAATGCTATTAACTATGATGCTAGCAATTCATCCATGAAGCACCTCTCCTGTCGGCGTCCATGCCTCCACCTCTGAGCGCTGCGAAGCTTTGCTTCGGTCGCTCATCGCCCTCTAACAACTCCTAGGACACCCCCACATTTGCTGATGCTTGCGCCTGATGTGCGGCCAACGCACACAGCGAAACTCGGCGATACCTGTAGGTCAGGCTTTAGCCTGACAACCTGGTGTGGGTTGATAGATTTTGTCGCGTTGGGTGAGCGCGTTAAGAAAATAGTCCGGTGAACTATTTTTAGCAAGCGAACGCCTTGAGCCAGCGAAAGGCCGGGGACGGCAATCAAGCTTCATGATGAATTTCTTGCACAGAGGTTAGTTCATGTCGCGTTGGCGACGACAACCAAAGAGGGAGTGATTCGACTCCCTCTTTGGAAACTCCGCGAACCCGTGATTCGCTAATGCCTCCGAACTCAGGTTTTTGTTAAACGTTCCGCTTAGCTTTCAACACAGTTTAACGAGTCGTCCTGACTCGGTAAACCTAACTACGCAGCCCCCCTCCTCGCAGAGCTCGTCACCTTCAAGCGGCGCGAGTGAAACTGTTCACTCGCTTGTTTCCGCTTTCAGCCTATCTCGTTGTTTCAAGCACACTCCACAACAAAAGCCGATTTCTCCAGCGCGAATCTAAACGGGAAGTGGCGATCCCTGTGAGTGCGGTTTGGAATTCAAAGGCAGTGATCTTTGGTCTCGTTATGTAATGTAATAAAACGGCTCGACTATCTAGGATAAAGCAATAACTATATGAAAATAGGGCACATAATAAATTACATAACGAGCCCTACATGGCTCGATTAAGTGATGGCTCGGTTTAAATTGCACACCTGTTATTGTTTGCAATCAAAATGGCTGGTAACTTTTTGGTATTATTAAATAAAATTTTAGTTAGCGTGAAAAACCTAGGTTGTGGATAACTTCCTTAACCGGGAATTCGCACTAATACACTGTTAGGTGTCAAAGGATATGGATGAACCTGTGTTTTCGACGTATTCAAAAGAAGAGCTAGAAGATGCTTTGCGGCACATAGATAAAGCTGCTTTTCCAGATAGAGTCGAAAAAATTAAAAAAGAAATTGAACTGAGACAAAGTGGAGTTCCGCCTAAAGAGCTTTCAGATCTAGTTGCAAGTAAGCCCCTTGAATCTGAGGTTAAAAAAGGGAAGAAATCAGCAAGAGGATTAGTTTTAGCGATCTGGCCTGCAACTGTTATTTTTTCTATTTATTACGGTAAACTTCCTTCGCGAAACGGCTTAATACATTACAAAGAAGAGCCAGGTTTATTCGTAACGTGTTTATTAATTTTTATCGGAGTTGGGTTCTATTTTTACCACGGTAGAGATGACACCTAACAAACGCCTAAACTCAGACAATGTAAAGTTGTCATGGTTTTGGCAAACAACGCAAAAAGCCATGCCAACACATTGCGTGTTAGGCGGGCGTTATGTGTAATGGAGAGAACAGGTGTTCAATAAGGAAATTCTACAAGAAATCCACTCAACATTTTTATTTTGGTATGAGTCAGGTGAAGAGTTTGGGATGACCCAATACAGTAAAGAGAACTGTAATAAAGGCGAGTCAATCTTTCTTAATCTACTGAATGCACTTGAGAAGCTAGGGATAAACGGCGAAGAAGAAATTAAAATACTAGCCTTTAAAACATCTGTTGAAGCAATGAATAATTTGAACAAGTTAATCCCAGGCTTTATAGAAACAGGTGAAAGAGAATCCTTATGCTATTTATATGATGAAGTGGCTAAATTAGCAGGCTTAGACCCTAGTAAATTTGGTGCAGGAGATGGTATTGCGTCAGAATGGCGTGAGTGGTAATTACACATAACAAGCCAAGTCAACGGGACAATTTTAAGCTGGCTCCCGTCGCTTCTCTCCTAATTTTAGCCAGCTTAAAAGTTGCCCCTGCTTGGGGCGTTATACCTACTATGATTAGAAATCGGTTTTTAACAGCAGCACTCCTTGCACCATTGGTTGCTGCCCTACCTTTCTTATTCTTCATGTGGCCTTTGTCTGATAGTCCGCAATGGAATCTTCTAATCATCTTTCTTTGTGTATTTATTAGTTACCTTGCCACTTTTTTGTTTGGCATCCCTGTCACAATTTACTTAAACCGTAAAAATCTACTTAACCTTAAAAACCTTGTTTTTTCTGGCTCTGTCTTAGGTGTTCTTGTTTTTGGCCTAAGTCTTTTTGGGCTTTCTGCACTCTTACAATCTTCAGGCGGCTTTTCTCTAATTTCTATTGCATGGGGTGCAGGTTTTGGTTTTTTGGTATCGTTAGCTTTCGGTTTAATCGCAGGTATAACAAGGTGCTAAAGTATGTTCCGGGCCTACGGCCCTCCACGGGACAGCCAAAGCTCCGCTTTGTCTGCCCCTTAGCACGGCGTTATACCTAAGGAGAGTACGGATGCTATCAACCATCATTGTAATTTTTTGTGGTTGTTTCATTCTTGAAAGACTAATACCTGGATGGAAATTACCAAAAGTTAAAACCTGGCCTCTCAGAGTATTGCTTGTAAATGCTGTACAGCTTTGCGTGGTGCTTCTTGCAGGTGTGACGTGGGAAATTTGGCTTTCATCTTGGTCTATTTTTAAGTTGTCGAGCTATGTTTCACCTGCCTTCGGTGGGTTGATCGCTTATTTTATTGCAACCTTCGTGTTCTATTGGTGGCACCGCTGGCGTCACGAATTTGATATTTTATGGATTGGTTTCCATCAAATTCATCACAGTCCACAGCGGTTAGAGGTAATAACTTCATTCTACAAGCACCCCGGAGAAATGATCGTCAATTCAATCATTGGTAGTTTGCTGGTATACACATTGCTCGGGTTATCTTTGGAAGCAGGTGCTATTTATACATTCTGTACAGCCATAGGCGAGTTCTTTTATCACACAAACGTAAAAACACCACAATGGGTTGGCTATATTTTTCAACGTCCAGAAATGCACAGAATTCACCATGAGTTCGGTAAGCACCGTAATAATTATGGCGATATAGTCTGGTGGGACATGCTTTTTGGAACCTACGAAAATCCAAAAGAATGGAATAGCCGATGTGGTTTTACTCCCGAACGGGAGGAGCGTCTTATAGATATGCTTGGTTATCAAGATGTACACAAAAAGGTATAACAAGCGCATGCACATGACCTCCGGCATTTGTCACTTTTCTTGCGTTCCGCAAGAAAATGCGCCAAATACCTCCGGCCTGTGATGCGGGCGTTAATTCAAAGCAGACAGCTATTAAACTTACAACAAGCGCCACGGCAGGCTTTTTTATTAAGCATCCTCAACAAAAAGGGCAGATACACTATCTGCCCTTTTTAGTCATAAGCGCTTTAGTGCAATTAGTACTTGGTGGCGCGGTAACGCAGGGTTACTTCACCGTAAGGCTGGCTGCCTTGAACACGCACCTTCCACTTGCCCGCTTTCGGGTTAGTGAACTGGCAAAGCTCCTCTGAGCCGCTGTTGCGCGAGGCGCAATCGGCATGTTTCTTCGTGCCGCGGCGTTGCTTGCTGACAAAGAGATCGGCTTCACCCCAGCCGCCTACCAGCTCGATATCCAGATAATCGAAATCCATGGGTAGCTCTATGGTAAAGTTTTTCGGTTGGAACGAGCCGCTGATGGCGGTGAATTCGCCACTGAGCTCTTCGCTTGGCTTTGGCTTTGCCTTAATGGCGACAATCACAGGGTCGTGATCCGAAGCGCGATACGCATGGTCAGCGTACCAGCTGGCTTGTTGCTCTTGTGTTTTAAATTCCAGATTGTAATCCAGCACGCGCGGCTCATCGGCATTGATATGCCAATCCGTTGCCGCGACCACCTTGGCCATTAGGCTGGGTGATGCCAACGCGTGATCCAGGCTCCCTAAACGGCCCTGGAAATTATAGGAGTAGCCTAGGTTATTACCGTTAAGCGTCGGCAGAACGTTGGCAAAACCTGCGCTGGCAAAAGCCTGGATGGGATCTTCCATGGCATAGGCGTTCATATCGCCGACGATAATAATGTCCTCATCATTGACGCCGGTCGGGTGGCTGGCAAGCCAGCTGGCGAATTCGTTGGCACCGGCAACGCGGGTGGCGTTATAACAGGCTTGGCCGTCATTTTGGTCCGCATCAAGGCCTTGGGCGCTGCCACAACCCCCTTTGGATTTCAGGTGGGCGACGGCCACGGTGAGCACTTCGTCGGTGGCAAGGTGCTTAAATGTTTGCGCTATGGCGGCGCGGTTGCCATAGGCAAAGGCTCCCTGAGCGTTAATGGCGGCCAAGCCATTTTCCTCTACCTTGTCCTTGCGATAGATCAGCGCCGTGGTGATGGCATCGCTGCCGACCTGCTCTGCAGCAAAATCGACAAAGGCATATTCGCCCTCGCTGGTGGCCGCATTCAGGGCGTTAACCAAGGAGCTGAGGGCGCTGAATTCACCAAAACCATCATTCTCGATTTCCATTAGGCCGATAATATCGGCGTCCAAGGCGGTGATGGCGCTGACCAGCTTCTGCTCTTGGCGAATAAATTCTTCCAGGCTGTCGGCACCGCGAGCGGTGGGGAAGCCACCTTGCTGACCATCGCCATTGAAGTAGTTTAAGACGTTAAAGCTGGCTACCTTGATATCGCCCTCGGCCAAAAGCTGAGGCGCATCCGTACGTGGATTGGCGGCAACAAACTGTGGCGTTGTGCTTGGGTGCAGACGGTAGCGATCGAAGCCATAACCCAGCACCCCGGTCAGGCCGCTGACCGTGTCGCCCAGGCGCAGGGTGTTGTAGGCATCCAGGCCAGGGGCCGGGTAGGCAATGGGCTCAAGGTTTTGGCGGGTTGAACCGTCATCAAGCAGCAGCTGCTTTAACAGATTATCGGCTTCCACCGCATTTGCGGCATCGCCGGGCAGGGCAACCTGGGTGCCCTGATAAAGGCGTTCGGTCGCCAGACCCACTTCGCCGTAGCGCGCCAGGTTATAGTTATCAATTACGTACAGTGGCTGGGCGACACTGACCAGCATGCCCTCATAGGCTTCCAGGTCATGCACATCCGCCAGGGGCAAGGTCAGTGGCGTGGCGTTAACCGCGGCGGTGCCGCAATCGACCAGGGCGGTCACATCTTTAAGCTGGGTAGCGCCATAGTATTCGGCGACCGTGCCAATTAAGCGTACGCGCTCACCCACATTGACGTCATCACCGCGGTGATAGACGAAGACACCTTCCGAGGTGCTCGGGTCGTTATCACCCTGCAAGGAGGATAGGAAGAAGCCGCTTAGCTGATTGCTGTTTTGGAAGTCGGCACTGACCACGGC
Organism: Pseudoalteromonas sp. BDTF-M6; assembly: GCF_018334135.1. Taxonomy (NCBI): domain Bacteria; kingdom Pseudomonadati; phylum Pseudomonadota; class Gammaproteobacteria; order Alteromonadales; family Pseudoalteromonadaceae; genus Pseudoalteromonas; species Pseudoalteromonas sp. BDTF-M6. The sequence goes on from NZ_JAGXTQ010000009.1 coordinate 34,444, forward strand.
TTCAACCACTACCTGCTCGCCAACCAGGGGGCTTACCGCGCCATTACCCTGAATGCTGTGAATGGCGGTGGCCGTATCGGCACAAGTGAGGCTGAGATCCGGTTCTGGTTCAGGCTCTGGCTCCGGCTCGGGATCAACCGGCGGGTTCGTGCCCAGGTATTGACCAAGATCGCTAAAGTTATCATTGCCGGCACCGCTAAAGTAAGCGCTTGGATCATAGGGCGAGGTGATATCCGTGCGCGCCGGGGCGCCGTCTATGCGACGCAGGGTATTATTCTGGGTGCTGCTTGTGCCTTCCCCCCAGCTTGAACCCGGGTCCATACTCACCTGGCCCATGCTGTCGACAACCACGCCTTGCTTACTCAGCACTATGGCATCATCACCGTTAAACCAGCCGCTGCCGTTCGTTAAAGAAGCGGTCGCGAGAATGTCTGCTGCCGCCGAGCTATGCGCGGCAACATACACACCCTCTGGTGCCAGGGTACCGCTGAGCGTTAGAGTTAAACCGGCGCTGCTGCTGCCGTTAAAATAAAAGGCTAATTGGTACTGACTTAAGTCAATTTCGCTGTCGGTTGGATTGTACAGCTCGATGGCTTTGTTATTGCTGCTGCCTTCAACATATTCGGAAATGACCATATCCGCCTGTGCCGAGAGTGACACAAAGGCACTGGCAACCGCCAGGGCGACCGGTGTAAAGGTGTTCTTCATGATATAAATCCCGTGTTTCTAGTTAGATTAACCCTTAAAGGGGTACATAGTGTACGGGGGAGAGATTACACAATAGTGTCAGGAAATTAACGTGATTGTGATGATTTTAAGAAAAAAGGACGATAACGTGGCGTTATCGTCCGGGAAAAGGTTACTTTTCATTGAGCCAGATAGCGGCTTTTTTCGCGAAGTAGGTCAGAATACCGTCGGCACCGGCACGTTTAAAGGCCAAGAGTGATTCCATGATGGTGTCGCGTTCGCTCAACCAGCCGTTGTTGATGGCGGCCATATGCATGGCGTATTCACCGCTCACCTGGTAGGCAAAGGTGGGCACGGCAAATTCGTCTTTTACGCGGCGCACGATATCCAGATACGGCATGCCCGGCTTCACCATCACCATGTCGGCGCCTTCTTGCAGATCCAAGGCCACTTCGCGCAGTGCCTCGTCCGAATTGGCCGGATTCATTTGATAGGTTTTCTTATCGGCACCTTTGAGGTTGCCCGCGGAACCTACCGCATCGCGGAACGGACCATAGTAGCTTGAGGCATACTTGGCTGAGTAGGCCATGATTTGCGTGTGAATAAAGCCATGCTCTTCCAGGGCTTCGCGAATGGCGGCGATGCGACCGTCCATCATATCCGATGGCGCAACCACGTCGGCACCGGCTTCGGCGTGCGATAGCGCCTGCTTTACCAGGATTTCCGTGGTGACGTCGTTGATCACATAGCCGTTGTCATCAATGATGCCGTCCTGACCATGCACGGTGAAGGGGTCAAGGGCCACATCGGTGATCACCCCAAGCTCGGGTACCGCTTCTTTTAGGGCGCGCACGGTCCGCTGGGCCAGGCCTTCCGGGTTATAGGCTTCTTCCGCATGCAGTGATTTTTTATCACCTGGGGTGACCGGAAACAGGGCAATAGCAGGAATGCCCAGGGTAGCCAGCTCTTTGGCTTCTTCAACCAGCAAATCGATAGACAGGCGCTCCACACCCGGCATCGACTCCACCGCTTCACGACGGTTTTTTCCTTCCAACACAAAAACGGGGTAGATCAAATCATTGACGCTAAGCTCATGCTCTTGAGTCAACCGGCGTGAAAAATCGTTTTTGCGCAAACGGCGCATACGTGTGTAAGGAAATAAATCGAGTCCTGATTGAGGCATGGTGCTCTCCTGTACAATATGTGTCAGCCCCAAGGCGAGTGCCACGGGATATATGCGAGCATTTTACCAGCTAATCCAAGGCGATGCTCTGGCAATGAGATAATTTATTGATGTCGCGCATAGTTATCGATAGCGCGATTTTCCCTTAGCGCTCAAGGGCAAACAGGGAATGGAAGTTAGCGACGCTGGTGGCACTTAATTGCGCTGGGGATACCTGGTAGTGCTGGCTTAGATGCGCCACCACACAGGATAAGTGCGCCGGCTCGCAACGGCGAGACTTGGGTTTGGGCCGAATGGTGCGCGGCAGTAAGTAGGGCGCGTCGGTTTCGATTAGCAGCCTGTTCATGGGCAGCACATTTAGGGCATCGTTGAGGTCGCTACCGCGGCGCTCGTCGCACACCCAGCCGGTAATGCCCAGATACAGGCCCAGGTCTAAATAGTTTTGCGCCTGCTGGCGGTTGCCGGTAAAGCAGTGCAATACTCCGCGAGGCTGATACTCACGTAGCATGGCAAGCATATCATCATGGGCGTCGCGTTCGTGTAAATACACCGGCATATCTAATTCGTTAGCAAGTGCTAACTGACGGGCAAAAACTTCTCTTTGCTGCGGACGGGGAGAAAAGTCACGATTATAGTCGAGGCCGCATTCACCGATGGCGATGACTTCTTTGGCCTGTGCCATAGCGGTGAGATTGGCAGCGAAATCGTCCGTGGCATCCTTGGCATTATGGGGATGAATGCCGGCGCAGCTATAGAGGTCAAATTGCTGCGCCAGTTCCAGCGCTTGCTGGCTATCCGCTTCATCACAGCCGATCACCATCATGGATTGGACGCCGGCCTCGCGGGCGCGGGTAACCACGGCATCAAGATCATGGCGAAATTGACTACTACTAAGGTTAACGCCGGCGTCGATCATGAGCTTAGTCGGTGCGTTTTACACGGATGCTTTTGTTGCTGCCTTGTTTTTTCAACAAGAAGGAATTGAACATGGCGCGACTGATCACTACGGTATCGTTTTTACTGATACGGAATGAATCGGTGCCGATCTGGCGCCAGCGCTGGCCGTTATCCAGGGTAATGATCAGCTCGCCATAAGGGGCTTCTTTTACTTGGCTAACCTTGGCCACAAGTTCATCTGGGTTACCGTCGTTATCGTCTTTTTGCTTATGCTCTAGGCCAAACTCGCGTTTGCTGTTGTTGCCTTTGTTGCTGGCAGCACTTGCCGCCGCACCAGCACCTGCAGTCGCACCTGCAGCCGCACCTGCAGCATTGGCGCTAGGTCCCTTGCCTTTTCCTTTCTGTGATTGCGCAGGTACTTCGGCGGGCACGTTGGCAGGCATACTGTCGATGGGCTTGCCGGCCATAATGTTGTCGTAACACAAAAGGCGGCGGAAATCGTTTTCGATATAGCTACAGGCTTTTAAGGCCTGGATATTCACACCATTATCGGCCTGGGCCGTTGTGCTTAGGGTGGCTAGTAATGCTAGCGAGGCGGGCACGAGGTATTTTTTCATTGCTTTTCTTCCTGTGATTCTTCCGATGATGGTTTCGCGCTATAAAATGCAGCCAAAATAAGGCCAAGCTCAAATAATAACAGCATGGGCAGGGCGAGCAAGGTTTGTGATAGCACATCCGGTGGAGTTAGAAACATCGCCACCACAAAGGCGCCGACCACAATATAGGGGCGCTTTTCTTTAAGGCTGGCGGTTGAAGTAACGCCGCTCCAGCATAGCAACATGATGGCGACGGGGATTTCAAAGGCGATGCCAAAGGCCAAAAACAGCTTGAGCACAAAGCCTAAGTAACTGCTGATATCCGGCGTTAAGGTCATGACCTCGGGGCCAATGCCGGTGAAAAAGCTGAGAATAATCGGCAGCACAACAAAATAACAAAAGGCGATACCGCCATAAAACAGCACTATGCTCGACAGCAGTACGGGGATCAGCATACGCTTTTCATGGGCGTATAGGCCGGGCGCTATAAAGGACCAGATTTGATGCAAAATAAAGGGAATGGCGCCAAAGAGCGCGACAAACATGGTCAGTTTAAAGGGCGTAAACAGCGGGGCGGTGACGTCGGTGGCGATCATCTGGCTGTTTTCCGGCAAATTGGCCACCAGGGGATCGGCGACAAAGGTGTAGATGTCGTTGGCGAAATAGGCCAGACCCACAAAGATCACCAGTACCGCGACAATGGAGCGCAGCAAGGTGTTACGCAGTTCAAGTAAGTGCGAAATAAAGCCGGTTTGCGCAGGTTCAGTCATGGTTTTTCTTCGTGCTGTGCTGGTCGTTGCTAACGTCTGTGGTTGGCTCGGCGGTGATGCCTTGCGGCTCTTTGCTCTCGGTACTTGGCGTGCTGTCGCTGCTTTGCTCATAGCTGCGGGTAACCGATTGCGCGGCGCGTTGCAGTTGTGCGACCGACTCTTGCAGCTCAGGTGAAATATCGCTCATGTTTTGCTGCTCGGCCTTTTTGAGGTTTTGGTGTAGCTCATGAACGCGCAGCTCTTCACTGACTTCGGCGGAAATATGGTTAGCCATGGTCTTAATTTTGCGCACCCAGGTGCTGACGGTACGGATGGCCACCGGCAAACGCTCGGGGCCCAATACGATCAGGCCAACGATGGCCACGACCAACAATTCCCACATGCCCATCGGCGTTTATACCTTGTCTTTATCTTGCGAGGCAGTTTTATCGGCGGCCGAATTAGTCGCCTTGTCTTGCTCGCTGATCTTTTCTTGCGTGGTCGTTTCGTTTTTATCTTCGTCTTTTACGGCTTTCTTGAAGCCCTTCACGGCGCTGCCTAAATCGCTGCCAATGTTACGTAGTTTTTTAGTGCCGAATAACAATACGATAATTGCTAAAACAATCAGTAGCTGTACCCAGCCGACGTTACCGATGCTCATATATGTACTCCAGATATGCGGATAATTGTTCGACGAGTATACCTTGTACTACGTCGAGCTAATAGTATAAATCGTTAAGCGAGGGGTCTGGCGAGCTGAACTGCTTTGCACAGCTAACCAGCTCCTAACCCTTTCGCCAGCCCAGCCAACAAAGGCCTGCTCCCAAGGTGGCGCCGATCGCGGCGGCAGTATACCAGTGGTTGATGACTAAAATACTACTCACAATCAAGCCACTGCAACCTATTACGGTGAGCAGCAAGGGCTTGAGGTTATTGGCCGGCGGTGGCGCTTGCAGATGTTGACGCTTTAGCGCGTGATAGAGCAAATCTGGGATTTCGGGCATTTTTTCCGCCCAAAACGGCAAATTAGCATACATTTGCTTGGCCACGGCCCAAGGCCCTACTTGTTGTTTGACCCAATCTTCCAAGAAAGGTTTCGCCGTTTGCCACAGGTCCAGCTGCGGGTAGAGCTGGCGACCCAGGCCTTCAACATACAACAGGGTTTTTTGCAGCAACACCAGTTGCGGCTGCACTTCCATGTTAAAACGTCGTGCCGTATTGAACAGGTTAACGAGCACATGGCCGAAGGAGATTTCGGCCAGCGGCTTATTAAAAATCGGCTCGCACACGGTGCGAATGGCAAACTCGAATTCTTCTATGCTGGTATCGGCAGGCACCCAGCCCGAGTCCACATGCAGTTCTGCCACCTTGCGGTAATCACGGTTAAAAAAGGCGATAAAGTTCTCAGCCAGATAGCGTTTATCGTCCTTGTTCAAGGTGCCGACAATGCCGCAGTCTATGCCTATGTATTGCGGGTTGTGTGGGTTCTCGTGAGAGACAAAAATATTTCCCGGGTGCATATCGGCATGGAAGAAGCTGTCGCGGAACACCTGAGTAAAGAACACCTCAACGCCACGCTCGGCCAGCAACTTCATATTGGTACCTTGCTTAAGCAGGGCATCGGTGTCGGAGACAGGAATACCGTAAATGCGCTCCATCACCAGCACATTGCTGCGGCTGTAATCGCTGTACACATAGGGAATGTAGAGGGATTCAGAACCTTCAAAGTTGCGTCTGAGCACAATGGCATTGGCGCCCTCACGCATTAAATCCAGCTCATCGAGCAGAGTTTTCTTATACTCTTTGACCACCTCAACGGGGCGTAAACGACGGCCCTCGCGCAGTAATTTGGCCACCACCTTGGCGCATTGTTGCATCAGGGTGAGGTCGGCATCGATCTGCTTTTTGATATCGGGGCGAATGACCTTCACCACCACTTCCTGGTGCTCGCCGCTGCCATCGGCCAGCTTGGCGGTGTGCACCTGGGCAATGGAAGCCGAGGCCAAAGGGGTGGTGTCGAATTCGCTGAATATGACGCTAATATCGTCGATTTCTAACGCCTGTTCGATAATTTTCTGCGCCAGGTCGCCGCTAAACGGCGGCACCTGGTCTTGCAGCAGCGCCAGTTCGTTGGCTATCTCAGGAGGCAAGAGGTCGCGGCGGGTAGACAGCATTTGTCCAAATTTAATCCACACCGGCCCTAGGGTTTGCAGGGCCAGGCGTAGGCGCATGCCTGCGGGTTTGTCGCGATGGCGGTTGCGCAACCAAAAGGCGCTGCTTCTGGCCAGTTTGGCAAACCAGGGCAGTTTATGCCGAGGCAGTAGCTCATCAATGCCGTATTGCAATAAGGTTTTGGTGATGAAATACAGTCGCGCTACGGCCACAATTAACCTCTTGTTTGCTGCATTGGCATGTGCGCCAATAGTTTATCTAGGCGTTGTTCCAGCTGTTGGACATCGCTTTTTAGTTGGCGATTTTGACGGGTGAATTGCGTCAGTTCCAGCGGGTGAATGCTCACTTTGAGTTCGTCTTGTAACAGCGTCAGCAGGATATGGTCAAGCTTGCCTTGGGCCTCTAAAGCCTGGGCCTTGCCCTTGCTGACAGCTTGCCACAGCAGCTGTGCCGGGGCATCGCCGATATATTGCGACCAATGCTCCGGCCAGTCTATGTCCAGCTCGCTAAAGGCCTGACTAAAGGCCTGGGCAAGATGAATATCGCCGTCGATATCGAGTTTATGCTGGCGGATCAGCTGGGTCAGGCGCGACGGGTCTTTGAGCTTCATCAGGGTGTCGGTATCGGCACTGATAAAGCAGTCGCTGTGCTCAGGTTGAGTGTCATGCACTTGCAGCATCAGGCCTTCGCTGGCATAGACGACGCTGATAAATTGCTGCCAGTCGCGCACATGCACCACCAGGCTTTGGCCCTGGACCTTGGCAAGACGGGCCTGCACCTGTGGGTCGAGGGAGAGTAGCCTGTTGGCGAGTGTTTCTATGGCGGCGATAGCAAAATGCCCGAGCATGGCCGCTCCTTAAAACTTAAAGCCGCGATGCAGGGCAACGATACCGCCGCTCATATTCTGATAGCTGGTCTGCTCAAAGCCGACTTCTTTCATCATGCCTTCCAGGGTCTCTTGATCCGGGTGCATGCGAATAGACTCGGCAAGGTATTTGTAAGACTCGCTGTCGTTTAGCACTACTTGGCCTACTTTGGGCAGGATATTGAAGGAATAGAGGTCATACAGCTTGGTCAGCACTTCATGCTCAGGCTTGGAAAACTCCAACACCAGCAGGCGACCGCCTGGCTTAAGCACGCGATACATGGATGCCAGGGCCTTGCTTTGGTCGGTGACGTTACGCAGACCAAAGGCGATGGTGATCACGTCTATGCTGTTATCCGGGAACGGCAGCTCTTCGGCGTTCATTTGCACGTATTCGATGTTGCTGACCAGGCCACGGTCACGCAGCTTGTCACGACCTACCTTGAGCATGGAGTCGTTGATATCACCTAAGATCACTCGGCCGGTATCGCCAACCAGCTGGCTGAATTTAGCGGTCAGGTCGCCGGTACCGCCGGCTAAATCGAGAATAGTCTGGCCCTTGCGGGCGCCGGAGCTGGCGATGGTCACGCGTTTCCATAGACGATGAATGCCAAAAGAGAGCAAATCATTCATTAAATCGTACTTCGCTGCGACCGAGTGGAACACATCGGCAACATGGGCTGCTTTTTCATTTGCCGCGACCGTTTTATAACCAAAATGCGTGGTTTTTTGCTCAGCTTCTTTCATGGTAATTCAAGCCTAGAGGGGACGTTGGCCATAGTGTACTTGAGGGCCCGTAACAGCTCAAGGATTAAGCCATTTTTACGCCCGCCATGATTTTCGCCAGTGTGACCTAATAGCCGTGCAATCGCAGTGGGGTGAATAAAAGAAGGGGGATTTGGTCGCATCGACTTTGACACAAATAGCCGCTGGGCTAGAGTAGGGCATCATAGTGCCTTGCAATAACGAGAATAGAAATATGCAGCCAACCATAAAATTGAAAACCCTGGCCTTGGCCACCGTGCTGGCATTGGGCGTCAGCGCCTGTGCAGCCCCAAGCAAGACATCGGCGCTTAGCGCCGATGAAACCTTCACCCAGGTCGCCGAGCAAATCGTCAAGTACCGCGAAAGCGTGAACCCATACAAGCAAGCAGTCGATGGCTACCTGCTTGCGAACCTGAGCCCCGAGTACCTCAAGACGCAATACGAGCAGCGCCAAGCATTACTGGCTCAGCTGGATGCCATCGATGCTGAAGCGCTCAGTGATGAAAACAAGATCAATTTACAGATCATCCGCGCCCAGGTGCAAAACAAGCTGGATGAGTATCGCTTCAATACCCACTATATGCCGCTGACCTCGGAATATGGTTTTCACTCCTCGCTGTCGTTTATGGTTGTCCGTGGCGATTACAGCTCAAAAGCAGGCTTTGAAACCTACCTTAAGCGTTTAAGTCAGGTACCGCGCTTCTTTGAACAGAATATCTATTGGATGAACAAGGGCCTGGAAACCGGCTTAACCCAGCCTAAGGCCGTGCTTGCCGGGTATGAAGAGTCCATCAGCGCCTTTTTGGTGGATGATGTCACCGAGTCCGAGTTTTACGCGCCGTTTAAGCGCAATACCGCCGGTATCAGTGACGAAGAGTTTGCCCAACTACAAAGTCAGGCCAAGGAAGTGATCGGTACCCAAGTGCTACCGGCGTATCAGGGGTATTACGACTTTTTCGTTAACACCTACCGCCCCGGCGCCCGCGATACCATAGGTATCTCTAACGTGCCTAACGGCGAGGCCTTTTATGCCAACCGTGCCAAGCATTACACCACTACGCAGATGACACCAAAAGAAATCCATGAGCTGGGTTTGCAGGAAGTGAAGCGTATTCGCGGCGAGATGCAGGCGATCATTGATGAGCTTGGCTTTGAAGGCAGTTTTGCCGACTTTGTTGAGTTTTTGCGAACCGATCCACAGTTCTACGCCACCACCCCGGAAGAACTGCTGAAGGAAGCGTCTTTTATTGCCAAAAAGATGGACGCTCAGTTGCCCAAACTCTTTAAGGAGTTGCCGCGTAAGCCTTATGGCGTTGCGCCGGTTCCCGCTAACATTGCCCCTAAATACACCACGGGTCGTTATTCCGGCGCCAGTCGCGACGACGAAGCAGGCTTCTACTGGGTCAACACCTATGCCCTGGATAAGCGTCCCTTGTATGTGTTGGAAGCGCTGACCCTGCATGAAGCGGTACCGGGTCATCACCTGCAGATCTCCCTTAATGCCGAGTTGGATTACCTGCCAAGCTACCGTCGCAATGCGTATTTGTCGGCCTTTGGCGAAGGCTGGGGTTTGTACAGTGAATACCTGGGCATTGAAGCAGGCTTCTATCAAGACCCCTACAGCGATTTTGGTCGTCTCACCTATGAAATGTGGCGTGCGGCCCGTTTAGTGGTGGATACCGGTATGCATATGTTCGGTTGGTCACGCCAGCAGGCGCTTGACTTTATGAGCGAAAACACAGCGTTATCACTGCATAATGTGAAAACAGAAACGGATCGTTATATCTCCTGGCCGGCTCAGGCACTGTCGTACAAAATCGGCGAGCTCACCATTAAGCGTTTGCGCGCCAAGGCGGAAAAAGCCCTGGGTCATGATTTTGATGTGCGTGAGTTCCACTATCAGGTCTTGCGTCATGGTTCTATTCCACTTAATGTACTAGAACAGCAAATCGACCAATATATTGCTGAGGCATTAGCGACCAAGAAGAGTTAGAATGCTGAAATAATTATAAAAATTGGGCGCCTACGGCGCCCAAATAGTTAGGGATAAGGCGAATTATGCCGATATTGATTAAGCGCATCTTGCTCACCATTCGCAATCATATCGACCAACTCAGTTGGCAGGCGGTGGTGATCGCAATTTTAGTGCACATGGGGTTAACCTGGTTGCTACTGGCCGCCGCCGGTGAACACGCCTTGCTGGCGCCGAACACGTTTTTTTACTATTACGTGGTCACCACCTCAACGGTGGGGTATGGCGATTTAAGTCCCACCTCCGATCTTGGCCGTCTGCTGGTGGCCCTGGTTCAAATTCCTTTCGGTTTGGCGTTATTTGGCATGTTGCTGGGTAAGGCCGGGCAAACCATTACACATATAATAAGGCGTGCTATGACAGGTGAAAAAGACGTAACGCATTTTGCCAATCACATTATTATCTTTGGTTGGCACCCAGTGCGCACCCGCAAAATGGTGCGCTACATTCTTGCCGATGACAAACGGGTTCGCAGAGAGATAGTGCTGGCGGTGACCGATGATATTGAGCATCCGTTCTTTTCCGAGCCTCATGTCAGCTTTGTAAAACTGAGCAGCTATACCGATGAAGAGCAGCTTAATCGTGTCGGTATCGGTACCGCCGATCGCATCATAGTGGAAGGGGCCGACGATAACCAAAGCTTTACCACGGCACTGAAGATCAGCAAGTTGGTGAAGGAAAACGCCCATATCTGCGCCTACTTCGATGATGAAAGTAAGGCGCAAATGCTTAGCGAACACTGCGCCAACGTTGAATGCAGCTCTAACCGCACCGCCGAGGTGCTGGTGCGTTCCATGGAAGATCCGGGTGCCAGCCGAGTGCAGCAGGAAATTATGTCGAGCCTGCACGGCGACACTCATTTCTCCATGGTGATCCCTAACGAAGTCAGCCGCTTCACCTATGGCGATATTTTTGAGCTCTTTAAGCGCCAATACGATGCCACCATCTTAGGCATTGCCCATAATCGCAGCGCCCTGGATATGGATCTTAATCCACCGCTTGATTACGCCATCCAAGGTGGTGATATTATTCACTATATTGCCCCGGAGCGCGTTCTTGCCGCCGAGGTAAAGTGGCCGTAATTGGTATTACCCACCTTCCCTGAGCAGCCAATCCAACCCTTGGATTGAGGTGCTTGGGAAGGCGGTGGCATGACGAGCCTCCTCTATGATCCTAAGCTTGATTTGGCTGTGACTCGCCGGCAGGCTACGCAGCTTATCAAACAGGGCCTGTGCGCCTGCCACCATATCTTGCCCCTCGCCATGCGCTGGGGTTTCTAAACTACCGACACCTATATAGATCTTGGGCGCTGCCTTACTGGGCTTTAGCTCAAAAGTCAGAATAGACTGGTTATCAAACCACACCGATGGACTGCCCAGAATATAGTTGCTGAACATATCCGGTTCTTGCAGCAGTAAAAAGGCGCCGAACAGTCCACCTAAAGAATTTCCCATATAGGTGCGCTGCGTTGCCAGAGCGCGGTAATTTTTTTGTATATGGGTAAATACCTGTTCGCGAATAAAGCGCGCATGTTTCGCTGCTTCGCCGGTGGTCAGCTTCCAGCTCGATTCTTTGGTTGGGGTGTAATCACGAACGCGGCTGCTCTGGCCCTTGTCGCCTTGAGCGTAACCAATGGCAACTAAAATGGCCTCGGGCATGGCCCCTGAATTCATCGGGAAGCGAGTGGCCCCGGAGACCAGTTGAAAACTGTAATGGCCGTCGGTGAGGTAAATAACCGGGTAGTGTTTACTAGGGTGTTTAGCATAGGAAGCTGGCAGCTTAATATACAGGGGGTAGGTGTGCCCGCTATGGCGATCCATTAATTCGATGACCTGGCTGCGGGGGATGGAATACGCGCCTTGTTGGCCATAGGCAAGTTCGCAAAAGAGTAATAATATCAGCGAGAATAACCGCATAAACACACCTAAAATCAATTAATTTGCTTCAATTTTGCACCATACTAGCAGCTATCTAGCAGCTATACTTTGACGGCAACCATAAATTAATTACCTTGGCTGCCAACCTTTCTGCTTGCTACTGCGTCTTGTAATAAAGATTTGATTTTCACTATGACAGAAACAACCACCGCCTTATTGGTTCTGGCCGCACAAAAAGGGGATGCGAGCGCCTTCTCGGCCTTGTGTGAGCGCCACTATCAGGGCAGTTATCGCTTTGCCTTTAAGCTCAGCCAATGTGAGCAGGAGGCGGCGGATATCACTCAGGATGTGTGGAGCAAGGTGGCCAAAGATATTCGCGTTTTGCTTGAACCCAGTGCCTTTAAAGCCTGGTTGTTTCGCGCCGTGTATCGACGTTTTATCGACCTAACGCGACGTCGGCAAAAAGAGCTGCTGATGGCCGAGCCACCGCCGCAACAATGCGGGGATACGGCCAAGGTAGAGCGGCATTTAGACTTACTCGCCCTGATCGCCCAACTGCCAGACGTGGAGCGCCATAGTGTGTATTTGTTTTATTTAGAAGAGTTGCCCATAGCGGATATCGCCACGGTACTCGATACGCCTATAGGCACAATTAAATCGCGCTTACACAGTGCCAGACAGAAATTAAGCCAGTGGGCCCGAGATGAAAGAGGAAACGAGCATGAATCTAGAGCAGCAAATTAAATCGGAGCTGGCGCAGGAGCGCCAGCAATTAGATGGTATTTTAAGTCGGGATGAGGGCTTATTTGCCCGCTTGGGGCAAACCTACCAGGGTTCCATGCGCCGTTGGGTATGGCTTTCAACCTTACTGGCCTTTATTGCTACGGTGGCCTTTATCTATTGTGGCTATCGCTTTTACATCGCCACCGAGGTCAGCGCCCAGATTTTTTGGGCGGTGTGGTTTATCGTCGGTCTTATGGTGCAGATTGCGGTGAAGTTGTGGATCTTTATGGAAATGAACCGCAACTCTATTATTCGCGAGATTAAACGCACCGAGTATTTATTGCTTGAGCGCAGCCATAAAAAAGCCACCGAGTAGGTGGCTTTTTCGTTCGTTGTTAGTCAAGGGCCTTAAAGCGAATCGCCGTACCGCCGCTGGGTGCCAGTTTCAAGGTAAGCTGGTCCTTGCGGGTGACCACCTGCTTGCTGATAGCCATGCTGTAGGGGTTATTCACCCATTCGGCATCCTCACCATCGGCATAGATCTGTGCCTCAAAGCGTTTACCCGGCTCTAAGAAGTCAAGCTTAATATCGACTTTGCGGGCCTCGCCATCGGTTATGGCCCCCAGGTACCAGTCCTTACCACTGTAGTGATCGCGTTTGCGCTCCTTGCGGGCAAAAACTACGTATTCGCCCATTTCACCGGCAATGGCCTGGCTTTGCTCCCAATCGGTGGGCACATCCTGAATAAACTGGAAGGCATCCGGCTTAGCCAGATAGTTACGGGGTAAATCCGCTGCCATTTGCACCGGGCTGTAGAGCACCACATACAGGGCCAGTTGTTTCGCCAGGGTGGTTTGCGGGCGGTTGGTATCGGCACCTAAGCCGTTAAAGCCCATATCGAAGATCCCCGGCGTGAAGTCCATTGGCCCCGCCAGCATGCGGGTATAGGCCAGCATGGGCGTATGCGCCGGTGGATTGGGTGGCGTGCCCCAGGCGTTGAATTCCTGACCGCGTGACCCTTCACGGGTGATCCAGTTCGGGTAGGTGCGACGCAGGCCGGTGTCTTTAATCGGCTCATGGGTATTGATGCTGAGCTGATACTTGGCCGCCAGCTCGATGTTATAGAGGTACTCGTTGGCCATAAACTGGCCGTCGTGCCACTCGTAGCGGGCGATACCCTGCTCATCGATGCGTTTGATATTGCCGCCGTCGGCAACATAACCGGTTTTGATCTGGCTTACGCCATGTTTCTGATAGAGCTTAAAGGCGTCTTCCATCTGGTTACGATAGTTGCTGACATTGCCCGAGGTTTCGTGATGACCGATCAGTTTGGCACCGACCTTTTTACCGTGTTTGGCAATGGCGGCCAGGTCGAAATCATCATAGCTTTTGGTAAAGCTAAAGACATCGCCATTAAAGAACCAGTCGCCGTCCCAGCCTTCGTTCCAGCCTTCAACGAGCACGCCATCGAAGCCATATTTGGCGGCAAAGTCCAGGTATTCAATGGTGTTTTCTGTGGTGGCGCCGTGTTTTTCACCGCTGCCCCAGGTGTTTTCATTGATATGCATGCCCCACCAGATACCCACGTATTTACCCGGCTTAACCCAGGATACATCGCCGAGTTTATTCGGTTCATTGAGGTTGAGGATCAGGTGCGAGTTGAGTAGCCCGGTGGCCTGCTCGGCAATTTGAATGGTACGCCAGGGGGTGGTGAAACCGTTTTCGGTTTTCACCGCAATGCCGTCTGACCAGGGCGTTAAGTCGGCTTTAAAAATACCCGGACGACGCTGATTTAGGGTCATGCCGGCATAATCGACCAGGGCAGCCTCATGAATACTGATATGGACGCCATTGCCCATTTTCAGGGTAAAGGGCGTATGCACATGGGCCGCCTCGCTGGCGTCGGTGCGTTTATAGACGTACTCGTAACGGTTCCAGCCACGGGCCGGGATCCACAGCGCTTCGTTATTTTGTCCGGCCAGGGCAAATTCGGTAAGTTCATCGGTGATCTGGTAGTCGGGACGATCTTTGCCCTCTAATTCATAACGAAAGCCCAGGCCGGTGTTAAAGGCACGTACACGCACCGTATAGCTGCGGCTGGCATCGTTTTCATCGCTAAAGGTGACCGCCAGTTCATTGTGATTATCGCGAATAAGGCGTTGCTCGCCCCAGGGCTGTTGCCAGCTTTGGTCGACGCTTTGGGTTTGCGTGTCGCTGATCACTAGGTCGTCGCGCAGCGGCGCTGCGTCCTTAAAGTAAAAACCCAGCTTGGATGAGTTAATCACCGGCTTACCGGCAAAGGTGACCTGATAACTTGGGGCACCTTCATCGCTTAAAGAAATTTGGATCTGGCCGTCGGGAGAGCTGACGCTCACGGTTTTTGCCAGCGCTAATGGCGATGCCAAAAGCAAAGGGAGAATTACTCGCATTGACTTGTCCTGGTAATACATAACGCCTAAAGAGAAATCTTAGAGTAAGGTGAACGGGGGGCGATCACATAGAAGTTGCATACGTATTCAAAGGCGGGCGCCTAGGATGACATTAAAAAAGGCGAGTCGAGCTCGCCTTTTTCTTTTATTTCGCTTCGCCTGCGAAGGCTTTGGCCATAAATGGCGGCTCGCTTAGGGCGCCCTGATGGATACCCGGGGTGTAGTATTCGGTTTGTAGTGCTTGTGGATCACAGGCGCGGAAGCCGTCGAAACCCATGCCTTTGCGAGCAAGGGTTACCGACCACAAACCCGACGGGTAAATAGGCTGCGGGAATGGCAAGGTCTGCAAGGCACCAAAGCCGACTTCCTTCATCGCACCGCGCATTTCTAACAGCAATGGCATATGCATCAGCGGGCTCTCGCTTTGCTGTACCAGCACACCGCCGGGGCGCAAGGCTTTCAAACAGCTTTGGTAGAAGGCGTGGTTGAACAGGCCTTCACCCGGGCCGACCGGATCCGTGCCGTCAACAATGACCACATCGATAGACTCGGGCGCGGCTTCGCGCATGTACTTGATGCCGTCATCAAATAACAGGGTGGCGCGTGGGTCCTGGTTCGAGCTGCACAGTTCAGGGAAATACTTCAGCGACATCTCGGTGACCACTTCATCGATATCGATTTGCGTGACCGACTCTACACTGTCGTGCTTAAGTACTTCGCGCAGGGTACCGCAGTCGCCGCCGCCGATGATCACCACGTTTTTCGGATTCGGGTGGCTGAACAGCGCTGGGTGGGCGATCATTTCATGGTAAAAGAAATTCTCGCGAGTACTCACCATGGTGCAGCCGTCAATGATCATCAGGTTGCCAAAGTCGGTGGTTTCATACATGGCAACATGCTGAAAGGGAGACTGTTTTTCTTCAAGTAATTTGTTGATGCGCAGTGAAAAAGCACTGCCATCACGGTCACTGATTTCGGTAAACCAGTGGTTTTTATCTAAACTTGTCATGTGTTAAATAATCACCAATAAATGAGAAGCGCAATTTTGCCAGTGCGCAGGGCAATGCTCAATCAAATTTTAGCTGCATTTATGTGATTTTCTATTCGCTAGTGGCAATAAGAGATATTAAACTAGCGGCAAATTGTTGGTTCAATATTGAGAGTACAGTATGGAAAGGGGTCCCCTGGCAGATCAACCCGAGGGTTATCAGGTCGCTCAGTCCGTTTATAACGTCAGTCATTGGAGCGATGGCTACTTTGATATTAACGCGCAAGGCGAGCTGGTTGCTTATCCCGATGGTGACAAAAGCAAACCCGGTTTGGCGTTAAATGCCTTAGTCGAACGTTTTAAAGAGCAAGGCCTGACCTTGCCCGTATTGGTGCGTTTTACCGATATCTTGCAGCATCGTGCATCGCGTTTGATTTCTGCCTTTAGTCAGGCCAAAACCGCCAAGGACTATCAGGGTGACTATACCTGTGTGTACCCCATTAAAGTAAACCAGCAGCGTTCGGTTGTCTCCAAGTTGTTGGCGCACAACAGTGGCCAGGTTGGCTTAGAGGCCGGTTCCAAGCCCGAGCTAATGGCCATTCTCGGTTTGGCCGAAAAAGACATCACCATAGTCTGTAATGGCTACAAAGACAGCGAGTTTATGCGCCTGGCCTTGATCGGCCAGGCTACCGGTCACAAGGTCAATATTGTCATCGAGAAGCTGTCCGAACTTGATGCACTGATCCGCGAAATGGACGCCATGGCTCTGGAAGCGCCAATCGGCATTCGTATTCGCCTTAATTCAGTGGGTAAGGGCAAGTGGCAAAATACCGGTGGTGAACGCGGTAAATTTGGTTTAACCGCCTCCCAGGTGCTGCAGGCCGTAGACACCTTAAAGCAACACAAGAAGCTGCATTTAATGGAGCTGGTGCATTTCCATATCGGTTCGCAAATCGCCAATATTCGCGATATCCAACGGGCGCTCACCGAATGTGCCCGCCACTATGCGCAGCTGTGCCAAATGGGTGTGCCGTTGAAAACCGTGGATGTGGGTGGCGGCCTGGGCGTCGACTATGAAGGTTCCGGCTCGCGCAGCAGTTGTTCGATGAACTACACGGTTGAAGAGTATGCCAAAAACGTGGTGGCCGCCTTTGCCGAGGTGAGTGACGCCAATGGGCTGGCCCATCCGGCCATTATTACCGAATCGGGCCGGGCTTTAACGGCGCACCATGCGGTGTTGATCACCGATGTGGTGGACGTGGAAAAAGCGCCCAATAACGAGGTGACGATCGCCGACGATGCAGAGCTGCCCAAGGTAGTATTGGAAATGCAGCAAACCTGCGCCGGGGTCAATGCCAGAATGGCCATTGAGAGCTACCACGATGCCATGCATCTGTTCAGCGAGGCTCATGCCCAATATGTTCATGGCATGCTGGGCATAGAGCAGTGGGCCTTGGTAGAGCAGTTGTATTTCCGTACCCTGCATAAGGTGCGTGGCTGCTTAAGCGAGTCGGCCCGTGCCCATCGTGAGGTGATCGACGAGCTGAACGAAAAGCTGGCAGATAAGCTGTTTGTGAACTTCTCACTGTTCCAGTCGCTACCGGATGTGTGGGGTATCGGCCAGTTGTTCCCCGTGCTGCCTATCGAACATTTAGACCAGCCGCTGGAGCAGCGCGTGATTATTCAGGATATTACCTGTGATTCGGACGGACAAATTCGTGAGTATGTCGACGGTGCTGGCATCGAGGCTAGCCTGCCCATTCCGCGCTACGAGTTTGGTCAGCAATATCACTTGGCTATGTTTATGGTTGGCGCTTATCAGGAGATCCTCGGTGACCTGCATAACCTCTTTGGTGACACCGACTCGGTGCATGTGGAATTGCACGGTGATGAGTACCGCCTGACCAATGAAATCAAGGGTGACAGCGTTCAGGACGTATTAAAATTCGTCCATTACGATAGTAAGGCATTGGCGGCACGTTATCAGCAGCGAGTGGCTGCCTTGGAGATAGACGCGGCGCTTAAGCAAAGCTATCTTGATGAGCTTAATCATGGATTAAGCGGCTATACCTACTTTGAAGACTAGCCTGGGTTTGTTGCCAAGAGGCAACAGAACCCTTTTCCGTTAAAGACAAAAAGCGCTATCATTAGCGCTTGTTTTTTATACCCAATAGGAAAGTTGTTTTGCGTGCAGTGGTTGCTTTAGTTCGGCAAATTTTGAGTATTGGCTTATATACCCTGAACACCTTATTTTGGTTTCTCCCCATAGTTCTGTGTGGTGTGCTAAAACTGATCCCCATTAAGCCCTGGCAAAAGGCCATGAGTGCCTTAGCGAAAACCCTGGCCAGCTTCTGGGTTGCCTGTAATTCCATAAACCAAAAGCTCATCACTCCCTATAAACTGACGGTGACCGGGCTTGAACAGTTACGCAAAAAAGACTGGTACCTGCTGGTTGCCAATCACCAAAGCTGGGTCGATATCCTGGTCATGCAGCGCATTTTTCGGGGCCGAATCCCATTTTTGAACTTCTTTTTGAAAAAAGAACTGCTGTATGTGCCATTTTTGGGCCTGGCCTGGTGGGCGCTGGATTTTCCCTTTATGAAACGAACCAGCAAGTCGCAGTTGAAGAAAAACCCTAAATTGCGTGGCAAAGACATAGAAACCACACGCAAGGCCTGTGAAAAGTTTAAGGAAATGCCGGTGTCCATCGTCAACTTTGTTGAGGGGACTCGCTACACAGACGCCAAGCATCAGCGCCAAAACAGCCCATTCAATCATTTGCTTAAGCCCAAGGCTGGTGGTATCGCTTTTGTGTTGCAGGCCATGGGTGAGCAGATCAGTAAAATAGTGAATGTCACCATTCATTACCCGGGCGGTATTCCTACCTTTATGGATTTTGCCGGGGGTAAGGTGAAAGAGGTGGTGGTGCATGTTGAGGTGCGCCCGCTGGACACGCAACTGATCGGCGACTATAGCAACGACAGTGCATTTCGCGTAGAGTTTCAGCAACATCTTAACGCCATCTGGCAAGAAAAAGACTCGACCCTGAAGCAGTTAGTGCAGCAGAATAGGAACTAATTATGCTGAAACGATTATTACCCAAATGGTTAGTAGGGAGTCTGGCCACCTGTTTATTGTTGCTCAATACCTTGGTTTGGGGAGTGATCGTCTCGGTCCTGGGGCTGATTAAATTTATCCTGCCGTTTTATGCCACCACTGTGGTGCTGCATTGGGCTTACACAGGTTGGCGCCTAGGCAATCGTCTGGCGTTGCAACTGGGCTGCGAGCGCTTTAATGTGCGCTTCGATGGTGAGGTCGACCCCAAGGCCTGGTATCTGCTTATTGCCAATCATCTGAGCTGGCTCGATATTGTTGTGCTCAGCGCCGTGACCGAGCTGCCGGCGCCGAAGTTTTTCCTTAAGGACGAACTAAAATACGTGCCCTTTATCGGCAGCGGTGCCTGGGCCATGGGCATGCCCTTTATGAAACGGGCCAGCAAGGAGCAGATCGCCAAGAACCCCAAGTTAAAAGGCATGGATGTGGAGCGCACCAAGCGCAGTTGTCATAATTTCAAGCAATACCCGTCCTGTATCGTTAATTTTGTTGAGGGCTCACGCTTTACCCCGGGTAAGAAGCAGCGCCAACTTAGTCCGTTTGAGTATTTGCTAAAACCCAAGGCCGGCGGTATCGCCTTTGCCTTGCAGGTTTTAGGGGAGCAGTTTGACGGCTTGCTGGATGCCACACTATGCTATCAATCACAGGGAACCCATATCTGTCGTGATTTTATGCTGGGGCGTCTGACGCAGATAGATTTATTGGTCAATGTGCGCGACATAGCTCCTCAGCTGATCGGTGACTATCAGCAAGACAAAGCGTTTCGCGTGGAGTTTCAACAACAATTAAACGAGATTTGGCAGGCCAAGGATGCGCTTATCGCCCAGCAACAAGCACCCATAGCCACGGCCGACTGCGCCAAAGTAGTCGATAACGCAGGAAAGGTATAGCCTAAGGTGTAACTCAGGTATGACCCAAAGTCATTTACAAAAATTGCTTAAGCCCTTATTCGCCGACACCGAGCGTGCGGAGCTATTAAGTACGATTTCAGCGGCGGGGATTGGTCTGTTGGCCATTATCCTGTTGTACTTCTTTCTCAGTAGTTTAATGCTGCCGGCGCTGCAAAGCGTGATGATGCGCATAGCGCCACAGCGCACCTCGGCCTTGAAGCCGCTATTGATTAAATTGAACCGTCGTTTGGCCGGATTTATTTGCTGTGTCGCCTTTTTGGCTTCCTTCCAAACCGTGGTTCAAATCCCCGAGCTTTACCTGGACATAGTGCACAGCTGCGTGAAGATTCTGCTGATTGTTTACGGTGGCTTTATTGTCAGCAGCCTGGTGAGTATTGGCGGCGCTATTTACAACCAATTCGAATTCTCTCGCGAGGTACCGATTCAGGGTCTAATCCAGCTGGTGAAGCTGATCACCTTTATCATCTGTGCCATTTTAATTTTTGCCCTGCTGCTGGAGCGCTCGCCTACCTATATTATTTCCGGCTTCGGTGCCATTGCCGCGGTAACCATGTTGGTGTTTAAGGACACCATTTTGGGCTTTGTGGCCAGTATTCAGATAGCGGCTAACCGCTTGGTTACCTATGGTGACTGGATCCAGGTGGATAGCTATGGCGCCGACGGTGAGGTGATCGACCTGGGTTTGAATACCGTGAAGGTGCGCAACTGGGATAACACCATCACCACCTTACCCACCTACACCCTGGTCTCCGGCTCGTTTAAAAACTGGCGCGGCATGCAGGAGTCCGGTGGTCGTCGTATCAAGCGCTCGTTAAACATTGATATGAACAGCATCCGCATTGCCGATGAGGAGTTGCAGCAAAGCATCAATGACACATTGCAATTGCCCGACTATATCAATACCTCGTCCTTGCCCGATAAGGTCACTAACCTGGGCTTATTCCGCCGCTATGCCGAGGGCTATTTGAAACAGCACGACCGTATCAATAAGGACCTCACCCTGATGGTGCGTGAATTACAGCCCCTGAATCATGGTCTGCCCATCGAGTTTTATTGCTTTAGTGCCGACAAACGGTGGATTTCCTATGAGCATATTCAGGCGGAAATTATGGACCACCTGTTGGCGGTATTGCCCATCTTCGCACTCAAGCCTTATCAGAGTGTGAGCGGACAAATGAATGGCTCCAGCTAAGCGATTGTCTTAAGCATTAAACCAAAAAGCCCGGCTCGCCGGGCTTTTTAGTTGCGCATTTCAAAAACTCTGCCTCATCAGTACGGCAATTGTTCTAACAGCAGCCCTAGTGCCGCAAACGCGGCGATAAGCATCAGCACCGGCGGCTTAAAGCGTTGTAGCAGCCACCATCCCAAGGCAACAAAGGCGATATACCACCACTGGGTTACACCGGCGGGAATAATGGGGTTATAGAGTGCCGCCAAGATAAAACCGACCACGGTCGCATTGATCGCGGTGCTAACGCCGGCCAGCACTGGGTTGCTCATCAGCGCTTGCCAATGGCGGGCACAGCCCAGCACCAACAAAAAGCCCGGGAGAAAAATGGCCAGTGTGGCTATCAAGGCGCCTAATAAGGGAGTGGATGGCGTCAGGACCGCACCGAGATAAGTCGCAAAGGTAAACATGGGGCCAGGAATGGCCTGCGCCGCCGCATAGCCGGTTAAAAAGCTATCGGCATCGACATCGGTCAAAATGGTATCGAGTAAGGGCAGCACCACATGACCGCCGCCAAACACCAGGGATCCGGCTTGATAAAACTGGGCACTTAACTGCCATAGTTCTCCGCTGGCGGCAAAGCTCACGACAAACAGCAGGGCAAAAAGCAGCAGCGGTAGTTTGCTCAGGCCGCCCGCTTGTTTTGGTGCCTGGGCATTTGCGTCGGCGCTAAAGGGTTGTAACCGCCACGCTCCCCAGCTTGCCGCCAGCACCAAGATCAGCAGTTGGGTATAGAGGCTGGGTAACAGAATCAAGGCACCGGCGCTGAGTAACGCCAGCGCTCGCGTATGCCAGGTGCGGCAGAAGCTCTTGCTCATGCTAAACACCGCATCGGCGACGATCACCACGGCGAACAGTTTCAGCCCGGTGATAAGGCCTCCGGTGGCCCAGGGTAATTGTTGTGCTCCCAGTGCCAGGAGCACCATGATCAACATGGAGGGCAGGGTAAAACCGATAAAGGCGGCAATACCCCCGGCTAATCCGGCACGTTCAACGCCGATGGCAAAGCCCACCTGCGAGCTGCCCGGTCCGGGCAGTAATTGGCTCAGGGAAATAAAATGCCCATACTGCTGTTGCGTCAGCCACTTTTTATTTTCCACAAAGTGACGTTGGAAGTAGCCCAGGTGTGCCGCAGGGCCGCCGAAGCTGGTGCAGCCTAGCAAGAGGAACTGATAAAAGATGGATAACAATTTCATTGTTTCATTATATTTAGAGCTTATGTAGATTATGTGACACTATAGAGGTGTTCTACTTGGTTGCAACAGCATTGAGGTTGTTATGATGCGCGCATGGTTCTGGGTGCCATTAATATTATTACTTTCTACCCCCATGGCCGGTGCGCAAGTGAGCACCATTACCGTCGCCATAGATCATGCTCCCCCATACAGTGACACCGATGGCCCGGAGCCTCGCGGTCTGCTGCTTGATATCCTGGCTCCTATCGCCGCTGAGCTTGGGCTTGAAGTGCGGGTGGTCCCTTGTCCCTTTTCACGCTGTGTGCATATGCTGGAGCAAAATGAGGTCGATATCATGGGCGGCCTTATTCGCACCAAACAGCGCGAGCAAGGGTTGACCTTTGTCACGCCCGCCTACATGGCACTGCACTCGTCCTTTCGCTTTTACTCGTTGCGCGCCAGTGATCTCGACATCACCTACTACGAAGATCTCCATGGCAAACGCATCGCCGTGATGCGCGGGGCGGCGCACTTTGCCCGTTTCGACAAAGATTCGGACATCATCAAGGTACCGGTGACCTCGGAGCAGGTGGCGGTGCAAATGTTGTTGAAGAAGCGGGTGGATTTATTTATCGGTGTTGAAGAGACCGCCGATCACGCCATGAGTATCTTGCAGCAGCCCGTGCACCAACTGATCAAGCAGCCCTATCACTTTCAAGACTCTATTTTTGGGCATATGGCCTACAGCAGAGACTTTGCCAGCAGCATCAGGGCGAAACAAATAACTTCCCTTTATCGTTCTATGGCTGAACAAGGTCGGCTCACTGAGTTGGTTAAGCCTTATGCACTGCCGCCCATCCAAGGTCACTCAGAGCAATAAAATCATTGAAATTAGTGCAATAAGTGCTTTTTGCTGGCACCATTTTAACCGTCAGTTCATGCAAATCTGTTACCATCACGGAATAGGATTAATATAGGAAAATAAATCATGGCTAAACGAGTAAACACTTTGACTCCTGTTGTGGCGCTAACTTCTGTGGCGTTGTTGTTAACGGGCTGTCAGGCAACCAATACGCAAAAAGGGGCAGGGATCGGTGCCGGTGTCGGTGCGGTATTAGGTAAAGCCACAGGCGACCATGACGATAAGCGTATCTTCATTGGTGCCGCAATCGGTGCGCTAGCGGGTGCCGCGGTAGGTAACTACATGGATAACCAAGAGCAGGCTTTTCGTGATGAGCTTGCCGGTTCAGGTGTTGAAGTAGTACGTGAGGGCGACAACATTCGCCTGGTTATGCCTTCAAACATTACCTTTGCCACCGAGCAGTCGTACATCTCAAGCGGTTTTCACGACACCTTGAATGCCATCGCCAGCGTGATGAACAAGTACGAGAAAACTTACCTGAGCGTACAGGGGCACACCGACAGCACGGGCGCCAGCGCATACAACCAGAACCTGTCTGAGCAGCGTGCGCTAAGCGTGAAAAATTACCTGGTGAACAGTCAAATCCTGCCGGCGCGTATCAGCACTCAAGGTTTTGGTGAAAGCCGTCCTATCGCCGACAACAGCACGGCCAATGGCCGCGCCCTAAACCGTCGTGTAGAAATCCAAATCGTACCTAACGTACAAAACTAAGCGGAGGCACTGGGCTGATTAAACTGCAGCTCACACAGCTTCTGATACAGCGGCGATTGTTGCATTAAGCTTGCATGATCGCCGCTGGCAACCACCTTCCCCTGATCCATTACCACAATACGATCGGCGTGCATCACGGTACTTAAGCGATGGGCGATGATCAGCGTTGTGCGCGATTTCATCAGCTCGGTTAAAGCCGCCTGCACATGGTATTCACTTTGCGCGTCGAGGGCGCTGGTGGCCTCGTCGAGTAACAGGATATCCGGATCCTTGAGTATGGCCCTGGCAATGGCGATACGCTGTTTTTGCCCGCCGGATAAACGCACCCCGCGCTCCCCTAAAAAGCTGTGATAGCCATCCGGCAGCTGCTTGATAAATTCATCGGCATAGGCCTGCTTGGCGGCGGCGCTGACCTCGTCCTGCGTAGCTCCTTCCTTGCCGTAGGCGATATTGTGATAAACATCGGCGCTGAATAACACAGGGTGCTGAGCCACCATGGCCATTTGGGCGCGAATATCATGCAGGGTGAGGTCACGGATGTCCGTGCCATGCAGGCGAATGCTGCCGCCACTGACATCGTAAAAACGTTGCAGTAATTCAAATAAGGTGCTTTTACCGGCGCCGGAAGGGCCGACTATGGCCACTGTCTCGCCCTGAGCTATGTCTAAGTTAAAGGCCGATAAGGCGCTTTGCTGCGGGCGCGAGGGATAATGAAAGCTGACGTCGTTAAACTCGATCACTTTAGTCTGGATTTGGGCATCCAACGACTGCGGCTGTGCCGGGTCAATAATATCGCTTTGCACCTCAAGTAATTCGAGCAGGCGTTTGGCCGCGCCGGCGGCCCGTTGCAGCTCACCATAAATTTCCGCCACCGTGCCCACCGCCATGGCCACAACGATGGCGTAAAACACAAAGGCGGCCAGCTCACCGCCGGACATCTGCCCGCTCAGCACATCGACACCGCCGCTGTAGAGCATAAAGCTGATGCCGGAAAAGCTGATAAAGATCACAAAGGCGATAAGAAAAGAGCGTTGCATAATACGTTTTTTGGCCACTGCGAAGGCCTTATCAACCTCGCCATCGAAGGCGGCCAGCTCACTGCCTTGGCGATTAAAGCTGTGCACGGTTTTAATGTTTTGCATCACCTCGCCGGCATAGGTGCTGATATCGGCGATGGCATCCTGTGAGCTGCTGGCCAGGGTGCGTACCCGGCGGCCAAAGAGCTTCATGGGCAGCAGCACCATGGGCACACATAAGAGCACGATCAGGGTGAGTTTTACATTGGTAATAAAGAGCATAATGACGCCGCCAATCAGCATCAGGGTGCTGCGCAGGGCCATGGATAATGACGAGCCGACTATGCTTTGCAGCAAGGTGGTGTCCGTGGTCAGGCGCGACATGATCTCGCCGCTGCGATTTTCTTCAAAATAACTGGGATGCAAAGCAAGAATACGGGCAAACACCGCTTTACGGAGATCGCTGCTGACTCGCTCGCCAAGCCAGGACATCAGGTAAAAGCGGCAAAAGATGCCTACCGCCAGCAGGGCGATTAAGCCAATCAATAACAACACCGAGCCGCGCAGCTGTTCCATGGAGCCGGCGATAAAGCCCTGATCTATCACCTGTTTTAAGCCCTGACCCAGGGACAGGTTTATACCGGCGGTGAGCACCAGGGCAAACAGCGCCGCCGCGACCACCCATTTGTAAGGCAAGAGAAAGCGGAAAATCGGTCGTAAGTGACGCAATGCACTTTTTTCGGTATTGGATGCAGTCATGGCAGTCCCAGGTTGAATTATCCATTTGAGTGTAACAGAGCAAGGTGGCAGTGAATATACGCCCAGGCGACCCGCAATTGTCGCATCAGAGCGGCGTAAGCAAATGTAATAACGCTTTTTATTTTTACGACTAAGCTTTAATGGTTATCAATTTAAAATTAACTAATAAAAAGGAATTATAATGAAGCAGATAACCCCTGCATCCCGTGCCCTGTGTGCGTTTGCGGCCGCCCTGTCCCTGACCAGCACAGCGGCGCTGGCCGATTGGCGTAACGACCCCATTTATAATCAGCAATATCAACCCATCAATACCTGTCAGGGCCAGTATCCCAGTTATTGGCAGGACCCGAATTTTCAGCAAATGTGGGCGGGGCAGACACTGACCAATGTACCCAACCAGGCCTATAACGGCCCGGTTTTTCAGCTATCCGATGCCTTTCCCGCTCAGCCGGTTGACGATAAACAAGCGCAGGCTTGGCGGGATAAACGTTTCGATGCTCTGTTTGCCGAGAGTACCAGCGCCAAAGACAAGTATAAGCTGGCACTTGCCTACAGTGAGGCGGTGATGGATTATATTCTCGCCGGTAATGTGCAGCGCCAAGGTCGGGAAGATTTCGATGTGTGTGAAAACCAAGTGCGCCCCTGGTTCCATATGCCGTTTCAAACCTATGATGCCATGTCGGGACGGGAGTTTACCCATGGCTTAACCCGTGAAGCACCGGTGACCTTCTCGGTGCAGGCGGGTACCGGCACCGATCAGTCCACCATGTGGGCGGTGGCCATTTACAATGCGACCGCCGCTTATACCCTAGGGCAAGTATGGCAAGACGGCAGTGCTCAGGTGCCAAGCGAAAACATTCGTTTTGATGAGGGCGCGGTGATCGCTAAGCCGTTATTTAATACCTCGACCGTGGCGCAGTTGCCGATATTGACCAATATGCCCAGCTGGGACGCCAATATTTCCGATCCGGCCTTTTGCGCCTGTAAGCCCAGCGATAATACGCGTCACGAGTGTACCTTGCAGGAAGAAAGTCAGCAATGTCCGCGCAGTTATGCCCAATGGGGTGATGTCAAACTGCTGCAATTCGATTTTGCTGTCAAAGACAGCCGTGCCCGTGATACCGGTTGGGTGTATGGCACCTTCGTGGCCGATGGCCTGCGTAAAGCGAAAGAGAAAAACCCGTGGCAGCGCATCAGCCTGCTTGGCATGATGTGGGGCAACGACACACCGCCCGCCGGTCACTATGCCATCAGTTACCCTCAGGCACCCCGTGAAAATGGCTTTCAAGAAGCGGTAATTATTTGGGACAGCGTGGATGAACTGAACAAATACGCCGGTTCAGGACGCATGCGAGCGCCCGGCCATCTGGGCTGCAATCAGCGCCTCAATGGTCCCGCCGATAACAGCAACAGCTCCTGCATGTCCTGCCATGGCACCGCTTCGGTACCTGATAAAAACTTCGATACGCCGCCCTTGTTATCCCAGTTTTCCGGCGATCAAACCCATCAATGTGTGGCGCCGCTGATCAGCAGCACCCGTGCCGGCATAGACAGAGGCGGCGACAGCGCCGAAGTGAAGTACCAGGTGGCGTTTGACACAGTGGATGCGACTTACTTTACCAATGTGGGCGCCGGAGAGCCGTTTAATATGATGGTAGAGAATGAGCAGGGTCAAAAGGTGAACCTGATGCACGACAGCAATGCCCCCAATTATGCCGATGATGATACCAAGCAGTGGCGTTCGCTCGACTACTCACTGCAGATGTCCATCGCCCTGAAACAGTGGCTGCAATGGCAGGCCAACACTCAGCTTGACGCCAAGCAGCGCGCACATATTAAAGAACTGCGACGGAACCTCGAATAAGTATTACAAAGCCCACATTGAACTGTGGGCTTTTTTTATATACTAATAAAAAGAAAACAATCATTAACAGGTTTACTTATGAACGCGATTGGCACCTTTACCGTGACACTCAATCCCCAGGACGCTTATACCACGGGCGTCGATGGCATTAATCTGGGGCGCATGTCGATAGACAAGACCTTTAGCGGCGATCTGCATGGCATTAGTCAGGGGGAGATGCTGAGTGCCATGACAGTGGTGAAGGGCTCCGCCGGTTACGTTGCCATTGAGCAGGTCACCGGCACCCTGGACGGTAGAAAAGGCAGTTTTGTGTTGCAGCACTTCGGCACCATGAATCAGGGCCAGGATAGACTGGTTTTGGAGGTTGTGCCGGACTCAGCCAGCGGCGAGTTGCGTGGCCTGGTTGGGGAGATGCGTATTCGCATAGACCAGGGCGTGCATCATTATGAGTTCGACTACCGTTTGGAGATTAGTGATGAGTAGCGAGACGATTTTAAACACCGCTCAGTTTGACCCCAGAGTAAAGCAATACTGGCTAACGGTCTGGCTGCTGGTGGCCAGTGTGACCCTGTTTGGCATCGTCTTACTGCCCATAGTTGCCGTCCTGGTATGGTGGCTGGGCGGGCGTATTTTGGCGGCCATGTCGGCCACCCTAAGCGAAAAGAAGCTGGTGGTTAAACGGGGCATCTGGGTGCGCGAAGAGAAATCCATTCCGCTGGATAAAATAACCGATGTGGCCATGACCCAAGGTCCCTTGATGCGGGTATTTGGTTTGTATCGCTTAAGTTTTGAAACTGCGGGCCAGTCGGGGCCGGGTGCCTTGGTATCCTTGCTTGGCGTGGTGGATGCACACCTGTTTCGTGAAGCGATTTTAACGCAAAAAGAACGGGCAGCAGAGCAGCAAGGCAATCACAAGGGTGGGCAAAGAGCCGCCCAAGGCGATCAGGCTGAAGGCGAGCAGGCGCTTATGGTACGCCTGCTCGATGCGGTAGAGCGCATAGACGCGCGTTTGGCGCGCCTTGAGCAAGAGCCGAAGGCCACGCCTACGGCATCGTCCGAGACTTCGTCAGGGACTTAACTCAGTGGTAGCAGCTGAGGGTTGCCTGCCAGCATCTGCAGCTGTTGGCCACGCTCGGCGCTGACCTGGTAGGTGCGTGCCTTAATGGTATCAACGTAATGCCATTGGGCCTGCGCCGCGGTCGCACTGAAGGTCACGGTCAGGAAGCCGCGGTTCACCAGGTTGTTGTAGCTCAGATAATCGATCAGCAGGGCTATCACCTGTTCCATTTGCGCTATGGCTTGCGGGTCTTGCGTATTCAATGACAAATATTCTTCAATACCCGGCGAGGACACCGATGCGGTAGCAAACTCGACTCCGGCGGCCTGATCTCCGGCGATGGGGTTGGCTGCGTCGGTACGCAGGTGTCCCGCCCAGCCATTATGGGTATCACCGGCCAGCACCACCAGGTTTTTCTGTGTCGCCAAGACGGTGCCTAAAATCACTTCCCTTTCATAGGCATAGCCATCCCAGGCATCCAGGTTATAAGGCAATACGGTTTCTACACGAGCACGCTCGGCATCGGTGACGCTGGGATCGCCGGCTAAAATGCGGCCCTTGATCTGTGCCAGCTCGGCAAACAAGGTATTGGCTTGAGCCAGCAAGGGCTCGGTGTCGCCACCTTGAGCCAGGGTGCTTTGCACCGCGGCCAATAACATCATCACCTCGGCGGGCAGATGCATCTTGGTCATCAGCACCTGCTGACCCAGTACTTGCCATTGCTGGTTTGAGGTAGTGATGCCGTCGGTGAGCCAGGTAAGCTGCTCGCCACCGAGCAGGGCTCAGCTCGGGTCGCCAATGGCACTGGCGAAATCGTACTGGCCTGCGGCCGTGGTGAGATCGAAGTCACCGTAACTGAGTTGCTCATCCCGTGCCAATACGCGGGTATCGAGCATGTACAGAGAAACCAGGTTGCCGAAGTCGAAGCGACGATAGATTTTTTCTTTGTCGGCCACATTGCGTATCGGCATCCATTCAAAATAGGCGCGCAGCGCCTGCATTTTACGCTCTTCGAACGGGCCTTCCGAGTCATCATGGTTTTCGGCACCACTGTGCCAGGTATCATTGCTGATCTCATGGTCGTCCCACACCGTGATAAAGGCGCAATGGCTGTGTGCCGCCTGCAAGTCTGCATCCCGGCGATACAGGGCGTAGCGCTTGCGGTAGTCGCCGAGGGTGAGTATTTCTTCGTTGTTGTCGTTGGCCAGCTCACGGCCAAGGGCGGCTGCGTCTTCACTGGCATAGCCGCCAGCACCATATTCATAGATGTAATCGCCTAAATGCAGAACTGCATCCAGGTTCTCCTGCTTGGCGACTTCGCCATACACATGGAAGTAGCCGGCCGGGTAGTTGGCGCAAGAAAGTACCGCCAGTTTAACCTGATCTATGTCGCCAACTGGCAGGGTTTTACCCTTGCCGATGGCCGAGGTTATGCCATAGGAAAGAAAGCGATAGTAGTAGGTGGTGTTGGCATCCAGGCCTTGCAGGTCGACCTTAAGGGTAAAGTCGGTATCCGCACTCACCTCGGTTTGGCCATCGTGTACCAGGGATTCAAAGTTGGCATCGGTGGCCGCTTGCCATTGTACCTTCACGCTGCTAACCGATGGGTCTTTGGGGGTTACACGAGTCCAGATGATCAGGCTGTCCTCCAGGGGATCGCCGCTGGCAACGCCGTGATCAAAGCTCACCTCTAGGCGTTCTTCGTCATTATCACCGTCGAATACACAGCCGCTTAAGCCCAAAGATAAAACGGCAGCGCCAAATCCCGCTGCCGAAGCCTTTAAAAAACGTCTACGAGTAAACTGCATTGGTTTGTACCTATTATTTTTTTAATATGCAGAGCTTATAAGACCAGTGTTACTGTTCGGTGACAGGCATGTCAGCTAGAAAACGTTGCACACCTCTTCGGCCTTACAGCTGATCACCGTGACATTTTCATAGCCGACGCGAGTGAGCTGCTCGGCGGCCAAGGTGGCGCGGGCGCTACTGGCGCAGTGTAGATAAATGGGACGAGCGGCATCTTTTTCGATTTCCATCAGCTTCATTTCTAACACGCCTCGGGGAATATTAATGGCTCCGGTGGCCGCCCTGGTGGCGTGCTCGGCCGGCTCACGCACGTCAATTAAAAGACCGTGGTTTTCGGCCAGCTCCGCCTTGGCTTGTTGTGCATCAACACGGCGCTGCTTGGGGACTATGGTTTTTAGTAAGTCTGGGATTGGGGTGAGCATATTATTCCTCCATGCCTAATTTGCGTAGTAAAGCCATCATTGGGCACCAGCCGGAGAACGCCGATTGGATCAGGTTAACGGCGATAAACGCGGTAAACCACAGCCACATAGGGCCGCCCAGGTAAGTTAACAATAGCGACAATAAAATCATGATGCCAGCGATTAGTCGCAGTGCGGCGGGTATTTTCATGGTGAGCCCCTTGTTGGTAATTTGGTCAATTTAATTATATTAGTAAGTTCTAAATTAGCAACAGTTAATATTAGACTTTGCTAATGTTAACTTCTATACTAGTTTTCATACTTCAATTCTCTACCCTCGGGAGAACTCAGTGGATCTGATGAAAATGGCGGACAATGCCGAGCAGGCGCAAGCCTTATTAAAACTGCTGGCCAATAAAAATCGGCTGATGATTCTTTGCTGCCTGCAACAAGGTGAACTCAGCGTCTCCCAGCTTAATGAAAGTGTGCCCTTAAGCCAGTCCGCCTTGTCGCAGCACTTGGCGGTACTGAGGCAGGAGCACATTGTCAGCACTCGGCGCGAAAGCCAGACCATTTACTACCGCTTGTGCAACGACCAGGTGCGGGCCGTGCTCAATACCCTGTACACGCTCTTTTGTGAGGAGTAGGCCATGCGTTGGTTAGATCAGGGCGTGAGGACCAGCCTGGGCGGGCCTTTGCCGCTATTTATCTTTATTATCGCCTTGGTGGCAGGCGCCTTTGCACTGCAGCAAACGCCCCGCGAAGAAGAGCCGCAAATTGTCGTGCCCATGTTCGATATCCTGGTTGATGTCAGCAATATCGAGGCGCCCGAGGTCGAACGCCTGGTCACCGTGGAGCTGGAAAAGCTGCTGGCGCAGATCAAGGGGGTCGAGCATATCTATTCGGCCACCCAAAATGGTGGTCTGGTCAGCACCTTACGTTTCGAGGTGGGTCACTCCCGCGAGCAGGCCCTGATCGACACCTATGCCAAGCTTTATGCTTATCAGGACACCATGCCGGCGGTGGTGCGCCAATGGCAGATTAAACCTATCGAAGTGGATGACGTGGCCATCGTTATGCTGGGGCTATACAGCAATGAGCCGCAGCTCTACGACGATTATCAACTGACCCGCATGGCGCAAGAGCTGGCCACCCGATTGCAGCGGCTCGAAGACACCAGTGAAGTTAAGGTGATCACCGGGCGTACCCGCACCGCCAATATCTATCTCGACAGCGCCGCCCTGAATGCCCATAAAACGACGATTGCGGATGTACTTTATGCCTTGAGCGTTGCCAATCAATTACGGGACGTGGGTAAGGTTAAGGACGCTCAGGGCCACTGGCGCCTGCAAGTGCAAGGGGGCGATGCCTTGCGCTCCCTCGAGCAGCTTAAGTCCCTGGTGGTCAATGTGGTCAATGGTCAGGCGGTGCGCCTTGATAGCGTTGCCAGCATAATTGATGGGCCTGGTGAAGCCCGGCATTATCAATGGCTGCAAACCCAGGATGGCCAGCCCCAGTTACCCATGGTCACCCTGAGCGTGGCCAAACAGGCCGGTGCCAATGCGGTGGCGGTGGCCCGCGATGTTCATGCGCTAATGCAGCAGTTGCAAGATGAACTCTTGCCCCCCGAGGTCAAGGTGGTAACGCTGCGCGACTATGGCCAAACCGCCAATGAAAAGGTCAATAACCTGGGGGCCAGCCTGGTATTTGCCATAGTCACGGTCGTACTCTTTATCGGCGTTTTCCTGGGCTGGCGCCCGGCCATAGTGATCGCCTTAGCGCTGCCCATTTGTTACGGCCTGACCCTAAGTTTTGACTGGGCGTTCGGTTACACCATCAACCGGGTGACCCTGTTTGCCTTGATCTTGGCCTTAGGTTTGTTGGTGGACGATCCGATCACCGGCATCGACAACATCAGCCGTTACTTTAGCCA
The DNA here is from genome assembly GCF_018334135.1 of Pseudoalteromonas sp. BDTF-M6. Classification (NCBI taxonomy): domain Bacteria; kingdom Pseudomonadati; phylum Pseudomonadota; class Gammaproteobacteria; order Alteromonadales; family Pseudoalteromonadaceae; genus Pseudoalteromonas; species Pseudoalteromonas sp. BDTF-M6. The sequence continues at coordinate 67,304 of NZ_JAGXTQ010000009.1, forward strand.
TAAAGGCAGTGTGCAGGACAGAATCGTCGCGGCCATGGCGGAAATTCGCACCCCCTTATTGATGTCGACCCTGACCATTATGGTGGCCTTTTTCCCACTCGCCTTTATTACCGGGATGATGGGGCCCTATATGGCGCCCATGGCCTTTAACGTGCCGATAAGCGTGGCCCTCTCTACCCTAGTGGCGTTTTTTGTGACCCCCTGGCTGGCGATGAAAATCCTGAAACCCAAGGACGATGAGGTGGCCGAAAAAGCCCAGGCCGCCAATCTCTATACCCGGATGCTGGACTACTTTTTACTGCGTCGCAGCCGCGCCAAGATCATGCTGCTGGTGGTACTGGTCTTGTTTGTGCTCAGCGCCTGTTTGCCACTGCTACGTGCGGTGCCGTTAAAACTATTGCCCTACGACAATAAGAGCGAAGTACAGGTATTAGTGGATATGCCCGAGGGCACGTCGCTGGAGGATACCGCGGCGCTGCTGAGCAAGGTGCAGGCACTGAGCTGGCAATTGAAAGAGGTGCAAACCATAGCCGCTTATGCCGGTCAGCCATCAAGCATGGACTTTAATGGCATGGTGCGAGGTTATTATCGCCGTGATGGTGAACACCTGGGAGAGTTACGCATCTTGTTGCGCGACAAAACCGAACGTCAGCATCAATCCCATGCGGTGGTGTTACGTTTGCGCCAGCAGTTGGCGCCATTGGCCAATAACGGCATCAGTATCAAGGTGATTGAAGTGCCGCCCGGGCCGCCTGTACTTAGTACCCTGGTCGCCGAAGTGTATGCCGAGCCTTTTGTCACCGAGCAACAGCATCGTCTTGGCGCCGAGTTAATAGCTCAGCGTTTGCGCCAGGAACCCCATGTGGTGGAGGTGGATAGTACCTTGGAGCGTCAGCAGCAACAGCTGCGTTTTGTCACCGACAAAACCAAGGCGGCGCTGTCGGCCTTGAGTACAACCGATGTGGTCGATGCCTTAACGGTGGCGGTGCAGGGCAAGGAGGTAGGTGCCCTGTATGTGACCGAAGAAGCAAAAATGTTGCCCATTCGCGTCTCGCTTCCCTATGCCCAGCGCGACCAGGCTCATTTACTGGCCTTGCAGGTGAAGGGGCAAAGGCAAATTAGCCAGACCAGTAATGATCTCGGCCTGGTGAGTGCACCGCAACCCCTGGTGCCTTTATCCGAGGTCGGTGAGTTTCAGCTGCAACCGCGCCCGCAGGCGATAATGCGCAAGGATTTAAACCGGGTGATCTATGTCACCGCCGAGCTCAACGGGCGAACCCCGGCGGAAGTGATCGCCGACTTAAGTGCCGATCAGGGCAGCGAAGATGTAGACACAGTACCTTGGCAGCAACGTAGTTTCTTTAGCCCCGGAGGTACCGCATCCTGGCAGTTGCCCCCGGGAGTGGATGTCTCCTTTAGCGGGGAAGGCGAGTGGCGAATTACCATAGATGTCTTTCGCGATATGGGCATTGCCTTTGCCTTTGCCCTGGCGGCCATTTTGGTGCTCTTGCGTGTGCAAACCCGCTCCATGAGTTTGTCCCTGATCATCATGTCGGCCATTCCCTTGACCGTGATCGGCATTATGCCCGGCTTCTGGCTGCTGAATCAGTTTGGCGAGCGCCAGGTTGCCGGTGCGCCGGAGCCGGTTTTATTCACAGCCACGGCCATGATAGGAATGATAGCCCTGGCCGGCATAGTGGTGCGTAACTCGCTCATTTTGGTTGAGTTTATTAACCAGGCTCGGGCCCAGGGCATGGCCATTAAGGAGGCATTGGTGACCGCTGGACGAGTGCGTATGCGTCCGGTGTTGTTGACCGCGGGTACCACCTTGTTGGGCAACATAGTGATTGTGTTTGACCCCGTGTTCAGCGGTCTCGCCATTGCCATTATTTTCGGCATTATTGCCTCCACTTTATTTACCTTATTGGTGGTGCCACTAGTGTACTACCTGGTTTTTGCTGATGAGGAACACACGCATGCAACCTAAGTTAGTGATTGTCCTTGTGGTCGGCTTCTTAGTCGCTGCGATTCTTTGGTTTTCCGGGGTGCTGGATCAACATCTGGCGCCGGGAACAAAACAGGCGCCCGCGCCCTATAGCGGGCCAACCCAGCGCGTTGGCAGTGAGTCGGTGGTCGCTTATGAGGCCGTACCCGGGCAGGTGATTGCCCAGCAAAATACCAAGGTGGCGGCACGGGTAATGGCACAAATTGAGCAAATTTCCGTGCGTGCCGGCGATATGGTGGAGCAGGGCCAGGTATTGATCCGTCTCGACGAGCAAGAACTGACCACTCAGTTGCAACAGGCTAAGGCTCAGGTGCAGGCGCTGCAGGCGTCGTTTACCCAGGCGCAAAAGCAATTGCAGCGTGCCAAGGAGCTTTTTGCCCAGGGGCTCATTGCGCAAAGTGATATCGATGCGGCCACCGCCAATCATGATAATTTATCCGCCAGCTTGCAGCAGGCGAGGCAGCGCCAGCAACAGGCACAAGTAGCCCTGAGTTATGCCACCATTACCGCGCCCATTTCCGGGCGCGTGGTAGAGCGCTTTGCCGAGCCGGGCGACACCGCCACACCGGGGCGTGATTTGCTGGCCATCTATAATCCGCAGCAACTCCAGCTGGAATTTGCGGTGCGTGAGCGCCAGGCGGTCAATCTGCGCTTGGGCGATATGCGTCAGGTGGAGGTCCCGGCGTTGGGTGTCAGCGAGGCCACAGAGCTGGTGGAAATCGTGCCCGCCGCCGACAGCGCCTCGCGCTCGCTGCTGGTGCGCATGGCGGCCCCTAAAAATGCGCAGTTGCTGCCCGGTCTTTATGCCCAGCTACAGTTGCCTTTGCCTCAGCATGAGGCGGTGATGATCTCGCCGCAGTGGGTGCACAGCTACGGCCAGCTCGATATGGTCTTAGTGGTGGAGAATCAGCAGCTGGTACGTCGCTATGTGCGCCTTGGACGAGTGATTGGCGATCAGGTTGAGGTTCTCAGCGGCCTGCGCCCCGGCGATGAAATCGCCGTGGAGGCACAGCCCAACCAGCTATAAAAACGTAGCTATTTCGTCGAGCGACTTTTTCTGCAACGCATGTTCAGGAATGGTCGCATCCTCGCCCGGGTAGCCGGCAATAATCAGCATGTAGGGGCGTTCATTGTCTCTATCGCGTCCGCAAATATCGGTAAGAAAGCTCATGGGCTTGGGCGTATGGGTGAGGGTGGCAAGTCCGCTTCGATGTAAGGCCTGAATTAAAAAGCCGGTGGCTAGGCCCACCGATTCGTGCACATAGTAGTTGGTGCCCTTGTCTTCGCTGTGTATCCCGCCTTTCTTTTGACTGAATACCGCAATCAGCCAGGGTGCATGTTCTAGATAGGGCTTTTGTGAATCCGTTCCCAATGGTTTGAGGGCATCAAGCCACTCCTGGCCGGCCCTGCCTTCGTAGAAAGAACGTTCCAATTGCTCGGCTTGTTCGCGGATCTGCTTTTTGATCTGCGCCGACTCAATGGCAACGAAGTGCCAGGGTTGGTGATTGGCACCGCTGGGCGCGGTCCCCGCGGCTTTGATGCAGGTGGCGATTAGCTCTTTGGCCACCGGGCGGTCACTGAAGCTGCGAATACTGCGGCGGCGTTTTGAGGTTGCCAGAAATTCGTCGGCACGGGCCTGCATTTCAGTTTCAGGAAACTCAATAAAGTCGGTTAAGGGCCGATGTTCATGGGGTTGCATGGGCGCTCCTTTAAATAAGTAATTATTTTTTATACCGATTTAAAAAATTGGCGGCAAGTGTGTTTGTCATAATTGTTTACATTATTAATATTTACTTCACCTTTGTACCTAATTGCCCCTGTGATATAACTTTAGGTTGATAATAATAAAGCTAATTTAAGGACAATCAGGTGCTAACAATTCAAGGTCTTACCAAAACCTACAGCAATGGTGTACAGGCTTTAAAGGGAGTGGACTTAGATATCCCCAAGGGGATGTTCGGTCTTTTAGGCCCCAATGGCGCGGGTAAATCGTCACTAATGCGAACCATTGCGACACTGCAAAGCGCCGACAGCGGCAGCATCACCTTCGATGGTATCGACGTGCTTAATCAGCCTCAGGAAATTCGTCGCCGTTTGGGTTATCTGCCCCAGGATTTTGGTGTGTACCCACGTATTAGCGCCTATGAGCTGCTCGATCACCTGGCCATTCTTAAGGGCTTAGATCAGGCCAAGGAGCGTAAAGAAGTGGTGGAAGGTCTGCTTGCCCATACCAATTTGTATCAGCACAAGTCCAAGTCGGTGAGCGGTTTTTCCGGCGGTATGCGCCAGCGCTTTGGCATTGCCCAGGCGCTGCTAGGCGACCCGGATCTGTTGATTGTCGATGAACCCACCGCCGGCCTTGACCCGGAGGAACGTAACCGCTTCCATAACCTCTTGGTGAGCCTGGGTGAGCAAAAGGTGGTGATCCTCTCCACCCATATCGTTGATGATGTCAGCGAGCTGTGCCCGAACATGGCGGTACTGGCCGGTGGCGAAATCCTGCTTAAGGGCAACCCCATCGACCTGACGCAACAGCTTAACGGCCGTATCTGGCGTAAAGAAGTGGTCACCCAGCAAGAAGCACAAGAGCTCGAACAAAACCTGCCGGTGATTTCCAAGCGTTTGTTTGCTGGTAACACCATATTGCATGTGTTTGCCGAGCAAGCCCCGGAAGGCTTTGAGACCGTGGCCAGCAACCTGGAAGACGTGTACTTCTCGACCTTACATCAGCAACGCCTGGCAGCATCGGCCTAAGGAGGGGTTATGTTGTTAAAAATGCTCACCTTTGAGCTGCGCTATTTTGTGCGCCAGCCATCATTCTACGTGTCCAGCCTGTTGTTCTTTTTGCTGGCGTTTTTCGCCACCGTTTCCGATAAGGTGCAAATAGGCGGCAGCAATGTGAACGCCAACAGTCCCTATACCATCTTGATGATGATGGTGGTGCTGCTGATCTTTGCCCTGTTTGCCGTGGTGAACTTCGTCGCCTCCTCGACCATACGCAACGACAGCGAACAGATGGCCGAGCTGGTGTACAGCAAACCCATAGCCCAGCGCAGTTATCACCTCGGCCGCTTCCTAGGGGCTTTTTGTGTCACCGTGCTGGTTTTTGCCTTTGTGCCGCTAGGGATCTTTCTCGGTACCTGGTTCGGCTCTTTGATGGGCTGGCTAGACCCTGAGTTACTGGCCCCCAACAAGTTGCAGTATTACCTGCAGCCCTTTATGATCTTGGCGGTGCCCACCCTATTGGTGATGGCGGTAAGCTGTCATGTGGCGGCGCTGCGTTTTCGTACCATGATGGCCGTGTATATCGCAGCCGTGGTGCTCTTTATCGGTTATAACGTGGTGTCGGTGTTTTTCGAGCAGCCGGAGTTCCGGTTATGGGCGGCGCTGTTCGACCCCTTCGGTTTTGGTGCCTTTATGGATGCCACCCGCTATTGGACGGTGGCAGAGAAAGACACGCAAACCTTGGCCTTGGAAGGCAATGTACTTTATAACCGTTTGATTTGGTTGAGTGTCGCCGTGGTGCTCTTTGTCACCATGGGCCTTAAAGGCGGTTATCAAAGCGGCGGCAAGGATAAAAAGCCGCAGCAGGCTTCCGCTTCCATGCTTAAACGCGCGCAGCAGGCGCTCAGCAACAAGATTGCCGTGCGCCCGGCGCAGATCAGCACTAAAAGTCAGTTCTTACTACGTACCCGTTTCGAGATAGTTCAGGTGGTCTTTAGCGCGCCCTTTATGATTCTCGCGGCGCTGACTCTGTTTATGTTGATTTCGCCCTTGTTGGTGCCGGGTCAATGGTATGGCACCTCAAACTGGCCGCTGACCCAGGCGATGATCCCGCTGATCAAGGGGGTGATGGGCATGTTTATGATCATCATCCTGGTGTATTACAGTGCCGAGGTGGTGTGGCGTGAGCGCAATTCTAACTTCGGCGACATTATCGACTCTTACCCCACCCATAACCTGGTGTTTTGGGCGTCAAAGCTGTTGGCTATTACCACGGTATTGGTGCTGCTCTACGGTGCCGGTATGCTCTTTACCATCACCTATCAGTTGGTGAAGGGGCAGTTTAATATCGAACTGAGCCAGTATTTGTTCCGCCTTGGTTACCTGACCATGGTGCCTTTGGTGATGACCACCATATTGGCGTTTTTCTTCCAGGTGATCAGCCCGAATAAATACGTGGGTATGCTGCTGTTTATCATCTATTACGCCGTGAATATGGTGCTAAGCAATTACGGCTTTAGCCATAATATGTATCGTTTTGCCTCTTCGCCGGCGGCACCTTATTCCGATTTGAATACCTATGGTCACTTCTTAACCGGGGTGCACTGGTACAACTTATACTGGCTGGGCTTAACCCTGGTCTTAGCGGCCCTGGGCTATGGCCTGTGGCACCGTGGTCCGCAGCAGACGTTGCTGTCGCGCCTGCGTTTGCTGGGTTATCACTTAGGGAGTAAGGGTAAGTTGGTAGCGACCTGTGGTCTGGTGATCTTTGTCGCCAGCGGCAGCTGGATTTATCATAACACCCGGGTGTTGAACGATTACCAAACCCAGGATCAAAACGAGGACCTGCGCGCCCAGTACGAGCAACAACTGGTGCAGTATAAGGATGCTCCTATTCCCGCAATTACCAAGGTGGATGTGACCGCGGATATTTACCCGCATGAGCGCCGCATGGTAGCCAAGGCCGAGGTGGAGTTTACCAATACCAGTGAGCAGTCCATCAGCCGTTTTCTGGTAAGCAAGCCAAGATTTAGCTCCCAGTGGCAGCTTAACCTTGAGGGCGGGCATCTAGGGGAGGAGCTCAGCGAGTTTAAATCCTGGTGGTATGAATTTGATACCCCGTTACAGCCGGGTGAAACGCGCACGGGTGAAATGTCCGTGGTGCGCGAACATCAGGGCTTTAAGAACAGTGGCTTTGATACCCAATTGGTTGAGAATGGCACCTTTATCAATAACTATGAACTCTTCCCGGTATTTGGTTACCGTGGCGACTATGAGTTGCAAGACCGCAATGAACGTCGCAAGCGCGGCCTGCCGGAACTGGAGCGTGCCCATGACCTTAAAGACAGCCGTTATTACCAGCAAAGCTTCTTTGGCCAGGGTGTGGGCTTTATCGACTTTAGCGCCACCATTAGCACGAGTCTGGATCAATTCGCCATCGCGCCCGGTTACCTGCAACATGAAGAGGTGGACGAGGAGCGTGGACGCCGCACCTTCCGTTATGAGATGGATGCGCCCATGGTGCACTTCTATAACATTATGTCGGCCCAGCTTGAGGTGAAGAAGGAACAATATAAGGGCATAGATATCGAGGTGTACTATCATCGCGACCATGCCTGGAATATAGATACCATGATCCAGTCCACCAAGGACTCCATCGACTACTTTACCCAGGCCTTTGGCCCGTACCAGCACAAGCAGTTACGTATTTTGGAGTTCCCCGGCTATCGCTCGTTTGCGCAAAGCTTTGCCAATACCGTGCCTTATTCGGAGAACATCGGCTTTATTACCGATTTGCGTGATGCGGACGATATCGATGCGCCTTATTATGTGACTGCTCATGAAGTGGCGCACCAGTGGTGGGGTCATCAGGTGGGTGCAGCCGATGTACAAGGTTCGGCGGTTATTTCCGAAACCCTGTCGCAATACAGCGCGATTCAGGTGTTGCGTGAAAAGTATGGCGAGCAAAAGCTGCGTAAGTTCTTAAAGTATGAGCTGGATCGCTACCTGCAAGGGCGAACCCGAGAAGCCCATGAAGAAATGCCGCTGTATCGCTCGGAGAACCAGCAGTACCTACACTACCAAAAGGGTTCTGTGGTGATGATGGCCATCGCCGATCGCATTGGTGTAGAGCGTATCAATGAGGCGTTAAAGGCATTTTTACAGGCCTTTAAGTATAAAGACGACCCCTATCCGACCACCTTGGATTTGTTGTCTTACCTCAAAGCGGATGCCGACGAACAGGAACAGGCCTTTATCGATGATCAGTTTAAGCGCATTACCCTGTTTGAGCTGGGCGTGGAAAAGGTGGAAGTGGCCGAGCAGGCCGATGCCGATGGCAAGTTTAAGGTCACGCTAACGGTAACGGCTAAAAAGGCATTTGCCGATGGCAAGGGCAATGAAACCGAGCAGCCCATGGCACAGCTGGTGGATATTGGCTTGTTTAGCGAGGACCCGGAGAAGTTGAGCGCCGAGGACGCGGTGATCTATCTGCAAAAGCATCAGCTCACCAGTGGTGAAAATACCCTGGAGCTATATGTAGACAAGAAGCCGAGCTATGCCGGGGTTGACCCCTTGGTGAAGCTGGTCGATAGAGACAGCGCCAATAACATCAAGAAACTCTAATGCTGTTTATCACCGCCGGGTTCCTCGGTGGTGATATGAACAGATACCAATAGTGGGTTGTGATCCGAACTCGTGCGCTCCAGCGTTTGCGCCGAGGTGAGGGTCACGCCTCTTATCCAGATATGATCTAAGGGTAAACCGAACACGGTTGTGCGGTGATCTGGCGTGAAACTCACGCGTTGCATGCCTAAATCAGACAGTGTGCGATGCACTAACCGCCAGCGCTCATCGCTCCAGGTGTTTAAGTCGCCAGCAAAAATTACCGACCCCTGGTGCAGTTTTACCAATTTGGCTAAACGGTTGAGTTGTTCCCGATAATCCGCAATGCCCAGAGTAAAGTTGATGCCGTGCATATTGATCACCAGTAATGAGACGCCGTTTGCTACGGCATAACGGCTTACACTCGACGCTTTAGGTGTTCTGAGCCAAGGCTCGCGTTGATAAAAGCGGCAGTGAAACTGGGGCGCCCAATCACTGAGCAGAGTCAGCCCCGTTTGTTGCCGGTAGCTTCTGTATCCCGGTGAAAAACGAGCATAAGGCTTGAGCGCATCAAACATGGGATCGTCATAGGCTTCTTGTAATAACAGCACGTTTGCCTGTTTTGCCAGCTGCTGTAAATCTGGAAGCAGTTGCGGATGACTCGCCTTATAAATGTTCCAACTCAGCACCTTGATGTCTGCGGGGATGACCTGCTGCGCTAAAGTAGGAGGCAGTGCCGATGGCTGTGCCAAGGGCTGGGCACAATGCGCTGGCGAATTAGCACTAACAGCCGTGTTGTTAACCTGCTCCGGCAGCACGGCTTGTTGCCATTGTAAATAGAGAAGCAGGAGTAATAGATACAAGCTAGGCAAAGTAGGTACGCCCTTGAAACGCGGTGGACAGGCCATGTTATAGTGGCAAAAATTTTCTAGGATGCAAAGTATGACCTCCCGACTCCTCTCTCCCTTGATAATGGGCTTTTGGCGTATGCTGGATTGGCAGCGCAGCGAGCAGGAAAACCTCTCTTTTTTGCAGCAATGCATCGATTTAGGGATCACAGACACGGATCACGCTGACATTTATGGCCATTACCAGTGTGAAGTCGCCTTTGGCAAGGTGTTGAAATTACAACCGGCCATCAGAGAGCAGATCAAGATAATTACCAAGTGCGGAATCGTGCTGCAACAGGGTGAAAAAGCGGTTCCGGGGCAGGTTAATCATTACAACTCTAGCCGCGAACACATAGTGGCCAGTGCCCAGCAGTCTTTGCGTAATTTCGGTACCGACCGTCTTGATTGTTTATTGATCCATCGTCCAGATTATTTAATGGCTGCCGATGAAGTAGCCGAGGCCTTTACACAACTCAAGCAGCAAGGAGATGTGCTGCACTTTGGTGTGTCTAACTTCACGACCAGTCAGTTTGCCTTGTTACAGTCTCGTCTAGATTTCCCCCTGATCACCAATCAGGTCGAACTTTCACCCTATAATATGCAGGCCCTGGATAATGACACCTTGGATCAGTGTCAGCAATTGCGCCAAAATCCTATGCTTTGGTCGCCATTGGCGGGTGGGCGCTTGTTCGCAGAGGATGATGCAAAGGCTCTCAGGCTACAAGCGTGTTTAGCGACTATTGGTGAGGAAGTGGGGGCGACTAGCCTAGATCAGGTGGTGTATGCCTGGTTGCTTACACATCCTAGTAATCCGGCGGTGGTTTTGGGTACCGGCAATATTGATCGTGTACGAAGTGCGGTGGATGCACAAAAGTTAAGTCTTACCCGAGAACAGTGGTACCGTATCTGGGAAGCCTCGACAGGGCATGCGGTGCCCTAGCTCCTTATGGTGCAGCAAAGATAAAGGGCCTTACGGCCCCGGTTTGCAGCAACAATAAGAGGGTATGACTTTAAGCTTAAAGCTCAAAGTCTAAGCTGTATGAAACATACGCTTTTAAATCGTCATCCGCGTCCAGGTCGGTTTGCAGCAGGCCAAAGGTAAAACCCGACTTGCTGATACTGACGGCATAATCTATGTAACTGTCGTCTTCACCGTACCATTCCTCCACGGTATCGCCGCTGGAATGGCCGAAGTGAAGCGCCAGTTCGGTATCTTTTAAAATGGTAAAGCTGGCGTTGAGCTCAAGGTAGAGCATGTCTTCTTCGTCGGTGGCATCGCCTTCGGCATTGACCAGGTAACTGGCACCGGCGCTGAGCCATTGCCAGCTCACCGATCCATAGATCTCACCAAAACCAATATCTCCCTCGGCATCCGGATAGGCGTAATAGATATAGCCGACATCGTAGCCTATGTCGTCGACCGAACCGGCGAAGCCTGCGTACAAGTCCATTTCATAGCTGGTGCTGGCGGCATCGCCGAAATCGATATTAGACAGCCAGGTGCCGGCATAAAAGCCGGTGTCGGAGGCGTAGTCGATGCCACCGGATACCGCCGCCCCATCGTCCGACTGGGTAACACCGCGCCAATAATAGTTAGAACTGGCGGCGACGTTGGCGGTGACTTCCGCCTGGCTGGCCAGTGGGGTAAGGGACAGTGCCAACAAAGCCAGCACCGGCGCGTATTTCTTTTTGTTCATTTTCTCATTCCTGTAGTAACGCTGTGTTGAATACTTAGTTGGCAAGGCGTGTGCCAATAACGGAATATTTTTTAAAAGTTACTATTTTTCAGATGCTTGTTGGTATTTTGAGCTGTGTTGGCTGGTGGGCGGGGGAGTGCGGATGCACTCTGGTGGTGCATATTTTATGCTTTTGCACATATTTTAAGCATGGGCTTTGAATTGGCTTTGCCGGGTCGTCGACTTCGATTTTTATGGTTAGATTTTGTCGCGGCGGCGACAGCGCCATAGGGGTGGTTTACGCCAACCACCCCTATGAACCCCAAGGCGCCCGTAATTCGCACATGCTTCCGAACTCAGGTTTTTGCTAGGCGCTACGCTTAGGCTGCGACGCGATTTAACGGCACATCCCTGTGCCGATAAATCTAGCTCGGCATCCATGCCTCGCTGTCTTAGCCACGCTTCGCAGCAAAAGCCGATTTCTTCAGCGCGAATTTTAACGGGATTTAGCTGATACATCTGTGTTTCAATTTAGGTTAACGCAAACTGTAAGTTCGATTAGAGCGAATAGCTGATGCTCATCCTTCAACCGAAATCACTGTGTATACATCCATAATCGTTGAGTTTCTCCCATAGTCAGGAAAACGACCCAATGGGTCGTTTTTGTCGTGTCCACGTTTCGAGCAATGTAGCGTAACTTCAATGCTGGTATGCACTTACTAAATCTGTTATCAATGGTCATAGGACAAAAACGAGACAGATTGCGGCAGAAAAACGACCCAATCGCTCGATATTAAATTGTTATATTTTTATCAATCATGGAGTCAATTTTGCCCTCGGAAAAAACAAAATCATTTTTACGGGAAGTATTATTAATAGTCTTAGGTGGCGGGCTGGCAGTAGCGGGATCGCTAATTAGTTCAAATTTATCTACTAAAAATGAAAAGTTACTTTGGGAAACAACAACGAAGATTAACTTAAACCAAAAAGTAATGGACCAACGGGTAAAGTTAATAGAAAGAACTGCTTTGATATTAAATAAAGTTGATTACATTTCAGTTAACTACATAGCTTATGGTATTGATTTAAGTTATGGAGAAAAAGGGGTTGGAAAGTCGAGCGAATGGATTAAAACTCGTAAAATAATTTCAGATCTAAACTCTGAATTCTTAGCTGTTAGTACTTTAAATAGTATGTATTTTGGTCCCAAAACCAATGCCGCATTAAAAAATATAATGGATGCTACTACAGAAGAGCTGAATTGGTGGGATGTTGACCCAAAGTTAAGACAGGATTATCTTGAAGCAATTCATTCTGAGTTCTCTTATGGGTTGTATTAAAATATAACAAGTGCCTAAACCAAAGGACGCAAAACAGCAGGCTGCGCTCCTTCGTCGCTAATTTACGCCGGTTAGGCAAGCGTTATGTGTAGGACTTAATTCGAGAAAGGATAATATATGGGCAGTGAAAGCTTATTTACTCAATGTACAGGCTGCAATAAGAGTGTTTCAAAATCGGCCAAAAAATGCCCGGGTTGTGGAAAAAGAATTAAGAAACTCAGTATTATCCACTGGGTCGGAATATTTTTTATAGCTTTGATAGTGATTGGCATTGCTAACTCGCCAAAGAGAAAAAATACTGAAATTCTTGCGGTCGAAAAAGTGCCTCTAGAGGAAAACATGGATTTGGAATACACATGGACTAAAGAAGCCTTTGGTTCAATTATGGAAGTTGACTTCATTATTACAAACAACAATGATGTTGATGTTAAAGATATTCAAATTGAATGTAACCATTTTGCAAAGAGTGGCACTGAAATAGATAGTAACAATCGAACTATCTATGAAGTTGTCAAACACGGAAGTAAGAAAAGATATCCTAACTTCAATATGGGCTTTATGCATTCACAAGCAGTAAAGTCCTCGTGCTTTGTAAAGAAAGTTTTAGAAGTTAAATAATTTCATTAAAAAGGAGAAGTTAAATGGCACTAATCGCATGCCCTGAATGTTCAGCTGACGTAAGTGATTCTGCATTAAATTGCGCAAAATGTGGGGTTCAGCTAAGAAAGCCAAAACGAGGATTTTTTGGCAAAATCATCAAATATACGTTCATTGTATTTAATTTACTTATGGGGTGGTGGCTTGTTGCAGGCATGGGAGCAGCGAGCGAGACTATTCAAACTGCAGGTAGTACAGCCGAACAAGCAGGTGCTGCAATTGGAACGGGTTTGGGTGCGGCAATGATCATAGGTCTATGGGTTTTTGGCGATATCATTCTTGGACTATTCGTAATGCTTACCCGCCCCAAATCATAGATGCACCTAACAAGGTGCCAATAACCTCCGGCCGTTGAGCCCGGCGTTCACCGTCCGCTATTGGTGCTTAGCGTCCTATCGGAAATCTCAAGATTCACAGGGAGCGATCTCCCGTTTTGATTCGCGCTGGAGAAATCGGCTTTTGTTGTGGAGTGTGCTCGAGACAGCGAGATAGGGATATCGAGCTAGGTTTACCGAGGTAGGACACCTCGTTAAACCGTGTTGAAAGCAAAGCGGAACGTTTAACAAAACGCTGAGTTCGTAAGCATTAGCGAATCACGGGTTCGCGGAGTTTCCAAAGAGGGAGTCGAATCACTCCCTCTTTGGTTGTCGTCGCCAACGCGACAAGATCTAACAGCGTATGTAAGGTTGTCAGGTTGAAACCTGACCTACAAATGATGCGCCCGTTGGCGCACCGACAAATAACTAACTGTTACCCAAAAATAGCCCGCATCAAGCTAATGGTATCCGCCACACTGCGGCCTTTTTCCACTTCACTGATAATCGAATCACGCTTAGCGCGAATATGCTCGGGCATGCCTTCTTCGGCCAGGGCGCGGTCGACCAGCAGGGCCGCCGACTCTTTTGAGCGCTTTCTCGCCGTGCTGTTGGCGCTGGCCGGGCTCGCCTTAGGCTTGTGTAACAGCTTAAAGTAGTTGGATTGCTCCATGGCGTTTTTATCGAAGTAGTAGAACAGGCACGGAAGCAGGGCCTTAATTTCGGCCAGGCGCTGTTCCTGCTCATTATCCCCTTGCGCCATGGCGAACCAGGGCTGACGGGCCAGGGTGCAAACTATGTCTTGCCAGTAGCGTTCGAAATCGCGGTTATTCAACCTGGCCACATTCAATGCTGCGCATAGGGTATCACTTTTGGCATTGGTAATGGGCGTGAACACATCGGGGCGGCGCATCGCCAATAGGCGGGTGGCCGGTGCCAGGGTTGGCTTGTCATCGCTGCCGCTAAAGAGTTGCAGATAAGCAAGCACAAAGGCCTGGTAATGCTCAAGGCTGACTTCGTCGGTAAGTGGGATATGCGCCAGGGCTGCCTCGACCGCCTGCGGTTGGTCGTCAAGAATTTGCGCAAAGGCCTTGTTGTTTTTGATGCCGGCGAAGAACTCCACATCAAAGCGATAAACCGCAGGGTCATGAGCGGCGGTGTGTTTGCCGACAAAGGCTAGGCGATCTTCCTTACTCATTTCCTGTAACGGCGTCGCTTTAATGCTGGCGATATGCTCGGCTAAACTCAGGTGCTCATCTAACAGTACGCGTTCCTTATTCTGATCCAGATACGCACAGATCACCGGCCAAGGGGCGATGCGCAGGGTTTTTAGCTGTAAAAAGCTAATCGCGTCCTTTAGCTGGGCTTGTAGTTTTTTGACCGTGGGCAGTTGCGTTGGCTCTAGTAAATCGAAGTTGAGGCGCTCGGTGACCACATCAAGCAGCTCATAGGCCCAGCCGAGAAAGTCTTCAGGGTGGTTCTCTACTTTTACCGCCATCAGGTTAAGACTGATGTCCGCCGCCTGTTTGAGGATATTCTGATAAATCTGACTTTCTTGTTCTGCCAGCGCCATTTTTGATGGCGAGATAAGCAACTTCTTCATGCTAGGTACTACAGCTCCGCTTGATACATTACAGCCCGTCAATAACGGGGCTGTGCATCATACTGAGATTGAGTTTTGTTGCAATATTGACATTTGTGTAATTAACGCCCAGCACCTAAGGGCTGAGGTACAGGGAGTAAGCAAACGGCGTATTGCTTGTTGATTAGTGGTGCAACTATCATCATATATTCATCCATCTTGACTACAATTACACTTTTATAGCCAATAGGTTATGCTAAAAGGCGATAAACCAAATAGTGTTTTCTAAAAAGGACGAGGTTAAGCATGAAAACCCTTGCCAAGGTATTAGGTATTATTATTGTTGTGATCATCGGCTTGTTGATCGCGATTCCATTTTTTATCCCCGTCGATGCCATTTTCACTAAGGTGTCCGAAGAGGTGGAGAAAACCACTGGCCGTACTCTGACCATAGCCGGCGATAAAGACTTAGCGATTTTCCCGTCGCTGCGCCTGGAGCTCAATGATGTCAGCTTCAGTAATATGGCCGACGGCTCGCGCGCCAATATGGCGACCATGAAGCAGCTTGATGTGCATATCCCCTGGAGCTCACTCTTCTCCGGTGAGGTGAAGTTGGATAAATTCGTTATTCGCGAGCCGGATATCTTGCTGGAGACCAATGCACAAGGCAAGGGCAACTGGCAGTTGTTCGACAAGGTGGCCGAGCAGCAACCAGAGCAAACGAAGTCTGGGCAGATTACGCTTCCCGAAAGCTTTGATGTCGAACTTGGTGAGGTGGCCATCTATGGCGGTCAATTTACCTACCTTGATGGCCAAACCGGCGCCAAGCAGCAAATATCTGATCTGGAACTGGCGGTATTGTTGGAATCATTGCGTAAACCGCTTGAGCTGAAGGGCGGCATTACCTATATGACGCAACGCTTTAACCTGGATGTGGTGGTCGATAACCCCATTAAGGCCATTGAAGGGCGGCCATTTGCGGTAACCAAATCGGTTGACTCTAAACTGGTTAATGTTGAATTCAAGGGACAAATCGCCGAGCAGGGTCAAAATATTAGCGGTACCTTGCACCTTGATGGTGATTCGGTCAAAGACATCGCCAAGTGGCAGGGCGTTGACCTTAATGCCAAGGATAACGCCTTTAATGCCTTTAGCGTCGATGGCGCCATGCAATTGCAAGGACAATCCTTCACCATTAATAAACTTGTGGCCAAGCTGGATGAGCTTGCCATTGAAGGGATGAGCACCATTAACCTGGGTGAGCGTTTGGCGGTCAATGCCAATGTAGATCTGGGCATGCTGGACTTAAACCCTTATCTTCCCGAGCCGACAGAGACTCCTGCCGAAAAGCCGGCCGATGATGCCAAGGCCGAGCCCATTGTTTGGGATGATACCAAGATGGACCTATCGGCATTAAACAGCCTGGATGCCAACGTGGTTGTGCGCTCAAGCGGCTTAAAGGCGCGGGATATTACCCTAGGTGAAAACCAGTTCACGCTGAAACTGCAAAATGCCGTGGCGAATTTAAGCATGGATAAGTTCGTGGCCTATGAAGGTCAGGGTAAGGGCACTGTAATGCTCAATGCTAAGCAGACGCCGTATCAGCTCAATACTAACTTTAGCCTGGCCGGTATCGATGCCGAGCCATTACTGACCGATGCGGCCAAGTTCGATAAGCTGATGGGTAAGGGCTCTCTTGATTGGCAGTTGAGCACACGCGGTCAAAGTCAAAAAGACTTTGTGAATGCCCTAGCCGGTAAACTGAGCTTTAATTTTGCCGACGGTGCGGTTAAAGGCGCCAATGTGGCCGAGCTGGTGCGTAAAGCCAAGGAATTGATCAAGGGTAATACCGCAGCGCTGGCCGATGGTTTAAATACCGGCTATGACGAGTCGCAAAAAACCGACTTTACCGCCCTCACCGGCAGCATGACGTTTACCAATGGTGTGGGAACCAACTCGGACTTGTCTTTGCAGAGCCCGCTTATTCGTATCACGGGTGAAGGTGAGGTGGACTTACCGGCGACCAAGGTGAATTATCGTTTGGTTACCGGTATTGTAGATTCCATCGAAGGCCAGGGTACCACGGACGAGAGCACCGGCTTTAAAATTCCGATGCGTATCAAGGGCCCCTTCCATGATGTCGGCATTAAGCTAGACGTGGCCGACGCGGCCAAAGAAGAAGCCAAAGAAAAAGTTAAAGACAAGGTAAAAGATAAACTCAAAGGCTTGTTTGGTGGTTAATTGACCCCATATCAATATTCAGCAAAAGGGCGCATTAAGCGCCCTGTTTGTTTTGTAACCAATTGAACCTTGGTGCAATTCGATGACAACAACAAGAAAGTGGCCGGTATAAGGGTCTTTTCCGCAGGTGAATATGCGTGTAGATACAGCCCCTTGGCCGGGAAATTAATTAAAAATTAGCCTACCTTTTGTGCGTCATTACTGATACAATTGCCCGCCCTCAGACGTCGTGTGACCTTAAAGTTGCCTGATATTTGAGCGGAAACGATATTTAATGCCTTAATTTTTAAAGAAATTTAGGCTGTTTGTAACTACACCGGAGCATCTAAAATGATCCAAATGCAAACTCAGCTGGACGTTGCTGATAACAGCGGCGCTCGCAAAGTGCAGTGTATTAAAGTCCTTGGCGGTTCACACCGTCGTTACGCATCGGTTGGTGACATCATTAAAGTTGCTGTGAAGGAAGCGATTCCACGCGGCAAAGTTAAAAAAGGTGATGTTAAAAACGCTGTTGTTGTGCGTACCAAAAAAGGCGTTCGTCGTCCAGACGGTTCTTTGATCCGTTTCGATAGCAATGCTGCAGTTATCCTTAACGATAACCTACAGCCAATCGGAACTCGTATCTTCGGCCCTGTGACTCGTGAACTTCGTACTGAAAAGTTCATGAAGATCGTTTCACTAGCACCAGAAGTACTATAAGGAGTCGATCATGGCAGCAAAAATCCGTCGTGATGACGAAGTAATCGTACTAGCCGGTAAAGACAAAGGTAAGCGCGGTAAAGTGCTTTCAGTTGTAACTGAAACTGGTCGAGTATTTGTTGAAGGCGTAAACCTTATCAAGAAGCACCAAAAGCCTGTTCCTCAGTTGAACCAAGCTGGCGGTATTGTTGAGAAAGAAGCGTCTATCGACGTATCAAACGTTGCGATCTACAACTCGGAAACGGGTAAAGCAGATCGTGTGGGTTTCAAGTTTGAAGATGGCAAGAAAGTGCGTATCTTCAAATCTACTGGTAAAACTATTTAATAGTTGGAGTAGAAGATGGCGAAACTGCATGAAGTATATAAAGACAAAGTAGTAGCAGAACTTCAACAGAAGTTTGGTTACAGCTCTGTCATGCAAGTCCCTCAGATCGAAAAGATCACATTAAACATGGGTGTGGGCGAAGCCCTAGCTGACAAGAAAATTCTAGAAAACGCTGTTGCTGATCTAGAAGCAATCTCTGGTCAGAAGCCTCTAATCACTAAAGCTCGCAAGTCAGTTGCAGGCTTTAAGATTCGTGAAGGTTACCCAATTGGTTGTAAAGTAACCCTACGTGGCGAGCGTATGTGGGACTTTTTTGAGCGTTTGGTTTCAATCGCTATCCCGCGTATTCGCGATTTCCGTGGTGTAAGCGCTAAGTCTTTTGACGGTCGCGGTAACTACAGCATGGGCGTACGTGAGCAAATCATCTTCCCAGAAATTGATTATGATAAAGTAGATCGCGTTCGTGGTCTTGATATCACTATCACAACTTCTGCGAAAACGAATGATGAAGGCCGTGCGTTGTTAGAAGCGTTTAACTTCCCATTCAAGAAATAAGGGTAGGGTTATGGCAAAGAATTCAATGAAAGCGCGCGAAGCAAAGCGCACTAAGTTAGTAGCACAGTACGCTGAAAAGCGTGCAGCTCTTAAAGCTATCATCAGCGATGTTAATTCATCAGATGAAGAGCGTTGGGACGCGGTTCTGAAGCTTCAGAGTCTACCGCGTGATTCTAGCCCTGCACGTCAACGTAATCGTTGTAACATCACGGGCCGCCCACATGGTTATCTTCGTAAGTTCGGCCTAAGCCGTATCAAGTTACGCGAAGCTGCTATGCGCGGTGAAGTTCCTGGCCTTAAAAAGGCTAGTTGGTAATAGAATCACGGGAGTAAGACAATGAGCTTGCAAGATCCTATTGCGGATTTGTTCACACGTATCCGTAACGGCCAGACTGCGAAGAAGGTTTCTGTTTCAATGCCATCTTCAAAGCTGAAAGTAGCAGTTGCTAAAGTGCTAACTGACGAAGGTTATGTATCTGGTTACTCTGTAACTGAAGGTGCTATGCCTGAGCTTGCTATCGAACTTAAGTACTTCGAAGGCAAAGCTGTAATCGAAAACATCCAGCGTGTTAGCCGCCCTGGTCTACGCATCTATAAGAAGCGTGACGAATTACCAAAGGTAATGGGTGGTCTAGGTATCGCTATCGTATCAACTTCTAAAGGCCTAATGACTGACCGTGCCGCACGTAGTGCTGGCGTTGGCGGTGAAATCATTGGCTTTGTAGCGTAATCGGAGGGGACTATGTCGCGTATAGCAAAGGCACCTATTAATGTTCCTGCCGGTGTAGAAATCACGCTAAAAGGCCAGGACATCACAGTTAAAGGTAAGAACGGTGAACTTAGCCGTACGATCCACGAGGCTGTTGAAGTTTCATTCGAAGAAAACGTAATCAAAACGACCCCAGTTGAAGGCGTTGCTAACGCTTGGGCTCAAGCTGGTACTGCTCGTGCACTTATCAACAACATGATTGTTGGTGTGAACGACGGTTACGAGAAGAAGCTACAGCTTGTAGGTGTTGGTTACCGTGCTGCGGTAAAGGGTAACGTACTAGATCTAACTCTAGGTTTCTCACACCCAGTAAACTTCGAGATCCCAGCGGGCGTCACTATTGAAGCTCCAAGTCAAACTGAGATCGTTGTTAAGGGCGCAGACAAGCAGCTAGTTGGTCAAACTGCTGCGAACATTCGTTCATACCGTGAGCCAGAGCCTTATAAAGGTAAAGGTGTACGTTATGCTGACGAACACGTGCGTCGTAAAGAGGCTAAGAAGAAGTAAGGTAAGACGATGGATAAGAAAACAGCTCGTCTACGTCGTGCTAAGCGCACCCGTAGAAATTTTATTGAACAAGGCAAAACTCGTCTTGTTATCCACCGCACGCCACGTCACATTTACGCTCAGGTAATTAGCGCTGAGGGTACTGTACTGGCTGCTGCTTCTACTGTTGAAAAAGCAATTGCTGAAACAGTTAAAGGCACAGGCAACATCGAAGCTGCGCAAGCAGTGGGTAAAGCAGTTGCCGAACGTGCGGCTGAAAAAGGCGTTAGCGCAAGCATCGCTTTTGACCGCAGTGGCTTTAAATATCACGGCCGTGTGAAGGCGCTTGCTGATGCAGCGCGTGAAGCCGGTTTGCAATTCTAGGAGTAGACAATGGCTAACGTAGAAGCAAAGCAACAACAGCCTGATTTGGCTGAAAAGCTAATCGCGGTAAACCGTGTGTCTAAAGTGGTTAAAGGTGGTCGTATCTTTAGCTTCACTGCACTAACAGTAGTTGGTGACGGCGCAGGTAAAGTAGGTTTTGGTTATGGTAAAGCACGTGAAGTTCCTGCTGCTATTCAAAAAGCAATGGAAAAAGCACGTCGCAACATGATCAACGTAGACCTTAAAGGTAATACACTTCAGCACCCTATCAAGGGTCGTCACGCTGGTTCTAAAGTGTACATGCAGCCTGCATCTGAAGGTACAGGTATCATCGCCGGTGGTGCGATGCGTGCAGTACTAGAAGTAGCTGGTGTACAGAACGTATTATCAAAGGCTTACGGTTCGACTAACCCGATCAACGTTGTACGCGCAACAATCGCTGCTCTTGAGAACATGAAGTCTCCAGAAGCAGTTGCTGCGAAACGTGGTCTTAGCGTTGATGAGATTTTGGGGTAAGACACCATGGCAAACACAGTAAAAGTAACTCAAGTACGTAGCTCTATCGGTCGTTTACCGAAGCATAAAGCTACATTACGTGGCCTTGGTTTACGTCGCATCAACCACACTGTAGAGCTAGAAGATACGCCTTCAGTACGTGGTATGATCAACCAAGTTTCTTACATGGTTAAGGTTGAGGGGTAATTCGATGAACTTGAATACACTTTCTCCTGCTGCGGGTTCTAAAACACCTAAGAAACGTCTTGGTCGTGGTATTGGTTCTGGTCTAGGTAAAACTGGTGGCCGTGGTCACAAAGGTCAGAAATCACGTTCAGGCGGTAAAGTACGCGTTGGTTTTGAAGGCGGTCAAATGCCTATGCAACGTCGTCTACCTAAGTTTGGTTTCACTTCACGTAAGTCGCTTGCGTCTACTGAAGTAAATCTATTCGAAATCGCTAAAGTTGAAGGCGATGTGGTAGATCTAAACGCGTTACAAGCAGCTGGTCTGGTTAAGAAGAACATCCAGTTCGTTAAAGTAGTTAAATCTGGCGAAGTTTCTCGCGCGGTTACCGTTAAAGGTCTTAAAGTGACTCAAGGTGCTCGTGCGGCGATTGAAGCTGCCGGAGGCAAGGTAGAAGAGTAAGGAAGTACTTTATGGCTAAACCAGGTCAAAATATGCAAAGTGCACAAAGTGGGCTTGCGGAGTTGAAGCGTCGTTTACTATTTGTTCTCGGAGCTATCATCATTTACCGTCTAGGTTCATTCGTGCCGATCCCTGGGATTGACGCCGCTGTACTTGCCGAATTCTTCGAGCAACAAAAGGGCACCATTGTTGAGATGTTCAACATGTTCAGTGGTGGTGCGCTTGAGCGTGCTTCAGTGCTTGCACTGGGTATTATGCCGTACATCTCGGCCTCGATTATCATGCAACTATTAACGCACATACATCCTGCGATGATAGAGCTGAAAAAAGAGGGTGAGGCTGGGCGTAAGAAAATTAGCCAGTACACGCGTTATGGTACGCTCGTGCTTGCTACATTCCAATCAATCGGTATTGCCACCGGCTTACCGAACATGATGGAAGGGTTAGTTGTTAACCCTGGCTTTGGTTTCTATTTCACCGCTGTGGTGAGCTTAGTAACCGGCTGTATGTTCCTCATGTGGTTGGGCGAACAAATTACAGAACGTGGTATCGGTAACGGTATCTCAGTACTGATTTTTGTTGGTATCGTAGCTAACCTGCCGTCTGCTATTGGTTCGACAGCCGAAATGGCGCGCCAAGGTGAATTGAACATTTTGGTACTTGTATTGATTGCGGTAATCGTCTTTGCCGTTACTTACTTGGTGGTATTCTTCGAACGTGGTCAACGTCGTATCGTTGTTAACTACGCGAAGCGCCAACAAGGTCGTCAAGTGTACGCTGCTCAAAGCACTCACTTGCCGTTAAAAGTGAACATGGCTGGGGTTATTCCACCAATCTTTGCTAGTAGTATCATTCTGTTCCCTGGTACAATTGCAAGCTGGTTCGGCCAGGGTGAAGGTCCTGTAGCTGACGTGTTACAAGCTATCTCAACAGCGTTGACTCCAGGTCAGCCTCTGTATGCGATGGTCTTGGCAGCGGCTATTATCTTTTTCTGCTTTTTCTATACTGCGTTGGTGTTCAACCCGCGTGAAACTGCAGATAACCTGAAAAAGTCTGGTGCATTTATTCCAGGTATTCGTCCAGGTGAGCAGACATCGAAATACATTGATAAAGTAATGACACGCCTGACATTGGCAGGTGCCTTGTATATTACCTTTATCTGTCTGGTGCCCGAGTTTATGACCATGGCATGGCAAACGCCATTCTACTTCGGCGGTACATCAATTTTGATTATCGTTGTTGTGATCATGGACTTTATGGCACAAGTACAGACCCATCTGATGTCACATCAGTATGATTCTGTGCTGAAAAAAGCAAACCTTAAAGGCTACGGCCGCTAAGGTTGGTTTACGGAGTTGAGTAATGAAAGTACGTGCTTCCGTTAAGAAAATCTGCCGTAACTGCAAAGTAATCAAGCGTGCTGGTGTAGTACGTGTGATCTGCAGTGAGCCTAAGCACAAGCAAAGGCAAGGCTAATTAAACAGTCATGCAGGCTGAGTATCCTACTCGGCCTGTGTTTTTCATATTGGTTTGGTTATCGCTTGAGTATCCTTACGGGCTTTTCAAGAAGATGATTACCAAACTTTAAAATAGGAGATGTGTTAGTGGCCCGTATAGCTGGCATTAACGTTCCTGATCATAAACATGCGGTTATTGGTTTAACTTCAATTTATGGTGTAGGTAAAACTCGCGCTAAGGCGATCTTAGCTGCGACTGGTATCGCCGAGACCACAAAAATCGGTGAACTTTCTGACGAAACACTTGACGTACTTCGTGAAGAAGTTGGCAAGTACACTGTAGAAGGTGATCTTCGTCGTGAAGTTACTTTGAACATCAAGCGTCTTATGGACCTTGGTTGCTTCCGTGGCTTACGTCACCGTCGTTCGCTACCACTACGTGGTCAGCGTACTAAGACTAACGCGCGTACTCGTAAGGGTCCTCGCAAGCCTATCAAGAAATAAGGTGGGGTAAGTTATGGCTAAAGCACCAATTCGTCGTAAGAAGGTAAAAAAACAAGTTGCTGATGGTATGGCTCACGTTCATGCTTCTTTCAACAACACTATTGTTACTATTACAGACCGTCAAGGTAATGCACTTTCATGGGCAACTGCCGGTGGTTCAGGTTTCCGTGGTTCACGTAAATCTACTCCATTCGCTGCTCAGGTAGCTGCAGAGCGTGCAGGTACTGCTGCTCAAGAATACGGTTTAAAGAACCTAGAAGTTTTCATTAAAGGTCCAGGTCCAGGCCGTGAGTCTGCTGTACGTGCATTGAACGCTGCTGGTTTCCGTATCACCAACATCACTGACGTGACGCCAATCCCTCATAATGGTTGTCGTCCACCGAAGAAACGTCGCGTATAACAATAGGTTAGGAGAAAGAACATGGCAAGATATTTGGGCCCTAAGCTCAAGCTAAGTCGTCGTGAAGGTACTGACCTGTTCCTTAAGAGCGGCGTACGAGCTATCGACTCTAAGTGTAAGCTAGAGAACGCACCAGGTCAGCACGGCGCCCGTAAAGGTCGTCTATCTGACTACGGTCTACAGCTACGTGAAAAGCAAAAGGTTCGTCGTATGTACGGCATCCTTGAGAAGCAATTCCGTAATTACTACAAAGAAGCTGCTCGCCTTAAAGGCAACACAGGTGAAAACCTACTTCAGCTTCTAGAGCAACGTCTAGACAATGTTGTATATCGCATGGGTTTTGCAAGCACACGTGCTGAAGCACGTCAGCTAGTAAGCCACAAAGCGATTATGGTTAATGGTCGTGTTGTTAACATTCCTTCTTTCAACGTTACTCCTGAAGATCAGGTAGAAATCCGTGAGAAGTCGAAGAAACAAGCGCGTATCGTAGCAGCTCTAGAATTGGCTGAGCAACGTGAAAAGCCAACTTGGGTTGAAGTTGACGGTAAGAAAATGGAAGGTACTTTCAAGCGCCTACCTGAGCGTTCTGATCTGTCTGCGGACATTAACGAACAACTAATCGTCGAACTTTACTCGAAGTAAAGTTAAGAGTTAAGAGAGGATAAAATGCAGGGTTCTGTAACCGAATTCCTAAAACCAAGGTTAGTCGATATCGACGCTATCAACCCAACTCGTTCAAAAGTGGTTCTTGAGCCGCTTGAGCGTGGTTTTGGTCACACTCTAGGAAACGCACTACGTCGTATTCTGTTGTCATCTATGCCTGGATGTGCAGTTACCGAGGTAGAAATTGATGGCGTTTTACATGAGTACAGCGCGAAAGAAGGCGTACAAGAAGACATCATTGAAATCCTGCTAAACCTGAAAGGGTTGGCAGTAAATATCGAAGGCAAAGATGAAGTTTTTCTGACCCTGACTAAATCTGGTGTAGGCCCTGTGACTGCGGCAGATATTCAGCACGATGGCGACGTAACAATCGCTAACCCTGATCACGTAATTTGTCACCTAACGACAAATAACAGCGAGATCAGCATGCGTATTCGTGTTGAGCGTGGTCGTGGTTATGTACCAGCGTCTAGCCGCGTATCCTCTGAAGACGATGAGCGTCCAATCGGCCGTCTGTTGCTTGATGCATCATTCAGTCCGGTTGAGCGTATTGCGTACTCGGTTGAATCAGCACGTGTTGAACAACGTACTGACTTAGACAAGCTAATCATTGATATGGAAACGAACGGCACCTTAGATCCTGAAGAAGCGATCCGCCGTGCGTCGACTATTCTTGCTGAGCAACTAGAAGCATTCGTAGACTTACGTGATGTTTCTGAGCCAGAAGAGAAAGAAGAGAAGCCAGAATTCGATCCTATTCTGCTTCGTCCAGTTGATGATCTTGAGCTAACAGTTCGTTCAGCAAACTGCTTGAAAGCCGAGCAAATTCAATATATCGGTGATTTAGTACAGCGTACCGAAGTTGAGCTTCTTAAGACACCTAACTTAGGTAAGAAGTCTCTAACTGAGATCAAAGACGTGCTTGCATCACGTGGTCTTTCTCTAGGCATGCGCCTAGAAAACTGGCCGCCAGCAAGCCTAGCTGAGTAATCTAGATCACTATATTTAGTTTAGTTAGAAGGATAGGGTCATGCGCCATCGTAAGAGTGGTCGTCAATTAAACCGTAACAGCAGCCATCGCAAAGCGATGTTCAGCAATATGGCTGGTTCTTTGGTGAAGCACGAAATCATCAAAACAACATTGCCTAAAGCGAAAGAGCTGCGCCGTGTAATTGAACCTTTAATCACACTGGCTAAGACTGATAGCGTTGCAAACCGTCGTTTAGCGTTTGCTCGCACGCGTGATAAAGAAGTTGTTGGTAAGTTGTTCAGCGAGATTGGTCCTCGCTACGAAAGCCGTCCTGGTGGCTACACTCGTATTTTGAAGTGTGGTTTCCGTGCTGGTGACAACGCACCAATGGCTTACATTGAACTAGTAGATCGCCCAGTTGCGACTGAAGAAGTTCAAGAAGACGCGCAGTCTGCAGAGTAAGTCTTAAAAAGACACAAAAAGCCGAGCTTATGCTCGGCTTTTTCTTTATATGGCCAAAATAAAACATCTCACTTCTATATATACAGCTATATAAGTATTCCTTTCCTACTGGTTTCACAGTTTAAATGTAACAATTAAGATCTAAATTAGATCGTTAACTGTTAAATACAGCTGTTATCGTTTTATTTTTGTCCAAACGATCCATTTTTAGCAATTTTCTTTAAAAAAGGGGTTGCGTCGAAATCGAATCTCCCTATAATGCGACCCCACTGAGACGGCAGGCAGCAACGCATAGCGAGGCGCTAGCGACTCAGGGAGTCAAGTAAAACTGGGTTTTAAGAAACTTTAAACTTTCTCAA